>NZ_JBSFEN010000001.1:0-1184317 GCF_053594455.1 Streptomyces sp. NPDC001927 | reverse complement strand
AGGCTCCCAGTAGACGACTGGGTTGATAGGCCGGATGTGGAAGCCCAGTAATGGGTGGAGCTGACCGGTACTAATAGGCCGAGGGCTTGTCCTCAGTTGCTCGCGTCCACTGTGTTAGTTCTGAAGTAACGACCGTGTTGTCATCCGGTTGATATCTTCATAGTGTTTCGGTGGTCATAGCGTTAGGGAAACGCCCGGTTACATTCCGAACCCGGAAGCTAAGCCTTTCAGCGCCGATGGTACTGCAGGGGGGACCCTGTGGGAGAGTAGGACGCCGCCGAACTCCCGCCCTTTTAGCTCAGTCGGTAGAGCGTCTCCATGGTAAGGAGAAGGTCAACGGTTCGATTCCGTTAAAGGGCTCCATTGAAAACAAAGAAGGCCCCCGCCATCAGGCGGGGGCCTTCTTTGTTTTCAGCTCAAGTAAGTGGTCCCTGCTCCCCCCAAAGGGAGCAGGGACCCGCTCGTCTCTGTCGTCAGATGGCCTTCAGGGGCTCCTGGAGGCGCATGGCCAGGATGGCCATGTCGTCGGAGGCGGGCTCCTGGGCGAAGCGTTCCACGGCGCGGAGAATGCGGGCGGCGACCGCGCCGGCCGTCAGGCCCGTACACGTCTTGAGGACCTCGATCAGGCCGTCGTCGCCGAGCATCCTCGTGCCCTCACGGCGTTCCGTGACGCCGTCCGTGACGCAGAGGAGGACATCGCCCGGTTCCAGGGTGATGGTCTGCTCGTACAGCTCCAGGTCGTCGATGACGCCGAGGAGAGGCTGCGGGTCGGCGGCCGGGACGACCGTGCCGTCCTGGCGCAGGCGCAGTGGCAGCGGGTGGCCGGCGCAGACGACCTTGAGGATGGCGGAGCCGTCCTCCTGGGGCCACATCTCGCCGTACAGGAGCGTCAGGAAGCGGCTGCGGGCGCCCTCGTCGAGGATCGCCGCGTTCAGGCGCTCCAGGACAGCCGGGCCGCCGAAGCCCTCCCTGGCGAGCAGGCGGAGGGCGTGGCGGGCCAGGCCCGTGACGGCGGCGGCTTCCGGGCCCGTACCGCAAACGTCGCCGATGGCGAAGCCGTAGGCGTTGTCGCGGATCGGGAAGAGGTCGTAGAAGTCTCCGCCGACCTCGTTGCCCTCGCCGGCCGCGCGGTAGATGACCTCGACCTCGACGTTGTCGATCTGAGGGAGGCCGGGCGGCAGCAGGCTGCGCTGGAGGGACTGGCTGATCGCCATGCGCTCCGAGTAGAGGCGGGCGTTGTCCAGGGCGAGGGCGGCTCGGCGGGAGAGGTCCTCCGCGAGCTCCAGGATCTCCTGGCGGAAGTGGTCGTCGGAGGGCTTGCCGAGGGTGAGCATGCCGATGACGCGGTTGCGGGCGACCAGGGGCAGGACCACCGTCTCGCCGCCGACCGCGGCGGCCGTGGCCAGCGTGGTGTCGATACCGGCGGACAACGGGCCGCTGCCGTGGCCGAGTTCGCGCATCGAGGTGCTGAGCGCGGCCCGGTGGGCGGCCTCGCCCGGGGCGGACCAGACGCGGGCGCCGGGGGTCGGGACCGGGTCCGGCGGGGCGATGGAGGACAGCAGGGCCTTGAGTCCGTCGATGCGGTCCTCGTCCTCGTGCAGGACGTACGAGAGGTACGGGTCCGAGGCCTGGTCGGCGATCGTGTAGACGGCGCACCAGGTCGCGAGGGTCGGGACGGTCATCTGGGCCATGAGGGCCAGGGTCTGGTCGCGGTCGAGGGTGCCGGCCAGCAGGTCGGAGGCCTCGACGAGGAAGCTGAGGGAGCCGCGGCGGAGCCGTTCGAGCTCGCCGAGGCGGGCCGACTCGACGGCGAGCGCGATGCGGTCGGCGGCGAACTGGAGGCGCAGGGCCTCCTCGTTGGAGTAGCGGTTGGAGCCTTCGGCGGCAACGCCCAGGGAGCCGGTGAGGCGGCCCTCGACCTTGAGCGGCACCGTGACGACGGAACGCATGCCGGTGCCTTCGAGGAGCGGTACGGCGCCGGGGACGGCCGCCAGGTCCTCGTGGACGGCCGGCATCCTGGCGGAGCCGTAGCGGCTGGCGCCGGTCTCCACGGGGACGCGGGCGAAGCGCTGGCGGGCGGAGGGGAGGCCGGTGGTGGCCCGGACCTCCAACTCGGTCTCGTCGTCGGTGGCGAGCAGGAGGAAGGCGGAGTCGCCGTCGAGCATGTCGCGGGCGCGCTCCACCGTGCGCTGCAGGAGGCCGTCGAGGTCGTCGGGGGCCGGGGAGCCGATGAAGACCTCGAAGGGGTCCGTGGCGCGGTTCTCGGCGCCCGGGTCGGAGACCGCGGGGCGCTGTGGGGTCTGGAGGATGGCGCGTTCGTACTCCCGTACCAGCAGGCAGACCGTCGAGGGTTCGCCCGCGGCGTCGCGGACGCGGAGGTGGGAGGCGTAGACCGGGATGATGCGGCCGTCGGCGCAGCGGACGCCGTAGCTGCCCTCCCAGCGGGAGAGGCGCAGGGCCTCGGCGAGGCCGGTGCCGATGCCGGGGGTGTGCGGCCAGGCGGCGAGGTCGCCGAGGGGCTTGCCGGTGACCTGCTCGGCGGCGTACCCGAAGAGTTCCTCGGCGTCCTCGTTCCAGGACGTGATGGCGCCGCCGCGGTCGATCTGGGCGACGGCGACGCGGACGCGGCTGTCGGCGGTGGGGAGGAGGGCGTCGGGGAGGACCGGTCCGGCGGAGCGGGTGCCGATCGGGCGCTCGGGCAGATCGAGCTGGAACCAGACATGTTTCCGGGAGGGCGTGTACTCGACGCCCCAGCGGGTGGCGAGGGCTGCGCACAGGAGCAGACCCCGGCCGTTCTCGCGGTCGGGGTGGGCGAGGGTGCGGCTGCCTTGGACGGGGATCTCGCGTTCGGGGTAGCGGTCGGCGACCTCGACGCGGATGCCGTCCTCGCTGCGCAGGCACAGGACGTCGGCCGCGGTGCCGGCGTGGATGACGGCGTTGGTGACGAGTTCGCTGGTCAGGACGACGGCGTCGTCGACGACCTCGGCGTACCCCCAGCCCTGGAGGGTGTCCCGGACGAAGGCGCGGGCGGTCGCGACGGACCGCCCCACCGGGTCGAAGGTGGCAGCCGCCCGCGCGGTGATCACAGAACTCCTCGTACGCGTCTCGACGCCCGGCTCCGCCATGGTTCGGTCTGCCCCTCCCGCTGCGCCCGGTGGTCGTTTCGCGCCACCCCGCCCCCGCCGGGCGGCCCGGGGCGGTTGGACAGCCGGATGCCAGGTTACTTACCTTCGCTGTCCGAGCGGATGCCGGTCGCAACTGTTTCCGTCCCACGGGGACGGGGACGCTATGCGAAGCTGCCGAACTGTTATCGCCAGGTTCGGCTGCGGTGAAACACTGGGCAGGCTTGTGGTGACGGCCCGGGCAGTACGGTCAACCCCTTCGGGAGGGACACGGTGGAGTCTGGCACGGCGGCGCGGCGCGGTGGTGGTGGCACGACGCGCGCGAAGGGCGGACGGCCCCGGAGCGGTGAGACGGTGCAGGTGGACGCGGCGGCCATGGAGCGGCTGCTGGCCGCCCTGGTGTCGATGCGGGACGGGAACTTCCGTAAACGACTGACCGTGTCCGGCGACGGGATGATGGCGGAGATCTCCGCCGTCTTCAACGAGGTCGCGGACCGGCAGATGCATCTGACCGGCGAGTTGTCGCGGGTCAGGCGCATGGTGGGGCGTGAGGGCAAGCTGTCCGAGCGCCTGGAGGCCGGTCCCAGCGAGGGCGCGTGGCTGGCGGCGATCGAGGCCGCGAACGCGCTGGTCGACGACATGACGCGGCCCGTCTCCGAGGTGGGACGGGTGCTGTCGGCGGTGGCCGAGGGTGACCTGGGGCAGCGGATGGACCTGCGGTCCGAGGGGCCGGAGGGCCGGCCGCTGCGCGGGGAGTTCCTGAAGGTCGCCCGGACGGTGAACAACCTGGTCGACCAGCTGTCGGCGTTCACCGACGAGGTGACGCGGGTCGCGCTCGAGGTCGGTACGGAGGGCATCCTCGGCGGTCAGGCCCAGGTGCGTGGAATGTCCGGTTCGTGGAAGGACCTCACGGACTCGGTCAACACGATGGCGTATCGATTGACCGCGCAGGTACGTGACATCGCTCTCGTCACGACGGCGGTGGCCCGGGGTGATCTGTCCAACAAGGTCACGGTTCATGTGGCCGGCGAGATGCTGGAGCTGAAGAACACCGTCAACACGATGGTGGACCAGCTGTCGTCGTTCTCCGCCGAGGTGACGCGAGTCGCCCGTGAGGTGGGTACCGAGGGCGAGCTGGGCGGTCAGGCGGAGGTCGCCGGGGTCGGCGGTGTGTGGAAGGACCTCACGGACTCCGTCAACACGATGGCGGGAAACCTCACCAATCAGGTGAGGGGCATCGCCGAGGTCACGACGGCGGTCGCCAACGGCGATCTGACCCAGAAGGTCACGGTCAGCGCGCGCGGCGAGGTCGCGCAGCTCGCGGACACGATCAATCAGATGACCGAGACGCTGCGGACGTTCGCCGACGAGGTGACCCGGGTGGCGAGCGAGGTCGGCGCCGAGGGTCTGCTCGGCGGTCAGGCGCAGGTGCCCGGCGCGGCCGGCA
Organism: Streptomyces sp. NPDC001927; assembly: GCF_053594455.1. Lineage (NCBI taxonomy): Bacteria > Bacillati > Actinomycetota > Actinomycetes > Kitasatosporales > Streptomycetaceae > Streptomyces > Streptomyces sp. NPDC001927. The sequence goes on along the minus strand of NZ_JBSFEN010000001.1, from coordinate 1,179,748 downwards.
CGTGGAAGGACCTGACGGACTCGGTCAACACGGTCTTCCGGAACATCACCACGCAGGTGCGGGACATCGCCCAGGTCACGACGGCGGTGGCCAACGGTGACCTGTCGCAGAAGGTCACGGTCGATGTGGCCGGCGAGATGCTGGAGCTGAAGAACACCGTCAACACGATGGTGGACCAGCTGTCCGCGTTCGGTTCGGAGGTGACCCGGGTCGCGCGGGAGGTCGGTGTCGAGGGTCTGCTCGGCGGCCAGGCGCACGTACCGGGCGCGGCGGGGACCTGGAAGGACCTGACCGACTCGGTGAACAACGCGTTCCGCAACCTGACGGGTCAGGTGCGGGACATCGCGCAGGTCACGACGGCGGTCGCCAATGGTGACCTGTCGCAGAAGGTCACGGTCGACGTGGCCGGCGAGATGCTGGAGCTGAAGAACACCGTCAACACGATGGTGTCGCAGCTGTCGAACTTCGCCGACCAGGTGACGCGGATGGCGCGGGACGTGGGCACGGAGGGCCGCCTCGGCGGTCAGGCGCGGGTCGACGGTGTCTCCGGTACGTGGAAGGAGCTCACCGACTCCGTCAACTTCATGGCCGGCAACCTGACGTCGCAGGTGCGGCAGATCGCGCAGGTCACGACGGCGGTGGCGCGGGGTGACCTGTCGCAGAAGATCGACGTGGACGCGCGCGGCGAGATCCTGGAGCTGAAGAACACCATCAACACGATGGTCGACCAGCTGTCCGCGTTCGCGGATCAGGTGACCCGGGTGGCCCGCGAGGTGGGCACGGACGGGCGGCTCGGCGGTCAGGCGCAGGTGCCCGGTGTGGCCGGTGTGTGGCGGGATCTGACGGACTCGGTGAACGGCATGGCCGGGAACCTCACCGCCCAGGTCCGCAACATCGCGGGCGTCGCCACGGCGGTGGCGCGTGGTGACCTGTCGCAGAAGATCGACGTGGACGCGCGCGGCGAGATCCTGGAGCTGAAGAACACCCTCAACACCATGGTCGACCAGCTCTCCAGCTTCGCGGAGCAGGTGACGCGGGTGGCCCGTGAGGTGGGTACGGAGGGCATCCTGGGCGGTCAGGCCGAGGTGCAGGGGGTCTCCGGCACCTGGAAGGACCTCACCCAGTCGGTGAACTTCATGGCCAACAACCTGACCTCTCAGGTGCGGAACATCGCCGAGGTCACCACGGCGGTCGCCAAGGGCGACCTGTCGAAGAAGATCACCGTCGACGCCAAGGGCGAGATCCTGGAGCTGGTGACGACCGTCAACACGATGGTCGACCAGCTGTCCAACTTCGCGGACGAGGTGACGCGAGTCGCCCGCGAGGTGGGTACGGAGGGCATCCTCGGCGGTCAGGCGCGGGTGCGCGGGGTCACCGGCATCTGGAAGGACCTGAGCGACAACGTCAACCTGATGGCCAACAACCTGACGAGTCAGGTGCGGAACATCTCCCGGGTCTCCTCGGCGGTCGCCAACGGCGACCTGACGAAGAAGGTGACGGTCGAGGCGCGCGGCGAGGTCGCCGAGCTGGCGGACACGGTCAACACGATGGTGACGACCCTGTCCTCGTTCGCGGACGAGGTGACGCGAGTCGCCCGTGAGGTGGGTACGGAAGGCGAACTGGGCGGCCAGGCAACGGTTCCGGGTGTCTCGGGCACCTGGAAGGACCTCACCGAGTCGGTGAACTCGATGGCCTCGAACCTGACGGGCCAGGTGCGCCAGATCGCCGCCGTCACGACCGCCATCGCCAAGGGCGACCTGACCAAGAAGATCGACATCGACGCGCGCGGTGAGATCCAGGAGCTGAAGAACACCATCAACACGATGGTCGACCAGCTGTCCTCCTTCGCCGAAGAGGTCACGCGCGTGGCCCGCGAGGTGGGTACGGAGGGCATCCTGGGCGGCCAGGCGCGCGTCCGGGACGTCGACGGCACGTGGCGCGACCTGACCGAGTCCGTGAACGAGATGGCCGGGAACCTGACGCGGCAGGTGCGCGCGATCGCGGCCGTCGCCACGGCGGTGACCCGGGGCGATCTGAACCTGAAGATCGACGGCGTGGACGCGGCGGGCGAGATCCAGGCGCTCCAGGACAACATCAACACGATGATCGCGAACCTGCGCGACACCACCCTCGCCAACGAGGAGCAGGACTGGCTGAAGGGCAACCTGGCCCGGATCTCCGGCCTGATGCAGGGCCGGCGCGACCTGGACGACGTCGCCTCGCTCATCATGAGCGAGCTGACCCCGGTCGTCTCCGCCCAGCACGGCGCCTTCTTCGTGGCGATGCCGACCGTCTCCGCGAGCGCCGAACTCGGCCGCCAGGGGGAGAACGCGTACGAGCTGCGGATGCGCGGCAGTTACGGCTATTCGGCCGGTTCGATGCCGACCTCGTTCCGGCCCGGTGAGACGCTCATCGGGACGGCGGCCGAGGAGAAGCGGACGATCCAGGTCAATGTGCCGCCGGGCTATCTGAAGATCTCCTCCGGGCTCGGCGAGGCCGCCCCGGCGCATGTGATCGTCCTTCCCGTCCTCTTCGAGGGGAAGGTGCTCGGTGTCATCGAGCTGGCCTCCTTCCAGCCGTTCACGCAGATCCAGCGGGACTTCCTCAACCAGCTCGCCGAGCTGATCGCCACCACGGTCAACACCATCAGCGTCAACACCAAGACCGAGGTGCTGCTCAAGCAGTCCCAGGAGCTGACCGAGCAGCTGCGCGAGCGTTCGGCGGAGCTGGAGCACCGGCAGAAGGAGCTCCAGGGCTCCAACCTGGAGCTGGAGGAGAAGGCCGAACTGCTCGCCCGGCAGAACCGGGACATCGAGGTGAAGAACACCGAGATCGAGGAGGCCCGGCAGGTCCTGGAGGAGCGGGCCGAACAGCTCGCGGTCTCCATGCGGTACAAGTCCGAGTTCCTGGCCAACATGTCGCACGAGCTGCGGACCCCGCTCAACTCGCTGCTGATCCTGGCGAAGCTGCTCGCCGACAACGCGGACCACAACCTGTCGCCCAAGCAGGTCGAGTTCGCCGAGACCATCCACGGCGCCGGCTCCGATCTGCTCCAGCTGATCAACGACATCCTCGACCTGTCCAAGGTCGAGGCGGGCAAGATGGACGTCTCGCCGACCCGTATCGCGCTCGTCCAGCTCGTCGACTACGTGGAGGCCACTTTCCGGCCGCTGACCGCCGAGAAGGGGCTCGACTTCTCGGTCCGGGTCTCGCCCGAGCTGCCCGCCACGCTCCACACCGACGAGCAGCGCCTGCTCCAGGTGCTGCGCAACCTGCTGTCCAACGCGGTGAAGTTCACCGACTCGGGCGCCGTGGAGCTGGTCATCCGGCCGGCCGGGACGGACGTACCGCAGTCGATCCGGGAGCAGCTCCTGGAGTCCGGTTCGCTGCGCGACCCGGAGGCCGATCTGATCGCGTTCTCGGTGACGGACACCGGCATCGGGATCGCCGCGGGCAAGATGCGGGTGATCTTCGAGGCGTTCAAGCAGGCGGACGGCACGACCAGCCGCAAGTACGGCGGTACGGGCCTGGGTCTGTCGATCTCCCGGGAGATCGCGCGGCTGCTCGGCGGCGAGATCTACGCGGCGAGCGAGCCGGGCCGCGGCTCCACGTTCACGCTCTACCTGCCGCTGAGCCCCAGCGAGCTGCCGCCGCACGGCTACGGGCCGGGGGAGCAGGGGACGGTGGACCCGCGCACGGGTCTGGAGGACGGCTCGATCGACGAGATCCTGCCGCCGTTCCCGCCGACGCCGATGGCGGCCGATCTGCGCTCCGGCGCGGGGGCGCTGTTCCGGCACCGGCGCAAGGCGGTGCAGCAGTCCGCGTACGACGAGCGGCAGCCGGCGCTGCCGGGCCAGCCGGCCCGGGGCGGGCAGGGCGAGCAGGGGGCCGACGAGGACCGGGTGGAGGCCGAGCCGCGCCGTACGTTCCTGTTCGGCGGCGAGAAGGTGCTGATCGTGGACGACGACATCCGCAACGTCTTCGCGCTCACCAGCGTCCTGGAGCAGCACGGACTCGCGGTCCTGTACGCGGAGAACGGGCGGGAGGGCATCGAAGTCCTGGAGCAGCACGACGATGTGACGGTCGTTCTGATGGACATCATGATGCCCGAGATGGACGGATACGCGACGACGACCGCGATCCGCCGGATGCCGCAGTTCGCCGGGCTGCCGATCATCGCGCTCACCGCGAAGGCGATGAAGGGCGACCGGGAGAAGGCGATCGAGTCGGGCGCCTCCGACTACGTCACCAAGCCGGTCGACCCCGATCACCTGCTGTCGGTGATGGAGGAGTGGATGCGCGGAAACGGAAGCGAGGGTTGTTGACGCACTGTCGCCGCGGGCGTGTGAGAGGGCGGGATCCGGGGAACCTTCTGGTCTCTCACCACGTTTCTGCTACGTGCACAGTGACATCGTGGTGACAGGGTGTGGCGACAGGCGGGGTGCGGCTACCATGACCGGCACAAGGACGGACGGCGCATGGGAGTCGTCTTCTGGGGCGGCGCCCGGTGCTTCCCTCGGCTCGGCGAGTCGGGGAGAGCCGATGCCGGGGCGAGGAGGACGGGGCATGGTGCAGAAGGCCAAGATCCTCCTGGTCGATGACCGGCCGGAGAATCTGCTGGCGCTGGAGGCCATTCTCTCCGCGCTCGATCAGACGCTGGTGCGGGCATCGTCCGGGGAGGAAGCGCTCAAGGCGCTGCTGACCGATGACTTCGCGGTCATTCTGCTGGATGTCCAGATGCCAGGAATGGACGGATTCGAGACCGCCGCGCACATCAAGCGGCGTGAGCGGACCCGGGACATCCCGATCATCTTCCTCACCGCGATCAACCACGGACCGCACCACACCTTCCGCGGATACGCGGCGGGCGCGGTGGACTACATCTCCAAGCCGTTCGACCCGTGGGTGCTGCGCGCCAAGGTCTCGGTCTTCGTCGAGCTGTACATGAAGAACTGCCAGCTGCGCGAGCAGGCCGCGCTGCTCCGGCTCCAACTGGAAGGCGGCGGCTCCGGCGGCCACGCCAAGGAGTCCGCAGGGCTGCTCGCCGAGCTCTCCGCCCGCCTCGCGGCGGTCGAGGAGCAGGCCGAGGCGCTGTCCAAGCAGCTCGACGACGACTCGGCCGACGCCGCCGCCGTCGCGACCGCCGCGCATCTGGAGCGCAAGCTCACGGGGTTGCGGCGGGCCCTGGACGCCCTGGAGCCCGGTGCGGGCGGACCGCCCGTGCTGCCCTCGCAGAGCTGACGTGGCGTCAAGGTGTGACCGCCCGCGGTGAGCGGGCGTCAGTTTCACGCCCTGGTACGGACGACACGAACGGGTGAGCCCGGATGGCACGTGTCCCGCGCGGCTCACACCGGTAACCTCAGCATCATGGCCTCACGTACGTCCGGCAAGGGTTCCCAGGGCGCGGCGGGCACCGCGAAGCCGCGCGCCGGCCGTACGAGCGGCGGCGCCGCGAAGAAAGCGGCGCCCGCCAAGCCGCCCGCGAAGAAGACCGCGGCGAAGAAAGCCGCGCCCGCGAAGCGCGCGCCCGCCAAGAAGGCCGCCGCGAAGAAGCCGGCGCCCAAGCCCGCGCCCTCACCGACCGGTGGCGTGTACCGGCTGGCGCGCGGGCTCTGGCTCGGCCTCGCGCACGGCGTGGGCGCGCTGTTCCGGGGGATAGGGCGCGGAGCGAAGGGCCTCGACCCCGCGCACCGCAAGGACGGCCTGGCACTGCTGCTGCTCGGCGTCGCCCTGGTCGTCGCCGCCGGCACCTGGTCCAACCTCCGCGGCCCGGTCGGCGACCTCGTCGAGATGCTCGTCACCGGCGCGTTCGGCCGGCTCGACCTGCTCGTGCCGCTGCTGGTCGGCGCGATCGGCGTGCGGCTGATCCTCTACCCGGAGAAGCCGGAGGCCAACGGGCGGATCGTCATCGGCCTGTCCGCGCTCGTCATCGGGGTGCTCGGACAGGTCCACATCGCCTGCGGCTCGCCCGGCCGGGGCGAGGGCACGGAGGCCATGCAGGACGCCGGCGGGCTCATCGGCTGGGCCGCGTCCAAGCCGCTGATCTTCATGACGGGCGAGGTCCTCGCCGTACCGCTGCTCGTGCTGCTCACGATCTTCGGCCTGCTCGTCGTCACCGCCACGCCCGTCAACGCCATCCCGCAGCGGCTGCGCGCCCTCGGCGCCCGGCTCGGTCTGGTCGAGCCGGCGTACGACCCCGAGGCCGACGCGGAGGCGTACGAGGACGACTGGCGCGGGACCGGCCCGCAGCCCGCCTCGCGCGCCCGGCGCACGCCCTCCGGCTCCCCGGAGGTGTACGACGTCGACCAGGCCGAGGAGGAGGCGCTCACCCGGCGCAGGCGGCCGCGCAGGCCCTCGGTGCAGCCCGCGTTCGACCGGCCCATGGACGCCGTGGACGTGGCCGCCGCGGCGGCCGCCGCCCTCGACGGGGCCGTGCTCAACGGCATGCCGCCCTCGCCGCTGGTCGCCGGCCTCACCCGCGACGTCACCGCCGAGCGCGCGGCGGCCGTCGCCGCGGCCGCCGCCGAGGCCGCCCGGGCGGACGAGGCCGAGGCTCCGTCCGCCGCGCCGGTCCCGGGCGCCCGCGCCGAGAAGGCCGGGCGGCTGCCCGGAGCCGTACCGGACCTCACCAAGCCCGCGCCCGAGCACTCCGAGCTGCCGCCGCGCGCGGAGCAGCTCCAGCTGTCCGGGGACATCACGTACGCGCTGCCCTCGCTCGACCTCCTGGAGCGCGGCGGGCCCGGCAAGACGCGCAGCGCGGCGAACGACGCCGTGGTGGAGTCGCTCTCCAACGTCTTCAGCGAGTTCAAGGTCGACGCGGCCGTCACCGGCTTCACGCGCGGGCCGACGGTCACGCGGTACGAGGTCGAGCTCGGCCCGGCCGTGAAGGTCGAGAAGATCACGGCCCTGACCAAGAACATCGCGTACGCCGTGGCCTCCCCGGACGTACGGATCATCTCGCCGATCCCCGGCAAGTCCGCGGTCGGCATCGAGATCCCGAACTCCGACCGGGAGATGGTCAACCTCGGCGACGTGCTGCGGCTCGCTGCGGCGGCCGAGGACGACCATCCGATGCTGGTCGCGCTCGGCAAGAACGTCGAGGGCGGCTACGAGATGGCCAACCTGGCGAAGATGCCGCACGTCCTGGTCGCCGGTGCCACCGGCTCCGGAAAGTCCTCGTGCATCAACTGCCTGATCACGTCGATCATGATAAGAGCGACCCCGGAGGACGTCCGGATGGTGCTCGTCGACCCCAAGCGGGTCGAGCTCACCGCGTACGAGGGCATCCCGCACCTGATCACGCCGATCATCACCAACCCCAAGCGGGCCGCCGAGGCGCTGCAGTGGGTGGTGCGCGAGATGGACCTGCGCTACGACGACCTGGCCGCGTTCGGCTTCCGGCACATCGACGACTTCAACGAGGCCATCCGCAACGGCAAGGTCAAGCTGCCCGAGGGCAGCGAGCGCGAGCTGAAGCCGTATCCGTACCTGCTGGTGATCGTGGACGAGCTGGCCGACCTGATGATGGTCGCGCCCCGGGACGTCGAGGACGCCATCGTCCGCATCACCCAGTTGGCCCGCGCGGCCGGCATCCATCTGGTGCTCGCCACGCAGCGGCCTTCGGTGGACGTCGTGACCGGTCTGATCAAGGCGAACGTGCCCTCGCGGCTCGCGTTCGCGACCTCCTCGCTCGCCGACAGCCGGGTCATCCTCGACCAGCCCGGAGCCGAGAAGCTCATCGGAAAGGGTGACGGACTTTTCCTGCCGATGGGCGCGAACAAGCCCGTCCGCATGCAGGGCGCCTTCGTCACGGAGGCCGAGGTCGCGGCCGTCGTCCAGCACTGCAAGGACCAGATGGCGCCGGTCTTCCGGGACGACGTCACCGTGGGCACCAGGCAGAAGAAGGAGATCGACGAGGAGATCGGCGACGACCTGGACCTGCTCTGCCAGGCCGCCGAGCTGGTCGTCGCCACGCAGTTCGGCTCCACCTCGATGCTCCAGCGCAAGCTGCGGGTCGGCTTCGCCAAGGCCGGACGGCTGATGGACCTCATGGAGTCGCGGAACATCGTCGGCCCGAGCGAGGGGTCCAAGGCGCGGGACGTGCTCGTCAAGCCGGACGAGCTGGACGGGGTGCTCGCCGTCATCCGGGGGGAGAGTACGGAGTAGGTCCCGTGCCCCGGGCGGTGGCCCTGGCCATAACGAGACCTGGCCGAGACTCACTCGTAAGGGAACTTGGGCAACCGTTTCCCTTGGGCGTACGTCAAGTTGGAGGGAGGGACAGCATGATGTCCCAGCCTCATGGCGTACAAACAGCGTATGCCCGGTTGCCCCACCCTTTCGTACCACCCATAGACTGAGCATCCAGCAGGTGGTTACACGCTCGAAAGGCGCTCTCGTGTCCATCGGCAACTCCCCCGAATCCCCCGAAGACGACCGGAACTTTCCGGCAGACGACCGGGATTCGATCGGTCGCGCCCTCCAGCAGGGCCGGATCGCCGCCGGTCTCACCGTCGACGAGGTCAGTGCTTCCACGCGGGTCCGCATCCCGATCGTGCACGCGATCGAGGAGGACGACTTCTCCCGCTGTGGCGGAGACGTCTACGCCCGCGGGCACATCCGCACGCTCGCCCGCGCCGTCGGACTCGATCCCGCGCCACTGATCGAGCAGTACGACGCCGACCACGGCGGACGGCCCGCGCCCACCCCCGCGGCGCCGCTGTTCGAGGCGGAACGCATCCGCCCCGAGCCGCGCCGCCCCAACTGGACCGCGGCGATGGTCGCCGCGATCGTCGCCGTCGTCGGTTTCGTCGGCTTCACGATGTTCAACGGGACCGATACGACGGACGGCGCGGGTGCCGTCGCCGAGGGCCCGGCTCCGGAGAAGAAGACCACCACTCCGACCACGAAGCCGACCACCGCCCCGCCGCGCCCGGTGCCGAGCGCCATCGCGGCGGTCCCGAAGGACAAGGTCACGGTCAAGCTGACCGCCACCAACGACAAGAGCTGGATCTCGGCCAAGGCGAGCAACGGCAAGCTGCTCTTCGACGGGCTCCTGCTCGAGGGCGAGTCCAAGACCTTCCAGGACGACGAGCGGGTCGACCTGATCCTCGGCAACGCCGGTGCGATCGAGCTCTTCGTGAACGGCAAGAAGATCGAAGAGAAGTTCGAATCCGGTGCCGTCGAGCGGCTCTCCTACGCCAAGGGCGACCCCGAGGCCGGATGATCCCGCCGGCGACCGTCGCGCAGGTGAACCCTGCGCGGCGGGGGTACGGCCGGGACGAAGTAGTCTTGAGTCCATGCCCGAACGCCGTACCGTCGCCCTTGTCACTCTTGGCTGCGCCCGTAACGAGGTGGACTCGGAGGAGCTCGCAGGCCGCTTGGCAGCGGACGGCTGGGAGCTCGTCGAGAACGCCGGGGAAGCCGATGTCGCCGTCGTCAACACCTGTGGATTCGTCGAGGCCGCCAAGAAGGACTCCGTCGACGCCCTCCTCGAAGCCAATGATCTGAAGGATCACGGCAAGACCCAGGCCGTCGTCGCGGTCGGCTGCATGGCCGAGCGGTACGGCAAGGAACTCGCCGACGCCCTCCCCGAAGCCGACGGTGTGCTCGGCTTCGACGACTACGCCGACATCTCCAACCGGCTCCAGACCATCCTCAGCGGCGGCAGCGTGGAGGCCCACACCCCGCGCGACCGCCGCAAGCTGCTGCCGCTGTCCCCCGTGGAGCGCCAGGAGGCCGCTGCCGCGGTGGCCCTGCCGGGTCATGGAGACGCCGCTGTCGAGGCGCCCGAGAACGTGCCGGCGGACCTGCCCGAGGGGATCGCGCCGGCCTCCGGGCCGCGTGCCCCGCTCCGCCGCCGCCTGGACCGCAGCCCCGTCGCCTCGGTGAAGCTCGCCTCCGGCTGCGACCGCCGGTGCTCGTTCTGCGCCATCCCGTCCTTCCGCGGCTCCTTCGTCTCGCGGCGGCCCTCCGACGTCCTCAACGAGACGCGCTGGCTCGCCGAGCAGGGTGTGAAGGAGGTCATGCTGGTCTCCGAGAACAACACCTCGTACGGCAAGGACCTCGGCGACATCCGCCTCCTGGAGAGCCTGCTGCCCGAGCTCGCGGCCGTCGACGGCATCGAGCGGGTCCGGGTCAGCTACCTCCAGCCCGCCGAGATGCGGCCCGGTCTGATCGACGTCCTCACGTCGACCGAGAAGGTCGCCCCGTACTTCGACCTGTCCTTCCAGCACAGCGCCCCCGACGTGCTGCGGGCCATGCGCCGCTTCGGCGACACCGACCGCTTCCTGGAGCTCCTGGAGACCATCCGCGGCAAGGCCCCGCTGGCCGGTGCCCGCTCCAACTTCATCGTCGGCTTCCCCGGCGAGACGGAGGCGGACTTCGCCGAGCTGGAACGCTTCGTCACCCACGCGCGGCTCGACGCCATCGGCGTCTTCGGCTACTCCGACGAGGACGGCACCGAAGCCGCCACGTACGAGCACAAGCTCGACCAGGAGGTCGTCGACGAGCGGCTCGCCCACCTCTCCCGGCTCGCCGAGGAGCTCACCGCCCAGCGTGCGGAGGAGCGGATCGGAGAGACCCTGGAAGTACTGGTGGAATCGGTCGACGACGAGGACGGCGTGATCGGCCGCGCGGCGCACCAGGCGCCGGAGACGGACGGCCAGGTCGTCATCACCGCGGACTCCGCCGCGAGCCGGGAGCTGACTCCTGGCCGTATCGTCGAGGCGAAGGTCGTGGCGACGGAAGGCGTCGACCTGGTGGCCGAGTGTCTTTTCGAGGAGGCGGGCAGATGACCGGAGTCCCGGCATCCGCGACGGGCGGGACCGGTAGGCCCGCGCCCGGCGGCAAGCTGGGCTCCGCGGCGGTCGATCAGGCCGGCCTGTGGAACATCGCCAACATCCTCACCATGATCCGGCTGGTGCTCGTGCCCGCCTTCGTGGTGCTGCTGCTCCAGGACGGCGGTCATGACCCCGTCTGGCGCGCCTGGGCCTGGGCCGCGTTCGCCGTCGCCATGATCACGGACGTCTTCGACGGCCATCTGGCGCGGACGTACAACCTGGTCACGGACTTCGGCAAGATCGCCGACCCGATCGCCGACAAGGCGATCATGGCGGCCGGGCTGATCTGCCTGTCGTCGCTCGGCGACCTGCCGTGGTGGGTGACGATCGTGATCCTCGCGCGAGAGCTCGGGATCACGCTGATGCGGTTCTGGGTGATCCGGCACGGGGTGATTCCGGCCAGTCGCGGCGGCAAGATGAAGACCTTGGCGCAGGGCACGGCGGTCGGGATGTACGTGCTGGTGCTGACCGGTCCACTCGCCACCTTGCGCTTCTGGGTGATGGCGGTGGCCGTCGTGCTGACGGTCGTCACCGGTCTGGATTACGTCCGGCAGGCGATCGTCCTGAGGCGCCGGGGGCTCGCCGAGGAGCGGACGGCGGGTGCTGCCGGTGGTTCGGCTGGTGCTGGTGCTGCCGGCGCTTCGCGTGCTGCTGGTGCTTCGGGCGCTTCGGGTGGTTCCGGTGAGGCTTCCGAGGGTGCGCCGCAGCCCGTGCCGGGGCCGGCGAGCGGTCCTGAGGACTCCGGGGCGCCGACGAGTGACGCCTCCACGGCGGGGCCCGCTGCGGGGCCGGCGCGATGAACCGGGCCGCCCGCGTGCTGGAGCTGCTTGCGGAGCGTGGTCAGAGCCTCGCCGCGGCGGAGTCCCTCACGGGCGGTCTGGTGGCCGCGGAGCTCACTTCGGTGCCCGGGGCATCAAAAGTCTTCCGCGGGTCCGTCACGGCGTACGCCACGGCCCTGAAGCGGGATCTCCTGGGTGTCGACGAGTTCCTGCTCGGTGAGCACGGCGCGGTGAACCCCGACGTCGCGGTGCAGATGGCGGTGGGTGCGCGGGTCCGGCTCGGCGCCGACTGGGGCGTCGCGACGACCGGTGTCGCCGGGCCCGATCCGCAGGACGGCCAGGCCGTCGGCACGGTCTACGTGGCGGTGGCGGGGCCCGTCGGCGCCGGGAAAGTGGTCGCATTGCGGTTGAACGGCGACCGTGCGGAAATCCGTAGAGAGAGCGTACGGAGCGTGCTGGAACTGCTCGGCGACGAACTCTCGGGAAATGGGCGGGCACAGGATACGGAACAGAACGGGGGGAATTGATGTTTGCAGCCCTGAGTGAACACGACATCGCTCCCCGCACGGCCGCAGCGCGAGGCGGTACGGTGGGGCGTGAAGGATGCGGCTACGCGGTCCGAGGAGGGAGCCACCGATGATTCTGCTCCGTCGCCTGTTGGGTGACGTGCTGCGTCGGCAGCGCCAGCGCCAGGGCCGTACTCTGCGCGAAGTCTCCTCGTCCGCCCGAGTTTCGCTCGGCTATCTCTCCGAGGTGGAGCGGGGGCAGAAGGAGGCTTCCTCCGAGCTGCTCTCCGCGATCTGCGACGCGCTTGACGTACGGATGTCCGAGCTCATGCGTGAAGTGAGCGACGAGCTGTCGCTGGCCGAACTGGCCGAGTCGGCAGCGGCGAGCGAACCGGTGCCGGCGCCGGTACGCCCGATGCTCAATTCGGTGTCGGTGACGTCGGTGGCAGGTGTGCCCACCGAGCGGGTGACCATCAAGGCGCCCGCGGAAGCGGTGGACGTCGTCGCTGCCTGAACCGAAGTGGGCGAAGCCCCGGTCGGTGTCCCGTGCGGACATCGACTGGGGCTTTCGTCGTTTCCGGGTTGAGTTCGGTTGAACTCGGTTGAACTCCGTTGAACTCGGTTGTGCGGTTACGGATTGTTCCGAGATGCCCCGTTTTAGTGCTTCGTGCATCGTGGGGAGAACGTACGACTGGTTGGAGATTCCGTATGTCTGTCGTCAAGAGCCCCCTGTCCGACGCCGACCTGAAGACGGTCGGCTCCGCTCTGCAGGGAGCGCTGGTCGACCTCGTCGATCTGGCCCTGGTCGCAAAGCAGGTGCACTGGAACGTGGTGGGACCCCGGTTCCGCTCGATCCATCTGCAGCTCGACGAGGTCGTGCTCACCGCCCGTCAGCACTCCGATGTCGTCGCCGAGCGCGCCTCGGCGATCGGCGTGAACCCGGACGGGCGATCCGCGACGGTTGCCTCGACGAGTGCGGTGGGGGCGGTCGCGGTGGCGAACGGCTGGATCAAGGACAAGGACGCGGTCGCGATCCTCGTCCAGGCGCTCGACGCGGTGATCGTGGGGATGCGGGAGCGCATCCAGGAGACCGGCGATCCCGACCCGGTCAGCCAGGACGTACTGATCGGTCTGACGGCCGATCTCGAGAAGCATGCCTGGATGTTCCAGGCCGAGAGCGCCTAGCGTGGCGCCCGCGCTGTGCGGCTCGTGCGCCGGGGCTGCCTCCCGTGCGCCCTCCCGCAGGGTGATACGGCCGGTCTAGCGTCGACCGCAGGAGGCGGCCATGGTACGGCGACGGGTTGCGCTGGGGACGCTCGGGTGGGTGACGGGCGGCCTCGCGGCCGGCGGGCTGTGGTGGTGGGCGGTGCTGCGACTGGTGCTGGTCCCCGAGCAGTCGGGGCTGGTCGAAGGGGCGGTCGCGGCCGGCGGCTGGGGGCTGAGTCTGCTGCCGGTGCACGTGACGGCGTCCGCCGCACGGGTCACCACGGCATCGCGACGCCGCCGTTGGGGCGGAGGATCTGACCCGTCGTGAAGGCGGCGGCGTCGGACGCGAGGTGGAGGACCGCGTGGGCGATGTCCTGCGGTTCGCCCACCCGGCCCAGGGGGGAGCGTCGGGCCATGGCCGCCTCAGCCTGCTCCTGGGCCGCGGGCTCGTGCCGGTCGGTCATGGGGGTACGGATCCAGCCGGGGGCGATCGCGTTGACCCGGATGCCGTGCTGCCCGACCTCGGTGGCCAGCGTCTTGGTCAGCTGGACGACGGCCGCCTTGGTGACGCTGTAGCAGAGCAGGCCGGGGCTCGCGGTGTCCATGGCGCCCGAGGCCATCGTGACGATGGAGCCGCGGGTGCCGGTCGCGATCATCGAGCGGGCGGCCTCCTGGCAGGCGTACAGGACGCCCTTGAAGTTGACCGCGAGGACGCGGTCCAGGTCCTCGTCGCGGGTCTCCAGGACGGTGCTCGTGTGCATGATCCCGGCGACGGCGACCATCGTGTGCAGCGGGCCCGCGCCGGCGACGGCCGTGGCGAGGGCCGCGCGGTCGGTGACGTCGAGAACGTGGGTGTGCGCGGTGCCGCCGTGCTCGCCGACGAGTTTCGCGGTCTCGTGGAGGCCGGGCTCGTCGCGGTCCGCGCAGTGGACGGTGGCGCCCGCCTGGGCCAGGAGCGTGGCGGTCGCGCGGCCGATCCCGCTCGCGGCTCCGGTGACGAAGGCGGTGCGGCCGGTGAAGTCGTACGCCGTGAGGGCCATGAGCGGACCGTACGACTGGATCTGACGGTCCGTCAATTGGTGGGTGCGGATTGATCGGGGGCCGTTGAGGTCAGGCCGCCGGGCCCTTCTGGCAGCCCGGGCACCAGTACGAGACGCGGTCGTCGGGTGCGGATCGGTGGGCCGTGGGGCCGGCGCGGCGGACCTCGGTGCCGCAGCGCAGGCAGGGGCGGTGCTCGCGGCCGTACACGTAGAGGTGGTGCGCGGGGTGGCGGGTCGTGGTGGTGCGCCGGTCCGGGCGGTCCTTGTTCGCCTCCAGGAGGCGGTGGGCGGTGGCGACCAGGCGTTCGGGGATGCCGGGCGGGAGCTCGCCGACCGGGAGCCAGGGGGTGACGGCGGCGAGGAAGGCCAGCTCGGACTTGTACACATTGCCGATGCCCGCGAGGTTCCGCTGGTCGAGGAGGGCCTCGCCGAGGGGGCGGGCGGGGTCGGCGGTGAGACGCCGGACGGCCTCCGCCGGATCCCAGTCCGGGCCGAGCAGGTCGGGGCCCAGGTGGCCGACCGCGTTCTCCTCCTCGGCCGTGCGGATGAGTTCCAGGACCGGGAGGCGGTAGCCGACGGCGGTGTGTTCGGTGTTGGCGAGGATCGCTCGGATCTCGTGCGCGGGGCCCCCGCTCCAGCGCCCCCCGGTGGCGAACACGCGCCAGGCGCCTTCCATCCGCAGATGGGAGTGGAGGGTCAGACCGCCGTCGAACCGGGTCAGGAGGTGTTTGCCGCGCGGGGTCACGTCCAGGACGGAGCGGCCGGTGAGATCGGCGGTGGCGAACCGGGGGACGCGCAGATCCGACCGGGTCAGGACGCGGCCCGCGAGGGCCGTGTGCAGGCTGCGGGCGGTCCGCCAGACCGTGTCTCCTTCGGGCATGGCTCCATGATGGGTCGGCGACGGGGCCGTGTCTCTTACGGGCGCAGGCGCAGGCCCCTCGGGGTGGCGTGGAAGCCGGCGGTCTCCAGGGCGCGGGCGAGGGGTGAGGTGAGGGCCGTGGCTCCGTTGACGCGCTCCACCGTGACCGTACCGAGCGAGCCCGCGAGGGCGGCCGCGGCCAGGGACTCGGCCGCGGCTCTGAGCACCGGGTCCTCGGGGTCGTCCGGCCAGCACAGCAGGGACTTGCCGCCGCGCTCCATGTAGAGCGTGAGCTCCCCGTCGACCAGGACGACCATGGACCCCGCCTTCCGGCCGGGCTTGTGTCCCGCGCCGCTCGGCGGCTCGGGCCAGGGCAGCGCCGCCCCGTACGCGTTCGCCGGGTCGGCTGCGGCCAGGACCACCGCGCGGGGGCCGGCGCCCGCCTCCACGCCGCGGTCCCGTGCGGTCGCCGCCGCGCGGAGCCGGTCCACGGCGCCGTCCATCGCGAACTGGGCCGCGCCGAGGCCCTCCACCACATAGCCGCGGCGGGCCTGCCCGCTGTCCTCGAAGGCGGACAGGATGCGGTACGTCGCGGAGAACCCGCCCTCGACCCCCTCGGCGGCCACGGCGCCCCGGGTGACCACGCCGTGCCGGTCCAGCAGGGTGCGGGCGAGGGCGTGGGCGCGGTGCGTCGGCTCCGGCTCGACGGGCGGGAGCAGCGACCAGCGTCCGCTGACGGTCGGCGGGCCCGTCCGGGACGCGGGGCGTGCGGCGGCGGTGAGTGTGCCGTAACGGCCGCGCGGGATCGTCCGCTTGGCGCGGTGGGCCGTCGACCCCGCCGTACGGCCCGAGCCGAGGAGGGAGCGCAGCGGGGCGAGCGTGTCGTTGGTGAGCCGGCCCGACCAGGCCAGGTCCCAGAGGGCGTCGGCCAGTTGGGGATCGGTGGCGTCCGGGTGGGTGGTGGCCCGGACCTGGTCGGCGATCTGGCGGAAGAACAGGCCGTATCCGCCGGACAGGGTTGTGAGCACGGACTCGTGGAGCGCGGTCTGCTCCAGCGGGTGCGGCGGCGGGAGCAACAGGGGGGCCGCGTCCGCCAGATAGAGCGAGATCCAGCCGTCCTTGCCGGGGAGGGCCCCCGCGCCGGCCCAGACGATCTCGCCGGTCGTGGTCAGCTCGTCGAGGAGCGCGGGGGAGTAGTCCCTGACCCGGGACGGCAGGATGAGCTTCTCCAGGGCAGAGGCCGGTACGGGCGCCCCCTGCAACTGCTCGACGGCGCGGGCGAGTCCGTCGATCCCGCGCAGGCTGCTGCTTCCCAGGTGCTGCCACTGCGGCAGGAAGGTGGCGAGCGCGGCCGGGGGTACGGGCTCCAGTTCGTGCCGGAGCGCGGCGAGCGAACGGCGGCGCAGGCGGCGCAGCACGGCCGCGTCGCACCACTCCTGGCCGATGCCGGAGGGGTGGAACTCGCCCTGGACGACCCGGCCCGCGGCGGCCAGACGTTGTAGGGCGCCGTCGGTGACGGCGGGGCCGAGGCCGAAGCGGGCGGCCGCCTCGGAGGAGGTGAACGGGCCGTGGGTGCGCGCGTGGCGGGCCAGGAGGTCGCCCAGGGGGTCCTTCACCGGCTCCGTGAAGGCCTCGGGAACGCCCACCGGGAGGGCCGTGCCGAGGGCGTCCCGCAGTCGGCCGGCGTCCTCGATCGCCGCCCAGTGGTCGGTGCCCGCGATCCGGACCCGGATGGCCCGGCGGGTCGTGCCCAGCTCGTGGGCCCAACCGGGCTCGCCGCCGCGCTCGGTCAACTCGGCCTCGGTGAGCGGGCCGAGGACGCGCAGCGCGTCGGCCACGCCTTCGGCGTCCTTGATCCGGCGGTCCTCGGTGAGCCACTGGAGCTCCCGCTCCAGCTCCGTCAGCACGTCGGCGTCGAGCAGCTCGCGCAGCTCGGCCCGGCCGAGCAGCTCGGCGAGGAGACGCGAGTCCAGGGAGAGGGCGGCGGCCCGCCGCTCGGCGAGCGGGGAGTCTCCTTCGTACAGGAACTGGGCGACGTAGCCGAAGAGGAGGGACCGGGCGAACGGGGACGGCTCGGGGGTGGTCACCTCGACCAGCCGGACGCGACGGGACTCGATGTCGCCCATCAGCTCTTCGAGCCCGGGGACGTCGAAGACGTCCTGGAGGCACTCGCGGACCGCCTCCAGGACGATCGGGAAGGAACCGAACTCGCTCGCGACCTGGAGCAGTTGGGCGGCGCGCTGACGCTGCTGCCAGAGCGGGGTGCGCTTGCCCGGATTGCGCTTGGGCAGCAGCAGGGCGCGCGCGGCGCACTCGCGGAAGCGGGAGGCGAACAGGGCCGATCCACCGACCTGGTCGGTGACGATCTGGCCGATCTCGCCCTTGTCGAACAGGGCGTCCGCGGCGCCGATCGGGGCCTGGTCGGCGTCGTACGTCGTGTCCAGGTGCCGTCCGGGGTCGACCGGCTCCTCGTCCAGGAGGTCCAGGCCCATCAGATCGGCGTCCGGCAGCCGGAGCACGATCCCGTCGTCGGCGTGCATGACCTGCGCGTCCATGCCGTACCGCTCGGCCAGCCGCGCCCCGAGGGCCAGCGCCCAGGGGGCGTGCACCTGGGCCCCGAAGGGGGAGTGGATGACGACCCGCCAGTCACCGAGCTCGTCCCGGAAGCGCTCGACGAGGATCGTCCGGTCGTCGGGCACATGGCCGCAGGCCTGGCGCTGCTCGGTGAGGTAGGCGAGCACGTTGTCGGCGGCCCAGGCGTCCAGGCCGGCGGCGACCAGGCGCAGTCGGGCGTCCTCGGTCTCCAGGGAGCCGACCTCGCGCAGGAACGCGCCCACCGCGCGTCCCAGTTCGAGCGGGCGGCCCAGCTGGTCGCCCTTCCAGAACGGCAGCCTGCCCGGCACCCCGGGGGCCGGGGAGACCAGGACCCGGTCGCGGGTGATGTCCTCGATCCGCCAGGAGGTGGTGCCGAGCGTGAAGACGTCGCCGACCCGGGACTCGTACACCATCTCCTCGTCCAGCTCGCCGACCCGGCCGCCGCCCTTCTTGGGGTCGGAACCGGCGAGGAAGACTCCGAAGAGGCCCCGGTCGGGGATGGTGCCGCCGGACGTGACGGCGAGCCGCTGGGCGCCCGGGCGGCCGGTGACGGTGCCGGTCACCCGGTCCCAGACGACGCGCGGGCGCAGCTCGGCGAAGGCGTCCGAGGGGTACCGTCCGGCCAGCATGTCGAGGACGGCCGTGAACGCCGACTCGGGCAGCGAGGCGAACGGGGCGGCCCTGCGGACCGCCGCCAGCAGGTCGTCGACCTGCCAGCTGTCCAGGGCGACCATCGCCACGAGCTGCTGGGCGAGGACGTCCAGCGGGTTCGCCGGGATGCGCATCGACTCGATGGAGCCGCTGCGCATCCGCTCGGTCACCACGGCCGCCTGCACCAGGTCCCCCCGGTACTTGGGGAACACCACGCCCGTGGAGACGGCGCCGACCTGGTGGCCGGCGCGGCCCACCCGCTGGAGGCCGGAGGCGACCGACGGGGGTGACTCGACCTGCACGACGAGGTCCACCGCGCCCATGTCGATGCCCAGCTCCAGGCTGGAGGTGGCCACCACGGCGGGCAGCCGGCCCGCCTTCAGGTCCTCCTCGACCTGCGCCCGCTGCTCCTTGGAGACCGAGCCGTGGTGCGCGCGGGCCAGAAGCGCGGGCGCGCCAAGGGCGGCGCCCGACTGCGCCATGATCTCGGCCGGCGGCCGGCCGTCGTCGGGCAGCGGCTCGCCCGTGGCGCGCTCGTAGGCGATCTCGTTGAGCCGGTTGCACAGCCGCTCCGCCAGCCGGCGCGAGTTGGCGAAGACGATCGTGGAGCGGTGGGCCTGGACGAGATCGGCGATGCGCTCCTCGACGTGCGGCCAGATCGAGGGCTTGTCGCCGCCGTCCTTGCCCTCGGAGGCGGGCGAGCCGCCCAGCTCTCCCATGTCCTCGACGGGGACGACCACGGAGAGGTCGAACTCCTTGCCGGACGGCGGCTGGACGATCTCCACCTTGCGCTGCGGGGAGAGATAGCGGGCCACCTCGTCCACCGGGCGGACCGTCGCCGACAGGCCGATGCGGCGGGCCGGGCGCGGCAGCAGCTCGTCGAGCCGTTCCAGGGACAGCGCGAGGTGCGCGCCGCGCTTCGTCCCGGCGACGGCGTGGACCTCGTCCAGGATGACCGTCTCGATCCCGGCGAGCGCGTCCCGGGTGGCGGAGGTCAGCATCAGGAAGAGCGACTCGGGGGTGGTGATCAGGATGTCCGGCGGCTTCGTGGCGAGCGCGCGGCGCTCGGCGGGAGGCGTGTCCCCGGAGCGGATGCCGACCTTGATGTCCGGCTCGGGCAGGCCGAGGCGGACCGACTCCTGGCGGATGCCGGTCAGCGGGGACCGCAGATTGCGCTCGACGTCGACGGCCAGGGCCTTCAGCGGCGAGACGTACAGGACGCGGCAGCGCTTCTTGGGGTCGGCCGGCAGCGGGGTGGACGCCAGCCGGTCCAGGGAGGCGAGGAAGGCGGCCAGCGTCTTGCCGGAGCCCGTCGGGGCGACGACGAGCACGTCCGAGCCCGCGCCGATGGCCTGCCAGGCGCCCTCCTGCGCGGCCGTGGGCGCGTGGAAGGCCCCGGTGAACCAACCACGGGTCGCGGGAGAGAACGAGTCGAGCGCGGACCTGACCATGCCCCCCATCGTGCACCCAGCCACTGACAACCGCCCGGACCTGGGGAAACCGGCTCGTGGCGGGGCCGCTCGGTGACGCAGAATGGGGACATGGCGACAGGCGAACGGGCACGGTACTGGCGGTACGCGGAGCTGCCCGGCGTCGATCTGCTGCACGCCCACTACGTGGAGAAGGCCTTCGCCCGGCACACGCACGAGACCTTCGTCTTCGCCGCGATCACCGACGGCGTGGAGGCCTTCCACTACCGCGACGACCTGGTGTACGCGGGGCCGGGACAGATCGCCCTGGTCAACCCCGACACCCCGCACACCGGGCACGCGGGCGTGCCCGAGGGGTGGACGTACCGCACGATCTACCCCGACGCCGCGCTGATCCGCTCCATCGCCGCCGACACGATCGCGCTGCGCGGCGACGTCGGTTTCACCGACCCGGTCGTCGACGATCCGTACGCCGCCCAGCTCGTCATCGGTGTCCACCGCGCCGCCGAGGAGGGCAACGCACTGGCCGCCGACAGCCTGCTGCGCCTGGTGACGGCGCGGATGCTGCGCAGCCACGGGGGCCGGATCGCGCCGCTCGCGCCCCGCTCGGCGGGCGCCAGGAACGCGGCACGCGCGCGTGCCGTCCTGGAGGAGCGGATGACCGACCCGCCGACCCTGGAGCGCCTCGCCGCCGACCTCGGCACCAGCCCCTTCGCTCTGCTGCGGGCCTTCCGGGAGGCGTACGGGATGCCGCCGCACACCTGGCTCACCGACGCGCGCGTACGGCGGGCCCGGCGGCTCCTCGACATGGGGACGGCACCGGCCGAGACGGCCGCCGCCGTCGGCTTCACCGACCAGTCCCATCTCAGTCGGCACTTCGCACGGAGCGTGGGGGTGCCGCCCGGCGCGTACCAGCGCTCGCGCGCGTCGTAGCGGGGCGCGGGCGGCGTCGCGGGGTGGGGGCGGCGTCGCGGGGCGGGGGGTCGTCGGCGGGCCCCGGGCGTCCTCCGCGGGGCTGCGGCGCAAGAACGTACAAGACCGCGCGCGGAGGGGCCCGTACCGTCGTTGACGTGGCAGAACAGACAGCACCCCCAGTCATACGGGAGTCGACCAAGGCGGACTCGGCGGTCGTGCGCGACGCGCTCGGCGTCGGGATCGCCGTCGGCCTCTCCGGCTTCGCCTTCGGCGTGACCTCCGCAGGATCCGGACTCACCCTGCTCCAGACCTGCGCGCTCAGCCTGCTGGTCTTCACCGGCGCCTCGCAGTTCGCGCTGGTGGGAGCGCTCGCGGCGGGCGGGAACCCGTTCACGGCCGCGGCCGGAGCCTTCTTCCTCGGCACCCGCAACGCCTTCTACGGGCTGCGCCTGTCCCAGCTGCTCGCGCTGCCGCGCCCCGTCAGGCCCTTCGCCGCGCAGTGGGTCATCGACGAGACGGCCGCCGTGGCGCTGGCCCAGCCGACGCGGCGGGCCGCGCGGATCGGGTTCACGGTCACCGGACTCACGCTCTACGTCCTGTGGAACCTGACCACGCTCCTCGGCGCCCTCGGCGCGGAGGCCATCGGCGACACCAAGGCCTGGGGCCTGGACGCGGCGGGACCCGCCGTCTTCCTCGCGCTCCTCGCGCCCATGCTGAAGACGGCCACGGAGCGGTACACGGCGGCCCTCGCGGTCGTGCTCGGCCTCGGGCTGCTGCCCGTGCTGCCGGCCGGCGTCCCCGTCCTGGCGGCGGCGCTCGCCGCCCCGGCGGTGCTGTGGCTGAGGGGCCGTCGCCTGGCCGACGGGACGGGCACGGGCGGCCGTGGCGCGGAGACGGGTGCGAAGGACAAGGAGGACGACCGATGACCGTCTGGATCGCGATCGGCCTCACGGTCGTCGGCTGCTACCTCGTCAAGCTGCTCGGGCTCCTGGTGCCGGCGGGCGCGCTGGAACGACCGCTCGTCCAACGCCTGGCGGCCCTGCTGCCGGTCGCCCTGCTCGCGGCGCTGACCGCCCAGCAGACCTTCGGAGAGGGCTCCGGACTCGCCCTGGACGCCCGCGCGGCCGGTGTGGCCGCGGCGGCCGTCGCCCTGGTCCTGCGCGCCCCCTTCCTGGTGGTCGTCGGCGCGGCCGTCGTCGTCACGGCGGGCGTACGAGCCCTGGGCGGCTAGTGGGCTCGCACGCCCTCGTGGCGCTGCTACTGCTGCGTGAGGCCCGGAGGCATAGAAAGATCGCTCGCGCAGCCCGGCGTCAGTCGATCGGGCGGCCGTGGGCGCGCAGTGTTCGCAGCGCCTCGATCGTCACGATCGGGCGGGCTTCCAGCGCCGTGCCCGGGGCCCACTGGCGCCAGGTGACCGGCCAGCCGCCGTCCTCCTGCTGTGCCGCCGTCAGGTGGTCGAGCGAGCGGGCCATCTCCTCGTCCGTGAACCAGCGCCGGGCGAGCGAGTCCGGCACGCGCGCGTAGTCGTACGGGAAGTGGTGCTCCTCCGGCGCGTACCCCGGCGCCACCGGGAAGTCGTCGAGCCGCCCCGGATCCAGGACCGCGAGCCCCTGCTCCCGCACCAGGCGCCCCAGGCGGTCGGCGACCGCCTGCGCCCGCGACCGGTCCGGGACCCCGTCCAGGAAGGCGACGGCGGCCTCGATCTCGTACGGGTGCGACTTCTCCAGCGACTCGACGGCCGACCAACAGAACTCGGTCGCCCGGAAGAGCCACGCGTGCCACACCTGGTTGCGGTGGAGGAGGCCCACCACCGGGCCGGTGGAGAGCAGCGCGCTGGGCGGGTCGTCGACGATCGGCACGAACGGCGCGGCGGGGTAGCCGCGCTGGGACGGGTGGACGGCGGGCAGCGCCCCGTCGAGCGTGGACACCTCGGTGAGGTAGCGGCAGATCCGCTCGATCCGCAGCCCGCCGCAGCGGCCGACGGAGTCCAGGACCCGCAGCGCGTGCCCGGTGTGCAGCGGCTGGCTGACCGGACCGCGCAGATCCGGTTCGAGGGCGTGGCCGTAGCCGCCGTCCTCGTTGAGGTACGCCGCCAGCGCCACCTCGACGGGTTCCGCGCCGCCGCGCAGGAAGTGGTAGGCGAACCGGCGCTGTTCGAGCACGCGGGCCGTCAGCCAGACGAACTGTTCGGCACGCGCGCGTGGAGTCGGATGCGGAGCCGCGAGAGGAGTTCCAGCCATGGTTCCGACCGTAGGCCGCCCGGGACGTGTGACAAGGCTTACCGACCGGGCTGCACTCTTGGGGGCGGGATACTGGGTTCATGCGGTTGACGATTTTCTGGGAGCGGATGGCGGACCACTTCGGCGGGTCCTACGCCGAATCCTTCGCACGGGACCACGTGATGTCCGAACTGGGCGGCCGTACGGTGCACGAGGCACTGGACGCCGGGTGGGAGGCGAAGGACGTGTGGCGGGCGGTCTGCGCCGCCATGGACGTACCGGCCGACAGGCGCTGATCGCGACCGGCCACGCGGCGACCGGCCACGCGACGGGCCCCGGCGGGGACGGAATGTCGGCGCGGTGCGCGAGACTGGCGGGGTGGCTCCGACTGACGACACCGACGCGACCGGCAACGAGACCGGCAAGACGACCGCCGACGGGACCCTCGACCAGGCTCTGACCGGGCGCACCCCGGGAGCGCGGTCGGAGGGGCGGTCGGCCGCGGGCAGAGCCTCCGGGGGGACGTCCGGGTCCGCGATCCCGGGCTCCGAGACCTCGGGGCCGGCGAGCCCCGGATCCAAGCCCGCCACCTCCGGCTCCGTGCCCGCGCCGGCCCGGGGCGGCATCCCGACCCCCGGGAGCGGGCCCGTGACGTCCCCGGCGGGTGCCGGGGCCGGCTCCGGTGGGCCGGGCGAGGGAGTGAAGGCCGGGCCGTACGCCCGGATGCCCCGCTGGCTGCCCCGGGCCATGGTGCTCGCCCTCGCGCTCTACGCCTGCTTCCAGCTGGGCAGCTGGGCGTTCCACCAGCTCATCGGGCTGCTCGTGAACATCGTCGTCGCGTTCTTCCTGGCCCTCGCCATCGAACCGGCCGTCGGAAGGATGGCCGCCCGGGGCATGCGGCGAGGACTCGCCACGTTCCTCGTCTTCCTCGCCGTGATGGTCTTCGGCGTGGGCTTCGTCGTCCTGCTCGGCTCGATGCTCGCGGGCCAGATCGTCGACATGGTCGAGAACTTCCCCCAGTACCTCGACTCACTGATCAACTGGATCAACCAGACGTTCCACACCGAGCTGTCCCGCGTCGAGGTCCAGGACAGCCTCCTGCGCTCCGACTGGCTCCAGAAGTACGTGCAGAACAGCGCGAGCGGCGTCCTGGACGTCTCGGCCACGGTCCTCGGCGGCCTGTTCAAGGTACTGACGATCTTCCTGTTCTCGTTCTACTTCGCCGCCGACGGGCCCCGGCTGCGTCGCGCGCTCTGCTCCGTCCTGCCCCCGGCCCGTCAGACCGAGGTCCTGCGGGCCTGGGAGATCGCCGTCGACAAGACCGGCGGCTATCTGTACTCGCGCGGCCTGATGGCCCTGATCTCCGGCGTCGCGCACTTCATCCTGCTGGAGATCCTGGGCGTGCCGTACGCCCCGGCGCTCGCGGTCTGGGTGGGCCTCGTTTCGCAGTTCATCCCCACCATCGGCACGTACCTGGCGGGCGCGCTGCCGATGCTGATCGCGTTCACCGTGAACCCCTGGTACGCACTGTGGGTGCTGGCCTTCGTCGTGGTCTACCAGCAGTTCGAGAACTACGTCCTGCAGCCGAAGCTGACGTCCAAGACGGTGGACATCCACCCGGCCGTCGCGTTCGGCTCGGTGATCGCCGGTACGGCTCTGCTCGGCGCGGTCGGCGCGCTGATCGCGATCCCGGCCGTCGCCACCCTGCAGGCCTTCCTGGGCGCCTATGTGAAGCGGTACGACGTGACCGACGACCCGCGCGTGCACGGCCACCGGCGCTACGGCGAGGCCGTCGTCGCCCGGCTCCAGAAGGCGCTGCACCACAAGAAGGAGCAGGGCCGGGCGCCGTCCGGGGAGGACGGCACCCAACCCTGAGCAGCCCGCGCGGCGGCGTCAGTCGCGTTCCAGCCGGACCTTCGGCAGGACCCGCGCCAGCGGCGCCGGGAGCCACCACGCGCGCCGGCCGAGCAGCTGCATGACCGCGGGCACGATCAGGCAGCGGATGACCACCGCGTCAAGGAGGATCGCCACGGCCAGGCCGAGCCCGAACTGCTGGAGCATCCGGTCGGGGCTGAGGACGAAGGCCGAGAACACCACGATCATGATCGCCGCGGCGGCCGTGATGACCTTCCCGGTCGCCGCGAGGCCCTCCCGCACCGCGCCCTGCGGGTCCTGGGTGCGCTCCCACTCCTCGTGGATCCGGGAGAGCAGGAAGACCTCGTAGTCCATCGACAGACCGAAGACGATCGCGAAGATCATCACCGGGATGAACGCCTCGATCGGGCCGGGCTCCACCCCGAACCAGCCGTGCTGGAAGACCAGGGTGATCACCCCGAGGGCCGCTCCGATGCTCACCAGATTGAGCAGCGCCGCCTTGACCGGGATCAGCACGGACCGGAAGACGAGGAGCAGCAGGACCATGGAGAGGCCGACGACGACGGCGACGAAGAGCGGCATCCGGTCCGCGACGGTGGCGGCGAAGTCCTCGGTCGCCGCCGTCGGTCCGCCGACCAGCAGATCGGCGCCGGTCGCCCGCTCCACCGGCGGCAGGACCTCGGAGCGCAGCCGGTCGACGAGCTCCGAGGTCGCCTCGGCCTGGGGCGCCGACGCCGGGAAGGCGATGACGGTCGAGACGGCCGCGTCCCGCGTCGGGATCGGGGCGGTCGCCGCCGCGATGCCGTCGGTGTTCTCCAGGGCCTGACGCAGAGCGGCCGCGGCGCGCTCCCCGCCGCCGTCCGCGACGACGATCAGCGGCCCGTTGAAGCCGGGCCCGAAGCCCTCGGCCAGCAGGTCGTACGCCTGCCTGCTGGACTTCGCCGGGGCGTCGTTGCCCGCGTCGGCGAAGCCGAGCCGCATGTCGAGCGCGGGCGCGGCGAGCGCGCCCAGGGCCACCACGGACACCAGCAGCGCCGCCCACGGCTGCTTCTGCACGGCCGTCGCCCAGCCGCGCCAGCGGGCGCCCTCCAGGCGCTTCG
Source organism: Streptomyces sp. NPDC001927 (assembly GCF_053594455.1). NCBI lineage: Bacteria > Bacillati > Actinomycetota > Actinomycetes > Kitasatosporales > Streptomycetaceae > Streptomyces > Streptomyces sp. NPDC001927. The sequence continues at coordinate 1,153,735 of NZ_JBSFEN010000001.1, read as the reverse complement.
CCTTCGCGGCCCGCCGGGCGACCTGGCGCTGGATGCGCCGGCCGAAGAGGGCGAGCAGCGCCGGGAGCAGGGTGAGCGAGGCGGCCATCGTGACGAGGACGGTCAGCGCGACGGCGAGCGCCACGCCCTGCAGCGAGCCGAGGCCGAGCACGACCAGACCCATCAGCGCGATGATCACCGTGCAGCCGGCGAAGAAGACCGTGCGTCCCGCCGCGTCGAGCGCGGTCCTGGCGGCCTGCTCGGGCTCGGCGCCGTGGAGCAGTTCGGTGCGGTGGCGGGAGAAGATCAGCAGCGCGTAGTCGATGCCGACCCCGAGGCCGACCAGCATCATGATGGGCGGAGTGAAGTCCGCGACGTCCGCGAGGTGCGAGGCGAGCGCGATCAGCCCGATGGAGCTGCCGACCGCGAAGAGCGCGGTGACCACGGGCAGGCTCGCCGCGACCAGGGACCCGAACAGGAAGACCAGGATCACCAGGGCCCCCAGCATGCCCGCGCCCTCGGCAGGCCCCCCGCCGCCCTCCTCGGCGCCGCGTGCCGCGTCACCGCCGACGGCGGCGGTCAGCCCGTCGCCCTGCGCCTCCCGCACGGTGTCGATGATCTTCAGGACCTCGGTGCGGTCGGTGTTCTCCGCCGCGCCGTCGAGGGTGACGGTGGCGTAGGCGACGGTGCCGTCACCGGAGACCGCCGCCCTCTCCTCGTACGGGCTGCGGACGTCCGTCACGCCGGGGAGGCCCTCGACCGTGTCGAGCAGTCCCTCCACGCGCGCGTGGACGGTCTTCTCCCGGACGCCCCGCTCGTCCTTGACGACGATCTGCAGGGTGGCGTCCGTGGCCTGGTCGGAGCCGTGCCGCTCAAGGACGGTCCTGGCCGCCTGCGAATCGGTGCCGGGCAGCGAGAAGTCGTTGTGGTACGCGCTCCCGACCGCCGTCGAGGCGCCGGTCGCGGCGACCACCACGACGATCCACAGCAGCACGGCGGACCAGCGGTGGCGGTACGAGAAGCCGGCCAGGCGCTCGAAGACGCTGCCCCGCCGGGTCGGTGGGTTCGTCGTGGGATCGGTGTCCCGCGTGACGGTCATGGTCTTTCCCCTTCTGGTAGTTACAGGTACGAGGGACGGGTCACCCGGTGCCGGAAGGTCCGCCAGGTCCACACCTGGGCGGCGACGAGGAACGGGGTGGCGACGAGCAGCGCGGGCACGAGCAGGGCGAGCGTGGCGCCGTCGGCGGCCCGCTCGGTCAGCGGGAGGGCGCTCCCGGCGAGCAGCGGGAGGGCGCCGAGCAGGGCGGCGGTGAGCGCGAAGGACTGCCACCGCCCGGTCCGGCCGACGAGCAGCCGGGCGCGTTCGTACGGCAGACCCGTCAGCCGGAGCGCGGCGAAACCGAGCCCGTGCGCGGCGAACAGGGCGGCCGTGGCGAGGGCGACGAGGACCGCGGTCACGCCGCCGGCCCGCTCGTACGGCGCACCGGTCAGCGGCGCGGCCAGCAGCCACCCCCAGGACAGGGCGACCGTCCAGCTGCCGCACACCACCGCGCCGTCGCAGGCCGCCCGCCAGCGCCGCCCCGGCCCACGGCCGCGCGACCACAGCCCGAGGTCGCGGACGATCCAGCCGGTCAGCAGGGGGACGAGGACCGTGAACTGGCCGGTCAGCAGCTCCCCCTCGACGTCGGGGAAGCAGCCGACGAGCACGCCCGCCGTGGCGATCAGCCACACCTCGTTGCCCAGGAAGAAGGGCGCGAAGGAGGCGATGACGAGCCGGCGTTCGCGGTCGGTGCGCCCCAGGTACGGGCTGAGCATCCCGGTTCCGATGTCGGCGCCCGCGAGCACGAAGTAGCCGGTCGCGAAGAAGGCGAGCAGGGCGATGGCGAGGGTTTCCACGGCCGGGCTCCTCAGTAGCTCGTGGCGGGCAGGGAGTCGGCGGGGTCTTCGGGACCGTCGTCGGGGCTTCCGTCGGATCCGGTCCCGCGTCCGTCCTCGCGTCCGTCCCGGTCGTCGTGGCCGAGACCGGCGTCGACCGGGCCCCGGCGGGCGGTCCGGGCGAGCAGCCAGGCGTTGAGGACGACGAGCAGCCCGAAGAGGGTGGTGAAGACGATCAGCGAGGCGCGCATGGCGCCGGGGGAGAGGTCGGAGACCGCGTCCTCGGTCTTCAAGAGGCCGTACACGACCCAGGGCTGGCGGCCCGCCTCGCGGAACACCCAGCCGCTGATCATCGCGAGGTAGGGCAGCGGTACGGCGGCCATGAGGGCCAGATGCCAGAGCCGGAAGCGGAAGACGACCGTCCTGAAACAGGCCAGGATCACGCCGGCGAAGGTGAAGTACATCATCAGGGCGAAGCAGATGAGCATGATCAGCCCGCCGCCGCGGGTCCACGCCTCGGAGGGGACGTAGTCACCGGGGCCGAACCGGGCGACCATGTCCGCCTGGATCCGCGCGATTTCGGCGGTCTTCTGACTGAACACGGCCGACTTCATGGGCTGGAAGGTGCTCAACGTGGCCAACTGGACGCCGCCGAAGACCGCCGTGACCATCAGCGCGGGGAACGAGAGGAATACCCCGATCCGCAGGCTCCGGCCGAAGAACTCCCACTCGGGCGTCCGCCGGAACAGGTGGTACGCGCTGACGCCGGCCACGAAGAAGCCGGCCGTGAGCAGCGCTCCGGCGAGGATGTGCCCGAACGCGAGCAGCGCCGAGGGGTTGGTCAGCACGGCGACCGGGTCGTCCAGGACGAGCATGTCGCCGCCCTCGGCCACGCGGTACCCGACCGGGTGGTTGAGGAAGCCGTTGGAGACGAGGATCCAGTACGCCGACAGGTACGCGGTCAGCGTGACGATCCAGATCATCGCCAGATGGACCCACCGGTTGAACCTGTGCCAGCCGAAGATCCACAGCCCGAGGAAGGTCGACTCGACGAAGAACGCGACGATCGTCTCGACCGCGAGCGAGGCGCCGAAGACATTGCCCGCGTAGTGCGTCAGCCCGCTCCAGCTCATTCCGAACTGGAACTCCATCACGATGCCGGTGACGATCCCGACCGCGTAGTTGATCACGTACAGCTGGCCCCAGTAGCGGACCATGCGCGCGTGCACGGGCTTCCGTCCGATCGTCGCCACCGTCTGGACGACGGCGACCACGGTCGCGAGCCCCAGCGTCAGCGCGACGAAGAGGAAGTGGCCGCCCGCCGTGAGGGCGAACTGCAGCCGGGCGAGATCGAGGACGTCTGGGTTCACGCAGCCAGCGTCGGCGTACGGCTACGGGGCCCGCGTCGCCCGGCGGTGTCAGTGGCCGTACCCCCGCGGTTGCGCCGCCCCACGCGCGCGTACCCCAGGAGTTGCGCCCACGCGCGTGTGCCCCCTAGGGGACGTCGGCCGGGTGTCAGCCCAGCCAGCCGGGCGTGATCATCCCCGACTCGTACGCGAGGATCACCAGCTGCGCCCGGTCCCGGACGTCCAGCTTGGTCATGATCCGGCTGACGTGCGTCTTCGCGGTCGCCGGGGAGAGGACCAGGCGCTGGGCGATCTCGTCGTTGGAGAGCCCCGCCCCCACCAGGCCCATCACCTCGCGCTCCCGTTCGGTCAGGGCGTTCAGGCGCGGGCTCGGATCCGGCTGCTTCGAGCGGCTCGCGAACTCCGCGATCAGCCGGCGGGTCACGGCCGGGGCGATCAGCGCGTCGCCGCGGGCCACCACCCGTACCCCGTGCAGCAGCTCCATCGGCTCGGTGTCCTTGACGAGGAAGCCGCTCGCCCCGGCGCGTAGCGCCCCGTACACGTGGTCGTCGACGTCGAAGGTGGTCAGGATGACGACCCGGACCCCTTCGAGCCGGGCGTCGGCGGTGATCCGGCGGGTGGCCTCCAGGCCGTCGAGCACGGGCATCCTGATGTCCATCAGGACCACGTCCGGGCGCAGTTCGCGGGCGAGCGCGATCGCCTGCTCCCCGTCCCCGGCCTCCCCGACCACCTCGATGTCGTCCTCGTCGGCCAGGATCGAGCGGAACCCGGCCCGGACCAGGGTCTGGTCGTCGGCGAGTACGACGCGGATCATCGGGGGTCCCCCTCGGACGTGGTGGTCGTCGACGCGGGTGCGGCGAGCGGAAGACGGGCGTCCACCCGGAAGCCCTCGGGCGTGCTGTGCGCGGTCAGTTCGCCGCCGAAGGCCCGGGCCCGCTCGGCCATGCCCCGGATGCCGCTGCCCAGCGGCAGCTCCTCGGGAGCCCCCTCGCCGTCGTCCTCGATGCGGAGCCGCAGCTCGTCGGCGCGCCAGTCGAGGGCGATCGTGGCGGTACGGGCACCCGAGTGCCGGGTCACGTTGGTCAGCGACTCCTGGACGATCCGGTAAGCGGCGAGATCGACCGGAGGCGCCAGCGGTACGGGGGTGCCCGTCAGCTCCGTGCGGACGTCGAGGCCCGTGCTCCTGGCCCGCTCGACCAGCTCCCCGAGCAGGGCGAGTCCGGAGGTCGGGCCCGTCGGCGCGGCCTCGTCGGCCTGGCGCAGCACCCCGAGCGTGGCGCGCAGCTCGCGCAGCGCGTCCTTGCTGGTGGCCTTCACCGCCTGGAGCGCCTCCTCGGCCGCGGCCAGCGCGATCTCGGGCTCCGGTTTCTTGCTCAGCCGGTGCAGGACCGCCCCCGACTGCACGTTGATCAGCGAGACGCTGTGGCCGAGCACGTCGTGCAGCTCCCGGGCGATCCGCAGCCGCTCCTCCGTGGCGCTCTGCCGGGCCCGCGCCTCCTGCTCCCGCTCGGCGGCGAGCGCCCGCTGCTCCACTTCGTGGAGATAGGCGATCCGGGTCCGCTGGGCGCGGCCCACGGCGACGAGACTGATCAGCCAGCCGGCCAGCATCGCGAGCGAGGTGTCGTCGATCTGCCGGCGGCCGCCCTCCTGCCGGAACTCGCCGAGGCCGACCGCGAGCAGCGTCACGGCAGCCAGCGCGACGGCCGCGACGAACCGGCCCTCCGCCGCCGTCGTGTACAGCGCGAGGGCGAAGGTGATCATCAGGGGCCCGTCCTGCGCCGACACCGGGTAGTAGACGACACAGGCGATCAGGGTCACGACGGCCACGGCGACGGGAGCCCGCCGCCGGAAGGCGAGCGCCCCGCAGCCGACCGCGATCAGCGCCCAGGCGACGACCGTCCTGCCCACCGGCTCGTCCACGTTCCGCGCGGACAGCAGCGTCCAGACCGTCACGACGAGGGTGACGACCAGGGCCACGACGGCATCGGCGGCCCGCGGGGGCATGCCGCCGCCACGGACGCGGAAGGGGAGGGGCATGTCAGGAAGGATAGGCGGGCGCGGTGCGGGGCCGTTCAGGCGCGTCGACGCTCCTCACGCGCGCGTACGAGCTCCTCGACCGCGGTCGGCAGGGTCGTCTCGAAGTCGATCAGCTTCGCCCAGGTCGGGGTCACGACGATCCGCACCATGCCGTCGGCGTAGAGCGAACGGACCTCGGCCTCCCAGGTGACCCGCTGCTCGGGCGTCATCTCGTACGAGGTGTTCGCCTGGAGGAACTCGTCCGGGATGCCGTCGACGGGGTCCAGTTCGGCCCGGCCGCGGACCAGCAGGATCATCGGCGGGTGGACCTCGGTGTCGATCGTCAGGGCGACCGCCGGGTTGACGCGCAGGGCCGCCAGCTTGGGGGCGTTGGGCGGGGTACACATGACGATCTCCGTGCCGTTCCAGGCGAAGGCGATCGGGATCGCCCGCGGAGTGCCGTCCTCGGCGACGTAGGCCAGCCTGGTGACGTCGCGGGCCAGCAGCTCCTGGCTGGTCGGACGGTTCAGGACCTCGGTGATCTCACTCGGCCGCACGATCGGACCCACCTCTCCGGGGCGTTCCAGCACTCCCTCCACCCTAGGCCGGGACGCCTCGGACGGTGGCCGTGAGCCCGCGTGGTGCGCTTGACACCAAAATCGAACATCCATTCTTATGGGATTCCGGCCCTTGGAGTCGCGGGGTTGTGGGCGAGTTATCCACAGGTCGGAGGGACGTCGGAGCCCATTGTCAGTGGCAGGGGTTAGCGTCTTTCACATGAAGCGATCGACTCAAGCAAACCGGGTGGAACCCATGGCAGGTACCGACCGCGAGAAGGCACTCGAAGCCGCACTCGCGCAGATTGAACGGCAATTCGGCAAGGGTGCCGTGATGCGCATGGGCGACCGCACCCAGGAGCCGATCGAGGTGATCTCCACCGGCTCGACCGCCCTCGACATCGCGCTCGGCGTCGGCGGCCTGCCCCGCGGCCGTGTCGTGGAGATCTACGGCCCGGAGTCCTCCGGTAAGACGACCCTCACGCTGCACGCCGTCGCCAACGCCCAGAAGGCCGGCGGCCAGGTCGCCTTCGTGGACGCCGAGCACGCCCTCGACCCCGAGTACGCCAAGAAGCTCGGCGTCGACATCGACAACCTCATCCTGTCCCAGCCGGACAACGGCGAGCAGGCCCTCGAGATCGTCGACATGCTGGTCCGCTCCGGCGCCCTCGACCTGATCGTCATCGACTCCGTCGCCGCGCTCGTCCCGCGCGCGGAGATCGAGGGCGAGATGGGCGACTCGCACGTGGGTCTCCAGGCCCGACTGATGAGCCAGGCCCTCCGGAAGATCACCAGCGCGCTCAACCAGTCCAAGACCACCGCGATCTTCATCAACCAGCTCCGCGAGAAGATCGGCGTCATGTTCGGCTCGCCGGAGACCACGACCGGTGGCCGCGCCCTGAAGTTCTACGCCTCGGTGCGTCTCGACATCCGTCGTATCGAGACCCTCAAGGACGGCACCGACGCCGTCGGCAACCGCACCCGCGTCAAGGTCGTCAAGAACAAGGTCGCGCCGCCGTTCAAGCAGGCCGAGTTCGACATCCTCTACGGCCAGGGCATCAGCCGCGAGGGCGGCCTGATCGACATGGGCGTGGAGCACGGCTTCGTCCGCAAGGCCGGCGCCTGGTACACGTACGAGGGCGACCAGCTCGGCCAGGGCAAGGAGAACGCCCGCAACTTCCTGAAGGACAACCCCGACCTCGCCGACGAGATCGAGCGGAAGATCAAGGAGAAGCTGGGCGTCGGCGTCCGGCCGGGTGCCGCCCCGGCCGAGGAGACCACGGACGGCGCGGAGGCGGCCACCGCCACCGCGACGGACGACGCGGCCAAGACCGCCCCGGCGGCCAAGGCCACCAAGGCGACCAAGGCCCCGGCGGCCAAGAGCTGAGCCAGTGACCGGTCGCACCGAATGGCCGGGCGACAGCCCCGACTCGTCGAGGGCCGAGAAGGAGCTGTCGCCCCAGGATCCGGCTGAGCGGGCGCGGGCGATCTGCCTGCGCCTGCTCACCGGGACCCCCCGTACGCGCAAACAACTCGCCGACGCCCTGCGCAAGCGCGAGATCCCCGACGAGGTCGCCGAAGAGGTCCTCTCCCGCTTCGAGGACGTCGGGCTGATCGACGACGCCGCCTTCGCGGACGCCTGGGTGGAGTCGCGGCACCACGGGCGCGGACTTGCCCGCCGGGCCCTCGCCCGCGAACTGCGCACCAAGGGCGTCGACCCCTCGCTCATCCAGGACGCCGTGGGCCAACTGGACTCCGAGCAGGAGGAGATCACGGCGCGCGAGCTCGTCGACCGCAAGCTCCGCGCCACCCGCGGCCTCGACCGGGACCGCCGGCTGCGCCGGCTCGCCGGCATGCTCGCCCGCAAGGGCTACCCCGAGGGCATGGCCCTCAGGGTCGTCCGCCAGGCCCTGGAGGCCGAGGGCGAGGACACGGAGGGCCTGGACGAGCCCTTCTGACCCGAGGTCCGGGGGGCCGCCGAGGGGCGGGGGCGGCCCCGTGTAGCCGCGGCTCCGTGCAGCGCGGCCCCATGCGGGGCGGGGTGCGCGTACCCGCTACGCAGGCGTGCCCCATACGCAGGCGTACCCGCTACGCAGGCGTGCCCGGTGTCCCCGGCGGGAGTACCGGCAGGCCTGCCGCCTTCCACGCCTGGAAGCCGCCGATCACATCCGTCGCGCGGTGCAGCCCCAACTGCCGCAGTGACGCCACCGCCAGCGAGGACGCGTACCCCTCGTTGCAGAACACCACCACCCGCAGGTCGTGGCTGTCCGCCTCCGGCGCGCGGTGGCTGCCCAACGGGTCGAGCCGCCACTCCAGTTCATTGCGCTCCACGATCAACGCACCCGGAACCAGCCCGTCCCGCTCGCGCAGCGCCGCGTACCGGGTGTCGACCAGCAGCGCGTCACCCGCCTCGTACGCCTCATGGGCCGCCCGCGCCTCGATCCGGTCGATCCCCGACCTGACCCGCTCGAGAAGCTCGTCGATCCCCACCCGCTCGTCTGCCCGCCGCTCACTCACTGCCAGTCCTCCGGACGCTCGACCTGCTCAAGACGGAGTACCGCGCCCGACCGGCTGAAACGCCGGATCAACGGGAGCGGCGGATAGTACGCGTGGACCGACACGGCGTGGGTGTCGGCGGAGTCGTTGAGCACCTCGTGCACATGGTGCTGCCCGAACGCGCGCCCCTTGCCTGCTGGCAGGCGCCGCTCCCGGTCGACGCCGTCGGCCAGCTCCAGGGTCTTCCAGCCACCGGACGGCAGTCGCACCGCGAGGGAGCTCTCCCGCAGCGCGCCGCGCGCCGTGGTGAACGCGCCGTGCGACTCGGCGTGGTCGTGCCAGCCCGTGCCCGTGCCGGGCGGCCAGCCGATCAGCCAGGCCTCGCTGCCACCGGGGCCGTCGAGCCGCACCCACGTACGGCCCTCGGGATCGAGGGGAAGGGAGTCGATCAGTGCGTCGTCCGCCGCCGTTCGACGGACGAAGTCCAGCAGGTCCGCCGCCGTCGGCGCGGCGGCCGAACGGACGACGGAAGGAACGGCGGGGGAGGGGGAGGCAGGCTGGGGCACGGAGAACCGTCCTGGAAGTTCGCGGAAGAGACGCGCGACAGCCACGCCGACACCGGTCGGCGGCCGAGAGCACGCGAAGGAAGGGGCGAATTCAGCAGGACGGGCGACACACGCAGCCCGCGAAACGGAGAAGATCCATATGGACCCTCCGCCACAGGCGCACATCGGTGTCGGTCACGCTCCGGAGTACACCATGTGCGCCCGCGAGGGTCAATTGATGTCCGCAGTACGGTCGCTCGGCGTCGCCCCTCGTGAGATGGCCCTCCGCGAGCCCTCGGTCCCCCCGCTCCCCGTGGGCTCCGCCTTGCCGCCCCGGGTCGCGTCGGCCGCCGCGTACAGCTCGTCCGGCCGGACCCCCGGGAACGAGGCGACCAGATGCCCGTCCGGACGTACCAGCAGGACGGTGTGGGCGACCGCGCCCGGATACGCCTCCGTCACCAGCAGTTCCGCCTTCACCGGCAGGGCCCGTACGGCCTCCGCGAGCCGCGGCATCACCCCCGCGCTCACCCAGTGCCGCCGGTCCCACACCCCCGTCCCGGGGGCGACAAGGACCACCAGGAGCCGCCCCTGACCGAGCCGGTCCCGGAGCCGTACGGTCGTGCCGTCCGGCGCCGTCACGCGTACGTCCTCGACCGGCGCACCCGCCCCGGTGCCCACCACGCTCCGTGACGCCCCGGCGTCCTGGGGTGCGAGGGGGGAGTGCGGGTAGGCGGGAGGCGCCCCCAGCGGTCCGCGCCCGAGATGACCGTCCGTCAACAGCACGTCGTGGCTGCGGGACCCGCCGGGCAGGTACGTCCGCAGGCCCCCGCCGCCCCTGAGTACCGGAAGCGACTGGTCGGCGGCGCGAAGCCGGGAGGCGACGGCGGCCCGCCGCTCGCTCTGGTAGCTGTCGAGGAGCGTGTCCGAGGCCCCGTGGTGCCAGGCGTACGCGAGCTTCCAGGCCAGGTTGTCGGCGTCCCGCAGCCCCTCGTCGAGGCCCTGCGTGCCCACCGCGCCCAGCAGATGCGCCGCGTCGCCCGCCAGGAACACCCGGTCCACGCGCCAGCGCTTCGCGAGCCGGTGGTGCAGCGTGTGGACACCGGTGTCGATCAACTCGTACGGCGGAGTCACCCCACCGCACCAGCCGGCGAGGGTGTCGCGGATCTTGGTGACCAGGGCGTCCGGGGTGACGAGGTCGCCGCGGGCCGGAAGCAGCCAGTCGATCCGCCAGACCCCGTCCGGCAGCGGGCGGGCCGTGACCTCCTCACCGCCGCCCCGCCACGGCGGCTGACGGTGCAACAGGGCCTCGCCGGGCCAAGGGAGTTCGGTGCGCAGGGCGGCCACCGCGTGCCGCTCCACCGCCGTACGCCCGGGGAAGCGGATCGAGAGCAGCTTGCGGACCGTGGAACGGGCGCCGTCGCAGCCGACCAGATGGCTCCCGCGCCACCAGGTGCCGCCGCTGCCACTCGTACGGCTGGTACGGCTCGTGCCGCTCGTACCACCGCTCGTTCCGGTTCCGGAGGAGCCGCGGGTGTGCGCCGTGACCCCGCTCGCGTCCTGCTCGATCGTGTCGAGGCGGGCGTCGGTGACGAGCTGGATCAGCTCCTGTCCGGCGATCGCGTCGCGCAGACCGCGCGCGAGGGCGTGCTGCGGGATGTGCAGCGGAGCCGCCGGACCCTCGCCGTCGCTCTCCGTGTCGCCGAGACCGAGACTGAGTTCGATGTGCCTCATCTGTTGCCTGCGTCGCACGGATCGCCAGCCGACCCAGCGGACCCCCTCGTCACGCAGCGTGGCGCAGCCGAGGCGTTCGACCATCGCGGCCATGTCCGCGCGCAGCACGACCGTACGGGCGGGGCGCGGATCCTCCTTGCCGGGGCCCTCGTCGAGGACGACGGAGGGGACTCCCTGCGAGGCCAGGGCAAGGGAGAGCGCGAGGCCCACGGGCCCCGCGCCGACGATGATCACCGGGTCCACGGCGCGGCTCCTGAAGGCCGTTCGGTCATGCGGGTAGCACAGCGAAGTGTGGCGCGAGCCCGGTGCGTGATCACAGAACGTATGCAACCCATTGCGGGTGCTTGCGTCAAGCGACGGGGGCAGCGGCGCGACCGCCACTGCCCCCGGATGATGTCACATACTGTCAGTTCTTCGAGATGCCGGACCCGTCCGGGCCGTCGCCCCCGTTGCCGAAGGAGTTCCCGGGGTCGGCCGTGAGCACGATCTCCTGGGCCGCGGCGGCCGGGGCGAGGACGCCCGTCTTGGACCGGCGGCCCCGCTTCTCGATCCAGGTGGCGAGCGCGGAGAGCGCCAGGCAGAGCGCGATGTAGATGACGCCGAAGACCACGATCGTGGACACGTACGGGTACTGGCCGTTGACCTGCGTGTTGGAGGCGATCAGTCGGGCCGAGTACAGGAGCTCGGGGTAGAGGATCACGAAGCCGAGCGAGGTGTCCTTCAGGGTGACCACCAGCTGGCTGATGATCGTCGGCAGCATCGCCCGGACGGCCTGCGGCATCAGGACCGTCGTCATGACCTGCGTCTTGCTCATGCCGAGGGCGTACGCGGCCTCGCGCTGCCCCTTCGGGACGGCGTTCACGCCGGCGCGGAGCACCTCGGCCTGGACGCAGCCGTTGTAGATCGACAGGCCGATGGCCAGCGCCCACATCGAGTAGTCGACCAGGAAGGCGACCCAGACGGCGTAGATCGTGATCAGTAGCGGGATGGAGCGGAAGATCTCGATGAAGCCGGTGGCCACCACCCGGACGGGCGCGTGGTCGGAGAGCCGGGCGACGGCGAGCAGCACACCGAGGACGAGCGAGCCGACGGCCGCGAGGCCGAACGCCTTCAGGGTGGCGAGGAGGGCGTCGGCGATGTTCTGCCGAATGCCCGCGTAGTTGAAGATGTCCCACATCTCGGGGGCGAGGTGCCCCTTGTCGGCGAGCCGGACCACGCTCACCGCGAGCAGCGCGACGATGGCGAGGGTGCCCACCACGGCGTAGATCCGGTTGCGGACCCGCGCCTTGGGGCCGGGGGTGTCGAAGAGAACGCTGGCACTCATCGGGCGACCTCCATGCGGCGCTCAAGGAGACGGAAGATCCCGCTGATGGTGAAGGTGACGACGAGGTACGCGGCTGCCACCCACAGGAAGATGGGGCCGATGGCGTAGCCCTGCTCGCTCATCAGCGTCTGCCAGCCGAAGAGTTCGGTGACACTGAAGGCGCCCGCGATGGCCGAGTTCTTGGTGAGCGCGATGAAGATCGAGCTCAGCGGAGGCAGTACGGTCCGGGTGGCCTGCGGCAGCACGATCATCCGCAGCGTCTGCGAGAACGTCATGCCGAGCGAACGGGCGGCCTCCGCCTGGCCGATCGGCACGGTGCTGATGCCGGAGCGGACCGCCTCGCAGACGAACGCGGAGGTGTAGAAGCCGAGCGCGAGCGAGCCGAGCACGAACGGGCTCATGCCCGGGAACAGGATCTCGGGGACCACGAAGAACGAGATCAGGAAGAGCAGCGTCAGGGGGGTGTTGCGCAGCAGCGTGACCCAGGCGGTCCCGAACCAGCGCAACGGAGGGACGGGCGAGACCCGGAAGCCGGCGACGACGATGCCGAGGACCAGCGCGATGACCGAGCTGACGGCGGTGATCGACACGGTTCCTATGAATCCGTCGCGGAACTCCGGGAAATGGTCGAGCAGTACGTTCATGAGGTCTCCGCGTCGGCGGTATCAGCGGCTTGAGGGCAGGGTGAGCGGCGCCCCGTACTCCGTACTCCCGTACGGGGCGCTCGACTTCGAGGGAGGATCAGTAGCGGACGAGCGCCGGCGGCTCGACGTACGAGGAGCCGGACAGACCCAGAGTCGCCTCGTAGATCTTCTTGTACGTGCCGTCCTTGATGTTCTTCTCGAGGATGTCGCTGATCTTGTCGCGCAGGATCTTGTCGTCCTTGTTCAGGCCGACGCCGTAGGGCTCCTCGGTGAACGGCTTGCCGACGACCTTGAGCTTGCCCTTGTTGGCGGCGGCGTAGCCCTTGAGGATCGCGTCGTCGGTGGTGACCGCGTCGACCTGCTTGGTGAGCAGCTGCTGCACGCAGTCCGAGTACTTCGCGAGCTCGGTGGTCTCGGCGCCGTACTGGGGCTTCTTGATCTCCTGCAGCGGGGTCGAGCCCGTGATGGAGCAGACCTTCTTGCCCTTGAGGGTCTCCGGACCGGTGATCGCGGTCTCGTCCTTGCGGACCAGGAGGTCGGCGCCGGCCTTGTAGTACGGACCCGCGAAGCTGACGAGCGCCTTGCGCTTGTCGTTGATCGTGTACGTACCGACGTAGTAGTCGATCTTGCCGAGCGAGATCGTCGACTCACGGGACTTCGAGTCGACGGTCATCCACTCGATCTTGTCCTCGGTGAAGCCGAGCTCCGCCGCGATCATCTTGGCGATCTCGATGTCGAAGCCGGACCGCTCCTTGGTCGCCTGGTCCTCGAAGCCGAGGTACGGCTGGTCGGCCTTGGAGCCGATGATCAGCTTGCCGCGCTTCTGCGCCTCCTTGAAGGTCGGCGACTCCAGCTTCACATCGGTGGCGACGATGTACTTGGGGAGCTGCGGGGCGCTCGAGTCGCCGGGCTTCACGGCGGGCTTGTCGCCGGCCGAGCCCTCCTTGCCACCACAGGCGGTCGCGGTCAGCGCGAGTACGGCGACGGCCAGGGCCGCGGTCTTGCGGAGCTTCATGGTGAACATCCCTTGATTCGTGGGTTGTTGAACGGCAGGTTGAAGCATGGGGCCGACCGCCGTCAGTGGTGCAGGATTTTCGAAAGGAAGTCCTTGGCGCGGTCGCTTCGCGGGTTGCTGAAGAACTCGTCCGGCGTGGCCTGCTCGACGATCTTGCCGTCCGCCATGAACACCACGCGGTTGGCGGCGGAACGCGCGAACCCCATCTCGTGGGTCACGACGACCATGGTCATGCCGTCCCGGGCCAGCTGCTGCATGACCTCGAGAACCTCGTTGATCATCTCGGGGTCGAGAGCCGAGGTCGGCTCGTCGAAGAGCATGACCTTCGGGTCCATCGCCAACGCCCGCGCGATCGCGACACGTTGCTGCTGACCGCCCGACAGCTGGGCCGGGTACTTGTCCGCCTGGGTGCCGACACCCACCCGGTCGAGCAGCGCGCGAGCCTTGGACTCGGCGGCCGCCTTGGCCGTCTTGCGGACCTTCACCTGGCCCAGCATCACGTTCTCGAGCACAGTCTTGTGCGCGAAGAGATTGAAGGACTGGAAGACCATGCCGACGTCGGCGCGCAGCCGGGCCAGCTCCTTGCCCTCCTGGGGCAGCGGCCGGTTGTCGATCGTGATGGCGCCGGAGTCGATCGTCTCCAGGCGGTTGATGGTGCGACACAGTGTGGACTTGCCGGAACCCGAAGGCCCGATCACGACCACGACCTCGCCACGGGCGATGGTCAGGTCGATGTCCTGGAGCACATGCAGCGCGCCGAAGTGCTTGTTCACGTTGGACAGCACGACCAGGTCACCGGCCGCCGCTATGGCGTCTTCCGAGCCCTTGGTCACTGACACTCCGCTCATCGGCTTTTGCTCCGTCCTCCTCGGTTGGGGAGGACACTAGACACGCCGCGGGATGACCGTCATCACATCTGAGCGGAAATTGAGGATAACGAAAAGGCCTCGGCCGGACACGCTGCGTGAAGGGGGCACCCGGTGGCGTACCGGGTGCATAACGGAAACCCCTGCGTAACTGGGGGAGACTTGACTGTGACGGCGACCATCGGCGTTCATGCGTAGGTACACGGATAGCCATGCAGATTGCCATCAGGAGATGGCGCACCCACGATCACCGAGCCACCGGAGGGGGCCATGAGACTCCTGCTCGTCGAGGACGACGATCACGTGGCCGCGGCTCTGTCCGCCGTACTGGCCAAGCACGGTTTCACCGTCACGCACGCCAGGAACGGCGAGGAGGCCCTCCAGGCGGTGCTGCCCGCCGCGCACGGCGAGCGCCCTTCCTTCGGGGTGATCCTGCTCGATCTCGGTCTGCCCGACCAGGACGGCTACCAGGTCTGCGGCCGGATCCGGAAGCTCACCACCACCCCGGTGATCATGGTGACGGCGCGTGCCGACGTACGGTCCCGGATACACGGCCTCAACCTCGGGGCCGACGACTACGTGGTCAAGCCGTACGACACCGGAGAGCTGCTCGCCCGGATCCACGCCGTCAGCCGGCGCACCGGCGTGGGCGAGGAGACCGGCTCGGCCGGTGACGACGCCGCGCTGCGGCTCGGCTCGGTCGTCATCGAGCTGCCCACCCGGCGGGTCAGCGTCGACGGCGCGGCCGTGCCGCTCACCCGCAAGGAGTTCGACCTGCTGGCCCTGCTCGCGCAGCGGCCCGGTGTGGTCTTCCGGCGCGAGCAGATCATCAGCGAGGTCTGGCGCACCAATTGGGAAGGGACCGGCCGCACCCTCGAGGTGCACGTGGCCTCGCTCCGTTCCAAGTTGGCCATGCCCGCCCTGATCGAGACCGTGCGCGGCGTCGGCTACCGCCTGGTCGCCCCTGCCGCCTAGCCGTCCGGGTCCTTCGTGCGCACACGCCTCCTTCCGCTCCTCCTCGTCCTGATGGCCGGGGTGCTCCTCGCCCTCGGCTTCCCGCTCGCCGCCAGCCTCGCCGCGGCCGAGCAGCAGCGCGTGGTCGTCGACCGGCTCGACGACGGGGCCCGGTTCGCCGCTCTCGCCCAGTTCGTCAACGAGTCCGAACCCTTCGTCGACGAGCGCCGCACCACGCTCCGCGGCGAACTCGCCAGCTACCACGACGTCTACGGCATCCGTACGGGCATCTTCTTCCGCGACAACCGGGCCATGGCCGCCGCGCCCGAGGACTGGGTCGTCCCCTACGAGGGTGAGGGGCGCCGCGCTTTCAACGAGGCCCTGCTCGGGCGCCGCAGCCACGACCCGCCGCAGGTGTGGCCGTGGCAGCCGCACGCCCGCCTCACCATCGCGTCACCGGTCGTACGGGACGGTGACGTCGTCGCCGTCGTGGTGACCGACTCGCCCACCGGGCAGCTGCGCTCGCGGATCCTGAGCGGCTGGCTGATCATCGCGGCCGGGGAGTTCGCGGCGATGCTGGTCGCCATCGGCGCGGCCTTCCGGCTCACCGGCTGGGTGCTGAAGCCCGTGCGGGTCCTGGACGCGGTCACCCACGACATCGCCACCGGGCGGATGAAGTCCCGGGTCGCCGCGGCCGGAGGGCCGCCCGAACTGCGCCGCCTGGCACGCTCGTTCAACGAGATGGCCGACAACGTCGAGGACGTCCTGGAGCAGCAGCGGGCCTTCGTCGCCGACGCCTCGCACCAGTTGCGCAACCCGCTCTCCGCGCTGCTGCTCCGCATCGAGCTGCTCGCCCTCGAACTCCCCGAGGGGAACGAGGAGATCGCCTCCGTCCGCACCGAGGGCAAGCGGCTCGCCCAGGTCCTCGACGACCTCCTCGACCTCGCGCTCGCCGAGCACGCCGCCGCGGATCTGCGCCTCGTCGACATCGGCGCGCTCGTGGCCGAGCGCATCGCCGCCTGGCGGCCCCTCGCCGACGAGAAGGGCGTACGGCTCCTCGGGGAGCGGAGGGCGGTGACCGCCTGGGCGGACCCGGTGGCGCTCTCCAGCGCGCTCGACGCGGTGATCGACAACGCGCTGAAGTTCACCCCGGAGGACGAGGAGGTCACGGTCGCCGTGGCCTCGGAGGGCGACAGCTGCACGATCGTGGTGGCGGACCGGGGTCCTGGGCTCACGCAGGAGGAGCTCGACCGGGTCGGCGACCGCTTCTGGCGCAGCAACCGCCACCAGAACATCAAGGGCTCGGGCCTCGGCCTGTCGATCTCCCGGGTCCTGCTGGCCGCGGGCGGCGGCTCGATCGCCTACGCGCCGCACGAGCCGCACGGGCTGAGGGTCACGCTCACGGTGCCGAGGACGGGGCCGCAGGGGCGGTGAGGAGGCGGCGGATGCTGCGGGGCGGGGGCTGTACCGCTTTCTCGTGGCGTACCCGCTCCGGTGCCGTACCGGTTCTTACGGCTTCACGGAGCGGTAGTAGCGGCGGGCGCCCTCGTGGAGGGACAGGGGCTCCGTGTAGATCGCGGTGCGGAGGTCCACCAGCTGCGCCGGGTGGACCTGGCGGCCGATGCCGTCCCGGCTTCTGATCACCGTCCGGGTGAAACCCTCCACCATCGCCGGATCCGCCGCGTCCGTCGTCACCAGCAGGTTGGCGACGGCCAGCGTCTTCACCGGCTGCCCGTCCTGGGCCAGGGCGTAGGCCTCCGCCGGGATGACGGCGGAGCGGTAGTGGCGCGTCGCCTTGCCCGCGTTGTGGACCTTGTCCACGAGGGCGGTGTCGAGCGGGATCAGCCGGACCGGGATGCGCTCGGAGAGTTCCTGGACGGCCTGGGTGGGCAGGCCGCCCGACCAGAAGAAGGCGTCCAGCTGCCGGTTCTCCAGCAGGCCCGGCATGGTGTCGATGCCGGCCGAGACCGGCTTCACGTCGGTGTCGGGGGCGAGACCGCCCGCCGCGAGGACCCGGTCCGCGATGAGCCGGACACCGGAGCCCTCCTGGCCGACGCCGACCCGCAGGCCGCGCAGATCGGCCACGGACCGTACGGCCGAATCCTTGCGGACGACGAGCTGGACGTAGTCGTCGTAGAGCCGGGCGCAGCCGCGCAGCAGGTCGTGGCCCGGCTTGCCGTCGCGCTGGTACTGGGCCACGGCGTCGGCGGTCGCGACGGTGAAATCGGCTTCGCCGGAGGCCAGGCGGGCGAGGTTCTGTTGGGAGCCCTGGCTGTTCTTGAGCGTTATCGACACGTCCGGCAGATCCGTGGCGAGGGCCTGGCGCAGCAGCTCGCCGTACCGCTGGTAGACCCCGGTGGGGACGCCCGTGCTGAACGTGACCCGCCCGCTGGGCGCCGGTGTACCGAACGGAACCAGCCACCAGACCAGCAGCCCGCAGACCACCAGAACCGCCGCGGACGCCTGGAGAAGGCGGCGGCGAGCGGAACGGGAGTACGAGGCGAGCATGGCGCGATCCTGCCAGCTCGGTCCCCACCCTGGCCAGGCCGGGAGGTGGTGTGCTGCTTCACGCGCGCGTGGTGGGGTGGTCGTGGTGGGGCGGGCGTGGGGTGGTCGTGGTGGTTCGTGGCGGGAGGCCGGGGGCCCGTCACAGGCCGGTCGCCTGGGCCCGCAGCCAGCCGAGCAGGGCGGCGATCCGTTCGTCCCGCTCGGGCGGCCGCGGGCTGAGCAGGTGGTACCCGGTGCCGTCCTCGACCAGGCCGAAGGGCGCCACGAGCTGCCCGCTCACCAGGTCGTCGTGGACCAGCGCGTACGGGCCGATCGCCATGCCGACACCGGCGACGGCCGCCTGCAGCGCCAGGTAGAAGTGCTCGAAGGTCTGCTCGTCGGTGGGATCGACGGAGCGCCGCGTGATGCGCTGCCAGTCCGCCCAGGCGCGCGGCCGGGTGCTGGTGTGCAGAATCGTCACACCTGCGACGCCGCTGCCGGCGGCGAGGCGCTCCGCCACGTCCGGGCGGCAGACCGGACCGATGCGTTCCAGGAAGAGGGGGGAGCGGGTCACGTCCGCTGGTACGGGAAAGTCGTCGCGGCGCAGGGCGACGTCGACCGGGTCCCGGTCGAAGGCCACGGGTCCGCCGCCCGCCGACAGGTGGACGGTGAGTCCGGGAACCTGCACGGCGAGGTCCGGCAGGCGGGGGATGAGCCAGCGCATCAGGAGCGTCGGCTCGCACGACAGGGCCAGCGGACCTCCGCGTTCACGGCCCGAAACCTCCCGGGTGGCCGTGTCGATCTGGTCGAGCGCGTCCCGGACGGCGGCCGCGAGACGACGGGCCTGCGGGGTCGGCCGCAGCGAACGGGTCCCTCGCTCGAAGAGCGTGACACCGAGCGACTTCTCCAGATTCTGGATCTGCCGGGAGACCGCGCCGTGGGTCACGTGCAGCTCCTGCGCGGCGCGGGTCATGCTCGCGTGCCGCACGGTCGCCTCGAAGGGGAGCAGCGTGTTCAGCGGGGGGAGGTCGGGCCAGCGCATGCGTGAAATCTACTCACAGGTGAGGTGAGAAGGAATCGCTTGTCGGGCGGCCTTCCGAACGCCAGGGTTGACGTCAGTGGCGACGACTTCGAGGAGGACGAGACATGCGGGAACACCCGGCCGAGCCCGTGAGGGGTATCGCCGTCCTCGCAGACGACCTGACGAGCGCCGGCGACGGCGCGGCGCCCTTCCGCGGCACGGGCCACCGCGCGAAGGTCCTGCTGGCCGAGGCCGTCGAGCCGGCCGCACCGGCGGTCGACGGCGTCGTGGCCGTGGACCTCGGCAGCCGGCTCCTCGACGAGGCGTCGGCCGCGGCTGTGGCCGCCTGGTCCGCGGGCGCGTTCGCCGGTTCCGAGCTGCTGATCAAGACCGTCGACTCGACGCTCCGGGGCCATGTGGCGGCCGAGGTCCGCGCCGCCCACGCCGGCTCGGGCCGACGGGCCGTGGTCGTCGCGCCCGCGTTCCCGGCGGAGGGCAGGACGACCGTCCGAGGGGTCCAGCACGTCCATGGCGTGCCGGTGCACGAGACGGATTTCGCGCGCGACCCGGTCCACCCCGTCCGCACCGCCGACCTCGCCAAGCTGCTGCCCGAAGCGGACCTCCTGGAACCGGAGCGGTTCGGGAAGCTGCCCGAACTGATCGACGGCGGAGGCCTGTTCGTCTGCTCGGCGGCCACGGACGCCGAACTCGACCTCCTGGTGGCCTCCGTGCCCCGACCCGGCGACGTGCTCTGGGTCGGCTCCCCGGGCCTCGCCGCCGCGTTGGCCCGACACCACTCCCGTATCCCGGCCGAGCCTCCGCCCGAACCACCCCGCGCACGGCGCCCCTTGATCGTGGTCGGGAGCGCGCACCCGGCGACGCGCCGCCAGTTGGACCAGCTCCGCACGCGCGTGGACGTGACCGCTGCGGCGACGGCCGACGGTCCGGCCGAGGCCCTGAGGGCTCTGCGCGGGTCCACCGCGCCCGTGCTCGTCGTCCACACCCCGGACGCCCGCCGCACGGCAGCCGGTTCGCTGACCGGCGAGCTCGCCCTCGCCGTACGGGAGTTGGTGACGGACGGGCTGGTCGACGGGCTCGTGCTGACCGGCGGGGAGACGGCCGTGGCCGCCCTCGAAGCCCTTGGCGCCGCGGGGCTGGACCTCGCCGACGAGCCCGAACCGGGGGTCGCCCGTGGCGTGCTGCTCAGCCCGCCCCGCCTCCCCGTGCTGATCAAGGCGGGCGGCTTCGGCGACGACGGGACACTCGACCGGCTCTGCCGCCTGCTCATGGACGGTGGGCCGAGCACGGGGGACGGGTCGAGCGCGGACGGTGGGCCGACGTCATGACGCAGCCCATCGCGCTCACCATGGGCGACCCGAACGGCATCGGCCCCGAGATCACGGTCAAGGCGTACGCCGACCCACGGCGTCGGCCCCCGGTCGTCGTCATCGGCGACCCGGCCACCCTCGCCCGCGCCTGCCGGATCACGGGCACCGAGCTGACCGTGCGGCCGATCGCCTCCGTCGCGGACGCGGCCCACGCCCCCGGGATCCTCGACGTCCTCCCCGAGGGCACGTTCCCCGCGGGCGTACCGCTCGGCACAGTGGACGCCCGCGCCGGAGCCGCCTCGTTCGGGTACGTACGCCGAGGCATCGAGCTCGCCCTCCGCGGCGAGGTCCGCGCCCTCACCACCGCGCCGATCAACAAGGAGGCGCTCCGGCTGGCGGGGCTGCCCTACCCGGGCCACACCGAGATCCTCGCCGAGCTCTCGGGTACCAGCGACTACGCGATGATGATGGCCAACGACGACCTGCGGGTCGTCCTGGTCACCGTCCACCAGTCGCTGCGCACGGCCATCGACTCCCTCACGACCGCCCGGGAGCTGGAGATCATCCGGCTGACCGACCGGACGCTCCGAGCCGGCCACCCGAGCGGGCGCTCCGGAGCCCGCCCCCGTATCGCCGTCGCCGCCGTCAACCCGCACGCCGGGGAGAACGGACTCTTCGGGCGCGAGGACCTCGACATCGTCGAACCGGCCGTACGGGCCGCTCAGCGGGAAGGCATCGACGCCAGCGGTCCCTGGCCCGCCGACACCGTCTTCATGCGCGCCCGCGCGGGCGAGTTCGACGCCGTCGTGGCGCAGTACCACGACCAGGGGCTCATACCGGTCAAGTACCTGGGCCTGGAGCACGGCGTCAACATCACCATCGGCCTGCCGTTCGTGCGCACCAGCGTCGACCACGGCACGGCCTTCGACCTCGCGGGGCGGGGCACGGCCGACCACACCAGCCTGCTCACCGCCCTGCACCACGCCGACGAGCTGTCCGCCCAGGCCCCTGCCGCCCCGTAGGCGCGCTCACCAGGCCCCGCCCCGCAGACCCCGGCCGCCCCCCGAGGGTCTCCACCCCTTGCCCTCGCAGGCCATCGCCCCGACCCGGAGGACCCCCGTGGACTTCATCTTCATGCTCACCCGTGACGACAGGACCGTCACCGACTGCCTCGACGTCCTCGACACCGTGCGGGACCTCGGAGTCACGCACATCGGCTTCAAGGACGTAGGAGTCGAGCCGGCCACCCTCGACCGGCTCCACCGGCAAATCAAGGAGATGGGAGCCACCAGCTACCTCGAAGTGGTCAGCACCACCCGCGAGGAGGCGCTCACCTCCGTGCGCCGCGCGGTCGACCTCGGTGTCGACCGGCTCATGGGCGGCACCTGGATCGACGAGACGCTGGCCCTTCTCGCCGGCACCTCCGTCGAGTACCTTCCCTTCGTGGGTGAACCGCTCGGCCACCCCACCCGCCTCGCCGGCGGCCCCGACCGGATCTCCGCGGACTGCCTCCGGGCGGAGGCCGCGGGCTGCGCGGGCGTCGACCTCCTCGCCCACCGGGCCACCGACGCGGACCCGCTCGACCTCGTCCGAGCCGCCCGGGCGGCCACCACGGGCCGCCTGGTCGTGGCCGGCGGCATCTCCACGACCGACCGGATACGGGCGGTCGCGGACGCCGGAGCCGACGCCTTCACCATCGGGTCCGCCGCCTTCGACGGGTCCCTCCGGCCCCGCGCGGGCACCCTCGCCGCCCAGCTCGGCGCGGCCCTCGAAGCGGCCGGGAGCGTCCCTGCGCCCTCGCCCCGGCGGCTCGGGGACGGGCTGTCCCCGGCACCGCATACCCTTGTTCCATGACCAGCAGCGACCGGAGCCAGGCAGTGGACGTCCAGCGAACCTACGAAGTGCGCACCTACGGGTGCCAGATGAACGTCCACGACTCCGAGCGGCTCTCCGGTCTGCTGGAGAACGCCGGCTACGTCCGCGCCCCCGAGGGCTCCGACGGTGACGCCGACGTCGTCGTCTTCAACACCTGCGCGGTCCGCGAGAACGCCGACAACAAGCTCTACGGCAACCTCGGCCGGCTCGCCCCCAGGAAGACCACGCGCCCGGGCATGCAGATCGCCGTCGGCGGCTGCCTCGCCCAGAAGGACCGCGACACCATCGTCGAGAAGGCCCCCTGGGTCGACGTCGTCTTCGGCACGCACAACATCGGCAAGCTGCCGGTCCTCCTGGAGCGCGCCCGCGTCCAGGAAGAGGCCCAGATCGAGATCGCGGAGTCGCTGGAGGCCTTCCCCTCCACGCTGCCGACCCGCCGCGAGTCCGCGTACGCCGCCTGGGTCTCGATCTCCGTCGGCTGCAACAACACCTGCACCTTCTGTATCGTCCCGGCGCTGCGCGGCAAGGAGGAGGACCGCCGTCCCGGCGACATCCTCGCGGAGATCGAGGCCCTGGTCGCCGAGGGCGTCTCGGAGATCACCCTGCTCGGCCAGAACGTCAACGCGTACGGCTCCGACCTGGGCGACCGCGAGGCCTTCTCCAAGCTGCTGCGCGCCTGCGGCCAGATCGAGGGCCTGGAGCGGGTCCGCTTCACCTCCCCGCACCCCCGCGACTTCACGGACGACGTCATCGCCGCCATGGCCGAGACGCCGAACGTCATGCCGCAGCTGCACATGCCGCTGCAGTCCGGTTCGGACACCGTCCTCAGGGCCATGCGCCGCTCCTACCGGCAGGAGCGTTTCCTCGGGATCATCGAGAAGGTCCGCGCGGCCATCCCGCACGCCGCCATCTCCACCGACATCATCGTGGGCTTCCCCGGCGAGACCGAGGAGGACTTCGAGCAGACCATGCACACGGTCCGCGAGGCCCGCTTCGCCAACGCCTTCACCTTCCAGTACTCCAAGCGGCCCGGAACCCCCGCCGCCGAGATGGACGGGCAGATCCCCAAGGAGGTCGTGCAGGCGCGCTACGAGCGTCTGGTCGCCCTCCAGGAGGAGATCTCCTGGGAGGAGAACAAGAAGCAGGTCGGCCGGACCCTGGAGGTCATGGTCGCCGAGGGCGAGGGCCGCAAGGACGGCGCCACCCACCGCCTCTCCGGCCGCGCCCCCGACAACCGGCTCGTCCACTTCACCAAGCCGGACCAGGAGGTCCGCCCGGGCGACGTGGTGACCGTCGAGGTCACCTACGCCGCCCCGCACCACCTGCTCGCCGAGGGCCCGACGACGGCGGTGCGCCGCACCCGCGCCGGCGACGCCTGGGAGAAGCGCACCACCGCGGCCGCCGCGAAGCCGGCCGGTGTCCTGCTCGGACTCCCCAAGATCGGTGTCCCGGACCCGCTGCCCGAGGCCTCGGCCCCGGCCTGCGGAAGCCACTGACAACCGAGGCGGACACTGACACCCTCGGACACGCCGAGAGCCGACGCATTCGAGGAACCGGGGGGCCGGGATGGGGAAGTGGGTCGTCGTCGCACAGCGCGGGGCCGGGGGTGACACGTACCTCGCCGAAGTGGTCCGGAGGATCACCGGCACACGGGAGGACGCGCAGGAGGCGATGCGCGCCGCCACGCTGACGTACAAGGAGCCGTGGCGCGAGAAGTCGCGCGAGGTGTACCGCTTCCCGAGCGGCGACAGCTGCCTGGTGATCGTCAAAGGAATGATGTCGGAGACACACACGGTCCTGAGCATCGCCGAGCTGGTCCACGACTCGGCCGGCCCCGCACACGCGAAGGGGGCCCCGACCGGCGGCGAACCGCAGGACAGCGTCCCGCCCATGGACTGGAGACCGTCGCAGTAGGCTGCGGATCATGCTTGTCGCCGCAGCCGTCTGCCCCTGTCCTCCTCTGCTCGTGCCCGACGTGGCGGCCGGAGCCGCCGGAGAACTCGATGCCGCCCGGACGGCCTGCGCCGACGCCGTCGGTCTGCTCGCCGCGTCCCGGCCCGACCGGCTCTTCGTCGTCGGCCCCGCCGACGAGGGCGCGCGCGGTACGTTCCCGGGCGGTTCGACCGGCAGCTTCGCGGGCTTCGGCGTCGACCTCTCCGTACGCCTCGGTGAGGGGCCCGCCGGGGAGCGCCCGCTGCCCGCGTCGCTCGCCGTGGCCGCCTGGCTCCTCCGGCGCGCCGACTGGGCCGACGCGCCCGTCGAAGGCCTCGGGGTCGGTCAGCCGCTGGAAGCCGACCGTTGCGTCTCCACCGGCCGTGAGCTGGCCGCCGCGGCCGACCGCGTGGCGCTGCTCGTGATGGGCGACGGCAGCGCCTGCCGGACCCTCAAGGCCCCCGGCTACCTGGACGAGCGCGCCGCCGCCTTCGACGCGGAGGCCGCCCGCGCGCTGGGCACGGCGGACGTGGACGCCCTGCTCGCGCTCGACGAGAACCTCGCGTACGAGCTGAAGGCGGCCGGCCGGGCCCCCTGGCAGGTCCTCGCGGGCGCGGCCGAGGGAGCTGACCTCGACGGCCGGCTGCTCTACGAGGACGCCCCGTACGGCGTCGGCTACTTCGTGGCGGCCTGGTCGTAACGGCGCCCACGGCACAGGCACGAAAGAACGGCGGACGGCCGCGGAGCGCGAAGCTCCGCGGCCGTCCGCCGTGCGGGAGGGACCGTGGGGTGACGCCGGACGTCAGGTGGCCGGCGGCGGAGTCTGCCCGGGACCCTGACCCTGCCCGGGACCCTGACCCTGCCCCGGACCTTGCCCCGCTCCTGGACCCTGGCCTTGGCCCTGCCCCGGACCCGCGTCCCCGCCGGGGCCCTTCGTGCCGTCGTCGTCCTTGTGGGCGATCCGCTCAAGGGCGTCCTTGGCCTTGCCGGTGCCCGACTCGATCTTGGCGCTGTACTTGCCCTTGGTCTTCTCGTCGACCAGCTTCGCGGCCTTGTCCAGGCCCTGGTCGATCTTGGCCTCATGGTGCTGGGCGAGGCCCGAGACCTTGTCCTTGGCCGGGGCGAGCTTGGCCTTCAGTGAATCCAGGAGACCCATGGGCCACCTTCCCTCCGGTGAGTCCGTCTTGCCGTGCCCTGTCGCCAGGAGCCCGCTACTTCCGCGCGCTTTCGCCGGCCTCGTTGTCCGCGGCCTCTTCCGCCGACTGCTGCTTCGGAATCTCCACGGCCGCCTCGACCACCTCGACGGTCTCCGCCACGGGGGCCTCGTCGCCCGCCTCGGCGTCCTCGGCCGACTCCGCCGACGAGCCGCTCTCGGCACCGGTCTCGGCACCCGCCTCGGCCTCCGCGGCCTCACCGCTCGGCGCTCCGGCCTCCGCCTCGTCCGGTGCGTCCGTCAGGGCGACAGCCTGGGCCTCCTCCGTCGACGCCTCGGCAGCTTCCTTGCCCTTCCGCCGAAACATTGCAAAAACGCCCATTTCAACTCCATAGCGTACTCGTGTGGGATAAGGCCCGCGGCGCCCGGAGCGCCCTGTTGCGCCACCCGGCGCAGCCGGTACGGAAAACCGGCGGTCGGAACCTCGAAACTGGCAACGAACCCGGTGGCGGACCGTCACGTCGCTCATTCGGGGACCTCCTCCGAGGTTTGCGAGACTGTGACGGTGAGAAGTGCAGCTCCCGCCCCGCGGGTCATCGCCGTCGTCGGTCCCACAGCGGCCGGAAAGTCCGATCTGGGTGTATTCCTCGCCCAGCAACTGGGCGGCGAGGTCGTCAACGCAGACTCGATGCAGCTCTACCGAGGGATGGACATCGGTACCGCCAAGCTGACGCTGGAGGAGCGCGGCGGAATCCCGCACCACCTCCTCGACATCTGGGACGTCACGGAGGCCGCCAGCGTCGCCGAGTACCAGCGCCTCGCCCGCGCCGAGATCGACCGGCTGCTGGCCGAGGGCCGCACCCCGGTCCTGGTCGGCGGCTCGGGTCTGTATGTACGCGGGGCCATCGACTCCCTGGAGTTCCCCGGCACGGACCCGGCCGTACGGGCCCGCCTGGAGGCCGAGCTGGAGGAGCGCGGCTCCGGGGTGCTGCACGCCCGTCTCGCCGCGGCCGACCCCGACGCCGGGCGCGCGATCCTCCCCAGCAACGGCCGGCGCATCGTCCGGGCCCTGGAGGTCATCGAGATCACCGGCAAGCCCTTCACCGCCAACCTGCCCGGCCCCGACCCGATCTACGACACCGTGCAGATCGGCGTCGACGTGGCACGCCCCGAGCTCGACGAACGGATCACCGCGCGCGTGGACCGCATGTGGGAGGCCGGACTCGTCGACGAGGTGCGCACCCTGGAGGCGCGAGGGCTGCGGGAGGGGCGCACGGCCGCCCGCGCGCTCGGCTACCAGCAGGTGCTCACGGCGCTCGCGGGGGAGTGCACCGAGGACGAGGCGCGGGCCGAGACCGTACGCGCCACCAAACGCTTCGCGCGCCGCCAGGACTCGTGGTTCCGGCGCGACCCGCGTGTCCACTGGCTGAGCGGCGCCGCGGAGGACCGCGGGGAACTCCCGGGACAGGCGCTGACGTTGGTCGAACGAGCGGTTACAGCCTGATCACGTGATGGCATCGGGACGCCATGCCCGTCATTCCAGGGGTCTCTGGCGTGCCATCATCGAGCATCGATCGACCAAGTGGAGTCCGAGTGGGAGGGCGCGTGGCGATGGAGGCCGGCCCTCGTGACACAGAGCAGCAGGACGCGGTCCCGGGCGAAGCTCCGGGTGACGCGCCCGGTTTGAGCCCGGACGGACCGGACGACGCCGAGGGCTCGTCCGTCGAGGTCGACGCCGACGAGGTCGAGGTCGAGCTGCGGCCCCAGCGCAGGCTGCGGATCTGGCAGCTCGCCCCCATCGTGGGGCTCGCCGCCGTCGGGTCGCTGATGTTCGCCTTCCCCCTCGCCTTCGGCTCCGGGGACGGCGGCGCCGTGGTCGCCATGCTCGGCCTCCTGATCAGCTCCTGCGCCGCCGGCTGGGGCATGATGGCCGCCCGCAGGGTCGGCTCCGCCTGGCCGGGCCTCCCGGCCCGCGGCTCCGGCGAGCGGCCGAACTGGCGAGTGATCGCCCTGTACGTGTTCTTCAGCGCGCTCCTGGTGGCCCTGGCCGTCTGGCGCGTGGCCCGCCTCCGCTGACCGTCCGGCCGTACGCGTCCGGCCGCCCCCGTCCGGTGGGCCCGCCCGAGGAGTGGACCTTCGAGCGGCTGTCGGACCCGGCCCGTACAGTTGATCCCGTGACCACCACGCAGACCTCGCCACTCGCATTCCTCAAGGGCCACGGGACCGAGAACGACTTCGTGATCGTCCCCGACGCCGACAACGCCATTGAGCTGCCCGCCGCCCTCGTCGCGCGGCTGTGCGACCGCCGGGCCGGCATCGGTGGGGACGGCGTGCTGCACGTGGTCCGCAGCGAGGCCCACCCCGAGGCCCGCGCGATGGCCGGCGAGGCCGAGTGGTTCATGGACTACCGCAACGCCGACGGCTCGGTCGCCGAGATGTGCGGCAACGGCGTCCGCGTCTTCGCCCGCTACCTGGAGCACGCCGGGCACATCACGGCCGGCGAGGTCGCCGTCGCCACCCGGGGCGGCGTCAAGCACGTCCACCTCGACAAGGACGGCTCCGTCACCGTCTCCATGGGCCGTGCCCGGCTCCCTGAGGACGGCGTCACCGTCACCGTCGACGGCCGCAGCTGGCCCGCCCGCAACGTGAACATGGGCAACCCGCACGCGGTCGCCTTCGTCGAGTCCCTCGACCACGCGGGCACCCTCTTCACCGAGCCCCCGTACGCCCCCGCCGAGGTCTTCCCGGACGGGGTGAACATCGAGTTCGTCGCCGACCGCGGCCCGCGCCACGTGGCCATGCGCGTGCACGAGCGCGGCGCCTCCGAGACCCGCTCCTGCGGCACGGGCGCGTGCGCCGTCGCCGTCGCCACCGCCCGCCGGGACGGCGTCGACCCCGCCGTGAGCGGGACGCCCGTCACGTACACCGTGGACGTCCTGGGCGGGACGCTGACCATCACCGAGCACCCCGACGGGGAGCTGGACATGACCGGCCCGGCCGTCATCGTCGGCGAGGGCACGTTCGACCCGAACTGGCTCGCGGACGCCTGAGCCGGCCGCGGCGGTCGCCGAACAACGGTAGGGACCGGAAGCGACCCATTCGAAACTGTCAACGACTGACCGTTCGCTCGAATGGGTGATCCGTTTCACGCTGGGCGAGAGCGGGACTGCACCCCGTGGTGGGGTCGGTAGCATCAAGCACCGGCCCCGCGGGCACGCCTTGCCCGTCCACCGCCGGTCGACGTCGCCGGAGGTGCCCCATGAGTGCAGAGGCCACCAACCCTGTGAGCGCAGCGGAGGCCGCGGGCCCCGACGCTCCCAGCCGCAGGCGCGCCCGGCCGAGGATCGACCTCCGCAGGCTGGGCCGCGCCGCACTGCTCGGTCCCGCCACCAGGGACCGGCTGCCCGACGCCATCGGGCACGTCGCGGAAGCCCACCGGGCGCACCATCCCGACGCCGACCTGGCCGTGCTGCGCCGGGCGTATGTCCTGGCCGAGTTCTCGCACCGGGGCCAGTTCCGCAAGAGCGGTGAGCCGTACATCACCCACCCCCTCGCGGTGACCCTCATCCTCGCCGAACTCGGCGCCGAGACGACGACGTTGACCGCCGCCCTCCTCCACGACACCGTCGAGGACACGGAAGTGACTCTCGATCAGGTCCGGGAACAGTTCGGCGACGAGGTCGCCTATCTCGTCGACGGCGTCACGAAGGTGGAGAAGATCGACTACGGCGCCGCCGCCGAACCCGAGACCTTCCGCAAAATGCTCGTCGCCACCGGCAACGACGTCCGCGTCATGTCGATCAAACTCGCCGACCGGCTCCACAACATGCGCACGCTCGGTGTCATGCGCCCGGAGAAACAGGTCAGGATCGCCAAGGTCACCCGGGACGTCCTCATCCCGCTCGCCGAACGGCTCGGAGTCCAGGCGCTCAAGACCGAGCTGGAGGACCTCGTCTTCGCGATCCTCCACCCCGAGGAGTACGAGCGGACCCGCGCCCTCATCGCCGGCAACACCGGCGCGGGCGACGCGCTCGCCGCCATCGCCGAGAGCGTCTCCGCCGTCCTGCGCGAGGCGGACATCGCGGCCGAAGTCCTCGTCCGGCCACGGCACTTCGTCTCCGTCCACCGCGTCCACCTCAAGCGCGGCGACCTGCGCGGAAGCGACTTCGGACGGCTCCTCGTCCTGGTCGCCGAGGACGCCGACTGTTACGCCGTCCTCGGCGAACTCCACACCTGCTTCACCCCGGTGATCTCCGAGTTCAAGGACTTCATCGCGGCCCCCAAGTTCAACCTGTACCAGTCGCTGCACACCGCCGTCGCCGCCCCGGACGGGGCCGTCGCCGAAGTCCTCATCCGCACGCACCAGATGCACAAGGTCGCCGAGGCCGGCGTCGTCGCGCTCGGCAACCCGTACACGCCGCCGACGGGCGGCGACGGCGTCGAGCCCGCGGAGGACGGCGAGCGCGCCGACCCCACCCGGCCCGGCTGGCTCTCCCGGCTCCTCGACTGGCAGCAGTCCACGCCCGACCCGGACACCTTCTGGACCTCGCTGCGCGCCGACCTCGCCGAGGACCAGGAGATCACCGTCTTCCGCGCCGACGGCGGCACGCTCGGCCTGCCGGCCGGGGCGAGCTGCGTGGACGCCGCCTACGCCCAGCACGGCGCCGCCGCCCACGGCTGCCTCGGCGCCCGCGTCAACGGCCGTCTGGCGACGCTCAGTACGGTCCTGAACGACGGCGACACCGTCCAGCTCCTGCTCGCCCAGGACACCGCCTCCGGGCCCTCCCCGGAGTGGCTGGACCACGCCCGTACGCCCGCCGCGCGGATCGCGATCACGGCCTGGCTCCAGGCGCACCCGGAGTCCGCCGGGGCGCCGGAGGCCGACCCGAGACCGC
Source organism: Streptomyces sp. NPDC001927 (assembly GCF_053594455.1). NCBI lineage: Bacteria > Bacillati > Actinomycetota > Actinomycetes > Kitasatosporales > Streptomycetaceae > Streptomyces > Streptomyces sp. NPDC001927. The sequence goes on along the minus strand of NZ_JBSFEN010000001.1, from coordinate 1,123,675 downwards.
CCGTCTCCGTCACGGCCGACCGCCGCTCGGGCGCCAAGCTCCACGCGGACCTCCAAGGCGCCCAGGCCACCGCCGTACGCCCGGCGGGCTGTTGTACCCCCGTACCCCCCGACGAGATCACCGGTTTCCAGGTACGCGGCGGCTCCGTCACCGTCCACCGCACCGGCTGCGCCTCCGTCGACACGATGCGGCGGCTCGGGCGCGCACCTGTCCCCGTCCGCTGGGGCGACACCGCCGAGTGCCGCGTCACTCTCGTTGCCGAGGCCTTCGGCCGGCCCCGGCTCCTCGCCGACCTCACCGAGGCCATCGCGGCGGCGGACGTCGCCGTCGTCTCGGCGACCGTCGAGCCCCCGAACGAACAGCGGGTCCGGCACACGTACACCCTCCAACTCCCGGACGCGGCAGGGCTGCCCTCGCTCATGCGGGCCATGCGCGACGTGGCCGGGGTGTACGACGTCAGCCGCGCCCAGCACCCGGCCACCCCCGAAGCCTGAGGACCGCGTACCCGAAGGCCACAGGGGCGCACTCGCCTCGGCACCCGCGTGACCCCTTCGGGTGGCCGGCGCGCGCGCCGCCCGGGGGAGCGGCCACGGCACTGGTAGCCGTAGCCCATGCCGCTCACACCACCCCGAAACCCCTCCTCACGCGCGCGGTGGCTGCGCTCCGCCGTCCTGGTCGCCGCATCGGCCGGACTCGTCGCCGCCGCCCTCCCCGCGCCCGTGCCGCTCGGCATCGGGGACCCCCTCTTCCCCCACCTCGGCAACCCCGGCTACGACGTCCTCTCGTACGACATCGGCCTCACCTACCCGGGCAAGAACACCGCACCGCTCGCCGGCGTGACCCGCATCGAGGCCCGGGCCACCGCCGACCTGGAGCGGATCAACCTGGACTTCACGCACGGGAAGGTCTCCTCCGTCACCGTCGACGGCGAGCCCGCCACCTTCGAGACCACCGGCGAAGACCTGGTGATCACGCCCGGCCGGGCGACCGAGAGCGGCGACGCCCTGACCATCTCCGTCACCCACACCAGCGACCCCAGCGGCTCCGCGGACTCCGGCGGCTGGGTCCGTACCGGCGACGGACTCGCCATGGCCAACCAGGCCGACGCCGCCCACCGGGTCTTCCCCTCGAACGACCACCCCGCCGACAAGGCGTACTTCACCTTCCGCGTCACCGCGCCCAACGCCCTGACGGCCGTCGCCAACGGCCTCCCCGCGGGCCGGACCACCGACGGGACCACCACGACCTGGACCTACCGCACGGCCCACCCCATGGCCACGGAACTCGCCCAGGTCTCCATCGGCCGCAACACCGTCGTCCACCGCGCCGGGCCGCACGGCCTGCCCCTGCGGGACGTCGTCCGCACCGCCGACCGCGACCTCCTGGAGCCCTGGCTCAAGCGCACCCCAGGGCACGTCGAGTGGATGGAGCGCCAGGTCGGCCCGTACCCCTTCGAGACGTACGGGCTGCTGATCGCCGACGCCGAGACCGGCTTCGAGCTGGAGACACAGACCCTCTCTCTCTTCGAGAGAAGGTTGTTCACCGACCCCGGCTTCCCCGAGTGGTACGTCGACTCGGTCATGGTCCACGAGCTCGCCCACCACTGGTTCGGCAACAGCGTCTCGCCCCGCGCCTGGTCCGACCTGTGGCTCAACGAGGGCCACGCGAGCTGGTACGAGGCCCTGTACGCGGACGAGACCGCCGGACAGTCCCTGGAGCGGCGCATGAAGGCCGCCTACGGAGCCTCCGACACCTGGCGCGCGAACGGCGGGCCGCCCGCCGCCCCCGAGCCGCCCACACCCGGCCAGAAGATCAGCATCTTCCGACCCGTCGTCTACGACGGCAGTGCCCTGGTCCTCTACGCGCTGCGCGAGGAGATCGGCACGGAGGCCTTCCAGAAGCTGGAGCGCCGCTGGGTGAGCGAGCACGAGCACGCCACCGCCACCACCGCCGACTTCACCGCCCTGGCCGCCGAGGTCGCGGGGCGTGACCTCACGTCCTTCTTCACCGGCTGGCTGTACGCCGAGAAGACCCCGCCGATGCCCGGGCACCCGGACTGGCGCTCCCGCCCGGCCGGCGAGGCGCGCGGCCCGGCGAAGGCGCGGTGAAACCGGGATGACGGGCTCGGGGCGACCATGTCACCATCGTCAGGTCGACGACGCGGCCGGCCGGGAATCTTTCCCCGCCGTCACACGTTGTGATCGACGCAACCACTTTCCATCGACGTAAGGATCCAATGACCTCCTCTTCATCCCCTTCCCAGGACGAGCAGAGCTTCGCGGACACGCGCCGCACCGAGAGCCTTCGGGCCGATGCCCTGATGGAAGAGGACGTCGCCTGGAGCCACGAGATCGACGGAGAGCGGGACGGCGATCAGTTCGACCGCTCCGAGCGCGCCGCCCTGCGGCGCGTGGCGGGCCTCTCCACCGAGCTCGAGGACGTCACCGAGGTCGAGTACCGGCAGCTGCGCCTCGAGCGTGTCGTGCTGGTCGGCGTATGGACCTCGGGGACCGTCCAGGACGCGGAGAACTCCCTCGCGGAGCTCGCGGCCCTCGCCGAGACGGCGGGTGCCCTGGTGCTCGACGGCGTGATCCAGCGCCGTGACAAGCCGGACCCGGCCACGTTCATCGGCTCGGGCAAGGCCCGTGAGCTGCGGGACATCGTCCTTGAGACCGGCGCCGACACCGTCGTCTGCGACGGCGAGCTCAGCCCCGGTCAGCTCATCGCCCTCGAAGACGTCGTCAAGGTCAAGGTGGTCGACCGGACCGCCCTGATCCTCGACATCTTCGCCCAGCACGCCAAGTCCCGAGAGGGCAAGGCGCAGGTCGCGCTCGCGCAGATGCAGTACATGCTGCCGCGACTGCGAGGCTGGGGTCAGTCGCTCTCCCGTCAGATGGGTGGCGGCGGCGGTGGCGGCATGGCCACCCGTGGTCCCGGTGAGACCAAGATCGAGACCGACCGGCGTCGGATCCGCGAGAAGATGGCGAAGATGCGCCGGGAGATCGCGGAGATGAAGACCGGCCGCGACGTCAAGCGCCAGGAGCGGCGGCGTCACAAGATTCCGTCGGTCGCCATCGCCGGTTACACCAACGCCGGCAAGTCCTCGCTCCTCAACCGGCTGACCGGCGCGGGTGTGCTGGTGGAGAACGCCCTGTTCGCCACCCTCGACCCGACCGTGCGCCGGGCCGAGACGCCCACCGGCCGGGTGTACACCCTGGCCGACACCGTCGGGTTCGTACGGCACCTGCCGCACCACCTCGTCGAGGCGTTCCGCTCCACCATGGAGGAGGTCGGCGACTCCGATCTCATCCTGCACGTGGTGGACGGCTCGCACCCGGCCCCGGAGGAGCAGCTCGCCGCCGTGCGTGAGGTCTTCCGTGACGTCGGTGCGGTGAACGTGCTGGAGATCGTCGTCATCAACAAGGCGGACGCGGCCGACCCGCTCGTCCTCCAGCGGCTGATGCGCGCCGAGCGGCACGCGATCGCGGTCTCCGCCCGCACGGGCGAGGGCATCGACGAGCTGCTCGCGCTCATCGACGCCGAGCTGCCGCGCCCGCAGGTCCAGATCGAGGCACTCGTGCCGTACACGGAAGGCGGTCTCGTCTCCCGGGTGCACGCCGAGGGTGAGCTGCTCTCCGAGGAGCACACCCCGGAGGGCACGCTGCTGAAGGCGCGGGTGCACGAAGAGCTCGCGGCGTTCCTCGCCCCGTTCGTCCCGGCCGCGCACTGACCGGTTCGTCCGAGAAGTGAAGGAAGGCCCCGCTCCTCATCGAGGAGCGGGGCCTTCCGCATGTCACATCCGTACGGTCACATCCGTACGGCGATCAGTGGGCGAGCTCGATCAGCGGGCGAACTTCTTGCTCACCATCTCGTGCGCGTCCTTCGCGCCCTTGCCCAGCTGCGGTCCCGCCAGCCAGCCGTTGCCGCCGGCCGGGCCGATCGAGGTGTTCGACACCAGCGCCGGCTTGCCGTTCGGCATGGTCCGGATCCAGCCGCCGCCGGAGGAGCCACCGGTCATCGTGCAGCCGATGCGGTACATCGTGGGCGTCGCGGGCGCGGTGGTCATACGGGTCGGCCGGTCGACGCACTTGTGCATGATCAGACCGTTGTACGGAGCCGCAGCCGGGTAGCCCCAGGCGCCCATGTAGCCGGCCTTGGCGTGCGCCGGGGCCGAGAAGTCGATCGGCAGCGCGACGCCGACGGTCTCCTCCAGGGACTTCTTGCCCTGCTGCGGCTTCACGTGGAGCACGGCGTAGTCGTACGGCCAGGCCCCGTTCGAACCGCCCTTGTTGATCCACTCGCCCGAGGTCACGGCCCAGTCCGCCCAGTACTGACCGTACGGCGCGACCTCGTGCGGCTTCGCGTTGCGCAGCGCGGCCGGCGACTTGCCGAGGTCGTTGTAGGCCGGGACGAAGGTGATGTTGCGGTACCAACCGCCCCGCTGACCGGCGTGGACGCAGTGACCGGCGGTCCACACCATGTTGGACTTCCCGGGCCGGCGCGGGTCCTTCACGATCGTGCCGGAGCAGACCATGCTGCCCTGCGGCGAGTCGAAGAAGATCTTGCCGACCGGCGCCGCGTTGCGGTGGTACGGAGTCTTCTCCCGCTGCGCCTGGACGGGACGCGGCACGGGGTCGCTGCCCCCGGAGCCCGCCGCGGTCGTCATCGTCTGGTCCGGGCTCTTCGCGGTCTGCATGCGCTCGGAGTCCCAGAGCCCGTCGATCACGGGGTTGACGAAGTCCTCGGCCTCACGGAGCCAGGTGTCCTTGTTCCAGTTCTTCCACTCGCCGTCCTTCCACTTGTCGACGTCGACGCCGTGCTTCTTCAGCTTGTCGGCGATGTCGGACGGGATGGCGGGGTCAGCCCCGCCGCCTTCCGTGGCGGAAGCGGAGGCGCTCGAACCCCCGGCGGGCTTGTCGGCCGCCGGGGTCTCGGTCGGGCCGCAGGCGGTGGCCGTCAGCGCGAGCGCCGAGACCAGGCCGAGGGTGGCTGGAAGCAGTCGTATGGAACGCATGTGGAGGGTCCCCCTGATGGAAGTGCGGGCAGCGCGCGGCGAACGGTCCGCGCGCGGGCGCCCGATGATGTCGTGGGACGGGGCGGGACCCGTCGGGATCCCGCCCCGAAAGCCGTCGCCTAGCGGCCGGCGTACTTCTTGCTGACCTCGTCGTAGATGCCCTTGGCCTCGGCGCCCAGGCGCGGTCCGGCCAGCCACCCGGCCGTGACCGGGCCGATCGAGGTGTTGGACACCAGCGCCGGCTTGCCGTCGCGGCCCGCGGCCACCCAGCCGCCACCGGACGAACCACCGGTCATCGTGCAGCCGATGCGGTACATCGTCGGCTGCTCCGCCTTGACCGACAGACGGCCCGGCTTGTCCGTGCACTGGTACATCTTCTGGCCGTCGAACGGCGGACCCGCCGGGTAGCCGATGGCCTTCATGTTCGCGATCTTCGCGACCGTCGGCGCGTTGAACTCCACCGGCAGCGCCGAACCGACCGTCTCCTCCAGCGACTTGGTCGTGCCGCCCTTCTCAGGCGTCACGTGGATCACCGCGAAGTCGTACGGAGCGCCCTGACCGCCGGTCGAGGCCCCCTCCGAGATCCACTGCTCGGAGGTCTGCGCCCAGTCGCCCCACCACACGCCGTACGGAGCGACCTGCTCGCGCGTCGCGTTCTGCAGCTGAGCGGTCGGCAGGGCCTTGTCGTTGTACGACGGCACGAAGGCGATGTTGCGGTACCAGCCGCCCTTCTTGCCCGCGTGCACGCAGTGGCCCGCCGTCCAGACCATGTTGGACTTGCCGGGGTTGGCCGGGTCCTTCACGACGGTGGCCGAGCAGACCATCGAGCCCTCGGGGCCGTCGAAGAACACCTTGCCCGCCTCGGGGGCGTTGGAGTGGTACGGCGCGGGCACACCCTTCGCCCTCACCGGCGCGGGCGTCGGGTCGGTGACGCCCTTGTCGCCCTGCAGATCCTCCTCCTCGACCGGCTTGTCGGGGCGCTGGGCGTCCCGCATCCGGTCGGGGTCCCAGAGGTCCTCGATGATCGGGTTGACGTAGTCCTTCGCCTCACGCAGCCACTTGTCGCGATCCCAGTTCTTCCACTCGCCGTTCCTCCACTTGTCCAGATCGATCCCGTGCTCCTTGAGCCGGTCCTTCAGATCGTCCGGAATCGTGATCTTGTCGCCGGTGGACGGGCTGGCGGACGCGGAGGGCTTGTCTCCCGCGTTCTCCTCGGTCGGGCCGCAGGCCGTCGCCGTCAGCGTCAGCGCCGCGACGGCTGCCGCCGCGGCCAGCAGCGGACGAATCGATCGCATCTCGTGATCCCCCTGGGACTACGTCAACTTGTGCATGAGTGAACAGTGATGGCGCCCAATCGGGCGCCGAAGTGCGGCCCCCATGATGCCGGTGCCGGAGGGGACGGTACGCGCCAGGTCCACGGTTCCGCCCGTTGCCGGGTCGTGATCCCCACCACGCCAAGGATCTTGGGATTTTCCCGTGATCCTTGGCGTGTCCCGTCGTTGGTACGTACGGGGGACACCGAGGCAGCGTTCAGCGCCACCGTTCGCGGTGGTCAGCAACGTACCGATGTGCAACGCAACTGTTACCGCGGGAGGGCACCGAACCGTGGCCGTGACCGAACCAGCTCCGGCCGTACCGTCGGCCGCGCAGACGTACCAGGGGGAGCGGAGAGCAGGCGAAGGGGCCGCTCTCGAAGGCATCCTGCGCCGCCAGTCGTTGCGCGAGTCCGCCGCGCGCACGTACGCGCGCTCGCTGCCGATCGTGCCCGTCCGGGCCAGGGGCCTGACCATCGAGGGCGCGGACGGGCGGCGTTACCTGGACTGCCTCTCCGGCGCGGGGACCCTGGCGCTCGGGCACAACCACCCGGTGGTCCTCGAAGCCATCAAGAAGGTGCTCGACTCCGGAGCCCCCCTCCACGTCCTCGACCTGGCGACCCCGGTCAAGGACGCCTTCACCACCGAGCTGTTCGCGACGCTGCCGGCCGGACTCGCCGACAACGCGCGCATCCAGTTCTGCGGACCGGCCGGGACGGACGCGGTCGAGGCCGCGCTGAAACTCGTCCGCACGGCGACGGGCCGCAGTGGGCTGCTCAGCTTCACCGGCGCCTACCACGGCATGACGGCCGGCGCCCTGGACGCCTCCGGCGGCGCGACGGACGTCCGGGTCACCCGGCTGCCCTACCCGCAGAACTACCGCTGCCCCTTCGGCGTCGGCGGCCCCCGCGGCGCCGAACTGGCCGCGCGCTGGACGGAGAACCTCCTCGACGACCCGAAGAGCGGGGTCACGACGCCCGCCGCGATGATCCTCGAACCGGTGCAGGGGGAGGGCGGTGTCATCCCCGCCCCCGACGACTGGATGCGGCGCATGCGGGAGATCACCGCGGCGCGGTCCATCCCGCTCATCGCCGACGAGGTCCAGACGGGCGTCGGCCGCACCGGCGCCTTCTGGGCCGTCGAGCACAGCGGGGTCGTCCCCGACGTCATGGTCCTCTCGAAGGCCATCGGCGGCTCCCTCCCGCTCGCGGTCGTCGTCTACCGCGCCGAACTCGACGCCTGGGAGCCCGGCGCACACGCCGGCACCTTCCGGGGCAACCAACTCGCCATGGCCGCCGGGGCCGCCACCCTCGCGTACGTACGCGAGAACCGGCTCGCCGACCGCGCCGCGACGCTCGGCGCCCGGATGCTCGCCCGCCTCCAGGGCCTGGCCGCCGTCCACCCCTGCATCGGCGACGTACGCGGGCGGGGGCTCATGATCGGCGTCGAACTGGTGGATCCGGAGAGCGCGGACGCCGACGCGGACGTCCCCCCGGTGGACTCGGCACTCGCCGTGGCCGTCCAGCAGGAGTGTCTGCACCGGGGACTCATCGTCGAACTCGGCGGCCGGCACTCGGGCGTCGTCCGGCTCCTGCCCCCGCTCACCCTCACCGACGAGCAGGCCGAAGCCGTCCTCGATCGCTTCGCCGACGCCCTGGCCGCCGCCGAACGCACCCACCGCACGCGCCCGCACGCGCACGACGCACGCGTCCGGAACACCCCCGGACCGATCGGACCGACCGGACCGTCCCACTGATCCCGGCACGCCCCGGACCCCCTCACAAGGAAGCCCCCGTGAACGCCAGCCCCGCCTCCGAAGCGTCCGACACCGGCAGCGCCGCGCACGGCCCGCTCACCGTCGAGCAGGCCACCGTCCCGCGCCAGCACTCCGGTCCGTACGACACCCTCCCCACACCGGCGCGTACGGTCGTCGCCGCCACTGCCGCCGCCACCCGGCAGGACCACCTCGACGACCCGGATCCGCAGCGCGCCGCCGACGCGGCGACCATCGAGAACCTGCTCAGGTGCTGGGTACGGGAGAAGAACCTGCCGGCCCCCGGCTCGACCACGCTGCGCATCCCCCTCGAAGCCAGCGGCACCGCCCTCCTCGTCCCCGTCCTCTACTGGTCGCCCACGGGATGGCACCGCTTCGGCCCGCCCGCCCTCGAAGGCCTCCACCCCACCGCCCCGAACGTCGACGCGGTCACCGTCGCCGCCCTGATCAGCCGCGAGACCGGCCGCCCCGAAGGCACCGAACTCGTCGGCCGCGTCGCCGACTCGGCCCGCCGCACCGCCGACTTCATCACCGACCGGCGCCGCCGCCCGAACCCCGGCCCGGACGCCGACCTCTTCCTCACCGCCGAGCAGTCCCTGCTCCTCGGCCACCCGCTCCACCCCACCCCGAAGAGCCGCGAAGGACTCTCCGACGCCGAGGCCCGGCTCTACTCGCCCGAGCTGTACGGCTCCTTCCCGCTCCACTGGATGGCCGTCGCCCCCTCGGTCCTCGCCTCCGACTCGGCCTGGACCGAACAGGGCCGCCCGGTCAGCGCCGGCCGGCTCGCCCTCGGTCTCGCCGAAGGGCTCGAACTGCCCTCGGGTACGGTCCCGTTGCCGCTGCACCCCTGGCAGGCCCGCGAACTGACCCACCGCCCCGCCGTCGCCGCCCTCCTCGACTCCGGTCTCCTCCACGACCTCGGTCCCGCCGGTGCCGCCTGGCACCCCACCTCCTCCGTCCGCACCGTGCACCGGCCCGGCGCCCGCACGATGCTCAAGCTCTCCCTCGGCGTCCGCATCACCAACTCCCGCCGCGAGAACCTCCGCAAGGAGCTCCACCGCGGAGTCGAGGTCCACCGGCTCCTGCGCACGGGCCTGGTCGACCAGTGGCAGGCCGCCCACCCCGGCTTCGACATCGTCCGCGACCCCGCCTGGCTCGCCGTCGACACCCCGGACGGAGCGCCCGTCCCCGGTCTGGACGTCATGATCCGGCACAACCCGTTCGCCACCGGCGACGACGCCGTCTGCATCGCCGCCCTCACCGCTCCCCGCCCCTGGCAAGGCACCACGCGGATGCGATCCCGGCTCACCGACATCGTCACCCGCCTCGCCGCTCGCACGGGCCGCCCGACGACCGCCGTCGCCGCCGAGTGGTTCCTGCGCTACCTCGACCAGGTCGTCCGCCCCGTCCTCTGGCTCGACGGCGTGGCCGGAGTCGCCCTCGAGGCCCACCAGCAGAACACCCTGGTGCTCCTCGACCCGGACGGCTGGCCGATCGGCGGCCGCTACCGCGACAATCAGGGCTACTACTTCCGCGAGTCCCGCCGCGACGAGCTGGAGGGCCGCCTCCCGGGCATCGGCGCCACGAGCGACACCTTCGTCTCCGACCAGGTCACCGACGAGCGCTTCGCCTACTACCTCGGCATCAACAACGTCCTCGGACTCATCGGCGCCTTCGGCTCCCAGCACCTCGCCGACGAACGCGTCCTGCTCGCCGGATTCCGGCAGTTCCTCACCTCCGCCACCAGCCTCGGCTCGCCGCTGCCGCACCGGCTCCTGGAAGCCGCCACGCTGCGCTGCAAGGCCAACCTCCTGACCCGTCTGCACGGCCTCGACGAACTCGTCGGTCCCGTCGACACCCAGTCCGTGTACGTCACCATCACCAACCCCCTCCGTTCCTGAGGCTCCTGGAGCCCACGCCCCGACCGGACGGCCGAGCGACCGTCGACCGACCGACCCGCCGAGAGGAGAGCCCCACCGTGCCTCCCACCGATGCGCGCCCCGCCACCGACCCGGGCGGTGACGACACCCTGGACCTGCACCTCTCGGACGAACTCGTCGCCCTGATCGCCGCCGGCGAGAGCCCGGCGCCCACGGACGGCGACCTCCTCGACGCGGTCGCCTCCTGGGGCCCCGTCACCACCCCCGTCGGCTCGTTCCGCCTCGTACCCGTCCGGCTCGAACGCGACCTCAGCCTCGTCGCCCGGTGGATGAACGACCCGGCCGTCGCCGCCTTCTGGGAGCTCGCCGGTCCCGAGACCGTCACGGCCACCCACATCCGCGGCCAACTCGACGGCGACGGACGCAGCGTGCCCTGCCTCGGAGTCCTCGACTCCACCCCCATGAGCTACTTCGAGATCTACCGCGCCGACCTCGACCCGCTCGCCCGGCACTATCCGGCCCGCCCGCACGACACCGGCATCCACCTCCTCCTCGGCGGCGTCGCCGACCGAGGCCGTGGAGTCGGCACCGCGCTGCTCCGTGCCGTCGCCGATCTCGCGCTCGACCACCGTCCCCGGTGCACCCGCGTCATCGCCGAACCCGACCTGCGCAACACCCCTTCCGTCTCGGCCTTCCTGAGCGCCGGCTTCCGCCTCTCCGCGGAAGTCGACCTCCCCGACAAGCGAGCCGCCCTCATGGTCCGCGAACGCGCCCTTCGTCACGTCCTGTGAACGCCTCCCTGCCTTACATACACCGCTCGACCCACAGCGGTTCCCACCCCGAGGAGTCCTCGTGCCGACGTCCCCTGCCACCCATGACTCCGTCCTGCTCGCGCCGCCCGAGCTGACCGCCGAGGCCTGGAACCGGGCCGCCGCCCGCCTGCTCGCCAAGACCATCGCCGAGTTCGCGTACGAAGAGATCATCGAGCCCGTCCCGGCGGCCGACATCGAGGCGGCGGAGACCGCGGCGGCCGAGACGCCCGACAGCCCCGGACCCGGCTCCGGCTCCGGCCCCGCCCCTCGCCCCTACACCCTCCGCCTCGACGACGGCTCGGCCCTGACCTTCACGGCCGTCCGAGGCGCCTACGGGAGCTGGCGCCTCGCCCCCGACTCGCTCGCTCTCGACGGGCGGCCGCTGACCGACCCCCTCGACTTCCTCGTCCGCGCGCGCCGCCTCCTCGACCTCGACGGCGCCACGCTCGGCCATCTGATCCGCGAGCTCACCACCACCCTCGCCGCCGACGCCCGCCTCGACCGGACGGCACTCACGGCCGACCGGCTCGCGGACCTCGGATACGCCGAGCTCGAAGGTCACATGACCGGCCACCCCTGGCTCGTCCTCAACAAGGGCCGGATCGGCTTCTCCGCCACCGACGCCACCCGCTGGGCCCCCGAAGCCCGCCGGCCCGCGAGCCTCCCCTGGATCGCCGTCAGCACTGACATCGCCGCCTACCGCGGAGTCCCCGGCCTCGACACCCCCGACCGGCTCTACGACCGCGAACTCGACACCGACGTCCGCGAGACCTACCGCACCACGCTGCGCGCCCGCGGCCTCGACCCCGACCGGTACCTCCTGCTGCCCGTCCACCCCTGGCAGTGGGACGAGATCATCCTGCCGCTCTACGCCCCCGCCGTCGCGGCCGGCGCCATCGTCCCGCTCCCCGCCGACGGCGACGTGCGCCTGCCGCAGCAGTCCATCCGTACGTTCCTCAACACCAGCAGGCCCGACCGGCACACCGTGAAGCTGCCGCTCTCCGTGCTCAACACCCTCGTCTGGCGCGGACTCCCCACGGAAAGGACCCTCGCCGCCCCCGCCGTCACGGCCTGGGTCCACGGCCTCCGCGACGCCGACCCCTTCCTGCGCGACGAGTGCGGGGTGATCCTGCTCGGCGAGGTCGCCTCGGTCACCGTCGAGCACCCCCTCTACGACCGGCTCCCCGAGGTCCCGTACCAGTACAAGGAACTCCTCGGCACGATCTGGCGCGAACCGCTGAGGCTTCCGCCGGGCGAACGCGCCCGGACGCTGGCCGCCCTGCTGCACACCGACCCGGACGGCCGGGCCTTCGTCGCCGAACTCGTCGAGCGGTCCGGACTCGCCCCCACGGTCTGGCTGCAGCGGCTCTTCGCCGCGCTGCTCCCTCCGCTGCTGCACTTCCTCTACCAGTACGGAACCGTCTTCTCCCCGCACGGCGAGAACGCCGTCGTCGTCTTCGACGACCATGACGTTCCCGTACGCCTGGCGATCAAGGACTTCGTCGACGACGTCAACATCAGCGCCCACCCGCTGCCCGAGCACGACGCCATGCCCGACGACGTCCGGGCCGTCCTGCTCACGGAGGAGCCCGACTTCCTCACCCAGTTCATCCATTCAGGGCTGTTCGTCGGCGTCTTCCGCTACCTGGCGCCGCTCTGCGAGGAGCAACTCGGCGTACCGGAAGCCGACTTCTGGGCGCTTGTGCGGGCCGAGATCCTGCGGCACCAGGCGCGCTTCCCCGAGCTGAAGGAACGGTTCGAGCTCTTCGATCTTCTCGTCCCGAGGATCGAGCGGCTCTGTCTCAACCGAAACCGTCTCCACCTGGACGGCTACCGCGACCGCCCCCAGCGCCCGCACGCCGCCGTCCACGGAACGGTGCCGAATCCGCTCGCGTGATCCGACTGTCAGTGCAGCGCCGTAGGGTGGACGCGCTATGACGAAGCCATCCCTCCCCGACCTCCTGCACGCCGCCGTCACCGCCGTCGGCGGGACGGAGCGGCCCGGCCAGGTCACCATGGCCGAGGCCGTTGCCGAGGCCATCGACGACAGCTCCCACCTGCTGGTCCAGGCCGGCACCGGCACCGGAAAGTCCCTCGGCTATCTGGTGCCGGTGCTGGCGCACGGTGAGCGCGTGGTGGTCGCCACGGCCACCCTGGCGCTCCAGCGCCAGCTGGTCGAGCGCGATCTTCCGCGCACGGTCGACGCGCTCCACCCGCAGCTGCGTCGCCGTCCGGAGTTCGCGATGCTCAAGGGGCGATCGAACTACCTGTGCCTGCACCGCCTCCACGAGGGCGTGCCCCAGGACGAGGAGGAGGGCCTCTTCGACCCCTTCGAGGCCGCGGCCCCGACCAGCAAGCTGGGGCAGGACCTGCTGAGGCTCCGCGACTGGTCGGACGAGACGGAGACGGGTGACCGGGACGATATGACCCCCGGTGTCTCGGACCGTGCCTGGGGCCAGGTGTCGGTCTCCTCCCGTGAGTGTCTGGGCGCGACCAAGTGCGCGTACGGGGCCGAGTGCTTCGCCGAGGCGGCGCGGGAGCGGGCCAAGCTGGCGGAGGTCGTCGTCACCAATCACGCCCTGCTCGCCATCGACGCGATCGAGGGCGCGCCTGTTCTGCCGCAGCACGAAGTGCTGATCGTGGACGAGGCCCATGAGCTCGTCTCCCGGGTCACCGGCGTCGCGACCGGCGAGCTCACCCCGGGCCAGGTCAACCGCGCGGTCCGCCGGTCGGCGAAGCTGGTCGACGAGAAGGTCGCCGACCAGCTCCAGACCGCCGCGGAGGGCTTCGAGCGGCTGATGGAGCTGGCCCTGCCGGGCCGGCTCGAGGAGATCCCCGAGGACCTCGGCTACGCGCTGATGGCCCTGCGGGACGCCTCCCGCAATGTGATCTCGGCGCTCGGCACCACCCGGGACAAGTCCGTCCAGGACGAGGACGCCGTCCGCAAGCAGGCCCTCGCCTCCGTGGAGAGCGTCCACGCCGTCGCCGAGCGCATCACCCTGGGCTCCGAGTGGGACGTCGTCTGGTACGAACGCCACGACCGTTTCGGCGCCTCCCTGAGGGTTGCCCCGCTCTCCGTGTCGGGGCTGCTCCGCGAGAAGCTCTTCGCCGACCGCTCGGTGGTCCTCACCTCGGCCACCCTGAAGCTGGGTGGCGACTTCAACGGGGTCGGGGCCTCCTTGGGGCTGGCCCCCGAGGGCACCAAGGGCGACGACATCCCGGAGTGGAAGGGCATCGACGTCGGCTCGCCGTTCGACTACCCCAAGCAGGGCATCCTCTACGTCGCCAAGCACCTGGCCCGCCCCGCGCGGGACGGCGACCGGACGGACATGCTCGACGAGCTCACGGAGCTGATGCAGGCGGCGGGCGGGAGGACGCTCGGCCTGTTCTCCTCGATGCGTGCCGCCCAGCTCGCCGCCGAGGAGCTGCGGACCCGGATCCCCGAGTTCCCGATTCTGCTCCAGGGCGAGGACACGCTCGGCGAGCTGATCAAGAACTTCTCCGCCGACCCCCAGACATGTCTCTTCGGCACGCTCTCTCTCTGGCAGGGAGTGGATGTCCCGGGGGCCAGCTGTCAGCTGGTCGTCATGGACAAGATCCCCTTCCCGCGCCCCGACGACCCGCTGATGAGCGCCCGCCAGAAGGCGGTGGAGGACGCGGGTGGCAATGGCTTCATGGCCGTCGCCGCCACGCACGCGGCCCTGCTGATGGCCCAGGGCGCGGGACGTCTCGTCCGGGCCACTGGAGACCGTGGTGTGGTCGCCGTACTCGATCCGAGGCTGGCGACGGCCCGGTATGGCAGCTATCTGAAGGCTTCGCTGCCCGATTTCTGGTACACGACGGACCGCAATCAGGTGCGGAAGTCGCTGGCCGCGATCGACGCGGCGTCGAAGGCGGCGGAAGCCTGAGGGCTGAGACGCGGACCGGGTCCTGCCGTGGCACGGCAGGACCCGATTCAGGAAAGAGCAGGGCCCCGGGACCGGCGCAGTGGGTCCCGGGGCCCGGTCAGAGCCGGCGAGGTGGTGTCACACCCGCCGCAGTACCGCCACGACCTTGCCGAGGATGGTGGCCTCGTCACCGGGGATCGGCTGGTACGCCGCGTTGTGCGGCAGCAGCCAGACGTGGCCGTCCTCGCGCTTGAAGCGCTTGACCGTGGCCTCGCCGTCGAGCATGGCGGCGACGATGTCTCCGTTCTCCGCGACCGGCTGGCGGCGGACGGTGACCCAGTCCCCGTCGCAGATCGCGGCCTCGATCATCGAGTCACCGACGACCTTCAGGACGAAGAGCTCGCCGTCACCGACCAGCTGCCGGGGGAGCGGGAAGACATCCTCGACGGACTCCTCGGCGAGGATCGGGCCACCGGCGGCGATCCGGCCGACGAGGGGCACGTACGACGCGGCGGGCTTGCCGGTCGTGTCGGTCGGCTGGGTGCTCGGCTGGTCGGAGCCGCGTACCTCGTACGCCCGGGGGCGGTGCGGGTCACGGCGCAGGAAGCCCTTGCGCTCCAGCGCCATCAGCTGATGCGCGACGGAGGACGTGCTGGAGAGGCCCACCGCCTGACCGATCTCGCGCATCGACGGCGGGTATCCGCGCCGCTGGACCGAGTCCCGGATGACCTCGATGACCCTGCGCTGCCGGTCGGTCAGGCCCGAGCTGTCGGCCCTGATGCCTGGAGGTCGTCCGGGGAGCGAGCGCGCAGGTCGCCCTGGCTCCCCGTCCCCGTTCGTGGCTGCGTCATTCATGGCATGCACCGCCTCGAGTCGGCCCTGGGAGCGGTCCTGGGCAGTGATGGTGGCACTGTCTGCGGTGGTGGTCACGTCGGCGGCCCCTCTCGAATGGTCTCCCTCGCTGGCACAACGGTAGTGGCTTTCGAAAGGTTGCGCCAAACACACGTTCGAGTGAAAAAACGCAGATTGCCTTACGTGTGTTCGCGACTGGGTGTATATGCGAGCCCGGGCGCCGGAGGCAATTCCGGTCATTACGGTACCGTTCAGCCGTCGGCCGCACGCGGGCGGGGGGTGCTGTTCCAGTCTCGCATCCGGCGGGCCGGAATCGGCGGCGCCGCGCGCGTCCCGTACCCTCGTGGCCGGTCGGCGGTGCGGCCGGTTCGCGCGACACGCGCGAAGTGCCGGAAACGGGCTGAACCCTAGATCTAGTGGTTGGATTGCATCAGCCGCCTACACGTAGTGGTCCCCGGTCTTCCGGGGGGATCCGCATCGCCTATGCTGGTGGTCGCTTCGAGGGCCTTGACGGGCCCGGTGAGGCTATTCAGTCGCGCCGTGAGGGAGGGTCGGAAACCATGCACTGCCCCTTCTGCAGGCACCCCGACAGTCGTGTCGTCGACAGTCGCACCACCGACGACGGGACGTCGATCCGACGCCGCCGCCAGTGCCCCGACTGCTCCCGTCGTTTCACGACGGTGGAGACGTGCTCGCTCATGGTGGTGAAGCGCTCGGGCGTGACCGAACCCTTCAGTCGTACCAAGGTCATCTCCGGCGTGCGCAAGGCGTGCCAGGGGCGGCCCGTGACCGAGGACGCCCTCGCCAAGCTCGGCCAGTGGGTCGAGGAGGCGGTGCGCGCCACCGGGAGCGCCGAGCTGACCACCCATGACGTGGGTCTGGCCATCCTCGGCCCGTTGCAGGATCTCGACCTCGTCGCGTACCTGCGCTTCGCATCCGTCTACAAGGCTTTCGACAGCCTCGACGACTTCGAGGCCGCGGTCGCGGAACTCCGCGAACGACGGCCATCCGCAGAGGACTGCGGGACCGGAGCGACCCCCGAGGTCCCCGTTCCCGCCACCGCCGCCGACTGACCGGCCGGCCGGACCGAGGGTCCGGTCGTGGCCGGCCGCGTGGCGGCCGAAAAGACGTGTCACGGGCGTTCCGAGCGGCGCCCGCGACAACAGACAGAGAAGACAGTGCCCTGGGATTATCTGGGCACTTAAGGGTGTTTTGCCCGTATATGGGAGGCGGCATGACAGAGACGGCGAGCGGTCCGGCACGAGGTTCCCGCGCCAAGGGAGCCAAGGGGGCCAAGGGCCTGCGTATCGAGCGCATCCACACCACTCCGGGCGTGCACCCGTACGACGAGGTGATCTGGGAGCGTCGTGACGTCGTCATGACCAACTGGCGCGACGGCTCGGTCAACTTCGAGCAGCGTGGCGTCGAGTTCCCCGACTTCTGGTCGGTGAACGCGGTCAACATCGTCACCAGCAAGTACTTCCGCGGGGCCGTCGGCACCCCGCAGCGCGAGACCGGTCTCAAGCAGCTCATCGACCGGATCGTGAAGACCTACACCAAGGCCGGTGAGGAGTACGGCTACTTCGCCTCGCCCGCCGACGCCGAGATCTTCGAGCACGAGCTGGCCTACGCCCTCCTGCACCAGATCTTCAGCTTCAACTCCCCGGTGTGGTTCAACGTCGGCACGCCGCAGCCCCAGCAGGTCTCCGCCTGCTTCATCCTGTCCGTCGACGACTCCATGGAGTCGATCCTCGACTGGTACAAGGAAGAGGGCATGATCTTCAAGGGCGGCTCCGGCGCCGGCCTGAACCTCTCCCGCATCCGCTCCTCCAAGGAGCTGCTCTCCTCCGGCGGCAACGCCTCCGGCCCGGTCTCCTTCATGCGTGGCGCCGACGCGTCCGCGGGAACGATCAAGTCGGGCGGCGCGACGCGCCGCGCGGCCAAGATGGTCATCCTCGACGTCGACCACCCCGACATCGAGGACTTCATCGAGACCAAGGTCAAGGAGGAGGAGAAGATCCGCGCCCTGCGCGACGCGGGCTTCGACATGGACCTGGGCGGCGACGACATCACGTCCGTCCAGTACCAGAACGCCAACAACTCGGTCCGTGTGAACGACGAGTTCATGAAGGCCGTCGAGAACGGCGGCAAGTTCGGCCTGCGCGCCCGCATGACCGGTGAGGTCATCGAGGAGGTCGAGGCCAAGTCGCTGTTCCGCAAGATGGCCGAGGCCGCCTGGGCCTGCGCCGACCCGGGCATCCAGTACGACGACACGATCAACCGCTGGCACACCTGCCCCGAGTCGGGCCGGATCAACGGCTCGAACCCGTGCAGCGAGTACATGCACCTGGACAACACGTCCTGCAACCTCGCCTCGCTGAACCTGATGAAGTTCCTCAAGGACGACGGCAAGGGCAGCCAGTCGTTCGACGTCGAGCGCTTCTCCAAGGTCGTCGAGCTGGTCATCACGGCGATGGACATCTCCATCTGTTTCGCCGACTTCCCCACCCAGAAGATCGGCGAGAACACCCGCGCCTTCCGTCAGCTGGGCATCGGCTACGCCAACCTCGGCGCCCTGCTCATGGCCACCGGCCATGCGTACGACTCCGACGGCGGCCGCGCCCTCGCCGGTGCGATCACCTCGCTGATGACGGGCACCTCGTACAAGCGCTCCGCCGAGCTCGCCGCGGTCGTCGGCCCGTACGACGGCTACGCCCGCAACGCCGAGCCGCACCAGCGCGTCATGAAGCAGCACGCGGACGCCAACACCGCGGCCGTCCACGTGGACGACCTCGACTCGCCGATCTGGGCCGCCGCCACGGAGGCCTGGCAGGACGTGATCCGCCTCGGCGCCAAGAACGGCTTCCGCAACGCCCAGGCGTCGGTCATCGCCCCGACCGGCACCATCGGTCTCGCGATGTCCTGCGACACCACCGGCCTCGAGCCCGACCTCGCCCTGGTCAAGTTCAAGAAGCTGGTCGGCGGCGGCTCGATGCAGATCGTCAACGGCACCGTCCCGCAGGCCCTGCGCCGCCTGGGTTACCAGGAGGAGCAGATCGAGGCGATCGTCGCCCACATCGCCGAGCACGGCAACGTGATCGACGCCCCCGGCCTGAAGACCGAGCACTACGAGGTCTTCGACTGCGCCATGGGCGAGCGTTCCATCTCCGCGATGGGCCACGTCCGCATGATGGCCGCCATCCAGCCGTGGATCTCCGGCGCCCTCTCCAAGACCGTGAACCTGCCGGAGACGGCCACGGTCGAGGACGTCGAGGAGGTCTACTTCGAGGCCTGGAAGATGGGCGTCAAGGCGCTCGCCATCTACCGCGACAACTGCAAGGTCGGCCAGCCCCTCTCCGCCAAGAAGAAGGAGGAGGAGAAGGCCGAGGTCACCGCGAAGTCCGAGGCGACGATCCGCGAGGCCGTCGAGAAGGTCGTCGAGTACCGCCCGGTCCGCAAGCGTCTGCCCAAGGGCCGTCCGGGGATCACCACCTCCTTCACGGTCGGTGGCGCCGAGGGCTACATGACCGCCAACTCCTACCCGGACGACGGTCTCGGTGAGGTCTTCCTGAAGATGTCGAAGCAGGGCTCGACGCTCGCCGGCATGATGGACGCCTTCTCCATCGCCGTCTCCGTCGGTCTGCAGTACGGCGTCCCCCTGGAGACGTACGTCTCGAAGTTCACCAACATGCGCTTCGAGCCGGCCGGCATGACGGACGACCCGGACGTGCGTATGGCGCAGTCGATCGTCGACTACATCTTCCGCCGCCTGGCGCTGGACTTCCTGCCCTTCGAGACCCGCTCCGCGCTCGGCATCCACTCGGCCGAGGAGCGTCAGCGTCACCTGGAGACGGGCTCCTACGAGCCCTCCGACGACGAGGTGGACGTCGAGGGCCTCGCCCAGTCCGCCCCGCGCCAGACGGAGACCCTGAAGGCCGTCTCGACCCCGCCGAAGGTCGAGGTCCCGGCCCCGAAGCAGGCGCACACCTCGGCGGAGCTCGTCGAGATGCAGCTGGGCATCAGCGCGGACGCCCCGCTCTGCTTCTCCTGCGGCACGAAGATGCAGCGGGCCGGCTCCTGCTACATCTGCGAGGGCTGCGGCTCGACCAGCGGCTGCAGCTGAGCCGCCGGCTGAACGGTGAGTGAGAAGGGGACCGGCCTCAGGCCGGTCCCCTTCTCGGTTCAGGTGGGTCTCCGTCGGGCTCTCAGACGTGCTGGGCGCCCATCACCGCCGCGAAGGCCCGCGGGTCCAGGTCGAAGCCGCGGAGCACGGACCGGTAGGACCAGGTCTCCGGTCCGTCCCGGGTGAACTCCACGACTGTCGCCGCCGTGGAGCCGGCGACGTCCTCGAAGCCATGGACGGCGAGATCCCGGTAGCCCTCGCCCACCCGTACACCGGTGTTGACGATGTCGCCGAACGTCAGCCGTCCGGAACCCTGCTGTATGGCCACTCCCACCACCACGCGCGCGTACCGCGGCGCGAGCCGGTTCAGTTCCAGGGTCATGGCCTCGTCGTAGCCGAAGCCCTGGCCCGTACGGCTGTCCCGGGCGAGTGTGATCGTGCCGTCGGGGGAGCGGCTGTCGAAGTGCACCAGGTAGACGGGCGCACCGTACGGATCGTCCGCCGTGTAGACCCCGGCGATGATGTCCAGATCGTGCGCCGACGCGCCGATCGGACTGGGGTCCCACTTGAGCGTCACCTCGACCTTGCCGACCCCCTTGTTGAGTCCGCTCACCGTGAATTCCCTCTCTGCGTACGACTGGTACCGCGGGCCCGGTCAACTGCCCATGGTCTCCGACCGGTTGTTCATGGTGTCATGCGCACTCACCGCGAGAACGGGGTGGCGGAGGGTGAATGCCCCGTACGATGGCGCCGTGCTGGTCAAGTGGATTCGCTGCACCGTCGTGGACCGTCGGGGGTTCGAACGGGGACAGCGGAAATGGGCGGGGCTGCTGGGTGAGCCGGGATTCCGGGGCCAGGGCGGTGGGTGGAGCCGGGCGCGGCCCGATGTCGCTCATGTCTTCTCGTTCTGGGAGAGCCGCGCCTTCTACGACTCGTTCATGGCGCGCTCGCACGACCGGCTCGCTGCCACGCAGTCCGGCTCGTTCAAGGACCTCCAGGTCAAACTCTTCGACCACCGCTTCGACGTGAAGACGGGCTTCGAACCCCGGTTCACGGACGCCGACGTGGCGCGCGTGGCGCACTGCCGCGTCCACGAGGACCGGGTCGAGCACTTCGCGCTGATGCAGGAGAAGGTGTGGAACCCGGCGATGGCCGGTTCTCCCGGGATGCTGCGCGGGGTGTTCGGCGAGGCGCCGGGGAACGAGTTCGTGGTGCTCTCGATGTGGCGGTCCGCCGCGGAGCACGGCAAGTACCGGGTGGAGCGCGTCGAACGGCTCGGGCTGCGGGCCCAGACGGAGGCCGACGTGGCGGCGCTCAGCGGGGACGTGGTGCAGCTCGAGCCGTCCTGGACGGTCTGATCACCCGCAGGCGGTGTGCCGGCCGCGTACGCCGGATGGACGCCGGGTGCCTCCCCGGCTGAGCCCGCGCGAAGCGGGCGATCTAGGGTCGTGGCATGGCAAGACCGCGGCGCATCGTCCTCGTACGGCACGGAGAGTCCGAAGGCAATGCCGACGACACGGTGTACGAGCGGGAGCCCGACCACGCGCTCAGGCTCACCGAGACCGGTCTGCGGCAGGCCCGGGAGACAGGGGAGCAACTGCGGGACCTCTTCGGGGAGGAGCAGGTCAGCGTGTACGTCTCGCCGTACCGTCGAACGCACCAGACCTTCCGGGAGTTCCGGCTCGACCCCGAGCAGGTCCGGGTGCGGGAGGAGCCCCGGCTGCGGGAGCAGGACTGGGGAAACTGGCAGGACAGGGATGACGTACGCCTGCAGAAGGCGTACCGGGACGCGTACGGGCACTTCTTCTACCGCTTCGCGCAGGGCGAGTCCGGGGCCGACGTGTACGACCGGGTCGGGGCGTTCCTGGAGAGCCTCTACCGCAGCTTCGAGGCGCCCGACCACCCGCCGAACGTGCTCCTGGTGACCCACGGGCTGACGATGCGGCTGTTCTGCATGCGGTGGTTCCACTGGAGCGTCGCCGAGTTCGAGTCGCTGTCCAACCCGGGCAACGGCGAGACGCGGACGCTGCTGCTCGGCGAGGACGGCAGATACAGCCTGGACCGGCCGTTCGAGCACTGGCGTACCCCGGAACCGTACGGCTCCACCGGATAGAGTGGTGAAGCGATGACCGCTGACTCCACTCTCGACCGGCGCTTCGAACGCGCCCTGGCCAGCCTTCGAGGGCTGGCCGTGGGAGACGCCCTGGGCTCCCAGTTCTTCGTTCCCGTCAACTATCCGCTGCTCAAGCGACGCGAGCTGCCTCCCGGCACCTGGCAGTGGACCGACGACACCGAGATGGCCGGCTCGGTCCTGGCCGTGCTCGTGAGCCACGGGCGGATCGACCAGGACGCGCTCGCGCATGCGTTCGCCGAGCACCACGACTTCGACCGGGGCTACGGCCCCGCCGTCAACAGGATGCTCCGGCTCATCAGGGAGGGCGGCGACTGGCGTGAACTCGCCGCCGCGCTCTTCAACGGTCAGGGCTCGTGGGGCAACGGGGCCGCGATGCGGATCGCCCCGCTCGGCGCCTGGTACGCGGACGACCCGGAGCAGGCGACCCACCAGGCCGAGATCTCCGCGTACACCACGCACCAGCACCGTGAGGCCGTCGTCGGCGCCATGGCCGTCGCGGCCGCCGCCGCTCTTGCCGCGGACCCGGCGGGTCCGCCCACGCCGACGGACCTCCTGGACGGGGTGATCGCCCTCGTACCGCGCAGCGCGGTCGGCGCGGGGCTGCGCCGCGCCCGCGACATGCTCGACTACGGCGACGCCGGGACGGTCGCGGCGGTCCTGGGCAGTGGGCGCCGTACCAGCGCCCACGACACCGTGCCGTTCGCGCTCTGGTCGGCGGCCCGGGCGCTCGGCGACTACGAGCAGGTGTTCTGGACGACCGCCCAGGTCGGCGGCGACGTCGACACCACCTGCGCGATCGCCGGCGGAGTCGTGGCCTCCGGTGCGGCCGGCGCGCCGCCCGCCTCCTGGCTGGAGCGGACGGAGGAACTGCCGGACTGGGTGCCCGCCGGCGTACGGCCCTGATCCGGCCCCTCCCCGTACCCCGGGAACGGGGAGGTGAGTGTCACGGTCCTGACACAGCGCCGTCCGGTCGGGTCCGAACGGGCGGACCGCCGTTAGAGTCGGCCACTCCGCAGCGCTGATCATGTCAAGAGCGCGCCGACACGACACCCGGACCGCAGCCCTCCGCCGGCGAGGCACCGCATGCGAGCCGGGTCGGGAGGGGGTCCCGTGTCCGACATACCGTCCGATCCACTACCGCAGGACGGAGCTCAGCCCGTCAGCGAGCCGAAGCCCACGCCCGAGCCCAGGGCGGAGACCGCTGCCGAGCCCGTCGTGGGGACAGCGGCCGAGCCCAAGGTGGAGACCGCTGCCGAGTCGAAGGCGGGGACGACGGCCGACCGCAAGCCGGAGCCCGGTCCCGGTCCCGCTCCCGGTCCCGCTCCTGTGCCCCCGGGTCCCGCTCCCGGTCCCGTGCCCCCGGGTCCCGTACCGCCGGGGCCGTACTACGCGCCGTACGCGCCGCCCCACCAGCGGGCCCCGGCGACGGCGTGGCCCGGTGGCAGGCCGCCGCACCCCTGGGCTCCGCCCGCGCCCCCCGGCGACACCTGGCTGACCCGACTGCGCCCCGCCGCGCCGGCCCAGGTCACCGCCCCGACGCTCTGGGCGGTCCTCGCCACCGCCTTGCTGTCCGCCCTGCTCCTCGACGAGGGAATCGGCCTCAACCTGATGATCGTGGCCGCTCCCGCGGTCCTCGCGGCCGCCTTCGCCGCGCGGGCGGCGGGCAGGCGGCTCCGGCCCTGGACGCTGGTCTGGGCGATCGGGGCCCTCGCCCTCCTCGCCGTCCCCGCGCTCCGGGACGCGGGATGGCCGACCTTCCTCGCGATCGTCACCGCCATCGGCGTGACGGCCCTCGCTCTGCACGGCGGCCGGGGCTGGCCGAGCGTTCTCTTCGCGCCCTTCGGTCTGTTCGACTCCCTCGGTTCAGGGACCGGCTGGATCTGGCGCGGCGTACGTGATCGTGCGGACGGCTCGCGCGGCCGGTGGGGCCCGGTCGTGCGGACCGTCGGAGTGGCCGTCGCCCTGCTCGTCGTCTTCGGCGCGCTGTTCGCTGGCGCCGACGCGGCCTTCGCCGACCTGCTCGGTTCGCTGATGCCCGACATCTCGCTGGAGCAGGCGCCCTGGCGGCTCTCGTTCTTCCTGCTCGGGCTCTTCGGCGCCATCGCCCTCGCCCGTACGGCCGCCGCGCCCTTGCGTTGGGACCGGATGGTGATCCGCCCCGGCCGGGCCCGCGCGCGACTGGAGTGGGCCCTTCCGCTGATCGTGCTCAACCTGCTCTTCGCGGCGTTCAACGGGGTCCAACTCGCCGTTCTCTTCGGCGGGTACGAAAAGGTCCTCGAAGAGACCGACCTGACCTACTCCGAGTACGCCCGCCAGGGCTTCTGGCAGCTGCTCATGGCCACCCTGCTCACCCTCGTGGTGATCGGTCTCGCCCTGCGCTGGGCGCCGCGCGACGGCGCCCGCGACCGTACGCTCGTCCGTGCCGTCCTCGGCACCCTGTGCGTCCTCACGCTCGTCGTGGTCGCCTCCGCGCTGCGCAGGATGGACCTGTACGTCGACGCGTACGGGCTCACCCGGCTGCGCATCTCCGTGGCCGCCATGGAGATCTGGCTGGGTCTGGTCATTCTGCTGATCATGGCCGCCGGGATCTTCGGCGCGCGTCTGCTGCCCCGCGCGGTGGCCGTCAGTGCCGCCGCGGGCGTACTCGCCTTCGGCCTCGCCTCGCCCGACGCCCTCGTCGCCGAACGCAACGTCGAGCGGTTCAGCAGCTCCAAGAAGATCGACATTCCCTATCTCGCCGCGCTCTCGGCGGACGCCGTACCCGCCCTCGACCGGCTTCCGGAGCCACAGCGTTCCTGCG
Source organism: Streptomyces sp. NPDC001927 (assembly GCF_053594455.1). Classification (NCBI taxonomy): domain Bacteria; kingdom Bacillati; phylum Actinomycetota; class Actinomycetes; order Kitasatosporales; family Streptomycetaceae; genus Streptomyces; species Streptomyces sp. NPDC001927. Next base: position 1,099,086 of record NZ_JBSFEN010000001.1, on the reverse strand, counting down.
CCCTCCTCGGTATCGAGGTGCGCCTGCGCGGCGACGACGGAGGCTGGTACGCCACGAGCTGGTCAGAGGCGAGGGCGCGCACGCTCCTGGCGGAGCGGGGCGTCGACCGGAGCCCGGCCGAGTGCGGAGCGGTGAGCAGGTTGGACGGCTACGACCCCTACGAGAACGGCGATCGGTCCGGCGACCCATACGGGGCCCCCTGATCTTCGGAGAGGTCGGCGCCGCGCCGCGCACCACCCCGGTTCCTGGCCCGCTCGAGAGCGGAAGGGGCCGGGGTGCGTGCGTTCCGGATGCCCCGCGATCGATCAGATCAAGCCGTCTCGGACCGGCTTCACACGGCCCGTTCGGACATCCGAGGGGAATCCGGGTATCGCGGGCGGTGCCCATCGGCGTAACCTTGCTCGCGCCATGCCCTATGAACCACCCACACACACCGTCGAGCGCTCGCTCCGAGCCACCACCGGCGCCAAGATCGTCGCCGGAGTAGACGAGGTCGGACGCGGGGCATGGGCCGGTCCCGTGACGGTCTGCGCGGCCGTCACCGGCCTCCGCAGGCCCCCCGAGGGGCTTACCGACTCCAAGCTGATCACCCCCAAGCGCCGTACCGCCCTGGCCGCGGAACTGGAGAAGTGGGTCACCGCCTACGCCCTCGGCCACGCCTCCCCCGAGGAGATCGACGAGCTGGGCATGACCGCCGCGCTCCGGCTGGCCGCCGTGCGCGCGCTGGACGCACTGCCGGTCCGCCCCGACGCGGTGATACTCGACGGGAAGCACGACTACCTCGGCAGCCCCTGGAAGGTCCGTACGGTGATCAAGGGCGACCAGTCCTGCATCGCCGTGGCGGCGGCCTCGGTCATCGCCAAGGTCCGGCGCGACGCGATGATGGCCGAGCTCGAGGGCGAGTCGCAGGGGTGCGCGGGATACGGCTTCGACGCCAACGCGGGCTACCCCTCGCCGGTGCACAAGGCCGCCCTGGAAGAGCGGGGACCGACGCCCTTCCACCGGCTCTCTTGGTCGTATCTCGACGCGCTGCCCCAGTGGCGGCACCTCAAGAAGATCCGCATCTCCGCCGAGGCGGCCGCACTGGAAAGCGGGGGCCAACTCGGCTTCGATTTCTGAACTTCCCGGCAGGCTCATGCCGACGGCCGGGTCGCACGATTGTGCCCACCCGCCGGAGCCCCGCGCACCGGCGTTTGATAGACATCCACTCATGCCTCTCTTCCCCGAGGAGCCTCAGATTCACGAGAGTGCCCAGGGTCCCCGCGGCACGGCCGCAGGCCACCCCGCGCCGACCCCCCGTCCCGTACCCGGTCCGCGTTCCGCGGCCTCGCCGCGTCCCGGGCGTCCCGGTCCCGGCTCGGCCAGGCCCGGACCGCCGATGCCCCGCCCGCACACCGGCGCCGCGCAGACCCCGTCGACCCGTCCGGAGAATCGTTCCGAGCAGCGCACGGGCCCGCAGATCCAGCTGATCCCGGCCCCGGTCGACGGCGCCGTCGACGCCGCCGAAGAGGCCGTCGATCTGCTCCTGGACAGCGGCCGTTCCCCCGGCGACATCCTCGTGCTCACCACCGGTGAGCAGCACCCGTGGGCGGCGCACGAGCTGTCCTTCGGCGAGACCGCCTACTGGGCCCAGCAGGACGCCGGCGACGACGTGTTCTTCGCCGACGCCGACGCCGTGGAGCGGGCGGCCGCCCGGCCCGTGGTCGTGGTGGCGGTCAACGGTGGAGCCGAGGAGGCGGTCGCCAAGGCGCTGCCCCTGGCGAGGGGGCGCGCGACCGCGCTGCTCATCGTCTGCGGCGACCCGCAGCGCATCAACGGCGTGCTCGGCGTGGGTGTCTGACCTGCACGAGGTCTGAGGCCTGAGGTCCGGGGGGCTGACCGCCGAGGTCTGACGTCCGAGGTCCGAGCAGGATCACTCTCGTGGTCCTGCCCCGGCTGCCCTTAGGGGCGGCCGGGCCTTGGCCCCGCCTCGTGGCCGGTGCGGTCCGCCTCAGCGGGCCGCCGTTCGGCGCAACGGTTCGGCGGCACCGCCGGCCGTACGGGGTGTCAGAAGACCGAGCTCGGACGGAACATCGCCGAGCGGTGCGGGGCGCGAACCCGAGCCGGGGTACCGGCCGCCGCGCCCCTCGCCCAGCACCTGCCAGCCGCCGCGCGTCAGGGTGATGTACGCGCCACAGCGCAGCCCGTGGAGCGTGCAGGCGTCCCGCAGGCCCCACATCCAGGCGCCGTCCTCCTCCGTCCACCGCTCGTCGCCGTCCCGGCAGTAGAGCAGCACCGCCGTCCGCACGGGTGTCCGGCGGCGCAGATCGTGCGGGATGACGCGGCGCAGATGGGCGAGGAGCACGTTGCGGAACTCCCAGCCGTCCGCCGGGACCGGACGACGGGTGAACGACGCGCTGGCGGTGAGCCGTTCCTCGTGGTCGAGCACGGCGACGACCGCCGTCGCCGGGGTCGGGCGGTGGCGGGTGTGCAGCCCGCTGACGACCTCACGGGGGTTGCGGAGCAGCGGGATTTCGGCCGCCGCCCACTCCGCCGGCTCCAGCATCCGAGCGAGGCGGCTGGCGGACTCGGTCGACGAGTTGATCGAAGTGGCTGCGGACGGAGCGAATCCGAAGGTCACGGTCCTCCCTTCGGATACGCGCCCGCTGGGCGGGCAGGGTCGAGTGAGGGCGCACCACGGCACAGTCCTTCCGGACCGCGTGCGGGGCCATGCCGGGCGGTTTCCCAATTCTTGCTGGCCCGTGCGCGAGCGGCAACGAGCAATTGACGCCGCTGACTGGAATGGGTCGGTATGGCACTCATATCCCTGCCCAGACACCCACTGTTCACGCTCCGTTTCACACCTGGACGTCAGGCATCAGGGGGAACGCGCCCGAACCGGCCTCGCTGGTGCCCGCGCCGGGGACTGTTCGAGAGCGAGATGTCGCTCCGAGTGAATTGGCCGATTGTCAGTGCCATCGGGTTGCATGGGGGCATGGACAACCTGGAGCTCCGTGCCGAAGCCGACGCCATCCTTGCCGAGCTCGTGGGAGATCCCGGGGGCTCCGCGCGGCTGCGGGAGGACCAGTGGCAGGCGGTGTCCGCCCTGGTGGAGGAGCGTCGGCGGGCGCTGGTGGTGCAGCGCACCGGCTGGGGCAAGTCGGCGGTGTATTTCGTGGCGACGGCTCTGCTGCGGCGCCGTGGGGCCGGTCCGACGGTGATCATCTCGCCGCTGCTCGCGCTGATGCGCAACCAGGTCGAGGCGGCGGAGCGGGCCGGTATCCGGGCGCACACCATCAACTCGGCCAACCCGGAGGAGTGGGACACCATCTACGGGGAGGTCGAGCGGGGCGAGACCGACGTTCTCCTCGTGAGTCCGGAGCGGCTCAACTCCGTCGACTTCCGCGAGCAGGTGCTTCCCAAGCTCGCGGCCACGACCGGTCTCCTCGTGGTCGACGAGGCGCACTGCATCTCCGACTGGGGGCACGACTTCCGCCCCGACTACCGCAGGCTGCGGGCCATGCTCGGAGAGCTCTCCCCGGGCGTGCCGGTCCTTGCCACCACCGCGACCGCCAACGCGCGGGTCACCGCGGACGTGGCCGAGCAGCTGGGCACGGGCGCCGGAGAGGCCCTGGTCCTGCGCGGTTCGCTGGAGAGGGAGAGCCTCCGGCTCGGAGTCGTCCAGTTGCCGGACGCGGCCCACCGCCTGGCCTGGCTCGCCGAGCACCTGGACGAGCTGCCGGGCTCCGGGATCATCTACACGCTGACCGTGGCCGCGGCGGAGGAGGCCACGGCCTTTCTGCGGCAGCGCGGTTTCACGGTGGACTCGTACACGGGCCGTACAGAGAACGCCGATCGGCTGCAGGCCGAGGCCGACCTGCAGCAGAACCGGGTGAAGGCGCTGGTGGCGACCTCGGCCCTGGGCATGGGCTTCGACAAGCCCGACCTCGGCTTCGTGATCCACCTCGGCTCGCCGTCCTCGCCGATCGCGTACTACCAGCAGGTGGGCCGTGCCGGACGTGGGGTGGAGCACGCGGAGGTGCTGATGCTGCCGGGCAAGGAGGACGAGGCGATCTGGCGCTACTTCGCCGACACGGCCTTCCCGCCCGAGGCCCAGGTGCGCCAGACGATCACGGCCCTCGCGGACGCGGGACGGCCGCTGTCCGTGCCGGCCCTGGAGGCGGCGGTGGATCTGCGCCGCACCCGCCTGGAGACGATGCTCAAGGTCCTCGACGTGGACGGGGCCGTCAAGCGGGTGAAGGGCGGCTGGGAGAGCACGGGGCAGCCGTGGGCCTACGACGCGGAGCGGTACGCGTGGGTGGCGCGGCAGCGCAAGGCCGAGCAGCAGGCCATGCGCGACTACGTGAGCACGACCCGGTGCCGGATGGAGTTCCTGCGTCAGCACCTGGACGACGAGGGCGCGGAGCCGTGCGGCCGGTGCGACAACTGCGCCGGTGCCTGGATCGGCTCCTCCGTCTCGACCGAGGCGCTGACAGGTGCCACGCGAGAGCTGGACCGCCCGGGTGTGGAGGTCGAGCCGCGCCGGATGTGGCCGACCGGCATGCCGGCCCTGGGCATCGACCTCAAGGGACGTATCCCCGCCGGTGAGCAGGGGGCCACCGGGCGTGCCCTCGGCCGGCTCTCGGACATCGGCTGGGGCAACCGACTGCGCCCCCTGCTGGCCGAGAACGCCCCCGACGGTCCCGTCCCCGACGACGTCCTGAAGGCGGCGGTGGCCGTCCTGGCCGACTGGGCGCGCTCTGCCGGCGGGTGGGCACCGAACGTCGCGGACGCCTCCGCCCGGCCCGTGGGCATCGTCGCCGTGCCGTCCCTCCGCCGACCGCAGCTCGTCGGCTCCTTGGCGCAGGGGATCGCGTCCATCGGTCGCCTCCCTTACCTCGGCACCTTGACCTACACCGGGCCGAGCGGCGCCGAAGCGGCACGCCGCAGCAACTCCGCGCAACGGCTGAAGGGTCTGTTCGGTGCCTTCACCGTCTCGGAGGAGCTGGCCGACGCCGTGGCAGGCGCCGCCGGGCCCGTCCTGCTGGTGGACGACTACACCGACTCCGGCTGGACCCTCGCCGTCGCGACCCGTCAGCTCCGCCGCGCCGGCAGCGGTCCGGTTCTCCCGCTGGTTCTCGCGGCATCGGCGTGAATGCGGGCAGGGCGCCCGTGCGTTCGGTCGCTGAACGGCTTCGACGGGCGCCACGTGTCCTGGCGGTCTGTGTGGTTCATGACCCCAGGTAAGCCGATGCCTCGGACATCGCGCGAGCGAGCCGTCCGAGCTGTGGACAACTGCCGGGCGGGTCGGCCGGGGAGTTATCCACAGGGCTTTCGGAGTCGGCGGTCGGCGCGAGACCGTCGTGACCATGAACACGAACCCGCACGAATTCCGTGGAACGACCGAATCCCAGCAGATCACGTTGCGCGGCCCCGCCGAGCTGGCCGACGCACTCCCGTTCATGCTCGGCTTTCACCCGAGCGACTCCGTCGTCCTCGTCGCGCTCCACGGTGAGCTCGGACGATTCGGCGGCCGGGTCAGGCTCGGCATCCCGCGTTCCGCGAACGAATGGCCCTCGACGGCGGAACACCTCGCCGAGTGCCTCGTCGAGGGCTGCACCCGGCGCGGCACCCGGCCGGACGGCATCGTCGTCTTCCTCTGCCAGGACCCGGCGCCCGGTGAGACGGGCCGTCATGTGATGGAGCGGCTGCGCCCGTTCGCCCAGCGCCTGCGCACCGCCTGCGGCGCGCTCGACATTCCCGTCTACGAAGCACTCTGCATCTCCGACGGCTTGTACTTCTCCTACTGCTGCCCCGACACCCGCTGCTGCCCGCCCGACGGCACACCCCTCGCGCTGACCGGTACGTCGGTCATGGCCGCGTCCGCCGCCTACGCCGGAATCCAGGTCCGGGGATCCCTGCGGGACATGGAGGCCCGGCTCACGCCCCGTGCGTCGCCCTCGTCCGAGGACGATCGGCAGCGCACGGCGCTGAACGAGGCCTCCGCCGTGATCGTCCCCAAGATCTTCGACGGTCCGCCCGGTGCGGGCCGTGCAGAGGTCAGGGAGACGACGATCGACCTCGCCCGCGAGGTCCTCCGACGCTTCGACGCCCCGGCCGTGCCACCCGCGCCGGCCGGCGTGCGTGGCGCCGCGACGGCCGAACAGGACGCGGCCGACGACGCGATCCTCGACGCCGACGAGGCCGCCGCCCTGATCCTGGGGCTCCAGGACCGGGAGACACGGGACCAGGCCGCCGAATGGATGGAGGGCAGCGAGGGCGCCGCCGCGCTGCGGCTGTGGCGCGTGCTGGCCCGGCGCTGCGTCGCACCGTTCGGCGAGCACGCCGCGGCTCCGCTCACGCTCGCCGGCTGGGTGGCCTGGTCCACCGGGGACGAGCCGGCCGCCCGGGTCGCCCTGGGGCTCGCCCTGGACTCCGACCCCGACTACGTCTTCGCCCGCCTGCTGCACCAGGCCTGCAACGAGGGGCTGGACCCCGAATCCCTGCGGAGCTGCCTGCGGCAGGAGCGCGGGTCGAGGGCGGCGGCCCTGGAACAGCACGCCGCGGCGCACCGTCCCGCCAAGGCGAAGGCGGGGAAGGTCGCGAAGGCCCCGAGGAAGGCTGCGCCGACCGCGGGGACCCGTCCCGGCAAGGGCTCCACCCAGCGATCGCGGGGTGCCGCGACCAGGCCGGGCGGACAGCGCGGGACGAGGAGCGGGCGGTGACGCCCGTGACCAGGCCACCCGCAGCGGCGTTCACCTCTGTGGCGGAGCCCGACGACCCGTGCCGCCGAACCCTTGTCGGCAGCCCGGATCGCACAGAGAGCACCGCACACCACCCATGGCCTCCCGTCCCGCCCCAGCCCCCGGACTCCCGGCAGCCCCCGGACTCCCGGCCGGACAGGCGTCCGCCGGCGGTCTTACGCCTCCTGCCACCGCCCGACCGGGAGAACCGCCGTCGGTGCACCACGCGCTCCTCTGCGTGGCCCTGCCCGGCCTCGCGATCTCGCCCGATCACGGCCAGCTCACCGGTCACGGCCTCGAAGGGGTCTACCTCTCCGGGCGCCGCCTCCTCGCCCGCTCCGTGCTGCGCGTGGCCGGCCGAGAACCTCTCGCCCTGCAGGGCCGCCAGGCCTCGGCGGACCGCGCGGTCTTCCTCTCCGCCGTCCGTACGGCGGGAGACATCGGCCCCGACCCCGGACTCACCGTCGAGCGCTCACGCGACGCCGACGGGACCGAGCGGATCACCCTGCGCAGCTCCGTCGGCAGACCCCTCCGGCTCCCGGTGGAAATCGCTCTGGGTACGGATCTCGCAGACCTGGGCGCCGTGGCGGCGGGGCGGGCCGGACCCGAAATCGCCGCCAGTGTTCACGGCACGGGGATGCGTTGGACAGCGGGTGACGGACGGTACGCCTCCGTCAGCGCCGACCCACCGCCGACGGACGCGCTGGCCGCGGCGGGACTCCTTCGCTGGGAGATGGAGCTGGCTCCCGGGGCGACCCGGACCATCGAACTCAGGGTCCGCGCGGACCGCGCCCCCCGACCCTCCGGAGCCGTGGGCACCGGTACGGGCCGACCCAGTGGCGTCGTCCTCGCGGAGGCGCGCGCCGAGGGAGACGATCCCCGGATCGGCGAGCTCCTGCGGGTGGCCGTCGACGACCTGCGGGCGCTCCTGCAGCGAGACCCGGTGCACCCGAGCGATGTCCACCTCGCCGCCGGAGTCCCCTGGCGCTGCGGACCCGCCACCGCCGAAGCGCTCTGGGCGGCGCGCATGGCCCTCCCGCTCGGCACCCGACTCGCCGTCACGACGCTCCGAGCCCTGGCCCGCGCCCAGCTCGACGGGCCGGGGCCGGCGCGGGGCCGCATCCAAGGGCCCCTCAGAGACGCCGGCCCCTTCCTCCCTCCGCGCTGCACGGGTATCGAGGCCACGCTTGCCTTCCCCACGGTCCTTGCCGAGGCGAGGCGGTGGGGGCTCCCCGAGCAGGACCTTGTGGAGCTCCTGCCCACCGCGGAACGGTGCCTCCAGTGGCTCAGGGGCGCGGCCGACGCGCAGGGCTTCGTCCCCGACCCGGGCCCCGCCGGGCCGTGGCGGGCCGAGACCCAGGCCCACGCCCATCGCGCGGCCCTGCTCGGCGCCGACCTCCTCGACGGCTGTGGACGCCCCGGGGCCGACGAATGGCGGGAGTGGGCTCGCGCCCTGCGCGAGCGGTTCCGGGCGGTGTTCTGGCTCGACGACAGGTCCGGCGGCAGGCCCGCCGCGGCCCTGGTGCCCGGCGGCCGGCCGTGGACGCAGCTGGGCGGCTGGGCGGCACACCTGCTCGACACCGGGCTCCTCGGCGGCGGGCGGTACGCACCCGGCCTGCTGGACAAGGCCTCCACCGAACAACTGGCCCGCCTGCTGGGCACGCCCGCTCTCGACTCCGGCTGGGGGCTGCGCAGCCTCGGTGTCAAAGAGCCCGGCCACAACCCCTTCGGGCACCGGGCCGGTGCGGTGCGGGTCCATGAGACGGCGGTGGCCGTCGCAGGTCTCGCCGCGGCGGGATACGAGAGGGAAGCGGGGTCCTTGCTGAAGGGGACCGTCGACGCGGCGGAGGCGTTCGGCTACCGGCTGCCCGAGATGTACGGCGGCGGTGTGCGGACGACCGGGTCGACCCCCGTTCCCCATCCGACGGCCTGTCGGCCCGCGGCGGTGGCGGCGGCCGGTGCGGTCCACCTTGTGACGGCCCTCGTGGGGATCCGGCCGGACGCCCCCGGCGGCACGGTCGCCCTGCACCCCGTCCGGTCCGCTCCGCTCGGAGCCGTACAGCTGTCGGGCGTCCGGGTCGCAGGGGAGCCGTTCGCCGCACGGGTGAGCCGGCTGGGCCTCGGCATGGTCGAGGAGGCCGCCGACGGCCTCCAGCTGGGGGGCTGAAGGGATGCAACCCCTCAGCAATGGCACGGTCCCGGGGGAGCGGGAAGAAGTCGACGTCGATGCACGGGAGGGGCGTGTTTATCGTCAGGAAGACGACTATGATCACGGCATGCCTCCCTACGACCCGTCGGCCTTTCCGCCCTTCGCCGTCACTGTCGATCTGGTCGTGCTCACCGTGCGGCGCCACGCCCTGTGCGCCCTGGTGGTGCGGCGGGGAGAAGCGCCGTTCCAAGGCAGGTGGGCGCTGCCCGGCGGATTCGTCCGGGCCGACGAGGACCTGACCATGGCGGCGGCGCGCGAGCTGGTGGAGGAGACCGGCCTCTGCGTCCACGACCCGGGTGCCCCGGCGCCCGTGCCGGCCAACGGCGCCCACCTGGAGCAGCTGGCCACCTACGGCGACCCCGAGCGCGACCCCCGGATGCGGGTGGTCAGCGTCGCCCACCTGGCGCTCTCCCCCGATCTGCCCGCTCCGCGTGCGGGCGGCGACGCGAACAGCGCCCGCTGGGCACCGGTGGAGGAGCTGCTCGGCAAGGACGGATCCGTCGACGACGGGCAGGCCGAGCCGCTCGCGTTCGACCACGCGCGGATCCTCGGTGACGGCGTGGAGCGGGCCCGCTCGAAGATCGAGTACTCCTCGCTGGCAACGGCCTTCTGCCCGCCCGAGTTCACCGTCGGCGAGCTCCGGAGGGTGTACGAAGCCGTGTGGGGTGTCGCGCTCGACCCGCGCAACTTCCATCGGAAGGTGACCGGTACGCCGGGCTTCCTGGTTCCTGCGGGCGGCACCACGACCCGTCAGGGCGGGCGTCCCGCGCAGCTGTTCAGGGCGGGCGGGGCGACACTGCTCAACCCGCCGATGCTCCGTCCCGAGGTCTGAGCGCCCCGCTCCGGGGCGACCCGTGGCTTCAACCATGCACCAAAAGTCCGAAATGTAGCGTTATCTTGCTTCGATAGCCGCCCTGCCGCGGAGCGGTCTCACCTACCGCGAGAGAAGCGATGCTCCAGGTCATCGGACTCACCAGCAGCCCCCGCCGCGAGCTCCCGCCCGCCGTGGACGATCTCACCTTCGACGCACGGCCGGGGCAGGTCACCGCCCTTCTCGGTTCTGCCGGATCCGGGAAGACCACCGCCCTGCGGCTGATGCTCGAACTCGAGCCGGGCCGAGGCGTCACCTACTTCCGCGGCCGCCCCCTGCAGCGCATCGCCCACCCCGCCGGCGAGGTGGGCGTGCTGTTCGGTGACGTTCCCGGACACCCCTCACGGACCCTGCGCAGCCAGTTGCGGATGCTGAGCGCCGCAGCGGGGGTCCCCGCGTCCAGGGCCGACGAGATGCTGGAGTTCGTGGGACTCGCCGGCCTGCACGACCAGCGCATCGGCCGGCTCTCCCGGGGCATGGACCGTCGACTCGGCCTCGCCTCGGCCCTGTTGGGCGACCCGCACACGCTGCTGCTCGACGAGCCCGGCGCCGGGCTCTCCGTACGCGAGCGTGCCTGGCTGCACGAACTGCTGCGCGCCCACGCCACCGAGGGCGGCACCGTCCTCTACACCACCGAGGACCCCAAGGACGCGGCCCGCAACGCCGACCGGATCGTCACCCTCGACAAGGGACGGCTCGTCGCGGCCCAGGCGGCCGCGGACTTCGCGCACACCCGGCTCCGGCCGCGCGTGGCCGTCCGCACACCGCATGCAGCGCGGCTTGCCGCCGCCGTCACCCAGGAGGCGCGCGCCGCGCGCCGCACCGTCGAAGTGATCACCGAACGCGGCAACCGCCTGTCCGTCTACGGCAGCGACTGCGCCGCCATCGGGGAGACCGCCTTCCGCCACGGAGTCCTCATCCACCGGCTGACCGACGAGGTGGGCGACACCGGCCCCGTCGACACCGGCCGCGACACCCGGGGTGAGGGGCGTTCCGACACCGAGCCCGACCGGCCCGCTGCCGCCGCCGCGTCGGAACCCGGTCCGCAGGAGCCCCGGCGGCGGCCGGCCCGTTCGCCGCTGCGGCCGCTGCGGTACGAGATCCGCAGGCTGCTCGGCGTGCCCGCGACACCGCTCGTCGTGGCCGCGGTCCTCGTCGCCTCTGTGGTGATCTCGCTGCTCCTCGCGCGCAGTGGCCGGACGCCTCTGCCGACCGTGCTCGCCGGCTGGCCCGCCCTGTCGCCGCTGCCTCCCGCCGCGCTCGGGGCGGGGCTGCTCGGCGCCTTCTCGTTCGGCGACGAGTACCGCTACCCGGCGCTCACGACCGGTCGGGGGGTCGTTCCGCGCAGGCTGGGGCTTCTGCTCGCCAAGCTCGCGGTCGCGGCCGCCACCGCACTGGTCATCGCGGTGCTCGTCGTGGTGGCGGACCTGGAGGCGCTCCGCCTCGTGTACGGCGGCGAGTTGATTCCCGTACCGGAAAACTGGCCGACTCTGTGTGCGAGTTGGCTCGGTCTGATCGTCGGGTGCGCCTGGGCGGGGGTGCTCGGGGCCGGGGTCTTCCGAGTGGCCGCGGCGGGAGTGGCGGCGGTGCTCGCGGTGCCCGTCGTCGTGGCTCCGCTGCTGCGTCAGACGACCGCGGGCCCCGCGGGCCGGTCGATCGCCGGACTCCCCGGCAGGCTGAGGGAATTCGTCAGCATGGAGTGGCCCGTGGCGGCCGACCGCTGGCTGCTGGGCGCCCTCCGGGTGGTCGCGCAGCCCGTGGGGGTGGCGCTGGCGCTGGCGTTGACCGCGCTCCTCTGCGCGTATGTGATCACGGGCCTTCATCGCAAGGCGCGTTGGTGATCAAAACCGGATCGAATCGTTCCGGTTCCCATGTAACTCTCTTGAAAATGCCCGGCTATGTCCGAATAATCGTCAATTGTGTAGGGGGCGCCGATCACCCTTTCGTGTGCTTTTCACCAAAGACCTCAAGGGTCACGAGGGCCACGCCGACAAAGGATGCGTGAGTACCCTTGCGCACACCATGATGACCGCCGCCCGTCCCGTCGACTCCGGCCTCGGCGCCCCGGGCGATCTCGATCGCTACCCGTACGCGGAGGCGCCCGTCGCCGAGCGCGTGGGTCCCCCCTCCTGGGAAGGGGTGGAGACGGACCTCGGCCGGGTCGGTCGTCGCAGCGCCGGCAGCCGTGGCCGCGGACTCCACGGCCAGCTCGTCCAGCAGCTCGGCCAGATGATCGTCTCCGGCGACCTCGGCGCGGACCGCCCGCTCGTCCCGGAGGAGATCGGTCAGCGCTTCGAGGTCTCCCGCACCGTCGTGCGCGAGTCGCTGCGCGTGCTGGAGGCCAAGGGCCTGGTCAGCGCCCGCCCCAACGTCGGCACCCGGGTCCGGCCGGTCAGCGACTGGAACCTGCTGGACCCCGACATCATCGAGTGGCGCGCCTTCGGCCCGGCTCGCGACGACCAGCGCCGCGAGCTCAACGAGCTGCGGTGGACGATCGAGCCCCTCGCCGCCCGCCTCGCCGCCGGTCACGGCCGTGAGGACGTCCAGCAGCGGCTCTCGGACATGGTCGAGATCATGGGCCACGCCTATGCCCAGGGGGACGGCATCACCTTCTCCCGGGCCGACGCCGAGTTCCACTCCCTGCTCATCCAGCTCGCCGGGAACCGCATGCTGGAGCACCTCTCCGGCATCGTCGCCGCCGCGCTCCAGGTCTCCGGCGGCCCGGTCACCGGCTGTGACCGCCCGGGTGAGTCCTGCCTGGCGCACCACGCGCGCATCGCCGACTGCCTCGCGACGGGCGACGCCCAGGGGGCCGAGACGGCCATGCGCCAGCTGCTCACGGTCCACCCGGAGGTGGAGCGCGTCGTGCCCGCTCCGCGCGAGCACTGACCTACGGGCCGTGGCCGGGCACGCGAGGCGTACACGTCACGTGCCGCCGGAGCCGCGCGGAACCCGGGAATCATGGTGAGACCCGGGGTCGCGGGGGCTCCGGTGGCGCGAATGTGCGACGAACGCCCGTTCTGGCCGCATTCGTCGCACATGGGGTGTGACTCGGGCCACGCGGATTGGGCGTAACACTCCTCGGAGCCGTGCGATGACTTAAGAGGTGACAGCCGAGGAAGGAATACAGCAGCCGTCTCAGGCGCTGTGCAGTTCCCCGGTCCAGCCCGCGCCGTCGGCACATTCCCCGTCGACGGTCGTCGGCTCCGGCCCGATCCTGGGCGGGGCCGGAAGCCGTTTTCCATCGTTCCGAGAGGTTGTTCGTGTCGGCCAGCACATCCCGTACGCTCCCGCCGGAGATCGCCGAGTCCGAGTCTGTGATGGCGCTCATCGAGCGGGGAAAGGCTGATGGGCAGATCGCCGGCGATGACGTGCGTCGGGCCTTCGAGGCTGACCAGATTCCGCCAACCCAGTGGAAGAATGTTCTGCGCAGCCTCAACCAGATCCTCGAGGAAGAGGGTGTGACGCTGATGGTCAGTGCAGCGGAGTCGCCGAAGCGCGCCCGCAAGAGCGTCGCAGCGAAGAGCCCGGCCAAGCGCACCGCCACCAAGACCGTCACCGCCAAGACGACCGTGACGAAGAGCGTCGCGGCCGCCACGGCGGCCCCGGCGGCAGAGAGCGCGGACCCGGCCGACGAGGCCGGAGCGCCGGCCAAGAAGGCGGCCGCGAAGAAGACCGTCGCCAAGAAGACGGTGGCGAAGAAGACCGTCGCCAAGAAGACGGCGGCCAAGAAGACCACCGCCAAGAAGGACGCCGACGAGGCCGTCGAGGGCGAGGAGCTCATCGAGGACGTCGCGCCCGGCAAGGGCGAGGACGAAGAGGCCGAGGGCGAGAACAAGGGCTTCGTCCTGTCCGACGAGGACGAGGACGACGCTCCCGCGCAGCAGGTCGCCGTCGCCGGTGCCACCGCGGACCCGGTCAAGGACTACCTCAAGCAGATCGGCAAGGTCCCGCTGCTCAACGCCGAGCAGGAGGTCGAGCTCGCCAAGCGCATCGAGGCCGGTCTGTTCGCCGAGGACAAGCTGGCCAACTCCGACAAGCTGGCGCCCAAGCTCAAGCGCGAGCTGGAGATCATCGCCGAGGACGGCCGCCGCGCCAAGAACCACCTCCTGGAGGCCAACCTCCGTCTGGTGGTCTCGCTGGCCAAGCGCTACACCGGCCGCGGCATGCTCTTCCTGGACCTGATCCAGGAGGGCAACCTGGGTCTGATCCGCGCCGTCGAGAAGTTCGACTACACCAAGGGCTACAAGTTCTCCACGTACGCCACCTGGTGGATCCGTCAGGCGATCACCCGCGCCATGGCCGACCAGGCCCGCACCATCCGTATCCCGGTGCACATGGTCGAGGTCATCAACAAGCTCGCGCGCGTCCAGCGCCAGATGCTCCAGGACCTGGGCCGCGAGCCCACCCCGGAGGAGCTGGCCAAGGAGCTCGACATGACCCCCGAGAAGGTCATCGAGGTCCAGAAGTACGGCCGCGAGCCGATCTCCCTCCACACCCCGCTGGGTGAGGACGGCGACAGCGAGTTCGGCGACCTGATCGAGGACTCCGAGGCGGTCGTCCCGGCCGACGCGGTCAGCTTCACGCTCCTCCAGGAGCAGCTGCACTCCGTGCTCGACACGCTCTCCGAGCGTGAGGCCGGCGTGGTCTCCATGCGCTTCGGTCTCACCGACGGTCAGCCGAAGACGCTGGACGAGATCGGCAAGGTCTACGGAGTGACGCGCGAGCGCATCCGCCAGATCGAGTCGAAGACGATGTCGAAGCTGCGCCACCCGTCCCGTTCGCAGGTGCTGCGCGACTACCTCGACTAGTCCGCGATCGTTCGAACTGGAGGGCCCGGTTCCCCGAAAGGGGGCCGGGCCCTTCGGCATTGCGCGGGTGCACGGCGGGAAGGCCTGAACGACTCTGGGTGAACAGACGTCACCGGAGAGTCAGGAGGCTCTATGCGTCGCCCCATCGCCCGAGCAGTGACCACTGCCCTGGGCCTGATCTCGACTGCGGCCGGTCCGTTCGCCGCCGTCGCCCCCGCAGCCGCCGACAGCGTCGTCGTGGGCGGGCAGCCCGCCGCCGCCGCGGACGCTCCGTGGGCCGTGGCGCTGTCCAGCCGTGACCGGTTCGGGGGTACGCGGGCGGGCCAGTTCTGCGGGGGAGTGGTCGTGGCACCCACGCGGGTGCTGACCGCCGCCCACTGCCTGGGCAGGGACGTGCTCGGAGGCGAGCCCTCGCAGCTGCCCGACTTCAAGGTGATCGCGGGCCGGAGCGCTCTCCACGGCCAGGACGGACAGGAGATCCGGGTCTCCAGCACCTGGATCAGTCCGGACTACGACCCGACGGCCAACACCAACGACCTCGCCGTACTGACGCTGGCGAGCCCGCTGCCGCAGTCGTATGTGATCAAGACCGCCGTCCCCGGGGACGCGGCCGAGACGCCCGGCACGGCGGCGGACGTGTACGGCTGGGGGGACACCACAGGAAACGGCACCTACGCCTCCACCCTGCGCTCGGCGCGCGTCCAGGTGCTGCCCGACAGCGCGTGCCAGCGGGCCTATCCCGGGGGCTGGGGGGCGGCGTACCGGTCCGCCACGATGCTGTGCGCCGGTGACCCGCAGGGAGGCAGGGACGCCTGCCAGGGGGACAGTGGCGGGCCGCTGGTGGCCGGCGGGCGGCTCATCGGTCTGGTGTCCTGGGGCAGCGGCTGCGGACAGCCCGAGAACCCGGGCGTCTACACCCGCGTCTCGACGGTGCTGCCGGAGAGCTTCTGAGCTCTCGGGGTACGAGAACGGGCGGCCACCCCCTGGGTGCGGGGGTGGCCGCCCGTCGACCGATCAGTGACCGGCCCTTGGCTCGTCGTGGATGCGAGGCGTCAGCGGTCCTCGTCTACTGCCTTGGCCGGCACATCGGTGAGCCGGTCGGTCTCATCCTGTATTTCCGCGGCGATCTTCTTGAGTTCCGGCTCGAACTTGCGACCGTGGTGGGCGCAGAAGAGCAAGTCACCGCCGCTTGTCAGGACGACGCGCAGGTACGCCTGGGCGCCGCAGCGGTCGCAGCGGTCAGCGGCCGTCAGGGGGCTCGCGGGGGTCAGAACAGTAGTCACGTCGCCTCTTCTCTAGCTCGACGAGCTGTCGTACCAGGGTCAACATCCAACCAGGCCGAAAACGTTCCCGCTCGTGGCTTTTCCTCGAAACTTCTTCCCGAGGTGGCTGTCTGCTGCCGGTTGGCGGCGAATGAGCCGTATTGCGTCGCTCTACGGATTTCGCATTGCTTGTCTCGGTTTCGTCCTCCCGGCTGGGTTGCCGGTTGTTCATGAGGACGTGCCCGGAGCCTAAATGGTTCATGCCTCGAAGGGAACGTGATGTTCGCGTCACCCCTTCGAGGGATCGAACACCCATACGACTCTGCACTAGCATGAGAAATCAGGAGGGTGGCGTGACAACGGCTCTACCAGGCATCGGTACCCTCTGACCGGTGAATGACGCCGGGCCTTACCCCACCGGGCCAGTTTTCAAATTCAGCGAGGAGCGAACCGCGTGACCGCCGAGACGTCCGTGCCGTCCAGTGCGCTGCTGACCGCAGACCGTGACGGTTCCAACTACACCGCGCGGCACCTGCTCGTACTCGAAGGGCTCGAAGCTGTCCGCAAGCGCCCCGGTATGTACATCGGGTCCACCGACAGTCGCGGTCTGATGCACTGCCTCTGGGAGATCATCGACAACTCGGTCGACGAGGCTCTCGGTGGCTACTGCGACCACATCGACGTGATCCTCCACGACGACGGCTCCGTCGAGGTGCGCGACAACGGCCGGGGCATCCCGGTCGACGTCGAGCCCAAGACCGGGCTGTCCGGCATCGAGGTCGTCATGACGAAGCTCCACGCGGGCGGAAAGTTCGGCGGCGGCTCGTACGCGGCCTCCGGCGGTCTGCACGGCGTCGGCGCTTCCGTGGTGAACGCGCTCTCGGCCCGGCTCGACGTCGAGGTCGACCGGAACGGCGCGACGCACGCGATCAGCTTCCGCCGGGGCGTCCCCGGCATCTTCACCGAGCAGGGCCCCGACAGCCCCTTCGACCCGTCCAGCGGCCTGCTGAAGGGCAAGCGCGTCCCGAAGACCCGCACCGGCACCCGTGTGCGGTACTGGGCGGACCGCCAGATCTTCCTCAAGGACGCCAAGCTCTCTCTGGAGCACCTGCACCAGCGCGCCCGGCAGACCGCCTTCCTGGTCCCCGGCCTGACCATCGTCGTCCGCGACGAGCGCGACCTGGAGGGCGTGGGCAAGAGCGAGGAGACGTTCCGCTTCGACGGCGGCATCAGCGAGTTCTGCGAGTTCCTCGCCCAGGACAAGGCCGTCTGCGACGTGCTCCGGCTCACCGGCCAGGGCACCTTCAAGGAGACCGTCCCGGTCCTCGACGACCGCGGCCACATGACGCCGACCGAGGTCACCCGCGAGCTGGGCGTCGACGTCGCCCTGCGCTGGGGCACCGGCTACGACACCACGGTCAAGTCGTTCGTCAACATCATCGCCACGCCCAAGGGCGGCACCCACGTCTCGGGCTTCGACCAGGCCATCACCAAGACGGTCAACGAGGTCCTGCGCTCCGCGAAGATGCTGCGCGTCGCCGAGGACGACATCGTCAAGGACGACGCCCTGGAAGGGCTCACGGCCGTCGTGACCGTCCGGCTGGCCGAGCCGCAGTTCGAGGGGCAGACCAAGGAGGTGCTCGGCACCTCGGCGGCCCGCCGGATCGTCGCCAACGTGGTCGCCAAGGAGCTGAAGGCCTTCCTCACGTCCACCAAGCGCGACGACAAGGCCCAGGCGCGGGCCGTCCTGGAGAAGGCCGTCGCGGCCGCCAGGACCCGTATCGCGGCCCGCCAGCACAAGGACGCGCAGCGCAGGAAGACCGCGCTGGAGTCCTCCTCCCTGCCGGCGAAGCTCGCCGACTGCCGCAGCGACGACGTGGAGCGCAGCGAGCTCTTCATCGTCGAGGGAGACTCCGCGCTCGGCACCGCCAAGCTCGCACGGAACAGCGAGTTCCAGGCCCTGCTGCCGATCCGCGGCAAGATCCTCAACGTCCAGAAGTCCTCGGTCTCGGACATGCTCAAGAACGCCGAGTGCGGGGCGATCATCCAGGTCATAGGAGCCGGCTCGGGCCGGACCTTCGACATCGACGCGGCCCGCTACGGCAAGATCGTGCTCCTCGTCGACGCCGACGTCGACGGCGCGCACATCCGCTGCCTGCTGCTGACCCTCTTCCAGCGCTACATGCGCCCCATGGTCGAGGCGGGCCGGGTCTTCGCCGCCGTGCCGCCGCTGCACCGGATCGAGCTCGTCCAGCCCAAGAAGGGCCAGGACAAGTACGTCTACACGTACTCGGACAGCGAGCTGCGCCAGACCCTGCTCGAGTTCCAGCGCAAGGGGATCCGCTTCAAGGACGCCATCCAGCGCTACAAGGGCCTCGGCGAGATGGACGCCGACCAGCTGGCGGAGACCACCATGGACCCGCGGCACCGGACCCTGCGCCGGATCAACATCGGCGACCTGGACTCGGCCGAGACGGTCTTCGACCTGCTCATGGGCAACGACGTGGCGCCCCGCAAGGAGTTCATCACCAGCTCCGCGGCGACGCTCGACCGTTCTCGGATCGACGCGTAGCCGGTGGCTCCACCCACGGGTGGAGCCACCGAGTTCCACCCCTGAGCTGATCACGGACGCGCTCCCTCTCCGTAGCATCGAGATGACGGAGGGGGACGGATGTGAAAGGCAACAAGTCGACCGGGCGATGGTTCGCGTGGCCCGCGCCGGAGGCACTGACCCGGGTCGGTGTGCCACGCGGCCGCCTCGTGATCGACGGACTGCTGTTCGCCGCGATCAGCGGGTGGACCGTGATCAGCGTCTATCTCTCGGGCGCTTCCCCCGGCTGGTACGGGGTCTTTCCACCGCTGGGCCTCGTCCTGGCCGGGGCCGCGCTCTGCGCCTACCACCGGACGACCTTGGCCAACCGACTCCTGCCCTCCCTCGCCCTGCTCGGGGCCGTCGCGGGCCTCGGCCTCGCGGCGCACCTCGCGGGAGCGCACGTCACCGCCACCCTGCTCTGGATCGTCGTCTCCGTCGCCGCGATGCAGCGACTGCCGATGCTCGTCGCCCTGGCCACCGTGCTGCTCCTCTCCGGGGGGTTCGTCGACGCCGACGAGACCGGGGTCGCGGGGGCCGCGGTCACCACCGCCGCGGTCCTGCTCACGGGGTACTCCCTGCGCCTGGACGCCGAAGCCCGTAGCGCCGGGTTCCGGCTGCTCGCCCAGGAGCGCGCCGCACGCGAGGCCGAGGCGGCCTCCGCGGCCCTGGCCGAGCGGGCCAGGATCGCGCGCGAGATCCACGACGTCCTGGCGCACAGCCTCTCCGCGCAGATGGTGCACCTGGAGGCGGCCAGGCTCCAGATCGAGGCCGGCGCCGAGCGGGAGACGATCCTGGAGCGGGTGGTCGCGGCCCGGTCCATGGCCCGGGAGGGGCTCGCCGAGACCCGGCAGGCGCTCTCCGCGCTCCGCGGCGACATGGCGCCCGTCGAGGACTACCTACGGGAGCTGGCGCGCGAGGACAGGGCCGAGGTCCAGGTGGTCGGCGCGCGCCGACAGCTGCCGGCGGAAGCCTCCCAGGCCGTACGGAGAGTGGCGCAGGAAGCCCTCACCAACGTCCGCAAGCACGCTCCCGGGGCCAGGGCGCGCCTGCTCCTGGCCTACGAGACGGGTGAGGTCGCCCTGGAGATACGGGACTCGGGCGCACCCGGTGCGGTCGCGGGCGGCGCGGGGCTGAGCGCCTCGGGTTCCGGCTACGGGCTGCTCGGGATGCGCGAGCGCGCCGAGCTCCTCGGCGGGACGCTGGACGCGGGGCCCGAGGGCGACGGCTTCGCGGTGCGGCTGAGGGTGCCGGCATGAGCGGCCCCGGGAACCGGCAGGGCGACGGCAGGGTCGCGCGGGTGATCGTCGCCGACGACCAGTCCATGGTGAGGGAGGGAATCGTGCTCGTGCTGGGCCTGCTGCCCGGCATCGAGGTGGTCGGGGCCGCCAAGGACGGTGAGGAGGCCGTCGCCCTGACCGCCGAACTGGCCCCCGATGTGGTGCTGATGGACCTTCGGATGCCGCGCTGCGACGGAGTCGAGGCGACCCGGCGGATCCGCGCCGAACACCCCGGCACGGAGATCGTGGTGCTCACCACGTACGCCGACGACGACTCCCTCTTCCCGGCGCTCAGGGCGGGGGCGCGTGGCTATCTCACCAAGGACGCGGGAGGGGAGGAGATCGTGCGCGCGGTGCACGACGTGCTCGACGGGCGGGCCGGACTCGCTCCCGCCGTCCAACGGCGGCTGCTGGAAAAGCTGATGGTCGAGCCCGAGCGGCGCGGCGGACCCGTCGGTGACCTGCCAGGAGGCCGGCCGCGGCGGCAACCGGCCACGCTGCCCGACGGGCTCACCGAGCGCGAGGCCGAGGTGCTCGCCCTGGTCGCGGACGGCCTCTCCAACCAGGAGATCGGCGCCCGCCTGAGCATCTCGACCGCCACGGTGAAGACCCATATCAACAACCTTTTCGCCAAGATCGGAGTCCGCGACCGGGTGCAGGCCGTCCGGTACGCATATCGGCATGGGCTCGTCGCACCACCAGGCGAAACCATCACCTGATGGGGTGAAGTAAGGAGGGAGAAGAGTCCGGGATCTTCCCGCTCTGTCCATCCTTGGGCACGCGGCCGAAACGGTTCGCTGACAAGGAGAGTTCAGCGGTGGAGAAGGACGAAGGGCCGGGCGTCCCCGCGGTGCGGATCGACGACCCCTGGTACGACGCACTCGCCTCCGGCTGGGGCGAGTCGGTCGACGCGGAGGCACCGACCACCGAGGACGGGACCGCAGCGCCGGCGACCGGAGCCGTACCGCGACAGCAGCCTGAACACGGGTCGGCGCACGGTTCGGGGCGGCGAGACTCGGGGCACGGGTCCGAGCGCGGCTCGGTGCACGGCTCCGACCGGAGTGCGGCGGCCGTCTACCTGGAGGTCCAGCGCAGCCCGGCCTTCCAGGAAGTGCGCAGCCGCTACCGGCGGTTCGTGATCCCGGCGACCTTCGCCTTCCTCCTCTGGTACCTCGCCTATGTCGTGGCGGCGACGGCGGCACCTGAGCTGATGGCCCGGCCCGTCGTCGGGATGATCAACGTGGCGATGCTGGCCGGGCTCGGGCAGTTCCTCACCACTTTCCTGCTGACCTGGGCCTACGCCCGGCACGCCCGGCTCCGGCGGGACCGGGCCGCGCTGGAGCTGCGGTGGACGGTGTTCGACGAGACGCGGGCACAGGAGATGACACGGGGAGTGCAGCGGTGACCAACGACCATCAGATGCTCGCGCTGCTGCTGTTCAGCGCCTTTGTCGCCGTGACCCTCGGGATCACCACCTGGGTGAGCCGGAACCGGCACGGCTCGGCCGAGGAGTTCTACGCCGGGGGACGGCTCTTCTCGCCCCTGGAGAACGGTTTCGCCATCGCCGGCGACTACATGTCCGCCGCCTCCTTCCTCGGCATCTCCGGCCTGATCGCGCTCTTCGGCTATGACGGCATGCTGTACTCCGTCGGCTTCCTCGTCGCCTGGCTGGTCGTCCTCTTCCTGGTGGCCGAACTGGTGCGCAACTGCGGCCGGTTCACGCTCGCCGACGTCGTCGCGGCGCGGATGGCGGAGCGCCCCGTCCGGATCGCCGCCGGCACGTCCTCCGTCACCGTCTCCGTGCTCTATCTCGTGGCCCAGATGGTCGGGGCCGGCAGCCTGGTCGCCCTCCTCCTCGGGGGCACCAGCGAGGCCGCCCGCTCCTGGACCGTGATCGGCGTCGGCGCGCTGATGGTGATCTACGTGTCGCTCGGCGGCATGCGGGCCACCACCTGGATCCAGATCGTCAAGGCCGTGCTGCTCATCGCCGGCACGATCGCCCTCACCGTGCTGGTGCTGCTCCGATTCCACGGGGACTTCAACCAGTTGCTCGCCACGGCCGCCGAACGCAGCGGACACGGACGGGACTTCCTCGCGCCGGGCCTGCGCTACGGCGGCGAATGGACCGCCCGGCTCGACTTCATCAGCCTCGGCCTCGCCCTCGTCCTGGGCACGGCGGGCCTGCCGCACATCCTGTCCCGGTTCTACACCGTGCCCACCGCGCGGGCCGCCCGCCGCTCGGTCGTCTGGGCCATCGGACTCATCGGCGGCTTCTACCTCATGACGATCGTCCTCGGCTTCGGCGCCGCCGCGATCATCGGCCCCGACGCCGTCCGTGCCTCCAACGCCGCAGGGAACACCGCTGTACCGCTGCTCGCCCTCGACCTCGGCGGAGGGGCCGGGTCGACCGGGGGCACGGTGCTGTTCGCGATCGTCGCCGCCATCGCCTTCGCCACCATCCTGGCCGTCGTCGCCGGCATCACGCTCGCCTCGTCCGCCTCCGTCGCCCACGACCTGTACGCCTCGCTGCGCCGCAGGCGCGCGCGGGCCAAGCAGTACAGCGAGGTGACCGTGGCGCGGATGGCCGCGGCCGGGATCGGCGCGGCCGCGATCGGGCTCGGCCTGCTCGCCCGCGACCTCAACGTGGCGTTCCTGGTCGGCCTCGCCTTCGCGGTCGCCGCCTCGGCCAACCTGCCGGTGCTGCTCTTCTCATTGTTCTGGCGGAACTTCACCACGCGCGGCGCCGTCTGGTCGGTGTACGGAGGGCTCGTTCCCGCGATGCTGCTCGTGGTCCTCTCGCCGGTCGTCTCCGGCAGCCCCGAGGCGCTCTTCCCCGGCGTGGACTTCCATGTCTTCCCGCTCCAGAACCCCGGCCTGGTCTCCATCCCGCTCGGCTTCCTGGCGGGCTGGATCGGCACCGTCACCTCGCCCGAGCCGCCGGACGCGGCCAAGCACGCGGAGACGGAGGTCAGGGCCCTGACGGGGGCCGGGGCGGTCTGAGGCCCGGAGGGAGCCTCCGCAGGGCTCAGCCGGTCGCCTTCACCCAGACGTACCGGTGCTCGGGGCGGCCCGTCTCGCCGTACTTCAGCGAGAGCCGCACCCGGCCGGCCCGTTCGAGCAGCTTGAGATAGCGCTGCGCGGTCTGCCGGCTCACCCCCGCCCGCTCGGCGATCTCCTGCGCGGACAGAGCCCCGTCGGCGGCCAGCAGCACCTGGCGCAGCAGCTCCGCGGTGGTGGGGGAGTGGCCCTTGGGGAGGTCCGGCTCCACCGCGCCCGCCGAGAGGGCGCCGAAGATGCGGTCGACCTCGGCCTGTTCGGCCTCGCCGCCGCGTTCGAGCGTGTCGCGCAGGCCTGCGTACGCCTCCAGCTTGGCGCGGAGCCCCGCGAAGGCGAAGGGCTTGACCAGGTACTGCAGCGCGCCGTGGCGCATCGCCGCCTGGACGGTCGCCACGTCGCGCGCCGCCGTCACCATGATCACGTCGGTCTGGTGGCCGAGGCGGCGCAGCTCCCGTACGACCGCGAGTCCGTTCTCGTCGGGCAGGTAGTGGTCGAGCAGGATCAGGTCGACCGGTACCTCGCTCAGGCGGGCGAGCGCCTCCGCCGTGGAGTGGGCGGTGGCGACGACCCGGAAACCGGGCACCTTCGTCACGTACGCGGCGTTGATCTGTGCCACGCGGGTGTCGTCGTCCACGACGAGTACGTCGATCATCGCGGATCTCCTACGGGTGCGGCCGTACGCTCCGCCGGGTCCGGGTCTTTCTGCGGCGCCGGCTCGTTCAGCGCTTCCGGGAGGACGACGGTGAACTCGGCGCCGTTGCCGTCCGGGCCCGCGCCGACCAGGGCGCTGCCGCCGCGGCGTTCGGCGAGCCGGCGTACGAGGGCCAGACCCAGGCCCCGCTTGCCGTGGGAGGGCAGCTCCTTCGTGGTCCAGCCCTCGGTGAAGATCAGCTCGCGGCGGTCGTCCGGTACGCCGGGACCGCTGTCGGTGACCCGCAGGACGACCGTACGGCCCTCGGCCCGCAGGGCGATCTCCACGCGCGCGTGGGCGGTGGCCGCGGCGGCGTCCAGGGCGTTGTCGACGAGGTTGCCGACGACCGTGACCAGCTCGCGGGGGTCGACCAGCCGGTCCGGGAGGAGCGAGTCGGTGGAGATCCGCAGGGACACGCCTCGTTCGGCGGCGACCGTGGCCTTGCCGACCAGGAGCGCGGCGAGCAGCGGGTCGTGGACCTTCTCCGTGACCTGCTCGGCAGTGGCCCGGTGGACGCCGACGACCTCGGTGACGAACTCGACCGCCTCGTCGTGCATCTCCAGCTCCAGCAGGCCCAGGAGGGTGTGCAGCCGGTTGGCGTGCTCGTGGTCCTGGGCGCGGAGGGCGTCGATCAGGCCCCGGGTGGAGTCCAGCTCCCGGCCGAGCCGCTCCAGCTCGGTCCGGTCGCGGAGGGTGGCGACGGCGCCACCGTCGTCCGTCGGCATCCGGTTGGCGATCAGCACACGGTTGCCTCGTACCGTGACCAGGTCCTCACCCGTGACCCGGCCGGCCAGCACATCGGCCGTACGACCGGAACCGAGCGCGTCCTCCAGCGGGCGCCCGGTCGCTTCGGGGCCGATGCCGAGCAGCCGCTGCGCCTCGTCGTTCAGGAGCCGGACGCGTCCGGTGCGGTCGAGGGCGACGACGCCCTCGCGGATGCCGTGGAGCATCGCCTCGCGCTCGGCGAGGAGTGCGGAGATGTCCGAGAACGCGAGGTCGTGGGTCTGGCGCTGGAGCCTGCGCGAGATCAGGTACGCGGCCAGGGCACCGGCCGCCAGGGCGCCGCCCGCGTACGCGAGGAGCCCGGGGATCGCCCCGAGGAGCCGGTCGTGGACGCTGTCGTACTCGATGCCGACGGAGACCGCGCCGACGATGGTTCCGTCCGCGTCCCGCAGAGGGGCCTTGCCTCTGGCCGAACGGCCGAGGGTGCCGTTGTCGATCTCCATGACCTCGCGGCCCGCGAGCGCGGCGCTGGGGTCCGTGGAGACGATCCTGCCGATCTGGGTCCGGTCGGTGTGGGACCAGCGGACGCCCCGGGTGTCCATGATCACGACGTACTCGGCGCCCGTGGCCTGCCGGATCCGCTCGGCCTCGCGCTGCACCGGGCCCTCGGGCGTGGGCCCGGTGGTCCGCAGCGCGGCCGCGACCTCGGGGGAGGCGGTGGTCTCGGCGATGGCGAGGGCGCGCTGCATGGCCTGGTCGTCGAGCTGGTCGCTCAGCGGGGCGAGGAAGAGGCCGGTGGCGAGCACGGTGACGCCGGCGGCGATGGCCAGCTGCATCAGGAGGACCTGGGCGAAGACCCGCCTCGGCCAGCCGAAGCGCCTGCGTCGCGTGGGGGTGGTCGCTGCGGGGGGCATGGCAGGAACGGTACGGGGGTGGGGGCGGGGACCGGAAATGTACGGGGCCCTTGGGCGGGCGGCGGCGCGGGGTGGCGGTGGGCGGGGGCGTGTGGTGCGGCCGCGGGCCGGTGGGGGTGCGCCCGGCCTCCAGCAGGGCTTGGGGTTCCCACCCGCAGCACCCGTGCGGGAAGGAGGGCAGAGGTGCGGGTCGCCCAGTGGGCGGTTGCCCGCCGTCGGCGGCTGCGGGGCGGTGGGACGCGACGGCTTCGCGTCGCGGGAAGGGAAAGGGCGTGTGTGTCTCGGGCCGCCGTGCCCGTGCGCCCTGTGTGCCGTCGTGGGCCCGGGGCGGTGGGGTGAGGGCCGGTTGGGGGGCGGTTGCCTATTCTGGGGGCTTTGGTGTGTGTCTAGTCGTCGGAGGGGTTTCCCTTGACCAAGCAGCAGATTCCCGTCGTCGTTCTCTCCGGGTTTCTCGGGTCGGGCAAGACGACGCTGCTCAACCATCTGCTGCGCAGCGCCCGCGGGACTCGGATCGGGGTCATGGTCAATGACTTCGGGGACATCGGGATCGACGCCATGACCGTCGCCGGGCAGGTCGGCTCCACCGTCTCGCTCGGGAACGGGTGCCTGTGCTGTGCCGTCGACGCGAGTGAGCTGGACGAGTACCTGGAGGTGCTCACCCGTCCCGAGGCTCGGCTCGACGTGATCGTCATCGAGGCGAGCGGTCTCGCCGAGCCCCAGGAGCTCGTGCGGATGGTGCTCGCCAGCGAGAACGAGCGCGTCGTCTACGGCGGGCTCGTGCAGGTCGTCGACGCCGCCGAGTTCGCGCGGACCCGGGCCGCGCACCCCGAGACCGACCGGCATCTGGCTCTTGCCGACCTCGTCGTCCTCAACAAGGTCGATCGGGTGGGGGAGGGGGAGCTGGCAGCGGTTCATGACAGCGTCGCGCGGCTCGCCGGGCGCGCCGCCGTGGTCCGGGCCGCGCATGGCCGCGTCGACCCCGAACTGCTCTTCGACCGGGTCGTGCCCGAGGGGGAGATCGAGGGGCAGATGTCGATCGAGGACCTGCTGTACGGGGACGACGACGCGCACGACCATCCGCACGCCGCCTACGAGACCCTCTCCCTGTCCTCCGGCACCGCGCTCCACCCGCGCAGGCTCATGGAGTTCCTCGACTCCCGGCCCGAGGGCCTCTACCGCATCAAGGGCTTCCTCGACTTCGGCGCCGCCGACCCCGCCAACCGCTATGCCGTGCACGCCGTCGGCAGGTTCCTGCGCTTCTACCCCGAGCCCTGGACCGCCGGGCAGGAGCGGCTCACCGAGCTCGTCCTCATCGGCTCCGACATCGACGCCGGGGCCCTGCGTAAGGCGCTCGACGATTGCCGCGTGAACGGCCCGCAGGACGCCCCCGACGAGCACAGCATGTGGGGCGTCCTGCGGTACGTACAGGACAACGAGAACGAGAACGAGCCGGAAGAGGGCTAGTTCGCCGGGCCCGCCAGCACCGAGACCGGCTTGGGCAGCGGGGTGCCCGAGCCGTCGCGGCGCGGGTCTACCTCGGGCAGGTCCACCGGCGTGCCGTTCTCCTGTGCGGCGTACGCCGGGGTGGCGCCCGCCCAGGCCAGGATGAGCACGTCCTCGCCCTTCAGGAACCGCTGGCAGCGCACACCACCGGTCGCACGGCCCTTGCGGGGGTACTGGTCGAACGGCGTCAGCTTCGCCGACGTGGCGGCGCCGTCGTCCAGCGTGCCCGTGGAGCCGGCGACCGTGAAGACCACCGCGTCCGCCGCCGGGTCCACCGCGGTGAACGAGAGCACCTCGGCGCCGTCCGCCAGCTTGATGCCCGCCATGCCGCCCGCCGGCCGGCCCTGGGGTCGTACCTGCGAGGCCTGGTAGCGCAGCAGTTGGGCGTCGGAGGTGATGAAGACCAGGTCCTCCTCGCCCGTCCGCAGCTCGGTCGCGCCGACGATCCGGTCACCCTCCTTGAGGGTGATGACCTCCAGCTCGTCCTTGTTCGACGGATAGTCCGGGACCACGCGCTTGACCACGCCCTGCAGCGTGCCGAGCGCCAGACCCGGCGAGGACTCGTCGAGCGTGGTCAGACAGACCACCGTCTCGTCGTCCTCCAGGGTCAGGAACTCCGCCAGGGGCGCCCCGCCCGCCAGGTTCGGCGCGGCGGCCGTGTCCGGCAGCTGGGGCAGGTCGATCACGGCGAGCCGCAGCAGCCGACCGGTGGAAGTCACCGCGCCGACGTCGCCGCGCTGCGTCGCCGGGACCGCCGAGACGATCACGTCGTGCTTCGCACGCTTGCCGTCCTCGGCGGGGGCCGGGATCTCCGCCGTGGCCGTACGCGCCAGCAGCCCCGTCGAGGACAGCAGCACCCGGCAGGGGTCGTCCGCGACCTCGAGGGACACGGCGGCGACCGAAGCGCCCGCCGACTCCAGCAGGACCGTCCGACGGTCGGTGCCGAACTTCTTGGCCACCGCCGCCAGTTCCGCCGAGACCAGCTTGCGCAGCTCGCTGTCGGACTCCAGGATCCCGGTCAGCTCGTCGATCTCGCCGTTGAGCCGGTCGCGCTCGGTCTCCAGCTCGATCCGGTCGAACTTGGTGAGCCGGCGCAGCGGGGTGTCCAGGATGTACTGCGTCTGGACCTCGCTCAGCGAGAAGCGCTCGATCAGCCGCTCCTTCGCCTGCGCCGAGTTCTCGCTGGAGCGGATGAGGCGGATGACCTCGTCGATGTCGAGCAGCGCGACGAGCAGGCCCTCGACCAGGTGCAGCCGGTCGCGCTTCTTCGTACGGCGGAACTCGGAGCGTCGGCGCACCACGTCGAAGCGGTGGTCGAGATAGACCTCGAGGAGCTCCTTGAGGCCGAGCGTGAGCGGCTGGCCGTCGACCAGCGCCACGTTGTTGATGCCGAAGGACTCCTCCATCGGCGTCAGCTTGTAGAGCTGCTCAAGGACCGCCTCCGGCACGAAGCCGTTCTTGACCTCGATGACCAGGCGCAGGCCGTGGCTGCGGTCGGTGAGGTCCTTGACGTCGGCGATGCCCTGGAGCTTCTTGGAGCCGACCAGGTCCTTGATCTTGGAGATGACCTTCTCCGGGCCGACCGTGAAGGGCAGCTCGGTGACGACGATGCCCTTGCGCCGGGCCGTCACGTTCTCCACCGTCGCGGTGGCGCGGATCTTGAATGTGCCGCGGCCGTTCTCGTACGCGTCCTTGATGCCGGAGAGGCCGACGATCCGGCCGCCGGTGGGCAGGTCGGGGCCCGGCACGAAGCGCATGAGCGCCTCGAGGTCCGCGTTCGGGTGGCGGATCAGGTGCCGGGCGGCCGCGATGACCTCGCCCAGGTTGTGCGGGGGCATGTTCGTCGCCATGCCGACCGCGATGCCCGAGGCGCCGTTGACCAGCAGGTTCGGATACGCGGCCGGCAGCGCGACCGGCTCCTGCTCCTGGCCGTCGTAGTTCGGCGTGAAGTCGACGGTGTCCTCGTCGATGGACTCCGTCATCATCAGCGCGGCGGCAGCCATCTTCGACTCGGTGTACCGCATGGCGGCCGGCGGGTCGTCGTTGCCGAGCGAGCCGAAGTTGCCGTGGCCGTCGACCAGCGGGAGGCGCATGGAGAAGGGCTGGGCCATGCGCACCATCGCGTCGTAGATCGACGCGTCGCCGTGCGGGTGCAGCTTGCCCATGACCTCGCCGACGACGCGGGCGCACTTCACATAGCCGCGGTCGGGGCGGAGCCCCATCTCGTTCATCTGGTACACGATGCGGCGCTGCACCGGCTTCATGCCGTCGCGGGCGTCCGGCAGCGCGCGGGAGTAGATCACCGAGTACGCGTACTCGAGGAAGGAGCCCTGCATCTCGTCGACGACGTCGATGTCGAGGATCCTCTCCTCGAACGCGTCGTCCGGCGGCGGTGTCTTCGTGCTGCGGCGGGCCATCGCGGCTGCGGCTCCTTCACCAACAAGGTTGATCTGACGCGGACCATTGTGGACCGTCCCACCGACAACGCCGACCGCGACCCGGGCGTGAGCGGCGGTCGGGCCTTAGCGGAGCGGTCCGAGCACGGTCCGCGAGCGGTTCGTGAGCCGTCCGCGACCGGGCCGTGAGCGTCCGCCAACGGGCCGTGAATCGTTTCCGCGACGCCCACGCGACCCGGAAGAGGGACGCAGGGAAGCTGTGGGAACTTCGCGAGGGGTCAGTGCGCTTGCATAGGGTGGCAGGACTTTTCCATATCGCGATCGAAGGGACGTACATGCCCATGGGTCACACGGCCACGGCAGAGGCCGGCTCAGGCGGCCTGACAGCGACCGAGCACCGGCTGGCCAACGGCCTGCGGGTGGTGCTCTCCGAGGACCACCTGACCCCGGTCGCCGCGGTGTGCCTCTGGTACGACGTCGGCTCCCGCCACGAGGTCGCCGGCCGCACCGGCCTCGCCCACCTCTTCGAGCACCTGATGTTCCAGGGCTCGAAGCAGGTCCAAGGCAACGGCCACTTCGAGCTGGTGCAGGGCGCGGGTGGCTCGCTCAACGGCACGACGAGCTTCGAGCGCACCAACTACTTCGAGACCATGCCGACGCACCAGCTGGAGCTCGCGCTCTGGCTGGAGGCGGACCGCATGGGCTCCCTGCTCGCCGCCCTGGACGACGAGTCCATGGAGAACCAGCGGGACGTCGTCAAGAACGAGCGCCGCCAGCGGTACGACAACGTGCCCTACGGCACGGCCTTCGAGAAGCTGACCGCCCTCGCGTACCCCGACGGCCACCCGTACCACCACACGCCGATCGGCTCCATGGCCGACCTGGACGCGGCGACGCTGGAGGACGCGCGGGCCTTCTTCCGTACGTACTACGCGCCGAACAACGCGGTCCTCTCGGTCGTCGGCGACATCGACCCGGTGCAGACGCTGGCCTGGATCGAGAAGTACTTCGGCTCCATCCCGTCCCACGACGGCAAGCTGCCCCCGCGCGACGGCACCCTCCCCGACACCATCGGGGAGCAGCTGCGCGAGGTCGTCGAGGAGGAGGTACCGGCCCGCGCGCTGATGGCCGCCTACCGCCTCCCGCACGACGGCACGCGCGCGTGCGACGCCGCCGACCTCGCCCTGACCGTGCTCGGCGGAGGCGAGTCGTCCCGGCTCCACAACCGCCTTGTGCGCCGCGACCGTACGGCCGTGGCGGCCGGCTTCGGCCTGCTGCGCCTGGCCGGCGCGCCCTCGCTGGGCTGGCTGGACGTCAAGACCTCCGGTGGCGTCGAGGTGCCCGAGATCGAGACGGCCGTCGACGAGGAGCTGGCCCGGTTCGCCGCCGAGGGCCCGACGCCCGAGGAGATGGAGCGCGCCCAGGCCCAGTTGGAGCGCGAGTGGCTGGACCGGCTCGGCACGGTCGCCGGCCGCGCCGACGAACTGTGCCGCTTCGCGGTCCTGTTCGGCGACCCGCAGCTGGCCCTGACCGCCGTCAACCGGGTCCTGGACGTCACCGCCGACGAGGTGCGGGAGGTCGCCGCGGCCCGGCTGCGCCCGGACAACCGCGCGGTGCTGGTCTACGAGCCGATCGGTACCGAACAGAGCGACGCCGAGCAGGGCGACAGCGACGAGGAAGAGGGAGCGGACCAGTGACCGACGCTGCCGCGTCTTTGACGAGCATGACGTTCCACCCGCAGCCCGAGCCGGGCGCGGCCAGGCCCTGGGCCTTTCCCGCCCCGGACCGCGGAGCGCTGGACAACGGCCTGACGGTGCTGCGCTGTCACCGCCCCGGCCAGCAGGTCGTGGCCGTCGAGATCTTCTTCGACGCCCCGCTGGAGGCCGAGCCCGCCGGTCTCGACGGTGTCGCCACGATCATGGCCCGTGCCCTCACCGAGGGCACCGACCAGCACACCGCCGAGGAGTTCGCCGCCGAGCTGGAGCGCTGCGGCGCCACGCTCGACGCGCACGCGGACCACCCGGGCGTACGGGTCTCCCTGGAAGTTCCCGTCTCCCGGCTGCCCAAGGCGCTCGGGCTGGTCTCCGAGGCCCTGATCGCGCCGGCGTTCCTCGAGACCGAGGTCGAGCGCCTGGTGAACAACCGGCTCGACGAGATCCCGCACGAGACGGCCAACCCGGCCCGCCGGGCGGCCAAGCAGCTCTCCAAGGAGCTCTTCCCGGCCGAGTCCCGCATGTCCCGGCCGCGTCAGGGCACCGAGGAGACGGTGGCGGCCATCGACGCCTCCGCCGTCCGTGGCTTCTTCCAGACCCACCTGCGGCCGTCCACGGCGACCGCCGTGGTCGTCGGCGACCTGACCGACGTGGACCTGGACAAGGTCCTCGCCGAGTCGCTCGGTGCCTGGACGGGCAACAGCGCGGAGCCCCGGCCCATGCCGCCGATCACGGCCGACGACACCGGCCGTGTGGTCATCGTCGACCGGCCGGGCGCCGTCCAGACCCAGCTGCTGATCGGCCGCGTGGGCGCCGACCGGCACGACCGCGTCTGGGCCGCCCAGGTCCTCGGCACGTACTGCCTCGGCGGCACGCTCACCTCCCGCCTGGACCGCGTCCTGCGCGAGGAGAAGGGCTACACCTACGGTGTCCGGGCCTTCGGCCAGGTCCTGCGCTCCGACGGCGAGGGCCACGGCGCCTCGATGCTCGCCATCAGCGGTTCCGTGGACACCCCCAACACCGGCCCGGCACTTGACGACCTGTGGAAGGTGCTGCGCACTCTCGCCGCCGAGGGTCTGACGGACGCCGAGCGCGACGTGGCCGTGCAGAACCTGGTGGGCGTGGCGCCGCTCAAGTACGAGACCGCGGCCTCCGTCGCGGCGACCCTCTCCGACCAGGTCGAGCAGCACCTCCCGGACGACTTCCAGGCGCAGTTGTACGCGCGCCTGGCCGAGACCGGCACGGTCGAGGCGACGGCGGCCGTCGTCAACGCCTTCCCGGTGGACCGGCTCGTGACGGTGCTCGTGGGTGACGCGGCCGAGATCGAGGAGCCGGTCCGGGCCCTCGGCATCGGCGAAGTCACCGTCGTCACCGGCTGATCGAGCGGCATCGAGCGGCGCACCGCCGCCGAAGCGGAGCGAACGGAGGACCCCGACGTCACGTTACGTCGGGGTCCTCCGCTATGTCCGGATTGGTGGCAAGGGTGGCCGTATGCCCTGTGGCATGTCTTACAAACTGGCGTGTCTGTTTGGTGATTGAAAGACGATCCGCTTAGCGTCGGTCCGGCTGTTCGCCAGTTGCACCCGCCGCGCCCGCGGCATCGGACAGTCATCGCCGAGTCCCCGTCAGGCGCGAGCCTGGGGAGCCGGGGACCCACACGAAGTCCCTGGGGTGAATCGGACGCCTTCGCATCCGTGCGGAGGGGCCCGTAGGAGACCTTCCTGCTCCGAACCCGTCAGCTAACCCGGTAGGCGAGAAGGAAGGAAAGGATCAGCCACTACATGGCGTTCACCCGTGCCACCGGGAAGCATCGTGGTCCGAGCCGTCTGGCGCGCCGCAGCGCCGGCGTCGCCGGCATCGCGTCCCTCGCCACCGCCGGCGTCATCGGCACCCTGGCCTCCCCGGCGCTCGCCGCCGACACGGACGCCCCCTCCCTCGAGGACACCGGCCTGACCCAGGTCGTCGTGGCCGACAACGCCCTCGCCGACAAGATCGACGCCCAGGCCGCCGCGCAGGAGCGCGAGGCCGCCGAGGCGGAGGCCAAGCGTGTCGCCGAGGCCCGCGCCAAGGCGGAGGCCAAGCGCAAGGCGGAGGCCCGTGCCAAGGAGGTCCGCGCGGCCAAGGAGCGCGCCGCCCGTGAGGCCGAGCGCAAGCGCCTGAACTCCTTCCAGCTGCCCGTGGCCGGCTCGTACGTCTCCACCGGCTACAAGACCGGCGGCTCCCTCTGGTCCTCCGGCAGCCACTCCGGCGTCGACTTCCACGCCGCCTCCGGCACCAAGGTCGTCTCCGTCGGCTCCGGCACCGTCGTCGAGGCCGGCTGGGGCGGCGCGTACGGCAACAACATCGTCATCCGGATGAACGACGGCACGTACACCCAGTACGGGCACCTCTCGGCCATCAGTGTCTCCGTCGGCCAGTCCGTCACCCCGGGCCAGCAGATAGGCATCTCGGGCTCGACCGGCAACTCGACCGGCCCGCACCTCCACTTCGAGGCCCGCACCACCGCCGAGTACGGCTCCGACATCAACCCGGTCGCGTACCTTCGCGCCCGCGGCGTGAACGTCTGACCCGACCGGCCGTCGAGGTCCCGCACCGCACGTCAGAAAAGCCCCGGCTCGTACTGAGCCGGGGCTTTTCGCTGACCAAAAGATATCCATGGTTACCGAGGACCCGTCGGAAATACCGCCCCGCTGCAATAGAGTCACCGGACAACCGGTTTCGCGCGTATTAAGGCGGAGGTCGATCATGCGCATTCCCGCGCACTCGGTGTGCACGGCGATCCGGGACGACATCGTCACCGGCGTCTTCGAGCGCGGCAGCCGGCTGACCGAGGAGCAGCTGGCCCGCCGGTACGGAGTCTCCCGCGTCCCGGTCCGCGAGGCGCTGCGCACCCTGGAGGCCGAGGGCTTCGTGATCACCCGCCGGCATGCCGGCGCCCAGGTGGCCGAGCCGACCGAGCAGGAGGCGGCCGACCTCCTGGACATGCGCTCGCTCCTCGAACCGCTCGGCGCGGCCCGGGCCGCGCAACGCCGCACCGAGGCGCACCTCAAGGTGCTGCGCGGCCTGGTCAGACTGGGGCAGGAGCGGGCCAGGCGGGGCCAGGGGGACGATCTGCGCTCGCTCGGCGGCTGGTTCCACGAGACCCTGGCGCAGGCCTCGGGCAGCCCGGCGCTCACCGCCCTGCTCACCCAGCTGCGGCACAAGATCGCCTGGATGTACGCGGTCGAGGCCCCCGCCCAGCCGGTCGAGGCCTGGGCGGAGCACGGGGCGATCGTGGACGCGGTGGCGCGCGGCGACGCCGAACGAGCCCGCGCCCTGACCGCGCTGCACGCCGAGCGCTCCCTGCTGCTGCACCGGCTGAAGCGCCCCGAGCGTCCGCCGCGCGGGCGTGTGAGGACTTCGCAACATGTCGTCAACACCGCGAGCGGCCGGAATTAACGAGCGGGCCGTATACAAAGAGAGCTCGCCCTGGCGGTGGGAATTCGACGGGCTTTCTTCGGGCTGCCCGGATCCCCGGAATTCACTACGGAATGTTTCGGGAGACGTTTCAGGAGGCTTTTCGCGGGACGGTTCGGGAGGCGTTTCGCGGTACGGGAAAACGAGACGTTTCGGGGTGCCGGAAAAGAAGAAGCCGCACCCGCCGTCATTCGGCGTGTGCGGCTTCCCGCGCATTCGGCCCCGACGTCCGTCCGGCCGGAAATCCGTCAGACGGTCTCGGGGAGCTCCTCGAGTCCCTCGGCAACCAGCTTCGCCAGACGGTCGAGCGCGACCTCGGCGCCCTCGGCGTCCGAAGCGAGCACGATCTCCTCGCCGCCCTGCGCGCCCAGACCGAGCACCGCGAGCATCGACGCGGCGTTCACCGGGTTGCCATCAGCCTTGGCGATCGTCACGGGGACGCCGGAGGCCGTGGCGGCACGGACGAAGATGGAGGCGGGGCGGGCGTGCAGGCCCTCGGCCCAACCGACGTTGACGCGGCGCTCAGCCATGGTGTTGCCCTTCAAGTCTCAAGCGGGTTGTCTAGACCAGTCTCTCACGGGTTGCGGGGTGCTCGTCGCCGACCTTCGACCCCCACCGGGGGGCCGTTCGGTCCTCCTTACCTTGCATGGTGCACACCCGCCGCGCGACCGGTGCCCGTGTCGTACCCCGGCCGTACGCTTGCCCCATGCAGAGCGCGTCGGAACGGCCGGAGCAAGCGGAACACGAGTACCCCGACCACTGGGAAGCGGACGTCGTCCTCCGTGACGGCGGCACCGCGCGCATCAGGCCCATCACCGCCGACGACGCCGACCGGCTGGTCAGCTTCTACGAGCAGGTCTCCGACGAGTCGAAGTACTACCGCTTCTTCGCTCCCTACCCCCGTCTCTCCGCGAAGGACGTGCACCGCTTCACCCACCACGACTTCGTGGACCGGGTGGGCCTCGCGGCGACCGTCGGCGGCGAGTTCATCGCCACCGTGCGGTACGACCGGATCGACGACCGCGGCCTGCCCGCCTCCTCGCCCGCCGACGAGGCCGAGGTCGCCTTCCTCGTCCAGGACGCCCACCAGGGACGCGGCGTGGCCTCCGCGCTGCTCGAACACATCGCGGCGGTGGCGCGCGAGCGGGACATCCGGCGGTTCGCGGCGGAGGTGCTGCCCGCCAACACCAAGATGATCAAGGTCTTCACGGACGCCGGATACACCCAGAAGCGCAGCTTCGAGGACGGTTCCGTACGGCTCCACCTCGACCTGGAGCCCACCGACCGCTCCCTCGCCGTGCAGCGCGCCCGGGAACAGCGGGCGGAGGCCCGCTCGGTGCAGCGGCTCCTCACGCCCGCCTCGGTCGCCGTCGTCGGAGCCGGCCGGACCCCCGGCGGGGTCGGCCGGACGGTCCTGCGCAACCTCCTGGACGGCGGCTTCACCGGACGGACGTACGCGGTGAACCGCGCGCTGACCGAGGAGACCGGCACCCTCGAAGGCGTACCGGCCTTCCGCTCCGTCGGGGACATCGGCGAACCGGTGGACCTCGCGATCGTGGCCGTCCCCGCCGAGCGCGTGCCGGAAGCGGTCGCCGACTGCGGCGAGCACGGCGTGCGGGGCCTCGTCGTGCTCTCGGCGGGATACGCGGAGACCGGGTCGGGGGAGGGCCGGGACCGGCAGCGGGAACTGGTGCGGCAGGCCCGCTCGTACGGCATGCGGATCATCGGGCCCAACGCGTTCGGGATCATCAACACCTCGGCCGACGTCCGGCTGAACGCCTCGCTGGCACCCCAGCTGCCCGCCACCGGGCGGATCGGGCTCTTCACCCAGTCCGGCGCGATCGGGATCGCGCTCCTCGCCGGGCTCCACCGGCACGGAGCCGGGATCTCCTCCTTCATCTCCGCGGGCAACCGGGCGGACGTCTCCGGCAACGACTTCCTCCAGTACTGGTACGACGACCCGGAGACGGACGTCGTCCTG
The DNA here is from genome assembly GCF_053594455.1 of Streptomyces sp. NPDC001927. Lineage (NCBI taxonomy): Bacteria > Bacillati > Actinomycetota > Actinomycetes > Kitasatosporales > Streptomycetaceae > Streptomyces > Streptomyces sp. NPDC001927. The sequence continues at coordinate 1,062,908 of NZ_JBSFEN010000001.1, read as the reverse complement.
CTGTACCTGGAGTCCATCGGGAACCCGCGGAAGTTCACCCGGCTGGCCCGGCGCACGGCCGCGGTGAAGCCGGTGGTCGTGGTCAGGGGCGCGCGGCACAGCGGCAGCGCGCCGCCGGGACACCGGGTGCCGGTCACCCGTATCCCGTACGCCACCGTCTCCGAGCTGCTCCGGCAGGCCGGGGTCATCCGCGTCGACACGGTCACCGAGCTCGTCGACGCGGGGCTCCTCCTCGCGGGCCAGCCGCTCCCGGCCGGGCCGCGCGTCGCCATCCTCGGCAACTCCGAGTCGCTCGGCCTGCTCGCGTACGACGCCTGCCTGACGGAGGGGCTCCGCCCGCTGCGCCCGCTCGACCTGACGACGGGCGCGAGCCCCGCGGACTTCCGCGCCGCGCTGGCGGCCGCGCTCGTGGACGACGCGTGCGACGCGGTCGTCGTGACCGCGATCCCCTGGGTCGGTGAGAACGGCGCGGTGGAGTCAGGCGACGGTGAGGTCCTCGCCGCCCAGCTCCGCGAGGCGGTCGCCTCCGCCCCGCTCCCGGCGAAGCCGGTGGTGGTCGTCCACGTCGAGATGGGCGGCCTGGCGGAGGCCCTCTCGGCGGCGACCAGCACGCGACCGCAGGGCCGGCGCACGCCACCGTCCCCGGCGCCGGCCTCCGCGCCGCAGGCACCCCAGGCGCCGGCACCCACGCCGCAAACACCTCCGGCCGCGCAGGCACCACAGGCCCCGGCCCCCGCCCCGCAGGCACCCCCGACCGAGCCCGCGCCCCCCGCCGACGGCGCCCCCACCCCCGCCCGCCCCGGCGGCATCCCCGCCTACCCCGCCGCCGAGCGGGCCGTGCGGGCGCTGGCCGAGGCGGTCCGGTACGGGCAGTGGCGGCGGCAGGTGGTCGAGCCCGGACGGGTGCCCGAGTTCGAGGAGATCGACGAGGCCGGGGCCGCCGCGCAGATCGAGCGCGCGCTCGGGCCGGACGCGGACGAGCGCGGCGTGACCCTCGACGCCGACGCGGCGCGCGAGCTGCTCGGGCGGTACGGGATCGACGCGCTCCCCACCCTCCCCGCGCCCACCCCCGACGCCGCGGTCCAGGCCGCCGACCGGCTCGGCTACCCGGTCGCCCTCAAGACGACCGCCCCCCACCTGCGCCACCGCCCCGACCTCGGAGGCGTACGCCTCGACCTGGCCGGCGAGGAACAACTCCGTACCGCGTACGCCGAATTGACCGAGACCCTCGGCAAGCCCGCCGAGCTGCAGCCGGTCGTCCAGGCGATGGTGCCGCGCGGCGTCGACACCGTCGTGCGCTCGGCCATCGACCCGGCGGTCGGCGCCGTGCTCTCCTTCGGCCTCGCCGGCGCCGCATCCGAGCTGCTCGGCGACATGTCCCACCGGCTGGTCCCGGCCACCGACCGGGACGCCGCCGAGCTGGTCCGCTCCATCCGCACCGCCCCCCTCCTCTTCGGCTGGCGCGGCTCCGCCCCCGTCGACACCCCCGCCCTGGAGGAGCTGCTCCTGCGCGTCTCCCGGCTCGTCGACGACCATCCCGAGGTCGTCGCGATCGCCCTGGAGCCCGTGGTCGTCGCCCCGCACGGCCTCTCCGCGCTCGGCGCGACGGTCCGGCTCGCCCCGCCGCCACCCCGCACGGACCTCGGCCCGCGCAGCCTTCCGAGCTACTAGAACCCCCTGGGAACCCCTGGGGAACCCCTCGGGAACGGCCTCGACGAGACGGCCGGACCGTCCCGGAGTGCCCCTTCCGACGGATTAGGATGGAGTCCATGGCGAAGACCGGTACGACGACCCAGGGGCTGCGCGCGGCGATCGAGCGCAGCGGCTATTACCCGGCCCTCGTGGCCGAGGCGGTGGAGGCCGCCGTCGGCGGCGAGCCGATCGCGTCGTACCTGGTGCACCAGGAGACCACCTTCGACTCCAACGAGGTCCGGCGCCATGTCACGGTCCTCGTCCTGACGGCCAACCGCTTCATCGTCAGCCACACCGACGAGCAGGCCGCCGACAGCAGCTCCCCGACCCCGTACGCCACGACCTCCACCGAGTCGGTCAAGCTCGACCGGATCTCCTCCGTCGTCGTCAGCCGGGTCGTCGCCAACCCGGAGTCGTACACCGTCGGCACCCTGCCCCGCGAGGTCGTCCTCACCATCGGCTGGGGCGCCGTCTCGCGCATCGACCTGGAGCCCGCCGCCTGCGGCGACCCCAATTGCGACGCCGACCACGGCTACACCGGCAACGCCACCGCCGACGACCTCAGCCTGCGGGTCAGCGAGGCCGGCGACGGCCCGGACACGGTCCGCCAGACCCTCGCCTTCGCCCAGTCGCTCTCCGAAGCCACCGCGGCGACCCGCTGATGGTCGTCCAGCCCACCGCCGTCGCCTCCGGCTGGCCGGACGATCCCGTCCCGCTCGAACTCGCCACGGCGCCCGTCCCCGAGTACGGCACCGGCTCGCTGGCCGACGTCCTCCCGACGCTCGTCGCCGGACAGGGCGCCCCCGGGTTCGACGCCCGGATCGCCGAGCTCGCCCCGGCCGACCGGAACTGCCTCTTCCTGATCGACGGGCTCGGCTGGGAGCAGATCAAGGCCCACCCGGACGAGGCCCCGTACCTCACCTCCCTCCTCGGCTCCTCGCGCGGCGGCACCGGTCGCCCGATCACGGCCGGCTTCCCCGCCACCACGGCGACCTCGCTCGCCTCGGTCGGCACGGGACGGTTCCCCGGCGCGCACGGACTGCCCGGCTACACCGTCCGCAACCCGGAGACCGGCGAGCTGATGAACCAGCTCCGCTGGAAGCCGTGGACCTCGCCGCGCGTCTGGCAGCCGTACCCCACGGTCTTCCAGCTGGCCCACGAGGCGGGCATCCACACCGCCCAGGTCTCCTCGCCGATCTTCCAGGACACCCCGCTCACCAAGATCGCGCTGAGCGGCGGAACATTTCACGGTCGGCTCTCCGGCGAGGAGAGGATGGACTTCGCCGCCGAGCAGCTGGCCGGCGGCGACCGCTCGCTGGTGTACACGTACTACAGCGAACTCGACGGCGCCGGACACCGCTTCGGCATCGACTCCGACGCCTGGCGCGGTCAGCTGATGTTCGTCGACCGGCTCGTGCAGCGCCTCGCGGAGCAACTGCCGCCCCGCTCGACCCTGTACGTCACGGCCGACCACGGCATGGTCGACATCCCGTTCGACGACCAGCATCGGATCGACTTCGACGAGGACTGGGAGCTGCGCGCCGGCGTCGCCCTCCTCGGCGGCGAGGGCCGTGCCCGGCACGTCTACGCGGTGCCGGGGGCGGAGGCCGATGTGCTGACGTGCTGGCGGGAAGTGCTCGGCGAGCAGTTCTGGGTGGCGAGCCGCGAGGAGGCGATCGCGCTCGGCTGGTTCGGCGACGAGGTCGACGAGCGGGTCCACGGCCGGATCGGCGACGTCGTCGCCGCGGCCCACGACGACGTCGTCATCACCGCCTCCGTCAACGAGCCCCACGAGTCGGCGATGGTCGGTGTGCACGGATCGATGACGCCCGCGGAGCAGCTGGTCCCGCTCCTCGAAGTCCGCTCCTGACCCCGTACCCGTACGCCCTCACTCCCGTCACCCACCCCGACCTGAAAGGTCCCTGACTTCCCATGCCCGAGCTGGTGTTCTTCTCCGGAACGATGGACTGCGGAAAGAGCACACTGGCTCTCCAGATCGGCCACAACCGCTCTGCCCGCGGGCTCCAGGGCGTGATCTTCACGCGGGACGACCGGGCGGGCGAGGGCAAGCTGTCCTCCCGGCTCGGCCTGGTGACGGACGCGGTCGAGGCCGGCGAGGGCATGGATCTGTACGGGTATCTGGTGAACCAGCTGTCCAAGGGCGGCAAGGCGGACTACGTCATCGTGGACGAGGCCCAGTTCCTCGCGCCCGAGCAGATCGACCAGCTGGCCCGGATCGTGGACGACCTGGAGATGGACGTCTTCGCCTTCGGCATCACCACCGACTTCCGCACCAAGCTCTTCCCGGGCTCGCAGCGGCTGATCGAACTAGCCGACCGGATCGAGCAGCTCCAGGTCGAGGCGTTGTGCTGGTGCGGCGCCCGCGCCACCCACAACGCCCGCACGGTGGGCGGCGTCATGGTCGTCGAAGGCGAACAGGTGGTCGTCGGCGACGTCAACCGCCCGGCCGAGGAAGTCGGCTACGAGGTCCTCTGCCGCCGCCACCACCGCCGCCACATGACCTCCGCCTCCACCCGCGCCGGCGCCCTCTCCCCGGACGTCCTCCCCGTCAACCACGCCTGAGCGCTGCTTTCTTGCTCCCGATCCGGCCCCGACTCCCCGAAGAACAGGGGGGCTTCGGTCGGCGTCCGACGCCTGCAGTAGGGTGATCAACTCGACTGCTGAGCGGGGGAACGGGGACCATGGACGGTATACAAGCCGGAGGTTGGGCGGCCACGGGCGCGATGGGGCCGAACGCCGCGTACCGCAACCAGACGATGCGGTACGAGAACGTCGAGCTGAGTTTCGACGAGTCGGTGCCCTTCCGGACCGTGTTCCAGCTCTGGTTCCAGGCCTTCGTCGTCTCCCTCGTCGTCTTCATGCTCTTCGGCCTGCTGCCCGCGCTGATGTCGGATTCCGGCCCCTTCGACGCGGAGGGTGAGCTGGGCACCGGGCAGATCCTCGGCACCATCGCCTTCTGGATCGTCCTGCTCGCCGCGCGCATCAACGAGCCGGTCTCGGAGTGGAAGACCCTGCTGGAGGACAAGCACGCGGCGTCGTCCTCCGCCTACGCGGCCATCTACGGCGCCCTCGCGCGGCGGCAGATCCCCGTGTCCGCGGTGCCGGTCCGGATCCGCAGCGACATCATGTCGGAGGTCGTGAACAATCGGCTGGTCATCAAGAGCGGCCGGTACATCGCCTACGTCACGGTGTTCGGCTACGGGACCAGCCTGTACGTCGGATGGACGATGTGGCGCACCCGCTCCGGAGCGGTGATCATCGGTCATTTCCTGAAGGACCTCGTGGGCGGGATGTTCAACCGCACGGGTTCGATCAACCAGATGCTCCGTACCGAGAAGCCGCGTGCCATGCGAGAGGCCGTGCACTCGGCGGCCCGCGAGGGCGTGGAGACGGCCGTCCAGGGCATCGAGGTTCCGCTCGCGTCGACCTTCGGTCAGGAGCCGCCCATCCAGTCCGGCGCCTCCGCGACCGGGCAGGCGACCAAGAACGGCAGCGGTCCCGTCCCGGGCGCCGTGCCCGCGCCTCCGACGGCCGGTCCGGCCATGGCGCCGCACGGGAGCCAGCCGTACCCGGCTCCGCACGCCCCGGGAACCCCGCCGCCGCACTACGGTTCCCAGACCCCGCCGCCCGCCCCGCCCATGCCGCCGTACGGGACCCCCGGCGGTGGGCACTGAGCGCAGCTGGGTCGGACGGCGTGCTCACCGTCACCGACGGCACGACCGTCTGGGCCTGGACGGCCGTTCGCATCGACGCCGCCGCCGACCTCACCGAGACCAAGGAGTACGCGGACCTCTCGGAGTCGGAGCGCAGGACCAAGGCCGCGGCCGCCGAGACCGCCTGGCTGACGGGGCAGTGGAACACCGGGCACGGCGAACGGATCGAGCTCCGGTACCTCAGCGACCCGGTCGAGCGCAGGATCTCCTGCGCCCTGCTCGGTCGGGTCGCGGCTCCCACAGCGGAGGGCGCCGAGGCGGCCGCGCGTGGGCTCCGCGCCCGGATGGCAGCGCTGCCCAGGCATGTGCACGCCACGCCGGTCGAGGACCGCGACGAGACGGCACGGCTGCTGACCCCCTTCTCGCCCGATGGGGCGGCGGGGGTGGCGGAGATCCGCAAGCGCTACCACAGCGGGCTGCCGAACCGCCCCGACGCCGGCGTGCGGTACTACCTCGCGCCGCAGCCGTTCACAGCGGCGGCCCCGCCGTGGGACATGCTGTGGCAGGCGCTGGCCGCCCACCCGTACCCCGTGATGCTCAGCATCGGCCTGGAGCCGTACGTCGTACCGCCCGACTTCGGTCCGCTGCTGCACCGCATCGCCACCCAGTACGGACGCCTGGGCACCCCTGGGCAGCTCCCCGACGGGCTGTGGTCCCCCGGCGCCCAACTCGCCGCCGACGCCTTCGCCGTGGACGCCTCCCGGATCTACGCCGATGCCGCCCGCCGCTACACCGACCGGGTGTTCCGCGTACGGATCGGGCTCGCCTCGCCGGCGCCCCTGCCGGAATCCCTCGCCGAACTCGTCGGTGCCACGGTGTCCCCGCCGGTGCAGGCTCGCGAGGGCGGTGTCCTGACCGAGACGATCAACGGCGCTGCCCACACCGTGGCCTGGCCCGCACCCGGTGAACTACCCGAAGCCTGGCGGCAACTGACCACCCTGGAGCAGTCGCGTTGGGGCGGCGACCACTGCTGGCGGCTGCCCGAACAGCTCTCCCCGCCCCTGCGACTGCTGCCGGAACTCGTCGACGCGCGTGAGGCCGTCGCGGCCTTCCGCCTGCCGCTGGCCGTCAACGGCCACATGACGGGCTTCCCGGTCCGGCGCCCGGGCATGGCCGGTGAGACCGCGTACCGCATGGACGGCCCGGCCATCACCCTCGGACAGCAGCTCGTCAACGACACGCCCGCCGGCCCTCTGGGCATCGGCCTCGGTGACCTCACCCGGCACGCCCTGATCGTGGGTACGACCGGCTCCGGCAAGACCAACACCACCCTGGCGTTCTGCGAGCAGCTGTGGCGGGACCACCGGGTGCCCTTCCTCGTCCTCGAACCCGTCAACTCCGCCCTGGACGACTACCGCTGGCTGGCCACCCGACCTGGCTTCGAGGACCTGCTGGTCCTCACCGTCGGCGACGAATCCGTCGCCCCTCTGCGCCTCAACCCCTTCGAGGTGCCGGTGGGGGTTCGCGTCAGCACCCACATCGCCGGGCTCATGGCCTGCTTCGACGCGGCCTTCGGCCTCTGGGACCCGTTGCCCAGCGTCTACAACCGGGCGCTGCGGGCGACGTACGCACGCAAGCGCATCGTCCCCACCGACATCGCTGATCCGAGCCACGCCGGAGACTGGCCGACGCTGCGCGACTTCATCACGGAGATGCGCAAGCAGTGCGAGCAGCTGGACTACTCGGGCGAGGTGCGCGACAACATCATCGCCGCCTCCCGCCTGCGTGCGGAGTCCCTCGCGGAAGGGGCGTGCGGCACAACCCTGGACGTGGCCCGCTCCTATCCGGTGGAGGAGTTGCTGCGGCGGCCGGTGGTCGTCGAACTGGCCGGAGTCGGGGACAACGAGAAGGAGCAGTCGCTCGTCACGGCGCTGCTCCTGCAGAACATGACCGAGTACTACAAGGCGAACCGCGTGGGCGGCTCCCTCGCCCACGTCACCGTGATCGAGGAGGCTCACCGCCTGCTCGGCCGGCCGGCGGCCCACGGTGGCGACGCGAAGGAGGGCAACGCGCAGGCCCGGGCGGCCCAGGCCTTCGCCAACACCCTGGCGGAGAACCGCAAGTACGGCGAGGGTGTCGTCATCGTCGAACAGGTTCCCGGCAAGCTCGTCGAGGACGCGTACAAGAACACCAACCTCAAGGTCATGCACCGGCTGCCGTCCGCGGAGGACCGCAACCTCATCGGCGGAACCATGCGGTTCTCTCCCGACCAGGAGCGGTACGCCGCCTCCCTGGAGCCCTTCCAGGCTTTCGCCCACCACGACCGCATCGACCGTCCGGGACTGCTCCGGGTACCCGACGTACGCGCGCAGGCGGCGAGGGAGGCAGGCGTCAGCCGGGCACCCCTGGCCACGGACGCCGAACTGGCCACCCGCTTCCGCGCCTTGGCGGCCGACGACGAGGCGGTCGACGCCGCACTGGCCCCCTTCCCGGACTGCGAGGGCTGCCGTCACCGTTGCAGCTTCCGCACCCGGGCCGCCACGGCGGTGTGGCCCGAGCACGGTACGAAGCTGAAGGAGCGCGTGGCGGCGTACCCGAAGACGAGCGCAGAGCAGGCCGATTGGTGGCGCGACACCGGCGACTGGGTGGCCGAGCTCGCCGACACGGTGCCCCTGCGCGTTCCGGAAGGCGAAGGAGATCGGGACCCCGTCGTGAGCGACTACCGCGCCTGTGTCTTCGTCCACGTCGCCCGAGCCGCCTGGCAGCGCAACACCCTGCCGTGGGTGCGTCTCTACCGCGCCAACGTCCGGCCGGGAGGTGACCGATGAGCGAACGTCCGCCGGAGCAGCCCCCACGTCCGGAAGCCCCAACGCGACCGGAGCCCACGGACGCCCCTGCCCCGACCCCGCCGTCCGACGCTCCTGCCCCCACGCCGCCGACGGACGCTCCTGCCCCGACGCCGGCGACGGACCGGACCGAGGCTTCCAAGTCGGCGGAGGCGCCCAAAGCGGGGGAATCCTCGGCTTCGGAGGTGGCGCCCAATCCTGGCGAGGCTTCTGACTCGGCGGAGGCGCCCAGTCCTGGCGAGGCTTCCGATTCGGCGGAGGCGCCTAACCCGGTGGATTCCTCGGCGTCGGGGGAGGCACCCAGTCCTGGTGAGGCTTCCGACTCGGCGGAGGCGCCTGACCCGGCGAGTTCCTCGGCTTCGGAGGAGGCGCCCAACCCTGGCGAAGGTTCCAACTCGGCGGAGGCGCCTAACCCGGCGGAGTCTTCGGCGTCGGGGGAGGCGCCCAGTCCTGGTGAGGCTTCCGATTCGGTGGAGGCGCCCAACCCCGCCGAAGCCCCCAACTCGGCGGATGCCCCGGTTCCGGCCGATGCCTCCGACTCTGACGAGGCACCTGAACCCGCCGGGGCGTCGGATTCTGCCGAGACTTCCGACCGCGATGCGCCTGTGCCGTCGGACGCGGCGTCGGATCCGGAGAAGGCACCGGTCCCGGCGGAAGCCGTCGACTCGGGCGGATCGCGCTCCCCGGAAACGGACGAGGCGCCCGACCCTGTGCCGGCGTCGGACGACACCCCCGAGCCGGCCGGGCCCGAGGGCCCGGAGGCGTCCGCCGACGGCAGGCAACCGGAAGCGCAGGAACGTTCCGGCGATCGCGCGGAGCCGGACGACGAGACTCCCGAGCTGGAGCTTGAACTCAAGCCCTACGACGACTCAGTGCCGTACTCGGCCGCGTACACCGCATCACGCGGTGCCGCCGAGGCCCGCGAAGCGGACGCGGTACCCGCACGGGCATCGGAGACCGTCGATGAGTCGGCGCCGGAGCCGCCCGCGCCGACCGACGCACACGAGGCGCCCGCGCCCAAGGCTGACGCGGAGGCCGCTCCGGAACGGGCCGAGGCGGCGAAGCCGCAGGCGGAGGCCGTGCACTCGGCTGAAGAGGCTCCGGAGCCGACGGCGCCGATCGATGCCCCCGAGCCACAGGCAGAAGATGCCCGCGACCTCCCCGCGCACGCCCAGAACGAGGCCGAGCCCGTCGAAGCGCACGAGGGCAGCACGCCGGCGAGTGAGGCCGAGGCCGCCGAACCTGCCGGTGCCGGTGCGAAGACCGGGGAGGCCGGCGAGCCCGCCCTGCCAGGTGACGGCAACGGCATCCGCCAGGACCACGAGGCGGAGGCCGAGCCGACGGCCGAGGTGTCTGAAGGGGAGGCCGAGCCGACGGCCGAAGCGTCGGAGGACAAGGCCGAGCGGTACGACAACAGCGCTCTGCGGGACGGCCGCGACGGCCGCAACTACCAGCAGGAGCTGGACGACCTGCTGAACGCACGCGGCCTGGACCGCTCCGAGCACGACAAGCTCCGGCTCTCCCGGACCAACGAGCTGAGCGAGGCGCAGGCTCGCGAGGTCGTCGGGGTCCGTGACGCGATCAAGCTCGACAAGGGCCGTATGGTGACGAAGGTGATCGAGCCCAAGGTCATGGTGGCCTACATGGCGAACGCCACGGAGCTCGACGACGAGCCTTTCAACGCCGACGAGTTCCGCGGCTCCATCGCGCGCGGCTGCGACACTGCCGACTTGCGCAGCATGGACCAACTGCGCGACGGGCTCGCTCTTGACGATGGCGGGGCCGGCTGGACCCCGGTCCCTCCCGGTGCCTCCGAGGCGTACCAGCTGCGCTTCCCGGCACCAGACGGCATGCGTGCCGATCCGGCCCTCGGTGCCGTCGGCGACCGGAGGCTGGCCAACCACGTCGCCGGCATCGCCGGCCAGAGCGAGGGAAAGGCCTATGACGACCCGTTCCTCGGCACCGGCTACACCGGCGGGGGTGTGCCGGAGTGGTCTGCCAAGGCCACCGGCTTCCCTCACCATGCTGAAATCTGGCGAATGGACGCCGACGGGACCGAAGAGGCCGTCGGCTTCTTCGACAAGAACGAAGGGCTGTGGAAACTTCTATGACTGACCCTGCGGGTTTCCCCGATCCGGTCAAGGGTGAGGTCGCCGTCTTCGGCGGTGAGCCCTATCGGGCCCGTGCCGCCGTGGGTTTGTGGCCGTGCGTCGAGCTGCTGCCCGAGCCAGGCCGTCCCGCGCCCGCAGGGCTCGCACCGCGCGAAAGCGCCGACGGGTCGGTGGGATACCCGGTTCCGCCGGAGCGCCTTGAAGCCTGGTATGCGGTGACGTGGACGTTCCGCTGGCGCGGCGAGCTTTTCGGGTGCGTCGCCGCCGCGCCCACCACGCTCACGGGCGACTATCTCGGCTCCGACGAACACTTCGCCAAGGAGCACCTCAAGCGTCTGGCCTTCAAATACTTCGGTGTCCTCCCGCGCGACGAGGTCACCCAGCTGGAGCAGCACCGTGAGGATCTGCTGCAGCCTCTGCACGCCCTGGTCCGGCGCCTGGCCGAGGTTGACCATTTCCGCCCCCAGGCCTACGTGGTGTACCGCGGCCGGACGTATCCGGCTGCTGCCGAGGCCGACGCGTCGGGCCTCATCAAACTGACCACCGGGCATGACCGTCCTGAGGGTCTTGTCGCCGATCCCCGGGACCCGGGAGGCGAGCACTTCCTGGCGGCCCCGGAGCAGTTGGACGCCTGGTACCGGACCCACTGGACCTTCCGAGCGCATGGCGAACCCTTCGACGCCGTCGGGACGGTGGACGGCCGGATCAAGGGCGTCTACACAGGCGGTAGCTGGGGCTTCGTCGCGCACACTTCGTATCTGACCGAGGAGACGGGTCCCGACGGAGTGCACACCCGGTACACGGTCCTGGCGGCCCTCAAGGGTGTCACCGACCTCGAACAGCACCGCACCGACCTGCTGGCTGACCAGTAGGTCGGTGCGGTGCCGGCGGTCGCGTCGGCTTCATGCTCCTCGCGGCACGGTGCGGGGCCCGTCACACGCCCTTCGCCCGGGGACTCCCGCCGTGCCCCGCTCGCGAGCCCCCGACCTCGCCTACCGCGCCGCGAGTGCCTCCACGGCCGCGGTCGCGAAGCCGTGGTCCTGGTCCGGGGCGCCGCCGCCGACGCCGATGGCGCCGATGAGCCGGCCGTCGCGGTGGACCGGGAGGCCGCCGGCGATGAAGAGGAGCGGGCGGTCGAGGGCCGTCGTGAGGCTGTGGAAGGGGCCGTCGGGCTTCACCAGGTCGACCAGGTCGGCCGTGGGGGCGTTGAGCTGGAGGGCCGTGTACGCCTTGCGGGTGCTGGTCTCGCCGGAGATCAGGACCGCGCGGTCGTCGCGGCGGAAGGCCAGCAGGTGGCCGCCCGCGTCCAGGACGGTGATGCTGACGGTGACCCCGGCCTCCTCGGCGGCCCGGAGCGCGGCGGAGAGCAGGGTCTCGGCGTCCTGGGTGGTCAGGGGAGTGACTGCGGTGGCGGTGGTGGTCGTGCTCATGGTGCTTTCTTCCTTTGGGGTGGGGGAGGGGTAGGGCTTTACGGGGGTCAGTGCCGGCCGGCCGGCACCGGGGCGGTGGCTCGGGCCTCGACCGGCTGAGACGTGGTCTCGGGGGCGGCCGCCGCGGACCGCTTCCGCCGGTCCAGGAACGCCGCCAGGAACGCCAGCAGCAGCGCCGTACCCGAGAGCAGCGCGCCGACCCAGTTCGGGGCGGTGAAGCCGAGGCCCGAGGCGATGACGACGCCGCCGAGCCAGGCGGCCAGGGCGTTGCCGAGGTTGAAGGCGCCGATGTTGGCGGCCGAGGCGAGGGTCGGGGCCTGCTTGGCCTGGTCCAGGACCCACTTCTGCAGCGGCGGCACCGTGGCGAAGCCGAGGGCGCCGATCAAGGTGAGGGTGATCGCGGCGAGGACCTTGTTCTCGGCCGTTGCCGTGAAGACCAGCAGGGTGAGGGAGAGCGCGCCCAGCGACACGAAGAGCATGGGCATCAGGGCGCGGTCGGCGAACTTCCCGCCGAGCAGGTTGCCGAGGAACATGCCGATGCCGAAGAGGACGAGGAGCCAGGTCACGGCCCCCTCGGTGTAGCCGGCGACCTCGGTCATCATCGGGGTGATGTACGTGATGGCCGCGAAGACACCGCCGTACCCGAGGACGGTCATCGCCATGGCCAGCCAGACCTGCACGTTCTTGAAGGCGGCGAACTCGGTGCGGACGTTCGCCGTCTCGGGCCGGCCCGTCGTGGGGATGAGCCTGGCCACGCCGAGGAAGCCGACCACGCCGAGCGCGGCGACGATGGCGAAGGTGACGCGCCAGCCGGCGGCCTGGCCGATGTAGGTGCCGAGCGGTACGCCGACGATGTTGGCGACGGTCAGGCCCATGAACATCAGGGAGATCGCGGACGCCTTCTTCTCCGGTGCGACCAGGTCCGCGGCGACGACCGAGCCGATGCCGAAGAACGCGCCGTGTGCGAGCGAGGCCACGACCCGGCCGACCAGCATCATGCCGAAGGACGGGGCGACGGCGGAGAGCAGGTTGCCGACGATGAAGAGGCCCATCAGGAAGAGGAGCATCTTCTTCCGGGACACCTTGGTGCCGAGCACCGTCAGGAGCGGGGCGCCGAAGACGACACCGAGGGCGTAGCCGGTCACCAGCCAGCCGGCCGTGGGGATGGAGACACCGAAGTCGCCGGCGACCTGGGGCAGCACGCCCATGATCACGAACTCGGTGGTGCCGATCCCGAAGGCCCCAATGGCGAGGGCCAGGAGCGCGAGAGGCATGGTGGAGCACCTTCCAGAATGCTTGCAGGGGGGTTTTGCTTGCTTCGACAATAATTGCATACGCGGGTTAAGTGCAAGCGGGGGGTATTGCGAGGGGGGAAGTGTCGACGTGCGCGGGGTTCCCCCGCCTGTGAGGCCCTGTCGCAACACCTCGTGTTCACCTCGGGTGTGCCGGAAGACCGCCTGCTGATCGGACGCGAGTCGTCCGGCTCGGCGGTAATGGCTCTCTGCCCGTGACGTGAACGTGAACACCGGGCCTACGCGCAACCGCGCACCGCGCGAGACACCCCGGAGGACGTGTGCCACCTGCTGCCGAGACCGTGCCCGACCGGGGCGAAGGCGCGCGCACGGAGGCCGAGCGTCCGGGCGCCCCGGACGGCGGCGGGAGCCGGACCGGCGAGCAGCGGTTTCTCGCCCGGGTCCGGCGCAGCGCGCGGGTCCGGGCGGCCGCCGCTGCCGCCCTGCTGACCTGCCTCGTCCTCTCCCTCGGCGGTCTCCTGGCCGGCAGCCATCCGTTCGGGCCCACGACCCGCAACACCGTCGACCTCGGGCAGCAGTACCTGCCCTTCCACGCCCACTGGCGCAGAGTCCTCCTCGGCCAGGCCGACGGGGACCTGTTCGTCAACTGGAGCGCGGGCTTCGGATCGAACTTCCTCGGCGACTACGGCACGTACCTGAGCAGCCCCTTCGACCTGCTGGTCGTGGTCTTCCCGGCCGACCGGATCGAACTCGCCCTCTACGTCATCACCGCCGCCAAGATCATGGCCGCGGGCGCCGCCATGGCGGTCCTGCTCCTCCGGCTCCGCCGGGGCCCCTGGCAGGTCGCGGCCGTCCTGGGCGCGGCGTACGCGGTGTGCGGCTGGACCCTCAACTACGGCACCACCGTGCCGATGTGGCTCGACGGGCTGCTCGCCTTCCCCCTCCTCTGCCTGGTCGGCGAGTGGGCCCGCGGCGGGCGCCGGCCCGTCCTCGGGCCGCTCGTCGTCGCCCTCGCCTGGTACGCCAACTTCTACACCGCGTACATGGCGACCCTCGGCGCGGCCGTCGTCCTGACGATCCGTCTGCTCACCGAACCCGGGCCGGCCCGCAGGCGCCTGGCCGGGCTGCTGCGCGCCTCCCGCTCCGTGCTCCTGGGCATCGGCCTCGCCACCCCGCTCGTCCTGGTCGTCTACCTCGCCACCAAGACCGCCGACCCGACCCCCGAGGTGACGTTCACCGCCGTCGCCTGGACCGAGGTGTTCGCCCGGCTGCTGCCCGCCACGGCCAGCGTCGCCAGCCCGGCCCTCTTCATCGGCACCCCGGCGCTCGCGCTCGCGCTCACCCTGCCCTTCAACAGCTCGGTGGCGCTGCGGACACGCCTCGTCTGGACGTCCGCGATCGTCCTGGTCGCGCTCTCCCTGCAATGGGGCCCCACCCACCTCCTCTGGCACGCGGGCGCCTCGCCGAACGGCATCCCGTACCGGCAGACCTTCGTGCTCTGCGGGCTCCTGCTGATCGCGGCCTGGCTCTCCACCGCCCGCGGCCTGCCCCCGCTGCCCGCCCTCCTCGGCGGGGCGGCCGTGCTCGCCGCCCTCGCCTTCGCCGCCCGGGGCAGCCTCGTCGTAGACCGCTGGACCTACCCGGCCTTCGCCGCCGCCCTGGCCCTCGCGGCGCTCGCCGCCGTGGCCGTCCTGCTCGCCCGGCGATACGCGGTCGGCGTCAAGGTCCTGCCCGTCCTCGCCGTACTCCTCCTCGTCGTCGCCCAGGCCGGCGAGGCCGCCGTCACCGGCGCCAGGATGGCCGAACAGTCGCTGGCCCAGGTCCACTGGTCCCCGCGCGTCGGGCCCTGGCAGGAGGACATGCGGCGGGCCGTCGCGGACAAGGACGCCTGGCCACGCCACCGTACGGACCCCGGCGAACTGCCGGGCGGCAACGACGTCCTGCTCGTCGGCGGCCAGAGCTCCGAGTACTACTCCAGCCTCACCGCGGAGTCGTACAACCGCACCCTCTCCGCGCTCGGCTTCGGCTTCTGGGCCAAGGGCCGTCACCTGACCACGCTCGACAACCCGGTGACCGACGCCATCTTCTCCATCGGTACGCGGATGAGGTCCACGCCCTCCGCGCCCGTGACGACCGACACGCTCCCCGAGGCGGACATCACCGTCACCGACACGCCCGTGCCGCCGCTCGTGACGGTCCGCCCGGACGTCCGGCTGCCCGCGCGAGGGACCGACTTCGGCGATTCCGTCTTCGCCAACCAGGAGTTGCTGCTCGGATCGAAGGTGTACACCGTGCCGCAGCAGGTCCGGCGCACCGAAGCACCCGGCGGCGCCACGACCCTGACGGCCTCCTGCCCGGCGGGCTCCGGCGTCTGGCTCTGGGCGCCCGAACTCAAGGGCACTGCGGCCCTGGCAGGCGAGCGGCCCGTCTCCTTCCTCGGCGGACTCCCGTCCGTGCAGGGCCCGATGCGGACGCTCGGCACCGTCCCGGCCTCCGGATCCGTACGCGTCGAACTGAGCGCCGACGAGCCGCCGTCCCTGCCGCGGCAGCCCCTCGGCTGCCTGGACCAGGAGCGACTCGACACCGCCGTACGGCAGTTGACCGCGACCGGCGCCACCGACGTCCGCGTCTCCGGCCACACGCTGACCGCCCAACTCCCCGCCGGCAGCACGGGAACTGCCGTCATCGCCGTACCGCGCATCTCCGGCTGGAGCTGCGCCGCCGGAGACGCCGCCCCGGCGCCCGCCCAGCGCTACCTCGGCCTCCTCGCCGTCCCCCTCGACTCCACGGCGACGTCGGTCACGTGCACCTTCCGGCCACCGGGGCTGCGCGCCGGCGGCGCGGTCGGCGCCGTGGCGCTGCTCGGCCTGCTCGCCGTCGGGCTGTGGGGCCGACTCGGGGGCCGAACCGGGAGCCGACTCGGGGGCCGGTTCGGCAGGAGGGCGCCAAGAGTTCACCTGGAGTCCGCGTCCGGCTCGCCGGACGGGAAATGACGGTGGTTACGCTGCCCGTCCGACCGGCGTTCGCCCAGGTGAACGCCGCCGCGAGCCCGCTCGCACACCGAGCGGACGCTCACACGCAGGCGGACGCTCGCACACGGGCGGACGCTCGCACACGGGCGGACGCCGACTCGTCCGCCGGTCCGCCGATCCGTTCGTCCGCTGGTCCGTTCGTCTGCTCTTCTGTTCGCCTGGCTTGAGTGTGGGGATGTCCGAGTGCCCAAGTTGTCCGTCATCGTGCCGTTCCACAACGTCGGGATCTATGCCTCCGACACCATGCGCAGCCTCGCGAGCAACGCGGACCCGGATTTCGAGTTCCTGCTGATCGACGACTGCTCGACGGACGAGACGCCGCACGTCCTGGACCGCTGGCGGGACCGGATCCCGAACGCCAGAGTGATCCGCCACGAGACGAACCTCGGCGTGGCCCAGGCGCGCAACACCGGCATCGACGCGGCCACCGGCGACTACATCACCTTCCTCGACGGCGACGACTGGTACGCCCCCGGCCACCTGCGCGCCATGGTCGACGGCATCGACGCGCTCGGCTGCGACTTCGCCCGGACCGACCACGTCCTGTCGACCGGTACGAAGCGCGCGATCCGCTACGCGCCCGCCGAGGAGCGCGAGACCGTGATGGACCCGCGTGACGGCATCGCGCCCGCCAGCATGATCACGATGGTCGACTACCCCTTCGTCCCCTTCGGCATCTACAGCGCCCGGCTCTTCGAGAACGGCGGCTCGCGCTTCGAGACGAAGCTGCGCACCGCCGAGGACCGGCTCTGGATCTGGCGCCTCCACCTGAACGCCGCCACCTACGCCTCCCTCAGCGTCCACGGCGTCTTCTACCGGCGCGGCGTCACCACCTCGCTCACCCAGATCACCGACAACCGCCAGCTCGACTTCATCCCGTCGTACGACCTCCTCCTGGAGGAGGTCTCCGCGGACCGCGACGCCGACCGCTTCCTGCCGAAGGCCGTGCGCACGTACTGCGCCATGATCGCCTTCCACATGGGCAAGGCCGACCAGTACGAACCGGCCGTCACCAAGCGCCTCAAGCAGAACGTGACCGACGCCCTGCGCCGGATGCCGCAGCAGGTGCTCGACGAGACCCTCGCGACGATGGACACCGCGCGCAGCACCCTGCTCCGCGGCCTGCGCGCCACCGGAAGGACCGCCTGATCATGACCGCGACGCCCGCGAACCCGCGTACGGCACCGGGAAACCCGCGTACGACGACGGCGAAGCCGCGCATCCAGATCTTCGAGGTGTCCACCCTCTACGGCGCCGCCACGCTCGCCGCGGCCATCGACGCGGGCCAGTTCGGGCCCGCCGAGAGCGCCCGCCGGATCCTGCTCATCTCGAACAACGCGGCGATCCCGGAGACCGCGCTGCGGATGGAGACGATGACCGGCTACGACCGGATCGTCACCCGCTTCGACGAGGTCATCGACTGGAACGAGGCGATCCAGCCGCACCACCCCGCCACCTGGTCGCCGCGCACCGAGGAGGCCCCGCTCTGGCAGCGCGTCTTCCGCACGGCGTGGGACCTGGGCGACGCCCCGGTCGAGCTGATCGTCGAGTCCATCCAGGTCAACCCGGCCAAGGCGCTCGCCTTCGTCTTCGCCGAGAGCACCGTCCAGGTCTACGCCGACGGCCTGATGAGCTACGGCCCGACGCGTGAGGAGCTGCCGCAGTCGATCGCCTGCCGGATCGGGCGCCTGCTCCACCTCGACCTGGTGCCGGGTCTTCGCCCGCTGCTGCTCTCCGAGTACGGCGTCAAGCCCGAACTCGTCCCCGACGAGGCCTTCCGCGGCGTCCTCGCGGAGATCGCCGAGGCCGCCGAGGGCGACCCGATGGTGACCGAGGCCGTCGCGGCCGAGCCCACCGCCCTCCTCCTCGGCCAGTACCTCGCGGCGCTCGACATCCTCACCGCCGACGAGGAGGAGGAGCTGCACATCCGGATGATGCGCGGGGCCGCGGCCGCCGGACACACCTCGGTGATCTTCAAGCCGCACCCGACCGCGCCCGCCCGCTACTCCACGGCGCTGAACGAGGCCGCCGAGGAGGCCGGCGTACGGCTGACGGTCCTGGACGGTCCGCTGCTCGCCGAGACCTTCTACGAGCGGTGCCGGCCCCGCCTTGTCGTCGGCTGCTTCTCCACCGCGATGGTCACCGCGTCCGTCTACTACGGCGTCCCGATCGCGCGCGTGGGCACCGACACGGTCCTGGAGCGGCTGACGCCGGTCGAGAACAGCAACCGGGTGCCGCTGACCGTCGTGGACCACATCGTGCCCGACCTGGAGACCGGCACGGGACCGGCCGTTCCGGGCGCCGGACCGGAGACGCTCACCCCGCTCGTCCGGGCCGTGGGCTTCTGCATGCAGCCCAAGCTCCACCCGCTCCTCCGCGACGAGACGGCCCGCTTCCTCGAAGCCCACGGGGGCGACGCGGACATGGCGCGCTACTTCGACACCGAGCGGCTGACGCAGCTCGCGCTCCCCGGCGGCGGCCCGGCCCCGCGCGGCGGCGCGTCCCGGCTGCGCCGGAGCCTGATCCGCAGCGGACGGAGCTGAGGGCGGGAGGGCCGGGGACCCGGGAGCCCTCTGAGGGCCGACGGTCCGGGAGGCCGCCTGAGGGTCTGGCGGCGCTCCCGGGCAGCCAGGCCCTCAGCGCCGCCGTCGTTCAGCCCGTCGCCGAGTGGACGATCGTGAAGACGGCCCCCTCCGGGTCCGCCACCTGCGCGATCCGGCCCGTCGAGCCCTCCCGGGGCTGCCGCAGGACCTGGCCGCCCAGCTCGGTGACGAGCCGCGCGGCCGCGTCCGTGTCGGCGACCTCGAAGTACGTCATCCAGTGCGGGCCCCGGTCACGCGGGAGCGCGGAGCCGACGCCGTGCAGGGCCGCCACCGGGCGTCCCTCCAGGTGGAGGGTCAGATAGTCGAAGTCGGCGGAGACGACCGGCTCGACCTCGTACCGGAACACCGTCTGGTAGAACTTCGCGACCGCCGAGGTCTCGTACGTCAGGAGCTCGTTCCACACCGGCGTCCCGGGCGGCCCGGCGGTCGCCGTGCCGTGGTGCCGCTCGGCCTGCCAGACGCCGAAGACGGCGCCGACCGGGTCCGAGCAGATCACCAGGCGGCCGGCCTCGTCCGCGTCGATCGGGCCGACGGCGACCGTGCCGCCGCAGCAGCGGATGGTCTCCGCGGCCTCGTCGGCGTCGTCGGTGGCCAGGTACGTCGTCCAGGCGACCGGCAGGTGCCGGTCGGGCGGCAGCTGGCCGATGCCCGCCACCTCCCTGCCGTCGAGCAGGGCACGGACGTACGGCCCGAGCTGCTGCGGACCGGGGACGAACTCCCAGCCGAAGAGCGCGCCGTAGAACTCCCGCGTCGCGTCAAGCCCATGCACCATCAAGCTCACCCAAGAGGGTGTACCGGGTGTACGCCGAGTCGCCTCGGTCATCGTCACTCTCTCCTCGGACCATCGTCGTCGTGGCCGTGCGGGGGACCCGGGCGCACGAACGCGTGCGGGCGGGTGGGAGCGGGGCCCTGGGTCGGCGTTCTCGGCTTCCGCAGCGGGTTCCTGCCCGCCGACCGCGCCCCGTACACGCCCCTCGGGCGCGCCCGTGCACGATGCTCGCACCGACGGGCGCCCCGCGCGCCTCGGCCGCGCCGAGTTCCGTCGTCCTATGCGGCGGGACGGTCGGCGGCGGGCTGCGCGAGGATGGCACCCATGAAGCCCATCATCTCCGCAAGCGATCTCGCGAGCGACCTGGCCGGAGCCCGGCGCCCGGTCCTCCTCGACGTCCGGTGGCAGCTCGGTGGCCCGCCCGGACGGCCCGCGTACGAGGCCGGGCACGTGCCCGGCGCGGTCTACGTCGACCTGGACACGGAACTGGCCGCTCCGCCCGGCAGTCGCGGCCGGCACCCGCTGCCGGACCTGGAGGTCTTCGGCGCGGCGATGCGCGGGGCGGGTGTCGCCGCGGACACGCCGGTCGTCGTCTACGACGGCGGCCTCGGCTGGGGCGCCGCCCGGGCCTGGTGGCTGCTGCGCTGGACCGGGCACACGGACGTACGCGTCCTGGACGGCGGCCTCGCGGCCTGGACGGCGGCGGGGCACGAGCTGTCGAAGGAGACCCCGAGCCCGGAGCCGGGCGACTTCGCGCCGGACCCGAGCGAGGTCGGGCTGCTCAACGCGGACGGGGCCGCGGCCCTGGCCCGCTCGGGCCTGCTGCTCGACGCGCGGGCGGCGGAGCGCTACCGGGGCGACGTGGAGCCGATCGACCCGGTCGGCGGCCACATCCCGGGCGCCGTCTCCGCCCCGACGACGGAGAACGTGGCCGAGGACGGCCGCTTCCTGCCGGCGCGGGAGCTGGCGGCCCGCTTCAACGCGCTCGGCGCCCAGGAGGACGGCATGGTCGGCGTCTACTGCGGCTCGGGCGTCTCGGGCGCGCACGAGGTCCTCGCCCTGGCGATCGCGGGCATCCCGTCCGCCCTGTACGCGGGCTCCTGGTCGGAGTGGTCCAACGACCCCGCCCGCCCGGTCGCCAAGGGCCCGGACCCGCAGTAGCCCTTGCCCGCACGCGAAGGGGCCCGCACCGGGATCGGTGCGGGCCCCTTCACGTAGAGCCGTAGGACTGCCGTACGAACGTCAGTCCTGCTTCTTCCTTCGCGTGCCGAAGACGATCTCGTCCCAGCTCGGGACTGCCGCGCGGCGGCCCGGGCGGACGCCGTCCGCCTCCGCCTGCCGGTCCGTGGTGCCGGTGAGGCGGTCGCGGTGGCCCGAGACCGCGCGGGGCATCAGGACGTCGGCGTACGCCGAGCCCGCGCCGGCCGAGGCCGCGGGAGCCGGGGGCTCCTCCGCCTCGGGCTCCTCGCCGGGCTCGGTCGAGGCCGGGTCGGTGGTCCGGTCGGGAACGACCATGTCGCCGCGGAAGTTGGGCACCGCTTCCAGCAGGCTGGTCAGCGAGTCCCGCTCGTCCTCCGGCTCGGGAACCGGGGCCGGGCGCTCGATCTGGCGGTCGAGCGTCCGGTCGAGGGTGCGGTCCAGAGGCCGGTCGCGCGGCAGCCGGGCGATGCGGGGCACGAACGGGAAGCTCGGCTCCGGCGCGGCGGCGATGGTGTCGTCCGTCTCGCCGATCAGCGCGCGTGCCTCGTCGTCCACGGCCTGGACGAGCCGCCGGGGCGGGTCGTACGTCCAGCTCGCCGTGTGCACCTCGCCCGCGACGCGGTAGACGAGCAGCACCTCCCAGGTGCCGTCGTCGCGGCGCCAGGAGTCCCACTGCACGGTGTCCTTCTCGGCGCCGCGCAGCAGCAGCCGCTCCTGCACCGCCTCGCCGAGCTGCGGTCCGGTGTTCTCGCCGGGCCGGCGCACGGGCGTCTTGCGGGCCCGCTCGGCCATGAACGCCCGCTCCGCGAGCACGGGACCCTCGAAGCGACGTACGCGGTCGACGGGGATGCCGGCGAGCTGGGCGACCTCCTCGGCGGAGGCACCGGCACGTATCCGCGCCTGGATGTCGCGGGGGCGGAGGTGGCTCTCCACCTCGATCTCGATCTGACCGAGCCGCGCGCGGTCGTTGCGCACGGCGGCGCGCAGCCGCTCGTCGATCGGAAGCGTGTACTCCGTGCTGTCAGCAGCCTTCAGCACCAGTCGTGTGCCGTCGTTGGAGACGGCCACGACACGCAGTTCGGGCATGGGGACCTCCCGGGTGGTGCCTGCCGACGTCACGTGCGTCGCTGCTTCCGCTAGTCGAGTGTGGCCTGCCCGGGTGCAGCCTGCCACAACCTTGCCGAGTTGCCCGGCGTGTCGGGCATGGATCTTGGATCGCCGTTATGGCACGGTTACCCTTTTGCGACACTGAGTGACCGGTGGTCACGCTCCGCAGTGGGCGACCGTGCGGTGCCGCGGCTCCGCCGGTTCGAGTGCCACGTTCGGCCCCCTCCCCGTGACCCGGCACCCATGAGGGAGCCCGGACCCAGGGATCGCCACAGTACTCCATTCGGGCCACCTGGGTGGACCGGCGCGCCGCCCAACTTCTCCGGGGGTACGGGAGTTGAGTCTCCGTGATCTCCGTCCGCACGTGGCGCTCTTCACAGAAACCCCGGAAACGGAACTATTCACTTCGCCCATTTGTCCCTTGTGGGTATGGAGCAGGAGAAGAACGGTGAGAAGAAGAAGCTCGACCTGAGCGTGGCTCAGGTCTCGGGCTCCGCGGTCGCCGCCGTCGTGGCGGCCAAACTCGCCTCCACGCTCGGTGTGTACGGCACGATCCTGGGCGCCGGTGTGATCAGTGTCATCGCGACCTGCGGCGGCTCGATCTTCCAGCACGTCTTCAAGCGCACGGGCGAGCAGATCCGGGTGGTCACCGTCCACGGCGAGCCGGTGAAGACGACCGTCGACGGACCTGCCCCGGACCGGACCCAGGTGCTCACGACCGTCGGCGGGCCCGGCCTGCCCCCGTACGACGAGGAGTTCAGCGAGGCGACCACGCACGGCACGCGCGTCCGGGGCTGGAAGAGGTCCGCCGTCGGCGCCGCGCTCGTCTTCCTGGTCGCCATGGGCGGCATCACCACCTACGAACTGATCTCCGATCAGGACTTCAGCGGCACGCAGGGGACCACGACCTTCGGCTCGGTCGTCGGACGCGGCGAGGCGAAGAACCAGCAGCCGTCCGACGACGCGCCCACGGGGCAGCGGCAGGAGCAGCGGGAGAAGGGCGACGGCAGCACTCCCACCGGCGGCGGCACGCCCGACTCCGGGAACCGCACCCCCGACCCCACGCCGACCCCCTCGGGCTCCGCCGGCGGCGACCCGACGCCCACGCCGACCCCGCCGCCGACCCCCACGCCGACCCCGACCCCGAGCGGTTCGACGACGCCCACGGCGCCCCCGACGGACCCCCCGTCCACCGGCGCGGGCGCTCCGGAGAAGGCCGGAACGCCCGCCGAGTGACAGGCCGCGTGGTGAAATGCAGCCTGGTGGACCGTCAGTCGCCCAGGACGCGGCGCAGATAGTCGTTGGCGAAGAGCCGGTCGGGGTCGAGCCGGTCGCGCAGCTCGGTGAACTCGGTGAAGCGCGGGTAGACCTCGGAGAAGTACGCCGCGTCCCGGGTGTGCACCTTGCCCCAGTGCGGCCGGCCGCCGTGCGCGGTCATGATGCGCTCCACCGCGGTGAAGTACGCGCGGTGGGGCGTGCCCTTGTAGAGGTGCACCGCGATGTACGCGGTCTCGCGCCCCGAGGCCGTGGAGAGCGCGATGTCGTCGGCGGGCGCCGTCCGCACCTCCACCGGGAAGCTCACCTTCAGCGGCGAACGCTCGACCATCGCCTTCACCTCGCGCAGCGCCGCGACGGCCGCCTCGCGCGGCAGGGCGTACTCCATCTCCATGAAGCGCACCCGGCGCGGGGAGGTGAACACCTTGTACGGGATGTCGGTGTACGTACGGGCCGACAGGGCGCGGCTGGAGACCTTGGCGATCGACGGGATCACCGGCGGGACCGCCCTGCCCACCGAACACGCGAGCTGGAAGACGCCGTTCGACAGCAGCTCGTCGTCGATCCAGGCGCCGATCCGGCCGGGCGGGGCGGCGGGGCCCGCGCTGCGGTTGTTGCGCTTGGTGTTGCAGTTGTCCGTGTGGGGGAACCAGTAGAACTCGAAGTGCTCGTTCTCCGCGTGCAGCGCGTCGAACTCCGAGGTGACCCGGTCGAAGGTCATCGGCTCCTCGCGTGCGGTGAGCAGGAAGACCGGCTCGACGGCGAAGGTGATCGCCGTGACCACGCCCAGCGCGCCGAGCCCGATCCGGGCGGCCGCGAAGACCTCCGGATTCTCCTTCTCCGAACAGGTCAGCAGCCCGCCGTCGGCCGTGACCAGCTCCAGCTCCCGGATCTGCGCGGCGATCGAGGCGGAGTCGCGGCCGGTGCCGTGCGTCCCGGTGGAGGTGGCCCCGGCGACCGTCTGCTCCATGATGTCGCCCATGTTCGTGAGCGACAGGCCCTCCCGGGCCAGCGCCACGTTGAGCCGCTTCAGCGGAGTGCCGGACTCCACGGTCACGGTCATCGCCTCGCGGTCGATCCGCCGGATGCCCGTCAGCAGGTCCGGACGGATCAGCACGCCGTCGGTGGCGGCGATCGAGGTGAAGGAGTGGCCGGTCCCGACCGTCTTCACCCGCAGCCCGTCCTCGGCGGCCTTCCTGATGGCGTCGGCCAACTCCTCGGCCGAGGCCGGGCTCACCTCCCGCGCGGGACGGGAGGTGACGTTCCCGGCCCAGTTACGCCACGGGCTGCTCGCCGCCCTCGTGCTCGTCCACCGTGCTCTCGGTGTCCTGCTCACGCTGCCCCTCCCGCGTCGGCACCGGCCTGCGCAGCCGGCGGTACCCCAGGAGACCCACCGCGACCGCGAGCGCGCCCGAGACGACGGGCACCACGTACCCCGCCTCCGCACCCGACGCGTCGACCACCCAGCCGGCGGCCGAGGAGCCCAGCGCCACACCGATCGCGAGCCCGGTCCCTGTCCAGGTCATGCCCTCGGTCAGTTTGGTGCGCGGTACGTGCGCTTCGACGAGGGCCATCGTGGTCACCATCGTCGGTGCGATGGAGAGGCCCGCGACAAAGAGCGCCACGGCCAGCAACGGCAGGTTCCCGGCCAGTAGGAGGGGGATCATACTCACGGCCATCGCACAGACACCCAGCAGCCACCTGCGGGACGGGTCGCCCTTGAGGTGCAGCAGCCCGAACACGGCGCCGGCCAGGCAGGAGCCCAGCGCGTAGACCGCGAGGACCAGGCTGGCGGCGGCCTTGTGGCCCTGCTCCTCCGCGAAGGCGACCGTGACCACGTCGACCGAGCCGAAGATCGCGCCGGTGGCGACGAAGGCGAGCGCGAGGACCTGCAGACCGGGGGAGCGGAGCGCCGAGCCGCCGGAGTTGTCGTCCTTCGGGTGCGGCTCGGGCTCGGTGGCCCGCAGCGAGGTCAGCCAGAAGACGCCGACGGCCAGGAAGACGGCGGCGAAGAGCGGGCCCGCCTCGGGGAACCAGATCGTCGACAGACCGATGGAGATGATCGGGCCGAAGATGAAGCACACCTCGTCGACGATCGACTCCCAGGAGTACGCGGTGTGCAGCCGGCGCGCCTCTCCTCGGTAGATGGACGCCCAGCGGGCCCGGGTCATGGCGCCGAGGCTCGGCACGCAGCCGATGACGGCGGTGAAGACGAACAGCGTCCAGTCCGGGGCCTTCTGCTGCACGCAGAGCAGCAGCCCGGCCGCGGCGACGAGCGAGACGAGGGTGACCGGGCGCAGCACCCGGCGCTGGCCGTACCGGTCGACGAGCCGGGAGACCTGCGGGCCGAGGACGGCCGCCGACATGGCCATGGTCGCGGCGAGCGCGCCCGCGAGGCCGTATCGGCCGGTGACCTGGGAGATCATCGTGACGATGCCGATGCCCATCATGGACAGCGGCATCCGGCCGATGAAACCGGCCACCGAGAAGGCTCCGGTGCCGGGCGCCGCGAAGATCGCGCGGTAGGGACTGGGCAAGTTGATCTCCGGGCAGGCAGCGGCTCAATCGTGTAATTAACAGCTAAAGCCTACGGCGTTGAACTGGATGGTGCAGCCACTTTTTCGGTCGGGCCGGGCCATCGGCCGTCAGTGGCTGGTGGCAGGATCGGTGCCATGTCCGATGAGCACGATCCCGCCCCGTACGACGCCCTTCTGCTGCTCTCCTTCGGCGGCCCCGAGGGCCCGGACGACGTGGTCCCGTTCCTGGAGAACGTGACGCGCGGCCGAGGCATCCCGAAGGAGCGGCTGAAGGAGGTGGGGCAGCACTACTTCCTGTTCGGCGGCGTCAGCCCGATCAACGACCAGAACCGCGCGCTGCTCGACGCGCTGCGCGAGGACTTCGCGCGGGCCGGCCTCGACCTGCCGGTCTACTGGGGAAACCGGAACTGGGCGCCGTACCTCACCGACACCCTGCGGGAGATGGTCACCGACGGCCGGCGCCACATCGCCGTCCTCACCACCAGCGCGTACGCCTCCTACTCCGGCTGCCGGCAGTACCGCGAGAACCTCGCCGACGCGCTCTCGGAGCTGGAGGCGGAGGGGCTGCCGCTGCCCCGGGTCGACAAGCTCCGGCACTACTTCAACCACCCCGGCTTCGTCCGCCCCATGGTGGAGGGCGTCCTCGCCTCCCTCGCCGACCTCGACGAGTCCGTACGGGCCGACGCGCACCTCGCCTTCACCACGCACTCCATCCCGGACTCGGCCGCGGACTCCTCCGGCCCCGTCGGTGACCACGGCGAGGGCGGCGCCTACGTGCGGCAGCACCTGGACGTGGCCCGGGTGATCGTGGACGCCGTCCGCGAGGAGACCGGCGTCGACCATCCCTGGAAGCTCGTCTACCAGTCGCGCAGCGGCGCCCCGCACATCCCGTGGCTGGAGCCGGACATCTGTGATCACCTGGAGGAGCTGCACGGCGCCGGTGTCCTGGCCGCCGTGATGGTCCCGATCGGCTTCGTCTCGGACCACATGGAGGTCCTCTACGACCTCGACACCGAAGCCACCGCGAAGGCCGCCGAGCTGGGCCTGCCGGTGCGCCGCTCGGCGACCGTCGGCTCCGACCCCCGGTTCGCCGCGGCCGTACGGGACCTCGTCCTGGAGCGCGCGGCGCGGGAGCGCGGCGCCCGGGTCGAGCGCTGCGCCCTCGGCACCCTCGGTGCCTCCCACGACCTCTGCCCGATCGGCTGCTGCCCCGCGCGGGCGGAGCGGCCCGCGGCGGCCGGCGCCGACAGTCCGTACGCCTGAGGAGCCCCGGTGACTGAGAACCCCACCCCGACCGACCCCCTGCTGACCGAGCTGCTCGGCCTTGCCCTGGAGGCCGGGCGCCGGGCCGGCGCGCTGCTGCGCGACGGCCGGCCGGACGACCTGACGGTCGCCAAGACGAAGTCCAGCCCCATCGACGTCGTCACGGAGATGGACATCGCGGCGGAGAAGCTGATCACCGGCTTCCTCGCCGAGCACCGGCCTGACGACGGTTTCCTCGGCGAGGAGGGCGCCGCCACCCCCGGCACCAGTGGCGTCCGCTGGGTCATCGACCCCCTCGACGGGACCGTGAACTACCTCTACGGCCTGCCAACCTGGGCCGTCTCCATCGCGGCCGAGCGCGACGGCGAGACCCTCGTCGGCGTGGTCGAGGCGCCGATGCGGAACGAGACGTACCGGGCGGTGCTCGGTGGCGGCGCGTACGTCGACGCCGCGGACGGTGAGCGCCGCCTCGCGGTCCGCCCGGCGCCCCCGATGGACCAGGCACTGATCTCCACCGGCTTCGCCTACGTCCAGACCCGCCGCGCCCACCAGGCCGACGTCGCCCAGCGGATGATCCCGCGCCTGCGCGACATCCGGCGCGGTGGATCGGCCGCCATCGACCTCTGCGACGTCGCCGCGGGCCGGCTCGACGGCTACTACGAGCGGGGCCTCAACCCCTGGGACCTCGCCGCCGGGGACCTGATCGCCCGCGAGGCGGGCGCCCTGACCGGCGGGCGGCCCGGCGAGCGCCCGTCGGGCGAGCTGACCGTCGCGGCCCCGCCGGGCGTCTTCGAGCCCCTCCAGGGGCTGCTGGAAGAGCTCGGCGCCTGGCACGACTGAGCGGTGGCGGACGCGCGGCTTCCCGGACGCGCGGTTTCCCGGACACGGGAAGTCCCGGAGACGCGAAGTCCCGGACATGCGGAGAGGCCCCGGTGTGTGGACACCGGGGCCTCTCCGCACGAGGTCAGACGCTGGCGGCGCCGACCTCCACGCCGTGCTCGGCGGCCAGTCGGTGCAGGTCGTCGAGCTCGGCCTGCTCGACCTCCGCGAGGAAGTCGTCGCCCGTCTCGCGTGCCCGTGTGAGGTCGGTCTGCGCGGTCCTTATGCGCTGCAGCAGTCCTGCGGTGAAAGCGTCCATGGTGCGCCCCCTCGTCATGGGTCGGTGGCACGGGGGTGTGCCGAGGGTGGGTGGATCACACGCTGCGAACCTCTGGGGGACAGAGCGGCCTGTGGCGGCCACGTACGGGTGCCACGAAGCAGAGTGTGATCACGGGGTGTGCAGACGTCCTCCCCAGCTGTTTCCTCAGAGAAACCTCAACTGGCCCGGGAATCAGGTGAATTCTTGGCACGCCCCCCTCTCACCCCACCCGTGCTTCCACACGCCCCCCGCCCGTCGTGACACCCCGTGCCCGCCTCCCGCAGGCCGTCTTACAGCCGGTTTACGCGCGTACGGGGCAGGATGGACACGCACAGTCAGTGCTCAGACCGCCCGGTCCGCGTCGAGGACAGGGGCCCCTAGGGAAGGAAGAACCGACGTGCGCGTACTCGTCGTCGAGGACGAGCAGCTGCTCGCCGATGCGGTGGCCACCGGACTGCGCCGGGAGGCCATGGCCGTCGACGTCGTGTACGACGGCGCCGCCGCCCTGGAGCGGGTCGGGGTGAACGACTACGACGTGGTCGTCCTCGACCGCGACCTTCCCCTGGTCCACGGCGACGACGTCTGCCGCAAGATCGTCGAGCTCGGCATGCCCACCCGCATCCTGATGCTCACCGCCTCCGGCGACGTCAGCGACCGCGTCGAGGGCCTGGAGCTGGGCGCCGACGACTATCTGCCGAAGCCCTTCGCCTTCACCGAGCTCACCGCGCGCGTGCGCGCCCTCGGCCGCCGCACCACGGTGCCCCTGCCGCCCGTCCTGGAGCGCGCGGGCATCAAGCTCGACCCGAACCGCCGCGAGGTCTTCCGGGAGGGCAAGGAGGTCCAGCTCGCCCCGAAGGAGTTCGCGGTCCTCGAGGTCCTCATGCGCAGCGAGGGCGCGGTCGTCTCGGCCGAGCAGCTCCTGGAGAAGGCCTGGGACGAGAACACGGACCCGTTCACCAACGTCGTACGGGTCACGGTGATGACCCTGCGCCGCAAGCTGGGCGAGCCGCCGGTCATCGTGACCGTGCCCGGCTCCGGCTACCGGATCTGACCCGGTGGCCGCGACGCCGGCGCACCCACAGGCGCCCCCGAAGCCGACCTGGGACCCGAGGGACCCGGTCCGGCCCCTGCTCCGCCCGACCATCCGCATACGGCTCACGCTGCTGTACGGCGGGATGTTCCTGATCGCCGGCATCCTGCTGCTGTCGATCATCTACCTCTTCACCGCGCAGGCCCTGAGCGACAGCGCCTCCGAGCTGCCCTTCAAGGTCATCGAGGGCAAGGTCCAGCCGACCACCTCCTGGTGCCGGCTGCCCGTCCAGGGCACCGGCGAGCAGCTCAACGACGCCGTCTCGGCCTGCCTCCAGAAGCAGCGGGAAATGGCGCTCGAGGACCTCCTGCGCCGCTCCCTCTTCGCCCTGCTCGGCCTGAGCATCATCGCCTTCGCCTTCGGCTACGCCATGGCGGGCCGCGTGCTCTCCCCGCTGGGCCGGATCACCCGGACCGCCCGCCAGGTGGCCGGCTCCGACCTGGCACGCCGGATCGAGCTGGACGGCCCGGACGACGAGCTCAAGGAGCTCGCGGACACCTTCGACGAGATGCTGGAGCGCCTGGAGCGGGCCTTCACCGCCCAGCAGCGGTTCGTCGCCAACGCCTCGCACGAGCTGCGCACCCCGCTGGCGATCAATCGCACGCTCCTGGAGGTCCACCTCTCCGACCCCGGGGCCCCGGTCGAGCTCCAGCAGCTCGGCAAGACCCTGCTCGCCACCAACGAGCGCAGCGAGCAGCTGGTGGAGGGCCTGCTGCTGCTCGCCCGCAGCGACAACCAGTTCGTCGAGCGCAAGCCGGTCGACCTCGCGGAGGTCGCCTCGCGCGCCGTCGACCAGGTGCACGCCGAGGCCCAGGCCAAGGGCGTCGAGATCCGCGGCGAGCGGGCGCTCGCCGTCGTCCAGGGCAATGGCGTGCTCCTGGAGCGGATCGCCCTGAACCTGGTCCAGAACGCCGTGCGGTACAACGTGGCCGAGGAAGGCTGGGTGGAGGTCACCACCGGGGTCGAGCGCGGTCAGGCGGTGCTCGTCGTCTCGAACACGGGTCCCGTGGTTCCCGCGTACGAGATCGACAACCTCTTCGAGCCGTTCAGGCGGCTGCGGCAGGAGCGGACCGGGAGCGACAAGGGCGTCGGACTCGGCCTGTCGATCGCCCGTTCCGTCGCGCGCGCCCACGGTGGCCGTATCATCGCGGAGCCCCGCGAAGGCGGCGGTCTCGTGATGCGTGTCACTCTGCCGATCTGACACACTTCGAGTACCAGCCGGTTCCGTTCGCTTTGCGCGGAATTCCGGGTCCGCTCCTGAGACGCACGTGTGTGATCGATCACAGGGACGCGCATCCGGCGCTCTACTCTCCGTGATCGAGAATTCATGGGAAAACCCGGAAAAGTCCGGGTTTCCCGGGCCCTGAATGACGGGAAGTACACGGGGTGGCGCCCGTGAAGGGCGGCAGGAGGACCGTGTACGGTCCGGTTCGCCACCCAAAGCCGATCACTCGTGAGAGGGCCGGTTGGGTGTCGATTGAGTAACAGACCTTGATGTGAGGCAAAATCTCCGCCTCGGGTCGGGCACAAGTCCGGCCTCTCACGCGTTACGTGCGCTGGAGACACCGCAACCACCCAGAGGGGGAGAGCGACATGGCAACGGATTACGACACCCCACGCAAGACCGACGACGACGTCGATTCGGACAGCCTTGAGGAACTGAAGGCCCGCCGGAACGACAAGTCGACCTCGACGGTCGACGTCGACGAGTTCGAGGCCGCCGAAGGCCTGGAACTGCCCGGCGCCGACCTCTCGAACGAGGAGCTGGCCGTCCGGGTCCTGCCCAAGCAGGCCGACGAGTTCACCTGCATGAGCTGCTTCCTCGTGCACCACCGCAGCCAGCTGGCTCGGGAGAAGAACGGTCAGCCGATCTGCCGCGACTGCGACTGAGATCGGTCGACCGTGGCAGGCGACTCACCGTCTCGGAAGCGACGCTTCCGGCTTCATGGGAAGCCGGAGGCGGTTCAGGGCGGCTCGAACCCGGAGGACGTGGCCCAGGAGGCCGCGCCAGCCGAGCAGACCGCCCTCCTGCCCTCCCTCGGCGCACGTGACGACGAGCGGGGCCCCTCGGCCTCGCTCGAAGCTGCCACGGTGCCGGAACCGGAGGAGCGGGACGCTTCACGCGGTGGGCGCCTCGTCAAGCGCGTCGCCGACCCGGCACGCGTCCAACTGGACCGTATGAAGCTCGACCGCGCGCGGATCGACGCCGTCAAACGCGGCGTGAAGCGCGGCGGCGAGAGCGCCAGAGCGGGCATCGGCTATCTCGCCGACCGGATCATCGAGATCGCCCCGCGCGTCCCCGTCCGGGACCTGGCGACCCTGCGCAAGCACTTTCCCGGGCTCGGCCCCGAGCAGATCGCCGACAAACTCGTCGCGGGCGCCTGCAACGCCAGCTCGACCGTCGGCGCCGGCGTCGGCGCGGCCGCCATGCTGCCCGTACCCCCGGCCATGCCCGCCGAGCTCGCAGCCGAGATCACCGGGGTCGCCGCGATCGAGCTCAAGCTCATCGCCGAACTCCACGAGGTCTACGGACTCAGGCCGCCCGGCACGCTCACCCAGCGGTCGACGGCCTATCTGACCGCCTGGACCGAGGAGCGGGGCATCGACCCCACCAAGCCGACCACCGTCAACGCGGCGCTCGGCGGCCAGCTCAAGCGCGAGCTGCGCCAGCAGATCATGAAGCGCATGGTGCGCAACCTGCCGAACCTGATGCCGTTCATGGTCGGCGCGGCCGTCGGCGCCGTGATGAACCGCCGCGACACCCGGAAGCTCGCCCAGCACGTCCGCAAGGACCTGCGCGCGCGACAGGTCCCCTGGGACGCCCTGGAGGGGCTGCCCCCGCTGGAGCAGCCCGAGAACCCCAAGCAGATCGGCTTCTAGCCCTCCTGGCCCTCCGCGCGGGCCGCCTCGAGCGCGGCCGCCAGGCCCTCCGGGTCGCGGCTGGAGAGATAGACGTACGGAGTCGGGTCCTCGGGGTCCGTGACCTCGACCCGGACCGCGCGCGGCACATAGCTGCGCAGCACCATGAAGGCGCGCGGATCGGCCTTGTACGTGCGCCAGGCCCGCGCCTCCTCCTCGTCGAGCACCTCCGGCGTCCCCAGCGCCGACGCCGGGATCCGCGCGTCACCCGCGACCAGCGAACCGGACACCACCCGGATCCGCACCGAGCCGTACGAGGACACCGCCACCGCCGCCAGCGCGCCCGCGGCGATCACGCCGCCCAGCAGCGGGACCGTGCCCAGCGGGAACATGACCAGACCGCCGCTGAGGCCCAGCAGAGCCGTGATGACCCACCAGGAGCCGGGAGCGGTCAACCGCTCGTCGAAACGCGGCGCCGAGGCCGCCGCGGCGGGCGGAACGGGGGAGGAGGCGGAAGGCTGCATGCGTCCAAGCTTGGCACGGCGCGACCTGCGCCCGGACTCGCGGGTAAGGTCTGCGCCTGTGACCGCGACATCTCCTGCCCTCACCCCGCCGGCCGACGCCATACCGCCGGTACGCCACCCCGACGCGCCCGCCCCGGGCGAGCTGCTCGGCGCGCACTACGCGTACTGCTTCGGGTGCGGCGGCGGGCAGCCCCACGGGCTGCACCTGGAGGCGCGGGCGGGCGAGGGCGTGAGCGTCACCGCCGAGTTCACGGTGACCCCCGACCACCAGGGCGCCCCCGGCCTCGCGCACGGCGGCGTCCTCGCCACCGCGCTCGACGAGACCCTCGGCTCCCTGAACTGGCTGCTGCGGGTCATCGCCGTCACCGGACGCCTGGAGACCGACTTCGCCAGGCCCGTCCCCGTCGGCACCGTCCTGCACCTGGAGGCCCAGGTCACCGCCGTGCACGGGCGCAAGATCTACTCGACCGCCGTCGGCCGGATCGGCGGGCCCGAGGGCCCCGTCGCCGTCCGCGCCGACGCCCTCTTCATCGAGGTCAAGGTCGACCACTTCATCGACAACGGCCGCCCGGAGGAGATCCAGGCCGCCATGTCCGACCCCGACCAGGTCCGGCGCGCCCGCGCCTTCGAGGTGAACCCCTGATGAGCAACCCCCCTCTCGACGTCCTGATCCGCCGCGTCGACCCCGACGTCCCGATCCCGGCCTACGGCCACCCCGGCGACGCCGGGGCCGATCTCGTGACCACCGAGGCGGCCGTCCTGGCCCCCGGTGAGCGGGCCGTGCTGCCCACCGGCGTCTCCATCGCGCTCCCCGACGGCTACGCGGCCTTCGTGCACCCGCGCTCGGGCCTGGCCGCCCGCTGCGGAGTGGCGCTCGTGAATGCCCCGGGGACGGTGGATGCC
Organism: Streptomyces sp. NPDC001927; assembly: GCF_053594455.1. Classification (NCBI taxonomy): domain Bacteria; kingdom Bacillati; phylum Actinomycetota; class Actinomycetes; order Kitasatosporales; family Streptomycetaceae; genus Streptomyces; species Streptomyces sp. NPDC001927. The sequence continues at coordinate 1,029,602 of NZ_JBSFEN010000001.1, read as the reverse complement.
GGGTACCGTGGAGAGATCAAGGTGATCGTGGTCAATCTGGACCCGCGCGAGAGCGTGCGGTTCGAACGGTTCGACCGGATTGCCCAACTGGTCGTCCAGCAGGTCGAGAAGGTGCGCTTCCACGAGGTGGCGGAGCTTCCCGGCTCGGCGCGGGCCGAGGGGGGCTTCGGGTCCACCGGCGGTCATGCCGCCGTGGACGGCACAACGGGTGGGAATCGATACGCTTCGGTCGTATCCGACCGGGAAGGACAGTGACGTGTTCGGACGTCGCAAGAAGAGCGGTACCGCTGAGGACGCGGCGGGCGAGGCCGAGCAGGTCGTCGACGAGGTCGACACTGACGACACGGCCGGTGCGCCGCGTCGGGTGAACCTTCCGCCGGCGCCCCGGCCCGACGGACCGTGGGACATCTCCGAGGTCTCCAAGCCGGAGGACGGCCGGGTGGACCTCGGCGGGATCTTCGTGCCCGGAGTCGAGGGCATGGAGCTCCGGGTCGAGGTGGCGGGCGACGCGATCGTCGCGGCCACCGTCGTGCTGCAGAACAGCGCCGTACAGCTGCAGGCCTTCGCCGCGCCGAAGAAGGAAGGCATCTGGGGCGAGGTCCGCGAGGAGATCGCCTCCGGCATCACCCAGCAGGGCGGGGTCATCGACGAGGTCGAGGGCCCGCTGGGCTGGGAGCTGCGGGCGCAGGTCCCCGTGCAGCTGCCGGACGGCACCGGCGGTGTGCAGCTGGTGCGTTTCGTGGGCGTCGACGGGCCCCGCTGGTTCCTGCGCGGAGTCATCTCCGGCCAGGGCGCGGTCCAGCCCGAGGCCGCCGGTCTGCTGGAGCAGATCGTCCGGGACACCGTGGTGGTCCGGGGCGAGGGCCCGATGGCCCCGCGCGACCCGATCGTCCTCAAGCTGCCCAACGACGCGCAGATGGTGCCGGACGGCGTGCAGCAGGACGAGCAGGAGGGCTCCCGCTTCTCCGGAGGCATGGGCCAGCTCCAGCGCGGACCGGAGATCACCGAGGTCCGCTGACCCCGTATCCGTAATCCCTCGCTCCCTCGTGAACGAGGCCGGTGGGCCGTATTCCGGACAACCTGTCCGGAATGCGGCCCACCGGCACGTCTGGACCCTGGTCGGGCGGGCCCTCGTCGGCCCATACTGACGGGCGCACACGTTCGACGAGGGGGAGCACAGCGATGAGTGAGAGCAGCGCCCGGTCCGGCACGGCCGTCGCCGAGGACCCGACCGGCGGACCCATGGTCCGCGTCGAGGGGCTGCGCCGCTCGTACGGTACGGGTGAGGCCGCCGTCCACGCGCTGCGCGGGGTCTCCTTCGACCTCCCGCGCGGGGAGCTCGTCGCCCTGAAGGGCCGCTCCGGCTCCGGCAAGACCACCCTGCTCAACCTGGTCGGCGGCCTGGACGCCCCCGACGGCGGCCGGATCACCATCGACGGCACCGACCTCGCGGAGCTCGGCGAGGACGGGCTCCTGGCGCTGCGCCGGGACCGGATCGGCTTCATCTTCCAGTCCTTCGGGCTCATCCCGATCCTGACCGCCGCCGAGAACGTGGGCGTACCGCTGCGGCTGCGCAAGGCCGACCCCAAGGAGCGCGAGGAGCGGGTAGCGCTCCTGCTCGCCCTGGTCGGCCTCGCCGACCACGCGTCCCAGCGGCCCGGTGAGCTCTCCGGCGGCCAGCAGCAGCGCGTCGCCATCGCCCGGGCCCTCGCCAACAGGCCGGCCCTGCTGATCGCCGACGAGCCGACCGGTCAGCTCGACGCCGAGACCGGACTCGCGGTGATGCACCTGCTGCGCGCGGTGGTCCGCAGCGAGGGCGTGACGGCCCTGGTGGCCACCCACGACGCCCAGCTCCTGGGCCTCGCGGACCGGGTGCTCGAACTGAACGACGGCGAGATCATCGAGCACTGACGCGGGGCTGGATAGCGAAGGCCGGATATCGGATCCAATATCCACTGTCCAATATCCAATATCCGATCCCGCGCCGTCGGTGGGCCGCCGGCCGCGCGGCCCGGGGCTCTGGGCGCCCCACGGAAGGGCGTAGCGGCCCCGCGGGGAAGCGCCAGCCACCTTTCCGCCGGATCGCTCCCGGAGCCATCAGAATCACGTCAATACAGCTTGTCGCGCTTGCCCCTGGTGCGGAATGTCCGATTCTCTGGACGTAAGGTCATGGCATGGGACGCGGCAAGCTACGGATCTACCTCGGCGCGGCACCGGGCGTCGGCAAGACGTACGCGATGCTCTCCGAGGGACATCGCCGTGTCGAGCGGGGCACCGACTGCGTCGTCGCCCTGGTGGAGCACCACGGGCGGCCGCGCACCGAGGTGATGTTGCACGGCCTGGAGCAGGTCCCGCGCGCCACCCTCCAGTACCGGGGCGCCACCTTCACCGAGATGGACGTCGACGCCGTCCTCGCCAGGAAGCCCGCCGTCGCCCTCGTGGACGAGCTGGCCCACACCAACGTGCCGGGCTCCCGGAACTCCAAGCGCTGGCAGGACGTCGAGGAGCTGCTCGCCGCCGGGATCGACGTCATATCCACCGTCAACATCCAGCACCTCGAATCGCTGGGCGACGTCGTCGAGTCGATCACCGGCGTGCGCCAGCAGGAGACCGTCCCCGACGAGGTCGTGCGCCGCGCGGACCAGATCGAGCTGGTCGACATGTCGCCCCAGGCCCTGCGCCGCCGCATGGCCCACGGCAACATCTACAAACCGGACCGGATCGACGCGTCCCTCGCCAACTACTTCCGCCCCGGCAACCTCACGGCCCTGCGTGAGCTGGCCCTGCTCTGGACCGCCGACCGGGTCGACGAGTACCTCCAGCAGTACCGGGGCGAGCACGGCATCCGCTCCACCTGGCAGGCCCGCGAGCGGATCGTCGTCGGCCTCACCGGCGGCCCCGAGGGCCGCACCCTCATCCGGCGCGCCGCGCGGCTGGCCGAGAAGGGCGCCGGCGGCGAGGTGCTCGCCGTCTACATCGCCCGCAGCGACGGCCTCACGGCCGCCTCGCCCAAGGAGCTCGCGGTCCAGCGCACGCTGGTCGAGGACCTCGGCGGAACGTTCCACCACGTCATCGGCGACGACATCCCCTCCGGCCTCCTGGAGTTCGCCCGGGGCGTCAACGCCACCCAGATCGTCCTCGGCTCAAGCCGCCGCAAGACCTGGCAGTACATGTTCGGCCCCGGCGTCGGCCAGACCGTCGCCCGCGAGTCGGGCCCCGACCTCGACGTCCACATCGTCACCCACGACGAGGTCGCCAAGGGCCGCGGCCTGCCCGTCGCCCGGGGCGCCCGGCTCGGCCGCTCCCGGATCATCTGGGGCTGGCTGGTCGGCATCGCGGGCCCCGCGCTGCTCACCCTGCTCCTCACGCACATCGACGCCGACCTCGGCCTCGCCAACGACATGCTGCTGTTCCTGGCGCTGACCGTGGCCTCGGCGCTGCTCGGCGGACTCCTGCCGGCCCTCGCGTCGGTCGCCTTCGGCTCGTTCCTGCTGAACTGGTTCTTCACCCCGCCGGTGCACCAGCTGACCATCGCCGACCCCCGGAACATCGTCGCCATCGCCGTCTTCTTCGGCGTCGCCGTCTCCGTCGCCTCGGTCGTCGACCTCGCCGCCCGGCGCACCCACCAGGCCGCCCGGCTGCGCGCCGAGTCCGAGGTGCTCTCGTACCTGGCGGGGAGCGTGCTGCGCGGGGAGACCAGCCTGGAAGCCCTGCTGGAACGCGTCCGGGAGACCTTCTCCATGGAGTCGGTCGCCCTCCTCGAACGCGAGAGCGACGTCGAGCCCTGGGTCTGCGCGGCGAGCGTCGGACAGCGCCCCGTCGCCCGCCCCGAGGACGCGGACGTGGACATGCCCGTCGGCGAGCACATGGCGCTCGCGCTGACCGGCCGAGTCCTGCCCGCCGAGGACCGTCGCGTCCTCGGCGCCTTCGCCGCCCAGGCCGCGGTCGTCCTGGACCGCCAGCGGCTCGTCGGCGAGGCGGAGAGCGCCCGCAAGCTGGCCGAGGGCAACAAGATCCGCACCTCGCTCCTCGCGGCCGTCAGCCATGACCTGCGTACCCCGCTCGCCGGCATCAAGGCCTCCGTCACCTCCCTGCGCTCCGACGACGTCGACTGGTCCGAGGAGGACCGGGCGGAACTTCTCGCGGGCATCGAGGAAGGAGCGGACCGGCTGGACCACCTGGTCGGTAATCTCCTCGACATGTCCCGGCTCCAGACCGGTACGGTCACCCCCCTGATCCGCCCCATCGACCTGGACGAGGTGGTTCCCATGGCCCTCGGCGGTGTGCCGGACGGGAGCGCCGAGCTGGACATCCCCGAGACCCTGCCGATGGTGGAGGTCGACAAGGGGCTCCTGGAGCGGGTCGTCGCCAACGTCGTCGAGAACGCGGTCAAGTACAGCCCCGACGGGACGCCGGTGACCGTCTCCGCGAGCGCCCTGGGCGACCGGGTCGAGCTGCGCGTCGTCGACCGGGGGCCCGGGGTGCCGGACGAGAGCAAGGAGCGCGTCTTCGAGCCGTTCCAGCGCTTCGGGGACGCCCCGCGGGGCTCCGGCGTCGGCCTCGGCCTCGCGGTCGCCCGGGGCTTCGTCGAGGCCATGGGGGGCACGATCACCGCGGAGGACACTCCCGGTGGCGGCCTGACGATGACGCTGACCCTCAAGGCCGTGAACGGTCAGCTGCCGCCCTCGGACTCCGACCTGTCCGCCGCCACCCGGATCACCACGTGACCCCACGACCCACCCCGTCCTCCGGGACGACCCCGTCCCCCGGCACGACCCCGTCGTCCCGGACGACCCCGTTCTTCCAGACGTACGAAGCAGAGAGAAGGAAGCCTTCGATGACCCGGGTTCTCGTCGTCGACGACGAGCCGCAGATCGTCCGCGCGCTGGTGATCAACCTCAAGGCGCGCAAGTACGAGGTGGACGCGGCCCCCGACGGCGCCACCGCCCTTCGGCTCGCCGCCGAACGCCACCCCGACGTGGTCGTCCTCGACCTCGGCCTGCCGGACCTCGACGGTGTCGAGGTCATCAAGGGCCTGCGCGGCTGGACCCGCGTGCCGATCCTGGTGCTCTCCGCGCGCCAGACCTCCGACGAGAAGGTCGAGGCCCTCGACGCCGGCGCCGACGACTACGTCACCAAGCCCTTCGGCATGGACGAGCTGCTGGCGCGGCTGCGCGCCGCCGTGCGCAGGGCCGAGCCGGTCGGCGGCGGGGACGACGGTGTCGTGACGGTCGAGACCGAGGACTTCACGGTCGACCTGGCCGCGAAGAAGGTCCACCGGGACGGGCGGGACGTCCGCCTCACGCCGACCGAGTGGCACCTCCTCGAAGTGCTCGTCCGCAACAGCGGGCGCCTGGTGAGCCAGAAGCAGCTCCTGCAGGAGGTCTGGGGCCCGTCGTACGGCACCGAGACCAACTACCTCCGGGTCTACATGGCGCAGCTGCGGCGCAAGCTGGAGGCCGACCCCTCGCACCCGAAGCACTTCGTCACGGAGCCGGGGATGGGCTACCGCTTCGAGCACTGATACGGGACGCGCTAGTACGGGACGGTCCGGGGCGATCCGGGCCGGTTCCGCTGTCGGTGAGGGCCGGTACGCTCTATGTATGAGTGCCGCACCCCGTACAGAGAAGCCGGCCGGCCGCTTCCGCCGGATGCTCGACCGGCTGTCCTCCTCGCAGGAGGAACTGGAGTCCGAAGAGCTCCAGGAGGACGCCGAGGCCTCGGGCTGCACGCGCATCTCGGACTGTTCGGACCGCCAGATAGTCAAGGTGACTGGTACCTTGCGCACGGTCACGCTGCGCCCCCGGGCCGGTGTGCCCGCCCTCGAGGCCGAGCTGTTCGACGGCACGGCCCCGCTGGACGTGGTGTGGCTGGGCCGGCGGTCCATCGTGGGCATAGAGCCGGGCCGCAAGCTGATCGCCTCCGGCCGGATCTCCATGAGCCACGGCCGGCGGGTCCTCTTCAACCCCAAATACGAGCTCCGACCGCTCGGACAGGAGTAGCCGGTGACGTCGCTCGACAAGCCGACGACGGATCAGGACGCCCCGGACAGCCAGGGCGCCCAGCAGGACCAGGCCTCCAAGGAGGTCACCGAGGCCGCGCTCTTCGAGGCCTTCGGCGGCCTGCGCGGCATGATCGAGACGGTCGTGCCCGGTCTGCTCTTCGTCACGATCTTCACGATCAACAAGAACCTGCATGTCTCGGCCATCGCGGCGCTCGCGGTCTCGCTGGTCCTGGTCGCCGTCCGGCTGATCCGCCGGGACACGGTCAAGCACGCCTTCAGCGGTGTCTTCGGCGTGGCCTTCGGTGTGGTCTTCGCGATGATGACCGGCAACGCCAAGGACTTCTATCTTCCGGGCATGCTGTACACGCTGGGCCTGGCCCTCGCGTACATCATCACCGCGCTCGCCGGTGTGCCGCTGATCGGCCTCATCCTGGGCCCGGTCTTCAAGGAGAACCTCTCCTGGCGGACCCGTAACCCCGGCCGGAAGAAGGCGTACACCAAGGCGAGCTGGGCCTGGGGCCTGATCCTGCTGGCCAAGTGCGCGATCCTCTTCCCGCTCTACTGGTGGGCCGACACCACCCAGTTCGGCTGGGTGCTCATCGCGCTGAAGATCCCGCCGTTCCTGCTCGCGGTCTACCTGACGTGGGTCTTCCTGGCGAAGGCCCCGCCGCCGATCGACGTCTTCGCCGAGATGGAGGCGGAGGAGGCGGCCGAGAAGGCCAGCAAGGAGGCCGCGGCCAGGCAGCCGGAGGCGTAGACCGTACGAACCGGAGGCGTAGACGGTACGAGGAAGGGCCCGGGACCTTGAGAGGTCCCGGGCCCTTCCACGTACGCGTAACCGTACGCCTTTACGCGCCCTCGTCGCGGCGGACCGAGAGCAGGTCCTCCAGCTGCTCCTCGCGGGCCTGGGCGGCCACGAAGAGGAGCTCGTCGCCGGCCTCCAGGGTCTCCTCCGCGGTCGGGGTGAGGACCCGGGAGCCGCGGATGATCGTCACCAGGGAGGTGTCCTGCGGCCAGGCCACGTCGCCCACCGCCGTACCCGCGATCGCCGACTCCGGCGGCAGCGTCAGCTCCACCAGGTTCGCGTCGCCGTGGCTGAAGCGCAGCAGCCGGACCAGGTCGCCGACGCTCACCGCCTCCTCCACCAGGGCCGACATCAGACGCGGCGTCGAGACGGCGACGTCCACGCCCCAGGACTCGTTGAAGAGCCACTCGTTCTTCGGGTTGTTCACCCGGGCGACCACGCGCGGCACGCCGTACTCGGTCTTCGCGAGCAGCGAGACGACCAGGTTGACCTTGTCGTCGCCGGTGGCCGCGATGACCACGTTGCAGCGCTGCAGCGCCGCCTCGTCCAGCGAGGTGATCTCGCAGGCGTCGGCGAGCAGCCACTCCGCCTGCGGCACCCGTTCCACCGAGATGGCGGTCGGCGCCTTGTCGATCAGCAGGATCTCGTGGCCGTTCTCCAGGAGCTCGCCCGCGATGGAACGGCCCACCGCACCCGCGCCCGCGATTGCGACACGCATCAGTGACCGCCCTCCTCAGGACCCTCGGCGAAGGCCGCCTCGACCTTGGCCACCTCGTCGGTCCGCATCATCACGTGCACGAGGTCGCCCTCCTGCAGCACCGTCTGCGAGGACGGGATGACCGCCTCGCCCAGCCGGGTGAGGAACGCCACGCGCACACCCGTCTCGTCCTGCAGCCTGCTGACCTTGTGACCGATCCACGCGGGGGAGGTGTGCACCTCCGCCAGCTGCACGCCACCGCTCGGGTCGCTCCACAGCGGCTCCGCGCCGGACGGCAGCAGCCGCCGCAGCATCTGGTCGGCGGTCCAGCGGACCGTCGCGACCGTCGGGATGCCGAGCCGCTGGTAGACCTCGGCGCGCCGCGGGTCGTAGATCCGGGCCGCCACGTTCTCGATGCCGAACATCTCGCGCGCGACGCGCGCCGCGATGATGTTCGAGTTGTCGCCGCTGCTCACGGCGGCGAAGGCGCCGGCCTCCTCGATCCCCGCCTCACGCAGGGTGTCCTGGTCGAACCCGACGCCGGTGACACGACGTCCGCCGAAACCGGAGCCGAGACGGCGGAAAGCCGTCGGGTCCTGGTCCACGACCGCGACGGTGTGCCCCTGCTGCTCCAGGGTCTGCGCGAGAGCGGCTCCCACTCGCCCGCAGCCCATGATGACGATGTGCACGTCCCCTTACCCCGCACTCCTGATCGTCTTGCTGACCTGCGAAAACACCCTGCTCACAACTTTCCTCACCCGACTGGCCCGGGCCGTGGCGGGCAGCGCCCTGCCGTGCTGCCCGGTCCGAGCTTATGCGGCAACGCCGGGCGGGACCGCATCCGAGGCCCCTGTCAGGTCTCGGCCAGGGAGATTCGGTGTGGATGGGGGCCCGAGGTGAGCCTGACGAATTCTTAGCGCTTACGATCCTCTGTTGTGTCCAAACTGACCGACCTGCCCAAACGCATCCTGATCGGACGGGCTCTGCGCAGCGACAAGCTCGGGGAGACCCTGCTCCCGAAGCGCATCGCTCTCCCCGTCTTCGCCTCCGACCCGCTGTCCTCGGTGGCGTACGCACCCGGCGAGGTGCTGCTCGTCCTGTCGATCGCGGGTCTGTCGGCCTACCACTTCAGCCCGTGGATCGCGCTGGCGGTCGTCGTCCTGATGTTCACGGTCGTCGCCTCGTACCGGCAGAACGTGCACGCCTATCCGAGCGGCGGCGGCGACTACGAGGTCGCCAACACCAACCTCGGCCCGAAGGCCGGCCTCACCGTCGCCAGCGCGCTGCTCGTCGACTACGTGCTGACCGTCGCCGTCTCGATCTCCTCCGGAATCGAGAACCTCGGCTCGGCCATCCCGTTCGTCGTCGAGAACAAGGTCCTCTGCGCGGTCGCGGTCATCCTGCTCCTGACGCTGATGAACCTGCGCGGGGTCAAGGAGTCGGGCAGCCTCTTCGCCATCCCGACGTACGTCTTCGTCGTCGGCGTCTTCATCATGATCGCCTGGGGCGCGTACAAGGGGCTCGTCCTCGACGACACCATGAAGGCGCCCACCGCCGACTTCGAGATCAAGCCCGAGCACGAGGGCCTGGCCGGCTTCGCGCTGGTCTTCCTGCTTCTGCGCGCCTTCTCCTCCGGCTGCGCCGCCCTCACCGGCGTCGAGGCGATCTCCAACGGCGTGCCCGCCTTCCGCAAGCCGAAGTCGAAGAACGCGGCCACCACGCTCGCGCTCATGGGCGGCCTGGCCGTCACCATGTTCTGCGGCATCATCTTCCTGGCGATGGCCACCGACGTACGGATGGCCGAGAACCCGGCGCACGACCTGCTGAGCAACGGTCAGCCCGTCGGCGAGAGCTACGTACAGGACCCGGTCATCTCCCAGGTCGCCGCGGCGGTCTTCGGCGACGGAACGTTCCTCTTCGTCGTCCTCGCCGCCGCCACGGCGCTCGTCCTCTTCCTGGCCGCCAACACGGCGTACAACGGCTTCCCGCTCCTCGGCTCGATCCTCGCCCAGGACCGGTACCTGCCGCGCCAGCTGCACACCCGCGGCGACCGGCTCACCTTCTCCAACGGCATCGTGCTCCTCGCCGGCGCCGCCATGCTGCTGGTGTGGGTCTACGGGGCCGACTCGACGAAGCTGATCCAGCTGTACATCGTCGGCGTCTTCGTCTCCTTCACCCTCAGCCAGACCGGCATGGTCCGGCACTGGAACCGGCACCTGAAGACCGAGAAGGACCCGGCCAAGCGCCGCCACATGATCCGCTCCCGCGCGATCAACGCCTTCGGCGCCTTCTTCACCGGCCTGGTCCTGGTCGTCGTCCTCGCCACGAAGTTCACCCACGGCGCCTGGGTCGCGCTGCTCGGCATGGTGATCTTCTACGGGACGATGTCGGCGATCCGGCGCCACTACGACTCGGTGGCGGAGGAGATCGCGGCGGCCGAGGAGCGCCCCGACGAGTACGTCCGCCCCTCCCGCGTCCGCTCCGTCGTCCTCGTCTCCAAGCTGCACAAGCCGACGCTGCGCGCCCTCGCGTACGCGAAGCTGCTGCACGCCCACGAGCTGGAGGCGCTGAGCGTCAACGTCGACCCGGCCGAGACCAAGGCGCTGCGGGAGGAGTGGGACCGGCGCGGGATCAACGTACCGCTGAAGATCCTCGACTCGCCGTACCGCGAGATCACCCGGCCGGTCATCGAGTACGTCAAGAACATCCGCCGCGAGAGCCCGCGGGACGCCGTCTCGGTCTACATCCCCGAGTACGTCGTCGGCCACTGGTACGAGCACCTGCTGCACAACCAGAGCGCGCTGCGGCTCAAGGGCCGGCTGCTCTTCACCCCGGGCGTGATGGTCACCTCGGTCCCGTACCAGCTCCGCTCGTCCGAGGCCGCGAAGAAGCGGGCCCGGAAGGGACAGGACTGGAACGCGCCGGGTTCGGTGCGGCGCGGCCCGGTCGAGAAGCGCACGAAGGAACCGGCCGGCAAGGGCACGTAGACTGGTGGGCTGCCGCCCTGCGGCAGCCCACATCTCTCTTCCCCTGGAGTAACCCGCTCATGCAGAACGCACCTGTTCCTTCGTTGATCGGGGAAGAGTACGAGGTCGAGGTCGGCCCGGTGGCGCACGGCGGCCACTGCATCGCGCGGACGGAGGGCGGCCGGGTCCTCTTCGTCCGGCACGCGCTGCCGGGCGAGCGGGTCGTGGCGAAGGTGACGGAGGGCGACGAGACCTCCCGCTACCTGCGCGCGGACGCGATCACGATCCTGGACGCCTCCAAGGACCGGGTGGAAGCCCCCTGCCCCTTCGCGGGACCGGGCAAGTGCGGCGGCTGCGACTGGCAGCACGCCAAGCCGGGCGCGCAGCGCCGCCTCAAGGGCGAGGTCATCGCCGAGCAGCTCCAGCGCCTCGCCGGGCTCACCCCGGAGGAGGCCGGCTGGGACGGCACCGTGATGCCGGCCGAGGGCGACAAGCTCCCGGCGGGCGAGGTCCCGCAGTGGCGCACCCGCGTGCAGTACGCGGTCGACGCCGAGGGCCACGCGGGCCTGCGCAAGCACCGCTCGCACGAGGTCGAGGTGATCGACCACTGCATGATCGCCTCTCCCGGCGTCACGGAGCTCGGCATCGAGAAGCACACCTGGGAGGGCATGGCCTCGGTGGAGGCGATCGCCGCGACGGGCTCGGGCGACCGTCAGGTGGTCCTGACCCCCCGCCCCGGCGGCCGTCTCCCGCTGGTGGAGCTGGACAAGCCGGTCTCGGTCCTCCGCGTCGACGAGAACGACGGCGGCGTGCACCGGGTCCACGGCCGCCCCTTCGTCCGCGAGCGCGCCGACGACCGCACGTACCGGGTCGGCAACGGCGGCTTCTGGCAGGTCCACCCGAAGGCCGCCCAGACCCTGGTCCTCGCGGTCATGCAGGGCCTGATGCCCCGCAAGGGCGACACGGCCCTGGACCTCTACTGCGGCGTCGGCCTCTTCGCGGGCGCGATCGCCGACCGCGTCGGCGACCAGGGCGCGGTCCTGGGCATCGAGTCCGGCAAGCGCGCGGTCGAGGACGCCCGGCACAACCTCGAGGCCTACGACCGCGTGCGCATCGAGCAGGGCAAGGTGGAGACCGTCCTCCCGCGCACCCGCATCACGGAGGTCGACCTCATCGTCCTGGACCCGCCCCGCGCGGGCGCGGGCAAGCAGACCGTCAAGCACCTCGCGGGCCTGGGCGCCCGCCGCATCGCCTACGTGGCCTGCGACCCGGCGGCCCTGGCCCGCGACATCGCCTACTTCAAGGAGGGCGGCTACCGGGTGCGCACGCTGCGGGCGTTCGACCTGTTCCCGATGACGCATCACGTGGAGTGCGTCGCGATTCTGGAGCCGGTGAAGAAGGACGCCTGACCTGAGGTTCCTCCGGGCCTCGTCGCCGTACAGGAGTCGCCGTACAGGACCTGAGAAAGGGGTGAGCCCCGGTGCCATGTGGCGCCGGGGCTCACCCTGTTGTCGGGTCGGGTCGGGTCGGGGCGGGCTCAGCCGAAGGCGAGTTTGTCGCCCCAGCCCGAGGAGATGACCGTCTTCACCGGGGCGTTGGTGTTGGTGGTCGACGGGTGGTAGATCGACACGTGCCCGTCGGACTTGAACCGGGCCCAGATGTCCGGGATCCCGTCGCCGTTGATGTCCGGGATGCCGATCGCCGTGTCGACGTTGGCCTCGGTCCAGCTGGTGCCGAAGGGCTCGTCCCCTGCGACGGCGTTGTTGGCCAGCATCAGGGAGTTGAGGTCGACACCGCCGGCCGCGGCGGGCTTGCCGCGGCGCAGGTACATGTTGCCGTTGTCCAGGTTCCGCCAGAGCAGGTCGGCCACGCCGTCCTTGTTCATGTCGGCCAGGTTGACGATGTCACGGCGCGCCCAGGCGTCCGGGTTCATCTGCGTCGCGGTCTTGAAGGCACCACCGGTGTAGCCGGAGAGCACCCAGAACCCCGCCGCGTCGCGCAGCACCACATCCGACAGCTTGTCGCCCGTGATGTCGCCGAGGACCTTCATCTGGATCCAGGTGGACGGCGCCGGCGCGTTCGACGGAAGCCGCACCTTCATCCGCTGCTTGACGTCGAAGGAGCCGTAGCCGTCGCCCGGGTAGAGCCAGAAGCCGCCGTCCGGGGTGCGGGCGAACAGGTCCGTCGTGCCGTCGCCGGGATAGACGTCCTGGTAGTGGCCGATCAGCGCGGCCTTGTTGCCGAGCGTCGAGGCGGCGTCGTACCAGTGGCCCGGCGGGTTGAGCGTCGTCGTGCCGTCCTTGTTCCGGAGGTACGAGGACGTCAGCGCGGCGTACAGCTCGCCGCCCGGCTGGTCCGTACCGGCGACGGGCGTGCCCGGGTACGTCTTCAGCGCGCCGGCGGCGTCGATGACCAGCAGGTCGGGAGTGCCGTCGCCGCCCGTGTCACCGGGGGCGTCGGCGTTGTTCTTCGGCGGGACGTAGGTGGTGTAGTCCGTCCGCTTGCTCGGGTTGCCGAGGTTGTCGTAGGCGTACACCTGGAGGGTGTTGGGCCCCGCGGTCAGCGGCTTCAGGTCCGGGACGAGGGCGACGCCGTTGGCGTCGGCGTTGACGGGGACCGGGGCGACGCCGCCCCAGGCGTACGTGAACCTGACGGCGCCGGGGGACTCGAACGTGATCGGACCGGTCTGGCCGAAGCTCACGGTCGCCCAGGTGGCACCGTCAGGGGTGACCGGCAGCCACACGCCACTCTCGACGACGGGCTGGGACGGTCCGCTCGGGTCGACCGTGATCCGGCAGGGCTCGGTGCCCGGCGGGTACACCGACGAGGTGGCGCCCACCAGGTCCTCGCCCATGGCGTCCCACGAGAAGGTGGTGTTGGTGACGACGCCACTCAGCGCCGGGTCGGTGACCGGGATGGTCACCGTGGCGGTGCCGCCGCTCGGGGCGATCGTGTAGTAGGTGCCGGTCGGAACCGTGCCGCCCGTCTTCCAGAACCGGAACCGGACCCGCTTCATGTTGTTGTCGGGGTCCTTGGCGGTCACCTTCAGGGTGATGCCGGTCTTGCCGACCGTCACGCCCGCGCCGGGACCCGGAGTGCAGGGACCGCCCGGGGTCGAGGTCCCGCTGGTGGGCTCGGACGGGTTGCGGTTGTAGGTGGCCTCGATGACCGCGGAGGTGGCCTTGAACTTGCGCCAGGTCTGCGTGTCGCCCTCGCTCGTGGCCCGCATGCCCAGGGTCACGGTGGAGTGGCCGTTGGTCGTGGCGTACTGGGCCGCGTCCTTGACGTTGAAGTCCTCGTAGTCGTCCGGGCAGGTCGAGCCCGACCCCGGCCAGCCGTGCGCGAAGGACTTGCGCTGGAGCTCGTCGGACCAGCTCGGCTGCGCGCTCCACGTCGTACCGGACGAGATCGGACCGGTGCGCCAGATCTGGAACTCGCGCTTCGTGCAGGACCAGGAGTGGACGTTGAGCACCTTGAAGGTGGCCGCGCTGATCACGGCGCCCTTGATGTTCTTGTCCCAGTCCATGCGCCAGAACGAGCGGGCGGTGCCGTTGGTCTCGTTCTCGCTGCCGACGCGGGCCTCGGAGGTGCCGGAGTTGAAGTTCGTGCCGTTGAAGAAGCTCGTCGTCGGGTACGGCTTGTAGGCCACGGTCCAGGCGTCCCAGCCGGGGTTCAGCGGCGGGTCGACGAACAGCGGGTAGCGGACGCCCTCACGGTCGGCCAGACCGGTGGCGGCGAGGCCGAGCCCCAGGCGGGCGGCGCCGGTGTTCTCGCCGTCCAGGGCGATCGGCAGAGGCGCGGACTGCGCGCCGGGCTCGATGCCGCTGAGGCCGGACAGCTTCAGCACCTGGGCCGGGCTGCCCGTGGCCGTGCGGTTCGGTGTGCCCTCGGGCAGTTCGGGGTCACGGCCGCTGGAGTCCCAGGCGAACGGCGTGGGGATCGAGGCGATCTCCTTGCCGGCCTTGTCCAGGACCTGGACCCGGCTGGCCTTGCGGTCCTGCCGGAAGACGGCGGTGTCCGAGCGCAGCCCGTACGTGACGGTGGCCAGGGCCTTCTGACGGGCCGCCTCGGGGGTCTTGACGATCAGGACCTGGGCCAGACCGCCCTCCTCACGGGCCACGACCAGCAGGTCGACGCCCGGCAGCACCTCGGAGTAGAGGGCGCGGGGGCCGTCGAGCACCGGCTCGGGCAGGGCGCCCGGCCAGGTGTACGCGATGGTGTGACCGCCGCCGAGGTCGAGTTCGGCCAGCACCGTGTCGCCCGGCGTCTCGGCGCGGGCGAACGAGCGGTCGGCGCGGTCCTTCGGGGCGTTGCCGCTCGCGAAGCGGACCGGGGCGGCCGGGTTCACGGGTGCGATGCCGAGGCCCCGGGGAGCCTTGGCGGTTCGCTTGAGGGTGTTGTCGATCGCGGCCCACTCGCCCTTGGCGTTCTTCGCGCGGGTGGGTGCGGCCGTGGTCCGGGTCTTGAACTGCCCGTCGGGCAGCGCCCAGGTCAGCGAGGTGGCGGTGGTGGCCGTGTCGACGAGCACCTGCTTACGGGTGCGCATGGCCTGGGTCATGGCGGTGGCCTCGTCGCGCGGCCCGGTCGAGGCGGGCTTGGCGTCGGTGGCGCGGCCGCCGGCGGTGCTCGGAGACGAGCCGTCGGGCTGCCACCAGGGCAGCAGGGTGGCGGTCAGGGCGGCCAGAACGAGGCCGATGGTCAGGGACAACCGCGTGCGCGTGCGCACGAACGGCATGAGATATCGGGGCGGCGCGGTCACGGCGGTCTACTCCCGTGGGGACCAAGCGGATTGAGGACAGCACAGACAGCCCCGTACGGCAGGCCGCGGGGCAGAAGGCGCGCACACGATCACACATGCGAAGGTTCCCGTCCACGTGTGACGAAGTTGTGAATTCGTTATGCGAATTCGGAATCGATGGGAGGACGTGTCAACTTGGTCCGATTAAGGGCTTTTACCGGACCCTATTGACTGTCATCTGTCGAAGTAGCAGGTATGTCTGATGCGCCATCAGCGGAATGTCTCTGATCCGTTCTATCCCGTGATGCAGATCACTTTTCGCGGGATTCCCGGCTTCCGGTAGATCTTGAACTCTGCGGCGGACATGACAGAGAGTGCGCACGCACGCGCCTGAGCCACCTGAGCCAGGCGTGTGCTCTTTGGTGTTTTCGCACCTCGTCCGTTGTCTGAATTGCCAGGGTGGGAGTCGGCGCGTATGCGTGCTTCAGGTCCGCTGTCACGGCTGGGGCGAGGACGCCCAGCTTTGACAGAGTCACAACGAAGGCGTCGGCGGCGAAGCCGCACGGCGATCGTTCTCTTGTTGTCGTCGGTGCTGACGGTGACCAGCCTGGGCGGCCAGGCGCTGGCCGTGCCCGGCCCGGGGATGAACCGCGAGGAGGAGGTCGCCAAGGTCGAGCTGCCGGACCTTCCGGAGGCCACCGATGTCGCGGGCGACGATGCCGCCGACAAGGCCCTGACCCTGGCGCCGGAGAACCCGGTCGACCCGTACACCCCGACCGCCACCGCGGCCTGGGCGTCCGGAACAGGTAACGCCCCGATCGCCGCGACCGACGCGCCCGGCACCATGAAGGCGGTCCAGGCCGGCTCGACCGTGCTGCCCGTCGCCATCGGCGTTCCCGAGGGCGGTGACGCCGCCGATCTCGCCGGTGAGTGGACCGTGGGCGTGGCCCCGCAGGAGACCTCGCAGACCGCGGGCGTCTCCGGCGTCATCATGAAGCTCACCCCGCCGGCCACCGTCGACCCGACCGCCGAGGTGGCCGTCAGCGTCGACACCACGGGCTTCGCCGACCTCTACGGACCGCAGGCCGCCGACCGCTTCGGTCTGATGGTGCTGCCCGAGTGCGTCTACTCCTCCCCGACCACCGGCGACTGCGCCGACGGCGGCGGTACGCAGGCGTTGTCCGGCTCCGACGGGGGCCAGGACGTCAAGAACGGCAAGAAGGACTTCCAGCGGCTCCCCAGCACCGTGGAGACCGTGGCGGCCAAGGACGCGCCGACCAGGTCCACGGCTGCGAAGAACGCCAAGACCCGCAAGATCGTGACGGGTATCGTCCCGGTCTCCAGCCTCGTCGGCGAGGGCTTCGTCCCCTCCAAGCCGACGAAGACCTCCTACGCCTCCTACCAGGACGGTGTCCAGCCGGCCGCCAACGCGCCGGCCGGCTCCTCGCTCGGCATGCTCGACACCGGTGCTTCGGCGTCCGGTGACTTCACGGCCTCGCCGCTGCTGTCCTCGGGCTCCTGGTCGTCCGGCTCCTCCTCGGGCGCCTTCACCTACGGGTACCAGGTGCAGGTCCCGGAGACCGCCGGCGGTCTGATGCCGAAGGTCGGCCTGTCGTACTCCTCGCAGTCCGTCGACGGCCGCACGTCGTCCTCCAACAACCAGGCCTCCTGGATCGGTGACGGCTGGGACTACAACGCGGGCTCCATCACGCGTTCGTACGCCAATTGCCGCCAGGACTCCAAGAAGCCCGGGGCCAACAACTCCACGCACCGCACCGCGGACCTGTGCTGGGGCTCGGACAACGCCACCCTCTCGCTCGGCGGCACGACCACCGAGCTCGTGTGGGACGAGACCCAGAGCAAGTGGTTCACCGCCAACGGCGACGGCTCCAAGGTCGAGCGGATCACCAACACGGACCGGGCCAACGGCGCCCGGTTCAACGAGTACTGGGTCGTCACCACGAAGGACGGCATCAAGTACCACTTCGGCATGAACAAGCTGCCCGGCTGGTCCGACAAGGGCACCGCGGACAAGGGCGACGACGACCCGTACACCAACTCGGTCCTGACCGTCCCGGTGTACGGCAACCACTCCGGCGAGGACTGCTACAAGGGTCCGACCACCACGGACTGGACCACGTCCTTCTGCACCCAGGCCTGGCGCTGGAGCCTCGACTACGTCGAGGACGTCCACGGCAACGCCATGTCCCTGTGGTGGCAGAAGGCGGAGCCGAACTACTACGCCCGGAACTTCAACTTCAAGGACCCGGTTCCGTACGACCGCGACGGCTGGCTCGACCACATCGACTACGGCCAGCGCAGCGACAAGATCTTCACGGAGAACGCCCCCGCCCGCATCGGCTTCAAGGTCGAGGAGCGCTGCTACACCGTCGACGGCATCACCTGCTCCGACACCAACTTCGCGTCCCCGGACCCGCGCAACTACCGGCCCTGGTTCGACACCCCGGCCGACCTGCGCTGCGTGGCCGACAAGAAGTGCTGGAACGCGGGCCCGAGCTTCTGGACCCGCAAGCGCCTCGACAAGATCACGACCTCGGCCCAGCGGCGCACCGACACCACCGCCCGCCAGGTCGTCGACGAGTACAAGCTCGTGCAGAGCTTCGCCGCGAACGGTGACCCGGACAACGCCGACCCGCTGAAGACCGGCCCGAACACCGCCCTGTGGCTGGAGTCCATCCAGCGCACCGGCTACGCCCGCAAGGGCACCACCGACGCGAGCGTGAAGCTCAACACGGTGAAGTTCGAGCCCAACGCCGAGGACATGCCGAACCGGGTCGTGAAGTACAACCCGCACCGGCCCGGCTTCTCCCGGCTGCGCGTCGGACGTGTCGTCAACGAGTACGGCGGCGAGACCATCGTCTCGTACAAGCCGGCCGCCGACGGCTGCGCGACCGGCGACCTGCCCCGGATCGTCGAGCAGTCCGGGGAGACCCGCGCGCAGGCCATCGCCCGGATGCAGCCGACGCTGAAGGCGAACAACCGGCTCTGCTACCCCGTGTTCTGGAACCCGGACTCCGAGTTCGAGGACATCGACTGGTTCCACAAGTACGTCGTGGACACCGTCGAGGAGCTGCCGAACATCGACGGCAGCTTCCCCACCAGGACGGAGTACCAGTACAAGGCCCCGGCCTGGAAGCTCGCCGAGGCCGAGTTCACCAAGAAGTCCACGCGCACCTACTCGCAGTTCGCCGGCGTCGAGCAGACCACGACCCTCACGGGTCCGGTCGTCGAGAACACCCCGGACGCCCCCGGCCAGCGCTCCAAGGCCGTCACCCGGTTCTTCCGCGGCCTCGGCGACACCGTGTCCGTCAAGGACATCGCCGGTGTCGAGATCGCCAAGGACGAGGAGCCGTTCGCCGGCCGGATCGCGGAGGAGCTCACCTACCTCGACTCCACCAAGACCGACGCCGAGTGGCTGAGCCGCAGCACCACCAAGCCCGCGGCCACCGAACTCGCCAAGCGCAACCGCGACGACGGCCTGACGCCGCTGCGGGCATGGCGGGTCACGGAGCCGGACGAGATCGCGTACACCCGCTCGTCGGGCACGAACACGGACGACCCGCGCACGCTGCGCACGGTGAAGACGACGACGACGTACGAGTCGACGTACGGGCTTCCGACGCTCGTGGAGTCGCAGGGGGACACCGGGAAGCCCGGTGACGAGTCCTGCACCAAGTCGGAGTACGTCCACCAGACGGCGAAGAACCTGATCGGTCTGAGCAAGCAGGTTCTGGTCTCGCCGACGCTCTGCGTGAACGCCGACTGGAGCGACCTCGGCTCGCTGGCCAGTGCGATGCGCACGGCCTACGACGGCGCGGCGTACGGCACGGCTCTTGCCGCCGACACCCGCGGCCTGGCGACGGAGAGCTGGTCCCTCAACGGCGCCGGCACCGGCTTCCAGACCGACGGCACGCGCGGCTTCGACGCCGTCGGTCGAGTGGTCAAGCAGACCGACCCGGACCAGCTGGCCAAGCCGACCCCGAAGTCCTCCACGATCACGTACGAGCCCATCGGTCCGGCCACGGGCCAGGTCTTCAAGGTCACCACGACCAACGTGCTCGGTCACAGCCAGATCATGGAGCTGGAGCCGGGCCGTTCCACCACGGTCAAGACCACGGACACCAACGGGCACGTGAGCGAGGCGCTGTACGACCCGCTCGGCCGGCTCGCCGAGGCCTGGGCCCCGGGCCGTACCCCCGGCTCGGGGGTGCCGGACTTCCGGGCGGTCTACTCGATTCCCCTGGAGACGACCGACCCGGACGACCCCAATCTCAAGATCCGCAAGCCTCCGTACGTCACCACCTATGCACGTGGCTACGAGGACCGGATCGAGACCTCCGTCACCCTCTACGACGGCCTCGGCCGCGAGCGGCAGACGCAGGAGGAGGCCGACAACGAATCCGGCTGGCTGATCACCGACACGCTGTACAACAACTCCGGTGAGGTCTACCAGACCAACAACGCCTACCTGACCCAGGAGTCGACGCCGGGAGCGCTGTTCAGCCCGCTGTCCGACACCGCGGTTCCGAACATCACGCGCTATTCGTACGACGGACTCGGTCGCGTGACCGAGGAAATGCCGTACATGAAGTGGATCGACCCGGACACCACGGAGTCCTACTCCAAGGCGTACCCGGACCGGGCCGTCCGTTACGAGTACGGCGAGGACTGGTCGAAGGTCGTCCAGCCGCAGGGCGACTCGTCCTACCGGGTCTGGACCGACGCGACCGGCCGCACGCTCCGCACGGACACCTTCAACCCGGCGGCCCCGGGCGGATTCACGTCGACCCGCTACGGCTACGACGCGAAGGGGCAGGTCGAGAACGCGACCGCCTCGGCCGACCCGACGCACCCGTGGTCCTGGACCTACGACCATCGCGGGCGGGCGCTGACCGTCACCGATCCGGACGCCGGCACCACGCGCAACACCTACGACAACCGTGACCGCCCCCTGACGGTCACCAATGGCCGTGGCACCAAGGTCTGGAACGGCTACGACGAGCTGTCGCGCCCCAAGGAGCAGCGACAGGACAGCTCCACGGGCAAGCTCCTGGCCGGCTTCACGTACGACAGCGCCCCGGGCGGCAAGGGCATGCCCGCCACCGCCACCCGCTACACGGACGACCTGGCGTACACGCAGAAGGTCAACGGCTACACGCGGGACTACGAGCCGATCTCGACCACCCTGTCCCTGCCGCAGTCGATCGCCGATACCTGGGGTCTGCTGAAGGACTACACGTACGAGTACAAGTACTCCGACAACGGCATGCTGGACGAGTTCACTGTTCCCGCGGTGGGCAAGTTCGCGAGCGAGAGGATGGTCGTCCGCTACAACAAGGACGGCCAGCCCCTCTCGATCTCGGGCAAGGACTGGTACGGCTCCGAGATCACCTATGACGCGTACGGTCAGATGCTCCGCTCCACGCTCGGTGCCCAGCCGTACCGCGTGTGGACGCAGAACGCGTTCGACGAGTCCAGCGGTGAGCTCACCGATCAGTCGGTCTACCGCGAGAAGGGCGCCAACGACCCCCTCACCGACAAGAGCGTCGTCGGCGGCAACCTCGTGTCCAACCGGGCGTACACCTACGACCCGGCCGGCAACGTCACCTCGATCCAGGAGAAGTCCACCGGGATCGAGGAGCGGCAGTGCTTCTCCTACGACCCGCTCGGGCAGCTCAAGTCCGCCTGGACCTCCAAGGACCCGGCGACGAAGGGCTGCACCACTCCGAAGAACGCCGACGGCACGCTCAATGTCGCCGCCGGAGCGGACACCTCGGGCTACTGGCAGGAGTACGAGTACGACCTTCTCGGCAACCGCACGAAGCTGACCGAGAGGGACCTCAGCGGCGACACCAACAAGGACGCCACCACCACGTACGAGTACGGGGTCGGCGCGGCCAAGAGCCAGCCGCACACGCTGACCAAGGTGTCGAAGACCTACGCCACCCCCGCGGGTGCACAGGTCAAGGCAGAGGCCACGCGTCTGTACGAGCTGACCGGCGAGACGAAGTCGATCACCTCGATCGAGAACGGTGACAAGCAGGAACTGACCTGGACCTACGACGGCAAGGTCGATCGGATCACCGGCGCGGGCACCGGCGGCAAGACCCCGTACGTGGGCCTGGCCGACAAGTGCCTGGACCTGAAGTCCGGAGCGGGGGCCGCCGGTCAGCCGATCCAGCTCTACAGCTGCAACGCCTCGGTGGCGCAGAACCTCAAGTTCACGCCGACTCCGAAGCCTGTCAACGGGACGCAGAACGACCCCAACCGGGGCACTCTGTCGGTCTACGGCACCTGGTGCCTCCAGCCGGCCTCCAACGCGGCCGGGGCGGCGGTCCAGATCCAGAAGTGCGGCACCACCGCCGCGCAGGTGACCGCCCAGGAGTGGCGACGCAACGCGAACGGACAGCTGGTCCACGTCGATTCGACCCTGTGCCTGGCGGTTCAGGGCGCGAACTCGGCCAGCGGCACGCCGATCGTCCTGACGACCTGTAACGGCACGTCGTCCGCACAGCTGTGGTCGCCGCAGAACGACACCCGTCACATCTACGGTCCCGGCGGAGTGCGTCTGCTGACGGTCAAGGGCAAGCAGGCGACGCTGCACCTGCCCGAGGCCGAGGTGACCGTCCAGCAGGGCGGCGTCCTGGTCAACACCCAGCGCACCTACTCCGTCCCGGGCGGTGCGGTCATGCGCTACGCCTACGGCACCGGCTCGGAGATCCTGGTCGCCCAGACCGGAGACCATCAGGGCAGCGCGTACGCGGAGGTCGCCCTCAACGGCGGCATGTCCGTGCGCATCCGCAAGCAGGACCCGTTCGGCAACGAGCGCGGCACCTTCGGTGCCAACATGCAGAACCACAAGGGGTTCCTGGGCCAGACCAGGGACGACGCCTCCGGCTTCCAGCCGCTGGGCGCCCGTCTGTACGACCCGGTTGTCGGACGCTTCCTGTCGGCCGACCCGGTGCTCGACCTGAACGACCCGCTGCAGTCCAACGGGTACAGCTACGCACACAACAACCCGGTCACGTACTCCGACCCGACCGGTCTCGCGATCAGCCTGACCGCCTCGGAGAAGGCCGCGGCCCTCGCCGGCGCGGGTCTGTCCGCGGCGCAGGTCGCGCAGGCACAGGCGACCATGGGCAAGTCCCTCACCTCGGTGATTCTGGCCGTGGCGTGGGAGACGCTGAAGGACTTCATCGGCATCAACGACGCCATGGCGTGCTTCGGCGGTGACATGTGGTCCTGCGTCAGCATCGTGGTCGATGCCGTCCCGTGGATGAAGCTCGGGAAGATCCCGTCCCTCATCAAGGCGGTCAACCGCACGATCGACGCCATCCAGGCGTTCAAGGCCGCCAAGCGGGCCGCGGAGGCGGTGCTCAAGGCCGCCAAGGCAGCTGAAGCGGCAGCCTTGAGGGCCAAGAAGGCCGCCATCGAGAAGGCCAAGAAGGAGGCCGCGCAGAGAGCCAAGAAGAAGGCCGCCGAAGCAGCCAAGAGAAAGGCCGACGCCGCGGCCGCCGCGAAGCGGAAGACAGGTAACCCGACTCACAAGCAGGCCCAGGCCAAGGCGGCGCCCAAGTCCTCTTCCTATCCGAAGGCCGGCAAGGGCGGCGGAAGCAAGGGTTCCGGGGGTGGTGGCGGCGGCAAGTCCGGCGGTTCCTCCCGCAGCAACGGAGGCACCAGCGGAGGCGGCGGTTCCGGGAAGGCCGGAGGCGGCGGCTGCAACAGCTTCGTGCCCGGCACGAAGGTGCTGATGGCCGACGGTTCCACCAAGGCGATCGACGAGGTGAAGATCGGCGACAAGGTCGTCGCGACCGACCCGAAGACCGGGGAGACCCGTGTCGAGACGGTCACGGCCGAGATCAAGGGGCAGGGCCTCAAGCACCTGGTGAAGATCACGATCGACGTCGACGGCAAGGCCGGAGCGAAGACCGCCCAGGTCACCGCGACCGACGGTCACCCGATCTGGGTCCCCGAGCTCGGCGACTGGATCAAGGCCACCGACCTGAAGTCCGGTCAGTGGCTCCAGACCAGTTCCGGCACCCGTGTCCAGGTGGCCGCGGTCCAGCGCTGGACCGCGCAGGACACCACCGTCCACAACCTGACCGTCTCCGACCTCCACACCTACTACGTGGCGGTCGAGGACACTTCGGCCCTTGTGCACAACTGCAACGGCTGGTTGGACGACCATGCCGACTCGTGCCGATGCGACGGCAGCGGCAGTGATCCGAACGCGGTCCTCGAAGGCCAGGGAGCCGCGGACGACGCCTGGGACGCACACGAGTCCGCCCAGCGGGCGTCGGACGACGCCGCCGACGCGGCCGATGACGCGGTTGAGGCTGCGGAGGAGCTCGACGGCACTACGAAACACCTCATCGACCGCCTGAGGGATCGAGAGCTCTCGGCGGAGACGGCGCGTGCGGTGCTCGCGCAGACTCCGTTCTCGTACTACCACGAAGGCCAGTACAAGCTCGGTTACTACGACCCGAAGTCCAAGGTGTTCGTCGCCAAGACAATCGATGGCAACATCAATACGGTGATGGTCAACGTCCAGCCCGACTATGTTGAGCGACTCAGGGCGGCAGGACCCGGTGGAGGAGGGGGTGGGCGTCGCAGCCGATGACGGAGCTGAGAGTCACCTACGACAGACAGGCCAATGCGGCGTACGTGTACTTCGTCGACCCGCAGACACGTCCGCGTGTGGCGCACATGTACCCGTGCGATCCGATCGACGTCGACGGCATGATCAATCTCGACTTCGACAAGGACGGACGCCTCGTGGGCATCGAGGTGCTGGCGGCTGACACGAAGCTTCCCCAGTACCTGATCGATGCGGCGGAGCGCCTGGACGAGTAACGAGGTCAGGCATCCATGAGGAGCCCCCGCCCGGCAATTGCCGGGCGGGGGCTCCCTCGCGTCAGCCTCGCCGTGCCGGGACCAGACGCGGGACCAGGTGGACGTACGTGACCATGCCCAGGACCTCTACGAGGGTTTGGGTGACTACGACGACGGTCGCTACGGCGAGGGTGTCCGGGAGGGCCAGGGCCAGGGGGAGGACGACCAGGGAGTTGCGGGTGGCGCCGGTGAAGACGATCGCGCGGGCGGCGCCTGTGTCGAGGTGGAAGAGGTGGGCCACGGCCTTGCCCGCGAAGGCCATGACCACCAGGAACGCCGCGTAGAAGGGGATCACGGCGGCTACGTCCGTGAGGCTGTCGCCGAGTTTGGGGACCTGTGAGGCGACCACCGTGAGGAGGGTTGCCGCCATCAGGGGGACCATTGTTGTGGTTGCCGCGGCCGATACCTTCTCGCCCGTCGGCCGGCTTGCTGCCCATGCTTGGAGGGTCCAGGCCAGGGTCAGGGGGATGACGATCAGGACCAGGAACGCTTCCAGGAACGGGGCCGGTTCGACGATGTCGGCGAGGTCGGGGCCCATGAAGAGGTAGAGGAAGC
The DNA here is from genome assembly GCF_053594455.1 of Streptomyces sp. NPDC001927. Lineage (NCBI taxonomy): Bacteria > Bacillati > Actinomycetota > Actinomycetes > Kitasatosporales > Streptomycetaceae > Streptomyces > Streptomyces sp. NPDC001927. The sequence goes on along the minus strand of NZ_JBSFEN010000001.1, from coordinate 1,004,924 downwards.
CGGGGAGCAGCGCCATCTGCGCCACCAGGAGCAGGGGAGTGGCGGCCAGGAGACGGCGGCTGGATCCGCCCGCCAGGCCCGAGAAGACGATCACGTAGTCGACGCACGGGCACAGCAGCACGAGCAGGACGCCGAGGCGGACCGCCTGGTCGGACGGGAGGAACGCGAACATCGCCGCGACCACGAGCGGGACGACGACGAAGTTCACGACCAGCGCCGCGGCCAGGAAGCGTCCGTCGCGCAGCGAGCGGAACAGCTCGGCCGCCGGCACCTGGAGGAACGTCACGAACAGGAGCGCCCCGAGGACGGGGTTGATCGCGTGTTCCAGGCCGGGACCGGCTGCCGGGGCCAGCCAGCCGAGGAGACCTCCCACGCCCATCGCCGCCAGGTAGATCGCGACCTGGTGGTCGTCCATCCGCTCGACCAGGCCCTTGGACTCCCGGTGCTCCACGTCGCCCTGCTCTTTCTCGTCGCCGCAGCCCGGTGGGCGGTCGGCCGCTCTCGGGCCTCATCCTCGCAGGTGTCCCGACGATTCAGGGTGTGCTTGATTCAGGCTGGGCTTGATTCAGGAATGGCTGTACTGTCTCCCTCATGGACGTGACTCACACCTGCGGCCCCGTGGCCGTCGCCGTCGACGCCGCCGCGCTCGCCCGTGTCGGTACCGCACTCGCCGACGAGAACCGGCGCCGGCTGCTGCTCGCCCTGCTGGACGCGCCCGCCTATCCCTCGGATCTCGCCGAAGCCCTGGGCATGACCCGCGGGAACGTGTCGAACCATCTGTCCTGCCTGCGCGGCTGCGGTCTCGTGCGCACCGTCCCCGTCGGCCGGCGGGTCCGTTACGAACTGGCCGACCCCAAGCTCGCCCACGCCCTGGCCGAACTGGCCTCCCTGGTCCTGCTCGTCGACTCCGAGGGGGACGACTGCGTCGAGGACGGTGAGCTTCGTGGGTGACGCTTGCTGCGCGGCCCAGAACCCCAAGCCGGCTTCCGCCTCGGCGCCCGCCGCGATATGGCAGGTGCGTGAGCTTCAGGCGGCCGCCGCCTCCGGAGTCCTGCTCCTCGTCTCACTCTTCCTGTCCGGGCCCTGGGACACCGGCGCCACCTGGGCGGCGCTGCTCGTCGGTGCGGCGACCTTCGTCCCCGGCACCGTGCGCGGTCTGCTCAAGGGGCGGCTCGGTGTCGGGCTGCTGATGACCATCGCCGCCGTCGGCGCCGTCGCGCTCGGTGAGTACGGCGAGGCCGCCACCCTGGCCTTCCTCTTCTCCATCGCCGAGGGCCTCGAGGGGTACGCCGTCGCCCGTACCCAGCACGGCCTGCGCGCCCTGCTCGACCTGGTCCCGCCCACCGCCACCGTCCGGCGCGGGGGTACGGAGACCGAGGTGGCGGCGGCCGACCTCAGGGTCGGCGACGTCCTCCTGGTCAGGCCCGGTGAGCGGATCGCCACCGACGGCGTCGTCGCCTCCGGCCGCAGCGCGCTCGACACGTCCGTGGTCACCGGCGAGTCCGTGCCCGTCGAAGCCGGCCCCGGCGCCGAGGTGTTCGCCGGCTGCGTCAACGGCTCGGGCGCCCTGGAGATCACCGTCACCGCGACCGCGCGGGACAACTCCCTCGCCCGCCTCGTCCACATCGTCCACGAGGCCCAGGAACGCAAGGGCGCCAGCCAGCGCCTCGCGCAGAAGTTCGCCAAGCCGCTCGTCCCCGGTGTCCTCGTGCTCGCCGCCCTGATCGCGGCCCTGGGCAGCCTCTTCGGCGACCCGGCGGTCTGGATGGAGCGCTCGCTCGTCGTCCTCGTCGCCGCCGCCCCGTGCGCCTTCGCGCTCTCCGTGCCCGTCGCGGTCGTCGCCGCCATAGGTACGGCCTCCAGGGCGGGCGTCCTGATCAAGGGCGGCGCCGCGGTGGAGGCCCTGGGCAAGGTGAAGGTCGTCGCCCTCGACAAGACCGGCACCCTCACCCGTAACGAACCCGCGGTCGTCGACGTCGTACCCGTCACCGGCACGGACCCTGCCCGGGTGCTCGCGGTGGCCGCCGCCCTCGAAGCCCGCAGCGAACACCCGCTCGCCGCCGCGATCCTCGCCGCGGTCGACAAGCGGGACCTGACCCCGGGCGAGGACGTCGAAGCCGTCCCCGGCAACGGACTCACCGGAACCGTCGACGGCGGCACGGCTCGCCTCGGCAAGCCCGGCTTCGTCGACGCCGGTCCGCTGGCCGACGACGTCCTGCGGCTCCAGGACGCCGGCGCCACCGTCGTCCTGGTCGAGCACGACCGCGTCCTGCTCGGAGCCGTCGCCGTACGCGACGAGATACGCCCCGAGGCCGCCGAAGCCGTCAAGGCCCTGCGCGGCCAGGGCATCCGGGTCGTCATGCTCACGGGCGACAACGCCCGTACCGCCGCCGCCATCGGCGCGGCCGCCGGCATCGACGACGTACGCGCCGAGCTCCTTCCTCAGGACAAGGCCCGTATCGTCACCGAACTCCGGTCCGCCCACGGCCCGGTGGCGATGGTCGGGGACGGCATCAACGACGCCCCCGCCCTGGCCACCGCCGACGCGGGCATCGCGATGGGCGCCATGGGCAGCGACGTCGCCGTCGAGGCCGCCGACATCGCGCTCATGGGCGAGGACCTGCGCCGGCTGCCCGACGCCATCGCCCACACCCGCGCGGCCCGCCGGGTGTTCACCCAGAACCTGCTGATGTCCGGCGGCATACTCGTCGCGCTCGTCCCCCTGGCCGCCACCGGCGCCCTGGGGCTCGCCACCGTGGTCGCCGGCCACGAACTGGCCGAAGTCCTCGTCATCGGCAACGGCATCCGGGCCGGACGCCGCAAGCATCTGCCCGCCCACGCCGCGCTTCGGGAGGCCGGTCGGGCCGTCCCGTCTGTGCGTAGGCCGGTCCAGGTGCCGGTCCCCGTCCCGGTCGCGTTGGCCGCGCCGAACAGCTGTGACTGCTGCGACTGAACGTCGAATTTCCCTCCCTCGCCCCCCACTTACCAATTTGTAAGTACTTGAGGGGTAAAGGAAACGCTGCCTACCCTCTCGGTGAAGGAGCCCGGGATTCGATTTCCACGAGGAGATATTTCTCAATGCCCAGCAACAACCCTTCGGTATCCGTCATCGGTCTCGGTCTGATGGGTCAGGCGCTCGCCGCGACTCTTCTGCGGAACGGCCACCCGACCACCGTGTGGAACCGGTCCGCCGACAAGGCCGACGCGCTCGTCTCCGAGGGCGCGAAGCTCGCCGGTTCCGCCGCCGACGCGGTCGCCGCGAGTGAGGTCGTCATCGTGTGCGTGTCGACGTACGAGGTCACGCGCGGACTGATCGAACCGCTGGCCACGCAGCTGTCGGGCAAGACCCTCATCAACCTCACGACCGGCACGCCCGACGACGCCCGGTCGACCGCCGCCTGGGCCGCCGAGCACGGCATCGCCTACCTCGACGGCGCGATCATGGCGATCCCGCCGCTCGTCGGCACGCCGCAGGGGCAGTTCTTCTACGGAGGCAAGAAGGAGGTCTTCGACGCCAACGTGGCCCTTCTGAAGGAGCTCGGCGGCGCGTCCGTGCACGTCAGCGAGGACCCCGGGGTTCCCCTCATCTTCGACCTGGCCCTGCTCAGCGTCCTGTACGCCGCAGGCCAGGGCTGGGGGCACGCGCACGCGCTGGTCAAGACGGCGGGCATCTCCGCCCAGGAGTTCCAGCCCCACATCGACACCTGGGTGCAGTACGTGGTCTCGGCCGCCATCGCGAGCCAGGACCAGGCGCGCGTCATCGACGAGGGCGACTACGCGACCGGGATCTCCAACGTCCGCACCAACCAGCTCGCGCTCGGCCACATCCTCCAGGCGAGCAAGGAGCTGGGCGTCGACGCGTCCTGGCTCGAGCCGGTCAAGAACACCGCCGACGAGCTGGTCGCCGAGGGTTTCGGCGACGACTCCTTCGCGCGCACCTTCGTGAAGGTGAAGGCGAAGAACGAGAAGTAGCCTTCACCGGCCTTCTGGCGGGGTCGGCCCGGGCGCGGCCCGGCCGGAGAGGAGCAGGTGGGCCGGTCCTGGGATGTCGGTGAGGCGCCGGGCCGTCCCGTACGCCAGGACGGCGCCCGTGCGGTGCCCGAAGGAGGCGTACGGCACGGGGGCGGAATTGAACACTCCGGCCGATGGGCGTGCTCCTGGGGGGAGGCGACCCTAGATCATATAGGCTGAAGCGCAATTTCTGACAGCTCCCGGAAGAAGGACACGATGACTCAGGTCGTGCTCACCACCAACTTCGGTGTAATCAAGCTCAAGCTCGACGCCGAGAAGGCGCCGAAGACGGTCGAGAACTTCTTGACCTATGTCAACGAGGGCCACTACGACAACACCGTCTTCCACCGCGTCATCCAGACGTTCATGGTCCAGGGCGGCGGCTTCCTGGAGGACATGACGCAGAAGCCCACCCACGCGCCGATCGAGAACGAGGCGCGCAACGGGCTGCGCAACGCCCGCTACACCGTGGCCATGGCCCGTACGTCCGACCCGCACTCGGCGTCGGCGCAGTTCTTCATCAACACGGCGAACAACGACTTCCTCGACCACACGTCGCCGTCCCCGCAGGGCTGGGGCTACGCGGTGTTCGGCAAGGTCGTCGAGGGTCTCGACGTGGTCGACAAGATCGCCGCGGTCCCCACCGGCCGCCGCAGCGGCTTCCAGGACGTCCCGGTCGAGCCCGTGGTCATCCTCAGCGCCAAGGTCGAGCAGTAGTCACGTCCTGACGGCGCGTCCGGCGCTCGGGACCGGGCCGCGGATGCCGGCCTGGTCCCGGCGGGCCGGCGCCGCCGGCCCCTTCCCGCGAGGCCAAATGCCGCATAGTTGATCATGGTGCGGGTAATCGGGTAAATTCGCCATCGGGGTTAACGGCTTGAATACATCGACCGAAGTGGGAGTTCTTGGGATCATCCCAAGGCGTCAAGTGGCGGCTGACCTGCGGGTTACCGGTGAATGCCTTGCGAGTGGGTCGTCCGTTGGTGTAGCTTGAAGCGAGTTGGTCGGGGGAAAATTTCCTGAAAGCGTCGTTCGGTTCAGGGGTGTCTCCCTGGCCGTCTACTCTTACCAACGACGTTACGGGGATACGTTGTGGACAGCCAGGAGCAGTTAATTGGCGTATCGGCGGACAATTCTGTCTACCGACGCCGACGTGACGAGATCGCGGCTCTCGCGGCGAATTACGTACGTGGCGACGTCATCCCCGAAATCGAATACACCGATGCCGAGCACGCCGTCTGGCGACTCGTCGCCGAGCGACTGCAGGAACGGCATCATTCCCTTGCGGCACCTGAATTCCTCGACGCGGCCGAACAGCTCGACGTCGGCGTCGATGGAATACCGCAACTTCAGCAAGTCGCCGACCGGCTCGACGAGCTGACCGGCTTTCGGCTGCAGCCGGCCGCGGGCGTGGTCCCCTTCCATCGCTTCTGCGGCTCCCTCGCCGACGGATACTTCCACTCCACGCAGTACATCCGTGACGGCGCGACGCCGTTCTACTCGACAGAGCCGGACGTCCTGCACGAGGTCATCGGCCACGGCAGCGCCCTGGCGGACCGCCGATTCGCCCAGCTCTACCGCCTGGCCGGCGAGGCCGTGCGCCGCGTGGAGACCGAAACGGCGCAGCAATTCATTTCCAAGGTCTTCTGGTTCACCATCGAGTGCGGACTCCTCGATGCCGCCGACGGGCCGCGCGCCTACGGTGCCAGCATCGTCTCGTCCTACGGCGAACTGGACCAGTTCCGCGCCGCCGAGATCCGGCCCCTCGCCATCGCCGACATGGTCCATGTCAGCTATGACATCACCCGGTATCAGGACACCCTTTACAGCGCCCGTTCCTTAACACACCTCGAGGATGTGGCCGGCGAATTCTGGGCAACCTGCGACGACGTATCCATAGAGCGGCTCCTGGCGGTCGCGAAATGACGGACACGGCCGTGCTCGACGTCGCCGGAATAGGGTTCGGTGCCGCGAATCTCGCACTGGCCGCAGCACTGCACGAAGCAGACCGGTCGGCGGGTGCGCTCTTCCTCGAAAAGCAGCCGGATTTCGGCTGGCATCGCGGCATGCTCATCGAGGGCGCCTCGATGCAGGTGTCCTTCCTCAAGGACATCGCCACGATGCGGAACCCGGTGAGCGAATTCGGTTTCCTCTCCTACTTACATGAGAAGGGCCGGCTCGTCGATTTCATCAATCACGCGGTCCTCACTCCCTCGCGCACCGAATTCCACGACTATCTCCGGTGGGCCGCCGACCGGGTGCGCCACATGGTCGAGTACGGCGTCGAGGTCACGGGCGTCCGGCCGGTGGTGGAGGACGACACCGTCGTCGCGCTCGACGTCCTGGCCGGTGACCGGATCGCCGCACGGACCAGGAACCTCGTCGTCGCCCAGGGCCTGCGCCCGCGCCTGCCCGAGGGTGTCGAAACCGGCGAGCGGGTCTGGCACAGCTCCCAGCTGATGCACCGGCTGCCCGCGTTCGACGAACGGGCCCCCAAGCGTGTCGTGGTGGTCGGAGCGGGCCAGAGCGCCGCGGAGATCGCGGGGCACCTGATGGACCGCTACCCGACGGCCGAGGTGTGCGCCGTCTTCACGCGCTACGGCTACAGCGTCGCCGACGCCAGCCCCTTCGCCAACCGGGTCTTCGACCCTGCCGCCGTGGACGACTTCTACCAGGCCCCGCCGGACGTGAAGCAGGCGATGCTGCGGTACCACGGGGGCACCAACTACGCGGTGGTCGACGGGCACGTGCTCGACGACCTGTACCGCCGCCAGTACGAGCAGAAGGTCACGGGAGAGCCCCGACTCCGGGTCATGCACAGCTCCCGGATCGACTCCCTCGACCCGCGCGCGGACGACGTCGCGGTGCGCGTGCGGTTCCTGCCCACGGGCGAGGTCACCGACATCGAGGCCGACCTGGTCGTCCACGCCACCGGATACACCTCGCCCGACCCGTCGGAACTGCTCGGCGGCATCGCGGACAAGCTGTGCCGCGACGAGACGGGTGAACTGCGGATCGGCCGCGACTACCGGCTCCGTACCACCGCCGACGTCCGTTGCGGCATCTACGTGCAGGGCGCCACCGAGGCGACGCACGGAATCTCCTCGACCCTACTTTCGATGACCGCGGTCCGCGCGGGCGAGATCGCGGAGTCGCTGGCCGGCGACCGGCGGACGCAGGAGCGGACAGCGGGGAACGGGACATGACGTGCACGAGCGTCCGTTGTACTCAGACGACCGCACGGGTCCGGTCCTGGCCCTGCTGAGAGCCAACCCACTGGCCCTGGTGGTGACACCGGGGGAGCACGCCCCGCTCGGCACGCATGCGCCGGTGCTGTTCCGCCACGGGCCCGGCGGCGTCGACGAGGAGACCCTCGCGGCCGACGGCACCTCCCTGGTCGGCTCGACGCTCGTCGGACACATGAACGTACGCAACCCGCAGTGGACCGCGATGCGCGAGGGCGACCGGGCGCTGGTCGTCTTCCAGGGCCCGCACGGCTATGTGTCACCGACGGTGTACGGCGTCACGCCCGCCGCGCCCACGTGGGACTTCACCGCCGTGCACGTGGTGGGCACGCTGCGCCCCACCGTCGATCCCGCGGAGGTCCTGGAGATCGTGCGGGACACCGCGCGACGCCTCGAGGCCGGGTTCGGCCAGGGATGGGACCAGGAGTCCTCCGTGGACTACTTCCGCGAGATCGCGCCCGGCGTGGGCGCCTTCGAGCTACAGGTGGAGTCGGTACAGACGATGTTCAAGCTCAGCCAGGAGAAGCCGGAACCCATGCGACGTCGGATCGTCGAGGACTTCGAGGGGAGCGAGTCGGCGACCCACCGGAAGGTAGCGGCCCTGATGCGCTCCCGCGGCCTGGTCCGCAGGGACGAAGAGGCCGAGGAGCTCAGGTGACCGGGAGCACGGGGCGGCGGCCGGGTCTCGACTCGGCGCTGAGCAGGCTGAGGCAGCGCACGGCACGGACGGGCGCGGCGCCCGAGGGCATCACGCGCGTGTCGCGGGACCAGCCGCTGGAGTTGGCGTTCGCGCAGCAGCGGCTGTGGTTCCTCGACCGGCTGATGCCGGGCAGCGCCTTCTACAACTTCGGATCCGCCGTACGCGTACGCGGCACGCTGCGGCCCGACGTGCTCGGCCGGGCGCTGAGCCTGATCGTGGCGCGGCACGAGGCGCTGCGGACCGTCTACACCGACGACGCCGGTGCGCCCTCCGCCGTCGTCCTGGCCCCCGCGCCGGTGCCGGTGGACGTCGTCGACGTCGCCGACGAGGCCGAGGCCGAGCGACTCGCGGGCGAGGAGGCCGCGCGCCCCTTCGACCTGAGCGAGGGGCCGCTGCTGCGGGCCCGTCTGCTGCGGCTCGCCGAGGACGACCACATCCTGCTGTTGACGGTGCATCACATCGCCACCGACGGCTGGTCCCACGGCGTGCTGTGGGCCGAGCTCACCGCCGCGTACGCCGCACTGGCCGACGGCCGGGAGCCGGAACTGCCCGAACTGCGCTTCCAGTACGCCGACTTCGCCGCGTGGCAGCGTCGCACGCTGCCGCCCGCCGAGCTGGAGCGGCGCCTGGAGTTCTGGCGGGAGCGCCTCGACGGCATCACGCCCCTGGAACTGCCGCTGGACCGGCCGCGCCCCGCCGTGGCGTCGGCCGAGGGCGGGGTCGTCATGTGGCGGCTGCCCGCCGACGTCGTCGCGGCCGCCCGGGCCGTGGGCGAACAACAGGGCGCGACCCTGCACATGACGCTGCTCGCGGCCTTCGGCGTCGTGCTGTCCCGGCACGCCCGCACGGAGGACGTCGCCGTCGCCCAGCCCGTCGCGGGCCGGCCGCTGGCCGAGGTCGAGAACCTGATCGGCTTCTTCGTCAACACCGTGGTGACGCGCACCGACCTGTCCGGCGACCCGACGTTCCGCGAACTGGTCGACCGCGTGCGCACCGCGTCCGTGGACGCGATGGCCCACCAGGACGTGCCGTTCGAGTACCTGGTGGAGAAGCTGGTCCCCGAGCGCGACCTGTCGCGCAATCCGCTCGCCCAGGTCGTCTTCCAGGTCGTGCCGGGTGCGACGGCGGGCCCCGCGCCGTTCCCCGGGACCACCACCGAGCCGTTCGCCGGCGACCGCGCCTTCGCCCGGATGGACCTGGAGGTCTACCTCGGCGAGGAGGCCGACGGCGGGGTCGGCGGCCTGGTCAACTACAGCCGCGCCCTGTTCGACGCCGAGACCGTCGAAGGACTGGCCCGGCATCTGACGGCCGTGCTGCGGGCGGCGGCCGAAGCCCCCGACGTACCGCTGTCCCGGCTGGCCATGACGGACGCCGACGAGCGGGCCGCGCTCCTCGCCGCCGCGCACGGCGCGACCGTGCCGCTGCCCGAGGCCGCACTCCCGGAGCTGTTCGCCGCGCAGGCCGCGCGGACCCCCGACGCCGTGGCGGTGGCCGACGGCGCCGACCTGTGGACGTACGCCGCACTCGACCGGGCCGCGAACCGGCTCGCGCACGTCCTCAAGGACCGCGGGGTCGGAGCGGAAGTCGTGGTCGCGCTGGCGGCCGAGCGGTCCGTGCGCCTGGTGGTCGCCGTGCTCGCCGTGCTCAAGGCGGGCGGCGCGTATCTGCCGCTGGACGCCCGCAACCCGGCGGGGCGCACCCGTGCGGTCCTCGCCGCCACCGGCGCGGCGCTGCTGCTGACCGACCGTGACGAGGCGGTCCCCGGCGCCGAGGACCTCCCCGTGGTGGACCTGCGGGTCGACCCGGCCGGAGTCCCGGACACCGCGCCCGAGACGGTCGCGCACCCCGACGGCCTGGCGTACGTGATGTCCACCTCGGGGTCCACCGGCACGCCCAAGGGCGTCGCCGTGACGCACCGCGCCGTGGCCGCCCTGGCCCTGGACCGGCGCTGGGCCGGCGGGGCGCACGAGCGCGTCCTGCTGCACTCGCCGCACGCCTTCGACGCCTCGACCTACGAACTGTGGTCGCCCCTGCTGTCGGGCCGCCGCGTGGTCGTCGCCCCGCCCGGAGCGATCGGGCCGAGGACGATCGCCCGCGCCGTCGCCGACCACGGCGTCACCGCCCTCTGGCTGACATCGGGCCTGTTCGACCTGGTCGCGGAGGAGGACGTGGCCTGCCTCGCGGGCCTGCGCGAGATCATCGCCGGCGGCGACGCCGTGCAGCCCGCGACCGTCGCCCGCGTACGCGCCGCCCATCCCGGCCTCACGGTCCTCAACGGCTACGGCCCCACCGAGACCACGACGTTCGCCACCGTGCACGCCGTCGCACCCGGGGAGCCCTCGCCGGCCGGCCGCGTGCCCATCGGCACCCCGCTCGACAACACCGGCGCCCACGTCCTCGACGACCGGCTGCGACCGGTGCCCTTCGGCGTCCCCGGTGAGCTGTACGTCTCCGGCGTGGGCCTCGCGCGCGGCTACGCCGGTCACCCCTCGGCCACCGCGGAACGCTTCCTGCCCGACCCGTTCGGCCCGCCCGGAACGCGCATGTACCGCACGGGCGACGTGGTGCGCCGCCGCCCCGGCGGTGTCCTCGAGTTCCTGAGCCGCGCCGACGGCCAGGTGAAGCTGCGGGGCTTCCGCGTGGAGCCGGGCGAGGTCGAGGCCGCGCTGGCCGGGCACCCCGCCGTCGCGCGCGTCGCCGTCGTCGTACGGGAGGACGGCGCGCTGGGCAAGCGGCTCGTCGCCTACGTCGTCCCGCGCGCCGGGGCCGAGCTCGACGCCGCCGCGCTGCGCACGCACGCCTCGGCCGCCCTGCCGGACTACCTGGTGCCGTCCGCGTACGTCCTGCTCGACACGCTGCCGCTCGCCGCGACCGGCAAGGTCGACCGCGCCGCGCTGCCCGCCCCGCAGGAGGAGACGGGCGCGGGTCACGTCGCGCCGCGCACCGAGACCGAGCGGGCGCTCTGCGGCATCTTCGCCGAGGTCCTCGGCGTCGCGGAGTTCGGCGCCGACGACGACTTCTTCGTACGCGGCGGCCACTCGCTGCTCGCGACGCGCGTCATCGCCCGCATCGCGGGCGCGCTCGGGGCCGAGGTGCCGCTGCGGAACCTGTTCGAGCAGCGCACGCCCCGCACGCTGGCCACCGTTGTGGAGGCGGCGGCGGCCACCACCGCGCCGCCGCTGGTGCCGGTGGAGCGCGGCGGCCCGCTGCCGCTGTCGTTCGCGCAGCAGCGGCTCTGGTTCCTCGACCAGCTCACCCCGGGCAGCGCGTCCTACACCTCCGGCGGCGCCGTGCGGGTGCGCGGCGCCGTCGACCCGGAGCGGCTCGCGGCCGCCCTGACGGCCGTCGTCGCCCGCCACGAGGCGCTGCGGACGACCTTCGCGATCGAGGACGGCTCGCCCGTCGCGGTCATCGCTCCCCCCGCCCCCGTCCCGCTGCCCCTGATCGAGGTGGACGGCGTCGACGCGGCGCGCGCGGCGGCCTCTACGGAGCTCTCCACCGGCTTCGACCTGGCCCGCGGCCCGCTGCTGCGTGCCACCCTGTTGCGCCTCGGCCCGGTCGACCACGTGCTCGTCGTCGCCGTGCACCACGTGGCGACCGACGGCTGGTCCCAGGCGCTGCTGTGGGCGGAGATCGCCGCCGCGTACTCCGGTACCGCGCCGGCGGAACTGCCCGTGCAGTACGCCGACTTCGCCGTCTGGCAGCGGTCCTGGCTCTCCGGAGACGTCCTGGAGCGGCGCGCCGAGCACTGGACGAAGCGGCTCGCCGACCTGCCGCCGCTGGAGCTGCCGCTCGACAAGGCGCGCCCCGCCGTCGCCACCGGCCGGGCGGGCGCCCTGCCGTGGGCCGTCCCGGCCGACCTCGTCCGCGCCGCCCGCGCCGTCGCCGCCCAGGAGGGCGCGACGCTGTACATGGCCCTGCTGGCCGCCTTCGACGTGGTGCTGTCCCGCTACGCGCGGACCGACGACGTGGCCGTCGGCTCGCCCACGGCGGGCCGCACGCACGCCGAGGTCGAGGCGCTGATCGGCTTCTTCGTCAACGTCGTCGTCGTCCGCACGGACACCTCGGGCGACCCGACGTTCCGCGAACTCCTCGGCCGCGTACGGGAGGCGGCCGTCGGCGCCGTCGAGCACCAGGACGTGCCGTTCGAGCACCTGGTGGAGCGGCTGCGCCCGGAGCGCGACCTCTCGCGCAACCCCTTGGTGCAGGTGGCGTTCCAGCTGCTCACCGGCGCACCGGGGTGGCCGTCGTGGGCGGACGCCGAGGTCGAGCACTTCGACCTCGACCACGCGTACACCCGGATGGACCTCGAAGTGCACGCCGTCGAGGTCGGCGACGAGGTCACCGCCACCGTGCTCTACGCGGCCGACCTGTTCGACGCCGACACCGTCCGCCAGCTCATGCACCACGTCACCGTGGTCCTCGGCCAGGTGCTCGCCGACCCCGACCGGCCGATCTCCGCGGCGACGATGCTCGACGACGCCGACCGGCACCGCGTGCTCGTCGAGTGGAACGACACCGCGGCGCCGCTGCCCGAGGGCTCCGTGCCCCGGCTCTACGCCGAGCAGACCGCCCGTACGCCCGACGCCGTCGCCCTGGTGTGCGGCGACGAGCGGGTCACGTACGCCGAACTCGACCGTCGCGCCAACAGGTTCGCGCACGTGCTCCTCGCGCACGGCGTCCGCGCGGACGAGCCGGTCGGTGTGGCCACCGGCCGCTCCGTCGACATGGTCGCGGCCGTCCTCGGCATCCTCAAGGCGGGCGGCGCCTACGTGCCGCTCGACCCGCGCAACCCCTCGGGCCGCACCGAACGGATCGTGGCCACCTCCGGCCTGCGTGTCGTCATCGCCGACCGGCCCGTGCCCGGCACCGACGCCGTGACGGTCCTCGACGCGGCCCACCCGGGCGACGCGCCCGACACGGACCCCGGCATCGACCCGGACCGCGACGCGACGGCGTACGTGATCTACACCTCCGGATCGAGCGGCGAGCCCAAGGGCGTCGCGGTGACCCACGGCAACATCGTGGTCCTCGCCGCCGACCGCCGCTGGCGCAACGGGAACCACGAACGGGTGCTGCTGCACTACCCGTTGGCCACCGACATCTCCACCTACGAGCTGTGGCCGTTCCTGCTGGCGGGCAAGCAGATCGTCATCGCCGCCGACGAGCACGTCGAGCCGGGGACCTTCGACCGGCTGATCCGCGAGCACGGCGTCACCGCGATGTGCCTGCCCGCGCCGCTCTTCAGCCTCCTCGTCGAGGAGTGCCTGCCCTGCTTCGAGGGCCTGCGCGAGGTGCTCACCGGCGGCGAGGCCGTGTCGGGCGAGACCGTCGCCCGCGTCATGGCCGCCCACCCGAAGCTGACCGTGGTCGACGCCTACGGCCCGACCGAGGCGACCGCGTTCGCCACCCTGTTCCCGATGGAACCCGGCTTCACCCTGGCGGGCTCCCGGGTCCCGATCGGCGCGCCGATCGACAACACCCGCGTGTACGTCGTCGACGGCGACCTGCGACCTGTGCCGCTGGGCGTCGCGGGCGAACTGGTCATCGCGGGGCCGCGCGTCGCGCGCGGCTACGTGGGGATGCCCGAGCTGACCGCCGAGAAGTTCGTGCCCGACCCGTGGGGCCCGGCCGGCGCGCGGATGTACCGCACCGGCGACGTCGTGCGCTGGCTGCCCACCGGCGCCCTGGAGTTCCTGGGCCGCGGCGACGCGCAGGTGAAGATCCGCGGCTTCCGGGTGGAGCTGGGCGAGATCGAGGCCGTGCTGCTGCGCCACCCCGCCGTCTCGCAGGTGACCGTGGCCGTCCGCGAGGACGTGCCCGGCGACAAGCGCCTGGTGGCGTACGTGGTGCTCGAACCCGGCCACGGCGAGGGCGTGCTGCCCGAGCTCCGCGCCCACGCGGTCGGCGGCGTGCCGGACTACATGGTGCCGTCGGCGTTCGTGGCGCTCGACGCGTTCCCGCTCTCCACCACCGGCAAGATCGACCGCAGGGCGCTGCCCGCGCCGGACGCCCGCTCCGTCGCCGAGGCCGCGTACGTACCGCCCACGACCGAACCCGAGAAGGCGCTCTGCGAGATCTTCGCGGAGGTCCTCGAGGTGCGGCCGATCGGCGCCGACGACGACTTCTTCGCCCTCGGCGGCCACTCGCTGCTCGCCACCCGGGCGATCGCGAAGATCCGTGCCCTCTTCGGGCCCGACGCCGAGCTGAAGTCGCTGTTCGAACTGCGCACGCCCCGCCGGCTGGCCGGGGCGGTGGGCGAGCTCGCCGCCGAGGTGGACGTGATCCGGCCCGTGCCGCGCGACGGCGCGCTGCCGCTCTCCTTCTCCCAGCAGCGGCTGTGGTTCCTCGACCGGCTCACCCCGGACAGCGGCTTCTGGAACGTGGCGATGGGAGTCCGCGCCCGTGGACCCTTCGACGTCGACGCCTTCCGCGCCGCCCTGTCGGCCGTCGTGGCCCGGCACGAGGCGCTGCGCACCGTCTTCCCCGACGACGGGGGCGGTACGCCGGTCGCCGTCGTCCAGGACGTACGGGAGATCCCCCTCGCCGTCACCGACGTCGCCGACGAGGCCGAGGCGCTTGCGCTCGCCGCGGCGGACGCGGCCCTGCCGTTCGACCTGGCACGGGGCCCGCTGCTGCGCGCCCGCGTGCTGCGGCTCGCGCCGGAGGACCACGCCGTCCTGATCACCGCGCACCACGCCGTCACCGACGGCTGGTCGCACGCCGTCTTCTGGGGCGAGCTGGCCGAGGCGTACACCGCCGCGCTCGAAGGGCGCGAGCCCGTCCTGCCCGAACTGCCCGTGCAGTACGGCGACTTCGCCGTCTGGCAGCGCGCGCATCTCGACGGTGCCGTACTCGACCGGCACGTGGAGTACTGGCGCGACCGGCTCACCGGGGTACGGCCGCTGGAACTGCCGCTGGACCACCCGCGTCCCGCCCTGGCCACCTCCGCGGGCGCCTCCCAGGCATGGGAGCTGCCCGAGGACCTGGTCCGCGCCGCGCGGGCGCTCGGCGACGACGAGGGCGCCACGCTCTACATGACGCTGCTCGCCGCGTTCTCCCTCGTCCTCGCGCGCTTCGCCGGCACCGAGGACGTCGCCGTGGGCACGCCCGTCGCGGGCCGCACCCGCGCCGAGGTGGAGCGGCTGATCGGCTTCTTCGTCAACATGCTCGTCCTGCGGACCGACCTGTCCGGCGACCCGACCTTCCGGGAACTGCTGGGCCGGGTGCGCGAGTCGGCGGTCGGCGCCATGGAGCACCAGGACCTGCCGTTCGAGAACCTCGTGGAGGCGCTCGCTCCCGAGCGTGACCTCTCCCGCAACCCGCTGGTGCAGGTGGTCTTCCAGCTCATGCGCGCCCCCGGCGACAAGGGGGACCGGCTCGGTGAGGCGCGGCTCGAACCGCTGCTCGACGAGCACGCGTTCACCCGCGTCGACCTGGAGGTGCACCTGACCGAGGACGGCGACCGCGTACGCGGCACGGTCCTGCACGCCACGGCGCTCTTCGAGGCCGAGACCGTACGCAGGCTGCTGCACCACCTCACCGTCGTCCTGCGCGCCGCGCTCGCCGACCCGGACGCACCGCTGTCCACGGTCTCCCTCCTGGACGACACCGACCGCCACCAGCTCCTGGAGGGCTGGAACGACACGGAGGTGCCGTACCGGGACGCGTCGCTCGCCGAGCTCTTCGACGAGCAGGTGGCCCGCACGCCGGACGCCCGCGCCGTGGAGTTCGGCGACGACACCCTCACCTACGCCGAACTGGGCCGCGCCGCCGAGCGGGTCGCCCGGCGGCTGCGCGCCCGGGGGGTGCGCCCGGACGACCTCGTCGGGCTCTGCCTGGACCGGAGCACCGCGATGATCGTGGGACTCGTGGGCATCCTGAAGGCGGGCGCGGCATACGTGCCGATCGACCCGACCCACCCCGCCGAGCGGGTCCGGCTCATCGTGGACGACGCGGGGATGGCCGTCGCCGTCACCGAGCGGGCCCACGCGGGCGTGTTCGCCGACGACACGGCGCTCGTCCTGCTGGACGGCCTCTCCGAGACCGACGCCGACACCGACGCCGCGACCGACACGGACACCGAGCCGGACGCCCCGGCCGACGCCGGCCCCGGTCCCGACTCCCTCGCGTACGTCGTCTACACCTCGGGCTCCACCGGTACCCCGAAGGGCATCGCCATGCCCGCGCGGTGCGTGGTCAACATGCTGGCCTGGCAGAAGAAGGCCGTCCCCGGCGGTCCCGGCACGCGCACCGCACAGTTCACCGCCCTCACCTTCGACGTCTCGGTGCAGGAGGTCCTCTCCGCACTGCTCTACGGCGAGACGCTGGTCATCCCCGCCGACGAGGTGCGCCGCGACCCGGCCCGGTTCGCCCGCTGGCTGGACGAGCGGGCGATCGAGCAGATCTTCGTACCGAACCTGATGATCCGCGCGCTCGCCGAGGAGGCCAACGCGGGCCGCGCCCGGCTGACCTCGCTGCGGCACATGTCGCAGGCGGGCGAGCCGCTGTCGCTGGACGCCGCGCTGCGGGAGTTCTGCGCAGCCCGGCCGGAGCTGCGCATCCACAACCACTACGGCTCGACCGAGATCCAGGTCGTGACCGCCTTCACCTTGCCGGCCGCCGTCGCCGACTGGCCCGGCACCGCCCACCTCGGGTGGCCGGTCGACAACTCCCGCGCGTACGTGCTCGACCGCGAGCTGCGGCCCGTGCCCGTGGGCGTGGCGGGCGAGCTGTGCTTCGCGGGTCCCGGCCTCGCGCGCGGCTACGTCGGCAAGCCGGAGCTGACCGCGGCGAAGTTCGTGCCCAACCCCTTCGGGCCGCCGGGATCCCGCCTCTACCGCACGGGCGACCTGGGCCGCTGGCGGCCGGACGGCAGCCTGGAGTTCCTGGGCCGGCTCGACCACCAGGTCAAGGTCCGCGGCTTCCGGGTGGAGCTGGGAGAGGTCGAGGCCGTGCTGCTGCGCCACCCCGAGGTGGCGCGCGCCGTCGTCGTCGCCCGCGAGGACGCCCCGGGCGTCAAGCGGCTCGTCGGCTACGTCGTGCCCGCCCCCGGAGTCGACCGCGACCTGCCCGCGCGGCTGCGCGCGCACCTCGCCGAGGCCGTACCGGACTACATGGTGCCCTCCGCGTTCGTCGCGCTCGACGCGTTCCCGCTGACCACCACCGGCAAGGTCGACCGCGGCGCGCTGCCCGCGCCCGACCTGCGCACCGCCCTCGACGTGGGCTTCGCCGCGGCCGGCAGCCGCGAGGAGGAGGCCCTCTGCGGCATCTTCCGCGAGGTCCTGGAGGCCGAACGGGTCGGTGTGGACGACGACTTCTTCGCCCTGGGCGGCCACTCGCTGGTCGCGGCCCGCACGGTCGCCCGCATCCGCGAGGTGCTCGGCGTCGAGGTGTCCCTGCGCGAGCTGTTCCACCACCGCACGCCGCGCGCGCTCGCCGAGGTCGCGGCCACCGCGCCGCGCTCGGCCGTGCCGCCGCTGGTGCCGGTGGAGCGGGACCGGCCGCTGCCGCTCTCGCTGACCCAGCGCCAGCTGTGGAGCCTGCACGAGGCGGACCCGGACGACGCGATGTGGACGATCCCGCTGGCCGTACGGATCCGGGGCGACCTGGACGTGGAGTTGCTCGGCCGGGCGGTGACCGAGGTCGTCGGCAGGCACGAGGTGCTGCGCACGGTGTTCGTGCCGGGCGACGAGCCCACGACGGTCGTCCTGCCCGCCGGCGAGGTCGAACTCCTCGCCGTGGACGTGCCGGACGAGGCGGCCGCGCGCGTCGCGGCGGGCGAGGAGGCCGCCCGGCCCTTCGACCTGGTCCGGGGCCCCGTGCTCCGGCCGTCGCTGCTGCGCATCGCCCCCGACGACCACGTCCTGATGCTGACGGTGCATCACATCGCCACCGACGGCTGGTCGCAGGGCGTGCTCTGGTCGGAGCTGTCCCGTGCGTACGAGGCGCTGCGCGAGGGGCGCGTACCGGAGCTGCCCGAACTGCCGGTGCAGTACGGCGACTTCGCCGCATGGCAACGGTCCTGGCTGACCGGCGCCGTACTCGACGAGCAGCTCGACCACTGGCGCGAGCGGCTGGACGGGCTTCGGCCCCTCGCGCTGCCCGGCGCCCGGGCCGTGACGGCTCGTGACGACGCGGGCGTGCTCACCGAGTGGCGGCTGCCCGCCGAACTCGTCGACGCCGCGCGGCAGATCGGCGCCGCGCACGGGGCCACGCTCTACATGACCCTGCTCGCCGCGTTCACCGCGACGCTGGCTCGGCACACCGGCTCCGAGGACCTCGCCGTGGGTTCGCCCGTGGCGGGCCGCACCCGTGCCGAGGTGGAGGGCCTGATCGGCTTCTTCGCCAACTTCGTACCCCTGCGCGTCGGCTTCGAGGGCGACCCGACCTTCGCCGAGCTCCTCGGCCGCGTCCACACGACCTCGGTCGACGCCTACGCCCACCAGGCCCTGCCGTGGGAGCGGGTCGCCGAGGGCCTGGGCCTCGACCCGGACCGGCCGCTGGTGGACGTGGTGTTCCAGCTCGTCAACGTCGAGCTGGGCGAGCTGCGCCTGCCCGGCGTGCGCGTCGAGCCGTTCGCGGGCGAGCGCGTGTACGCCCGCTGGAACCTCGAGGTCCACCTCGTCGAGGACCCCGACGGCGGCCTCACCGGGCACGTCGTGCACCGCGCCGCCGTACTGGACCAGGCCACCGTCGACGTCCTCCTGGGGGACACGGCGGCGCTGCTGGCTGCCGCGCTCGCCGATCCCGCCCTGCCCGTTTCCACTCTCCCGATCTCGGACCCGCTGGAGGGGACCACCCATGCCTGAGTCGCTGGACGCCTCACCGGCCGGTCAGTTGCCCGCACTCGCCCACCGTCTCGGCGGTCTGCCCGAGCCCGAGCGGCGCCGACTGGTGCTCGACCTCGTACTGGCCCAGGTCGCCGAGGTGCTCGAGATCGGCACCGCCGAGGACGTGCATCCCGACCGCGCCATCCGCGAGCTGGGACTGCGCTCCCTGACCGCCGTACAGCTGCTGCTGCGGCTCAGCCGGATCACCGGCGTCAAGCTGCCGACGACGGCCATCTACGACTACCCGACCGCCCGGGCCCTGGCGGACGTGCTGGTCGACGCGGCGGGCGGGAAGCACGTCGCCCTCGCCGACGACGACGAGCCCGTGCGGCGCGCCGCTGACGACGATCCGATCGCCGTGGTCGGCATGGCCTGCCGCTACCCGGGCGGGGTGACCACGCCCGACGAACTGTGGCGGGTGGTCGCCGAGGGGCGCGACGCGATCTCGTCCTTCCCCGAGGACCGGGGCTGGGACCTCGCCGCGCTCGCCGACCAGTCGGGACCGGCCGCCAGCCTCACCCGCCACGGCGGATTCCTTGAGGACGTGGCCCTGTTCGACGCGGGGTTCTTCGGCATCAGCCCGCGCGAGGCGCAGCTGATGGACCCGCAGCAGCGGCTGCTCCTGGAGACCTCCTGGGAGGCGCTGGAGCGCGCCGGCGTCGAGCCCGGCTCGTGGCGCGGCGGCAAGGTCGGCGTGTTCGTCGGCGCCAACGCGCAGTCGTACTCATCCCTGCTCGCGGGCGTCCCCGAGGGCGGCGACGGCCACGCGCTGACCGGCCGCCTCTCCAGCGTGCTGTCCGGGCGCATCGCCTATGTGCTGGGCCTGGAGGGTCCCGCGGTCACGGTCGACACGGCGTGCTCGTCCTCGCTGGTCGCCATCCACATGGCCGTACGGTCGCTGCGCTCGGGCGAGTCCACGATGGCGCTCGCGGGCGGCGTGACCGTGATGCACACCCCCGAGCTGTTCGTCGACTTCACCAAGCAGGGCGGCCTCTCCGCCGACGGCCGCAGCCGCTCGTACGCCAAGGCCGCCGAGGGCCTCGGCTGGTCCGAGGGCGTCGGCGTGCTGCTGCTCGAACGCCTCTCCGACGCGCGCCGCAACGGACACGAGGTCCTGGCGCTGCTGACCGGCAGCGCGACCAACCAGGACGGCGCCTCCAACGGCCTGACCGCGCCGAGCGGCGCGGCCCAGCAGCGCGTGGTGCGGCAGGCGCTCGCCGACGCGGGCCTTCGCGCCGCCGACGTGGACACGGTCGAGGGCCACGGCACCGGCACCAGGCTGGGCGACCCGATCGAGGCGCAGGCGCTGCTCGCCTCGTACGGGCAGGACCGCGACCGGCCGCTCTGGCTGGGCTCGCTGAAGTCCAACCTCGGCCACATGCAGGCCGCGGCGGGCGTCGGCGGCGTCATGAAGATGGTCCTCGCGCTGCGGAACGGCGTGCTGCCGAAGACCCTGCACGTGGACGCGCCGTCGCCGCACGTGGACTGGGTGTCGGGCGCGGTGGAGCTGCTGACCGAGGCCCGGGACTGGCCGCGCACCGACCGGCCGCGCCGGGCGGGTGTGTCCTCGTTCGGTGTGAGCGGGACCAACGCCCATGTGATCGTGCAGGAGGCGCCCGAGGCCGTACCGACGGAAGCTCCCGAGGCCGTACCGGCGGAAGCTCCCGAGGCCGGGGCTCCCGAGACGGAGGCCGGGGCTGCCGAGACCGAAGCCGGTGCCGTTCCCGCGCCCGTGCCGTGGACGCTGTCCGCGCGCACCGAGGACGCGCTGCGCGCCCAGGCCGCCCGGCTGCGCACCTTCGTCGCCGCCGACCCCGAACTGACGCCCGCCGACGTGGGCCTGTCGCTGGTGACCCGCCGTACGGCGTTCGACCACCGCGCGGCCGTCGTGGGCCGTGACCGCGCCGAACTCCTCGCCGGTCTCGACGTGCTGGCCTCCGGCGGCGCCGACCCGGCAGTCGTGCGCGGCACCGCCGGGGCCGACGGCCGTGTGGTCTTCGTCTTCGCCGGCCAGGGCGGGCAGTGGCTCGGCATGGGCGTGGAACTCCTCGACAGCTCGCCGGTGTTCGCCGAGCGGATGGCCGCGTGCGAGCGCGCCCTGGCCCCGCACCTCGACTGGTCGGTCGTCGACGTCCTGCGCGGCGTCGAGGGTGCGCCGCCGCTGCGCCGCGTGGACGTGGTCCAGCCCGTCCTCTTCGCGCTGATGGTGTCGCTGGCCGCGGTGTGGCGCGCGCACGGCGTGGTGCCGTCCGCCGTGGTCGGGCACTCGCAGGGCGAGATCGCCGCCGCCTGCGTCGCGGGCGCCCTCAGCCTGGACGACGCGGCGAAGATCGTCGCCCTGCGCGCCAAGGCCGTGGTGGACCTGCCCGGCCGCTGCGGCATGGGCTTCGTGTCCGCGCCCGCCGCCGACGTCGAGAAGATGGTGGAGCGCTGGGCGGGACGGCTCGGCGTGGCCGCGGTCAACAGCCCCCGCTCGCTTGTGGTCGCCGGCGAGCGCGAGGCGCTGGAGGAACTGCTCGACCTCTGCGACGACGAGAACCTGCGCGCGGGCCGCGTCGCCGCCGACTACGCCTCGCACTCCCCGCAGGTCGAGGCCGTCCGCGAGCGGCTCCTCGGCGAGCTGAAGGGCATCAGGCCCCGCGACAGCGAGATTCCGCTCTACTCCACGGTGACCGCCGACTGGGTCGACGGCAGCGAGCTGGACACCCGCTACTGGTACCGGAACCTGCGCGAGCCCGTGCGCTTCGCCGACGCCGTGACGGGACTCCTGTCCGAGGGCTACCGCGGCTTCGTCGAGGTGAGCCCGCACCCCGTCCTGACCGTCGCCATGCAGCAGACCGCGGAGGCCGAGGGCGTGGAGCTGCACGTCGCCGCGACCCTGCGCCGGGACGAGAGCGATCAGCAGAGGTTCACCCTGTCCCTGGCCGAGGTGGCCGCGGCGGGCGTGCCGGTCGACTGGCGGCCGCTGTTCGACGCGGCCGGCGCGCGACCGGTCGAGCTGCCCACGTACGCCTTCCAGCGCGAGCGCTACTGGCTCGCCCCGGGGACGGCCGGCGCGGGCGACCTCGCCGCCGTCGGCCTGGTCGCGGGCGGACACCCGCTGGCCGGCGCCGAGGTCGAACTGCCCGACGACGGCGGCCTCGTCCTCTCCGGCCGGATCACCCCCGACGCGTACCCGTGGCTGGCCGACCACGCCGTTCTCGGCACGGTCGTCGTCCCGGGCACGGCCGTCCTCGAACTGGTCGCCCACGCGGGCGCCCGGCTGGGCTGCGGCCGGATCGAGGAACTCACCCTGGCCGCCCCGATCGGCGTTCCCGCCGACGGGCTCGCCCTGCGCGTGACCGTACGCGGCGCCGACGAGGACGGCCGGCGCGCCGTCGCCGTCCACGCGCTCGCCGACGGCGACTGGACCCCGCACGCCTCGGGCGTGCTGGCCCAGGACGAGCCGCTCGCGGCCGTCGAGGGGACGTGGCCGCCCGCCGACGCGCGGCCCGTGTCCCTGGACGGGCTGTACGACCGGTTCGCCGGACGCGGCTTCGGCTACGGCCCCGCCTTCCGGGGGCTGCGAACGCTGTGGAGCCGCGCCGCCGAAAGCGCCGAAAGCGCCGAGAACAAGGCCGGTGTCGCCGAGGTCTTCGCCGAGGTCGAGCTGCCCCAGGGCGTCGACGCGGCGGGGTTCGCGGTCCACCCGGCGCTCCTCGACGCCGCCACCCAGGCCGTGCTCGCCGCCGAGCCCGACGACTCCCCGGTGCTGCTGCCGTTCTCGTGGAGCGGCGTGACGGTGCGCCCGAGCGCCGCCCGCGTGCTGCGGGTGCGCGCCGCACGCGTCGGCGGCGACGAGGTACGGCTCACCGCGACCACCACCGACGGCACGCCCGTCGTGGAGCTGTCCGCGCTGCGGCTGCGGCCCGCCTCGGCCGACCAACTGCGCGCCGCGACGGCCGCGGGCACCCGGGACGCGCGGTTCCGTGTGGACTGGGTGGCCGCGGAGCCTGCCCCCGTCGCACGCCGCGCCGTGGTCGGTGCGGGCGCGGCAGGCCTCGAAGGCCCCCTGCACGCCACGCTCGCCGACCTCACCTCCGTACCGGAGCTCGTCCTCGCCCCGGTGACGACCGGCGCCGATGCGGTCGGTGACACCCACCGGGCGACCGCCGAGGTGCTCGGCCTGCTGCGGGAGTGGCTCGCCGACGAGCGGTTCGCCGCCGCCCGGCTCGCCGTGGTGACGCGCGGCGCCGTCGCCGTCCGGCCCGGCGAGGCGCCCGACCCGGCCGCCGCCGCCGTGTGGGGACTCGTACGCTCCGCGCAGACCGAGCACCCCGACCGCTTCCTGCTCGTCGACACCGACGGCGTGGCCGACTCGCTGCGTGCCGTGCCGACCGTGGGCGACGAGCCGCAGTCCGCGCTCCGCGAGGGAGAGCTGTCCGTCGCACGGCTGGCCCGCGCGGCCGACGACACGCTGCGGCCGCCCGCCGGGGCGGACGCCTGGCGCGTCGACGTCGTGCGGCCCGGCTCCATCGACGGCGTCGACGCAGTCGCCGCGCCCGACGCCACCGCTCCGCTCGCACCCGGTCAGATCCGCGTCGCCGTACGGGCGGCGGGCCTGAACTTCCGCGACGTCCTGTGCGCGCTCGACATGTACCCCGACGAGGTCGACGCCATCGGCTCCGAGGCCGCGGGCACCGTGCTCGAAGTCGGCGCCGACGTGACCGACCTGGCCGTGGGCGACCGCGTCCTCGGCATGGTGCCGGGCGGGTTCGGGCCGCTGGCCGTGGTGGACCGCCGGCTCGTCGTCCCGGTACCCGAGGCCTGGACGTGGGTGGAGGCCGCGGCGCTGCCGTCGGCGTACGCCACCGCCCGGTACGGGCTTGTCGACCTCGCCGGCGTACGGCCCGGGGACCGCGTCCTCGTGCACGCCGCCGCCGGCGGCGTCGGTCTGGCCGCGGTCCGGCTCGCCCGTCTGCTCGGCGCGGAGGTGTTCGCCACGGCGAGCCCGGCCAAGCACGGGGTGCTCCGGGCGGAGGGCCTGGACGAGGAGCACATCGCGTCGTCGCGGACCACCGAGTTCGCCGAGCGGTTCCCGGCCGTGGACGTGGTGCTCAACTCGCTGGCGGGCGAGTTCACCGACGCCTCCCTCGAACTGCTCGCCGACGGCGGCCGGTTCGTCGAGCTCGGCAAGACCGACCGCCGTGACCCCGCGGCGCTGCCCGGAGTCACGTACCGCGCCTTCGACCTGATGGAGGCGGGCCCCGAGCGCATCCAGAGCCTGCTGACCGAGGTCGTCGCCCACGT
Organism: Streptomyces sp. NPDC001927; assembly: GCF_053594455.1. Lineage (NCBI taxonomy): Bacteria > Bacillati > Actinomycetota > Actinomycetes > Kitasatosporales > Streptomycetaceae > Streptomyces > Streptomyces sp. NPDC001927. The sequence continues at coordinate 980,850 of NZ_JBSFEN010000001.1, read as the reverse complement.
CGCCGCCGGCGAGGTGCGCGGCCTGCCCACCCGCACCTGGCCGCTGTCCGACGCCCGCGCCGCGCTGCGGTTCATGGCGCAGGCCCGGCACACCGGCAAGATCGTGTTCACCGTCGCCCCCTACGCCGACGGCACGGTGCTGCTCACCGGCGCGGGCGTCCTCGGCGGCCTGCTGGCCCGGCACCTGGTCGAGGAGCACGGTGCCCGGCACCTGGTCCTCGCCAGCCGCCGGGGCGCCGACGCGCCGGGAGCCGCCGAACTGGTCGCCGAACTGGCCGAGTCGGGTGCCACCGCCCGGTTCGCGCGGTGCGACGTCACGGAGCGCGCCGACGTCGACGCGCTCCTGGCGAGCCTGCCCGCCGAGCAGCCCCTGACCGCCGTCGTGCACACCGCGGGCGCCCTCGACGACGGCGTGCTGACCGCGCTGACAGCCGACCGGCTGCCCGCCGTACTGCGCCCGAAGGCCGACGCCGTCCAGCACCTGCACGAGGCGACCCGCGAGCGGGGTCTCTCCGCGTTCGTCCTGTTCTCCTCCGCGGCCGCCACCCTCGGCACACCCGCCCAGGCCAACTACGCCGCCGCCAACGCGTTCCTCGACGCCCTCGCCGAGCGACGCCGCGCCGAGGGACTGCCCGCGACCTCCCTCGCGTGGGGCCTGTGGGCCGACGCCACCGGCCTCACCGGGCACCTCGACGCCGCCGACGTGGCACGGGCGGGCCGGGGCGGCATCGTCGCGATGGCCTCGGCCGAGGGCCTTGCCCTCTTCGACGCGGCCACCCGCACCGGGGACGCCGTGACCGTCACCGCGCGCCTCGACCTCGCCGCCCTGCGGGCGGGAGCGGCGCCCCGGCTGCTGCGCGGCCTGACCGGAGCCCCGGCCGGGCCCGCCGCCTCCTCGGTCGCGCGCCCCGTCGACGACGCCGCCGCCCTCGTCGCGCGGATCGCCGCGCTGCCCGCGACCGAGCGCGCGCACGCGCTGCTCGATGTCGTCCGCGGTCACGCCGCCGACGTACTCGGCTACGCGGGGCCGGGCGCCGTGGACTTCGCGCGCGGCTTCAAGGAGCTGGGCTTCGACTCGCTGACCGCCGTCGAACTCCGCAACCGGCTCGGCGCGGCCACCGGGCTTCGGCTGGCGACCACGCTGGTCTTCGACCACCCGACGCCGGCCGCGCTCGCCGAGCACCTGCTCGCGTCGCTGATGCCGAGCGAGGCCGAAGGCGCCGCCGCCGACCGGCTCATCGCCGAACTGGCCCGCCTGGAGGGAGCGTTCGCCGCGCTGCCCGCCGACGGAGCCGACCGGACACGCGTCGCGGAGCACCTGCGCCGACTGGCCTCCCGCTGGGACGCCGCCGAGTCCGGAGAAGGAAACGACGCGGCCGCGCTGGACGCCGCCACGGCGGACGAGTTGTTCGACCTGATCGACCGGGGGATCGCATGACCGAGCGGACCGACCGACCTGGGGGTGCGCCCAAGGCCGACGAGGCGAAGCTGCTCAGCTACCTCAAGCAGGTCACCGGCGACCTGCAGACCACCCGGCGCAGGCTGCGGGAGGTCGAGAGCCGCGACAGCGAGCCCATCGCGATCGTCGGCATGGCCTGCCGCTACCCCGGCGGCGTCGCCTCCCCCGAGGACCTGTGGGAGCTGATCGCGAACGAGACCGACGCGGTCTCGGAGTTCCCGGCCGACCGCGGCTGGGACATGGCCTCGGTCTACGACCCGGACCCGGACCGGCCGGGCACCTCGTACGCCCGTGAAGGCGGCTTCCTCACCGACGCCGCCGGCTTCGACGCGGGCTTCTTCCGGGTCGGCCCCCGCGAGGCGCTGGCGATGGACCCGCAGCAGCGACTGGTCCTGGAGACCGCCTGGGAGGCGCTGGAGCGCGCCGGGATCGACCCCGACGGCCTGCGCGGCAGCGCGACCAGCGTGTACGTCGGATTCAGCAGCGAGGACTACTCCGACATCGCCGGTGCGGCGGGCACCCAGCTGGAGGGCTACGTCGTCACCGGCACCTCGCCCAGCGTGCTGTCCGGCCGGCTCTCCTACACCCTCGGTCTCGAGGGCCCGGCCGTGTCGATCGACACGGCGTGCTCGTCGTCGCTGGTCGCGCTGCACCTCGCGGTGAGGTCGCTGCGGTCGGGCGAGTCCACGATGGCGCTCGCGGGCGGCGCGACCGTGCTGTCGACCCCCGCCGTGTTCACCGAGTACAGCCGCCAGCGCGCGCTGGCCGCCGACGGCCGCTGCAAGGCGTTCGCCGCGGCCGCCGACGGGTTCGGCTTCGGCGAGGGCGTCGGCCTGCTGGTACTGGAACGCCTGTCGGACGCGCGCCGCAACGGCCACCCCGTCCTCGCCGTCGTACGCGGCAGCGCGATCAACCAGGACGGCGCCAGCAGCGGCCTCACCGCCCCCAACGGGCCCTCCCAACAGCGCGTGGTGCGCCAGGCGTTGGCGGACGCGGGTCTCGCGTCCTCGGACGTGGACGCCGTGGAGGCGCATGGCACGGGTACGCGGTTGGGTGACCCGATCGAGGCGCAGGCGCTGTTGGCGACGTATGGGCAGGGTCGTGAGCGGCCGTTGTTGTTGGGTTCGGTGAAGTCGAACATCGGCCATGCGCAGGCTGCTGCGGGTGTGGCGGGTGTGATCAAGATGGTGCAGGCGATGCGGCATGGTGTGCTGCCTCGGACGCTGCATGTGGATGAGCCGTCGCCGCAGGTGGACTGGTCGGCGGGCGCGGTGGAGCTGCTGACCGAGGCACGGGAGTGGCCGGAGACGGGTGCTCCGCGTCGGGCGGGTGTGTCGTCGTTCGGCGTCAGTGGCACGAACGCGCATGTGGTCCTGGAGGAGGAGCCGCCGTTCGACGCGCCGCCGGTGGAGCCCGCGGTGCGGGATCTTCCGGTGGTGCCCTGGATCCTGTCGGCCGATTCGGCCGCGGGCCTGCGTGCCCAGGCGGAGCGTCTCGCCGCGCACGGCTCTGCGCTCGAAGCCGATCCGCGTGATGTGGCGTTCGCGCTGGGGACGACGCGTTCGGTGCTGGGGCATCGGGCTGTGGTGCTCGGTGGGGACCGGGCGGAGCTGTTGGCCGGTCTGTCCGCGCTGGCAACGGGTGCTGAGGCGCCGGGTGTCGTGCGGGGTGTGGCGGGCGGCGACGGTCGTGTGGCGTTCGTCTTCCCCGGTCAGGGTTCGCAGTGGGTGGGCATGGGGGCCGAACTCCTCGATACGTCACCGGTGTTCGCCGCGCGGATGGCCGAGTGCGCCGAGGCCTTGGCTCCGTACGTCGACTGGTCGCTGCTCGATGTCGTCCGGGACGGGGTCGACCTGGACCGCGTCGATGTCGTGCAGCCGGTGCTGTGGGCCGTGATGGTGTCGCTGGCCGAGGTGTGGCGCTCGTACGGTGTGGTGCCGTCGGCCGTGGTGGGGCACTCGCAGGGCGAGATCGCCGCCGCGTGCGTGGCGGGAGCGCTCTCGCTGTCCGACGGCGCGCGGGTCGTGGCCCTGCGCGGGTTGAGCCTGGTGCGACTGGCGGGTTCGGGTGGGATGCTGTCCGTCGCCGCGCCGGAGGCCACGGCGCGCGAGCTGCTGGCGCCCTGGGCGGACCGCGCGGTGGTCGCGGCGGTGAACAGCCCGGGTTCCGTCGTCGTCGCGGGCGAGGCGACCGCCCTTGACGAACTGGCCGCCCTCTGCGGGGAGAAGGGGGTGCGTGCGCGGCGTGTCGCGGTGGACTACGCGTCCCACTCGCCCGCCGTCGACGTGCTGCGCGAACGCTTGATCGCCGACCTCGCCGACGTCGCCCCCACGGCCGGAACCGTCCCGCTGTTCTCGACCGTGACGGGGGACTGGATCGAGGGCACCGCGCTGGACGCCGAGTACTGGTTCCGCAACCTGCGGGAACCGGTGCGGTACGCCGACGCCGTGGCGGGTCTTCTCGCCCAGGGCTACCGGGGCTTCGTCGAGTCCAGCCCGCATCCGGTGCTGGCGGTCGGCACACAGGAGGCCGTGGAGGCGGCCGACGCGACGGCCGTCGTGGTCGGCTCGCTCCGGCGGGACAGCGGCGGACTGCCGACCCTGCTGAGCCACCTGGCCGAGGCCCATGTCGGCGGTGTACGGGTCGACTGGGCCGCGTTCCACGCCGGCACGGGCGCGCGGGCCGTCGCGTTGCCGACGTACGCCTTCCAGCGCGAGCGCTACTGGCCGCCGGTCGACGGCATCGTGCGCCCGACGGCCGTGTCCGCCCCCGTGGAGCTGCCCGCCGAGGCCGGCACCACGACCACCTGGCGCGACGGCCTCGCCGGGCTGCCCGCGGCCGACCGCCGCCGCAAGGCGCTCGACCTGGTGCGCGCCCGGACCGCCGTCGTGCTCGGCCACGCCGACCCGGCGGCCGTCGAGCCGCAGCGCGGCTTCAGCGACCTCGGCTTCGACTCCCTGGCCGCGCTGCGCCTGCGCACCGCGCTCAACGAGGCGACCGGCCTGAGCCTGCCGACCACCGTCGTCTTCGACCACCCTGACCCCGCCGCGCTCGCCGCGCACCTGCTCGCCGAACTGGACAGCGCCCCGGCGGCGCCGCCCACCACGGCCCGTACGCCCGAACGCGCCGCCGTTCCCGCGCCCGCCGTTCCCGCGCCCGCCGTTCCCGCGCCCGCTGTTCCCGCGCCCGCCGTTCCGGCCTCCGTCCGCGCCGCCGACACGGACGAGCCGCTGGCCGTGGTCGCGATGGCCTGCCGCTTCCCCGGAGGCGTCGACGGACCGGACGACCTGTGGCGCGTCCTGGCCGAGGGCCGGGAGGTCATCGGCGACTTCCCCGCCGACCGGGGCTGGGACCTCGACGGCCTGTACGACCCCGATCCCGACAAGGCGGGCAGCAGCTATCTGAGCAAGGGCGGATTCCTCGACGGCGCCGCCGACTTCGACGCCGCCTTCTTCGGCGTCAGCCCGCGCGAGGCGCTGGCGATGGACCCGCAGCAGCGCCTCTTCCTGGAGATGGCGTGGGAGGCCTTCGAGCGTGCGGGCATCGACCCGCTCGGCCTGCGCGGCTCCGCCACGGGCGTGTTCGCCGGCGTCACCGACCAGCGCTACGACACGCGCCACGGAGTGGTGCGCAACGGGGTGGACGAGGGACTGCTCGGCACGGGCAACTACGCCAGCGTGCTGTCCGGACGGGTCTCCTACACCCTCGGCCTCGAAGGCCCGGCGATCAGCGTGGACACCGCCTGCTCCTCGTCGCTGGTGGCGCTGCACCTCGCGGGGCAGTCGCTGCGCAGCGGCGAGTCCTCGCTCGCGCTCGCCGGCGGCGTGATGGTCATGTCGACCCCGCGCGCGTTCGTGGAGTTCTCGCGGCAGCGCGGCCTCTCCCCGGACGGCCGGTGCAAGGCGTTCGCCGCCGCCGCCGACGGCATCGGCTGGTCCGAGGGCGCGGGCGTCGTGCTCCTGGAACGGCTGTCGGACGCGCGCCGCAACGGCCACCCCGTCCTGGCCGTGGTGCGCGGCTCGGCGATCAACCAGGACGGCGCGTCCTCCGGGCTCACCGCGCCCAACGGCACGGCGCAGCAGCGGGTCATCCGCGCCGCCCTCGCCGCGTCGGGCCTCGCCGCGTCCGACGTGGACGTCGTCGAGGCGCACGGCACCGGTACGACCCTGGGCGACCCGATCGAGGCCAACGCCCTGCTGGCCACCTACGGGCAGGAGCGCGAACGGCCGCTGCGGCTCGGCTCGCTCAAGTCCAACATCGGCCACACCGGCCCCGCCGCAGGCGTGGCGGGCGTCATCAAGATGGTGCTCGCGCTGCGCGCGGGCGAGGTCCCGAGGACGCTGCACGTGGACGCGCCCTCCCCGCACATCGACTGGGCCTCAGGATCCGTCGAGCTGGTGACCGAGGCCGAGTCGTGGGCCCGGTCCGACCGGCCTCGCCGCGCGGGCGTGTCCTCCTTCGGCGCCAGCGGCACGAACGCGCACCTGGTCCTCGAGGAGGCCCCCGAGGAGGAACCGGCCGCCCCGACGTCCGAGCCCGAGTCCCGCTGGGTGCCGTGGGCCCTGTCCGCGCGGTCGGACGCGGCCCTGGCCGCCCAGGCCGCCCGGCTCGCCGAGCGGATCGAGGCCGAGTCCGGGCTCGAACCGGTCGACGTGGCCTGGTCGTTGGCCGCGTCCCGTGCGTCGCTGCCGCGCCGCGCGGTCGTCGTCGCCGCCGACCGTGCGCAGGCGCTGCGCGGTCTGGCCGCGCTGGCGGCCGGGGAGCCCACGGATTCCGTGGTCACCGGCACCGCCGACTCCGCCGACGCGGGCGTCGTGTTCGTCTTCCCCGGTCAGGGCGCTCAGTGGGTGGGCATGGGGGCGGATCTCCTCGATGCCTCCCCGGTGTTCGCGGCGCGGATGGCGGAGTGTGCCGAGGCCTTGACGCCGTTTGTCGACTGGTCGTTGCTGGACGTCGTCCGGGACGGGGTCGGCCTGGACCGCGTCGATGTCGTGCAGCCGGTGCTGTGGGCCGTGATGGTGTCGTTGGCCGACGTGTGGCGTTCGCATGGTGTGGTGCCGTCCGCGGTGGTCGGGCACTCGCAGGGTGAGATCGCGGCCGCGTGCGTGGCGGGGGCGCTCTCGCTGTCCGACGGCGCGCGGGTCGTGGCCCTGCGGTCGAAGGTGATCGGTGAGCGGTTGGCCGGTCGGGGTGGGATGTTGTCGGTGGCGCTGTCGGCCGATGCGGTGGCGGAGCGGATCGCTCCGTGGGCCGGTCGTGTCTCGGTCGCGGCGCTCAACGGGCCTGCGGCGACCGTGGTGTCGGGTGATCCGGACGCGCTGGACGAGTTGACGGCGGCCTGCGCGGCCGATGGTGTGCGGACGCGGCGGATCCCGGTGGACTACGCGTCCCACTCGGCCCACGTCGAGTCGATCGAGGCCGAACTCCTGACCGTGCTCGCGGAGGTGCGGCCGAGCTCGTCGGACGTCCCCTTCCACTCGACGCTGACCGGTGGACCGCTCGACACGGCCTCGCTCGACGCGGGCTACTGGTACCGGAACCTCCGCGAGACCGTACGGTTCGAGCCCGTCGTCCGCGCCCTGCTCGACGACGGCCGTACCGTCTTCGTCGAGGTCAGCCCGCATCCCGTGCTGACCTCGGCCGTGCAGGAGACGGCGGACGCCGTCGACGCGTCCGCCACGGCGATCGGTTCGCTGCGCCGCGACGAGGACGGCCCGCGCCGCCTCCTCACCTCGCTGGCCGAGGCCGCCGTACGCGGTGTGCCCGTCGACTGGGCCGCCGTCTGCCAGGGCGGCCGCCATGTCGAGCTGCCCACGTACGCCTTCCAGCGCAGCCGCTTCTGGCCGGAGGGACCGGTGGCGGCGGGCGACGCGACCGGCCTCGGCCTGGCCGACGCCGGGCACCCGTTGCTCGGCGCCGCCACCGCCCTCGCGGACCTCGGCGGCCAGGTGTTCACCGGCCGGGTGGCCTCGGGCACCACGCTGTCCCCCGCCACCTCGGTCGAGCTGGCGCTCTGGGCCGGCGGGGGCCGCGCGCTGGCCGAACTCGTCGAGGACGCGCCCCTGACGGCGGCCGACGGCGCTCTGCGGCTGCAGGTCACCGTCGGCGCCGAGGACGCCGACGGCACGTGCTCGGTCACCGTGTTCTCCCGGCCGGAGGACGCCCCGGACGACCGGCCCTGGAGCCGGCACGCCACCGGCGTGCTCATCGGCCGGACCGGCGCCGACGCGGCCGGCGGGCCGGCGCTCGCCGATGACGTGATCGCCGAAGTGACCGCCGAGGGCGCGGGTGACTGGGGTGTGCACCCCGCACTGCTGGACGCCGCCCTCGCGGAGGTCCGCCCCGGACTGGTGCCCGGTGCCTGGCGCGGTGTCACCCTGCACGCGGTCGGCGCGAGCCGGCTGCGCGTACGGCTCTCGCCCAGGGGCCAGGACACGTTCGCCCTGTACGCCACCGACGGCACCGGAGCGCCCGTACTCACGGTCGACACGGTCGAGTTGCGGCAGCCGCGCGCCACGGAGTCGGCCAGGGACCGCGAGCTGTACCGCGTCGAGTGGACGTCCGTACCGCTGCCCGCCGCCACGGCCGACGGGATCGCCGTCCTCGGCGATCTCCCGCTGCCCGGCTTCCGCCTGCACGCGGACGTCGCCGCCGTCGCCGCCCTGGACACCGTCCCCGACGTCCTGGTCCTGCCGTGCCGGCCGCCGCGCTCGGAGGACGTCGTGGGCGCCGCCCACACCGCCACGCACCGCGTGCTGGCCGTGCTCCAGGAATGGCTCGCCGAGGAACGGCTGGCCGCCACACGGCTGGTGGTCCTCACCCACGGCGCGGTCGCCGTGGGCGAGGAGGACGTCACCGACCTGGCGCACGCCCCCGTTTGGGGCCTGATCCGTTCGGCACGCGCCGAACACCCCGGCAGGCTCGTGCTGGTCGACGTCGACAGCCCGGACGCCCTCCAGGAGCTGCCCGGCGCACTCGCCGTCGACGAGCCGGAGATCGCCGTCCGCGCGGGACACGCCTCCGTGCCCCGCCTTGTCCGCGCCCCGCTGACCGACGTGTCCGCGCCCGCGTGGGACCCCGAGGGCGTCGTCCTCGTCACGGGTGGCACCGGCACGCTCGGCGCGCTGTGCGCCCGGCACCTGGTGACCGTCCACGGTGTGCGCAGGCTCGTGCTCGCCGGACGGCGCGGCGCCGCCGCGCCCGAGGCCGTCGCGCTCGCCGAGGAACTGCGCGGCCTCGGCGCCGAGGTGTCCGTCGCCGCGTGCGACGCCGCCGACCGGACCGCGCTCGCCGCGCTCATCGCGGAGATCACCGCGGAGCGGCCGCTGACCGGGGTCGTGCACACCGCCGGCGTCCTCGACGACGGCGTCATCGCCTCCCAGACCCCCGAGCGGGTCGACCGCGCGCTGCGGCCCAAGGTCGACGCCGCCTGGCACCTGCACCGGCTGACGCAGGGGCACGACCTCGCCGCGTTCGTCCTGTTCTCCTCCACCTCGGGCCTCTTCGGAGCCCCGGGGCAGGGCAACTACGCGGCGGGCAACGCGTTCGTGGACGCCCTCGCCGAGCACCGCCGCGCCCTCGGTCTGCCCGCCGTGTCCCAGGTGTGGGGCCTGTGGGCGCACGCCAGCGGCATGACCGGCCACCTCGGCACCGCCGACCTGCGCAGGGCCGCCCGTGACGGCGTGGTGCCGCTGCCCACGGCCGACGCGCTGTCCCTCTTCGACCGGGCCGCCACCGGCGCCGCCGATCCCGTCCTCGTGCCCGCCTGGCTGGACCTGACGTCCTTCGCCACAGGTGGCACTCCCGTACCCGCGCTGCTGCGGGGCCTCGTCCGAGGGCCCGCGCGTCGCGCCGCCGACGCCGAGTCCGGGCAGGACACGCTCGCCCAGCGGCTCGTCGCGCTCGGCGCCGCCGAGCGCGACCGGCTGCTGCTCGACCTGGTCCGCGGCCATGCCTCCGTGGTCCTCGGCCACGCGGACGGCGACGCCGTGACACCCGGTCACGCCTTCAAGGAGCTGGGCTTCGACTCGCTGACGGCGGTGGAACTGCGGAACCGCCTCGCCGCCGCGACCGGTCTGCGGCTGCCCGCGACGCTTGTCTTCGACCACCCGAACCCGCGCGCGCTCGCCGAGCACCTGCGCGGCGAGCTGCTGGGCGAGCGGAGCGCACCGGTCGCGGCCGTCGCCGTCGGCACGGCGGGCGACGACCCGATCGCCGTCGTCGGCATGTCCTGCCGCCTCCCCGGCGGCGTGGAGACGCCGGAGGACCTGTGGCGGCTGCTCGCGGAGGGCCGTGACGCGCTGTCCCCGTTCCCGGGCGACCGGGGCTGGGACACCGAGGGGCTGTACGACCCGGATCCGGAGCACGCGGGTACGTCGTACGTGCGTGAGGGCGGGTTCCTCGACGGTGCGGCGGAGTTCGACGCCGGGTTCTTCGGCATCTCGCCGCGTGAGGCGCTCGCGATGGACCCGCAGCAGCGGCTCGCGCTCGAGACCGCGTGGGAGGCCGTCGAACGGTCGGGGCTCGACCCGAAGTCGCTGCGCGGCAAGGACGTCGGCGTCTTCCTCGGCACCAACGGCCAGGACTACGTGTCCCTGCTCCGGCCGGGCGTCGAGAGCGCCGAGGGGTACGTCGGCATCGGCAACTCCGCGAGCGTGCTCTCCGGCCGTATCTCGTACGTCCTCGGCCTGGAGGGCCCCGCCGTCACGGTCGACACCGCGTGCTCGTCCTCGCTGGTCGCCCTGCACTGGGCCGTCCAGTCGCTGCGTACCGGCGAGTGCTCGATGGCGCTCGTCGGCGGTGTCACCGTGATGGCGACCCCGGACGTGTTCGTCGACTTCTCCCGCCAGCGCGGCCTGGCCGCCGACGGCCGGTGCAAGGCCTTCTCCGGGAGCGCCGACGGCACGGGCTGGTCGGAGGGCGCGGGCATGCTGCTCGTGGAGCGGCTCTCGGACGCGCGCAGGAACGGGCACCAGGTCCTGGCGGTCGTCCGTGGCACGGCCATCAACCAGGACGGCGCCTCCAACGGCCTCACCGCGCCGAACGGCCCCTCCCAGCAGCGGGTCATCCGCCAGGCCCTGGCCAACGCGGGCCTCGAACCGTCCGAGGTGGACGCCGTCGAGGCCCACGGCACGGGCACCACGCTGGGCGACCCGATCGAGGCGCAGGCGCTGCTGGCCACCTACGGCCAGGACCGCGCCGAACCCGCGTGGCTCGGCTCGGTCAAGTCGAACCTGGGCCACACCCAGGCCGCCGCGGGCGTCGCGGGCGTCATCAAGATGGTGCTCGCGCTGAACGCGGGAGAACTGCCGCGCACCTTGCACGTCACCGAGCCGTCCCCGAAGGTCGACTGGTCGGCCGGCGCGGTACGGCTGCTCACCGAGCCGCGGCCCTGGCCGGCGGGGCGGCGTCCCCGCCGCGCGGGTGTGTCGTCGTTCGGCGTGAGCGGGACCAACGCGCACGTCGTGATCGAGGAGGGCGAGCCCACCGAGCCGGTCGCACCCGTGGGGGCCGCGACACCTGTCGCGTCGGGCCCCGACGCCGTGGTGCCGTGGCTGCTGTCGGCGCGTACGGAGACGGCCCTGCGGGCACAGGCCGAGCGGCTGCACGCCTTCGTGACGGCCCACCCCGAGGTGCGTCCGGCCGACATCGGCCTGACGCTGGCCACCGCGCGGTCCCGCTTCGAGCACCGCGCCGTGGTGGCCGCCGCCGACCACGACGGACTGCTGGCCGGCCTGGCCGACCCCGACCCGTTCGCGGCCGGGGAGGACGGTTCGACGGCGTTCCTGTTCACGGGTCAGGGTGCGCAGCGTCGGGGTATGGGCGAGGAACTGGCTGTGGCGTATCCGGTGTTCGCGGAGGCGTTCGACGCGGTCTGCGCGGAGTTCGACATGGTCCTCGATCGTCCGTTGCGTGAGGTGATCGCTTCGGGTGAGGGTCTGGACGACACGGCGTACGCGCAGCCCGCGCTGTTCGCGGTCGAGGTCGCCCTCTACCGGCTCCTGGAGTCGTGGGGCGTACGCCCGGACCACCTTGTGGGCCACTCCATCGGTGAGTTGGTGGCCGCGCATGTGGCCGGTGTGTGGTCGCTGCGGGACGCGGTGACCGTCGTCGCCGCTCGTGGGCGGCTGATGGGGGCGCTGCCCGTGGGTGGTGCGATGGTGGCCGTGGAGGCCTCCGAGGAGGAGGTCGCTCCGACGCTCGTCGAGGGCGCGGGGATCGCGGCGGTCAACGGGCCGTCGGCGGTCGTCGTCTCCGGTGACGAGGACGCGGTCCTCGCCGTCGCGGCCCATTGGTCCGAACAGGGCCGCAGGACCAAGCGGTTGACGGTCAGTCATGCCTTCCACTCCCACCGGGTGGAACCGATGCTCGCCGAGTTCGAGCGCGTCCTCGACACCGTGGCCTACGGCACGCCCGCGATCCCGGTCGTGTCCACGGTGACCGGTGCCGTCGACGACATGGGCACACCCGGGTACTGGCTGCGCAACGCGCGGGAGGCCGTGCGGTACGCCGACGGTGTCGCCGCGCTGCGGGCCGCCGGGGCCACCACCCTCGTCGAGGTCGGCCCGGACGGTGTGCTCGCCGCGCTGACCGAGGGCGCCGTGGCCCTGCTGCGCAAGGGCAGGCCCGAGGCGCTCGCACTGGTCGAGGGGCTCGCCCGGTCCGGCGCGGCCGTGGACTGGCCGGCCTTCTTCGCCGGCACCGGGGCGCGCCAGGTCGACCTGCCGACCTACCCGTTCCAGCGCACCCGCTTCTGGCCGGAGACTCCCGAGCGGCCGTCGGCCGACCCCGTCGCGTTGTGGCGCTACCGCGTGCGCTGGGAGCGGGTCGCCGGCCGGTCCGAGAAGCCGCTGCTCGGACGCTGGGTGGTGGCCGTCCCGGCCGCCCGCGCGGATCACCCGCTCGTACGGGCGTCCCTGCGCGGTCTCGCCGAACGGGGCGTGGACGCCGTCGAGCTGGTCGTACCCGAGACTCCCGACCGGGCCCGGCTCGCCGAGCGGGTCGCGGGGCCGGTGGACGGTGTCCTGTCGCTGCTCGCGCTCGGCCAGGACGGCACCGCCGCCACCCTGGTGCTCGCGCAGGCGCTGGGCGACGCCGACTCGTCCGCACCGCTGTGGTGCGTGACCGCCGACGCCCTGGGCGTGGCCGAAGGCGACGTCGCCGACCCGGCGCAGGCGCAGGTCTGGGGCCTCGGCCGGGTGCTGTGCCTGGAGGCGCCGCACCGCTGGGGCGGCCTGGTCGACATGCCCGCCGACCCGGACGGCCATGCCGTCGGCCTGCTGTGCGACGTGCTCGCCGGGATCGACGGCGAGGACCAGGTCGCCGTGCGCGCCACGGGCGTTCTCGGCCGCAGGCTCGTCCGCGCGACCACCCCCGCACCCGAGGGGTGGCGTCCCACCGGCACCGTCCTGGTCACCGGCGGTACGGGCGCCCTGGGCGGGCATGTGGCGCGCTGGGCGGCCCGCTCGGGCGCCGACCGTGTCGTCCTGGTGAGCAGGCGAGGACCGGCCGCCGACGGCGCGGCGGAGCTGGTGGCGGAGCTCACGGCGCTCGGTACCCGAGCCGTGGCCGAGGCCTGCGACGCGGCCGACCGCACCGCGCTCGGCGCCCTGCTCGACCGGATCGCCGCCGACGGACCGCCGTTGACGGCCGTCGTGCACACGGCGGGCGTCCTCGACGACGGCGTGCACGACTCCCTGACCCCGGGGAGGCTGGCCACGGTGCTGCGCGCCAAGGCCGACGCCGCGACCGCGCTGCACGAGCTGACGGAGCGTCTGCCCCTGGAAGCCTTCGTGCTGTTCGGCGCGCTCGGGGGTGTCGTGGGCGGTGCGGGACAGGCGAACTACGCCGCGGCCAACGCCCACCTCGACGCCCTCGCCGAGCGCCGCAGGGCCGCGGGCCTGCCCGCCACCTCGGTGGCGTGGGGCGCGTGGGCGGGCGGCGGCATGGCCGACGCGGACGAGGTGCGCAGGCGGCTGGACCGCGACGGCCTGAGGTCCATGCACCCCGAGCGGGCCGTCGAAGCGCTCAGCCGGGAGATCGCCGGCGGCGACCCGGCCGTGGTCCTCGCGGACGTGGACTGGGCGCGGCTCGCGCCCTCCCTGCACGCCGTACGTCCCAGCCCGCTGATCTCCGGCATTCCCGAGGCCCACCGGGCCGTCGCGCCGGGTGCGGGCGCGGCCCCCGCCGAAGCGGAGCTGCGGCAGCGCGTCGTGGGCCTGTCGGCCGCCGAACGCGGGCGGGTCGTCCTCGACCTGGTCCGTACCTCGGTCGCCGCCGTGCTCGGGCACCGGGACCCGGCGGCCGTCGACACCGAACGCGGCTTCCTCGACCTCGGGTTCGACTCGCTCACCGCGGTGGAGCTGCGCAACAGGCTGACCCGGGCCACCGGGCTCACGCTGCCGCTCACGCTGGTCTTCGACCACCCCACCGGGGACGACCTGGCCGCGCATCTCGCGGCCGGGCTCGCGCCCGCCGGGACGGCGCCGTCGGTGGCCGACCTCGACCGGTTCGCCGGGCTCGACCCGGCCGCGGCGGACGAGTCGACCCGCGCGAAGGTCACCGCCGAGCTGCGCCGCCTGCTGGGCGAGTGGACGCCGGTGACCGCCGGGTCCCCGGCCGCCGCCGACCAATTGAGCACGGCATCCGCCGACGAGATCTTCGATTTCATCCAAAACGAGCTCGGGAAGTCCTGAACGTGGAGAACGAGAGCAAGCTGCTCGACCACCTGCGGTGGGTCACGGGCGAGTTGACCCAGGCACGCCTGACGCTGCGCGAGACGGCCGAACGCGCCGCCGAACCCGTCGCGGTGGTCGGCGCGGGCTGCCGCTTCCCCGGCGGCGTCGCGTCCCCCGAGGACCTGTGGCGGCTGCTCGCGGAGGGCCGTGACGCGCTGTCCCCGTTCCCGGGCGACCGGGGCTGGGACGTGGAAGGCCTGTACCACCCGGATCCGGAGCACGCGGGTACGTCGTACGTGCGTGAGGGCGGGTTCGTCGACGGTGCGGCGGAGTTCGACGCCGGGTTCTTCGGCATCTCGCCGCGCGAGGCGCTCGCGATGGACCCGCAGCAGCGGCTCGCCGTCGAGACCGCCTGGGAGGCCGTCGAGCGCGCCGGAATCGACCCGAAGTCGCTGCGCGGCGCCGACGTCGGCGTCTTCCTCGGCACCAACGGCCAGGACTACATCTCCGCCGCGCGGCCCGTCCTCGACCGCGTCGAGGGGTACGCGGGCACAGGAAACGCGGCCAGCGTCCTGTCCGGACGCCTCGCCTACGTCCTGGGTCTCCAGGGCCCGGCGGCCACCGTCGACACGGCCTGCTCGGCGTCGCTCGTGGCGCTGCACCTCGCGATGCGGTCCCTGCGGTCGGGGGAGTGCGCGATGGCGCTCGCGGGCGGTGTGACCGTCATGTCCTCGCCCGCCACGTTCGTCGAGTTCTCCCGCCAGCGCGGTCTGGCGCCCGACGGCCGGTGCAAGCCGTTCGCGGCCGCCGCCGACGGCACCGGCTGGGGCGAGGGCGCGGGCGTGCTCCTCCTCGAGCGGCTCTCCGACGCCCGCCGCCTCGGCCACCCGGTCCTCGCCGTGCTGCGCGGCTCGGCCGTCAACCAGGACGGCGCCAGCAGCGGCCTCACCGCCCCGAACGGCCCGGCACAGCAGCGGGTCATCAAGGCCGCGCTCGCCGACGCCAGGCTCTCGCCCTCCGACGTGGACCTCGTCGAGGCGCACGGTACGGGCACGGTCCTCGGCGACCCGATCGAGGCGCAGGCGCTGCTCGCCGCGTACGGCGCCGACCGGGCCGAGCCGCTGTGGCTGGGCTCGGTGAAGTCCAACCTCGGCCACACGCAGGCCGCGGCGGGTGTCGCCGGTGTGCTGAAGGCCGTACTCGCGCTGCGGCACGGCGTGTTGCCGAAGACCCTGCACGTGGACGCCCCCACGCCGAAGGTCGAGTGGTCGGCGGGCAACGTACGGCTGCTCGACGAGGCCCGGGCCTGGCCCGCGGGCGACCGGCCGCGCCGGGCCGGCGTGTCCGCGTTCGGCGTCAGCGGCACCAACGCGCACGTCATCCTGGAGGAGGCGCCCGAGGCCGAGGCCGAGCCGGAGCGCGCGGACGGGGCAGGGCCCGTGCCGTGGGTGCTGTCCGGCCGCACCGAGGACGCCCTGCGCGGGCAGGCCGCCGCGCTCCTCGCGCAGCTGGCCGAACGGCCCACCGACGAGCCGCGCGACATCGCCCTCGCCCTGGCCACCACCCGGTCCTCGTTCGAGCAGCGCGCCGTCGTCGTCGGCGCGGACCGGGCGGAGCTGCTGCGCGGTACCGCCGCCCTCGCCGCCGGGAACCCCGCGGCGGGCGTCGTCCGAGGCCTCGCGGGCGGACCCGGCCGGGTCGCCTTCGTCTTCCCCGGGCAGGGGGCCCAGTGGGTCGGCATGGCCCTCGAACTGGCGGCCGCCTCGCCCGAGTTCGCCGGCCGCCTGGACGAGTGCGCCGCCGCGCTCGCCCCGCACGTGGACTGGTCGCTGCGCGAGGTCCTCGCCAACCCGGCCGCGCTGGAGAACGTCGACGTCGTCCAGCCCGCCCTGTGGGCCGTGATGGTGTCCCTCGCCGCGCTCTGGCGCGCCCACGGCGTCGAGCCGGCGGCCGTGGTCGGCCACTCGCAGGGCGAGATCGCCGCCGCCTGCGTCGCGGGCGCGCTGAGCCTCGAGGACGCCGCCCTGCTGGTCACCGCCCGCGCGCGGGCGCTGCGCGCGGTCGCGGGCCGGGGCGGAATGGTGGCGCTGCCGCTCGCCCAGGACGCCGCGCGCGAGCTGCTGGCGCCGTGGGGCGAGCGGCTGTCGGTGGCCGCCGTCAACGGCCCCGCCGCCACCGTCGTGTCCGGCGACGCCTCGGCCCTGGACGAACTGATGGCCGCGGCCGACCGCGACGGACTGAGGGCCCGGCGGATTCCCGTCGACTACGCCTCGCACTCCGCGCAGGTCGAGGCCGTACGCGACGAGGTCCTCGCCGCCACCGCCGCGATCCGGCCCCGCGCCGCCGACGTCGCGTTCGTGTCGTCGGTGACCGGCGGCTTCCTCGACACGACCGGCCTCGACGCCGCGTACTGGTTCCGCAACCTGCGGGAGCCGGTCCGCTTCGACACCGCCACGCGCACGCTCCTCGACGCGGGCTACGGCACGTTCGTCGAGGTCAGCCCGCACCCCGTGCTCACCGCCGCCGTGCAGGAGGCCGACGACAGGGTCCTCGCCGTCGGTTCCCTGCGCCGCGGCGACGGTGGCCCCGCCACGTTCCTCGCCTCGCTCGCCGAGGCCGCGGTACGAGGCGTGCCGGTCGACTGGACGGCCGCCCTGCCCGGGGCGCGGCCGGTGCCGCTGCCGACGTACGCCTTCCAGCGCGAGCGCTACTGGCTCGACGTGCCCACCCCCGCGCAGGGCGGGGACGCGGAGTTCTGGACCGCCGTGCGCGGCTCGGCCGACGACCTCGCCGCCGCGCTCGGCGCGGGCGACACCGACCGGGAGCCGCTCGCCGCCGTCCACCCGCTCCTCTCCGCCTGGCACGAGCGGCACGCGGACGAGACCGCCGTCGACTCGTGGCGCTACCGGGTCGACTGGACGCCGCTGACCGTCTCCGGTACTCCGGCCGGCCGCTGGCTGGCCGTGATCCCCGAGGGCGACGTCTGGGCCGACAGCGTGGCCACCGCCCTGGCCGCCCGAATGGACCTCGTCCGTACGACGGCCGAGCTGCTCGCCGGCGTGGGTGACCTGGGCGGCTACGCGGGCGTCCTGGTCCTGGTCGCGCCCGGCGATCCCGAGCCGCTGCCCGGGGTACTCGCCCTGGTGCAGGCCCTCGACGGCGTTCCGCTGTGGTGCGTGACCAGCGGCGCGGTCGCCGTCGGGCCCTCCGACGCGGTGGGGGACCCGGCGACGGCGCAGGTCTGGGGGCTCGGCCGGGTGGCCGCGCTGGAGCGGCCCCGGGCCTGGGGCGGTCTCGTCGACCTGCCCGCCGAGGTCGACGGACGCGTGGCCGACCGGCTCGCGGCCGTCCTGGCCGGCGACGAGGACCAGGTGGCCGTCCGCGCGTCCGGCGCGTTCGGCAGGAGGCTGCGCCGCGCCCCGGGCGGCCCCGGCGGCGCCGACTGGCGCCCCGAGGGGACCGTCCTGGTCACCGGCGGCACCGGCGGCCTCGGCGCACACGTCGCCCGCTGGCTCGCCGGCGCCGGTGCCGAGCGGCTCGTGCTCACCAACCGGCGCGGCCCCGACGCGCCCGGCGCCCGGGACCTCGTCGCCGAACTGACCGCGCTGGGCGCGGCGGTCGACGTCGTCGCCTGCGACGCCGCCGACCGCGACGCGCTGGCCCGGCTGCTCGCCGAGCACCCCGTCGGCGCCGTCTTCCACCTCGCGGGCATCGAGCGGTACAAGCCGCTCGCCGACGTGACCCCGGCCGACCTCGCCGAGGTCGCCGCCGCCAAGGTCGCGGGCGCACGCCACCTGGACGAACTGACCCGCGACCAGGATCTCTCCGCCTTCGTGCTGTTCACCTCGGGCGCAGGCGTCTGGGGCAGCAGCGGCCAGTCCGCGTACGCCGCCGCCAACGCCCACCTGGACGCGCTGGCGCTGCGGCGCCGCGCCGAGGGGCTGCCCGCCACCGCCGTGGCCTGGGGCCACTGGGGCGGCGCGGGCATGTCCGATGGACCCGCACGCGAGCAGATGGCCCGCTGGGGCCTGCCCGCCATGGCACCCGAGCGCGCCGTCGCGGCGCTGCGCGGGGCGCTCGGCAGGGACGAGGCCGCGCTGGCCGTCGCGGACATCGACTGGCCGGTGTTCGCCTCGACGTTCACCGTGGCCCGGCGCAGCCCCCTGCTCGCCGGCCTGCCCGAGGCCGCCGAGTCCGCCGCGCCCGAGCCGGCGCGGGACGGCGCCGTACCCCTCGACCGGGCGGCCCTCCTCGACCTGGTGCTCGGTGAGACCGGGGCCGTACTGGGCCACACGTCGGCCGCCTCGCTCCCCGAGGGCCGCGCGTTCCAGGAGCTGGGCTTCGACTCGCTGACCGCCGTCGAGCTGCGCAACCGCCTGCGCGACGCGACCGGCCTGAAACTGCCCGTCACGCTCGTCTTCGACCACCCCACGCCCGAGGCGCTCGTCGACCATCTGCTCGACCGGCTGCCGGGCGCCGCCACCGGCGCCGTCGTCGCCGAGCCGGCCACGCGGACCGCGATCGAGGACGACCCGGTCGTCATCGTCGGCATGGCCTGCCGGTTCCCCGGCGGCGTCGACTCGCCCGAGCGGCTGTGGGAGCTGGTGCTCCAGGGCCGCGACGCGATGGGCGGCTTCCCCGCCGACCGAGGGTGGGACGTCACCGACGCGGGCTACGCGAAGGTCGGCGCCTTCCTCGACTCGGCGGGCGCCTTCGACGCCGGGTTCTTCGGCATCAGCCCCCGCGAGGCCGTCGGCATGGACCCGCAGCAGCGGCTCCTCCTGGAGACCGCGTGGGAGGTCCTGGAGAGCGCGGGCATCGACCCCCGTTCGGTGCGGGGCAGCAAGACCGGTGTGTTCGTCGGCTACGGCGGCCAGGACTACCTGACCAGCCTCTACGGCACGCCCGACGAGCTGCAGGGCCATCTGCTCACCGGCACGTCCGGCAGCGTGGTCTCCGGACGGCTCGCCTACGTACTGGGCCTGGAGGGCCCGGCGGTCACCCTCGACACCGCCTGCTCGTCGTCGCTCGTCGCGCTGCACTGGGCCGCCGCCGCGCTGCGGTCCGGCGAGTGCGACCTCGCGCTCGCCGGCGGCGTCACCGTGATGGCCACCCCCGGCGTCTTCGTCGAGTTCGGGCGACAGGGCGGCCTGGCCGCCGACGGGCGCTGCAAGGCGTTCGCCGACGCCGCCGACGGCACCGGCTGGGGCGAGGGCGTGGGCCTGCTGCTGGTCGAGCGGCTGTCCGACGCCCGCCGCAGGGGCCACGAGGTGCTTGCCGTGCTGCGCGGCTCCGCCGTGAACTCCGACGGCGCCTCCAACGGGCTGACCGCGCCCAACGGCCCGTCGCAGCAACGCGTCATCCGCGCCGCGCTGACGGGCGCGGGACTCGCGCCGTCCGACGTCGACGCCGTGGAGGCCCACGGCACCGGCACCGCCCTCGGCGATCCCATCGAGGCACAGGCGCTGCAGGCGGCGTACGGGCAGGACCGGGACCGGCCGCTGCTGATCGGTTCGGTGAAGTCGAACCTCGGCCACACGCAGGCCGCGTCCGGCGCCGCGGGCGTCATCAAGACCGTCCTCGCGCTCCGCCACGGCACCCTGCCCGCCACCCTGCACGTCGACCGCCCCTCCACGGCTGTCGACTGGAGCCTGGGAGCCGTCTCCGTCCTCACAAAGGAGACGCCGTGGCCCGAGACGGGCGCGCCGCGCCGCGCGGGTGTGTCCTCGTTCGGCGTCAGCGGCACCAACGCGCACGTCATCCTCGAACAGGCCCCGCCCGTCGAGGACATCAGGCCCTCCGGGCCTCTCGACCCCGCCGGGGACGTCCCGTGGGTGGTGTCCGGCCGGTCGCCCGAGGCGGCGCTCGCCCAGGCCGAGCGGCTGCGCGCGCACGTCGCCGTGCACGCGGACGCCGACCCGGTGGCGGTCGCCCGGGCGCTCGCCACCACCCGTACCGCCTTCGAGTACCGCCTCGCCGCCGCCGGTTCCGGCACCGACGAGCTGCTCGCAGGCCTCGCCGGAGCCCGGCCCGTCGCCGCGCGCCAGGGGCGTACGGCGTTCCTGTGCACCGGCCAGGGCGCGCAGCGCGTGGGCATGGGCGCCGAGCTGTACACCGCCCACCCCGCCTACGCCGACGCGTTCGACGCGGTGTGCGCGGAGTTCGACCGCCTGCTCGACCGCCCGCTGCGCGACCTGGTCCTGACCGGCCCCGCAGAGGTGCTCGACCGCACGGAGTACGCACAACCCGCGCTGTTCGCCGTCGAGTTCGCGCTGGCCGCGCTGCTGCGCTCCTGGGGTGTCGTCCCCGACCTGATCGCCGGGCACTCGCTCGGCGAGATCACCGCCGCGGCCCTCGCGGGCGTGCTCACGCTGCCCGACGCGGCGGTGCTCGTGGCCGCGCGCGGCAGGCTGATGGGTGCGCTGCCCGAGGGCGGCGCGATGATCGCCGTGGAGGCGACCGAGGAGCGGGTGCGACCGCTCCTCGGCGACGAGGTCGCACTCGCCGCCGTCAACGGACCGCGCTCGCTGGTCCTGTCCGGCGCCGAGGCCGGCGTCACGGACGCCGCCGCGCGGCTTGCCGCCGAAGGGGGCCGGACCAGGCGGCTGCGCGTGTCGCACGCCTTCCACTCGCCGCTGATGGAGCCGATGCTCGCGGAGTTCCGTTCGGTCGTGGCGGGCCTCGAGTTCCGTACGCCGACGGTGCCGGTGGTCTCGGCGCTGACCGGTCGCCCGCTCACCGCCGACGACGTCCGCTCGCCCGACCACTGGGCGCGGCACGTGCGCGAGACCGTGCGCTTCCACGACGCGGTCCTCGGTCTGCGTGCGGCGGGCGCCGTCCGCTACCTGGAGATCGGCCCGGACGGTGTGCTCACCGCGATGGCACAGGGCACCCTGGCCGAGTCCGACTCGTCGGCCGTCGAGACCGACGGCGCCGGGGCAGGTGAGGAGCGTGAGCCGCTGACCGTGCCGCTGCTGCGCGCCGACCGCCCCGACACGGCCGCGCTCACCGACGCGCTGGCCCGTGCCCACGCCGACGGCCTCCCGCTCGACTGGGCCGCGTATTTCGCGGGCCGGGGCGGCGCGCGCGTCGCCCTGCCCACGTACGCCTTCCAGCGCGAGCACTACTGGCTGCCCGCCGCTCCCGCCGCCGACCTCCGGAGCGCGGGTCTGTCCGCCGCCGGACACCCGCTGCTGGCCGCGGCCGTCGACCTGCCGGACGGCGGCGCCGTGCTCACCGGGCGGCTGTCCCCGTCGGCGCGGCCCTGGCTGGCCGAACACGTCGTGCGCGGCGCGGTGCTGCTGCCCGGCACGGCCCTGCTGGAGCTGGCGCTCGCCGCCGCCGACCGGACCGGCGCGGGCGGCGTGGAGGAACTGACGCTCGAAGCGCCGCTGGTCCTGCCCGTGGACGGCGCCGTGGAGGTACGCGTCACCGTCGGTGCCGCCGAGGACGACGGCCGCCGTGCGGTCGCCCTGCACGCGCGTGCCGACGGGGACTGGACCCGCCACGCCACCGGCGTGCTGGGCGAGGTGCCCGAGGCCGGGCCTGCGGCGGGGGAGTGGCCGCCCCCGGGCGCCGAGCCCGCCGACGTCGCCGCGATGTACGCGGGGCTCGCCGACGCGGGCTTCGGCTACGGGCCCGCGTTCCAGGGCCTGCGCGCGGCGTGGCGACGCGGCGAGGGCCCGGCGGCCGAGGTGTTCGCCGAGGTCGAGCTGCCCGCCGGGGTCGCCGACGCGGACCGCTGCGCGGTGCACCCGGCCCTGCTCGACGCCGCCCTGCACGCCATCGGCGTCGGCGGCCTGATCACCGACCCCGCGCACGGCGGTCTGCCGTTCGCGTGGACCGGCGTACGGGTGTTCGCCCGTGGCGCCCGGGCCGTCCGCGCCCGTCTCTCCCGTACGGGTGAGGCAGGCGCCCTCGCGGTGGAACTGTCCGACGCCGACGGCCTGCCGGTGGCGGCGATCGGCTCGCTGCGCCTGCGGCCCGCCGCGGCGCCCGCCGTGCCCGACGCGCTCTTCGAGACCCACTGGGTGCCCGTCGAGCCCACCGGCGCCCCGGCTCGTCGCTTCGCCCTGACCGGGATTCCGGCAGGCACGTCGACCGGTGCCGACTCGCCCGACGTCTCCACGCTCGTGGACGGGCTGCGGGCCGCGGGCGCCGAGGTCGGCGCGAAGGCGCCCGACACCGTACTTCTCCCGGTCGTCGCGGACCCCGGTGCCGATCCCGTGGCGGACTCGCACCGGGTGACGGCCGAAGTCCTCGCGGTTCTGGGGAACTTCCTCGCCGACGACGGGGACGGGGCCGGCGCCCGGCTCGCCGTGGTCACGCGCGGCGCCGTCGCGGTGTCCGCCGACGAACCCGCCGACTTCGCCGCGCGCGCCGCGTGGGGCCTCGTGCGCTCCGCCCAGGCGGAGCACCCCGACCGGATCGTCCTCGCCGACCTCGACGGCACCCCCGAGTCGGCGCGCGCCCTCGCGTCCGCGCTGACCTGCGGGGAGCCCCAGGTCGCCGTCCGGGCGGGCGCGGTCACCGCGCCACGGCTCGCACGCGCGGGCTCCGACGCGATCGTCCTGCCCGCCGGCGGGTGGCGCCTCGAAGCCGGCGCGAACGGCACGGTCGACGCTCTGTCCGCCGCCCCCTGCCCCGAACCGCCGCTCGCGGTGGGCGAGGTACGCGTCGCCGTCCGGGCCACCGGCGTGACCTTCCGCGACGTGCTCACCGTGCTCGGCCTCTACCCGGGCGACCCCCAGCCGCTCGGCGTCGAGGCGGCCGGCGTGGTCACCGAGGTCGGGCCCGGCGTGGACGACCTGGCCCCGGGGGCCCGGGTGTTCGGCCTGCTCCCCGGGTCGATGGGATCCTCCTGCGTGGCCGACCGGCGCCTCGTCGTGCCGGTCCCCGCCGGGTGGGGCTTCGCCGAGGCGGCCGCCGTGCCGTCCGCGTTCCTCACCGCCTGGTTCGGCCTGCGCGACGTCGCCGACGTACGCCCCGGAGACCGGGTGCTCGTCCATGCCGCCGCCGGCGGTGTGGGCATGGCCGCCACCCAACTCGCCACGCTCTGGGGCGCGGAGGTCTTCGGCACCGCGAGCCCCGGCAAGCACGACGTGCTGCGCGCCGCCGGTCTGGCGGACGACCACATCGCCTCCTCACGTACGACCGACTTCGCCGAGCGCTTCAAGGCGGCGACCGGCGGGCGCGGGATGGACGTCGTCCTCAACTCGCTCGCGGGCGAGTTCGTGGACGCGTCCCTGAGCCTGCTCGCGCCGGGCGGCCGGTTCGCGGAACTCGGCAAGACCGACATCCGTACCGGCCTCGACGTCTCCTACCGGGCCTTCGACCTGGTGGACGCCGGCCCCGACCGCATCCAGGAGATCCTCACCGAGGTCGTCGAGCTGTTCGCGGCCGGCGCCCTGACGCGGCTGCCGGTCCGTCAGCTGCCAGTCGGCCGCGCCAAGGAGGCGTTCCGGCTGATGGCGCAGGCCCGCCACATCGGCAAGGTCGTGCTCACCACCGCCCCCTACGGCGACGGCACCGTCCTCGTCACCGGTGGCACCGGCACGCTCGGCGGGCTCGTGGCGCGGCACCTCGTCGCCCGGCACGGCGTACGGAACCTCGTCCTCGCCGGCCGACGGGGCGCGACCGCTCCCGGCGCCGCCGAACTGACGGCCGACCTGACGGCCCTGGGCGCCGATGTACGGGTGGCGGCCTGCGACGTGGGCGACAGGGACGCGCTGGCCGCCCTGCTCGCGGGCATCGAGCCGCCGTTGACGGCCGTGGTGCACGCGGCGGGCGTGCTCGACGACGGCGTCGTCGGTTCGCTCACCCCCGAGCGGCTCTCCGCCGTGCTGCGGCCGAAGGCGGACGCCGCCTGGCATCTGCACGAGCTGACCCGTGCGGCGGACCTCTCCGCGTTCGTCCTCTTCTCGTCGGCCGCCGGCACCTTCGGCGGCCCCGGCCAGGGCAACTACGCCGCCGCCAACACCGCCCTCGACGCGCTCGCCGAACACCGCAGGGCCCTCGGACTGCCCGCCGTCTCCCTGGCATGGGGTCCCTGGGCGGCCGAGAGCGCCATGACCGGCGGTCTCGGCGACGGCGACCGCGCGCGGATGTCCCGGGGCGGGATCCGTCCGCTGGCCTCCGCGGACGCGCTGGCGCTGCTCGACGCCGCCTGCCGCACCGGGTCCGGCGCGCTCGCCGCGATCCGCCTCGACACCGCGGCGCTGCTCCGGCAGGCGGGCCCGCTGCCCGCCCTCCTCGGCGGCCTGGTCCGTCCGCCCGCCCGGGCGCCGCGCACCGACGCGGCCGCACTGCCCGCGCGGCTCGCCCCTCTCGGCGAGGAGCAGCGACGCCGAGCGGTGCTCGACGTCGTCCGCGGCCACGCGGCGGCGGTGCTCGGCCACGCCAGGGCCTCGGCCGTGGACAGCACGCGTGGCTTCCTCGACGCGGGCTTCGACTCGCTCACCGCCGTCGAGCTGCGCAACCGGCTGAAGGACGCCACCGGACTGCGGCTGGCCGCGACCGTGGTGTTCGACCATCCGACCCAGGACGCCCTGGCCCGGCACATCCTGGCGGAACTCGTGGTGCCGTCGCAGGCCGCCCGGACACCGGCGGGCGCGGGCCCGGGTGCCGGTGGCGACACGGGCGCCGACGGGGACGGCGACCAGGACGGCGCGTTGCGCCGCGCCATCGCGGCCATCCCGCTCGACCGGCTCCGATCGGCCGGACTCCTCGACGAGCTGGCCCGTCTCGCGGGAGTCACGGTGCCGCCGCCGGCCCGCCCGTCCGACCCGGACGGCACGCAGGCCGACCCCGCCGCGCTCCTGGACTCGCTGGACTCCATGGGCATCGACGACCTGCTCAAGATCGCGAACGACAATCAGCTCCGCAGGGATTGAGGGACAAGCACCAATGAGCACCAACAACGAGGAACTCGTCTCTGCGCTGCGCGGATCCCTGCGTGAGGCCGAGCGGCTGCGGCAGCGCAACCGCACGCTCGTCGACGCGGCGTCCGAGCCGATCGCGATCGTCGGCACCGCCTGCCGTTTCCCCGGCGGCATAAGCTCCCCCGAGCAGCTGTGGGACGCCGTCGAGGCGGGTACGGACCTGGTGTCGGGCTTCCCCGAGGACCGGGGCTGGGACCTCGACGTGCACGACCCCGACCCCGAGCGCTCCGGCCGCAGTTACACCGACCGGGGCGGATTCCTCACCGGAGCGGCCGACTTCGACCCGGCCTTCTTCGGCATCTCGCCGCGCGAGGCGCACGCCATGGACCCCCAGCAGCGGCTGCTCCTGGAGACCTCCTGGGAGGCGTACGAGCGGGCGGGCATCGACCCGCACACCCAACGCGGCAGCCGCACCGGCGTGTTCGCCGGCACCTGGGGCCAGGGCTACGGCCTCGGCGCCCGCGCCCCCGAGGACGCCGAGGGCTATCTCGTGACCGGAGCCGCGACCGCCGTCGTCTCCGGCCGCGTCGCCTACGCCCTGGGCCTTGAGGGCCCGGCGGTCACCGTCGACACCGCCTGCTCCTCGTCCCTGGTGGCCCTGCACTGGGCGGTGCGGTCGCTGCGGGCGGGCGAGTGCACGATGGCCCTCGCGGCCGGAGTGACCGTCATGGCCACGCCCGGCGTGTTCGTCGAGTTCTCCCGGCAGCGCGGCCTCGCGACCGACGGCCGGTGCAAGGCGTACTCGGCCGACGCGGACGGCACCGGCTGGGGCGAGGGCGTCGGCGTCCTGCTCCTGGAGCGGCTCTCCGACGCGCGCCGCAACGGCCACCGCGTCCTCGCCGTCGTCCGCGGCTCCGCCGTCAACTCCGACGGCGCGAGCAGCGGGCTGACCGCGCCCAACGGCCCCTCGCAGCAGCGGGTCATCCGGCAGGCGCTCGCCGACGCCCGGCTCTCGCCCTCCGACGTGGACGTCGTGGAGGGACACGGCACCGGCACCCGGCTCGGCGACCCGATCGAGGCCCAGGCGCTGCTGGCGACCTACGGGCAGGAGCGGGAGCGGCCGCTGCTGCTCGGCTCGGTCAAGTCCAACCTCGGGCACACGCAGGCCGCGGCGGGCGTCGCGGGTGTCATCAAGATGGTCGAGGCCATGCGGCGCGGCGTGGCGCCCAAGACCCTGCACGTCACAGGGCCGACGCCACAGGTCGACTGGTCGGCGGGGGCGGTCGAGCTGCTGACCGAGGGCCGCGCCTGGCCCGCGACCGGCGCCCCGCGCCGCTCGGCGGTCTCCGCGTTCGGCGTGAGCGGCACCAACGCCCACGTCGTCCTGGAGCAGGCCCCCGAGCCCACCGGTGAGCCCGAGGACGCTCCCGAGTCCGGGCGGCTCGTGCACCCGAGTCTGCCGTGGCTGCTGTCCGGTCACACCCCGGCCGCGCTCCGCGCGCAGGCCGAGCGGCTGGCGGCCGGCCTCCCCGACGACGCCGAACCCCTGGACATCGCCTCGGCGTTGGCCACCGAGCGCGCCGCGCTGCCCTTCCGCGCGGCCGTCGTCGGGGCCGACCGCGAGCGGCTGGTGGCCGGTCTCGCCGCGCTCGCGGCCGGGGCGCCCACCGCCGTCGCGGGCGAGGCGCGGCCCGACCGCACCGTGGCGATGCTCTTCACCGGACAGGGCTCGCAGCGTGCGGGCATGGGCGAGGAACTGGCCACCGCGTACCCCGCGTTCGCCGCCGCCTGGGCCGAGGTGTGCGCCGAGTTCGAGGCCGTACTGCCCCGGCCGCTGCGCGAGGTCGTGGCCGAGGGCGGCGACGCCCTCGAACAGACCGTGTACGCGCAGGCGGCCGTGTTCGCCTTCGAGGTCGCGCTGTCCGCGCTCCTCGACTCGTGGGGCCTCCGTCCCGACCTCGTCCTCGGTCACTCCGTCGGCGAGCTGGCCGCCGCCCACGTCGCGGGTGCGCTGTCGCTGCGGAACGCCGTCCTCGTGGTCGCCGCGCGCGGCAGGCTCATGCAGGCGCTGCCCACGGGCGGCGCGATGGTCGCCGTCCAGGCGAGCGAGGCCGAGGTCGCGGACGACCTCGGCCCGGCCGTGGCCCTCGCCGCCGTGAACGGGCCCGCGTCGGTCGTGCTCTCGGGCGACGAGGACGCCGTGCTCGCCGCCGCCGAACGGTTCGCCGCGCTCGGCCGCAAGACGCGGCGGCTGCGGGTCAGCCACGCGTTCCACTCGCACCGGATGGAGCCGGTCCTCGACCGCTTCCGGCAGGTCCTGGGAGCGGTGACGTTCACCCCGCCCCGGGTGCCGTTCGTCTCCGCCGTGACCGGAGCGCCGGTGGGCGAGGAGCTGTGCGACCCCGAGTACTGGGTGCGCAACGTCCGCGACACGGTCCGCTTCGCCGACGGAGTCCGCGCATTGGCCGACGACGGCACGGACACCTTCGTCGAGGTCGGCCCGGACGCGGTGCTCAGCGCGCTGGTCGCCGACGCCCTGCCGGAGGACTCCGACCGGCCCGAGGTCCTCGCCGTGGCCGCCGCCCGCGCCGACAGGCCCGAGGCCGAGACCCTGGTCACCGCGCTCGCCCGCGTGCACGCCCACGGCGGACCCGTGGACTGGGCGGCCTTCCTCGGCCCCGGCACGCGCCCCGTCGACCTGCCGACGTACGCCTTCCAGCACGAGCGCTACTGGCTGGCCGCCGAGCCCGCCGACGACCTCGGCACCGCGGGGCTCGCCGCCGCCGGCCACCCGCTGCTGCGGGCCGCCGTGGAGCTGCCCGCCGAGGACTCCGCCGACTCCGACCGGCCGGACGCCCCGGGCGCCGTGGTGTTCACCGGTACGTTCTCCCTCCGTACCCACCCGTGGCTGGCCGATCACGCCGTCCTCGGCACGCCCCTGGTCCCCGGCACCGCGTTCGCCGAACTCGCCGCCGCCGCCGGCGACCGGATCGGCTGCGGCACGGTCACCGAACTCGTGCTGACCGCCCCGCTGGCCCTGCACGGCTCCGGCACCGTCCGGCTGCGGGTACGCGTCGACTCCCCGGACCGCGACGGCCTGCGCGCGGTCACGATCCACTCCCGGCCCGACGACGCCCCCGCCGACGGCACCGGCTGGACCCGCCACGCGACCGGCACGCTCGCCCCCGCCGACCCCGAGCCCGCCGCCGTCCTCGCGACGTGGCCGCCCGCCGGCGCGGAGCCGGTCGCCGTCGACGCGCTCTACGACGACCTCGCCGCCGCCGGTTTCGGCTACGGCCCCGCCTTCCGGGGCGTGCGCGCCGCCTGGCGCCACGACGGTGCGCTGCTCGCCGAGGTCGACCTGCCCGACGGCACCGACGAGGCGGGATTCGGCCTGCACCCGGCCCTCTTCGACGCCGCCCTGCACGCCCTCGGCCTCGGCGGCGTGGTGGAGCGCGGCGGACTGCCGTTCACCTGGACCGGTGTGCGGCTGCACGCCGTCGGCGCGCGGTCCCTCCGCGTGCGGCTGACGCCCACGGGACCGGACGCCGTCGCGGTCACCATGGCCGACGCCGAGGGCCGGCCGGTCGCCACCGTGGCCGACCTCAGGCTGCGCCCCGCCGTCGAGGTCGGCGGCAGCACGAGCGCGGACGCCCTGCACCGCGTGCAGTGGGAGCCGCGCCCTGCCGGGCGGTCGACCGCCACCCGCTGGACCGTCCTCGGCGCCGACGCGGACGGCATCGCGGCCGCGCTGACCGACGCGGGCGCCGAGGCCACCACCGGAGACCTCGCCACCGTCGCCACCCGCGACACCCTCGACGCGACCGGCACGGACGCCGTCGTGGTCTCCGTCTCCGGGGCCACGGCCGGGTCCGTTCCCGACGCGGTGCGGGCCGCCACGCACGAGGCCCTCGCGCTCGTCCGCACCTGGCTGGCCCAGGACCGTACGGACGTCCCGCTCGTCGTCGTGACACACGGCTCGGTCGCCGCCGACCAGGGCGACACCGTGCCCGACCTGGCCGGCGCCGCCGTGTGGGGTCTGCTCCGCAGCGTCCAGTCCGAACACCCCGGCCGGGTCGTCCTGATCGACCTGGACACCCCCGAAGCCGCCGCCGCCCTCCCCGGCGCGCTCGCCACCGGCGAACCCCAACTCGCGGTACGGGGCGGAGCCCTGCGCGTTCCCCGGCTCGCCCGGGCCGCCGTACCGGCGGACGGCACCGGCACCCTCGGCTTCGACGGCACCGTCCTCGTCACCGGCGGAACCGGTGCGCTGGGCCGGCTCGTCGCCCGGCACCTGGTCGAACACCACGGCGTACGCGGGCTCCTGCTGCTCGGCAGGCGCGGCGCCGACGCGCCCGGCGCCACCGAGCTGGTGGCCGAACTCGCGGCGCTCGGCGCCACCGCCGACGTCGTCGCCTGCGACGTGACGGACCGTGACGCCCTCGCGGGCGCCGTCGCGGGCATCCCCGCCGAGCGCCCCCTGACCGCCGTCGTCCACGCGGCGGGCCTGCTCGACGACGCCACGGTGGAGTCCCTGACCCCCGAGCGGCTCGACACCGTGCTCCGCCCGAAGGCCGACGCCGCCTGGCATCTGCACGAGCTGACCGCCGGCCTCGACCTGAGCGCGTTCGTCCTGTTCTCCTCGCTCGCCG
This sequence comes from Streptomyces sp. NPDC001927, assembly GCF_053594455.1. Taxonomy (NCBI): domain Bacteria; kingdom Bacillati; phylum Actinomycetota; class Actinomycetes; order Kitasatosporales; family Streptomycetaceae; genus Streptomyces; species Streptomyces sp. NPDC001927. The sequence continues at coordinate 951,182 of NZ_JBSFEN010000001.1, read as the reverse complement.
CCACCGTCGGCAGCCCCGGACAGGGCAACTACGCCGCCGCCAACGCCTTCCTCGACGCCCTCGCCGCCCACCGGCGCGCCCTCGGCCTGCCGGCCACCTCGATCGGCTGGGGTCCGTGGTCCGACGGCATGGCGGGCGGCCTCGACCGCGTCGACACGGCCCGCCTCGCCCGTGGCGGCGTCGCCCCGCTGCCGCCCGCCGACGGCCTCGCCCTGTTCGACGCGGCCTGCGCCGCCCCCGCCTCCCTGACCGTCGCCGCGCGCCTGGACCTTCCCGTACTGCGGGCGCAGCACGGTCTTTTGCCCGCCGTCCTGCGGGGTCTCGTCCCCGCCCCCGACCGCCGTACCGCGGCCGCCGCACGCACCGGCGACTTCGCCGACCGGCTCGCCGCGCTCCCCGAGGCCGACCGGCGCCGCGCGGCGCTGGAGCTCGTCCGCGAGAACGCGGCGGCCGTGCTCGGCCACGCGGGCTCCGACGCGATCGCGGCCGACCGGGCCTTCCTGCAGCTGGGCTTCGACTCGCTGACCGCCGTCGAGCTGCGCAACCGGCTCGGTGCCGCGACGGGCCTGCGGCTCGCCGCGACCGTCACCTTCGACCACCCCACGCCCACCGCCCTGGCGGACCACCTGCTCGCCGAGACGCTCGGGACGGGCCAAGGGGCACCGCGGGTCCTGACGGCCGTCGCCCCGGTCGACGAGCCCATCGCGATCGTCGGCATGGCCTGCCGCTACCCCGGCGGCGTCGCGTCCCCCGAAGACCTCTGGCGGCTCGTCCTCGACGGCACCGACGCCGTCACCGGCTTCCCCGAGGACCGGGGCTGGGACCTCGGCGGCGTGTACGACCCCGACCAGTCCCGCGCGGGCACCAGCTACACCCGTGAGGGCGGCTTCCTGCTCGACGCCGCCGAGTTCGACGCGGGCTTCTTCGGCATCTCGCCGCGCGAGGCCCTCGCGATGGACCCGCAGCAGCGCCTGCTCCTGGAGACCTCCTGGGAGGCGATCGAGCGCGCGGGCCTGGACCCCGCGACCCTGCGCGGCAGTGCCACGGGCGTCTTCGCCGGCCTGATGTACCACGACTACGGCAGCGGCGCGGGCACGCTGCCCGAGGGCGTCGAGGGCTACCTCGGCCTCGGTACGGCGGGCAGCGTGCTGTCCGGCCGCGTCGCCTACACCATGGGCCTCGAGGGCCCCGCGGTCACGGTCGACACGGCGTGCTCGTCGTCCCTGGTCGCGCTGCACTGGGCGATCCAGGCGCTGCGGTCGGGCGAGTGCTCGATGGCACTGGCGGGCGGCGTCACGGTGATGGCCACCCCCGGCACGTTCGTGGAGTTCTCGCGGCAGCGCGGCCTCTCCCCGGACGGCCGGTGCAAGTCGTTCGCGGCCTCGGCCGACGGCGTCGGCTGGGCCGAGGGCGCGGGCGTGCTCCTCGTCGAGCGGCTGTCCGACGCCCGCCGCAACGGCCACCCCGTCCTCGCGCTCGTGCGCGGCAGCGCCGTCAACCAGGACGGCGCCTCCAACGGCCTGACCGCCCCGAACGGCCCCTCGCAGCAGCGGGTCATCGGTCGCGCGCTGGCGGACGCGGGTCTCGCGTCCTCGGACGTGGACGCCGTGGAGGCCCACGGCACCGGCACGACGCTGGGTGACCCGATCGAGGCGCAGGCCCTGCTCGCGACCTACGGGCAGGGTCGTGAGCGGCCGTTGTTGCTCGGTTCGGTGAAGTCGAACATCGGCCATGCGCAGGCTGCTGCGGGTGTGGCGGGTGTGATCAAGATGGTGCAGGCGATGCGGCACGGTGTGCTGCCGCGGACGCTGCATGTGGATGAGCCGTCGCCGCACGTGGACTGGTCGGCGGGCGCGGTGGAGTTGTTGACGGAGTCGCGGGAGTGGCCGGAGACGGGTGCTCCGCGTCGGGCGGGTGTGTCGTCGTTCGGCGTCAGCGGCACGAACGCGCACGTCGTTCTGGAAGAGCCCCCGGTCGCGGCCGAACCCGCGGCCCGGCCGGCGGAGAGGGATCTGCCGGTCCTTCCCTGGATCCTCTCGGCCGATTCGGCGGAGGGTCTGCGTGCGCAGGCGGAGCGTCTGGCCGCGCACGGCTCTGCGCTTGAGGCCGATCCGCGTGATGTGGCGTTCGCGCTGGGGACGACGCGTTCGGTGCTGGGGCATCGTGGTGTGGTTCTGGGTGGGGACCGGGCGGAGCTGTTGGCCGGTCTTTCCGCGCTGGCAACGGGTGCTGAGGCGCCGGGTGTGGTGCGGGGTCTCGCGGGCGGCGACGGCCGGGTGGCGTTCGTCTTCCCCGGTCAGGGTTCGCAGTGGGTGGGCATGGGGGCGGAACTCCTCGATACGTCACCGGTGTTCGCCGCGCGGATGGCGGAGTGTGCCGCCGCGCTGTCCCCGTTCGTCGAGTGGTCGCTGCTGGACGTGTTGCGGGAGGCCGAGGGAGCCCCCGGCCTGGACCGGGTCGATGTGGTGCAGCCCGTGTTGTGGGCTGTGATGGTGTCGCTGGCCGAGGTGTGGCGTTCGCATGGTGTGGTGCCGTCGGCGGTGGTGGGGCACTCGCAGGGCGAGATCGCGGCCGCGTGCGTGGCGGGGGCGTTGTCGCTGTCCGACGGCGCGCGGGTCGTGGCTTTGCGGTCGAAGGTCATCGGTGAGGTGTTGGCCGGTCGGGGCGGGATGTTGTCGGTCGCGCTGTCGGCCGACGACGTGGCCGAGCGGATCGCTCCGTGGGCCGGTCGTGTCTCGATCGCGGCGCTCAACGGACCCGCCGCGACCGTCGTGTCGGGTGATCCGGACGCGCTGGACGAGCTGACGGCGGCCTGCGCGGCCGATGGTGCGCGGACGCGGCGGATCCCGGTGGACTACGCGTCCCACTCGGCCCACGTCGACGTACTGCGTGAGCGGCTGCTCGCCGACCTCGCCGACGTCGCCCCCACGGCCGGAGCCGTCCCGCTGTTCTCGACGCTGACGGGCGACTGGATCGGGGGCACGGCGCTGGACGCCGAGTACTGGTTCCGCAACCTGCGGGAGCCGGTGCGGTACGCCGACGCCGTGGCGGGTCTTCTCGCCCAGGGCTACCGGGGCTTCGTCGAGGTCAGCCCGCATCCGGTGCTGACCGTCGGCACGCAGGAGACGGTCGAGGCGGCCGACGCGACCGCCGTGGTCGTGGGCTCGCTCCGGCGGGACCAGGGCGGAGTGGCGACTCTCCTCGGCCACCTGGCCGAGGCCCATGTCGGCGGTGTACGGGTCGACTGGGCCGCCTTCCACGCCGGTACGGGCGCGCGGGCCGTCGACCTGCCGACGTACGCCTTCCAGCGCGAACGCTTCTGGCTCGCGCCGACCGGGCCCGCCCTGGGCGACCTCGCGAGCGCCGGTCTCGCCGCCGCCGGGCACCCCTTGCTCGGCGCGGCCGTCGACCTCGCCGAGGACGGCGGACTCGTCCTCACCGGGCGTCTCGCCCCGGGCACGCCCGCGTGGTCGGCCGACCACGTCGTCCTCGGCGCCGTGCTGCTGCCCGGCGCCGCGGTGGCCGAGATCGTGCTCGCCGCGGGCGACCGGCTCGGTTGCGGAGTGCTCGACGAGCTCGTGATCGGCGAGCCGCTGGCGCTGCCCGAGCACGGCACCGTCCAGCTCCAGGTCCGGGTGGGCCCTGCCGAGTCCGACGGCCGCCGTGCCGTCGGCGTCCACACACGCCTCGTCGGCGACGACGGCCCGTGGACGCGGCACGCCACCGGCGTCCTCGCGCCCACGGGCAACGACACCGGTATGCCGCTCACCGAGTGGCCGCCCACCGGCGCCGAGCCGGTCGACGTGTCGGAGCTCTACGCCGACCTGGCCGACCGCGGTCTCGACTACGGCCCCGTCTTCCGGGGCGTGCGCGCCGCGTGGCGGCGCGGGACCGGACAGCGCGGCGAGGTGTTCGCCGAGGTCGAGCTGGAGTCGGAGGACCCGGCGGGCTTCCTGCTGCACCCCGCCCTGCTCGACGCCGCCCTCCACCCGATCGGCCTCGGCGGTCTGGTCGGCACGGGCGGGCTGCCGTTCGCGTGGCAGGGCATGCGCGTGTACGCCGTCGGTGCCCGCGCGGTGCGGGTCCGGCTGGCCGCCCTGGGCGGTGACGCCGTGTCGGTCGACCTGGCCGACGGCACCGGCGCGCCCGTCGCGGGCGTCGAGGCGCTGCGGCTGCGTGCCGTCACCGCCGCGCAGGTCGCCGCGGCCCGCACGGCGGGCGACCCCCTTCTGCACCTCGACTGGCTCCCGGTGTCCACCCCGGAAGCGGCCGGGACAGCCGGAACGCCCGAAGCATCCGGAGCGGCCGGAGCCCCCGCCGATGCCGGCGTCGTACTGCTGCGCCTCGACGAGGCCGACAGGTCCGGCGAACCCGACGACGTCCGCCGGACCGTGCACGAACTGCTCGCCGAGGTCCAGCGCTGGATCGCCGACGACAGGCCCGAGCGCCTCGTCGTCGTCACCCGCGCCACGGACCTGGTGGGTGCCGCCGTCGGCGGTCTGCTGCGTGCGGCCCAGGCCGAGCACCCCGGCCGGTTCGGTCATGTCGAGATCGACGAGCACGCCGATTCCTCGCGGGCCGTGCCGACCGCGGCGGCCCTGGCCGACGAGCCGCGGGTCGCCGTGCGCGCGGGCGAGCTGTTCGTCCCGCGCCTGGCCCGCACCCCTGCCTCCGACGAGACCGGGACCGTCCCCTTCGGACCGGACGACACCGTCCTCGTCACCGGCGCGGGCGGCACCCTCGGCGGCCTCGTCGCCCGGCACCTGGTGACCGCGCACGGCGTGGGCGGCCTCGTCCTGGTCGGCAGGCGGGGCGCGGAGGCGCCCGGCGCCGCCGACCTGGTCGCCGAACTGACCGCGCTGGGCGCCCGGGTCTCCTTCGCCGCCTGCGACGCCGCCGACCGCGACGCCCTCGCCCAGGTGCTGGCCGCGCACCCGGTCACCGGTGTCGTCCACGCGGCGGGCGTCCTGGACGACGCGACCGTGGAGTCCCTCACCCCCGAGCGGGTGGACGCGGTGCTCCGTCCCAAGGTCGACGCCGCCTGGCACCTGCACGAGCTGACGGCGGAGCTCGGCCTTCGCTCCTTCGTCCTCTTCTCGTCCCTCGCGGGCGTCCTCGGCGGCCCCGGCCAGGGCAACTACTCCGCCGCCAACGCCTACCTCGACGCGCTCGCCGAGCACCGCAGGACCCTCGGCCTGCCCGGCGTGTCGATCGCCTGGGGTCTGTGGGCCCCGGCCAGCGCCATGACGGGCCGCGCCGACACCTCGCGCATGGCGCGCGGCGGCGTCCTGCCGCTGCCGGCCGACCGAGGCCTGGCGCTGTTCGACACGGCCGTCACGGGCGGCGGACCGACCGTCGCCGCCCGGCTCGACCCGGCCGCCCTGCGCGACCAGGGCACCCGTCTGCCCGCGGCCCTGCGCGGCCTCGCGGGCGCGCCGCGCCGCCGGGTCGCCCGCGACGGGGACCCGGGCGGGCTGCGCGAGCGCCTCGCCGCCCAGCCGACCGCCGAACGCACCCGGACCGTACTGGAGCTGGTGCGCGGTCAGGCCGCCGCCGTGCTCGGGCACGGCTCGGCCGACGCCGTCGCCGCCGACCGGCCGTTCCTCGAATTCGGCTTCGACTCGCTGACCGCCGTGGAGTTGCGCAACCGGCTCGGCACGGCCACCGGCCTGCGGCTGCCCGCCACGACGGTCTTCGACCACCCGACACCCGCCGCCCTCGCCCGGCACATCCTCGCCGAGCTGCTCGGCGCCGCCGCCGAAGGACCCACGGCACCGACCGCCCTCGCGCGGGTGGACGAGCCGATCGCCATCGTCGGCATGGCCTGCCGGTTCCCCGGCGGCGTGGCGTCGCCGGAGGACCTGTGGCGCGTCGTCGCCGAGGGCCGCGACGTCATCTCCGGCTTCCCCGCCGACCGAGGCTGGGACCTCGACGCGCTCTACCACGCCGACCCGGACCACGAAGGCACGAGCTACACCCGCGAGGGCGGCTTCCTCGCCGACGCGGGCGAGTTCGACGCCGGCTTCTTCGGCATCTCGCCCCGCGAGGCGCTGGCGATGGACCCGCAGCAGCGGCTCCTTCTGGAGACGGCGTGGGAGGCCGTGGAGCGGGCGGGCATCGACCCCACCGCGCTGCACGGCAGCCGGACGGGCGTCTTCGCCGGAATGATGTACCACGACTACGCGGCGCGGCTCGGCGCGACTCCCGAGGGCCTCGAGGGCTACCTCGGCATGGGCAACTCCGGCAGCGTCGCGTCCGGCCGCATCGCCTACACCCTCGGGCTCGAGGGCCCGGCGGTCACCGTCGACACCGCGTGCTCGTCCTCCCTGGTCGCCCTGCACTGGGCGACCCGCGCGCTGCGCTCCGGCGAGTGCGACCTCGCGCTCGCGGGCGGTGTCGCGGTGATGGCCACCCCCGGCACGTTCGTCGAGTTCTCGCGGCAGCGCGGCCTCGCGCCCGACGGCCGCTGCAAGTCCTTCGCGGACGCCGCCGACGGCGCGAGCTGGTCCGAGGGCGTCGGCATGCTGCTCGTCGAGCGGCTCTCCGACGCGCAACGCAACGGCCACCGCGTCCTCGCCGTCGTCCGCGGCTCCGCCGTCAACCAGGACGGCGCGTCCAACGGCCTCACGGCACCGAACGGCCCGTCGCAGCAGCGGGTCATCCGCAGCGCCCTCGCCGACGCCGGACTCACCGCGGGCGACGTGGACCTGATCGAGGGGCACGGAACGGGCACGACGCTGGGCGACCCGATCGAGGCCCAGGCGATCCTCGCCACCTACGGGCAGGACAGGGGCCAGGACCGGCCGCTGTGGCTCGGCTCGGTCAAGTCGAACCTGGGGCACACCCAGGCCGCCGCCGGCATGGCGGGCGTGATCAAGGCCGTCGAGGCGATGCGGCACGGCGTGCTGCCCAAGACGCTGCACGTGGACGAGCCGTCGTCGCACGTCGACTGGTCGGCGGGCGCGGTCGAGCTGCTGACCGACGCACGGGAGTGGCCCGAGACCGGCGCGCCGCGCCGGGCGGGCGTCTCCTCGTTCGGCGTCAGCGGAACCAACGCGCACGTCGTTCTGGAGGCCGCACCGGACGTCCCCGAGGCCCCGGAGCCCGCGCGGGCCCCGGCGGCCGTGCCGTGGGTCCTTTCGGCCCGTACCGCGACCGGACTGCGGGCCCAGGCCGCGCGGATCCTGGACTGGGTCCGCGACGACACCGACGTCGTGGCGACCGGCTTCTCGCTGGCCACCGGCCGGGCCGCGCTCCCGCACCGCGCGGTCGTCGTCGGCGCCGACCGGGGCGAGTTCGCCGACGGCCTGGCCGCCCTGGCGGCCGACCGGCCCGCCGCGCACGTCGAGTCCGCGCGGGCCCGCGCGGACGCGGTCACCACGCTCCTGTTCACCGGGCAGGGCGGTCAACGGATCGGCATGGGCGAGGAGCTGGCGGCCGCGCATCCGGTGTTCGCCGACGCCTTCGACCAGGTGTGCGCCGAGTTCGACGCGGTGCTCGACCGCCCGCTGCGCGAGGTGATCGCCTCGGGCGAGGGTCTGGACGACACGGAGTACGCGCAGCCCGCGCTGTTCGCGGTCGAGGTCGCCCTCTTCCGCCTCTTCGAGTCCTGGGGCGTACGTCCGGACTTCCTGATCGGCCACTCGGTCGGCGAGTTGGCGGCCGCGTACGTAGCGGGCGTGTGGTCCCTGCGCGACGCGGTGACCGTCGTCGCCGCGCGGGGCCGGCTCATGGGGGCGCTGCCCGAGGGCGGTGCGATGGTGGCCGTGGAGGCCTCCGAGGAGGAGGTCGCTCCGACGCTCGTCGAGGGCGCGGGGATCGCGGCGGTCAACGGGCCGTCGGCGGTCGTCGTCTCCGGCGACGAGGACGCGGTCCTCGCCGTCGTGGCCCGCTGGTCCGAACAGGGCCGCAGGACACGGCGTCTGACGGTCAGCCATGCCTTCCACTCGCATCTGATGGAGCCGATGCTCGCGGAGTTCGCGCAGGTCCTGGAGTCGGTGGGCTTCGCCGCGCCGAGCATCCCGGTCCTGTCGACGGTGCCCGGTGGGGGTGACCTCACCGAGCCCGGCCATTGGCTGCGCAACGTCCGCGAGGCCGTACGGTTCTCCGACGCCGTGCGGACCGCCGCCGAGGCGGGCACCACCCTCTTCCTCGAACTCGGCCCCGACGCCGTGCTGTCCGGCCTGGTCGCCGCCGACGCGGGCGCGGACGCCGTGGCCGTCGCCGCCCAGCGCGACGGCAGGCCCGGCGAGCGTACGGCCGTCGCCGCACTGGCCCGCCTGCACGCCGAGGGCGTCCCGGTCGACTGGTCCGCGTTCTTCGCGGACACGGGCGGACTGTGGGTCGACCCGCCGACCACCGCCTTCGAGCGCACGCGCTACTGGCTCGACGTCCCGGCGCCGCGGGAAGCCCTCGCGGACGACGCGTTCTGGGCCGCCGTCGAACGCGGCGACGTCGCCGACCTGCTCGGCGTCGCCGCCGACGCGGGCCTCGACGCGCTGCTGCCCGCCCTGTCGAACTGGCGTGACCGGGACCGTACCGCCGCCGCCGTGGACGCCTTGCGCCACCGGGTCCGGTGGACGCCGTCGGCCGACCGGTCCCACGCGACGCCGACCGGCCGCTGGCTGCTCGTCGCCCCCGCGGGCGACCTGCCGCTCGCCGCCGACTGCACCGCCGCGCTGCGCGAGCACGGCGCCGACGTCACGTACGTCGAACTGCCCGAAGGCGCCGACCGCGCGACCGTCGCGGCCCTCCTCGACACGCCCGACGTCGCCGGAGTGCTCTCGCTGCTCGCCCTCTCCGCCGACCCGGTACGGGCCACCCTCACCCTCGTCCAGGCCCTGGGAGACGCCGGGGTGGGCGCGCCGCTGTGGTGCGCCACCTCGGGCTCCGTCTCCGTGGGCTCCTGGGACGCGATCCCGGACACCGCCGTCGCCGCGGCGGGCGTGTGGGGGCTCGGCCGGGTGGTCCGCCTGGAGGCCCCGGACCGCTGGGGCGGCCTGGTCGACCTGCCGGGCGCCCTCGACGAGCGCGCCCGACGACGCCTCGCCACCGTCCTCGTGGGCACCGAGAACGAGTGCGCGGTCCGCGCGAGCGTCACCTTCGCCGCCCGTCTCGTCCGCGCCGCCGACAGCCCCCGCCACGAGTGGCACCCCCGGGGCACGGTCCTGGTCACCGGCGGCACCGGCGCGCTCGGCGGCCACGTCGCCCGGGGCCTCGCCGAGCGCGGCGCCGCCCACCTGCTGCTCGTCAGCAGGCGCGGCCCCGCCGCCGAGGGCGCGGACGAACTGGTCCGCTCCGTCGAGGCCGCGGGCGCCCGGGTGACCCTCGCCGCCTGCGATGCCGGCGACCCGGCCGAACTGGCCGCCCTGCTGGACCGGTTGTCCGAGGACGAACCGCTGACCGCCGTCGTCCACGCCGCCGGCGTCCTGGACGACGCGCCGCTGGACACCCTCACCCCCGACCGCGTCGCCGCCGTGCTGCGCGCCAAGGCGGACGCCGCCCTCGCGCTCCACACGGCGACCGCCGGTCTCGATCTCGACGCGTTCGTGCTGTTCTCCTCGCTCGCGGGCACCCTCGGCAACCTGGGTCAGGGCGCCTACGCCGCCGCGAACGCCGTGCTGGACGCGCTCGCGGTCCACCGTCGCGCCCTCGGCCTGCCCGGCACCGCCGTGGCATGGGGCCCGTGGGCGGGCGGCGGGATGCTCGACGCGGCCGCCGCCGGCCGGATGCGCCGCGCCGGCCTGACCCCGCTCGACCCCGACCGCGCCCTCGTCGCGCTCGACCTCGCGGTGGGCGGCGACGACGCACACCTCGTCGTGGCCGATGCCGACTGGGACCGCTTCGCGGCCGCACCCCTGCTGGCCGAACTGGCCGCACCCGCACCGGTCGAGCCGGCCGCGGAGCTCCTCGGCCCCGACCGTGAGCGGGCCGCGCTCGAACTGGTCCGCGCGCACGTCACCGCCGTCCTCGGCCACGCGGGCGGCGCCGACGTCGACCCCGACGCCGCCTTCCGCGACCTCGGCTTCGACTCGCTCGCCGCCGTCCAGCTGCGCAACCGGCTCACGGCCGCGACGGGCGCGTCGCTCGCCACGACCGCCGTCTTCGACCACCCGACCGCCCGCGCCCTGGCCGCGCACGTCCTCGCGCTCCTGGCCCCGGCCACCGTGGCGTCGGCGTCCCCGTCCGGGTCCATGCCGGGGTCTGCGTCCATGTCCATGTCCGTGGACCTGGACGAGCCGATCGCCATCGTCGGCCTGGCCTGCCGGTTCCCCGGCGGCGTCGAGTCGCCGGAGGACCTCTGGCGGCTGCTCGCCGACGGCGTCGACGCCGTCGGCCCGATCCCCGCCGACCGGGGCTGGGAGACCGCCGACGCCTACGCCGAGGGCGGCTTCCTCACCGACGCCGCCGGGTTCGACGCCGACTTCTTCGGCATCTCGCCGCGCGAGGCCCTCGTGATGGACCCGCAGCAGCGGCTCGCCCTCGAGACGGCGTGGGAGGCCTTCGAGCGCGCGGGCCTCGACCCGCACGGGGCCCGCGGCACCTCGGTCGGCGTCTTCCTCGGCACCAACGGGCAGGACTACGCGGCCCTGCTCGGCGGAGTCACCGAGGCGCACGAGGGCCACATCGGCACCGGCAACTCGGCCAGCGTGCTCTCCGGTCGCGTCGCCTACGCGCTCGGCCTCCAGGGCCCCGCCGTCACCGTGGACACCGCGTGCTCGTCGTCGCTGGTGGCGCTGCACTGGGCGATCCAGGCGCTGCGCTCGGGCGAGTGCTCGATGGCGCTCGCGGGCGGCGTGACCGTCATGGCGACACCGGGCGCGTTCGCCGAGTTCGCCCGGCAGAGCGGCCTCGCGGCCGACGGGCGCTGCAAGGCCTTCGCCGCCGGGGCCGACGGCACCGGCTGGGGCGAGGGCGCGGGCGTCCTGCTCGTGGAGCGGCTCTCCGACGCGCTCAGGCTCGGCCACCCGGTGCGCGCGGTCGTACGCGGCTCCGCCGTGAACTCCGACGGCGCCTCGAACGGCCTCACCGCGCCCAACGGCCCCGCGCAGCAGCGGGTCATCCGCGCGGCATTGGCCGCCGCCGGGCTGCGGGCGTCCGACGTGGACGCCGTCGAGGCCCACGGCACCGGCACCTCCCTCGGCGACCCGATCGAGGCGCAGGCGCTGCTGGCGACCTACGGCCAGGACCGGGACGAGCCGCTGTGGCTCGGTTCGGTGAAGTCCAACATCGGCCACACCCAGGCCGCCGCGGGCGTCGCGGGCGTCATCAAGATGGTGCTCGCGCTGAACGCGGGCGAACTGCCCCGGACCCTGCACGTCGACGAGCCGTCGTCGCACGTCGACTGGTCGGCGGGCGCCGTGGAACTGCTGACCGAGCCCCGGGAGTGGCCGCAGACCGGCGCGCCGCGCCGGGCGGGCGTCTCGTCGTTCGGCGTCAGCGGAACGAACGCGCACGTGATCATCGAAGAGGCCCCGGCCGTCGCCGTCACCACGTCGTCCGCCGTCGACCCCGCCCCCGCGCGGCCGACCGGACCGGTGCCCTGGCTCGTGTCCGGGCGTACGGAGGACGCGCTGCGGGCACAGGTCGAGCGGCTGCGGGCGTTCGTCACCGCACACCCCGACGCCGACCCGGCCGGCATCGGTCTCGGCCTGGCCACGGGCCGGGCCGCGCTGGCGCACAGGGTCGCCGCCGTCGGCGAGCGGACGGACGAGCTGCTCGCCGCGCTCGACGCGGCCGTGCCGACGGTGGCCAGGGAAGGCCGTACGGCGTTCCTGTTCACGGGGCAGGGCGCGCAGCGCCGGGGCATGGGCGAGGAACTGGCCGCGACGTACCCGGTGTTCGCGGAGGCGTTCGACGCCGTGTGCGCGGAGTTCGACACAGTCCTTGATCGTCCGTTGCGTGAGGTGATCGCTTCGGGTGAGGGTCTGGACGACACGGCGTACGCGCAGCCGGCGCTGTTCGCCGTCGAGGTCGCCCTCTACCGGTTGGTCGAATCCTGGGGCGTGGTCCCGGACATGCTGATCGGCCATTCGATCGGCGAACTGGTCGCCGCGCATGTGGCGGGTGTGTGGTCGCTGCGGGACGCGGTGACCGTCGTCGCCGCTCGTGGGCGGCTGATGGGGGCGCTGCCCGGGGGCGGTGCGATGGTGGCCGTGGAGGCCTCCGAGGAGGAGATCGTCCCGACGCTGGTCGAAGGCTCTGGGATCGCGGCGGTCAACGGGCCGTCGTCGGTCGTCGTCTCCGGCGACGAGGAGGCGGTCCTCGCCGTCGCGGACCACTGGTCCGAACAGGGGCGCAGGACCAAGCGGTTGACGGTCAGTCATGCCTTCCACTCCCACCGTATGGAGCCGATGCTCGCCGAGTTCGCCGAGGTCCTGGCCTCGGTGCGGAGCGAGGCGCCGACCGTCCCGATCGTGTCCACCGTGGCCGACGACGACGACGTCACCGAGCCCGGCTACTGGCTGCGCAATGCCCGGCAGGCCGTACGGTTCTCCGGCGCCGTCCGGACCGCGCGCGCCGCCGGCGTCACGGCGTTCCTCGAACTCGGCCCGGACGCCGCGCTCAGCGCGCCGACCGCCGAGACCGTGGACGACGTCCTCGCCGTCCCCGTCCAGCGGGCGGGCCGGCCCGGTGCCGCGACCGCCGTGGCGGCCCTCGCCGCCCTGCACGCCGGCGGCGCGCGGGTCGACCGGGCCGCGTACTTCACGGGCACGGACGCCCGCCGCGTCGACCTGCCCACGTACGCCTTCCAGCACGCGCGGTTCTGGCTCACGCCGCCCGCGACCACCCCGGCGGGCCTCGCGGGCGCCGGCCTGACCACCGTCGGGCACCCGCTGCTCGGCGCGGCCGTCGAACTGCCCGGCGCGGACGCGGTCGTGTTCACCGGCAGCCTGTCGCTGCGCACCCACCCCTGGCTGGCCGACCACGCCATCCTCGGCCCCGCGCTGCTGCCGGGCACCGCGTTCCTCGACCTCGCCCTCGCGGCCGGCCGCCACATCGGCTGCCCCCGCGTGGACGACCTCGGCCTCGAGGCCCCGCTGCCGCTGCCCGCGCAGGGCGCGGTGCGCCTGCAGGTCCGGGTCGAGGCCCTCGAGGCCGACGGCCGCCGCCAGATCGGCGTCTACTCGCGTCCCGAGGACGACGAGCACGCCTGGACCCGGCACGCGGCGGGCGTCCTCGCCCCCGACAGCGGCCCGGCCCCCGAGACCCTGACCGAGTGGCCGCCCGCGGGCGCCGAACCGCTCCCGATCGGCGACCTCTACGAGGACCTGGCCGCCGCGGGCTTCGACTACGGCCCCGTCTTCCGCGGCCTGCGCGCCGTATGGGGGCGTGACGGCGCCGTGTACGCCGACGTCGCGCTGCCCGACGACGCCGGGTCGACCGACGAGTACGGCGTGCACCCCGCGCTGCTCGACGCCACCCTGCACGCGCTCGGATTCGGCGACCTGGTCGCGGACTGGGGGCGCGGCCGGCTGCCGTTCGCCTGGACCGGCGCACGGGTGCACGCCGTCGGCGCGCGGGCCCTGCGCGTGCGGCTCACCGCCGAGGGCGGCGGCATCACGCTGACCGCCACCGACCCCACCGGGCAGCCGGTGGTCACGGTCGAGGGCGTCCGCCTGCGACCCGTGGCCGACGCGCCCGCCACCCGTAGGACCGCGCGACCGCACCGGATCGAGTGGACGCCCGTGGCGACCGGCACCGTCGCCTCCGACGACGCCGCCTCCGACGTCACCGAGCTCGTCGTCCCCGGCGGGACGCCCGACGGTGACACGGTGGCCGAGACGCACGCGGCCGTCGTCGACGCGCTGGCCCGGATCCGGGCCTGGCTCGCCGAGGACCGCCCCGGGCGCCTGGTGTTCGTCACGCGCGGCGCCGTCGCGGCGGGTGCCGACGAGGCGCCCGACCCGGTGGCCGGCGCCGTATGGGGCCTGGTGCGCTCGGCCCAGTCCGAGCACCCCGACCGGTTCACGCTCGTGGACCTGGCCCCGGACGGCGACCGCTCCGGCGCGGCCGCCGCGATCCGCACGGGCGAGGCCCAACTCGCCGTACGCGGTACGGCCGTACTGGCGCCCCGACTGGCCCGTGCGCTGCCCGCGCCCGCCGCCACGGCCTCCTTCGACCAGGACGGCACCGTGCTCGTCACGGGCGGCACCGGCACCCTCGGCGCCGTCATCGCCCGCCACCTCGCCGTCGAGCACGGCGTACGGCACCTGGTCCTGACGGGCCGCCGCGGCCAGGACGCCCCCGGCGCCGCCGAGCTCGTGGCCGACCTGGCCGCCCTCGGCACCACGGCCCGGGTCGTGTCCTGCGACGCCGCCGACCGGGACGCCCTCGCCGACCTGCTCGCGGGCATCGAGCCGCCGCTCACCGGAGTGGTGCACGCGGCGGGTGTCCTCGACGACGCGACCGTGGAGTCGCTGACCCCCGAGCGGGTACGGACGGTCCTCCGGCCCAAGGTCGACGCCGCCTGGCATCTGCACGAACTGACGGCGGGCCTCGACCTGACCGCGTTCGTGCTGTTCTCCTCGGCCGCCGGCGTCCTCGGCGCCCCCGGCCAGGGCAACTACGCCGCCGCCAACGCCTTCCTCGACACCCTCGCCGCCCGTCGCCGCGCCCAGGGGCTGCCCGGCGTGGCCCTCGCGTACGGACTGTGGGAGGCGCGCGGCGGCATGACCGCGGGCCTCGGGGACGCCGATGTGCGCCGCGTCGGCCGCGCGGGCATGCGGCCGCTCGGCGCCGAGGACGGCACGGCCCTGTTCGACGCCGCGGTCCACGGCGGCGACGCCCTGGCCGTGGCCGCGCTCTGGGACCTCCCCGCGCTGCGGGCGGCCGCCGACGCGCTCCCGCCGCTCCTGCGCGGCCTCGTCGGGCAGCCCGCCCGCCGGGCCGCGAGCGCCGGGACCGGCGAGGGGGCCGACCGGTTCGCCGGCCTCTCCCGGGCCGAGCGGGAGCGCGCCGCCGTCGACCTCGTACGCGAGCACGTGGCAGCGGTCCTCGGCCACGCGTCCGCGACGGCGGTCGCCGCCGACCGCGCGTTCCTCGACCTCGGGTTCGACTCGCTGACCGCCGTGGAGCTGCGCAACCGGCTCGGCGCCGCGCTCGGCCTGCGCCTCGGCACCACCGCCGTGTTCGACTACCCGACCCCGGCCGCCCTGGCGGCGCACCTCCTGGAACGCCTCCTCGGCACCACGCCGCCGGTCGAACGGGCCCCGGCACCGATCGCCCCCGCGGACGAGCCGATCGCGATCGTGGGCATGGCGTGCCGCTACCCCGGTGGCATCGCGTCGCCCGACGAGCTGTGGGCCACGGTCGCCGCGGGCGTCGACGCCGTGTCCGGATTCCCCGCCGACCGCGGCTGGGACCTCGCGACGCTCTTCGCCGACGACCCCGACCGGCCCGGCAGCAGCCACACCCGCGAGGGCGGCTTCCTGCACGACGCGGGCGAGTTCGACGCCGGCTTCTTCGGCATCTCGCCGCGCGAGGCGCTCGCGATGGACCCGCAGCAGCGGCTGCTCCTGGAGACCTCCTGGGAGGCCGTGGAGCGGGCGGGCATCGACCCGGCGTCGCTGCGCGGCAGCCGTACCGGCGTGTACGCGGGAGTGATGTACCACGACTACGTGGCCGGGGTGGGCACGCTGCCGGCGGGCGTCGAGGGCTACCTCGGCACCGGCAACTCGGGCAGCGTCGCCTCGGGCCGCGTCGCCTACACCCTGGGCCTGGAAGGGCCCGCGGTGACGGTCGACACGGCGTGCTCCTCCTCGCTGGTCGCGCTGCACTGGGCCATCCAGTCGCTGCGCTCGGGCGAGAGCGACCTCGCGCTCGCGGGCGGTGTCACCGTGATGGCGACCCCGGGCGTGTTCGTCGACTTCTCCCGGCAGCGCGGCCTCGCCGCCGACGGCCGCTGCAAGTCCTACTCCACCGGCGCCGACGGCACCGGCTGGGCCGAGGGCGCGGGCATGCTGCTCGTCGAGCGGCTCTCCGACGCGCGCCGCAACGGCCACCCCGTGCTCGCCGTCGTACGCGGCTCGGCGGTCAACCAGGACGGTGCGTCCAACGGTCTGACGGCGCCGAACGGTCCTTCGCAGCAGCGGGTCATCCGCAGCGCGCTGGCCGAGGCCGGCCTGCGGCCTTCCGACGTGGACGCCGTCGAGGGCCACGGCACCGGCACGTCGCTGGGCGATCCGATCGAGGCCGAGGCCCTGCTCGCCACGTACGGCCAGGAACGGGACCGGCCGCTGTGGCTGGGCTCGGTGAAGTCCAACCTCGGGCACACCCAGGCCGCCGCCGGCGTGGCCGGCGTGATCAAGATGGTGCAGGCCATGCGGCACGGCGTGCTGCCCAAGACCCTGCACGTCGACGAGCCGTCGACACACGTGGACTGGTCGGCGGGCGCGGTGGAGCTGTTGACCGAGGCCCGGGCCTGGCCCGAGGGCGAGGGGCCCCGCCGGGCGGCGGTGTCGTCCTTCGGCCTCAGCGGCACCAACGCCCACGTGGTGCTCGAACAGGACGGGCCGCGGACGCCGCCCGCCGAAGAGCCCAACCGGACCCCCACGGAGGGGGCCACCGACGGATCGGCCGTGGAGCCGGCCGCCGTCGTCCCCGTGACGCTGTCGGCGCGCACGGACGAGGGGCTGCGCCTGCAGGCCGACCGGCTCGCCGCCGCGCTGACCGCCGATCCGGCGCTCACCCCGCTCGACATCGCCTACTCCGCCGCCACCGGCCGGGGACGCCTCGGACGCGGGGCCACGGTCGTGGCGAGCACCCGCGCCGAGCTGCTCGCGGGCCTGGCCGCGCGGGGCGGTCCTGCCACCGGGCAGGGCACCGGCCGTACGGCGTTCCTGCTGACCGGCCAGGGCGCCCAGCGCGCGGGCTCGGGCGAGGAACTGGCCGCGGCGTACCCGGTGTTCGCCGAGGCCTACGCCGAGGTGTGCGCGGAGTTCGACGCCCAGCTCGAACGGCCCCTGCGGCAGGTCGTCGTCTCGGGCGAGGGGCTGGACGACACCGCGTACGCCCAGCCCGCGCTCTTCGCGCTCGAGGTCGCCCTCGCGCGGCTGCTCGGCTCCTGGGGCGTGGCGCCGGACTTCCTGCTCGGCCACTCGGTCGGCGAGCTGGCCGCCGCCCACCTGGCGGGCGTGTGGTCGCTGCGCGACGCGGTGACCGTCGTCGCCGCGCGGGGCCGCCTGATGGCCGCGCTTCCCGCCGGCGGCGCGATGGCCGCGATCGAGGCACCCGAGGCCGAGGTCGCCGCCGAGCTGGTGACCGGGGCGGTCGTCGCCGCGGTCAACGGCCCGGCCTCGGTCGTCGTCTCCGGCGCCGAGGACGCCGTCCTCGCCACGGCCGCGCTCTGGGCCGAACGGGGGCGCAGGACACGGCGGCTGAAGGTCGGCCACGCGTTCCACTCGCCGCTGATGGAACCCATGCTCGCGGAGTTCGCGGAGGTCCTCGCGACCGTCGGGTTCCGGCAGCCGCGCGTTCCCGTCGTGTCCACGGTCACCGGCGAGGTCGTCGGCGAGGAGTTCGCGACCGCCGCCTACTGGGTGCGGCACGTGCGGGACGCCGTGCGCTTCGCGGACGGCGTGCGCGCCCTCGACGCGGCGGGGGTGGACACCGTGGTGGAGCTCGGCCCCGACGCCGTGCTCACCGCGATGGCGGCCCAACTGCTGCCCGACACCGCCGCCGCCGTACCCGTGCTGCGCGCCGGACGGCCGGAGGTGCCCGCCGCGGTCACCGCGCTCGGCACCCTGCACCACCGGGGCGCCGACGTGGACTGGGCGGCGTTCTTCGCGGGCCTCGGCGCCCGGCGCGTCGAACTGCCCACGACCGCCTTCCGGCGCACGCGCTACTGGCTGGAGTCGGCGCCGCGCGTCGGCGACCTCTCCGCCGCCGGGCTCGCCGTCGCGGACCATCCGATGCTGGGTGCCGTCGTCGAGTCGCCCGACGGTGTGACGCTCACCGCCCGCCTCGGCGCGGCGACCCACCCCTGGCTGGCCGACCACGCCGTGCTCGGCAGCGTCCTGCTGCCCGGGACCGCCTTCGTCGAGCTGGCCGTCGCGGCGGGCGGACACGTCGGCTCGCCCCGGGTGCGCGAACTGACCCTGGCCGCACCGCTGGTGCTGCCGGCGGACGGCTCGGTGCTCGTCCAGGTCCAGGTCGGCGCGCCCGCCGACGGCGAGCGGCCGGTCACGGTGTCCGGTCGCGCCGACGGCGCGCGGGAGTGGACCAGGTACGCGACCGGCGTCCTCGCGGCGCCCGCCCCCGCGCCCGCCCCGGACGCGCGGGAGTGGCCGCCGGCAGGCGCCGAGCCGATGCCGACCCACAGCGTCTACGACGACCTGGCCACGGCCGGGTTCGGCTACGGACCGGTCTTCCGCGGCCTGCGCGCGCTCTGGCGGCGCGGTACGGACGCGACGGCCGAGGTGTTCGCCGAGGTCGAGCTGCCGGACCTGGCCGAACCGGCGGGCTTCGGAGTGCATCCGGCGCTCCTGGACGCGGCGCTGCACGCGGTCGGCGCCGGTGAACTGCGCGCCCAGGGCGTGCCGTTCTCCTGGACCGACGTCACCGTGCACGCCACGGGCGCCCGCTCGGTGCGGGTACGGCTCGCACCGGTCGGCGCGGACGAGGTGTCCCTGCACGCGTGGGACCACGACGGCAACCCGGTGGTCACCGTCGAGTCGCTGCGCCTGCGGCCGCTCGGCCCGGACGACCTGCGCGCCGGGCCCACCGCGGCCGACGCGCTGTTCGACCTCGACTGGGTGCCCGTCGCCGCCACCGGCGCCACCCCGGGCCGCTGGGCGCTGCTCGGCGGGGACGAGCACGGTCTGTCCGACGCGCTGCGCCCGGTGGCCGACGTCGAGGAGCACCAGGGCCCGGACACCGTCGGCGAGGGCGTGGCCGTGGTGATCGCGCCGCTGCCCGCCAAGAGTTCCGGGGACGTGCCGTCGGCCGTACGGGACGTCCTGCGCGACACGCTGGAGCTGGTGCGGTCGTGGGTGACGGGCGACCGTGCCACCGACGCGCGTCTGGTCGTCCTTACCCGCGGCGCCGTGGCGGCCGACGACGGCGAGCGGCCCGACCTGGCGGGAGCCGCCGCCTGGGGCCTGGTCCGCGCCGCGCAGTCCGAACACCCGGGCCGGATCGTCCTGGTCGACACCGACGACGCCCCGGCGTCGCTCGCGGCCCTGCCCGCCGCCCTCGCGACGGGCGAGCCGCAGCTCGTGGTTCGTGCCGGCGGCGTGCGGGCGGCCCGCCTGGTCCGCTCCGCCGCCACGGAGCCGGCCGCGCCGCTGGGCGCGCGCGGCACGGTCCTCGTGACCGGCGCGACCGGTGCGCTGGGCGCGCTGGTGGCCCGCCACCTCGTGGCCGAACACGGCGTACGCAGGCTGCTGCTGGTCAGCCGGTCCGGGCAGCACCCGGAACTGGCCCGGGAGCTGGCCGAGTCGGGCGCCGTCGCCGAGTTCGCCGCGTGCGACGTCGGCGACCGGGCGGCCCTGGCCGCCCTGCTCTCGGGCGTCGAGCCCGAGCACCCCGTGACGGCCGTGGTGCACGCCGCGGGCGTGCTCGACGACGGTGTGGTGGAGTCGCTCACCCCGGACCGGCTCGACACGGTGCTGCGGCCCAAGGCCGACGCCGCCTGGCACCTGCACGAACTGACCCGTGACCTGGACGCGTTCGTGCTGTTCTCGTCCGCCGCGGGCCTGCTCGGCGGGCCCGGCCAGGGCAACTACGCCGCCGCCAACGCCTTCCTCGACGCCCTCGCGGGGCTCAGGCGGGCCGAGGGCCTGCCCGCGACCTCGATCGCGTGGGGCCCGTGGGCCGAGGGCATGGCAGGGCAGGTCGACACGCGCAGGGCGGCCCGGGCGGGCATGCTGCCGCTCGACGCCGCGCAGGGCCTGGCCCTGTTCGACGTCGCGCGGGGCGGGGCTCCGGTCACGCTCGCCGCACGCCTCGACCTGCCGGGGATGCGGGCCCGAGCGGCGGAACTGCCGCCGGTGCTGCGGTCCCTGGTCCCCGCGCCCGCGCGGCCGGTGACCGAGACCGCCGAGCCGCTCATGCGGACGCTCGCCGCGCTGCCCGCCGCCGAACGGGAGCGGGCCACGCTCGACGCCGTACTCCGGCACACCGCCGACGTGCTCGGCCATGCGGCGCCCGAGGGCGTCGACCCGGGCCGCGGCTTCCAGCAACTCGGCTTCGACTCACTGATGTCGGTCGAGCTGCGCAACCGCCTCTCCGCCGCCGCCGGACTGCGGCTGCCCGCCACGACGATCTTCGACCACCCGACGCCCACCGCGCTCGCGGCGCACCTGATGGCCGGTCTCACCCCCGGCCGGGTCACCGTGACCTCGTTGCGCACCAGCACCCTCGCCGAACTGGAGGGCGCGTCCGCCGAGTTGGCCGCCGACCTGGAGCTCCGTGACGCGGTGCGGTCCCGGCTGCGCGCGCTGCTGCGGACGCTGGAGGACGACGGCGGCGACACGGTCGACGACGCGCACGGCGACGACGCGTTGGACGAGGTCAGCCTCGACGAGCTGCTCGACCTCGCCGACCAGGAGCTGAGGGACCTCTAGATGACCGAGCACGACCGCACACACGGCACGGACCGCACACACGGCCCCGACCGTCCACACGGCACAGACCGTACGAACCGCACAGACCGCAGGGTACGAGGAGCAGAAGCGTTGTCCAACGAACAGAGCGGCGACCAGAAGGTCCTGGAAACGCTGAAGCGGCTCACCACCGACCTCCGCCGCACGAAGCAGCGCCTGCGCGAGGCCGAGGACCGGGGCCACGAGCCCATCGCGATCGTCGGCATGGCGTGCCGCTACCCCGGCGGCACGGCCTCCCCCGACGACCTGTGGCGGCTTGTGGCCGAGGGCCGCGACGCGGTGGCGGGCTTCCCCACCGACCGCGGCTGGGACCTCGGCGCGCTCTTCGCCGACGACCCCGACCGGCCCGGCACCTCGCACGCCCGCGAGGGCGGCTTCGTGCACGACGCGGGCGAGTTCGACCCGTCCTTCTTCGGCATCTCGCCGCGCGAGGCCCTCGCGATGGACCCGCAGCAGCGCCTTCTCCTGGAGACCGCGTGGGAGGCGATCGAGCGGGCCGGCATCGACCCGGCGTCGCTGCGCGGCAGCCGTACCGGCGTGTACGCGGGCGTCATGTACCACGACTACGGCACGGGCGCGGACCCGCTGCCCGAGGGGGTCGAGGGCTACCTCGGCCTCGGGACCGCCGGCAGCATCGCCTCCGGTCGCGTCGCCTACGTCCTGGGCCTGGAGGGCCCGGCCGTCACGCTCGACACGGCGTGCTCGTCGTCCCTGGTGGCACTGCACTCCGCCGTACGGGCGCTGCGCGCGGGCGAGTGCACGATGGCCCTCGCGGGCGGCGCGACCGTGCTGTCCACCCCGGCCGTCTTCGTCGACTTCTCCCGGCAGCGCGGCCTCGCCGCCGACGGCCGTTGCAAGCCCTACTCCGCCCAGGCCGACGGCGTCGGCTGGTCCGAGGGCGCGGGCATGCTGCTCGTCGAACGGCTCGCCGACGCCGAGCGGCTCGGCCACCCGGTCCTCGCGGTTCTGCGGGGCTCGGCGGTGAACCAGGACGGCGCCAGCAGCGGCCTCACCACTCCCAACGGGCCCGCACAGCAGCGGGTCATCCGCCAGGCCCTCGCCGACGCCCGGCTCGACCCGGCCGACGTCGACTTCGTGGAGGGCCACGGCACCGGTACCGCCCTCGGCGACCCGATCGAGGCGCAGGCGCTGCTGGCGACCTACGGCCAGGACCGGGACGAGCCGCTGTGGCTCGGTTCGGTGAAGTCCAACATCGGCCACACCCAGGCCGCCGCCGGCGTCGCCGGGATCATCAAGGCCGTCATGGCCCTCCGCCACGGCGTACTGCCCGGCACCGTGCACCTCACGGAGCTGTCCCCGCAGGTCGACTGGGCCTCCGGCGCCGTCGAGCCGCTGCGCGAGGCCCGGCCGTGGCCCGAGGTCGGCAGGCCGCGCCGGGCGGCGGTGTCGTCGTTCGGCATCAGCGGCACCAACGCCCACATCGTCCTGGAACAGGCACCGGCCGCACCCACCGCCGTGGTTCCGGCCCCCGCGCCGTCCGCACCCGCCTCGGCCACCGTCCCCGCCGCACGTGCGGAGGCCACCGCGCCCACCGTGCCCGCCGAGGACCGGACCGAACCCGTCGCGATCCCGGTCGTGTTGTCGGGCGCGACGGAGCCCGCGCTGCGCGCGCAGGCCCGACGCCTTGCCGCGCACCTCGTGGACCGTCCCGACCTGGCCCCGGTGGACGTCGCGTACAGCGCCGCCACCGGCCGTACCGCCCTGCCCAGCCGCGCGGTCGTGGTCGCCGACGACCGCGACGGGCTGCTCGAAGGGCTCACCGCGCTCGCCGAGCGGCGGCCCGACCCGGCTGTCGTCACCGGCACCGCGGGGGTCGGCGTCCGGCGGACCGCTTTTGTCTTCCCCGGCCAGGGCGCCCAATGGGCCGGTATGGCCGTGCCGTTGCTCGACTCCTCGCCCGCCTTCGCGGCCCGCTGGGCCGAGTGCGGCCGCGCGCTCGCCCCGTACACGGACTGGTCGCTCGACGAGGCGGTCCGCTCGCCGGAGGCGCTGGAACGCGTCGACGTCGTCCAGCCCGTGCTCTGGGCCGTCATGGTGAGCCTGGCCGAACTGTGGCGTACGGCGGGCGTACGGCCCGACGCCGTCCTGGGCCACTCGCAGGGCGAGATCGCCGCCGCCTGCGTCGCGGGCGCGCTGTCCCTGGAGGACGGCGCCAAGGTCGTCGCGCTGCGGGCGAAGGCCCTGCTGGCGCTCGCGGGCCGGGGCGGCATGCTGTCCGTACCGCTGCCGGAGGCCGAGGTGCGGGCCCGGCTCGCCCAGTGGCCCGGTCTGGGCGTGGCCGCCGTCAACGGTCCCTCCGCGGTGGTCGTCTCCGGCGCGGTGGCCGCCCTGGACGCGGCCCAGGCCGCGTGGGAGGCCGAGGGCGTCCGGGTGCGCCGCGTGCCCGTCGACTACGCCTCGCACTCGCCGCAGGTCGAGGAGATCCGCGAGCGTCTCGCCGCCGACCTGGCCGGCATCACCCCGCGCCGCACCGAGGTCGCCTTCCTCTCCACCCTCACCGGCGAACCCCTCGACACCACCGGGCTCGACGCCGACTACTGGTACCGCAACCTGCGCGAGCAGGTCCGCTTCGAGGAGGCCACCCGCCGGGCGATCCAGGACGGCTACCGCGTCTTCATCGAGGCCGGGCCGCACCCGGTGCTCACCGTCGGCGTGCAGCAGACGGCCGACGCCCTCGACGTCCCCGTCGCCTCGGTGGCCACCCTCCGCCGCGACAAGGGCGACCTGGGCCGGTTCCGTACGGCCCTCGCCGAGGCCGCCGTGCTCGGCACGCCCGTCGACTGGGCGGCCGAACTGGCCCCGTACGCCCCGCGCCGCGTCGACCTGCCCACGTACGCCTTCCAGCGCGAGCGGTTCTGGCTCACGCCGCAGCGCCGCGCCGCCGTGGCCGCGGCGGCGGGCGCCGACCCGTGGGAGGCCGGGTTCTGGGACGTCGTGGACCGCGCCGACGTCGAGGCGCTGTCCCGCGCGCTCGGCGTCGACACGGACGAACCGCTCAGCGCGGTCGTGCCCGCACTGTCCCAGTGGCACCGGGACCGGCACGAACGGTCGACCGTCGACACCTGGCGGTACGCGGTGGAGTGGGAGCGCGGCACCGTCCCCGACGACGCGCGCCTGACCGGACCGTGGCTGCTCGTCGTACCCGAGGGGCACACGGGCCCGCTGCCCGCCGACTGCGCCCGCGTGCTCACCGCCCGGGGTGCCGATGTCACGACCCTCACGCTCGCCGACGGCGACACCGGACGCGACGCGCTCGCCGCCCGCCTCGCGGACGCCTGCCCGGCCGACGTCCGCCCCGCCGGCGTGCTGTCCCTGCTGGCCCTCCACGACGAGCCGCACCCCGAACACCCCGCGCTGCCGGTGGGCCTGGCCCTGACGGTCGCGCTCGTGCAGGCCCTCGGCGACGCGGGCGTCGACGCCCCGCTGTGGTGCGCCACCAGGGGCGCGGTCGCCGTCGCTCCGGCCGAGCGCGTCACCGCACCCGCGCAGGCCCAGACGTGGGGCCTCGGCCGCGTCGTCGCCCTGGAGCACCCCGACCGCTGGGGCGGCCTCGTCGACCTGCCCGCCGCACTGGACGACCGCGCGGCCGGCCGGCTCGCCGCCGTCCTCGCGGGCGACGCGGGCGCCGAGGACCAGGTGGCGCTGCGCGACACCGGCCTCTCCGTGCGCCGCCTCGTCCGCGCACCGCTCGGCGCCACCCCCGCCCCCCGCCGGTGGCGGCCCACCGGCACCGTGCTGCTCACCGGCGGCACCGGCGCGCTCGGCCCGCACCTGGTGCGCTGGCTTGCCGCCCACGGCGCCGAGCGCGTCGTGCTGCCCAGCCGGCGCGGCGCGGCCGCCCCGGTCGCGGCGGAACTGACCGCCGAACTCGCCGGGTCCGGCACGGCCCTGGAGTTCCCGGCCTGCGACGTCGCCGACCGCGGCCAACTCGCCGCGCTGGTCGCCGGACTGGACCGGGCCGGTACGCCGGTACGCAGCGTCCTGCACGCCGCCACCGCGCTGGAGCTGCGCCCGCTGGCCGACACCCCGGTGGGCGAGTTCGCCGACGAGGTGGCCGCCAAGGTGCTCGGCGCCCGCCACCTCGACGAGCTCTTCGGAGCCGACGCCGACCTCGACGCCTTCGTCCTCTTCTCGTCCATCGCCGGCCTGTGGGGCAGCGGCGAGCACGCCCCCTACGCCGCCGCGAACGCCTACCTCGACGCGCTCGCCGAGGACCGCAGGGCCCGGGGCCTGACCGCGACGTCGGTCGCCTGGGGAATCTGGGCCGCCGTCAACGACTGGGACGGCATCCGCGAGGGTGTCGACCCGGAGCGCGTCCGCAGGCAGGGCCTGCCCTTCCTCGACCCCGACCTGGCCGTCGCGGGCCTGGGGCAGGTGCTCGACCACGACGAGACCACCGTCGCCCTCGCCGACGTGGACTGGACCCGGTTCGTGCCGGTGTTCTGCTCGGCACGGCGCAGGCCCCTCCTGGAGGGCGTACCGGAGGCCGCGGCCCTGCTGCGCGACACTGTCGTCGACACCGGTACGGCCTCGGCCCTGCGCGAACGGCTCGCCGCGCTGCCCGAAGGGGAGCGCACACGGGCCGTGACCGAACTGGTCCGTGACCACGCGGCCGCCGTCCTCGGCCACGCCTCGCCGTCGGCGCTCCCCGCCGACCGGGCGTTCCGCGACGTCGGCTTCGACTCCATCACCGCCGTCGAACTGCGCAACAGGATCGGCGCGGCCACCGGTCTGACGCTCCCCGCGACCCTGGTCTTCGACCACCCGTCGCCCGCCGCGCTCGCCGAGCACCTGCTCGCCGAGGCCTTCGGAGCCGTCGCGACGTCCGCGCCCGTCGTCACCGCACGGGCCGAGGACGACGACGACCCGATCGCCATCGTCGGCCTCAGCTGCCGGTACCCGGGCGGCGTCGAGTCGCCGGACGACCTGTGGCGGCTCGTGGTGGCGGAAGGGGACGCGGTGGGCGACCTGCCCACCGACCGGGGCTGGGACCTCGACGCGCTCTACGACTCCGACCCGGACGCCCGGGGCCGCAGCTATGTGCGCAACGGCGGCTTCCTGCCCGGCCTCGCGGAGTTCGACGCCGCGTTCTTCGGGATCTCCCCGCTGGAGGCCCGCGCCACCGACCCGCAGCAGCGCCTCCTCCTCGAAGCGGCGTGGGAGGCGTTCGAGCACGCCGGCATCGACCCGGCCGGCCTGCGCGGCAGCCGTACGGGCGTGTTCGCCGGCGCCAACGTCGGTGACTACGCGTCCAGTCGCGGTCCGGGTGCCGGCGGCTCCGACGGGCAGTTGCTCACCGGCAACGTGCCGAGCGTGGTGTCCGGCCGGATCTCCTACACCCTCGGCCTGGAGGGGCCGGCCGTCACGGTCGACACCGCCTGCTCGTCGTCGTTGGTCGCGCTCCACCTGGCCTGCCAGTCCGTGCGCCGGGGCGAGAGCGACCTCGCCCTCGCCGGCGGCGTCGCCGTGATGTCCAGCCCGGCCGCGCTGATCGGCTTCTCCGCCCAGCGCGGACTGTCCGGCGACGGCCGCTGCAAGGCCTTCGCCGACGCGGCGGACGGCACCGGCCTGGCCGAGGGCGTCGGCCTCGTGCTGGTCGAGCGGCTGTCCCGGGCCCGCGCCCAGGGCCACCGCGTCCTCGCCCTCGTCCGCGGCTCCGCCATCAACCAGGACGGCGCCTCCAACGGACTCACCGCGCCCAGCGGACCGGCCCAACAGCGCGTGATTACCGCCGCGTTGGGCGACGCCGGTCTGCGTCCCTCCGACGTGGACGCCGTGGAGGCGCACGGCACCGGCACCCGGCTCGGCGACCCGATCGAGGCCCAGGCGCTGCTGGCCACGTACGGCCGCGACCGCACCGAGCCGCTCCGGCTCGGCTCGGTGAAGTCCAACGTCGGCCACACGCAGGCGGCTTCGGGCGCCGCGGGCGTCATCAAGATGGTGCAGGCCATCCGCCACGGACTGCTGCCGAGGACCCTGCACGTCGACGCGCCCACCGAGCAGGTCGACTGGACGACCGGGGCCGTCTCGCTGCTCACCGAGCCGATGGAGTGGCCCGCCGTGGACCGCCCGCGCCGCGCGGGCATCTCGTCGTTCGGCCTGTCCGGAACGAACGCCCATGTGATCATCGAACAGGCGCCTGAGGAGGACGCGCCCGTGGCGCAGGCGCCGGAGGCGGACGCTCCGGCTGTCGCGGAGGCGCCGGAGCCCCTTGCCGACGCGCCCGAGCCGGTCGTGGTGTGGCCGCTGCACGGTCGTACCGAAGCCGCCCTCCGCGCCCAGGCGGCGCGGCTGCGTGACCATGTCGCTGCCGTTCCCGACGTCCGCCCCGCGGACGTCGGCTGGTCGCTCGCGGCCGGCCGCGCCGCCTTCGACCACCGGGCCGTCGTGCTCGGCACCGACACGGACGAGCTGCTGAGCGGCCTCGACGCCGTCGCCGGTGCCACCGCCCACCCGGCGGCGGCGCAGGGCGTCGCCGCGGGCGCCGACCGGGTCGCGTTCGTCTTCCCCGGCCACGGCGCCCAGTGGCCCGGCATGGCCAAGGGGCTCCTGGAGGAGTTCCCGGTCTTCCGGGAGAGCGTGCACGCCTGCGCCGACGCGTTCGCCGAGTTCGTGGAATGGGACCTCCTCGACGTGCTCCACGACGTCGAGGGCGCGCCGCCGCTGCACCGCGTGGACGTCGTTCAGCCCGCGCTGTTCACGATGATGGTGTCGCTCGCCGCGCTGTGGCGCGCGCACGGCGTGCACCCGTCGGCGGTGGTCGGCCACAGCCAGGGCGAGATCGCCGCCGCGTACGTGGCGGGCGCCCTGTCCCTGCGGGACGCGGCCCGGATCGTCGCCACCCGCGGCAAGGCGTGGCTGACCCTGGCGGGCACCGGCGGCATGGCGGCCGTCGCGCTGCCCAAGGCGGAGGCGCTCCGGCGCCTCGAGCCGTGGGGGACGCGCCTCGACATCGCGGCGGTCAACGACCCGCGCTCCGTCACCGTCGCGGGCGACCTCGACGCGCTGGAGGAACTGCTCACCGGACTCGAGGGCGAGGGCGTCCGCGTGCGCCGCGTCCGGCAGATCGTCGGCGCGGGCCACACCGCGCACGTGGACGTGCTGCGCGACCACCTCGTCGAGACGCTGGCGCCGACCTCCCCCCGCTCGTCGGCGATCCCGTTCTACTCCACGGTGACCGGTGGCCTGCTCGACACCGCGGGTCTCGACGCGCACTACTGGTACGAGAACGCGCGCAGGACCGTGGAGTTCGAGCAGGCCGTGCGCGCCATGGCCGAGCAGGGCCACGGACCGTTCCTGGAGGTCAGCGGGCACCCGATGTTCACCGTGGCCCTCCAGCAGACGCTGGAGGACGCGGGCGTCGGAGCCGCCGCGCTCGGCACCCTGCGCCGGGACCAGGGCGGCCGCGAGCAGTTCCTGCGCGCCGCCGCCGAGGCCCACACGGCGGGCGCCACCGTCGACTGGCGGCCCGTCTTCGAGGGCACCGGCGCGGCCACGGTCGAGCTGCCGACGTACGCGTTCCAGCGTGCCCGGCACTGGCTGGAGCCCTCGGTGGGCACCGGCGACATGACGGCGGCCGGACTGGCCTCGGCCGGGCACCCGCTGCTCGGCGCCGAGGTCGACCTCGCGGGCGGCGGGCTCGTCCTCACCGGCAGGCTCTCCGCCGCGGCACAGCCGTGGCTGCCCGGCGAGGTGCCGGGGGCGGTCCTCGTCGATCTCGTCCTCGCCGCCGCCGACCGGGTCGGCAGCGCGGGCATCGGCGAACTGACCGCGTACGCGCCGCTCGCGCTCGCGGACGGCGGCGTCACCGTGCAGGTGAGGGTCGGCGAACCCGACGGAGACGGCACCCGAGCGGTCGGCGTGCACGCGCGGACCGACGGTGACTGGGTGCGCCACGCCGAAGGAACGCTCGAAGCCCACGCCGCGCCCGGCGCCGCGCCGACCTCCTGGCCGCCGGCGGGCGCGGAGCCCGTCGACGATCTCTACGCCGAACTCGACGCGGCCGGCGTCGGCCCCGCCCCGGCATGGCGTGCCGTACGGGCCGCGTGGCGGCTCGGCGACGACGCGTTCGCCGACGTGACGCTCGACGCCGACGCCGCCGAACGGGCCGACGGCTTCGCCCTGCACCCCGTGCTGCTCGACGCCGCCCTGCACGCGGTCCTCGACACCGACCGGGTGCCCGTCGCCTGGTCGGGCGTACGTCTCCACGCGACCGGCGCGCGGGCTGTGCGGGTACGCGCCGAGCGCACCGGCCAGGACACCGTGGCCCTCACTCTCGCCGACCCCGCGGGCGACCCGGTGCTCACGGTCGACGCGGTCCGGCTCGGCGCCGTGGCGGACCGCACCGCCTCCGGGCGGATCGGCCGCGACGCGCTGTTCCGCATGGACTGGGTGCCGCTGGCCGCGACCGACGCCGGGGCGAAGCCCGGCCGGTGGGCCGTCCTCGGTGCCGATCCGCTGGGCGCCGCCCAGGAGTTGCGCGGCCTCGGGCACACCGTGGACGGCGCGGCCGACCCGGCGGCCCTGCGCGAGATCCCCGACGCCGTCCTGGTCACCGCCGTGGGCGGTGAGGGCGACGTGCCCGCCGAGGCGCGTTCCGTCGCGCACGCCACGCTGGCGGCCGTCCAGGCGTGGCTGGCCGACGACCGGTTCGCCGCCGTCCCGCTCGTCGTGCTCACCCGCGGCGCGGCGGCCGACCGGGCGTCCGATCTCGCGGGCGCCGCCGCCTGGGGCCTGGTGCGCTCGGCCCACTCGGAGCACCCCGACCGGTTCGTCCTGGTCGACACCGACGGCGAGCCCGAGTCGTGGCGGGCGCTGCCCGCCGCGTCGGCCGCCGGGGAGCCCCAGTTGGCGCTGCGCGGCGGCGCGGCCCTGGTGCCGCGCCTCGCCCGCCTCGCCGAACCGGAAGGACCCGCGCCGTGGGACCCGGCCGGCACCGTCCTGGTCACCGGCGCGTCCGGCGACCTCGGCGCGCTGGTCGCCCGCCACCTGGTGGCCGAACACGGCGTCCGGCACCTCGTGCTGGCCTCCCGGCGCGGTCAGGACGCACCCGGCGCGGGCGAGCTGAGCGAGGAGCTCGGCGCGCTCGGAGCCCAGGTCACCCACGCGGCGTGCGACGTCGCCGACCGCAAGGCCCTCGCGGAGCTCCTCGCGGCGATCCCGGACGAGCACCCGCTGACCGCCGTCGTGCACAGCGCCTCCGTCCTCGACGACGGCGTCGTCGCCGCGCTCACCCCGGAGCGGGTGGACACGGCGCTGCGCCCGAAGGCCGACGCGGCCTGGCATCTGCACGAGCTGACCCGCCACCTCGACCTGGCCGCGTTCGTCCTGTTCTCCTCGATGGCGGGCACGCTCGGCGGCCTCGGCCAGGGCAACTACGCGGCGGGCAACGCCTTCCTCGACGCCCTGGCCCGGCACCGCAGGGCCCACGGCCTGACGGCGACGTCCGTGGCCTGGGGCTGGTGGGCCGAGCGCGCCACCAAGAGCGGCCACGAGGTCGCCCCGGACGAGACGGCCGTCATCAACGGCATGGTGCCGCTGACCGAGGAGCGCGGCCTCGCGCTCTTCGACGCGGCGTGCCGGGGCGACGAGCCCTTCGTCGCGGCGAGCGCGCTGGACCTGCGGTCGCTGCGGGCCGCCGCCGACGAACTGCCCCCGATGCTGCGCGCGCTCTCGGGCGTACCCGCACGCCGGGCCGCCGCGCAGGCGGCGGCCGCGGCCGCGCCCACCCTGGGACGCGATCTCGCCGGCCGCCCGCGCGGGGAGCAGGAGGCGCTCCTGCTGGATCTGGTCCGCGCCGAGGCCGCGCTGGTGCTCAGCCACCCGAGCGGCGACGACGTCCAGGTCCACCACCGCTTCCTCGAGCAGGGGTTCGACTCGCTGGCCGCGCTGAAGCTGCGCAACCGGATCGCCGCCGTCACCGGACTGCGGCTGCCGCCGACGCTGGTGTTCGACCACCCGACCCCGGCCGAGCTGGCCCGGCACCTGCTCGCCGAACTCGCACCGGCCGACGGCGAGGCGCCGGCGGAGTTCGCCGACGAGGACGCCGCGACGGCCGTCCTCGTCCTGGAAGAGCTCGGTCAACTCGACGAGGCCATCACCCGACTGCCCGCCGACGGCCCCGAACGGGCCCGGATCGCGGAGCTGTTGGAGGGCCTCGTGGCGAGGTGGAACCGTTGATGATCAACAAGACGGCTGTCCTGATAGCGTCGACCTCAGACGCGGGACGGCTTGTGACGACGGCAAAATACACCCACATCTGGGGGAGTTGATGGAGACAGTCAAGGCATGGGTTCTGCCCGCCGGCCCGGAGGACCGTTCGAAGGGGCCGGTGCGCGGTGAGTTGACCCTCGCCCGCGTTCCGATCGCGTCGCCGGGCGAGCACGAGGTGCTCGTCGAGCCCCTCGTGGGCTGCTGGGAGGCGAACATGGAGCACGCCCTCGCCCGCACCCCCGTCGACATCGTCCGCCAGCGTGGCGAGGAGCGGATCACCGTCGGCACCTGCGGCGTGGTGCGCGTGCTCTCCGCCGGATCCGCCGTGCGCGGCCTGCGCGAGGGCCAGGACTGCCTGTGGATCCCGTTCGGCCGGATCGACCGCAACGGCTACGCGGAGACCATCTCCGCCTACGACGCGCCCGGTTCGCCCGGCCTGCTCGCCGAGCGCATGGTCGTGCCCGCCGACCGGCTCGTACCGCTGCCCGAGGACGGCCGGTACCCCGTGGAGCGCTGGGCTCCGTTCGCGCGCTACTTCACCGCCTGGGACAACT
The DNA here is from genome assembly GCF_053594455.1 of Streptomyces sp. NPDC001927. Taxonomy (NCBI): domain Bacteria; kingdom Bacillati; phylum Actinomycetota; class Actinomycetes; order Kitasatosporales; family Streptomycetaceae; genus Streptomyces; species Streptomyces sp. NPDC001927. The sequence goes on along the minus strand of NZ_JBSFEN010000001.1, from coordinate 919,789 downwards.
GGCGGGTCACCAGCCGCTGCTGGCGGAGCCAGGTCGACGACGCCTGGGACGAGCAGCCGCTCGTCCTCGGCTGGGGCGGCGGCGTGGTCTACGCCGAACTGGAACTGGCCCGCCGCGAGGGATTCCGTACGGCGATGGTGTCCGGCCGGGACAGCAGGCTCAAGGAGATCGCCGCCTCGGGGGCGATCCCGGTCGACCGCCGGGAGTTCCCGGACCTGGACTACACCTGGGCCAAGGAGTCCGGCGAGCCCGGCGCGATGGACCGCTACCGCGCCTCCGAGGCACGGTTCCTGGAGATCGTCGGCGAACTCTCCGGCGGCCTCGGCGTCTCGGTCTTCCTGGACAACCTCGGCGGCGGCCTCCACCGCGCCACGCTGAAGAGCCTGGCCCGCGAGGGCGTGGTGTCCACCGTGGGCTGGAAGACCGGCATGCGGCTGTGGAACCTGCGCGCCACCGAGTGCATCACCCGGCACATCCACGTCCACACGCACGCGTGGCGGTTCCAGGACGGCGCCCGCATCCGGGACGTGATGCAGGAGACGGGCTGGCTGCCCGACATCGCCGACGGACCGGTCACGCCGTTCGACCGGATACCCGAACTGGCCGAGGCCTACAGCCGCGACGACCTTGACGGGTACTTCCCGTTGTTCTCCGTCGCCGGGAGGAACTGACCCGATGAGCGCCCGATCCTTCGACGTCGCGGTCGTCGGCATGGCCTGCGCCTTCCCCGGCGCGCCCGACCTCGCCCAGTACTGGGCGAACGTCGTCGCCGGCGTCGACTCGGTCACCGAGGTCGACGCGGAGCGCTGGCCGACCGATCGCCACTGGGCGGGCGCCGAGGCCCCGTCGGGGGAGCGGTCGCCGTCGAAGTGGGGCGGGTTCCTGCCGCCCCTGCCCTTCGACGCGCTGAGCCACGGCGTGCCGCCGGCCTCGCTCGGCGCCATCGAGCCCGCCCAGCTCCTCGCCCTGGAGACCGCCACCCGGGCCCTCGCGGACGCGGGCTACGCCGACCGGCCCTTCGACCGGGAGGCGACGTCCGTCGTCTTCGCCGCGGAGGCGGGCGCCGACCTCGCCTCCGCGTACGCGATGCGGTCGCTGCTGCCGCTGCACCTCGACGAACTGCCCGCCGAACTCGACGCGCGGCTGCCGCACCTCACCGAAGACTCGTTCCCCGGCACGCTGGCCAACGTGATCGCGGGACGGGTCGCCAACCGCCTGGACCTCGGCGGACCGAACTACACCGTCGACGCCGCGTGCGCGTCCTCGCTCGCCGCGCTCGACCAGGCCTGCAAGGAACTCCTCGCGGGCACCAGCGACATGGTCCTGTGCGGGGCCGTCGACACGCACAACGGCCTGCACGACTACCTGATGTTCGGCTCGGTGAAGGCGCTCTCGCCGACGGGACGCTGCCGTCCCTTCGACGCGTCCGCCGACGGCATCGTGCTCGCCGAGGGCGTGGCCTGCCTCGTCCTGAAGCGTCTCGAGGACGCGGAGCGGGACGGCGACCGCGTCTACGCCGTGGTCAAGGGCGTCGGCGCGGCCAGCGACGGGCGCGGGCTCGGCCTGACCGCGCCCCGCCCCGAGGGCCAGCGGCGCGCGCTGGAGCGCGCCTACGCCACCGCCGGGATCTCGCCGCGCGAGGTCGGCCTCGTGGAGGCGCACGGCACCGGCACCGTCCTGGGCGACCGGACCGAACTGGAGACGCTCACAGGCGTGTTCGGCGAGGCCGGCGCCGAACCCGGCGCGTGCTCTCTGGGTTCGGTGAAGTCGCTCATCGGCCACGCCAAGTGCGCGGCGGGCATGGCCGGACTGATCAAGGCGGTGCTCGCCGTGCACACCGGCGTACGGCCGCCGACGCGGCACGTGAAGGCCCCCAACGCCGCCTGGTCCGCCGCGACCAGTCCCTTCGCCTTCGACACCGCCGCCCGCCCGTGGACGGACACCGAACGGGTCGCGGGGGTCAGCGCGTTCGGGTTCGGCGGCGTCAACTACCACGCGGTCGTCGCCGCCGCCGAGCCGCGCACGAAGGCCCCCGCGCCCGCCGCCTCGCAGCCCCGGCTGCTGCGGTTCCGGGGCACCGAGGACGAGGTACGCGCCTCCTTGGGCGCACTCGCCGACCGGCACGTCGACGGCGCCGCGCTCCGCGACCTGGCCGCCGTCACCGGGACCGGCCCGACACGGGTCGCGATCGTCGCCGAGGACGCGGCCGGCCTGCGCGAACAGATCGACCTGGCGCTGCGCCTCCAGGACGCGCCCGAGCACGGCGTCCACGTCGGCGACGGCACCCGCCGACCCGTCGCGCTGCTCGTCCCCGGGCAGGGCAGCCAGCGGCCGGGGATGCTCGCCGACCTGTTCCTGGCCTCTCCCCGCCTGCACCGGTTCCTGAGCGCCGATCCGGCCCTGGCCGACGCGGTGTTCCCCTCCGGCGCCTTCGACGGTGACGCCCCGCGCCTGGTCGACACCCGACTCGCGCAACCCGCCCTCGGCATCGGCGGCCTGGCCGCGCTCGACCTGCTGCGCGCCTGCGGCGTCGAGGCCGACCTGCTCGGCGGTCACAGCTACGGCGAGCTCGTCGCCCTCGCCGCCGCGGGCGTGCTTCCCGAGGACGCCGTGCTGCCGCTGAGCGGCGCCCGCGCCCAGGCCATGCACGCCGCCGCCGGTACGGACGCGGGCGCGATGGCCGCCGTCGCCGCCCCCGCCGACGCGGTCGCCGCCCTGATCACCGAGCACGGCCTGGCCGAGGACGTGGTCCTCGCCAACCACAACGCTCCGGACCAGGTGGTGCTCGCCGGGTCAGCCGCCGGGATCGACGCCGCCGTCACCGCGCTCCGTACCGCCGGGCTCACGGCCAAGCGGCTGCCGGTCGCCGCCGCGTTCCACAGCCCCCGGATGGAGCCCGCCGTCGAGGCGTTCGCCGAGGCGCTGGCGGCCCAGGAGTTCCGCGCGCCCGAGGTGCCCGTGTGGTCCGGGGCCACCGCCGAGCCGTACCCGGCCGAACCGGACGCCGCACGGGCGCTGCTGGCCGGCGCCCTCGCGAGGCCCGTCCGGTTCGCCGAACAGATCGAGCGGATGTACGCCGCCGGGGCCCGCGTCTTCGTGGAGGCCGGGCCGGGCACGGTCCTGACCCGCCTGGTCGGCGCCGTCCTCGGCGACCGCCCGCACACGGCCCTGTCCGTGGAGGCGCCCGGCCGCCCCGGCCTGCCCCACCTGCTCGGCACCCTCGCCGCCCTCGCCGTGCGCGGGGTACCGGTGCGGCCGGAGGCGCTGACAGGGGACCGTGCAGAGGCGCCGGAACCATCGGCTCCGGTGCGGTGGACGGTGGACGGCCACCTGGTCCGTACGGCGGACGGCGAGCCCGTCCCCGGCGGCCTGCGGCCCGTCGAACCGCCTGTCGCGCTCACCACCACGGGCGGCGAACGGGACGAGACCGTCATCGAGTTCCTGCGGGGCACCCAGCGCATCGTCGCCGCCCAGCAGGAGGTCATGCTCCGCTACCTCGGCGGCGAAGCCACCACGAGCACTCCCGCACCCGCTCCCGCACACGCACCCGCTCCTGCTCCCGCGGTGGTGAAGCCCCCCACCGAGTCGGCCTCCGCGCCGACCGTCCTGGAACTGATCGCGCGGCGCACCGGGTACCCGGCCGACATGCTCGACCAGGACCTGGACCTGGAGGCCGCGCTCGGCATCGACTCGCTCAAGCGCACGGAGATAGCCGCCACCCTTCTCGGCGGCACCCCGCACGCCGAGTCCGTGGGCGCCCTCTCCGACCTGCGCACCATCCGGGAGATGACCGACTGGCTGGCCGCCCGCACCGACGGCGGCACCGGCACCCGCGCCGACGCCCGCACCCTTCGCCACGTGGTCGAGCTCGTGCCGACGCCGCACGTCCCGGGGGAGTGGCGGGTCGAGCGCGCCGCGATCAGCGGAGGCGGCGAGGTCGCCGCCGAACTGGCCCTGTTGCTGAAGGAGCGCGGCGCCGAGGTCGTGGACGACCCGGCCGACTGCGACACCTTCCTGAGTCTCGACGCGCTCGACGGCGGCGACCCCGTCCTGCCCGCCCGCTTCGCCGCCGTGCGCGCGGCGGTCCTGGCGGGCGTACGCACCCTGCTCCTCGCCACCTGCCACGACGAAGGACCCGCGGGCGCGGGCCTGCACGGCTTCGCCCGTGCGCTCTCCCGCGAGTACCCCGGCCTCGCGGTGGTCGCGGTCGACCTGCCCGGTGGCCGCTCGCCCGCCGAGGCGGCGCGGGCGCTGGCGGACGAACTCGACGCGCCGCAGCCGTCCGTCGGTCACCTCGAAGGCCGCCGCGCCCTCTGGCGCACGACCGCCGCCGAACTGTCCTCCGTGCCGCCCGCGCGCGTCACGGCCGCGGACCTCGGACTGGACCGCGACAGCGTCGTCCTGCTGACGGGCGGCGCCCGTGGCATCACCGCCCGCCTCGCGGCCGCCCTGGCCGAACGCACCGGCTGCCACATCGAGTTGATCGGCCGCAGCGAACCCGCCGCCGACGCCGCCCTGGACGAGGCCGCCCTGCGTACCCGTCTGATCGCCGAGGGCGGGCGCACCCCGGCCGACATCGAGCGCGAGGTGCGCGCGTACGGAGCCTCCCGCGAGGTCCGACTCTCTCTGGACGCCCTCGCCGGGACGGCCGCGTCGGTGCGCCATCACCGTGCGGACGTGACGGACCCGGAGCGGCTGCGCGCCGTCCTCGACGACGTGTACGCCCGGCACGGACGCCTCGACACCGTGGTGCACGCGGCGGGGGTCGTCCGCGACCAGACGCTGCCCGACAAGTCTCCGGAGTCGTTCGCCGAGGTCTTCGGGACCAAGGTCACCGGCGCCCGCACGCTCGCCGAGCACCTGCGGCCCGGGTTGCGTCATCTGGTGCTGTTCGGCAGCATCGCGGGCGTCCTGGGCAACCGGGGCCAGAGCGACTACGCCGCCGCCAACGACGCCCTGGACACCCTGGCCCGCCAGTGGTCGGGGCGGGTCGCCGACCGGGTGCTCGCCCTGGACTGGGGCCCGTGGGCCGCGGACGCGGGCGGCATGGTCACCCCCGAGCTGGAGCGCGCGTACGTGCGGAGCGGCATCGGCCTGATCGACCCGGACGAGGGCGTGGAGGCCTTCCTGCGCGAGCTGGCGTTCGGCCGCGACCTCCAGGTGCTGCACGCCGTGGGCGACCCCACCGCGTTCGGGGGCGACCTTGACTGACGTACTCCTCCCGGCGTTTCGGGGGCGACCGTGACGGACGTGCTCCTCGCCGCCGCGCTCACGCCCGCCGAGCTGCTCGACGCGCTGCGCTCAGGCCGCCCCGCCGGCACCGGCCCCTGCCGCGTCGCCGTGTTCGACCCCACGCCCGAGCGCGTGGAGCAGGCGGCCCTGCTCGTCGCCCGGGGCGAGCCCTGGCGCGGCGGCAACGACCTCTGGTTCACCCCGGGCCCCGGGCTCGGGGGCGGCGTCGTGTTCCTCTTCCCCGGCCTCGACGCCCGCACCGGTCCGGCCCCCGACGACGTCCGGGGCTGGTTCGGCCTGCCCGCCGAACCGACGACCGCTGCCGACGACGACTCCCTCGGCGCGCGCACCCAGGCCGCGCTGCGGCTGAACCGGGTCCTCGACACCGCGCTGCGCCGCGTCGGCATCACCCCCGACGCCGTGGCCGGCCACAGCGCGGGGGAGTGGAGCGCCCTGTTCGCCGCGGGCACGTTCCCCGCGCGGGCCTTCGAGGCGATGGCCGGCGACATGGGCACCTCGCCCGTGCCGGACGTGGTCTTCGCCGCCGTCGGCCTGCCCGCGGCGGCGGCCGCCCGGCTCGCCGAGGGCGAGCCCCGCGTGGTGCTCTCCCACGACAACGCCCCCGACCAGAGCGTGCTCTGCGGGGACGAGGACGCCGTGGAGCGCTGCCTGGACCGGATCGCCGACCCGGCGGTCCCGCGCCGGGTGCTGCCGTTCCGCTCCGGGTTCCACACACCGATGCTGGCCCCGTACCTGCCCGGCTTCGCCGAGGTGTTCGACCGGATCCCGCTGGAACGGCCGACCGTGCCCGTCTGGTCCGCGACCACCGTCAGCCCCTACCCGGACGACGAGGCGGCGTTACGCGCACTCCTCGAACGGCACCTGCTCGAACCCGTCCTCTTCCGGTCGGTGGTGGAGCGTCTGTACGAGGACGGCGCCCGCGTGTTCGTCCAGGTCGGCTGCGGAAGCCTCCTCCGCTTCGTCTCGGCCACGCTCTCCGACCGGCCCCACGCGGCGGTCGGCGCCGGGTCCACGACCCGGCCGCAACTCGACCAGCTGCGCTGGGCCGCCGCCGCCCTCTGGGTCGAGGGCCGCGCCCCCGACCTGGGCGCGCTCGGCCTCGCGCCGCCCAGCGGCGACACCGTGGCAGCCGCCTACGAGGCGGCCATGGCCACCGTCAGCGCCTCCATCGACGAGGTCTACCGCAACTGGAAGGGGCGGGCGTGAGCGAGCAGCGCCGAGCAGTGGTGACGGGTGCGGCCAGCGGGATCGGCGCGGCCGTCGCCGAACGGCTGGTCAGGGTGGGCTGGGCGGTCACCGGCTGGGACCGCCGGCCGGGCACCGGGACCGGCATCGACTGGCACACCGTCGACGTCCGCGACGCCGAGGACGTGCACGCCGCCGCCGAGGCCGTGCCCGAGGCCGACCTCCTCGTCAACAGCGCGGGCGTGGGCGCCATCGCGCCCTCGGCCGAGCTGCGGCCGCAGACCTGGGAGCGCGTCCTCGGGGTCAACCTCAGCGGCACGTTCTACTGCGCCCAGGCCCTGTTCCCGGCGCTCGCCGCGCGCGGCGGACTCGTCGTGAACGTCGCCTCCGTCATGGCGCACCGCGCCGTCCCCGGCCGCGCCGCCTACTGCGCCTCCAAGGCGGGCGTCGTGATGCTCACCGAGGTGCTCGGCGTGGAGTGGGCCGAGCACGGGGTGCGCGTCCTGGCCGTCAGCCCCGCCTATGTGCGGACGCCGCTGGTGGAGAAGGGCTTCGAGAACGGCAACCTCGACGAGGCCGCCATCGCCGCCCGTACCCCGCTGGGCCGGCTCGCCACGCCCGGTGAGGTCGCCGACCTCGTCCTCGACCTCACCGGCGACCGATACGCGTACATGACCGCCACCACCCTGCGCTTCGACGGCGGCTGGGTCGCCGACGGCGTGTTCCCCCGCTGAGCAGCCCACGATGAAGGAGTACCGACCGACCATGCCTCCCGCCGACTTCGGGATCCTCGGCCTCGCGCACGCCCTCGGCGACCCGAGGGACGTCGCCGCCACCGCGGCCGACTACGTCGACGACCCCGACCGGGTCCTGCTCTGGGGCTACCGCACCTTCCACCGCTCGCCGGAAGGCACCACGCCCACCGCGCTCGCCGCCCGCGCCGCCACCAAGGCACTCGCCAAGGCGGGCGTCGACCCGAGGGACCTCGACCTCGTCGTGGTCGCGGACAGCAGCGTGCCCGACTACCTGCTGTGGGACGCCTCCACCGCGCTCGCGCGGGAGATCGGCGCCACCGCCTCGCCCACGCTGCTGCTCACCCAGGGCTGCGCGTCCGGCGTGACCGCCTTCCAGCACATCGCCGGCACCTTCGCCACCCGCGAGGACGTCGACACCGTGCTGCTCGTCGCCGTGAACCAGGCGAGCGAGGCGCACACCAACCGCATGCGCAGCAACACCCTCCTCTCCAGCGACGGAGCGGCGGCCGCCGTGCTGCGCCGGGGCCACGGCAGGCTGCGGTGGCTCGCCACCGAGCAGATCACCGACCCGACGTACAACGACTTCTACCGCGTCGAGTACGGCGGCGCCGCCGCGCCCTTCCCGCCCGAGGGCACCGCCAACCTCGACGTCGACCCGCTCGCCCTCGTGTACCGGCACTTCCGCCGCGAGCCCGAGCACCTGGCGAAGTTCGTCCGCACCCTCAACAGCCGGGTGCGCACGGTCTACGAGCGCGCCTGCGACCGCGCGGGCGTGGACACCGGCCAGGTGGCGAAGTTCCTCTTCCTCAACGACAACCAGGACAGCCTGGCGGACATCGCCAAGGCCGTCGGCGTACCGCTGGAGCGCACCAACGCCGCGCTCGGCGCCGACCTCGGCCACTGCGGCGGGGCCGACCAGCTCATCTGCCTCGACACCTACCTGGAGCGCGGGGACCTCGTCGAGGGCGACGTGGTCGCCCTCGCCGGCATCTCCATCGGCATGCACTGGTACTGCACGCTCCTCACCGTCTGACCGACGACCCAGCACACGACACCACAAAGGAAAGCGCTATGGCGGAAATGACCATCCAGGACCTGATCGACGTGTTCAACCGCAGCATCGGCGACCAGGACCCGGTCGAGCCGGAGGGCGACCCGTCGGACCTGACGTTCGCCGCGCTCGGCTTCGACTCGCTGACCACGCTCAACGCCGTCCGGCGGATCGAGCGCAAGAACGGCATCGAGCTCGGCGAGAACGTGGTCAGCGAGGCGAGGACCCCCCGCCAGCTGCTCGACCGCGTCAACACCGCCCTCAGCGGCGTTTGAGGAGGACACGGGGATGTGCGGGATCACCGGATGGGTGGCGCACGGCGAGGAACTCGCCCGGCACCGCCCGGTCGTGCAGGCGATGACCGACACCATGGGCTGCCGGGGCCCGGACGCGGAAGGGGTCTGGATCGACGGACCGGTCGCGTTCGGCCACCGAAGGCTCTCCATCATCGACCCGGCGGGCGGGGCGCAGCCCATGGTCGCCGAGCGCGAGGGCAGGACGCTCGCCGCGCTGACGTTCTGCGGTGAGATCTACAACTACCAGGAGCTCCGCGAGGAACTGGCGGCGCTGGGGCACGAGTTCCGCACCCGCAGCGACACGGAGGTCGTGCTCACCGCGTACCTGCAGTGGGGCATGGACTTCGCCGCCCGGCTCAACGGCATGTTCGCCATCGGGCTGTGGGACGCGGCCACCCGCGAACTGCTGCTCGTACGCGACCCGATCGGCGTCAAGCCGCTGTACTACGCGCGCACCGCGAACGGCGTCCTGTTCGGCTCGGAGCCCAAGGCCGTCCTCGCCAACCGCGCCGTGCCGCGCCGTGTCGACGCCCAGGGCCTCGCCGAGATACTCGACATGGTCAAGACCCCGGAGATCACCCCGTTCGCCGACCTCTCCGAGGTCCGGCCCGGCCAGATCGTGCGGGTGACCGAGGGCGGTCTGACGAAGACGAGGTACTGGCAGCTCACCGCCCGCGAGCACACCGACGACCTCGACACCACCATCGGCACGGTCCGCGGCCTGCTGGAGGACATCGTGTCCCGCCAGCTCGTCGCGGACGTCCCGGTCGCCACCCTGCTCTCCGGCGGCCTCGACTCGTCGGCGATCACCGCGCTCGCCCACCGCGCGCTCACCGCCGAGGGCCGCGGCCCGGTGCGGTCGTACTCGGTGGACTTCCAGGGCGCGGCCGACCAGTTCGAGCCCGACGCGGTGCGCGGCACGGCCGACGCGCCGTACGTGCGCGACTTCGTCGCCCAGGTGGGGACCGACCACCGTGAGGTGCTCCTCGACAGCGCGGAGCTGGCCGACCCGGAGGTACGGGCGGCGATCCTCGCCGCCACCGACCTGCCGCCCGGGTACTGGGGCGACCTGTGGCCGTCGCTGTACCTGCTGTGCCGGGAGATCCGGAAGCGGGCGACCGTGGTCCTCTCCGGCGAGTCCGCCGACGAACTGTTCGGCGGCTACCGGTGGTACATGCGGGACGAGGCGGTCAACGCGCCCACCTTCCCGTGGCTCACCCCCGGCTCGGCGCGCATCTTCGGCGGCAGCTCGCTGATCGACCAGGGCCTGCTGGCCAAGCTGGACCTGGAGGGCTACCGCCAGGACCGCTACGCCGAGGCCGTCGCCGAGGTGCCGGTGCTGCCCGGCGAGAGCGCCGTCGACCGGCGGATGCGCGAGGTCACGTACCTCAACATCACCCGGTTCATGCAGGCGGTCCTCGACCGCAAGGACCGGATGAGCATGGCTGTCGGTCTGGAGGTCCGCGTCCCGTTCTGCGACCACCGGCTGATGGACTACGTGTTCAACGTGCCCTGGGCGATGAAGTCCTTCGACGGCAGGGAGAAGAGCCTGCTGCGCGCCGCCGCCCGCGACGTGCTGCCGACCTCCATCCTGGAGCGCACGAAGACGCCGTTCCCCGCCACCCAGGACACCCGGTACGAGCAGGCGCTCCGCGCCGAGCTGCGCGAGGTGCTCGCCGACCCGGACGCCCCGGTGCGACCGCTCCTGAACACCACCAGGGTCACCCGGGTCCTCAACCGCGAGCTGGACGACGTCAGCCTCCCGCACGATCGCGGCGGCCTGGAGATGGCTCTCTGGCTCAACAGGTGGCTGACCAACTACGACGTGACCGTGGACGTCTGAGCCGACGTCCGCGCCACCGCGGTGCCGACCGGTACGAGACCGGCCGGCACCGCACCGGTACGGAGAGCGGGAGCCGTCCCGCCCTCCGTACCGTTCGATCCGACCGCATGTGTGGAAACAAGGGGAACTGATGGCGAACCGGTCCAGCGACGAACACAAGCTGTGGATGCGGAGCTTCCATCCGACGTCGCCCGGCGCAACGCGCCTTCTCTGTCTGCCGCACGCGGGAGGCTCCGCGAGCTTCTTCTTCCCCGTCTCGGCGGCGCTGGGGCCCGAGGTCGACGTCCTCGCGGTGCAGTACCCCGGCCGTCAGGACCGGCGGGCGGAGCCCGCCGCCGACTCCCTCGACTCCCTCGCGGACGAGCTGTTCCGCGTCCTCGACCCCCACGACGACACCCCCCTGGCCCTGTTCGGGCACAGCATGGGCGCCGTCGTCGGCTTCGAACTCGCCCGCCGTCTCGAGGCCGCCGGGCGTCCGCCCGCCGTCCTCTTCGCCTCCGGCCGCCGCGGCCCGTCCCGGGTCCGTACCGAAGTGGTCCACCAGCGCGACGACGCCGGTCTTGTCGAGGAGATGAAGAAGCTCAACGGCACCGACCTCACCCTCCTCGACGACCCGGAGATGCTGCAGATGATCCTGCCGGCGATCCGCGCCGACTACCGGCTCGTGGAGACCTACCGACGCGGCCCGGGACAGCGGCTGAGCTGCCCCGTCGTCGTGATGACCGGTGACGCCGACCCGCGGGTCACGCTCGACGAGGCGCGGAGCTGGGACGAGGAGACCACCGGCGCCTTCGAACTCCTCGTCCACCCCGGCGGCCACTTCTACCTCGTGCCGCAACACCGCGCCGTCAACGCCCAGATCAAGGAGTACCTGCGCAAGCTCGCCCCGCGAGCGGAAGCCCAGGTGTGAGACCCATGACAGACCGAGAGACCGAACGGCCCGGCGGGTCCGGCCGACTGCTCGCCGTGAGCGACCTGCACGTCTCCCACGCCGAGAACCGCCGCATCGTCGAGGACATGAAGCCGGAGAACGACGGCGACTGGCTGCTCATCGCCGGCGACGTCGGCGAGCTGACCACGGACATCGAGTGGGCCCTGACCCTGCTGCGCGACCGGTTCGCCGAGGTGGTGTGGGCGCCGGGCAACCACGAGCTGTGGACCCACCCGTCGGACCCGGTCCAACTGCGCGGCCAGGCACGCTACGACCACCTGGTCGCCTTCTGCCGCAGCGTCGGCGTGCACACCCCCGAGGACCCGTACCCGGTCTGGCGGGGAGCCGGTGGCCCGGTGACGGTGGCCCCGCTGTTCCTGCTGTACGACTACACCTTCCGCGCGCCCGGACTCACCCAGGAACAGGCGCTGGCCCGCGCCTACGACGCCGGCGTGGTCTGCAGCGACGAGTTCCTGCTGCACCCGGACCCCTACCCGAGCCGCGAGGCCTGGTGCCGCGCCCGCGTCAGCGCGACCGAGGAGCGGCTCGCCGCGTGCGACCCGGAGATCCCCCTCGTCCTGGTGAACCACTTCCCGCTCGTACGGGAGCCCACGTCGGTGCTGTGGTTCCCCGAGTTCGCCCAGTGGTGCGGCACCGAGCTGACCGCCGACTGGCACCGCAGGTTCCGTACCGCGGCCGCCGTCTACGGACACCTGCACATCCCCCGCGACACCACCTACGACGGGGTGCCCTTCATGGAGGTCTCGCTCGGATACCCCCGCGAGTGGGGCAGACGGGGCCTGCCGAAGACGCTGCTGCGCCCGGTGCTCCAGGAGGAGGCGCGCGGATGATCGGCGACATACTCCCGGCCGGCGTGCGGTACGCGGACTCCCGCACCGACCTGACGCACGAGCCGCTCCACCCGGAAGAGGAAGAGCACATCGCCCTCGCCGTCGACACCCGTCGGCGGGAGTTCACCACGACCCGCGCCTGCGCCCGCAAGGCGCTGGCGGGCCTGGGCATCCCCTCCGTACCGATCCTGCCGGGGCAGCGCGGTGCGCCGCGGTGGCCGGCGGGCGTCGTCGGCAGCATGACGCACTGCGTCGGCTACCGCGCCGCGGCGGTGGCCCGCGCCGGGGAGGCCCTGACCATCGGCATCGACGCCGAACCGAACGAACCCCTCCCGGACGGCGTCCTGGAGGCCATCGCGTTCCCGAAGGAGAGCGCGGCCGTCCACGCGCTGGGGCGCACGAACCCGGGCGTGTGCTGGGACAGGCTGCTGTTCAGCGCGAAGGAGTCCGTGTACAAGGCGTGGTTCCCGCTGACCGAGCGGTTCCTCTCCTTCGAGGACGCGACGATCACCTTCGACGTCGAGGGCGACAGCCGGACCGGCACTTCGGGCGGCTTCCACGCCGAGCTCCTCGTCGAAGGCCCCTGGCCGACGGGGCGCCGGATGGCCGGCCGCTGGAGCGTGCGCGACGGACTGCTCGGCACCTCGATCGTCCTGCTCCACAGCACAAGCCAGACGAGGAGAAACACGTGAAGGACCTTGCCGGCGCCATCCTCTCCGGGGAGGCGACCGCCGACGACATCCGCGCGCTGCCGATCCCCGAGAGCTATCGGGGAGTCGTCGTCCGCAAGGACGAGGCCGAGATGTTCGCGGGCATGGACTCCGCGGACAAGGACCCGCGCAAGTCCCTCCACCTGGACGAGGTGCCGGTGCCCGAACTGGGACCCGGCGAGGCGCTGGTGGCGGTGATGGCCAGTTCGATCAACTACAACACCGTGTGGAGCTCGATCTTCGAACCCCTGCCCACCTTCGGCTTCCTGGAGCGCTACGGCAGGCAGCAACCGCAGGGCCGGCGCCACGACCTGCCGTACCACGTCCTCGGCTCCGACCTCGCGGGCGTCGTGCTGCGCACCGGCCCCGGCGTGAACGCCTGGCAGCCGGGCGACGAGGTCGTCGCCCACTGCCTCTCGGTCGAGCTGGAGTCGCCGGACGGGCACAACGACACGATGCTCGACCCCCAGCAGCGCATCTGGGGCTTCGAGACCAACTTCGGCGGTCTGGCCGAGATCGCGCTCGTCAAGTCCAACCAGCTGATGCCCAAGCCCAGGCACCTGACCTGGGAGGAGGCCGCCTCCCTCGGCCTGGTCAACTCGACCGCGTACCGCCAGCTGGTCTCCCGCAACGGCGCCGGCATGAAGCAGGGCGACAACGTCCTGATCTGGGGCGCGAGCGGCGGACTCGGTTCGTACGCCACCCAGTTCGCCCTGGCCGGCGGCGCCAACCCGGTCTGTGTCGTCTCCTCCCCCGAGAAGGCGGAGATCTGCCGGGCGATGGGCGCGGAGGCGGTCATCGACCGCAACGCCGAGGGGTACCGGTTCTGGAAGGACGAGCGCACCCAGGACCCGAAGGAGTGGAAGCGCCTCGGCAAGCGCATCCGCGAACTCACGGGCGGCGAGGACGTGGACATCGTCTTCGAGCACCCGGGCCGCGAGACCTTCGGCGCCTCGGTCTACGTCGCCCGGAAGGGCGGCACGATCGTCACCTGCGCCTCGACCTCGGGCTACCACCACGAGTACGACAACCGCTACCTGTGGATGTCGCTGAAGCGGATCGTCGGCTCGCACTTCGCCAACTACCGCGAGGCGTGGGAGGCCAACCGCCTGGTTTCCAAGGGCAAGATCCACCCCACCCTCTCCAGGACCTATTCCCTGGAGGAGACCGGCCAGGCCGCCTACGACGTCCACCGCAACCTCCACCAGGGCAAGGTCGGCGTCCTCGGCCTCGCCCCCGACGAGGGCCTGGGCGTGCGCGACCCGGAGATGCGCGCGAAGCACATCGACGCCATCAACCGCTTCCGCGCCGTCAGTTGAGGGCGTCGCCCATCTGCTGCTGCCAGTACGTCACCTGGAGCGAGGAGTCGACGTACACGCCCTTGCCGGGGAGCGAGGGGTTCGCGACCGTGCCGTTCCTGAAGGCGACCGTCAGGCTCTTGGTCGTGTAGCCGTGCGTACCGCTGCCGTCCGCGGCCGAGAGGCGGACACCCGCGTAGCCGGACTCGCCCGGGGCGAGGGTGACGACCGCCTGGGGGTGGGTGGACTCGTCCACCGGGGGCACGGACTGGGCCTCGCCGAAGCGGGCGACCGGGTGGCCGAGGAGGTCGCAGTACTTCGTGCCGGTGTTGGTGACGGTGATCAGCAGGTGGTTCAGCGGGCGGGAGACCGGCGTGGCGATGGTCTTGGTCGTGCCGGTGCCGCACTGCGGGTTCCTGGATTCGCCGCCCCCGCCGGAGGAGCCCTTCGCCTCGCCCTGGCCGCCGTTCTCCTTGCCGCCGGACTTCTTCGGCGTGCTCTTCGCCGGCTGCGCCGTCGGGCTCGTGCTCGGCGGCTGCGTGGCGGGCTGCGACGCGGACGGGCTCGCGGTGGGGGTGGAGGTGGCCGTGGAGGAGGCCGAGTCGGCGGTGCCGTGGCTCCGTGCGGAAGTGGCGTCCGTGTCACCACACGCGGTCAGCGAGAGTGCGGCGATAGCGACCGTCGTCGCGGCGAGCAGGCGGGTTCGGGTGATGCGTCCGGACATGAGAGGTCCCCCGGGATGTGCGTGGGTCGAGTGCAGGCCGGCGGCGGGGCCGCTGCGGCGTGCTTGGATGACCAGAGCTTGTGCGAAGATCCGTCCCGCCCGCCACAACCGCCGGGTGGTACGGGACACTGGGACGAAGTCGCGCCGTTGACCTGGGGGGGATGTCGCTCCCTGGGATGCGGGGGCGGGATGCGGGAGAGGATGAAACGGTGGTCGGGGACGAGTTCGCGACGCTTCTGGGACGGCTCAAGGAGCGCTCGGGACTGAGCTACGGCTCGATGGGGAAGCGCCTGCACATGAGCGGTTCCACCCTCCATCGGTACGTCACCGGGGAGGCCGTGCCGACGGACTACGCGCCCGTGGAGCGCTTCGCGCGGCTCTGCAAGGCGACGCCGGACGAGCTCGTCGAGCTCCACCGGCTCTGGGTGCACGCGGACGTGACGCGCCAGCGCAAGGGTTCGGCGCCCGAAGCCGCACCGGCGCCCGCGCCAGCAGCCGCAGCCGCACCGGCAGCCGCAGCCGCGCCGGAACCGGCGCCCGCGCCCGCACCGGCGCCTCAGGCGGAAGCCAAGGCCGAGGACGCGGAATCGGAGGCTTCCGACGACAACGAACTGGTCGTCAGCGGCCCGGCCCCCGCGCCCGACGCCGAGCCCCGCCCCCGGCGCGGGTGGGGTCGGCGTACCGTCGCGATCGCCGGTGCCGCCGTCGTCGCGGCCGTCGTCACGGTGGCCCTCGTGCTGAACGTCCCCAGCGGCGCGGACGGCGACGACAAGCGGGAGACCACGGGCTCCTCGTCCGTCTCCGAGCGCCCGGAGACCGGCGCCGCCACCAAGACCCCGACGCCGTCGGTATCGGGCAAGAGCGGCAGCCCCACCCCGACGCCGTCGGCGCCGAACAGCACGGGCAACGGCGCGGGTACGGGAACGGGCGGGGGCCAAGGGGAGGCCACCGCGCCGACCGTCGCCGCGAACCCGTACAAGTGGGAACACCCGTGCAGCCAGCACTACCTGCTGGACCGGGAGCCCGCGCAGGTCCCCCCGCCGCCCATCGAGGCGGAGGCGCCCGGCTGGGTGGCCTCGCTCGGCGGCGTGACCGGCGGCGACCACCTCCTCGCGCTGACCGTGCAGGGCACCGGGAAGCAGACCGTCGTCCTGGAGGCCCTCCACGTCCGCGTCGAGAAGAAGGGCGCGCCGCTCCCCTGGAACGACTACAGCATGGGCGTCGGCTGCGGCGGTGAGGTGGAGACCAAGTCCTTCGCCGTGGACCTCGACTCCCCGCGCCCCGACCTCACCCCCGTCGCCGGCCAGCGGGACTTCCCGTACAAGGTCAGCGAGTCCGACCCCGAGGTCTTCTACGTGATGGCGAGCGCCCAGGCGCACGACGTGAGCTGGTACATCGAACTGGACTGGTCCAGCGGCAAACAGCGCGGCACGGTCCGCATCGACGACGAAGGCAAGCCGTTCCGTACGAGCGGCAACGTGGGCCGGCCCGGCTACGACCGGCCGCTGGGCTGGAACGAGTGGATCGACCGGCCCGTCGAGGACAACAGCGAGCAGACGCCGTAGGACGGCCGCGTGCCCCGCGTCTCGGACGAGGCGCGGGGCACGCGGCGGGAGTGCGTGGCGTCAGTTGACGGAGTCGAGCTTCTTCCGCTGCTCCTCGGTCAGTTCGAGGTCGACCGCGCCCAGGTTCTCGTCCAGCTGGGCCACCGACGAGGCGCCGACCAGCGGCAGGACCGGGATGTCGCCGCCCATCAGCCAGGCCAGGACCACCTGGTTGACCGTCGCGCCGGTCTCCGCCGCCACCTCGCGGATCGCCTTGAGCCGCGGCTCGGTGCCCGCGTGCTCGAAGCCCGCGCCGAGCGGCTTGTCGTCCCGTACGTACGCGCCCGAGATCAGCGGCGAGTACGAGACCTGGGTGAGCTCGGGGTTGGCGCGCAGGTAGCTGAGCAGATCGCCGCTGACCAGGCCCTGGTTGCCGTCGGGGGAGCGCAGGCTCGGGATGTCCATGCGCTGGCGCAGGTAGCTGTGGTGGTGCTGGAGCACCTCGTAGCCGGGGACGCCGGCCGCGGCGGCCAGGATGCGGGCGCGCTCGACGCGCCAGGCCCAGTGGTTGCTGGCGCCGAGCAGGCCGGCCACGCCGTCCGCGACGACGTCGGCGAAGCCCTGGACGGTCTCCTCCAGCGGGGTGTGCTCGTCCATGATGTGCGCGTACAGCAGGTGGATCTTCTCGATGCCGAGGCGCTCGCGGCTGCGCTCCGAGGACTCGCGGATGACCTTGGCGGAGAGGCCCTCGACGTCCAGGCTGAAGCCCGAGGTGGGCTGGTTGGGGCGGGCGCCCAGCTTGGTGGCGATGGTGATCTCGTCGCCGATGCCCCGGCTCTTCAGCCAGCGGCCGACCAGCTCCTCGCTCTCGCCGCCCTGGGTGCCGTTGACCCAGAACGCGTAGTTGTTGGAGGTGTCGATGAACGTGCCGCCGGCCTCGACGAAGCGGTCGAGGATCGCGTAGGACGTCGCCTCGTCCACGGTGGTGCCGAAGGTCATGGCGCCGAGACTCAGCACACTGACCTCGCGGCGCGTTGCGGGCGAACTTCCGATGACGCGGTACTTCATGACGGACGGTCCTTTCGGATCAGGGGTGGGTGGGTGCGCCGGTGCTGACGGTGTCCGTGCTGCCGGTACGGCCGGCCGGAAGGTCGGCGAGCAGCTCGGACACGATGGCGTCCAGGTGACGTACGAGATAGAAGTGGCCGCCCGCGTACGAGCGCAGCCGGAACGCGCCCGTGGTGTGGGTGCGCCAGGCGAGCGCCTGCGGCTCGTCGACCCGGGGGTCGATGTCGCCGATGAGCGCGGTGACGGGGCAGTCCAGCGGGGTGGCGCCGCGGAAGCGGTACGTCTCCGTGGCCACGTAGTCGCTGCGCACGGCGGGCAGGATCGCGGCGAGCAGCTCGGGGTGGTCGAGCATCCGCTCGTCCGTGCCGCCGAGCAGCTTCATGTCCGCGATGAGCCGCTCGTCGTCGGCGAGGTGCACCGCGCCGGGCGCCGCGATCGAGGGCGCGCGCCGGCCGGAGACGGCGAGCGCGGCGGGCGGGAGGCCCGCGTCGCGGAGCCGGCAGGACACCTCGAAGGCGAGCGAGGCGCCCATGCTGTGCCCGAAGACCGTGAACGGCCGGTCCAGGAAGGTCTCCCGGGCGCCGAGCAGTTCGGCGGTCACCAGGTCGGCCAGCTCGTGCAGGGACTCCACGCACGGCTCGCCGAACCGCTCCTGGCGGCCCGGGTACTGCACGACGAGGACCTCGGCGTGGTCGGCCAGGGCGGCCGAGAGCGGGAAGTAGTACGAGGCGTTGCCGCCCGCGTGCGGGAGGACCAGCAGGCGCGGGGCGCCGGGCGGCGCGGTGTGGAAGCGGCGCAGCCACCGTGACCCGGTCGGCGCGACGGCGGTCCTGGCCGGGGTGGTCGGGCCCGAGGGCGTCGCTCCCGTCGGCGTCACGCCGTCCTCCTCGCCCGGCCGTCGCCGCCGCGGGCGGGGCGGGCGGTGATCGGGATGTGCTTGTAGCCGGAGACGAAGTTGGAGCGCAGCCGCTCGGGGGTGCCGGCGGGCCGGAAGTCCTCGAAGCGGGTGAACAGCTCGTGGTACAGCGTCTTGAGGGTGACGCGGGCGACGCTGTGGCCGATGCAGTAGTGCGGGCCGATGCCGAACGCGAGGTGCTTGTTGGGCTTGCGCCGGATGTCGAACTCGGCTCCGCGCGTGAAGACCCGGTCGTCGCGGTTGGCGGAGCCGAGCCAGACGACGACCGCGTCCCCGGCCTTGATCCGCGTGTTGCGGATCTCGATGTCACGGGTGGCGTACCGCAGGAAGTGGTTGACGGGGGAGGCCCAGCGCAGGGACTCCTCCAGGCCGGTGGCGTCGGCCTCCGGGTGCGCGGCCCAGTCCTGGAGCACGCCGGACTCGATGAACTCGGCCATCACGAAGTTCGGCGCGTGCGGGGTGGTGACGTTCGCGCCGAGCAGCAGGCTGTAGCAGTTGGCGACGATCTCGTCGGGCGCCATGTGCCGGCCCTCGAACTCCGTGGAGATCAGGACGCTCAGCAGATCGTCGCCCAGGTTGTTCCGGCGGAACCGCACCAGGTCCTGGAAGTAGGCGAACAGGTCCCGGTGGGCCGCCTTCAGGGTGACGTCACGGCCACCCGCGTCCTGGTACTCGGGGTCGTCGGCGGCGATGCACACGGTGGTGAGCCGGTTGAGCCAGGACCAGTCCGAGGTCGGCAGGCCCATCATGGTGCCGGTGACCGACATCGGCATCGCCAGCATGGCCTGCGCGAAGTCGAACGTGCCGCCGTCGCCGAGCGGTTCGATGAGCGGGACGACCAGGTCGCGGATCATCTCCCGCTGCCGGTCGACCGACTTGATGGCGAGGGCCTTCTTGAGCCGGCCCTGCATCTCGGTGTGGCGCGGCGGGTCGGTGGCCGCGAGCTGCTTGCCGCTGGCCGGGTCGTCGAGACCCAGCAGGTCGAGCATGGTGCCGCGCTCGGACGTGAACGTCGCGGTGTCGCGCAGGACGCGGTCGGAGTCGTCGAAGCGGACGACGTTCCAGAACCAGCGGTCGGCGTCGACCTCGTGGCGGGTCAGGGTGTCGAGCGCGCGCATCCGCGCCCAGACCGGGTGCGGGTCGCCGTCGCTGTAGAGACCCGGGTCGACCAGGTCGAGGGCGTCGGCGGGGCCGGTGGCGGCCGCGTGCATCGGGCAGCCGGGCGGCGGTACGAGTGACGGTGTGTCGGACGGTGTGGTGGCGTGGACGGTCAAGACCCGTCTTCCTTTCGCCGGGGCGGGCGGTGGGAACGCGCCATGACACGCGGGCTCGCGGCGTACGGAGAGGACGGCGCGGGGCGCGTGTGAGGAGACGGACCACAGGCCACCGGATCGACGACCCGGGGCAGGGTCCTGCGTGGCGCGACGGGGAACCAGCCGGTCTGCGCTCTGCTGCGGCCGGAGAGGGCCGCGCGGGGGGTGGTGCTGATGGCACAACGTACATGACACCGCGCCGAACGTGAAGCGGACCCCGGCGTCCCCTCCCGCGCCCCGGCGTCCCCGGGCCCGCAGGCCCCGGCGTCCCCGGGCCCGCAGGCCCCGGCGCCCCCGGCCTCCGCAGGCCCTCACCCCACCCCCCGGCCGTCCCGTCACTCCGGGGCGTCGTCCAGGAAGCCGCTCTTGGCGATCAGGTAGGCCAGTTGGGCCCGGCTGCGGCTGCCGAAGAGCTCCGCCGCCCACCGCATGTGGTTGGCCACGCTGCGCGTGCTCATGCCGAGCCGGGCGGCGATCGCGTCGTCCGTGTAGCCGTTCACCATGTGCCGCAGGATCGCCCGCCGCACCTCGTCCGTGAGCAGCGGGGGCAACCGCGTGCTGGGGAAGTTGCGCAGCGGCGAGGCCCGCTGCCAGGCGTGCTCGAAGATGCCCACCAGGTACCGGACCACGCCGGGATGCTCCACGGCGAGCGCGATCTCGCTCCGCTCCGAGCTGGGGTCCGGGATGAAGGCGATCTTCCGGTCGCAGACGATCAGCCGGTCGAAGACCTCGTCGAGCGTCCGGACCTCCCCGCCCGCCCGCGCGATGTGCTCGACGTACGTGAGCGTCGGCTGGTGGGAGCGGATCGTGTGCTGGTAGATCGTCCGCTGGGCGACACCCCGCCCGATCGCCTCCAGATCGCTCGCGAGCGCCTTGTCGAGGAGTTCCTGCGGCCGGCCCCCGCCCGGTTGCGCCGTCAGCAGTTCTTCTTCACAGGCGTGCACGGCCGCCGAAAGCGTCGCGCTGATCGCGTCGGCCCCCTGCACGACGCGAATCAGATGCGAATCCCCCTGGCCGTAACTGTCCAGATAGACCTCCTGCGCCTGGGCGATGGAGGCACGCATCGTCGCGAGGGCGTGCTTCTTCTCGTCGATGGCGCGTTCCATACGATCCATCTGCGCCCCGGAGGCCAGCCGAGGCGGGATCGGGGCCAGGTTCCCGTCCGGAACACGCTGGACAAGTCCCAGGTCAAGCAGGCATCGAGGGCATTCGCCCGGCGTCGGCCGGTTCGCCAAGGAGTCCGCGTAGTACTGAAGTCCGTCCGCGCAGATCTCGACGGTGCGATCTTCGCTTCCATTGTCCGATCTCGTGCACATTTCCCCACCCTGCTGGTTTCCGCATTGCAGGATCATCCTCCCCGATCATGGGTGACCCGGCGCGTCAGTACAGCGCATGATTCCGGACGGGGAACCACACAGGTCTAAACCATGCAGCGTCACTTCCGACCACAGTGAAAAGGCAAGGTATAGAGATGTTCAAGCACGTTTCCGTCCGCGCTCTGGCCGTTCTCGCGCTGACGATTCCGGCCATCGCGGGACTGGCCGTCACCACCGACACCGCTCCCGCCGGCACCGTCCAGGCCGACTCCCAGTGGGGCCCGACCCCGCCGCAGACCCCCGTCGCGCCGCTCGACGACTCCCAGTGGGGCTGAGCCGGGCCTGAGCGCCCGCCGCTCCACGTAGCTCCACCTCTCCACGTAGCTCCATCCCACTCACCGCCCCCGCCGAATTCGGAGGTCCATTCGTGCTGCCCGCAGCGCCGTACGGTACGTCACCGACCGGACACGTCTGGTATCCGGCCACGAGGGTGCAGCAAGGCATCTGGGTCCTGGACCGGGACGAGCTGCTGCGCCCCACCCAACTGGTCCCCACGGTCGTCGAGTTCACCGGCCCCGTGGACCACGCGGCGCTGGTCTCGGCGGTCGGACGGTCCCTCTCCCGGCACCCCTCGCTCCGCGCCCGCTTCCGGCTCGACGTCAAGCGCCGCCAGGTCGAGTACACGACCGAAGGCCCGCCGGCCGAGCCCGGCTTCCTCGACGCCGAGGCCGAGGGCTGGACCGAGGAGGAGGTCGACAACCTGGTACGGGCCCTGTGCTCCGCGCCGTTCGACCTCGCGAAGGACGCGCCCGCCCGGGCGGAGGTCATGCGCCTCGGGCCCGAGCGCACCCTCCTCGTCCTCAACGTGCACCACATCATCTTCGACGGGGTCTCCCGCGGCATGCTCCTCGACGACATCGTCGCCCTCTACCGGGCCGCCGTCGACGGGGTCGAACCGCTCCTGAGCACCCCACCGCACCCCGCCTCCGTCGTCGCCGCCCGCGACCCGGACGCGATCGCCGAGCAGGTCGCCGAGGTCGTCGACCGGCTGCGCGGCGCACCCGCCGAGGTGCGTCTGCCCTTCACCCGTACCGCACCCGACGGCACCGAGGAGTCCCTGCTCGGCGCCACCGTCACCACCTCCCTCGACACGGCGACCACCGCCCGGATCATGGAGGTCGCCGCCCGCGAGGGCTGTACGCCCTTCATGGTCGGCGTCGCGCTGCTCGCCGCGACCCTCGCCCGCACCGGGCCCCAGCGGGACTTCCTCATCGCCTTCGCCTGGCCGGGCCGCGACGACCCCGCCACCGCCGACGTGATCGGGATGTTCATGACCACCGTCGTGCTCCGGGTCACCGTCGACGGCGAGGACACCTGGCACGACCTGCTCGCCGGCGTACGGATCAGCGGCATGGAGGCCTTCGTCGACAGCGACGTACCCCTCGACGCGGTCTCCGCCGCCCTCAACCCCGACCGCAACGCCCTGTGGCCGCCACTGTCGCCGGTCCTGGTCAACCTCGACGAGGCGCCCCGGTCCCTGGACCTGGTCCCCGGCACCGCCGGCCGGCTGCGCCCGCTCGACCCGATGTTCATCAAGTACGACCTGGCCCTGTTCGTCCGTCTCGAGGACACGCCCGACGGACGGCGGCTCGGGCTGTCCCTGGACTACCCGGTCCATGTGTTCGGCACCGGCGAGGTCCAGGACTTCCTCAACGCTCTGCGGCGCAGCGCCGCGGACCTCGCCACCTTCCCGGAGAATCCCGTGCTCGAAGAGTCCGTACGCCCCCACGCCACCGCCCCGGCCGTCGACCTGGACGACCCGGAGGCCCGCCTCGAACTCGTACGTTCCATCTGGCGCGAGGTCCTGGAGACCGACGAGGTCGCCGACGACGTCAGCTTCTTCGAGTCCGGCGGCGACTCGCTGCTCCTGGTCCTCCTCGTGGAGCGCCTCGGCCAGGTCTCCGGTCGCGAGGTCCGCACCATGGACCTGTTCCGCTCGCCCACCGTCGAGGGCCAGGCCGAGCTGATCGCCGCCGCCGCTGCCCCGGCCGCCGCCCCCGGCGCCGGCGGCGACCGTGCCGCGCTCCTCGCCGCCGCCCGCACCCAGTCCACCGGAGCCGCCCGATGACGGCCCGGGCGCTGGCCGCCGAGGTCCTCGACCTCCCGGACGGCCCGGACGCCTTCGGCGACGAGAGCTTCATCTCCCTCGGCGGCGACTCGCTGCGCGCCATGCGCCTCGCGGCCGTCCTGCAGGAGCGGCTCGGACTGCGCGTCGCCATCATGGACCTCCTCGGCGAGGCCCCCCTCGGGCAGGTGCTCGACGGCGCCACGCCCGTCGCCCCCGCCGAGGCGGCCTCCGCCGAACTGCTCACCGGCAGCGCCGAGCAGGCCCTCACGCCCGCCCAGCGCGGCATGTGGCTGATCGAGCGGGTCGCCGGCGGCTCCCCGTACAACCTGGTCTTCCACTGCTTCACCGAGGGCGGCCGGCTCGACCGCGACCTCCTCACCAAGGCCATCGCCGCCACCGTCGCCCGCCACGAGGGGCTGCGCACCGTCTTCCGCGAGACCCACGACGACGTGGTCCAGGAGATCCTGCCCGCGCACACCCCCGAACTCGTCACGCACACCTACGTCGGCCCGGCGGAGGCCTTCGAGAACCAGGTCCGCCGCGAGGGCGCCGCCCTCGGCCGCGAGCCCTTCGACCTGGCGGCCGCCCCCGCCTACCGGTTCGGCCACTGGGCCCCCGCCGCCGCCGAGGACGAGCGCGGTGCCCTCGTCCTCGCGGCGCACCACATGGTCCTCGACGGCTACGCCGTCGGACACCTGCTGCGCGAGATATTCGAGACGTACGCCGAACTCGCCGCCGAGGCCGACCAGGTCGGCCAGGCCGCACCCCGCGACCTCGGCACCCCGCTGGCCGCCCTCCGCCGGCACCAGGAGGAGGCCCGCGCCCGCGGCGCCTGGGACGAGCAGGCCGCGTTCTGGCGCTCCCACCTCGACGGCGTGCCGTCCGTCCTCGAACTCCCCGCCGACCAGCAGCGCCCGGCCGTCCAGGACGGCGCCGGCGACCGCCTCGGCCTCGACCTCGGCCCCGGCGTCACCGAGCGGGTCGCCGCACAGGCCCGCGCCCTCGGCATCACCCCGTACGCCTTCCTGCTCGGCGCCTTCGGCCTCACCCTGGCCCGCCGCACCGGCGCCCGCCGCCTCCTGGTCGGCGTACCGCTGCTGGGCCGCGGCACCTCCGAACTGCGCCGGCTCGTCGCCGTCGCGGGCAACCTCGTGCCGGTCCGCGTCGACGTGGACGACGACCTCGACGTCGCCGACTACCTGCGCGGGGTGCACCGTTCGCTCGGCGCCGCCATCGACGCCGGCGACCTGCCCTTCGAGGAGCTCGTCGCCCGCCTCGGCGTCGAGCGCAGCCTCGGCTGCCACCCGCTCGTCCAGGTCTGCTTCGGCATGCACGACCAGCTCGTCCCGCGCGAGCTGACCGCCGGACCGCTGCGCGTCCGCGTCGAGGAGGGCCACGGCGGCGGCTCCCAGTTCGACCTGACGATGCTCATCGGCCACGCCGACCCGTCGTACGCCGGCCACCTGGAGTACGCGACGAGCGTCTGGCGCCAGGCCGAGGCGGAGGCGTTCGTCGCCGACTTCCGCGCCGCCGTCGGCCAGCTCGCCGACGCGCCCGACGCCCGGCTCGAGGACGTCCGGGGCATCTCCGTGGAGAGCCGCGCGCTCCTGGACGAGATCAACGAGAGCGGCCGGGACTTCCCCGTCACCTCCCTCGACGCCCTCTTCCGCGAGGTGGCCGCGCGCGAGCCCGGCGCCGTCGCCGTCCGCGACGCCGCCCACACCCTGACGTACGGCCAGCTGGTCGAGGCCGCCGCCGAGCAGGCCCGGCTGCTGCTCGCGGCGGGGGTACGGCCCGGTGACCGGGTCCTCGTCGGAGTGGACCGCTCGGTCGCCGAGGCCGTCGCCGTCCTCGGTGTGGCCTGGGCGGGTGCCGCGTACGTCGGCATCGACCCCGCGCTGCCCGACAGCCACGTGACGAAGATCCTGGAGCGGGCGCAGCCGACCGCGGCCCTCACCGGACCCGTCGACTCCGCCGTGGCCGAGCGCTTCGCAGGGCTCGGCGTCCCCGCCGTCGCGACCTGGGAGGCCGACTGGCAGCCCGCCGCGCCCGACGCCGTGCCGACCCCGCCCGCCGACCCGGCGCGCCTCGCGTACGTCGCCTTCACCTCCGGCTCCACCGGGCAGCCCAAGGGCGTCTGCGTACCGCACCGGGCCGTCATACGCCTGGTCCACGAGGCCGGTTACGTCCGCCTCGGCGCGGGCGAGCGGATGCTGCGGCTCTCCCCGCTCTCCTTCGACGCCTCCACCCTGGAGCTGTGGGGCGCGCTGCTCACCGGCGCCTCCCTCGAAGTGCACCCGGCGGGGCTCGCCTCGCCGACCGAGCTGGGCGCCTTCCTCCAGGAGCGCGGGGTCACCGTCGCCTGGCTGACCGCCGGACTCTTCCGCCTGGTCGAGGAGTTCGCCCCGGACTCCTTGGGCGGCCTGCGCCAGCTCCTCACCGGCGGCGACGTCGTGCCCCACGAGCACACCGCCCGGCTGCTCGCCCGGCACCCCGGCATCGTCCTCACCAACGGGTACGGCCCGACCGAGAACACCACCTTCACCACCACCCACTCGGTGGCACGCGTGGAGGACGTCGACGGCCCGCTGCCCATCGGCCGCCCGGTCCCCGGCACCCGCGTGTACGTCCTCGACGCCCGGCGCCGCCAGCTGCCGCCCGGCGCGGTCGGCGAGCTGTACACCAGCGGCGCCGGCCTCGCCGACGGCTACCTCGGCGACGAGAAGGAGACGGCCCGCGTCTTCGGGAACCTCTCCCCGGACGTGCCCGAGCGCCTCTACCGGACCGGCGACCTCGTCCGCGTCGACACCAGCGGCCGCGTCCGCTTCCTCGGCCGCGCCGACGACCAGGTCAAACTGCGGGGCTACCGGGTCGAGTTGAGCGCCATCAGCGACGTCCTCGCCGCGCACGCCGAGGTGCAGGACGCCGTGGTGATCGTGACCGACGGCGACGGCGCCGACAAGCGGCTCGTGGCCGCCGTGGTCCTCGCACCGGGCGCGACCGTCGACGCGGTCGGCCTGCGCGAGCTGCTCGCGGAGAACCTGCCCTCCTACATGGTCCCGAACCTGTGGGCCGTGGTGGACCGGCTGCCGGTGACCGCCAACGGCAAGGTCGACCGGCGCGCCCTCGCGGCGGTGGCGGGACCGGCGAAGCGGTCGGCCGCTCCGGTGCCCGCCCCGGCTCCGGTCGAGGCGGAGCCGGTCGCTCCGGCACCGGCCGGGGTGGATCTGGCACGCATCGCCGCGCTGTTCGACGGCGTCATCGACGGCGACCCCCTCACCGAGGTCACCGAGGAAACCGACTTCTTCATGGTCGGCGGCAACTCCCTCGGCGCCGTACGCCTGATGCGCAAGGTCAAGCAGGAGCTGGGCGCGAACGTACGGCTGCGGGACTTCCTGCTGTCGCCCACGCCCGCCGGGCTGAACGCCCTCATCGAGAAGGCCGCGGAGTGATGACCCGTACCGCGGCACCGGTCCCGGCGCCGTCCCTCGCGGACGGCGTCCGGGCGCCGGAGTGGGACGAAGGACTCGACTGCTGGGTCGTCGCCGACCCGCGCCTGGCCCAGCAGGTCCTCAACCACCCCGGCTTCGCCTCAGGGACCTTCGAGCGCTCCTTCCAGCTCTACATGACGGACGCGGCCCGCGCCGAGTACCGGGAGCTCACCGAGTTCCTGCGGCTCTGGTTCGTCCAGGCCGACGCCCCCGAGCACACGGCGCTGCGGCGCCCGGTCCAGCGGATGCTGTCGGCCTCGTACGTACGGTCTCTCGCGGCGCGCATCGAGGAGATCACGGACGAGTGCCTGACCGAACTGGCCGCCGCCGACCGCCCGCAGGACCTCGTGCCGGCCGTCGCCGAGGGCATCTCGGGCAAGGTCATGGCGCACGTCGTCGGCGTCGACGTGGACCCGCCCGTCCTGCACCGCTGGTCGCGGACCCTGTCGCTGTTCATCGGCGCCATGTACCGCCGCGACCACGCGCTGGCCGCGCACCAGGTGATGGAGGAGATGGCCGAGGCGCTCGCCGGCGCCCGCGCCCTGGAGGGCTTCCCCACCGACACCCCGGAGGACCGGGCCCGGACCACCGCGACCTGGGCCATGTGCCTCTTCGGCGGCCTGGAGACCACGGCCTCGCTGCTCGGCTCCACGGTCCTGACCGCCCTCGGCGACCAGGCCCTCTGGGAGACCGTCAAGCGCGACGAGCCGGGCGCGGTCACCGGGCTCGTCGAGTCGGTGCTCGTCCGCAAGCCGCCGCTGCGGCACCTCGGCCGGGTCGTCGCGTACGACCAGGAGTTCGCGGGCGCGCGGCTGAGCGAGGGGGACCTCGTCCTGGTGAGCCTGACGGGACAGGGGCCGCTCGACGAGATCGAGGAGGAAGTCCCGGCGGCCGTTTGTCCGGTGACCGGAGCGGTCGCGGCTCCCGGTCCGGTCCCCGCCGCGCTCGCGGACGGGGAGCGGAACCTCGTCTTCGGCCACGGTCCGCACTACTGCGTCGGCGCGCCGCTGGCCCGCCTGGAGGCGGCCGTCCTGCTGCGCCGCCTGGCCGCGCGGTTCCCGCACGCCCGGCTGTCCGAAGAGGCCGCCGTCTGGGGCCCCAACCTCAGCTACGTCGGTCTCGACCACCTGTACGTCGACCTGGGAGGAGAGGTCTGACATGTCCCTCGAAGACGCCGTCGCCGTCGTCGGCATGGCCTGCCGGCTGCCCGGCGCGCGCGATGTCCGCGCCTTCCGCGCCCTGCTCCGCGCGGGCCGGGACGGCATCAGCCGCCCCACCCGTGAGGAGCTGCTCACCCGCGGTGTGGACCCCGCCTACGCGGGCCGGGAGAACTTCGTACCGGCCATGGGCGTCATCGAGGACTCCCGCCGCTTCGACTGGTCCTTCTTCCGGTACAGCCGGGCGGAGGCGGCCGCGATGGACCCGCAGCAGCGGGTCTTCCTGGAGTGCGCGGCCACCGCCGTCGACGACGCGGGTCTCGATCCCGTACGGTTCCGCGGCCGCGTCGGCGTCTACGCGGGCGCCGACCGCTCGGGCCCCGGCCGGAACGACGCGGCCTTGAGCGAACTGGCCCGGTACATCGGCCGGGAGAAGGACTTCGTCGCCACTCGGGTCGCGTACAAGCTCGGCCTGCGCGGGCCCGCGATCACCGTGCAGACCGCCTGCTCCACCTCGCTGACCGCCGTCCACCTCGCGGTGGGCGCGCTGCGCGGCGGCGAGTGCGACGCGGCCCTCGCGGGCGGCGTCACCGTGATGCCGGCCGGCGAGTGGGGTTACCTGTTCGAGCCCGGCGGGATCCTGGCGCCGGACGGACACTGCCGCCCCTTCGACGCCCGGTCCGCCGGGACCGTGCCCAGCGAGGGCGTGGGCGTGGTCGTGCTCAAGCGGCTCGCCGACGCCCTGCGCGACGGCGACCGGATCGCCGCCGTCATCGCGGGCACCGCCGTCAACAACGACGGCGCGGACAAGATGGCGTACACCGCGCCCTCGGCCGGCGGCCAGAGCGAGGTCATCCGCGCCGCTCTCGACGCGGCCGGGCTTCCCGCCACCGCGATCGGACACGTCGAGGCACACGGGACGGCGACCCAACTGGGCGACCCCATCGAGGTGCAGGCGCTCACCGAGGTCTTCGGCCCGGCGGGCGAGGGCCTGAGCGCGGGCCGGGGCGAGGGCCTGGAGGCGGAGACCGGCTGGTGCGCGCTCGGTGCCGTCAAGGGCAACATCGGGCACACCGGCGCGGCGGCGGGTGTGACGGGCCTGATCAAGACGGCCCTGATGCTGGAGCACCACGAGATCTACCCGACCGCGCACTACACGTCCGCCAATCCGCTGCTCGAACTGGAGCGTTCGCCGTTCCGTGTGACCGACGCGTTCGGCCCGTGGGAGTTGCGCGCGGGCCAGGAGCGGCGGGCCGGAGCGGTGAGCTCGTTCGGCGTCGGCGGCACCAACGCGCACGCGGTGCTGACCGAGGCGCCGACGGTCGCGCTGTCGCGCCGGCGCGCCGGGGGGCGCGTCGGCGGACCGCGTCTGCTTCCGCTGTCCGGGTTCAGCCCGGCCTCGCTGGCCCGCTTGGACGAGGCGCTGGCGGACCGTTTCGACACGGACGCGTCCTCGGTGCCCGAACTCGACGCGGTGGCATGGACCTTGTCCGGACGCCGCGTCCACAAGCACCGCCAGGCCGTGGTCGTCCGCGACCACGCCCACGCGGCGGAGGCGCTGCGCGCGGCGGCCGGTGCGGCGGCGGAACGGCCCGGCACCGCAGGCCGGTTGGGCAAGGTCGCCTTCCTCTTCCCGGGCCAGGGCACCCTCAAGAGCGCCGCGGGCGAGGCCGCGTACCGACTGCTGCCGGAGTTCCGCGCGGCCTTCGACGAGATCCGCAAGATCGCCTACGACGACTGCGGCGTTGACCTGAACCCGGTGATCGTCCCGGGCTCGCTCGACGACCGGTCGCTCGATGACGGGTCGGTCGGCGACGACTGGTACGCGGACACCGTCCACCAGCAACTCGGGCTCTTCGCCCTGGGCTTCGCCTTCGGGCGTCAGCTGGGCGCGTGGGGTGTCACCCCGCACGCCATGCTCGGGAACAGCATCGGCGAGTACGCCGCCGCCGCGCTCGCCGAGGTGTGGAGCCTGCCCGACGCCGTCGGCCTGGTCCACCGGCGGGCCGTGGCCATGCGCGACGCCGACCCCGGCCGCATGGCCGTGGTCGAGGCGGCCCCCGCCGACGTCGAGGCCCGGCTGCCCGTCGACTCCGGCGTCACCGTCGCCGTACGCGGAAACGGTTCGGCGGTCCTCTCGGGCCCCGAGGCCGCCATGGACTCCCTTCTCGCGGGGGACGCGCTCACCGGCCTGCGCGTCACCCCCGTC
This sequence comes from Streptomyces sp. NPDC001927, assembly GCF_053594455.1. Lineage (NCBI taxonomy): Bacteria > Bacillati > Actinomycetota > Actinomycetes > Kitasatosporales > Streptomycetaceae > Streptomyces > Streptomyces sp. NPDC001927. Next base: position 889,750 of record NZ_JBSFEN010000001.1, on the reverse strand, counting down.
CACACCCGGCGGGCCTTCCACTCGCCGGCCATGAACTCGGCAGCCGAGGCGGTGCGGGACCATCTGTCGTCGATGCCCGCCCGCCCGCCACGGCTGCCGTACATCTCCAACACCACGGGCGACTGGGCCGATCCCGAGGCCGTGGTCACCCCCGGCCACTGGGCCGAGCACCTGCGCGAGCCGGTCCGGCTCGACGCCGGCAGCGCCACGCTGCTGGCCGCCGGCTGCACGACGTACCTGGAGCTGGGACCCGGCGGCTCGATGAGCGGCTCGCTGCGGGTCGCGCCCGGCTGGAACCCGCGCCACCGGACGGTACGGCTCGCCCCGGGCGGCCGGGTCGAGACGGAGACCGGGCTGCTCGACGCGATCGGCGCGCTCTGGGAGCTCGGCGTGGACCGGGCGCTCGACACGGTCCTGGAGACCCGGTACGCCGACCCCGAGGACCGCCCCGTCCGCTGCTCGCTGCCCGCGCACCCGCTCCTGGGCGAGGACCCGGACCCGGCCCCGGAGACGGGACCTGACCAGGGCAGCGCGACTGCGGGTGCGGTCGCGAAGGCCCCGTTCGCGAAGGCCGCCGCGGCCGCCGGAGGCCCGCGAACCGCCCTCGAAGAGATCTGGCGGCAGACCCTCGGCGTCCCGGCCGTCGGGGACGGGGACGACTTCTTCGTGCTCGGCGGCGAGTCGCTGCTCGCCCTCGCGCTCACCACCGCCGTCCGGGAACGGCTCGGCGCGGAGGTCTCCGTCACCGAGTTCGCCCTGAAGGGCACCTTCGCCGGGCTCGTCGAACTCGTCGAGCGGCGGCTGCCCGGCAGCCGGACCGGCCCCGTCACCGCGCTGCCCCCCGGCGTGGCCACCCTGCGGGAAGGCGCCGGACGCCCGGTCTTCCTCATCGCGGACGCCCTCGGAAACGCGCTGCCCTACCGGGAGTTGGCCGCACGGCTCGCCCCGGAGGGCGACCGCCCGGTCCTCGCCCTGGAGCGGCCCGCGTCCCGGGGCGGCACGATCCGCTCCCTCGCCGCCGCGCACGCCCGCACCCTGCTGCGGGCCCAGCCGACGGGGGCGTACACGCTCGGCGGCTGGTCCTTCGGCGCCGTCGTCGCGCAGGAGACCGCCCGGCTGCTCATCGGCCACGGGCGGGAGGTGGACGTCCTGGTCTCCCTCGACGGTTACGTCCCCGACACCCGTCCGCTCCCCGTCGCCGCGGCCCCCGACTTCCTGCTCGGAGGGGTACGGGCCGGCCTCGACACCCTGCTCCGCGTCGGCCCGACCGCCGGAACGTTCCGCCGCGACCCCGAGGCGCGCCGCCGGTTCCTGGCCGGCCAGGCCGCCGTACTGGCCCACCGACCGGGCCCGGTGGACTGCCCGGCCGTCCTGTTCAAGGCGGACGCGGACCCGGGAGCGGCCGCCCGGCTCGCGCGGCGCCTGGCGGGGCTCTACCCGGCGGGGCTGCGCGTGGTCCCGGTCGCCGGCGACCACTGGTCGATGCTGCGGGCCCCGTACGTCGACGAACTCGCCGCCCGCCTCGACGAAGTACTCACAGAGGAACCCAAGGAGAGGAAGGACTCATGACGGTCTCGCAGACACCGCCCGGCAGTGCGGCGGACGAGGCGACGGCGTCGCCGGACGAACAGGAGCTGCGAGAGCAGACGAGCAAGGAGACCAAGGGGGAGACCGAGGGCAAGCAGCAGCCCGCCGAGAAGCCGCTCCTCAAGAACCGCGACTTCCAGGCGCTCTGGACCAGCGAGGCCTTCGCCGCGCTCGCCAAGGAGACCGCGGAGGTGGCGTACCCGCTGCTCATCCTGGCCTCCTCCGGCTCCGCCTTCTACGCGGGCGCCGTCGGCTCGGCGCAGCTCATCACCGCCAGCCTGATGTCGATCCCCGGCGGCACGCTCGCCGACCGGGTGGACCGCCGGCTGCTGATGATCATCTGCAACCTGGTCCGGGTCGTCCTGCTCGGCGTCTTCAGCCTGCTGATCTTCGCCGACCAGACCCACCCCGTCCTGGTCTTCGCCGTCGCCGTCGGCTCGGCCGCCTGCCTGGGCATCTCCAACCCCACCGGACTCGCCGCCATCAAGCAGCTGGTCCCGCCCTCCCAGCTCACCCAGGCCACCGCCCAGAACCAGATCCGCTACTTCGCGGCGACCATGGGCGGCCCGCCCGTCGGCGGCGCGCTGTTCGGTGTGGCGCGCGCGTTCCCGTTCCTGAGCGCCTCGATCGGCTTCCTCGTCTCCACCGTCCTGCTGCTCTTCATCCGCAAGCCGATGAAGGTCGAGCAGATCACCCCGGGGGAGAAGCGCAACACCGCCGAGGGCTTCAAGATCCTGGCCAACCAGCCGGTCCTGCGCCTGCTGATCGTCTGGATCATGGGCTCGAACATGGCGTTCACCCACTCCGGCGTCTTCCTCGCCCTGATCGCCACCGCCGAGAGCCGGGGCGCCTCCGCGAGCTTCACCGGCATGCTGCTCTCCATCGCCGGCATCGGCGGACTGGTCGGCTCGCTCGTCGCGGGACCCGTCATCAAGAAGGTCGCCCCGGCGAAGCTCTTCCTGGCCGCCGCCTGGATCGGGCCCGTGGCCGCGATCCTGCTCGCCAACGTCTCCGGGCTCATCCCGCTCGGCATCATCGTCGCCTGCGTCTTCCTGCGCGGCCCCATCACCAGCGCCCTCTTCCTCGCCTACCTCGCGGCGATGGTGCCCGACAAGGCGCAGGGCCGGGTCCTCGGCGCGGTGATGTTCATGTCGATGATCGCGGCCCCGATCGGCGTCTTCGCCATCGGCACCGTCTTCGAGGCGGCGGGACCGGTCTGGGTGTTCACCATCATGGCCGTCGTCTCCGGCCTGGCCGCCCTGCCCACCCTCAGCCCGCGCATCCGCAACCTCGCGCCCCCGGAGGCGTACGCGGACACGGCGCTCGCCGACACGGCACCGCCCGCCGACGCCCCCACTTCCGAGAGTTCCGAGAGTTCCGAGAGCAAGCGCTCCGACAAGGAAGGAGAAACCCGATGACCACCGAGCTGCCCCGCACCACGGACCAGCTGCCCCCCGAGTTCTTCACCGCCCCCGAGGGCAACGACCTCCACACCCCCAACGCCAAGCTCCGCGCCAGTGGTTGCCCGGTCCACGCGATCAACTACCCGGTGGGTGGCGAGGGTTACGTCGTCGCCGACTACGAGACCACGCTCAAGGCGTTCAGTGACCCGCGCCTGTCGAAGCAGATCGACAACGCCCCCGCCTGGTTCCGGGACCTCGTCAAGGACGCCAGTCCCGTACTGATCCGCAACATGCTCACCGCCGACCCGCCGGAGCACACCCGGCTGCGCAAGCTCGTCAGCCGGGCCTTCGTACCGCGCCGGATGGAGCTGCTCCGCCCGCGCATCCAGGAGATCACCGACGAGCTCATCGACGACCTGCCCGAGCACGGCGAAGTGAACCTGATGGAGTTCGCCTTCTCCCTGCCGATGCGCGTCATCTGCGAGTTCCTCGGCGTCCCGGTCGCCGACCGGCCGCAGCTGCACAGCTGGGGCAACTGGCTCAGCGGCGCCCCGTACCCGGACGCCGAGTCCAACGAGAAGCTCAAGGACGCCAGCGAGAACATCGAGCGCTACCTGCTCGACCTGCTCGCCGACCGGCGCGCCGACCTCGGCGACGACCTGGTCAGCATCCTGCTGCGGGCCGCCGACGAGGAGGGCCGCTTCACCAACGACGAGTTGGTCTCCACCCTCGTCCTGCTGATCATCGCCGGTCACAAGACCACCGCCAACCTCATCGGCAACGGCGTTCAGGCCCTGCTCACCCACCCCGACCAGCTCGCCCTGCTCCGCTCCCGGCCCGACCTGGCCGGCTCGGCGGTCGAGGAGTTCCTGCGCTTCGAGTCCCCCGTCTACCGCGGCACCCTGCGGGTCGCCGCCGAGGACATGGAGATCGGCGGCTGCCCGATCCCCAAGGAGGCCTTCGTCCACCTCCTCATGGGCTCCGCCAACCGCGACCCCGAGGCCTTCGAGGACCCGGACCGGCTCGACATCACCCGCACCGCCAACCGCCACCTCGCCTTCGGCCAGGGCCCGCACTTCTGCGTCGGCGCGCCGCTCTCCCGGGTCGAGGGCCAGATAGCCTTCACGACCCTCCTGCGCCGCCTGCCCGGACTGCGCCTGGCCGTGCCCGCCGAGGAACTGGAGTGGCTCTTCGACAACTCCACCAGCCGCGGCCTGGTGAAGCTGCCGGTCACCTACGACGTCCGCCTGCCGGCCGACGCGCCCGAGCCCGCGTCCACCGCCGCCGACCAGACCGGGGAGCACTGACATGTCCGACCGCACCACCCTCGTCTGCCTGCCCTTCGCCGGCGCCGGAGCCTCCTTCTACCGCCCCTGGCAGCGCCACGCCGAGCCCCTCGGCCTCGACGTCCTGCCGCTCCAGCTCCCCGGCCGTGAACGCCTCATCGACGAGGAGCCGTTCCGCGACGCGCACGCCGCCGCCGACGCCCTCCACGCCGACCTCCTGACAGCCCTCGCGGCCGATGAGGCCCGCCCGCGCCGCGTCGCCCTCTTCGGCCACAGCCTCGGCGCGGTCCTCGCGTACGAGCTGGCCCGCCGGCTCGCGGCCACGCCGGACGTCCACCTCGTACGGCTCTTCGCCAGCGGCTCCCCGCACCCGGCCGAGCCGCGCGCCGCCCGCGCCACGGGCCTCGACGACGACGCGTTCCTGGCGCGCGTCAACGAGTTCGCCGGCTACGCGGACGAGGCCCTGGACGACCCCGAGCTGCGCGAGCTGGTCCTGCCCACGCTCCGCGCCGACGTGGAGATGCACGAGTCGTACGTACCGTCCGACGACCGGAGCCTGTCGGTCCCGGTCACCACTCTGCGCGGTACGGCCGACACCCTTGTCCGCCGCTCCGAGGCCGAGGCGTGGGACCGGACCACGGACGCCGGGCACCGCCACGTCGAACTGGACGGCGGCCACATGTACCTCACCGAGTCGGCGCCCGAACTGCTCCGGATCGTCGCCGAGGAGCTGGCGACCTCGGCCGAGGGGGCGGAACTGTGCGTCTGACCGGCAAGACCGTCCTCGTCACCGGCGCCGCCCGGGGCCTCGGCCGGGCCACCGCCGTCGCCTGCGCCGCCGAGGGCGCCGACCTCGTGCTGCTCGACCTCTGCGAGGACCTCGACGGCGTGCCGTACCCGCTGGGCACCCGTGGCCAGCTGGAACACACCGCCACCCTCTGCCGCAAGAACGGCGCTGCCGTGCTCACCGCCGCCTGCGACGTCCGCGACCTGGCCTCCGTGGAGGCCGCCGTGGCCCTCGCCGAGGACCGCTTCGGCCGGATCGACGCCGCCGTCAACAACGCGGGGATCGCGGCCCCTTCGGGCCGTCCCGCGCACGAGATCGGCGAGGACGAGTGGGCGCTGATGATCGACGTCGACCTGTCCGGCGCCTGGCGGGTGATCCGTACGGTCGCCGGGGCGATGAGCGCCCGCCGCTCCGGCTCCATCGTCAACATCTCCTCGACGGCCGGCCTGGTCGGCTACCGGCACTTCGCCGGCTACGTCGCCGCCAAGCACGGCCTCATCGGACTGACGAAGGCCGCCGCGCTCGACTACGCGCCCACCAAGGTCCGGGTCAACGCCGTCTGCCCCGGTTCGGTGCGCGACGACTCGACCGCCGAGGGCCGGATGCTCGCCGAGATCGCCCGCGCCCTGGAGGTGGAGGTGGGCGAGCACGAGCAGACGTTCACCGAGGCGCAGCCGATGAACGCCCTGATCGAGCCCGAGGACGTGGCCGCCGCCGTCGTCTACCTCGTCTCGGACGACGCCCGCCAGGTGACCGGCTCCGTGATGACCGTGGACGGCGGGTTCACCGCGCGCTGACCCGCGCGGGACCAGCAGTTGTGACCGTTGTGAGAGTTGAGAGGGAGGACACCCCCATGGTGGGTGAGCGTTGCCACGCCCTACGGGTCCGGCTGAGCAGTCGGGTGACCGCCGCCGAGCTGACCGCCCGCCTGGGCGCGGCGGGCCCCTGGCGGCTGTGGGTGGAGGACGTCGCCGCCGGTTCCGACGAGCCGGCGGCCCTGCGCCGCCGACGGACTGAGCTGAACCGGCCGACCCCGGCCGTCCGGTGTGTGCTGCTGCGCCACGAGGACGGAGTCGAGGACCTGATCCTCGTCGCCGACCGCTCGGTGCTCGACCGGAACGGCCTCACTCGCCTGGCCGCAGGCCTGGTCGACGGGACAGCGTTCGAGGGTGTCACGGCGGCCGGTTCCGAGGCCGCCGCCACCCCCGTCGTCGGCGGCCCCGCGCCCGACTGGGGCGGCGGTACGAGCGGTGCCACCGCCTGGGAGACCCGCTCCCTGGACCTGCCCGCCGGAGCCGACCCCTCCGCGCTGCGCGCCGCCCTCGCCCTCACCCTGCACCGCTACGACGGCCACGGCGCCACCGGCGACGTCACCCTCGCCACCGACCGGCGCGGAGCCCTCGCCCACGCGATCCCGGCGGACGCCACGCTCGCCTCGCTGCTCGCCGCCGTACCGTCGCCGACGGACCGCCCGGCGACCGTGGGTCTGCTCGAACCGGCTGCGGGGGAGGGCCCGTTGCCGTTCGCGGGGGAGTACCTGCCCTGCCTCGCGCCGCCGTTCCCGCTCACGGTCACGGTGCTCCCGGGTGAGGCAGAGGGCGGCGGCCGGCTCTGGGCCGCGTACCGCCGCAGTCACTTCTCTCCCGAGATCGTCGACGCCTTCCTGCGCCATCTCGCCCACGTCCTGCGCCAGTTCAGCGAGACCCCGGCCCTCCGGGCGGACGAGGCCGAACTCCTGGACGCCGCCGAGCGCGAGCGCGTCGCCGCGCTCGGCCGCCCGGACGCCGTCCTGACCGGCGCGCCGGAGCGGCTCACGGACGCCTTCGCTCGGGTGGCGGATGCCCGCCCGGACGCCCCGGCGGTCGGCGACGGCACGACGACCCTCACGTACCGCGAACTCGACTCCCTGGCCGACCGGTTGGCCCGTGGTCTCGTGGCGCGCGGGGTCGCGCCCGGCGACCGGGTCGGCATCTGCCTGGAGCGCACCAACGAGATCGTCGCGGCCATGCTCGGCGTCCTCAAGGCGGGCGCGGCGTACGTCCCCACCGACCCGGCCTACCCGGCCGACCGCCTCGCCCACACCGCGCAGGACGCGGGCCTGGACCTTGTGATCACCCGGCACGCGGAGTACCCGGCCGACGCGGGTACGCCCGTCACGCCCGACGACCTCCTGGCGAGCGCGCCGGACGAGTCGGTCGAACTGCCGGGGGCGGGCGGCCCGGACGAGCCCGCGTACGTCATCTACACCTCCGGCTCCACCGGCCGCCCCAAGGGCGTCGTCGTCCCGCACCGCAACGTCGGCGCGCTCATCGACGCGACCCGCGAGGCGTACGGCCTCGGCCCGGACGACGTGTGGACGTTCTTCCACTCCGGCGCGTTCGACTTCTCCGTCTGGGAGATCTGGGGCTGCCTGCTGACCGGCGGACGGCTCGTGGTCGTCCCGTACGTCGTCTCCCGCGAGCCCGAGGAGTTCCGCGACCTGCTGCGCCGCGAGGGCGTCACCGTCCTCAGCCAGACGCCGTCCGCCTTCTCCCAGCTCCTGGAGACCGACCACGCCCCGCTCGCCGTACGGCTCGTGGTCTTCGGCGGCGAGCCGCTGGACGCCCGGATGCTGCTGCGCTGGTTCGACCGGCACCCCGAGGACGAGTGCCGCATGGTCAACATGTTCGGCATCACCGAGACCACCGTGCACGTCACCGCGCAGACGCTGACCCGCGAACTGGCCCTCGCGGGCTCGAAGTCCGTCGGCCCGGCACTGCCCGGCTGGCACCTGTACGTGACCGACGCGCGCGGCCGGCTCGTCCCGCCCGGCGTGACGGGCGAGATCCGCGTCGGCGGCGCGGGCGTGGCCGTCGGCTACCTGGGGCAGCCCGAGCTCACGGCCGCCCGCTTCACCGCCGACCCGTACACGGAGGGTCGCCAGTACCACAGCGGCGACCTCGGCCGGCTGCGCCCCGACGGGACCCTCGAACACCTGGGGCGCATCGACAGCCAGGTGAAGATCCGGGGCTTCCGCATCGAGCTGGACGAGATCCGATCCGTCCTCCTGGAGGACCCCGACGTCCGCGCGGCGGCCGTGGTGGTCCGCCGCGACGACCCGTCCGACCCGGCGACCGCCCGCCTCGACGCGTACGTCGTCCCGGCGGACCTCGACGCCGCGGGCGTACGGAAGCGGGCCGCGACCGTCCTGCCCGCGTACATGCTCCCGGCGACCGTCACCCCGCTCGACTCCCTGCCGCTGACCACCAACGGCAAGCTGGACGCGGCACGGCTCCCGGAACCGGCGCGGACGGCGACGCCGCCGGCCGCGGCAGCGGCGACGAACGAGGGCGCGAGCAAGGCGGCGGTGCTCCAGGAGGTGTGGTCGGCGATGCTCGGTACACCGGTCGGCCTGGACGACGACTTCTTCGAGCTCGGCGGCAACTCCCTGCTCGCGGTACGGATCAGCGCCGCGCTGCGCGGCCGCGGACTGCCCGCCGTACCGCTCCGGGACCTGTTCCGCACGCCCACGATCCGCGAACTCGCCGGGGCGGGCGGGGCGGGCGGTACGGGCGGGGCAGGTCGGGTCGGCGGCCTCGATGGCTGACACGCTCGGCGTACCCCATCTCCGTGCCGTCTTCCCCACCCTCCACATTCCGGAGCACGCCCTCCCGGAGCCGGGCCGGCCGCCGAGGGGCGGCGAGGTGGCCCTGTGGTGGCTGGACACGGACCGGGAGATCGTCGGCGGCCACCCGGTGGCGGCCGAGGAGACGCCCCTGAGCCCCGAGGAACAGGACAAGTCGGCCCGCCTGCGCCGCCCCGGCGACCGGCACCGCTACCGGGCCGCCCACATCGGGCTGCGCCTCGTCCTCGGCGGTTACACGGGGCTCGCCCCCGAGGCCCTGGGCCTGGTCCGCGAGGACTGCCCGTGCTGCGGCGCGCCGCACGGGCGGCCCGCCCTGGCCGGCGGCGGCCCGCACTTCTCGCTCTCGCACAGCGACGGCCTCGCCCTGATCGCCGTCTCGGGGGTCCGGGTGGGCGCCGACGTCGAGGGCGTCCCGCGCCCGGCCATCACCGACGAACTCCTGCCCTCCCTGCACCCGCGCGAGCAGAGTGCCCTCCGTGCCCTGCCGGACGCGGCACGCCCGGGGACCCTTGCCCGGGTGTGGACGCGCAAGGAGGCGTACCTGAAGGCGACGGGGGTCGGCCTCGCGTACGGCGTAGCCGAGCCGTACGTGGGCGTGTCCGAACTCCCCGCCGAACTGGCCGACTTCGCCGTCCACGACGTGCCGACGCCCCTGCCGTCGTACGCGGCGGCCATCGCCCTCGCCACGGCTCTTCCTCTCCTCCCCTAAGGACATCCCATGACGCTTCTCGACCCGGCGGACACCGGTCTGCTGAGCGAGCGGGCACCGACCCGCAAAGAGGTGCACAAGCTCGATCGGGTGATCATTCGGTTCGCCGGTGACTCCGGTGACGGTATGCAGCTGACGGGTGACAGGTTCACCTCGGAGACGGCGTCGTTCGGCAACGACCTGTCCACGCTGCCGAACTTCCCGGCCGAGATCAGGGCCCCTGCCGGCACGCTGCCGGGTGTCTCCTCGTTCCAGTTGCACTTCGCCGATCACGACATCCTGACCCCGGGCGATGCCCCGAACGTGCTGGTCGCGATGAATCCGGCCGCGTTGAAGGCCAACATCGACGACGTGCCGCGTGGCAGCGAGATCATCGTGAACACGGACGAGTTCGCCAAGCGCGCGATGGCGAAGGTCGGCTACGAGACCTCCCCGCTGGAGGACGGCTCGCTGGACGCCTACCGGGTCCACCCGGTGCCCCTCACGACGCTGACGATCGAGGCGCTGAAGGACTTCGGGCTGTCCAGGAAGGAGGCCGAGCGCTCGAAGAACATGTTCGCCCTCGGGCTGCTCTCCTGGAAGTACCACCGGCCGACGGAGGGCACGGAGACCTTCCTGCGGGAGAAGTTCGCGAAGAAGCCGCAGATCGCCGAGGCCAACATCGCTGCCTTCCGGGCGGGTTGGAACTTCGGCGAGACCACGGAGAGCTTCGCGGCCTCGTACGAAGTCGCTCCGGCCACGAAGGCGTTCCCGACGGGGACGTACCGGAACATCAACGGCAACCTCGCCCTGTCGTACGGGCTCGTGGCGGCGGGACAGCAGGCCGATCTGCCGCTCTATCTGGGCTCGTACCCGATCACTCCGGCGTCGGACATCCTGCACGAGCTGAGCCGGCACAAGAACTTCGGCGTGCGTACGTTCCAGGCCGAGGACGAGATCGCCGGCATCGGCGCGGCGCTCGGTGCGGCGTTCGGCGGCTCGCTGGCGGTGACGACGACGTCCGGGCCTGGTGTGGCGTTGAAGTCGGAGACGATCGGGCTCGCGGTGTCGCTCGAGTTGCCGCTGCTGATCGTGGACATCCAGCGCGGCGGGCCCTCGACCGGGCTTCCGACCAAGACCGAGCAGGCGGACCTGCTGCAGGCGATGTACGGCCGTAACGGCGAAGCCCCGGTGCCGGTGGTGGCGCCGAAGACGCCGGCGGACTGTTTCGACGCGGCGATCGAGGCCGCGCGGATCGCGCTCACCTACCGCACCCCGGTCTTCCTGCTCTCCGACGGCTACCTCGCCAACGGCTCCGAGCCCTGGCGGATCCCCGACGTCGAGGAACTCCCCGACCTGCGGACCCAGTTCGCCACCGGCCCCAACCACGAACTCGCCGACGGCACCGAGGTCTTCTGGCCGTACAAGCGCGACCCACAGACCCTCGCCCGCCCCTGGGCGATCCCCGGCACCCCCGGCCTCGAACACCGCATCGGCGGCATCGAGAAACAGGACGGCACCGGCAACATCTCCTACGACCCCGCCAACCATGAATTCATGGTCCGCACCCGCCAGGCGAAGATCGACGGCATCGAAGTCCCGGACCTCGCCGTAGACGACCCGGACGGGGCGAAGACTCTGGTTCTGGGCTGGGGTTCCACCTACGGGCCCATCACCGCGGCCGTCCGTCGCCTGCGGACCGCCGGCGTGCCGATCGCGCAGGCCCATCTGCGGCACCTCAACCCCTTCCCGAAGAACCTCGGGGAACTGCTGAAGCGGTACGAGAAGGCGGTCGTACCGGAGATGAACCTCGGTCAGCTCGCCCTGATGATCAGGGCGAAGTACCTGGTCGACGCCCACTCCCACACCCAGGTCAACGGCATGCCCTTCAAGGCGGAACAGCTCGCGACGGTTCTCAAGGAGGCCATCCATGGCTAGCACCCTGCTGTCCCTCGTCCCGAAGGCCGAAGCGGCGCAGTCGATGAAGGACTTCAAGTCCGACCAGGAAGTGCGCTGGTGCCCCGGCTGCGGCGACTACGCCGTCCTGGCCGCGGTACAGGGGTTCATGCCGGAGCTGGGGCTGGCGAAGGAGAACATCGTCTTCGTCTCCGGGATCGGCTGCTCCTCGCGCTTCCCGTACTACATGAACACCTACGGGATGCACTCCATCCACGGCCGCGCCCCCGCCATCGCCACCGGCCTCGCCACCAGCCGACGTGACCTGTCCGTCTGGGTCGTCACCGGCGACGGCGACGCCCTCTCCATCGGCGGCAACCACCTCATCCACGCCCTGCGCCGCAACGTCAACCTCAAGATCCTCCTCTTCAACAACAGGATCTACGGCCTCACCAAGGGCCAGTACAGCCCCACCAGCGAACTCGGCAAGATCACCAAGTCCACCCCGATGGGTTCGCTGGACGCACCGTTCAACCCGGTCTCCCTCGCCCTCGGCGCGGAAGCCTCGTTCGTGGCACGGACCGTCGACTCCGACCGCAAGCACCTCACCGAGGTCCTGCGCCAGGCCGCCGACCACCCCGGCACCGCCCTCGTGGAGATCTACCAGAACTGCAATATCTTCAACGACGGCGCCTTCGAAGTCCTCAAGGACAAGCAGCAGGCGGAAGAGGCGGTCATCCGCCTCGAACACGGGGAGCAGATCCGTTTCGGCGCGGAGGGACGCAAGGGAGTCGTCCGCGACACGGTCACCGGTGACCTCAAGGTCGTCGAGGTCACCGAGGAGACGCAGTCGCAGCTCCTGGTCCACGACGCCCACGCGGCCTCACCCACCACCGCGTTCGCGCTCTCCCGCCTCGCCGACCCCGACACCCTCCACCAGACCCCCATCGGCGTCTTCCGCTCCACCCGACGCCCCGTCTACGACACCCTCATGGCCGACCAACTCGACAACGCCATCGAACAGCACGGCAAGGGCGACCTCGGACAACTCCTCGCCGGCAACGACACCTGGACGCGCGATGAGTGAGCCCAGCGCGGCCAACGGGGGCTCCGTCGCCCGGAACTTCCTGAGCGACAACACCGCCGGCGCGTCCCCCGAGGTGGCGCAGGCGGTCGCCGAGGCGCTGGCCGGGCACTCCATGCCGTACGGCTCCGACCCGTACACGGACTCCGTACGACGCCGCCTCAGGGACGTCTTCGAGCGGGACCTCGACGTCTTCCCGGTCTCCTCGGGGACCGCCGCCAACGGCCTCGCCCTGTCGGCCCTCGCCCGTCCCTGGGGGAGCGTCCTGTGCCACTCCGGGAGCCATGTGCACAACGACGAGTGCGGTGCCGCCGAGTTCTTCACGGGCGGTTCCAAGGTCGTCACCGTCCCCGGCGCCGACAGCAAGGTCGACCCCGAGGCGCTGCTGCGCGAGATACGGAGGCGTGCGGGCGACCGGCACAGCGTCCAGCCGTCGGCCCTCACGCTCAGCCAGGGGACGGAGACCGGTGGCGTCTACACCGTCGAGGAGATCCGTACCCTCTGCCTGATCGCCAAGGCCTCCGGTCTTGGCGTGCACATGGACGGCGCGCGCTTCGCCAACGCGGTGAGCCGGCTGGGCGTCAGCCCGGCGGAGATGAGCTGGAAGGCCGGCATCGACGTGCTGTCGTTCGGTACGACCAAGAACGGCACGATGACCGCGGACGCGATCATCTCCTTCGACCCGTCCCTCTCCGCCGAACTGGCTGCCCGGGTGAAGCGCGCGGGGCAGCTCGCCGCCAAGGCGCGGTTCCATGCCGCGCAGCTCGACGCGTACCTCACCGACGGCCTCTGGCTGCGCAACGCGGACCGAGCGAACGCTCTCGCCGCACGTCTGAGGGACGGCCTGAGCGGCGTACCGGGCGTCGAACTGCCCGGCGCGGAGCCGCAGATGAACATGGTCTTCTGCACTCTCGCGCCCCAGGTCGTCAAGGGGCTGCTCGCCGACGGCCACGCCTTCTACCACGACCGTTGGGAGCCGGGCGTCGTCCGGTTCGTGACCTCGTTCGCGCACTCCGCCGACGATGTCGACGGCCTGCTGTCCGCGATCCGTCGCCACACCGCCGAATCGGCGACGGAATCCCCGAAGCCGGCCGTCCCGCACCCCCGTGACCGGTCGTCACGGCACCACTGCGTCCGCGACTGAACCCGACTCCCGCCCAGCCGCGGGGCCGTCAGGAGGCGCGGGAGCCGGACGTCGCGAGGGCGGGCTCGGGGCGCACCGGGCCGTTCAGCAGGCTGTGCAGCAGGGCCGGGCGGCGCTCGGCGGAGACGTCCGCGAGAAGCGTCGCCAGGACGGCCATCCGGGCCTGCCCCGCGCGCAGCGTCCCCGCGGGTACGGCTCCGGCGGCCACCAGGTCCACGGCGCCGCCGCCGGTGTACAGCTCGGCGATCGGGCCGGCGGGGACCCGCGTGCTCAGGGCCACCAGGGTGCCGTCGGCGACGGCCGCGCCGACGGCCGCGGAGATCTCGGGGGTGGCGTTGCCCGCCCCGGTGCCGACGAGCACGACGCCCCCGGCGCCGGCCGCGACGGAGGTGTTCAGGAAGAGCGGGTCGCCGTCGCTGTGGTGCATGACCACGTCGACCCGGGGCAGCTCCTCGGCCGTGTCGCCGGTGGCCGTGGCCTTGGGCAGCGGCAGCGGAGTGGGGCGGTCCGGGCTGCGGCGGATGTGCACGCTGCCGAAGCCGACCTTCCCGAGGACGCTCTCGGAGGGGTCCGCGAACGCGTCCGCGGCGAGGGTCTGCGTCTTCACCGTGCCGCGCGCCGCGTGGACGCGGCCGTCGAAGACCACGAGCACGCCCAGGTCGCGCACCGAGGCGGCGACCTGCAGGGCGTCGTACACATTGCCGGGCCCGTCGCCGTCGCCCGTACCGAGCGGACGCTGCGCGCCGGTGAAGACGACCGGGCGGGGGTCGGAGTGGTGGAGGTCCAGGAAGAAGGCGGACTCCTCCAGGGTGTCCGTGCCGTGCGTGACCACGACGCCGTCCACATTCGGGTCGGCGAGGGCCGCGTGGACCGCGTGCAGCAGGGTGAGCTGGCGGGCGGAGGTCATCCGGGAGCTGTTGACGTTGAACAGGTCGACGACCTCGACCGTCACGCCCTCGGGCAGCGCCGAGGTGGCCAGGACGTCGTCGCCCGACGCGTCGGCGGCGTAACCGGTGCCCTGCCAGCGGCTGGCTATGGTGCCGCCCGTGCTGATGAGGGTGATCCGGCGGGGCCGGTCGTCGCGTGTCCACTGCATGGGTGTCTGTCCCGGGGATCGAAGGTAGTCGCCTTCGCAACGATAGTTCAGCTTGCATGGAATTTGATTGCGAGTTCCGCGCCGGAATCGTGAATTCCGGCATGCATAATTGCGTCATGGACCGGATTGACCGCAGCATCTTGCGTGAGCTTCAGGACGACGGCCGGCTGAGCAATCTGGAGCTCGCCCAGCGCGTCGGCCTCAGCGCCTCCGCGTGCCTGCGGCGCGTACGGCAGCTGGAGGAGGACGGGGTGATCCAGGGGTACCGCGCCGTGATCGACCCCTCCGCCGTCGGGCGCGGCTTCGAGGTCCTCGTCTCGATCGAGGTCCGGCGCGACCGGGAGACCGTCGAGGCCTTCGAGGCGGCCCTGCAGACCATCCCCGACGTCATCGAGGCCTACCGCCTCTTCGGTAGCCCCGGCTGCCTCCTGCGCATCGCGGTCGCCGACCTCGCCGCGTACGAACGCCTCTGGATCGAGCGGCTCACCTCGCTCGCGGGCGTCACGGAGGTCAACTCGCAGATCATCATGAAGCGGGTCAAGGAACCGCGCGGACTGCCGGTCGAACGCTGATGACCTCCGCGAACGGCCCGGCAGAGTCCACTCGTGTCGGTGTTGGGCCGAACGGGTGAGAAACGGGAGGATGGGCGCATGAGTAGGTACGAGAGGTACGACGTCACCGACGCACAGTGGGAGGGCCTCGCCCAGGTCGTCCCGCTGCGCGGCCGTGACGAATGGCCGTCCAGAGTCGACCACCGCACGATGCCCGACGAGTACGAGACCGCCGAGCAGCGCCGCATGGTCGTCCTGCGCGTGCAGGTCTTCGCCGACGCCCGCGAGGTCGCGGAGTACCTCATCGCCCGCATCCCGGTCCTCCTCGACCTGACCAGCGCGGACACCGAAGTCGCCAAGCGCATCCTGGACTTCAGCAGCGGCGTGGTCTTCGGCCTCGGCAGCGGCATGCACCGGGTCGACCGCAACGTCTTCCTGCTCGCCCCCGCCGGTACGGAGGTCGAGGGCACGTCCGACGCGGAGGCCGGGGACGACGTGTCCGGGGCGGCCGTCCCCCGATCGTAGGAAGATGGACAGGGCGTAACGGTTCGTCATCCACGGGGCTGCGTACGGTCCGATCATGGACTCCACCGGCGGCCACACGCCCGATTCCGTCTCCTCCTTCCCCTCCTCCTCCGCCGCTTCCCATGCCTGTACGACCCCGGTCCGGGCGCCGTTACGCGGCCCCGCGGGGGACCGGGCTCCGGTGGGGGGTGGCGGTCCGCCCGGGGGTGGATCGGGTGGTTCCGGCGGGGGTCCAGGTGGCCCCGCCGGCCTCGACCGGCGCGCCGCGCGGCGGGACGCGCTGCGGCAGTTGATGGACGCCTCCGCGCGCCGGCCCGCCCGCCCCGCCGTCACCGAACTCCGCCTCTCCGCCTTCGCCGCGCACCGCGCCGCCGTCCACCCGCTCGGCCCCGTGACCCTCTTCACCGGGGCGAGCGGCAGCGGCAAGTCCAGCGCCCTGCGGGCCTACGAGGCGCTTGCCCGGCTCGGCGCGGGCGAAGAGCTGGCCGCCGCGTTCCCCGACGCCGCCGCCCACGTGCCCGAACGGGCCCGGCCCGACGCCCAGGGGAGGCGCGGCTTCCGGATCGGCTGCACCGTCGACGGCCCGGCCGGACCCGTCCGCCTCGACCTCGCGGTCCAGGCCGAACCCACCCTCCGTATCGTCGGCGAACGCCTCACCTGCCGCGGCCGTACGCTCCTCACCACCGCGCTCCGCGACCCCGGCCGCAGCACCGTCCAGGCCGAATGGCACACCGCGGGCACCACACCCGTCACCCGGGCGCCCTTCCCCGACGACCTCCTCGGCACCGCGCTGCTGCCGCTGCGCGTGGCCGGCAAGACGAAGGGGCAGCTGGAGGTCCTGGCGGCGGCCGAGCAGGTGGTGGTGGCGCTGCGCTCGGTGTTCCCCTGCGACCCGGAGCCCACGCGGATGCGGGGATCCGTGCCGATGGGCGAGGGCCGGCTGCTGCGCGGCTGCGACAACCTTGCGGAGGTGCTGCACCGCACCTCCTCCGAGTGCCCGCGCCGCCACGCCCGGCTCGCGACGGTGGCGGGCGCCGGGTGCGCGGGGGTCGTGACCGGGCTGCGGGTGGAGGAGCTGCCCGACGCGACGGTACGGGCGCTCCTGGAGCGGGCACCGGGCGCCGCCGTGCGGCCGGGCCCGGCCGGCGCGGCCGGGCGGGCCGGGGGCGCCGTGGTCCCGGCGCCTCGCCGGGCGCCGTTCGCGACCCCGCTCGGCCGGCTCGGCGACGGCGAACTGCGCTACCTCGCCCTCGCGCTCGTCCTGCTCACCGGGCCCGGAGTGCTCGCCATGGACCAGCTCGGCGAGGTGCCCGCCGCGATGCGGACCCTGACCGTCCTCGCCGACGGCCTCGACCGCTCCCTGGACGGACGCCAGCTCCGCGCGCTGCTCGGGCTCTCCGCCGACATCGCCACCGGTGGGCACATCCGGCTCGTGGGCTCGGTGGGGGAGCCGGCCGCGCGATACGCACGCGAGACACCGGGGGTGTCGGTGGTAGACCTGGGGCGTGAGTGAACTGGATGTAGCGGGATTGCAGCGCAGACTGGCCGAGTTCGCGGCCGCGCGGGAGTGGCAGCCGTACCACACCCCGAAGAACCTGGCCGCGGCGCTCAGCGTCGAGGCGGCCGAACTCCTGGAGATCTTCCAGTGGTTGACGCCCGAACAGGCGGAGCGGGTGATGGACGACCCGAAGACCGCCCACCGGGTCGAGGACGAGGTCGCCGACGTCCTCGCGTATCTGCTGCAGTTCTGCGAGGTGTTGGGCGTGGACCCGCTCGCCGCGCTGGCGGCGAAGATCGACAGAAACGAAGTTCGATTCCCCGCCCGACGGCCCCCGATCCCCGAGGAACGGGACGACAGCGCGACCGAAAACGGTTTTCGTCACTCTTCGGAGTGATCGGGATTTCCCCATCGAGCCTACTGTCCACAGATTTCCGAATTCCTCTGGCGTGGGGGCTCAGGCGCCTTCACGCTGGGTAATGGAGTCAGTGGGCAGTAAGTCGTACGAACGGGGGCGGCGTACATGGAAGCGGAGCGACTGATCGCGGCAGGCCGGCACGCGCTCGCGGGAGCGGGGACGGCATTGGACATCGTGGCGGAGGCCTGGCAGGCCCAGGCCCTCGCCCAGGCGATAGGGAGTCATCTCGCCCTCTGCGGACCGCAGGAGCTGCGGAGCGAGGCGCGAGGACTGAGCGAGATCGGCGGCGGACGCGGCATGGTGTCCGACTACCCGCTGCTCGGGACGGGCGGACCGAGAGCCGCCCAGCTCACCGACGTGGTCGAGCCGCGCGTGGCGTTGACCGCGCTCGGCGCGCTGCTCGGGGAAGTGGGGATCGCCCTGGTCGGCGTGGCCTGCGCGACCGACGAGGAAGGGCTGTACTGGCAGTGCATCGAGGCCATCGACGCCGCCGACGAGTCGAACGACCGGGTGCGTGGGATGCTGCGCCGACTCGCGATCCGGGAGCGGGACCGGCCGCCCGATGCCGCTCGGGGCCGGGCGGGCCCGGCGGGGGCGTCGTCATGAGTCGCCGGCGGGCGGCCGGGCCGGCGTCACCGCGCGCCGGGCTCGTCCTTCGCCTCGCTCCGTCCCTGGCCCTCGCTCTCCAGCCGGTCCGACGAGGACTGGAGGTCGGCGTCCAGCTGCGACAGGTCGGCGGTCAGCGCCGCCATCAGCTCCTCCATCTGCTGCAGCAGGCCCTTGGGGGCGCCGGAGCCCTTCTGCTCGGGCACGGACTGCTGCACCGGCTGCTCGGGCATCGCCCTTTCGGGCGCGGCTTCCTGGGACATGGCGGCCTCCTCGGCCCAGGCCCTTCCCCCGAGGGGAGGGCCACACGGGAGAACGACGTACCGGCAGCGGCCGCCGGCACGCGGGCGCCGGGCGGTCCGGCACCGCCCGAGCCAACGACGCGCGCCGGGCCACGGTCACTGGCCAGGCAGGACGCGCCCCGCCACCGGGCCCGATATTCACCCGACCGGGCAGGACCTGCCCCCGGGCTGACGGAGAGGTTGACGGCCGCCCGTCGGTGCAGGATGGAGGCATGGATCTTCGAATCTTCACCGAGCCCCAGCAAGGGGCCGACTACGACACCCTGCTCACAGTCGCCAAGGCCACCGAGGACCTCGGCTTCGACGCCTTCTTCCGCTCCGACCACTACGTCAGCATGGGCTCCGCCGACGGGCTGCCCGGGCCGACCGACGCCTGGATCACCCTGGCGGGCCTCGCTCGCGAGACCCGGCGGATCCGGCTCGGGACGCTGATGACCGCCGGCACCTTCCGGCTTCCCGGCGTCCTGGCCATCCAGGTCGCCCAGGTCGACCAGATGTCCGGCGGCCGGGTCGAACTGGGCCTGGGCGCGGGCTGGTTCGAGGAGGAGCACCGGGCGTACGGCATCCCGTTCCCCAAGGAGAAGTTCGGCCGCCTCGAGGAGCAGTTGGCGATCGTCACGGGGCTCTGGAACACGAAGCTCGGCGAGAAGTTCTCCTACGACGGCGAGTTCTACCAGCTCGCGGACTCGCCTGCGCTCCCCAAGCCGGCCCAGGACCGGATCCCGGTCCTCATCGGCGGGCACGGCGCGACCCGCACGCCGCGCCTGGCCGCGCGGTACGCCGACGAGTTCAACATCCCCTTCGCCTCGATCGAGGACAGCGAGCGGCAGTTCGGGCGCGTCCGGGCCGCCGCCGAGGCCGCGGGGCGCCGGGCCGACGAGCTGGTGTACTCCAACGCCCTGGTGGTCTGCGTCGGCAAGGACGACGCGGAGGTGGCCCGCCGGGCGGCGGCCATCGGGCGCGACGTGGAGGAGCTGAAGGCGAACGGGCTGGCCGGCTCGCCCGACGAGGTCGTCGACAAGATCGGGCGGTACGGAGCGATCGGGGCGTCCCGGATCTACCTCCAGGTCCTGGACCTGTCCGATCTGGACCACCTGGAGCTGATCTCCTCCCAGGTCCAGTCGCAGCTCGGCTGAACGGAGGCGCAGCGATGAGGCCCGTCCGCCCGCTCGCCGAGGCGCTCGCCCGCGAGGTGCTCGTCCTCGACGGCGGGCTCTCCAACCAACTTGAGGCCCAGGGCTGCGATCTGAGCGACGAGCTGTGGTCGGCGCGGCTGCTCGCCGACGGGCCCGAGCAGATCGGGGCGGCGCACACCGCCTATGTGCGGGCGGGCGCGCGGGTGCTGATCACCGCGAGCTACCAGGCCACCTTCGAGGGCTTCGCCCGGCGCGGGGTGGCCCGGGCGGAGGCGGCGCGGCTGCTCGGGCGCAGCGTGGAGCTGGCCCGGGCGGCGGGGGAGGGGGCGCCGGCGCCGGTGTGGGTGGCCGCGTCGGTGGGGCCGTACGGAGCGATGCTCGCGGACGGCAGCGAGTACCGGGGCCGGTACGGGCTGACCGTGCGCGAGCTGGAGCGGTTCCACCGGCCCCGGGTCGAGGCGCTCGCGGCGGCGGAGCCGGACGTGCTGGCCCTGGAGACGGTGCCGGACGCGGTCGAGGCGGAGGCGTTGCTGCGGGCCGTCGAGGGGTGCGGGGTGCCGGTCTGGCTCTCGTACACCGTGGCGGGCGAGCGGACGCGCGCCGGGCAGGGGCTCGCCGAGGCGTTCGGGCTCGTCGCGGGGAACGAGCAGGTGCTCGCGGTCGGGGTCAACTGCTGCGAGCCGGCGGACGCGGCGCGGGCCGTCGGGATCGCGGCGGAGACCACCGGGAAGCCGGTCGTCGTCTACCCCAACAGCGGGGAGGAGTGGGACGCCGGGGCCCGCGCCTGGCACGGCACCGGCTCCTTCGACCCGGACCGGATGCGGGACTGGCCCGCGGCCGGGGCCCGGCTGATCGGCGGCTGCTGCCGCGTGGGCCCGGACCGCATCGCCGCCCTGTCCACCGCCCTCGCGCCCTGACGCGCGGGGTTCGGTCCCGTACCCGGTGCCGGTGCGGGACCGAGTGGGGGGTGCTCGGCGGCCGGTGGGTCGGCTGTCGGCCGGGGTGCGGCGGCGCTTCCACCAGAGCAGGTCCGCGCCCACGGCCGCGAGGACGGCGGCGGGGCCCACGATCAGCCACACGGCGTCACTCCACCCGCGAACAGGCCGTTCCGGCGCCGGTAGTCCCGTGCGTCGGCTACACGCTGCCTGATCTTCCGCAGCTCTCCTGCTGCCTGCGCCCAGGGGCGGCGTACGGTGGCGGCGTGACGACCGAAGACCTGGGCAAGACCCTGCGCCGTCTGCGCCGTCTGGCCGGACTGACACAGGAAGAGCTGTCGGAACGCTCCAACGTGTCCGTGGACGTGATCCGTCAGTTGGAGCAGCAACGCAAGCATTCGGCGCGTCTCCCCACGCTCCACGCCCTGGCGAACGGTCTCGGGGTAGAGCTGACGACGCTCCTGGGGGACCCCCCTGCGGTCTCCTCCAAGGGAGAGACGGACGGGCCCAAATTCGTAGCGATGAGGCGTGCTGTCATGCCCGCGCTCTGGGGACCCGAGCCGCAACCCCCGACCTCTGACTTCTCCCTGGACTCCCTGCGGGAGCGGATCGCAGAGGGGTGGACGCGCTACCACTCGGCTGAGTTCGATTCTGTGATGGAGGCGCTCCCCGGACTGATCGCGGACGCTCGCTCTGCCACGGCCTCTGCCGACCAGGACGACCGTGGGGAAGGGTTCGCAGCTCTGGGGAAGGCGCTACAGCTTGCCGGACACGTTGCCGTACGCATGGGGAAGACGGACCTGGCGCTGATCAGCCTGGAGCGTGCCATAGACGCCGCGGGACAGTCTTCGAACCCTCTGCTGCTGCCCATGATCGTGAACTCCACGGCTTGGACTTACCAGCGGCAGGGGCGACTTGAAGACGCTCTGGCCATTGCCCTGCGTGCTGCGGACGACATGAAGAGCGCGGGTCATACAGAGACGGCAGACGGACTCAAGGTCTGGGGCGGACTGACGATGAGCGCCGCCACGTCAGCAGCCAGGAGTGGTGACTATGACCGTGCGGCGGATCTCATGGGCTACGCGGAGAAGGAAGCCGGACGGGTCGCCAAGCTCCCTGAGGGCGGCGACAGTCGCATGGTGAGCGTGTTCAGTCCGTCGTCCGTCCGTATCGAGCGGGTACGTCTCGCCGTTCAGTACGGCCACCCGCACGACGCGTTGGCGCTCGCGAAGGGGATGCGGCTGAGGAAGGACACCCCGCCGTCGTGGCGTACGTGGCTCCTGCTGGACGTGGCCCGTGCCCATGCGGACACCGGAGACGCTGCCGGGGCGGTCAAGACGCTGGAGTCCCTGCGCAAGGTGGCACCGACGTGGATGCAACACCACACCTTGGCTGTCGCGATCGTCCGTGACCTGTGGTCGCTCCCCAACCATCCCCCGGGGCTCAGGTCGTTGGCCGAGTTCCTGGGAGTCGTCGGCTAAGGGATCAGAACTAGGACGCTGCGTCCCTGTCAGTACTCACACCCAGACGATTGCATGAGAAGTCAGTGCTCCGGCGACCGCGCGAACGGCCCCGGAGCTTGGCCGACTGCAAGGAGTCGACACCGTGAACGCTACCGCTCAGGGGTCACCGGAACGGGTGCTGGAGCAGACGATCCCGCTCGACGTGCGGACGATGCGAGAGGCGGCCCTGAGAGCGCTCGGAGACGACGCGGAGCGTCTGTCCGAGGAAGACGTGGACAGCATGACGCAGGCACTCCGGGGGATGCTCATGCTGGCTGTCCCTGAGGTAACCGCGGCGGCCGGCAGGCTTCCCAAGGGCGACATCCCCCGTGTGTGCGCCCTGGTGGGCATCGAGGAAGCCACGAGACGGCTCGGTATGGAATCCCGTATCCACACACCGCAAGCGGCCCTGAGGCACGCGCAGAGGCTCGCACGGTCCGTCATGGCGCTCACCGACCACTACGTGAATCTCAGGGGCCAGGTGTGAGCCAGGCTCTCTACTTCTGCCGTGGCTGTGAGGGTGTGATCACAGAGGCGGAAGACGCGGTGTTCCTCTGGCACGAGCCGGGGAGCAGCGGTCCGGGAAGGGACGTGTACGCCCACCGTGAGCACATTCAGCAGGTGAGGGAAGACGAGACAGCTATTCGCCTCCTGGCGCGCATCCTGGTAAGGCGCCTCACCTCTCCGGATGCCGAGTGGCGTAAGAACCTCTGATCCCAGAGGGACCGATACCCCCATGCCCTTGGGCGTGGGGGTGTTCGCGTGAGCGGAATCGCTCTCTCTCGATTGTCCGTGGTGGGTGGGATTGGTTGCGGAATCGATTGTTGCCTGCCTGAGCCGACTGGACGAGTCCCGGCCGCTTCAGAAGCCGGAAGCCGTGTTCTGGTTTCGGTGGAGATAGCCGTCACCGGGGCACCCGACATCCGGGTCCCCGGTCGGACACATCGCAGGGTCGTCTTCGTCACCGAAGAGGTAGGCGTCCACCTCGCAGTCTCCGGTGGAGAAGATCAGCGACAGCACGGTGCCGCGTGCTGCGGACTCGTCAGGGGTATTGACCTGGTCCGTTCCAGCCGGGGCGTAGAACGCCCAGCGGCCGGCCGACAAGGCCGAAGGGTTTTCGCAGTCCTGAGCGACGGGCAACTCGTCGAAGCGCTCGGTGGTGAAGGTGTGGTCCTCGTGGAAGATCACAAATGTGCCCGCCTCGTTGGTCCAGCGCCCCTCAACCTGAACCGCCGGAATCTCTGCGGCATGGATCGCCGCAGCCCAGCCGCAGGACACCGTCAGCGCCACCACCGCCCCTATGAACGCGATTGAGCGCCACAACTGTCGGCCCACGCCAACCCCTCCCCGCATGTCCCCGGGCAGCCGCCGCCATCCGGCCTCGCCGGCCGGACTCCCATCATATTTGAACGTGCTCAAATCATGCACCAGAACGCCAACGTGTGAACAAAACCAGGTCCGAGCCTCGACCGGAGTCAACGGGGCCCCGCCGACACGGTGGGGTCTTCCGCCGTCTCCAGACAAACCAGTACCGTCATGGGCCCCCACCTGCGCATACTCGGACGTGTGTTCCTGACGATCAGCACCACCGGCACCCCCGAACGTCCCGCGACCGATCTGGGCTTTCTGCTGCACAAGCATCCCGACAACGCGCAGACGTTCTCGACCTCGCACGGCACGGCGCACGTCCTCTACCCCGAGGCGAGCGCCGAGCGGTGCACGGCCGCGCTCCTCCTGGAGATCGACCCCGTGGGTCTGGTGCGGCGCGGCAAGGGCAAGGGCCGGGGCGGCGCCCCCGACTCCGCGCTCGCGCAGTACGTGAACGACCGGCCCTACGCCGCGTCCTCGCTGCTCGCCGTCGCCCTCGCCACCGTCTTCAAGAGCGCCCTGCACGGCGCCTGCAAGGCGATGCCCGAGCGGGCCGCCGCGCCGCTGCCGCTGCGCGTCGAGGTCCCGGCGCTGCCCGCGCGCGGCGGGGCCGAGCTGGTCCGCAAGCTGTTCGGGCCCCTCGGCTGGGACACGGTCGAGGCGGAGCCGGTGGCGCTCGACACCGCGTTCCCCGAGTGGGGCGACTCGCGCTACGTGCGCCTCGTCCTCGAAGGGGAGCTGCGGCTCGCCGACGCGCTCAACCAGCTGTACGTCCTGCTGCCCGTCCTCGACGACGCCAAGCACTACTGGGTCTCGCCCGACGAGGTCGACAAGCTGCTGCGCGCGGGCGACGGCTGGCTGGCCGACCACCCCGAGCAGAAGCTGATCACCAGCCGCTACCTCTCCCGCCGCTGGGGCCTGACCCGCGACGCCATGGAGCGCCTGGAGCTCGCCCGCCTCGCCGAGGCCGACGACCTCGATGTCGAGGACGTCGACAACGCCGTCGACGAGACGACGGACACCGAGGAGAAGCCGGTGCCGCTCGCCGTGCAGCGCCGGGACGCGATCCTCGCCGCGCTGCGCGCCGCCGACGCGACCCGTGTGCTCGATCTCGGCTGCGGACAGGGCCAGTTGGTGCAGGCGCTGCTCAAGGACGTGCGCTTCACCGACATCGTCGGTGTCGACGTGTCCGTACGGGCCCTGACCGTCGCCGGGCGCCGGCTGCGGCTCGAGCGGCTCGGCGAGCGGCAGGCCGGCCGGGTGAAGCTGATCCAGGGCTCCCTCGCGTACACCGACAAGCGGCTCACCGGCTACGACGCGGCCGTCCTGAGCGAGGTCATCGAGCACCTCGACCTGCCCAGGCTGCCCGCGCTCGAATACGCCGTGTTCGGCTCGGCGCGCCCCCGGACGGTCCTCGTGACCACCCCGAACGTCGAGTACAACGTCCGCTGGGAGTCCCTCCCGGCCGGACACGTCCGGCACAGCGACCACCGCTTCGAGTGGAACCGCGAGGAGTTCCGCGCCTGGGCGGGTCGCGTCGCCGAACAGTACGGATACGGAGTCGAGTTCACACCTGTCGGACCCGACGACCCCGAGGTCGGCCCGCCGACCCAGATGGCCGTCTTCACCCAGACCGACACCCCGACCACCGCGACCCCGAAGGAGGAGCAGGCATGACCACCACCGAGACCACCCGCACGCTGCCCGTCACCGACCTGTCCCTCGTCGTCCTGATCGGGGCGAGCGGTTCCGGCAAGTCCACGTTCGCGCACCGCCACTTCAAGCCCACCGAGGTCATCTCCTCCGACTTCTGCCGGGGCCTGGTCGCCGACGACGAGAACGACCAGAGCGCCAGCCGGGACGCCTTCGACGTCCTGCACTACATCGCCGGCAAGCGCCTGGAGGCGGGACGGCTGACCGTCGTCGACGCCACCAACGTCCAGCAGGAGGCGCGGCGTCAGCTCGTCCAACTCGCCCGCCAGTACGACGTGCTCCCGATCGCGATCGTCCTCGACCTGCCCGAGGAGGTCTGCCAGGCGCGGAACGCGGCCCGTCCCGACCGCGCCGACATGCCCCGGCACGTCGTCCAGCGCCACCGCCGCGAGCTGCGGCGCTCGCTGCGCGGCCTGGAGCGCGAGGGCTTCCGCAAGGTGCACGTCCTGCGGAGCGTCGAGGAGGTGGAGGCCGCCCAGGTCGTCCTGGAGAAGCGGTTCAACGACCTGCGCCACGTCACCGGACCCTTCGACATCATCGGTGACATCCACGGCTGCCGCTCCGAGCTGGAGACCCTGCTCGGGAGGCTCGGTTACGTCGACGGCCACCACCCCGAGGGCCGTACGGCCGTTTTCGTCGGCGACCTCGTGGACCGGGGCCCGGACAGCCCGGGCGTCCTCCGGCGCGTGATGTCCATGGTCGCGGCCGGGGACGCGCTCTGCGTGCCGGGCAACCACGAGAACAAGCTGGGCCGCTGGCTCAAGGGCCGCAAGGTCCAGGAGACCCACGGCCTCGCCGAGACCATCGAACAACTGGGGCGCGAGAGCGAGGAGTTCCGCGCCGAGGTGGGCACGTTCATCGACGGGCTCGTCAGCCACTACGTCCTCGACGAGGGCAAGCTGGTGGTCTGCCACGCCGGTCTGCCGGAGAAGTACCACGGCCGGACCTCCGGCCGGGTGCGCTCGCACGCGCTGTACGGGGACACGACCGGGGAGACCGACGAGTTCGGGCTGCCCGTGCGCTACCCGTGGGCGGAGGAGTACCGGGGCAAGGCCACCGTCGTCTACGGCCACACGCCCGTCCCGAACACCGCGTGGATCAACAACACCATCTGCCTCGACACGGGTGCCGTCTTCGGCGGGAGGATGACCGC
The DNA here is from genome assembly GCF_053594455.1 of Streptomyces sp. NPDC001927. Taxonomy (NCBI): domain Bacteria; kingdom Bacillati; phylum Actinomycetota; class Actinomycetes; order Kitasatosporales; family Streptomycetaceae; genus Streptomyces; species Streptomyces sp. NPDC001927. The sequence goes on along the minus strand of NZ_JBSFEN010000001.1, from coordinate 863,447 downwards.
GCTGCGCTGGCCGGAGCGTGAACTCGTCGACGTACCGGCGGAGAAGGTCTGGTACGAGCCCGCGCGGCCGCTCGCCGGCGAGGCGCCCGGCGGGCACGAGGGCCGGCCGCTGGACCTCGCCGACGTGCACGGACGCCGGATCGTGGAGACCCGGCAGATGGGCAACGTGTCCGTACGCGAGGAGAACGCCGCGGCGGCCCTGGAGGTCATGAGCCGGTTCGCGGTCGACCCGCGCCTGCTCGCCTACCTGCCGCCGACCATGGCGCCGACCGCGACCTCGAAGCGGGAGGGCTACCTGGAGCACCCGGCCGAGGCGTTCGCGCAGTACAAGGCGGACGGGGTCGAGCGGGTCGTGTGCGAGGAGAAGCACATGGGCTCGCGGGCCGTCGCCCTGGTCTGCCGGGACGAGGAGGCGGCGCGCGAACGGTTCGGGGTCACCGGCGTGACCGGCGCCCTGCACACCCGTACCGGACGGCCCTTCTTCGACGACCAGGAGGTCACCGAGGAGGTCCTCGCGCGGCTGCGGGCGGCGATCACGGCCGCCGGGCTCTGGGAGAGCCTCGACACCGACTGGCTGCTGCTCGACGGCGAGCTCATGCCGTGGTCGCTGAAGTCGGCCGGGCTGCTCCGCTCGCAGTACGCGGCCGTCGGCGCGGCCTCCCGCGCCGTCTTCCCGGGCGCGCTGGGCGCATTGGAGCAGGCGGCGGCGCGCGGGGTCGCGGGCGTGGACGCGCTCCTGGCCAAGCAGCGCGAACGGGCCGACGACGCCGAGGCGTTCACGGAGGCGTACCGGCGGTACTGCTGGCCGACGCAGGGCCTGGAGGGGGTGCGGTTCGCCCCGTTCCAGATCCTCGCCGCGCGGGGGCGCGCGCTGACGGCCGTGCCGCACGACGAGCAGCTCGGGTGGCTCGACCGGCTCGTCGACGCCGACCCGACCGGACTGCTCCAGGTCACGCGCCGGCTGATCGTCGACACGGGCGACGAGGAGTCGGTGAGGGCCGGGGTCGACTGGTGGCTGGAGATGACGGCCGCCGGTGGCGAGGGCATGGTCGTCAAGCCGCTCGCCGCGCTCGTCCGCGGGGCAAACGGCCGGCTCGTCCAGCCGGGCGTGAAGGTCCGCGGCCGCGAGTACCTGCGGATCATCTACGGACCGGAGTACACCCGCCCGGAGAACCTGGAGCGGCTGCGCAACCGCTTCCTCGGCCACAAGCGTTCGCTGGCCCTGCGCGAGTACGCGCTCGGCCTGGAAGCGGTGGACCGGCTGGCCGAGGGCGAGCCGCTCTGGCGGGTACACGAGGCCGTCTTCGCGGTGCTCGCACTGGAGTCCGAGCCGGTGGATCCACGTCTGTGACGTGATCGAGACGGTGCCGCCACGGGGGGCGCAGGGGGCTGGATAGCAACGCTCCCCTGCGCCCCCCATGCTCGTTGGCGGGTATTCGCACCAGCCCCTAGCGTTCTTCACCCCACGGCGTGACGCAGCGTCAACAGAGTGGCTGCGCTCGTCACGTGAGGTGAGACCCATACACATGAGCGCGCAGGCGGAGCGGTTTCGTCACGTGGCCGAAAGGCCGCGCGGCCGCCGCCGAGCGGGCGGGAGCGGGGGGTGAGCGACGGTGAGTCTTTTCGGCCAGGACCGCTCGTTCCTCCACGCCCTCCCCGACCAGGACCGCACCGCGCTCCTCGCCGCCGGCACCCCGCGCGCCTACGAGCCCGGCGAGGTGATGATCCGCGAGCGCGACACCTCCGCGTACGTCCTCGCACTCACCTCGGGCTGGTCGGTCGTCTCCGTCGAGACCGAGCGCGGCACCCGGCTCATCCTCGCCCTGCGCGGCGCGGGCGAGGTGGTCGGCGACCTCGCCGCCGTGGACCGGCGCCCGCGCAGCGCCACCGTCACCGCCCTCGGCCGCGTGGAGGCGGTGGCCGTCTCAGGCGACCGCTTCCGGCACTTCCTCGCCACCCACCCGCACGCCACCGCGCTGATCATGCGGCAGCTCTCCGCCCGGCTGCGCAGCGCCGACGTCGAGCGCCGCTCCCTCGCCTCCGAGACGGTGCTCCAGCGGCTCGCCGCCCGCCTGGTCGAACTGGCCGAGCGCGCGGGCCGGCGCGCCGAGAGCGGGACCGTACTCGAACTCCCGCTGCACCAGCACGACCTGGCCGCCGCCGTCGGCGCGACCAGAGAGGCGGTGGCCAAGGCCCTGCGGCTGCTGCGCGAACAGGACGTCGTCCGTACCGCGAACCGCCGGGTCGTCGTCCTCGACATGCCCGTCCTGCTCCTCCTCGCCCAGGGCGGATCACCTCGTACGAGCCCGGCGGAGAAATCTCCGCCCGGTGTGTAAACGGCTACAGCCCGGGCCGCCGCGCGCGGCCAGTCTTGACCCGTCACCACGGCACCACGGCACACACAGGGAGTCCGAGTGAGCACTGCGGGAGCGAGCGTGGGAGCGAGCGCCGGAGCCATCCACCGGCTCGTCGTCTTCGGCGACGCCGTCGGATCGGGCACCTTGGGCATGGACGCGAAACGGCTGATGCGCGCCACCATGTACGAGGCCTTCGGAGAGGCGTACGCCGCCATCGGCGTCGAACCCGGCGCCGTCCACCAGGAGGACCGCGGCGACGGCATCCTCGGGGCGCTGCGCCCCGACGTACCGCCGATGTTCGTCGTCGGACGGTGGATCGACACCCTGTACGAGAGCCTGCGCGAGCACAACGCGAACCGCCGCGACCGGCTGCGGATACGGGTCGGCATGAACGCCGGTCTCGTCCTGGAGGACGGCCACGGCCTCGTCGGACGGGCGGTCGACCTCGCCTGCCGGCTCTGCGACAGCCCGACGGCCAAGGAGATCATGACCGCGGCGCCCGAGGCCGACCTGCTCGTGGTCGTCTCGGACTGGCTCTACTCCAACGTCGTGGTCGAGGGCGGCCGTTACGTCGAACCGGCGCACTACCGGCAGGCCCGGGTGCGCTCCAAGGAGACCGACGAACTCGCCTGGTTCCACATCCCCCGCCTCCCGGCCCCGCCGCTCCCGGCGGCCCCGGGGGGCGCACAGACCGGCGGTGGGCCGGCGCGGGGGGACGGCCCACCGCCCATCGACGTACCCGCACCCGAGCCCTCGCGTCGGTACCACGCCGGGGGCGACATGCAGGTGTTCGAGCGGAACACGATCCACGGGGGCTTCACCGGCATCCGCAAGGACCGGCCCGCCGCCGCAGAGGGGGAGACGGCATGAGCGACCAGGACGACGCCCCGGCCCCGGAGGAGTCCCGGGACGACGCCTCCCCCGGCGGCTCGGGCGGCTCGGGCGGGTCGGGCGGTTCGGGCGGGTCCGGCGGAACGGGAGGCGGCGAGACCTCCGGGCCCGAGAGGCCCGAAGGCGGCACCGAATCCGCCCCGGCCCCGGAGCTGAATCCGTTCGAGCGCGCCGGCCGCAGTCCGGTCGACGGGGTGGGCGGTACCGGCGGCGCCGGAACCGCGCGGGCCGCCCTGCGCACCCTCGCGCCCCGGCCCGCCGGCCGTACGTACGAGATCGGCGGCGACGGTCACATCTACGAGGGCAACCAGTGGATCACCCAGTTCTGGGCGGGCACCCGCCCCGAACTGGTCCAGGGCGCCGTGCCGCAGGAGACGCTCCAGCACCTGGACGACGTGTACCGCGAAGTGCCCGGCTACGCGCGGATGCGGGACCTCCTGCGCGGCAACCGCCTCCTCGTCCTGAGCGGCGAACCCGGCAGCGGCCGCAAGGCCACCGCCCTCGCCCTGCTCTCCGAGGTCACCGACCACAAGGTCAACCGGCTCGACCCCCGCCACCGCGTCGACGAGATCGACACCGCGTCGCTGGAGGGGGGCTTCGGCCACCTTCTGGAACTCCCGTCCGACGAGGGCCGGGCCGAGCACGAGCCGCACCGGGGTCGCGACGAGCCCCGTGACCGGACCCGCCGTACCCGCGTACGCCTCTCCGAACTGCACCTCGACCGGTTCAGCGAGCAGCTGCGCGAACAGGACGCGTACGGCGTCGTCCTCGTCGAGAGCGGCGACCTCGCCGACCGGTTGCTGCGCGGGCGGTACGGGATGTACTGCCCGCCACCGCCCTCCCACGAGGTCCTCCACCGCCACCTGCGGATGCTGCTGCGGGGCGAGCCCGAGGGCGCCCTCGACGGCGCTCGGGCCCTGGCCACGCGCGCGGACGTGACCAAGGCCCTCGGCCTCGACGCGCTCCGCCCCCGGGAGGCCGCCCGGCTCGCCGACCACCTGGCCAGGCGGCAGAAGGAGGAGCTGACCGACGCCGAACTCCTGGACGACTGCTCGGCGTTCGTCCGCGCGCAGGCCCGCTCCTGGTTCGCCGGCGCGGACCGGCCCGGCACCCTGCCGGAGGCGCTGCCCGCCCTCAACGCCACGGCGTTCCGGATCGCGGTCGCCGTCTTCAACGGCTCGGCGTACAGCATCGCCGCCGAGGCGGCCGAACTCCTCACCTGGGAGCTGGCCGCCACCCTCGACCCCGAACAGCCGCCGGGACGACGGCTTTTCGGTACGCACGCCGACAGCCGGCCCGTCCTGGCCCGCTCGGTCCTGGAGGACGGCGAGCTCGACCTCGGCTCCGTCAAGGTGCCGGTCCGGGCCATCCGCTTCCAGGGCGAGGCGCTGGCCCCGGCCGTCCTCGCCGAGATCTGGGACGGCTACCACAACGTGCGCGGCCCGGTCTCCCGCTGGCTCCGGACGCTCTGCCACGACCCGCGCCCCGAGGTGTGGGTACGTGCCTCCATCGCCGCGGGCGTGCTCTGCTCCTGGGACTGGATCTACGGGTTCGGCGAGCTGATCGCCCCGATGGCGGCCATGGACAGCGCCGTACCGCGGATGGCCGCCGCGACCGCGCTCGCCGAGGCGGCCCGCAACCCGCGCGTGAAGCCGGCCGTCGTCGCCGTCCTCAAGGAGTGGGCGAACGGCGAGGACGACGACCTCCTCGACGCCGCCCTGCTCACCCACGGCTACGTCCTCGCCGCCGGGACCGTGACGGGCTCGCTCGACGCGCTCGCGCGCGTGGTGCGCCGCCGGGAGGCCACCGACGTGGACGTCATCGGCACGGCCTCCTTCAGCGTCGTACGGCTGCTCGCCTCGGGCGACCCGGAGCCGGTCGTACGGCGGATGGCGGCCTGGCTCCGCGACGGGCGGCTCAACCTCGCCAACCTGGTCCTGGTCTCCATGCTGAACACGCTGACGTTCCGGACCACCCACCTCTGGGGGCTGCGGGACGTGCCCGAGCTCGAACCGCACGCGGCCCGGCCGCTCCTCGTGGCCCTGCTCGCCACCCACCCCTCCCTGGCGCCGCACCTCGCGGGGCTGCTGCGCCACACGCTCTCCACCGGGCGTTCGGGCGAGGCCGCCCTCGACGGCCTGGGGAGCCTGCTGCGCCGCGCGTCGCGCGACGAGGAGGCCCTGGACCACGTGTGCCGGCTCCTGCCGCTGCTCGGGGTGACACGCAGGGACCGCGACCGGCTGCGCGGGCTGCTGAAGGAACTGGTCGGCGACCGTGACCGGCCGATGGACCGGCGGGCCGCGGGCCGGATGTGGGACGCGGTGGCGGAAGGAGCCGAGCGATGAACGACCCCCGGAACCAGAACGGCGGCCAGGGCGGGCAGGGCGGCGGACAAGGGCAGCGGCGACAGCAGGGCGGCGCACAGGGCGCACAAGGCGCGCAGGGAGCGCAGGGAGCGCAAGGAGCGCGGGGCCAGCAGCGAGGTCAGCAGGCCGGGCGCGGACAGCAGGGCCAGCAGGGACAGCAGGAGCAGCCCGGGCAGCCGGGGCAGCCGGGCGGGGAGAAGGCCGTGGGGCCGCTGTTCTGTGAGCTCGCGCCCCCGTACAAGCGGACCAGCGGCGCGGTCGCGGCCGTGTTGCTCTACCGCAACGGCGGCCACCGGATCATGTGGCCCGACCGCACCGAGGACACCAACAAGCCCCTCCTGGGCTCCCCGTACACCGTCTTCGAGGTGCTGACCGGCCGCCATGTCACCGAGTTCGAGCTGAGCCTGCCCGCCTCGGGGGACGGCATCTTCTTCCAGGCCGCCGCACGGGTGGTGTGGGAGGTGGCGGACCCGTACCTCGTCGTCACCCAACAGGTTTGGGACGTGGCCGAGTTGATCCGCGACGACCTCCTGGACGGGCTGCGGGCGGTGTCCCGCCGGTTCCGGCTCACCGACGCGCAGCGCGCCGACGAGGCCGTACGGGAGGAGCTGAGCTCCGGGCGCTTCAGCCTCGGCGAGGACCTGGGGCTGCGCGTACGGGTCCTGGTCTTCATCGACCTGGCCGACGCCATCAAGGAGAAGGTCGGCGAGCGGGACATCATCGAGGTGTCGATCCAGGTCGACGAGCGCGAGCTGGAGCAGAAGCGGCTCAAGGAGCTGGGCGAGCGCGGGCTCGTCGCGGAACGGGCCCGGGAGCTCGAAGAGCTGTTCCGGCGCGGTGACCTGGCCCAGATCGCCCACCACATGGCGATGAACCCCGACAAGCAGTGGGAGATCAGGCGCGAGCTCCAGCACGAGAAGCGGGAGGGACAGGCCGACTTCCTGGCCGTGTTCAACCGCCTGCTCGACACCGGGGTCCTGGAGCGGCACGACATCGGCGAACCGATGTACCAGGTACTGGAGTTCCTGCGGGAGAGCACGGGCTCGGTCCTCGGCGGAGTCGCCCACCGGGTCCTCAACCCGCCCGGTTCCCGCCGCGGCAGGGCGGCCCTGGACAGGGGCCAGGGGCAACCCGAGCCCGTCGCGCCGCCGTGGCGCGACGACGAGCGCGACGAGGACGAGCGGGACGTACTGGATCAGGACGCGCGGGAGGTACGGGACGAGGACGCGCGGGAGGTACGGGACGAGGAACGGACGGTCTACGAGCCGACCCGCGTCCAGTCGTCCTCCGAGCGGGACCGCGCCCGCCGCCGGCGCCATGACGAGGGGCGCTACGACGACCGGCGGTACGACGACCGGCGGTACGACGAACGACGTTACGGCGAGCGGGACTTCGACGACCGGGGTCCCGCGCGTCGCCCCAGCTCCGACTTCAACGACTGGGACACGGAATGACCGCGCCCACGCCCACCCCGACACCCTCTCCCACCCCGACCCCCGCACGCGTGCCGGACGCCGCCGACCTCCGCTTCATGGCCGAGCGGCTCCTCACCACCGTCCGCGAGGACATCGGCCGGGCCGACACGAAGGCGGCGATCCTGCTCTCCGGCGCCCTCGCCTTCCTGGCGGTGGTCTTCTCCCGGGACCCCGGCCCCCTGCCCTCGTCGGGCGCGGGCCTGGCCCTGTTCGTGGGCGCCGGGGTGCTGTGGACGGCCGGGGTCCTGATGCTCGTCTCGGTGGTCCTGCCGCGTACCCGCGTCGGCGCCGACCGCACCCTGCTGCGCGAACTGACGGCGGGGACCGGGCCGGACGTGCTGCGCGACCGGCTCACGACGTCCGGCGCGGACGTCACCGACTGGCTTCTCGAACAGGCGAGCGTGCACGGTGTCGTGCTCGCCGCGAAATACCGGTGGCTGCGTCGGGGCGTGAGCGCTCTCGCGCTCGGCGCGCTGCCGGCCCTCTTCAGCGGACTGTGGTGAGAAACATGCAGTGGAGAAAGACCGGGGGAGTCCTGCTCCTCGCCGGGGCGCTGCTCGCGCTCTCCGGCCCGGGCGTGGCGGGTGCCGGGGACGCGGCGACGCTGTGGCCCCGTACGAGTGCACGGGCGAACTCGGCGGCCCCGACGCCGTCCGAGGGCCCCGACCCCATTGACTTCGCCGTCGTCGTCGACCAGTCGGCGAGCCTCGCCGACAAGGACCTCGCCCTGGAGACGGAGGCGGCGGCCCTGCTCAGCCAGGGGGAGATATCCGAACGCTCCCGGGCCACCGTCATCGGCTTCGGAAGCTCCGAGAAGCCGGGCCAGTCCCCGGTGAGCGTGGTCTGCCCGCCGACCGTCGCCGACGCGGCCGGCCGCCAGAGCCTGAGCGACTGCGTCCCGAAGCTGACCCGCCGGGACGCCGCACGCATGGGCCCCGGCACCGACTTCCCCGCCGCGATCCGGCAGGCCGTCTCCCGGCTCACGGAGGGCGGCCGGACGACCACGCCCAAGGTCGTCTTCCTGCTCACCGACGGCAAGCTCGACGTCGGCGACAGCCCCGAGTACGGCCCCGACAAGGCCATCCGGCAGAGCAACGGCGAGAAGCGGCTCGCCGAGGAACTGGCCCGCGCACGGGCCGCCTCCGTACAGATCTGGCCCCTGGGCTTCGGCGGCGAGATCGACCGCGCGGCCCTCACCGCGATGGCCGAGGGCGGCTACCGGGGCAGCTGCGCCGACGTGCCCGGAGCCATACCGCGGATGCGGGTGGTCGACGACGCGGCGGGGATCGACAAGGCGCTCCAGGAGACGTTCGCGGCGGCCCGCTGCGCTCGGATCGCCCACGGTACGGTCGGCAAGCCGCCGGCCGACCTGGCCGTCACCATCCCGCCGATCGCCACCGACGGTTCGCTCACGGTCGGCAAGCACGACCCCAAGGTCCGGGTCACCTACTACGACCCGAGCGGCCGCAAGGTGCCCACCCAGGGCGAGTTCGACGGCTCGACCTTCGAGGTCAGCGGTCAGGACGGCCCGGTCGAGGCGCTGCGCGTCAAGAACCCGATGCCCGGCCGCTGGCGCGTCCACATCGAGGCCCCGGAGGGACACCGGGACCGCGAGGTCGCCGTACGGGCCATCTGGCAGGGCCGGTTGCGTTCCGAGGTCACCCTGGACCCCGCCTCGCCGCGCGCGGGCGAGGAGACCGTGGTGGAGGTGCGGATGCAGACCCGGCGCGGGGTCGTCATCACCGACCCCGCCCAGCTGGCGGGGGTCGGTGTCTCGGCCGTGCTCAGCGGCCCCGGCTTCGAGCCGGTCACCGTCCGCCTCGCCGACGACGGCAGGGCGCCCGACCGGCGGGCGGGGGACGTGCGGTTCACGGGGCGCGTCACGATTCCGGCGACCGCCACCGGCGACCTGGAACTCGTCACGAACATGGCGGCGCCCGGGATCACCTCCGACCGCCGCCCGCTGCACACCCGGAAGTCCGAGGGCACGCCCGTCGTCACCGCCGGTCTCACCGTCGACCGGGCGACCGTCCACCCCGGGGCCACCGTCCGCGGCACCCTGGACGTCGCCAACGACGACAGCGTGCCGCACCGTCTGCGCCTCGCCCTGAAGGACCAGACGCCGGGCGCCGACCTCACCCTCTCCCCGGCCACGGTCACCGCCGAAGCGGGCCGCAAGACCCGGTACGACTTCACGGTCACCGTCGGTCGCGGGACACCCGTGGGCGAACTGGGCGGCCAGATTGTGGTCCTGGACGCGGCCGACGGCGACCGCACCCTCGACACCACCTTCCTCGACGTACGCGTGGAGGCGCCGCCGACCTGGTGGGACCGCTGGTGGGGCGCGGTGGTGGCCGGGGCGGCGGTCCTCCTGCTCGCCGCGGCCTTCACCGTCGTCCGGTTCCGCGACCGGCGCCGGCGCAAGGACCTGACCGGCGTCCGGCTCGAACTCCTCCGCGACGGACAGGTCCTGAGCACGCTCGGTATCCGCAAGAACCAGAGCCCCGGCGGCGAGTACCTCTTCACGATCGAGGAGGCGCGCGGGGTGGCCCCCACACTCCGCCGGGCCCGCGGCGCCTCCTCCGCCCACCGGCTGCGCCGGTCGGGCGGCGGCGAGCTGCTCCTGCGGCCCAGGGGCGGGCGGGAGTTCTCCATCCGCCCGGGGGTCCCGGCCGGCCTCGACGACTTCGAACTCGTCGCCGTCGACGGCCGCCGCCCGAATCGCGGCACGGACTCGGTCCGTACGAGCGGGTCCGGCGGCCGGGACCGTACGGGGACGGGGGCGGGTTCGGGTACGGGCGGCTCGGGCCGGGAACGTACCGGCGCCTCGGGCCGGACCGGCGGCTCCGGCGGTCTGCGCGACCGCTTCCGCCGCGGTTCCTCCACCCCGGGCGCGGACGCTCGCGGCACCGACCGGCGCCGGGAGCGGGCGACCACCGACCGCGACCGGTCCACCGACCGGTCCACCGACCGCGACCCGGCCCGGGACCGGCGCCGTACCGGACGTCCCGACTCCGGCGGCGGCGCCGAGCAGCCCCGCGGATCGACCCGCTCATCGGACTTCTGACGGCTCACGCACCGACCGCACCACCACGGTCTCAAGGGGAGACGCACATGAAGATCTACCAGCCCATGCTCTTCGTCGGCCTGGGAGGCACCGGCGGACGCATCGGCAGCGAACTGGAGCGGAGCCTGCGCAGAGAGCTGTGCGGCCCCGACGGCACCGATCTCGTCGACGGCGGCAAGCGGCTGCCGTTCCAGCTGCCCGAGTGCCTGCAGTTCGTCTACGCCGACTTCAGCGAGGGCGACCTGCTGCACCAGCCGCAGTTCAAGGCCAAGGGCGCGGAGAGCCAGGCCTACGCCCGTACGTCCAGGATGGTCCGCGACCTGCTGCCGGCCGAGTTCGACTCCTCTCCCGACGTGACCCGCATGCTGCGGATCGCGCTGCACGAGGAGACCCGTTCGTGGCTGCCGCCGCAGGCCCGCCAGCCCCGGGTCGCCCCGCTGCACGACGGCGCGGGCCAGCTGCCGACCGTGGGCCGCGCCGCGCTCTTCGCGACGATGCGCCACGGCCTCGAACCGGTCCTGCGCCAGCTGCGCGAGGCCATCAGCGCCATCGGCACCTCGGCCGGCGACCTCCAGCGGGTCGGCGGCGGCCGGATCCGGGGCTGCGACGTCTTCGTCGCCTTCTCGGTGGCCGGCGGCACCGGAGCCGGGATCTTCTACGACTTCCTGCATCTCATCGGGCACGAGTTCCGCAACGCCAAGGTGCGCGGCGTGAAGATCTACCCGCTGGTCGTCATGCCTTCGGCGTTCCCGCCCGAGGCGGGCGGTGGCCGCGAGGCCGAACTGAACGCGGCCCGTTCCCTGGTGGACCTCTCGCGGCTCGTCGACGACCAGAACGTGCCGGACGCGGCGGACGAACTCGGCGACGTCGAGCAGCGCAGCCGGATCAGCGTCCACTACCCGGGCGAGGGCGCGGTCAAGCTGCGGGCCTCGACGGTGCAGACCGCGTTCCTGTTCTCCAAGCCCGCCGTCATCCGCCCGGAGGACCTGCGCCGTTCCATCACGGCGATGGTGATGTCCCTCATCGGCACGGAGGTCGGCGAGGACTCCGGTGGCCCCGGGGGCAACCGGGGGAGCGACGACGACTACCAGTCCTTCGCCGCCAGCTTCGTCAACAAGAGCGTGGAACGGTCCACTCCGGCCCGTACCGGCATCGGCTACCGCGGCATGTCCACCAGCCTCGCCGCCTCCCTCACCGTGCCCGTCGACGACCTCGCCGAGATCGTCGCCGCGCGCCTCCTCGCCCAGGCCGTCCGGGGCATGACCGAGCGGGCCCGCCGCCCCTCCTCCGACTCGCCGGAGCTGGTCAAGGAGCTCTTCAACCGGTCCGGGATCGGGCGGCTCTGGGTCCGCGAGGCCCCCGACGTGCCCGCGCCGGAGGAGCTGCCCAAGGGGAGCCGGGCGATCACCCGTGCGCTCTTCGACCGGCTCGGTGACATGGAGGACTCCCTCGACCGCCTCACGAGCACCCTGGAGCGCGAAGTCCCGCGCCTGGTCGAGGAGTTCAAGCCGGGCACCGGTGTACGGGAACTCCTCGACAAGATCGGCCCCTTCCAGCTGGAGGCCGTCCTGAACGGCCTGCCCGGCCACACGGACCGGATCGGCCGGGAGGGGTTCACCGGCATGCTCGACAACCGGCGCAACGAACCCGAACGGCCCCCGCACGTCCACACCCAGCCGCCCGTGATCCCGCACATCAAGCGCAGTAAGGGCGGTCTCGTACCGGCCCGGTGGGGCGACCCCGACGTCCAGGACGCGCTCGCCGAACAGGAGGACTGGTACACCTGGCGGGCCCGGAGGCTCTGGCACAGCGGCTGGCAGGAGGGCGAGACGCAGTGGCGGGACCCGCTGCACCGGATCGTCCACGACCTCGGCGAGCTGACCAGTGCCCTGCGCGCCCACGAGCAGGACGAGGGCCGCCTCTTCGCCGACCGCAGGCGCGAGCTCTACCGCGACGACCGCACGGGGATCACGTACCTCCTGCCCCCGCAGAACAGCCTGCGGGCCTTCTACGACGACGTCCTCGACCGCCTCGCGCAGAGCGAGCGGCTCCCCGAGAACGTCGACGCCGCCACCCTCCTCGGCCGGCTGGTCAGGGCCGAGGACTGGCGCTCCGCCCTGGACGCCGTCCGCCGCTCGCCGGGCGCCGCCGTCAAGGAGATCAAGCAGGTCGTCGAGCAGCGCGTCAAGCGGCTCTTCGGCGAGGCCAACGAGGACCGCTACACCCGGCCCCTGCTGCCCTCGATGGAACTGCTGCTGCGGGCCGCGTCCGGGGACGAGGCCGCCGAGTCGAAGATCGACGTCCGCTGGCTCGAACAGTTCCGGGCCGGGATCGCCGGGCTGCTCCCGGTGGGCTTCAGCCCGGACGGCGGCGGACCGTTGAAGACCCTCATCGTGCACCCGGCGAGCGAGTCCGACACCCGCGCCTCCGAGTACCTCGCCGAGGACCTGAACCTGCCGGTCGGCGGGACGCAGGAGTTCCGGGCCGTGGACACCGACTCCATCACCGTGGTCCTCTTCCGCAGCGGGATGAACCTCACCGACATCTCCGAGGTCCGCGGTGTCCTCAAACTGTGGGCGGAGGCACGGGACTCGGCGGGCGAGGACGACTTCCTGCACTGGCGGCAGCGGCTCGGCTACCAGGACGACTGGCTGGTCTCCACCGAGGAGGACCGGACCAGGATCCTGCACCGGCTGCTCAACGCGATGTGGAACGGGAACATTCGGATCCAGGGACCGGCGGACTCCCCCGAACTGGTCCGCATCCGGCTCCAGGAGGGCGAGGGCGCGAGCATGTCGCTCCGCCTGGAGGGCTTCGACGGAGCGCTCTCCAGCTGGGCCGGTCTGCTGCGCGGCTACGAGCAGTCGGCGCTGCTCGACGAGGGGCAGATCGTGGAGGTCTTCTGCGAGCGGCTGATGCGCTCGCTGCCCAAGGGGCTCACCCATGTCCCGGCCGACCCGTCGCCGCTCTTCGTCCACCTCATCGAGAAGGTCGTCCCGCGCCAGGTGGCGCTGCTCGACCAGTTGAGCGCGGAGTACGACGAGCGGGACGCGCAATGGCTCGCGCCGCTGCGCCACTTCTGGACGGAGACCTTCCCGGCCGCCATGAACCGGCGCTTCTCCGGGGCGGGACATCCCGTACGGCCCAGCCTCCAGGCCCTCTTCGACCGGTACGTCCAGACACAGGCACAGGCGCACGCCCAGGCCGAGGCCCAAGCTCAGGCCGAGGCGCAGGCTCAGGCCGAGAACCAGGCGCCGGAACCGCCCCCGGAGTCCGTGCCCCGGCCCCGGCCCGAACCCCGGCCCCAGGCGGCGCCCCAAGCCCCGCCCGCGGCCACGCCCGAGGACGTCCGTTACCCGTGGGACCTGGACGGTGAGGAGGAGTGAGCCCCCGCGCGACCCCGGAGCACCCGGTACCCGGCCACGCCGTGTGCCTCGACCTCAGGGCCCCGCTGCACGACCCCGACGGCGTCGTGCGCGCCGCACTGGAGGCCCCGCAGCCCCCCGGGGACCGGCGCTTCGTCGTGCTCGACGACGCCGAGATGCTCGTCGCCCACCAGCTCCTCCACGAACGCCTGTCGTCGTACGGCCCCGCGCGGATCATCTGCCTCGCCGTCGGCGCCCCGGGCCGGCGCACCCTGCACCGGTCCCTGACGCTGCGCCCGCGCAACGCCGGGGTGCTGTGGCTGCTCGACGAGCCGGACGACGCCGCGCTGCGCCCGCTCGTGGACATCGTCTCGGGACCCGAGGTGTTCGGGGCCGTGCTCCGGGCGCTCGCGGAGGTGGTCCACGGCGTGGCCGTCCCCTCCGCCCGCGTCCTGGAGCACGACCTGACCGAGGAGGCCCGCGCCCGGTCCTGGCGGCAGGCCGTGGAGGGGCTCGCGGGACCGGACGTACCCGCCCAGGCGCCCTCGACGGACGGCGCTCCCGCCGAACTCGCCCTGCTCCTCGACGAGTCCGTGCCGCGCTCGCTCGCCGGCCACGACTGGCTGCCCGCCCACGGGCGGGCCGGGGGCCTGCTGCTCACCTGCGAGGAGGCCTGGGACGACGCCGTCGAGGGCCACGCGCGCGTGCGCGGTCCGGCCGGCTTCCTCGCCGGGGCCGACCGGTCGCCCGACCTGCCGGGGGAGATCGAGCGGCTCGCCGGCGCCCTGAAGCGCCTCCGTACCGCCGTCGCCGACACGTTCGCCGTCGCGGGCGGGGCGAGGCTCACCGCCGAGCACCGGGGGCACCTGCGCGACCGGGGCGTCGAACTGCCCGAGATGCCGCGGGAGATCTCGCGCGCCGGGATCGTCCCGGCCCTGCGGGACCACACGTATGAACTCATCGGCCGCGGGCTCCCGCTGCGCTCCGTCGCCGCCCGGCTCGCGGCTCTCTCCTCGCGCACGGCGCCCGCGGGCAGCGCCGCGCGGCTCCAGCGTCTCGACGAGATCTGCCCGCCCGAGGACCTGCACCGGATGGCCGCGCAGCAGCCGTTCACGGCCGGCGGCTCCCGGCCCGTCGCGCTCGTCGTGACCGGAGTCCTCGCCCTCCTCGCCGGGCTCTGGCCCGGCGCCGGCTGGGCCCTCGGGCCGGCCACGGGCGTCCTCGCTGCCGTCCTGGCCCATCTGATGCTGCGCCGCAGGCCCAACCGCTCACCGGACGGGCGGCTCGACGGCGGCGGCAGCACCGGCGCCGCGCCCCGGCTCTTCGGCGGCGTCGTCGGCGGGATCCTCGGGGCGGCCGTGGGCCAGCTCGCCGGCCTCCCGCTCTGGGCGGGCGCCGTGACCGCCGTGCTCGCCGTCGGCGCCGTCGTGGGCCTCGCCCTGCGGGACTGGACGCGCGCCGTGGACGACTGGTGGGCGCGGATGGACCCGGGGCACGCCGGCCCCCTCCTGAAGGAGATCCAGGACCTCGTGATCACGACGGCCGTGCACGACTGGCTCTTCGCCGACGTGCGCCACCACTGCGCGGAGGGCGCAGGGGCGGTCGCCCGACTGCTGCGCGGCCTCGCCGCGACGGCCGACGCGTACGCGTACCCGTACGAGGGGAACGGGCCCGGCTCCGGGCGCGCCCACGACCACGGCCCGGAGCGCACCGCCCCGTCGGGCGGCACGGACGCGGGCACGGGTACGGGTACGGGCGAGGCCTGGAGCTGGGGCGACTGGGCGGACAGCGCGGGCGACGACCTCTGGTCCGACGGACCGGACGAGGACGACCTCGTTCCGGAGCCCCGCAAACCCGAGCCCCCCGCCGCTGCCGAGCGCCTTGCCCCGACCGGGGCGGCCGGGGACCCGGCGCCCGCCTGGCTGGAGCGGCGGCACGGCGACGGTGGTCCCGCCCTCGTGGACACCCTCCTCGCCGACCTCGTCGAGGGCACCGTCCGTATCCTCGACGGCTGCTGGGCGGGGATCGAACGCGATCCGGCGAACGCCGGCCGGCTGCCGCTGGACGAGCGGCTGACCGAGCTGCTCGACGAGACCCGCGTCCGTCTGGAACGGGACGTCGCCGCCTCCCCGCCGCCCGGCTCGGGCGACCGGCGCGACCGCCCCGACGCGGCCCGGCTCACCGGTGTCGCGCCCGACGCCGTGGCCCGGCTGATAGCCGCCGACGACGACCCCGACCACACGGTGCCGATGTGCGGGCCCGAGCATCTGCGGCTGCTCTCGCACGACCCCGGCGCCGTCCGCCAGGTCCGCTTCGTCCCCGAGACGATGCGGCGCGGAGCCACCGGCGACGACATCTGGCGGGGCACGGGGGAGGACGTGGAGTGGACCCGCGCGGGACGCCACGCCGGCGTCCTGCGGCTCGTACCGCTGCGCCCGGACGTGGTACGCATCGTCAGGGCAGAGGAGGCGGGAACGCCATGACCGCACCCGACGACGGGACCCGACACGCCCGGCACGCCCGACACCCCGGAACCCCCGGTCCTCAGGAGGAGTTGGAGTTCTCCACGCACCTCGGGGACACGATCCGGTTCGCCGTCCGGTACGGCGCCGACCGCAGAGCGCCCGGCCGCCCCGGGGTCCTCGTCCGCGAGGTCACGCTGAGCGCCGGCTGGCCGGTCCTCCAGTACCGGCTGCCGCGCTCGGCGCAGGCGGACCCGCACGCGTACGGCGCCCTGGAACGGGAGGTCTCCGCCGCCGTCGCGCTCGAACGGCGTTACGGCACCGAGAAGTTCGGGGAGGTCTTCACCCGGGTCGTCGGCTTCGACCTGGAGGGCGCGGAGCCCTTCGTGCTCTACCGGCTGCCCGCCGGATCGCCGCTCACGGAGTGCGCCGGCCGCCTCAACGGCGACGAACAGCACCGCGTCCTCGCCCAACTCGCCCTCGCCGTAAGGCTGCTGGCCGAGGTCGAGTTCGTGCACCGGACGATCGCCCCCGACACCGTGCGCTGGGACGGCACCCATGTGCGGCTGGGGGAGCCGTACGCCGTCCTGCGCGAGGGCGAGCCCCGCGAGGCCTTCGGCTCGGCGCCGTGGGCCTCGCCCGAACAGCGCGCCGGGCGCGGCACCGCCGACACCCGCGACGACCTGTGGTCGGTCGGCAGGATCGGCTACTACCTCCTCTCCGGCCACCCCGACCGGGGCGAGGGCCCGCCCGAGGACCTCGGCGACTACCGCCGCCTCGCGGCGCTCGAACACAGCGGGCTCTTCGCCGCGGACGCGGCCGGGCGGCCGTCCCCCGTGGAGCTGTTGCGGCTCCTGCACGTCCCGGACCCGCTCGCCACGGCCGTCGGCGCCCCCGATCCGCTCAGCAGGGGCCGCGCCGAGTTCGACGCCCACCTCGCCCGCAAACGCCGGGTGGCGGCGTCGCTGTTCCCGCCGGAGCCGAGCGGGACGGGGGACGGGCGGCAGCCGGGCGGGGACGCGGCGCGCAACCCCTACGACCTGGTGCCGCCCCGACCCTCCCTGCGCGCCCGGCTGTTCGGCGGCGACTCCGCCGACCGGAACCCGCCGCGCCCCGCCCCGGCCCCACCCCCGCCGCCCGCTTCCGCGACGGCCGACGTCCCGGCCGCGCGGCGACGCGGGCGGATGTGCCCGCACTGCCTGCTCTCCGTCGAGTACGACGAGAGTCTGCTCGTCACCATCGACGCCAAGGGCAACCGGCTCCCGCTCGACCTCGCCGCCGAACAGCGTCCCGCGCACCGGCGGGAGCTCCTGCGCAAGGCGTACCACCTGTGCCCGCACGCGGGGCCCGGCGACGAGGCGCACGAACTGCCCGTGCCGTACCTGACCAACGGCGAGCCGCTGTCCATCGCCTTCGTCGGCAGCTCCTCCGTCGGCAAGACCCATCTCCTCGCCGCCATGCTCGGCGAGGTCGAACTCGGCGGCCTGGAGCGGTACGGACTGAAGTGCCTGCCGCTCAACCCGGACACGCACCGCGCGTTCCTGCGCGAGCGCGTGCAGAGCCTGCAGCAGGGACGGCGGCTCGGCAGCACCGTCCAGCAGACCTTCGCCCGGTTCGCCGACGGCCTGCTCGTCTCCGCCCGGGGCGCGACGCCCCGGCCCGTCGTCTTCTTCGACCTGGCCGGCGAGGACCTCGCCCAGGACGGCGCGGTGACGAACTTCCTGTCGGGCGTCGACGCGTTCGTCTTCGTCCTCGATCCGCTGCGCGCCCTGCGCATGCCCGCGCTCGACCCGGTCCGCGAACAGGACGGGCTGCCCCTGCGGGACCTTGGGGACGAGGCGTTCACCACGGTCCTCAACCGGCTGGAGCGGCCGGCCGACGGACTGATCGGCGCGCCCGCGGCGATCGCCGTCAACAAGTCCGACCTGGTCCGCTTCGAACCGGCCGTCGACCGCTGGCTCGGCCGCGCGCTGCCGCCGAGGATCGACCGGGAGGCGCTGCGGGCCGAGAGCCGGGACGCGTACGCCTTCCTGGCCCACCACGCGAGCCGCGCCTGGCTCAAGCCCTTCGACGACAGTGCCCGCTGCACGCTGCACTTCGTCGCGGCCACCGGCGGGCAGGCGAAGGGGGACCGGTTCCCGCACGGGGCCCGGTCGCGCCGGGTCCTCGCACCGCTGTTGTCCATCTTCGCCATGTGCGGGCTGCTTCCCGGGGCGGAACCGATCGAGGAGGGAGCCGGATGAGCCGGTCGAGATACGAGGCGGACCAGATCGTCTTCCGCTGGGACAGCGAGAACGCCGTCGGCACCACGGGGTTCGGGCCGGTGGCGTGGTCGGGGCAGCGGGACGAGGTCGAGGCCCTCTTCCAGATCTACGGAGCGCTGTTGCGGGCGAGCGGGGAGGAGACCCGGCCCGCGCTGCTCCGGGTGGAGCAGCCCGCGGGCGTCGTCCTGATCCGCCGCATGCCCGGACGCGACCCCGGCGGGCGGGCGTCGGTGGTCTGCCATGCGCTCGTCGGCTCGCCGGAGCTGCTCGACCCGGCGTTCTGTCTCGGGCTGCACGCCTGGGACTGGCAGGGGGCGGAGCTGCCGTCGGGGCTGATACGGGGAGCCCTGCCCGCCGTCCCGAGGGAGGCGCTGGTGGCCTCGGCCGTGGCCGGTCAGCGGGCGCTCGACCTGGCGCTGCCCGGAGTGGAGAACGAACTCACGGGCATGGTCGCGGAGTTGCTGCGGCACCCGCAGGCGCGGTTCACGGTCCTGGACGAGCGGGGCGACACCGCGTACGCGGTACTGCGCGGGCTGCACGCGATGTTCACCGACGTACCGCGCCCGCGCCGCTGGACCTTCGCGAGCCACGACACGGTCGAACTGAACAAGCTGCGTTACGTGTTCGTCGGCCAGTGGGCGGGGGCGGCAAGCAGGAACACGGACCGCCGCCGGGTGGACCCGCGCGAGCGGCTCGGCGACCGGGCGGAGGAGCTCGCGGCCCGCCTGGTCCACCACCACCTCGACGGCCCGGAGGGCGCGGTCGTCGCGGCCCTCCGCGAGGCCCCGGGCGCGGGCGACCTCTCGCTCCTGGAGTCGGCCGAACGGGCGGTGGCCCGCCTCGACGCGGCCCGCGCCCGCCGCGCGTCCCCCGACGACACCAAGCCCCCGGAGCCCGCGCGCGGACCGGCGTGGGTCCAGGACGAGGAGGCCCCGTACGGGGCCCAGGAGGCGGGCGGGCCGCAGGCTGTCGAGCCCGCCGCACCGGTCCAGCCCGTCACGCCCGTCGCACCGGTCGAGCCCGTGGTGCCCGTAGCCCCGCCGGCCTGGCCCCCCGCTCCGTACCAGCCACCGCAGGTACTTCAGCCACCGCAGCCACCCCCGACACACCAACCACCCCCGCCACCACCCCAAACCCACCAACCACCCCCACCCCCGCCTCCACCCCCGCCACCCCAGCCCCACGGCGACCTGCCCGTCGTGGCCCCCGTGTGGCGAGGGCCCGAGGGGAGCAAGGCCTGGTGGCGCAGGGGGCGGTCGCGGCGCGGGAGGCCGGTGGAGACCGGTCTCGTCCGGTGGCTGGCCGCCGACGCGGACGACGCCGAGGCGCGCGTCCGGGCGGCCGGTGACCGCGAACTGCTCACCGCGCTCCGGGGCCACCGTTCATACCGCGTCACCACCCTTCTCATGCGCGAGATCGCCCGACGCCTGCCCCACTGGCCGCAGCCCCTGCGGCGGGAGTTCGGCGACCTCGTCATCGCCCACGAGTTCTTCGTGACGGCGCCG
Source organism: Streptomyces sp. NPDC001927 (assembly GCF_053594455.1). Lineage (NCBI taxonomy): Bacteria > Bacillati > Actinomycetota > Actinomycetes > Kitasatosporales > Streptomycetaceae > Streptomyces > Streptomyces sp. NPDC001927. The sequence goes on along the minus strand of NZ_JBSFEN010000001.1, from coordinate 843,695 downwards.
CGCTCCGCCCTCCTCGGCGAGCCCGACGAGGCCGAGCGCGCCGCCAACGCGGCCGCCCTGCACCGCTGGGCCGTGCGCCCGCTCCTCGACGAGGGCGACGCACCGGGCAACGGCGTACTCGTCGCGCTCCTGACCCGGCTCCGGGCGAGCCCGGTCCCCGCCGCCCGGGCGGCCTTCCAACAGATCGTGGACGACGAGCGGCCCGGTCTCCCCGAGGCCGTCTGGCGCGCACTCGTCCAGGACCCTGCGCTCTCCCCGGAACCCGTACCGACGCCCGTGGCCTTCCAGGCCCAGGCCCCGCACCCTCAGGTCCCGCACTCTCAGGCCCCGCACTCTCAGGCCCCGCACCCTCAAGCTCCGCTGCCCCTCGTCCCCTCACCCCCGCCACCCGCGCCCGCGCCCGCGGCCCCGCCCCCGCGTCCCCCCGGCGACGGGAAGCTCGTCTTCCTGGCGCTCCTCGCCGTGATCGTCACCCTCGTCTCGGTCATCGTGTCGATGGTCGTGACGTGAGAACCACGCGTGAGCCGCCCGGCTCCGTCAGGATGGGCGCATGGGATTCCATGTCGATTCCGAGACCGGGCGGCTCCGCCGCGTCATACTGCACCGGCCCGATCTGGAGCTGAAGCGGCTGACACCCTCCAACAAGGACGCTCTCCTCTTCGACGACGTGCTCTGGGTGCGCCGCGCACGCCAGGAGCACGACGGGTTCGCCGACGTGCTGCGCGACCGGGACGTCGAGGTCCATCTCTTCGGGGATCTCCTCGCCGAGTCCCTCGAACTGCCCGCCGCCCGCAAGCTCGTCCTCGACCGGGTCTTCGACGAGAAGGAGTACGGCCCCCTCGCCGCCGACCATCTCCGCGCGGCCTTCGACTCCCTGGACGCCGTCGCGCTCGTGGAGGCGCTCGTCGGCGGGATGACGAAGCGGGAGTTCCTGGCGGTGCACCGCGAGCCCACCTCGGTCCGGTTCCACGCGATGGACCTGGACGACTTCATCCTCGGCCCGCTCCCGAACCACATCTTCACCCGGGACACCTCCGCCTGGATCTACGACGGGGTCTCCATCAACGCGATGCGCTGGCCCGCCCGGCAGCGCGAGACCGTCCACTTCGAGGCGATCTACAAGCACCACCCGCTCTTCGCCGGCCCCGAGGCGGGCGGCTTCCACCTCTGGTCCGAGGGCCAGGCCGACTATCCGTCCACGATCGAGGGCGGCGACGTCCTCGTCATCGGCAACGGAGCCGTCCTGATCGGCATGAGCGAGCGGACCACCCCGCAGGCGGTGGAGATGCTGGCCCGCGGGATGTTCGCGGCCGGCTCGGCCCGGACGATCATCGCGCTCGACATGCCGAAGCGGCGCGCGTTCATGCACCTCGACACGGTGATGACGATGGTCGACCACGACACCTTCACCCAGTACGCGGGGCTCGGGATGCTCCGCTCGTACACGATCGAGCCGGGCGACGAGGGCCAGTCCCTGCGGGTCACCGACCATCCGCCCGAGCACATGCACAGCGCGATCGCCGCCGCGCTCGGTCTCCAGGACATCCGGGTCCTCACCGCGACCCAGGACGTCCACGCGGCGGAGCGCGAGCAGTGGGACGACGGTTGCAACGTCCTCGCCGTCGAGCCGGGCGTGGTGGTGGCGTACGAGCGGAACTCGACCACCAACACCCATCTGCGCAAGCAGGGCATCGAGGTGATCGAGATCCCCGGCAGCGAGCTGGGCCGGGGGAGGGGCGGCCCGCGCTGTATGAGCTGCCCGGTGGAGCGCGACGCCGTGTGAGGCCGGCCGGGCAAGGAGCGGCCGGGGCGGGGACGGCCGAGGCAGGGGCGGCCGGGGCGGGGACGGCAGTCGGTCCGGGCGCGACAGCGGAGTCGAGTGTGCGGGGTCACTGTATAGCCATGCTGATTGGCGTATAGACTTCCAGTCGCAGACTTGTTCGTCGTCCCTTTCCGTCGTCGCCTCGCCGTCCCCGACCGTATCCAGGAGCGCCCCATGGCCACCGACCTCATCGGCCGCCACTTCCTCAAGGAGCTGGACTTCTCCGCCGAGGAGTTCCGCGGTCTGATCGACCTGGCCGCCGAGCTGAAGGCGGCCAAGAAGGCGGGCGTGGAGGTCCAGCGGCTGCATGGCCGGAACATCGCCCTGATCTTCGAGAAGACCTCGACCCGGACCCGTTGTGCCTTCGAGGTCGCCGCGGCCGACCAGGGCGCCTCGACCACGTACCTGGACCCCGCCGGCTCGCAGATCGGTCACAAGGAGTCGGTCAAGGACACCGCCCGGGTCCTCGGCCGGATGTTCGACGCCATCGAGTACCGCGGCGACAACCACGAGAAGGTCGAGGCGTTCGCCGCGCACGCCGGCGTCCCCGTGTTCAACGGACTGACGGACGACTGGCACCCCACCCAGATGCTCGCCGACGTCCTCACCATGACCGAGCACACGGACAAGCCGCTCGACGAGGTCGCCTTCGCCTACCTCGGCGACGCCCGCCTGAACATGGGCAACTCCTACCTGGTGACCGGCGCCCTCCTCGGCATGGATGTCCGGATCGTGGCCCCGAAGGCGTACTGGCCGGGCGAGGCGGTCGTCGCCTCGGCGCACGCCCTCGCGGAGACCAGTGGCGCGACGATCACTCTCACCGAGGACGTCGGCGAGGGCGTCAGGGGCGCGGACTTCGTCGCCACCGACGTCTGGGTCTCCATGGGGGAGCCCAAGGAGGTCTGGGACCAGCGGATCGCCGACCTCCTGCCGTACGCCGTGACCATGGACGTGCTGCGGGCCACCGGCAACCCGGCCGTGAAGTTCCTGCACTGCCTGCCGGCCTTCCACGACCTCGGGACGGCCGTCGGCCGCGACATCCACGCCCGGCACGGGCTGAGCGAGCTGGAGGTCTCCGACGAGGTCTTCGAGTCGGACCACTCCGTCGTCTTCGACGAGGCCGAGAACCGGATGCACACCATCAAGGCGGTCCTCGTCGCCACGATGGCCGGCGACCTCGGGTAGTCGTCACCTGCTCGTCACCGCTCACGGATAGCGATACGCCGGATTGGGTGTATATGCGATCCATGGTTACCATCGGATCGATTGGTGGGGTTCGGGCTCACAAGCCCGGACCCCATTCGTGCGTCCACACCCCGGGCGCCCCGCTTGATCAGAGATGAGAACCCCCGCATGTCCCCGTCCGCGCCGCGGATCAAATCCCCCCAGCAGCTGATCGCCGAATCCGGCGCGGACCTCGAAGGCCACGGCCTCAAGCGCACCATGGGCCTCTTCCAGCTCATGTGCTTCGGTATCGGCGCGATCGTCGGCACCGGCATCTTCGTCGGCCTCTCCGACAGCGTCGCCGAGGCGGGCCCCGCCGTCGTCGTCTCCTTCGTCCTGGCCGCGATCACCTGCGTCTTCACCGCCTTCTCCTTCGCCGAGCTGGGCGGCGCGATCCCCGTCTCCGGGTCCTCCTACTCCTTCGCGTACGCGAGCCTCGGCGAGCGGGTCGCCTTCCTCGTCGGCTGGTGCCTGCTCCTGGAGTACGGCGTCTCGGTCTCCGCGGTCGCGGTCGGCTGGAGCCAGTACCTGAACGAGCTCCTCGACAGCCTCGTCGGGCTGAGCCTGCCGCAGGCGCTCTCCGCCGGACCCGGCGACGGCGGTGTCGTCAACCTGCCCGCCGTCGTCGTCATCGCGCTCGCCGCCGTGCTCCTGGTGCGCGGGGTCCGGGAGAGCGCCCGGGCGACGGCCGCGATGGCCGTCCTCAAGCTCGGGATCCTGGTCCTCTTCTGCGCGATCGGCTTCAGCGCCTTCCAGGACGGCAACCTCGCGCCGTTCGCCACCCACGGCGCCGCCGGGATCACCGCGGGCGCGTCCGTGGCGTTCTTCTCGTACATCGGCTTCGACGCCATCACCACCGCGGGCGAGGAGGTCAAGAACCCCCGCCGCAACATCCCCATCGCGATCCTCGTCTGCATCGGGGTCGTCACGGTGCTCTACGGCGCGGTGGCGCTCTCCGCGATCGGCGCGCTCGGCGCGGACGCCGTCGCCGACAAGCCGGCCGCGCTCTCGCTCGTCGTCGACCAGGTCACCGGGTCCTCGATCGGCGGCGGGATCATCGCCTTCGGCGCGGTCGTCGCGATCGCGTCCGTTGTCCTTGCCGTGATGTACGGGCAGACCCGCGTCCTGATGTCGATGTCCCGGGACGGGCTCGTCCCCCGGGTCTTCGAGCGGGTCTCGCCGAAGAGCGCGACCCCCGTCGCCAACACCTGGATCGTGGCGGCCGTCTTCGCCGTCCCGGCCGCGTTCGCCTCGCTCGACGTGGTGGTGGGCCTGACGACCATCGGCACGCTCGCCGTCATGGCCGTCGTCAACATCGCGGTGATCGCGCTGCGCCGCCGCGATCCGGAGCTGCCGCGCTCCTTCCGGGTGCCGCTCTACCCGCTGAGCCCGGTGCTCGGGGTCGGCTTCTGCCTGTACCTGATCTGGGGCACGGGCTGGGCGACCTGGCTGCAGTTCGCGGCCTTCCTGGCCGTCGGCGCGCTCGTCTACGCGTTCTACGGGCGCCGCAACTCGCGGCTCGCCTCCGGTGCCGCGGACCGCACGGTGTCCCCGGAGCTCAGCGCTCCGGCCGCCGACGCTGTGCCGGCACAGCGGGAAGGGTGAACCAGACCGCCTTGCCGTGCGCGGTGGGGCGGTGGCCGCAGTCGCTGGAGAGCGCGCGGATGAGGAGAAGCCCGCGCCCGTTCTCCTGCCAGGGGTCGGGCCGCGCGACCGGCCCGGGGCCGATCAGCTCGCCGGGGCCCGCCGGGCGCCGGTCGTGCACCTCGACCTGACAGCCGCCCGGCAGCAGCTCGACGACCAGCTCGATGGGGTCCTCGGGGTCCGTGTGCTCCACGGCGTTGGCGACCAGCTCGGCGGTGAGCAGCTCGGCCGTGTCGCTGTCGGCGGGCGCGGCCAGCTCGGTGAGCGCGGTGCGGACGAGGGCCCGGGCCATCGGCACGGCGGCGGTGGTGTGCGGAAGCTCGACGCGCCACGAGGCGGTGTCGACGGCTTCGGCCATGGCGGGCTCCCTTCACCGAGAGCGGTGGGCGGCGGGCGGTGGGCAGGGCGCGGTGGTGCGGTGCGCGGGGAGGACGAAGAGAAGGACATGGGGACCGCCTGCCCCGACACGTCCGGCTTTCAACCTTACGAACCGGACTCGCCGAATCCACGGGCACCCCCTCCTTCACCGCGGGGACCAGTGCCCCCAAGGTGCCGGGACCTTCGGACCGCCGCGATATCGCGTACTCGTGACGGTGGTCACAACGCGGTGATACGCTCCGGGGAGGAGGAAGGGAGGGCGACCCCATGAGCCCCTTTACCGGCTCCGCACCCCGTACCGAGCGCTGGCGGCATCTGCGTCTGACCGTCGACGACGGCGTCGCCACCGTCACCCTCGACCGCCCCGCGAAACTGAACGCGCTCACCTTCGGCGCCTACGCCGACCTGCGCGACCTGCTCGCCGAGCTGTCCCGCGAGCGGGCCGTCCGCGCCCTCGTCCTCGGCGGGGAGGGGCGCGGCTTCTGCTCCGGCGGCGACGTGGACGAGATCATCGGCGCCACGCTCGCCATGGACACCGCCCAGCTGCTCGACTTCAACCGGATGACCGGGCAGGTCGTCCGCGCGATCCGCGAGTGCCCCTTCCCGGTGATCGCGGCCGTCCACGGCGTCGCGGCCGGCGCCGGAGCCGTCCTGGCCCTCGCCGCCGACTTCCGGATCGCCGACCCCACCGCCCGCTTCGCCTTCCTCTTCACCCGCGTCGGGCTCTCCGGCGGCGACATGGGCGCGGCCTATCTGCTGCCCCGGGTCGTCGGCCTCGGCCACGCCACCCGGCTCCTCATGCTCGGCGACCCGGTCCACGCGGCCGAGGCGGAACGCATCGGCCTGCTCAGCGAGGTCACCGAGGAGGGCGCCGCCACCACCCGCGCCGCCGAGCTCGCCCGCCGCCTCGCCGACGGCCCCGCCCTCGCCCACGCCCAGACCAAGGCTCTGCTCACCGCCGAGCTGGACATGCCGCTCGCGGCCTCCGTCGAGCTGGACGCGGCCACCCAGGCGCTCCTGATGAACGGCGAGGACTACGCCGAGTTCCACGCCGCCTTCACCGAGAAGCGCTCCCCGAAGTGGCGGGGGCGCTGAGGATGCCCCCGCCCGAGGCGGGCCGCGCCCCCGCCGCCCCGCTCCGGATCGCCGTCGTCGGCGGCGGCCCCGGCGGGCTCTACGCGGCCGCGCTGCTCAAGCGGCTCGACCCCGCCCGCGAGGTCACCGTCTGGGAGCGCAACGCCCCCGACGACACCTTCGGCTTCGGCGTCGTCCTCTCCGACGAGACCCTCGGCGGCATCGAGCACGCCGACCCGGCGGTCTACCGGGCCCTCCAGAACGAGTTCGTCCGCTGGGACGACATCCACATCGGCCACCGGGGCGAGCTCCTCACCTCCACCGGCCACGGCTTCGCCGCCCTCGGCCGCCGCCGGCTCCTGGAGATCCTGCACGCCCGCTGCGCCGAACTCGGCGTACGGCTCCGCTTCCGTACCGAGGCGCCGCCCGCCGCCGCCCTGGCCGCCGACCACGACCTCGTCATCGCCGCCGACGGCGTGCACAGCGCGACCCGGGAGGCCCACGCGGACGTGTTCCGCCCCCGGATCACCACCCACCGCTGCCGCTACATCTGGCTCGCCGCCGACTTCGCCCTCGACGCCTTCCGCTTCGAGATCGCCGAGACCGAACACGGCGTGATGCAGCTCCACGGCTACCCCTTCTCCGCCACCGCCTCCACCGTCATCGTCGAGATGCGCGAGGAGGTCTGGCAGGCCGCCGGCTTCGACGAGATGGGCGAGGACGAGTCCACCGCCCACTGCGCCAAGCTCTTCGCCGACGTCCTCGGCGGCCGGCCCCTGCGCTCCAACCGCTCCACCTGGACCGCGTTCCGTACGGTCGTCAACGAGCGCTGGTCCCACGGCACCACCGTCCTCCTCGGCGACGCCGCCCACACCGCGCACTTCTCCATCGGCTCCGGCACCAAGCTCGCCGTCGAGGACGCCCTCGCGCTCGCCGCCTGCGTCGAGGAACAGCCGACGATCCCCGAGGCCCTGGCCGCGTACGAGACCGAACGCAGGCCCGTGGTCGCGTCCACCCAGCGCGCGGCGGCCGCCAGCCTGCGCTGGTTCGAGGAGATCGAGGGCCATCTCGACCAGCCGCCGCGGCAGTTCGCCTTCAACCTGCTCACCCGCAGCCGCCGCGTCACCCACGACAACCTGCGGCTGCGCGACCCCCGGTTCACCGACGCGGTGGAACGCGAATTCGGCTGCCCGCCCGGCACCCCGCCGATGTTCACCCCCTTCCGGCTGCGCGGCCTCACCCTGCGCAACCGGGTCGTGGTCTCCCCGATGGACCTGTACGTCGCCGAGGACGGCCTCCCCACCGACTACCACCTCGTCCACCTCGGGGCCAGGGCTCTCGGCGGCGCCGGGCTCGTCATGACCGAGATGGTCTGCGTGAGCCCCGAGGGCCGCATCACCCCGGCCTGCACGGGCCTGTGGACCGACGAGCAGGCCGCGTCCTGGAGCCGGGTCACCGCCTTCGTCCACGAGAACGCCCCGGGCACGGCGATCGGCGTCCAGCTCGGCCACTCCGGCCGCAAGGGCTCCACCCGCCGCATGTGGGAGGGCATCGACCAGCCGCTCCCCGAAGGCAACTGGCCCCTGACGGCCGCCTCACCGCTGCCGTACCGCGAGGGCGTCAACCAGATCCCCCGAGCCCTGGACCGGGCCGGCATGACGGCCGTACGGGAGGGGTTCGTTGCCGCCACCAGGCGCGCCGCCGCCTGCGACTTCGACCTCCTGGAACTGCACTGCGCCCACGGCTACCTGCTCTCCGGCTTCCTCTCCCCGCTCACCAACCACCGCGACGACGCCTACGGCGGCCCGCTGGAGAACCGGCTCCGCTTCCCCCTCGAAGTCTTCGACGCCGTACGGGAGGTGTGGCCCGAGGACCGGCCGATGACCGTCCGCCTCTCCGCGACCGACTGGGCGGACGGCGGCACCACCCCCGAGGACTCCGTGGAGATCGCCCGCGCCTTCGCCGTCCACGGCGCCGACGCCCTCGACGTCTCCACCGGCCAGGTCGTCCCCGACGAGCGCCCCGAGTACGGCCGCTCCTACCAGACCCCGTACGCCGACCGGATTCGCAACGCCCTCGGCGTCCCGGTCATCGCCGTCGGCGCGATCTCCTCCTGGGACGACGTCAACTCGCTCCTCCTGGCCGGCCGCGCCGACCTCTGCGCCCTGGCCCGCCCGCACCTCTACGACCCCCACTGGACCCTGCACGCGGCGGCCGACCAGAACTACCAGGGCCCGGCCGCCCCCTGGCCCGCCCCGTACCGCGCGGGCAGCCGCACACCCCCGACGGGCCGCACGGACGCGCCGAAACCGCGGCTCAGGCTGTCGTGACGTGCGCGAACTCGGCTCCCCGGTCGCGCAGCCGCTCGTGCAGCTCCGCGAAGACCGCCGCCGAGCGGGCGCCCGGCCAGTCCTGGGGCAGCAGCTCGGCCGGCAGGACCGGGTCGGCGTACGGGAGGCGGCGCCAGGAGTCCAGGGCGAAGAGATAGTCGCGGTACGCGTCCTCCGCCGTGCCCTGCGCGGCCGTCCAGGCCCGCAGGACCGGCTCGTGGGCGGCCAGGAACTCCTTGTGGAGCTTGGCGATCGACGGCAGGTCCCACCAGCGGGCCACCGCCTCCGCCGTCGGCGCGTACCCCAGGTGCGCGCCCCGGAAGAGGTCCACGTACGAGGAGAGCTCCAGGCGCTCCAGGGTGTGCCGGGTCTCCTCGTACAGCCGCGCCGGGGCGATCCAGACCCCCGGCGACGCCGTCCCGAAGCCCAGCCGGGCCAGGCGTGAGCGCAGCAGGTGGCGCTTGTGGCGCTCGGCCTCGGGGACGGTGAAGACCGCGAGGACCCAGCCGTCGGAGAGCGCCGGCTCGGTACGGGCGTAGATCCGGCGGTCGCCGTCGTCCAGGAGCTGGCGGGCGTCGTCCGACAGGACGTACCCGGCGGCCCCGTCCGCCGTCCGCCGGGGCAGCAGCAGGCCGCGCCGCTTCAGCCGGGACACCGACGAGCGCACCGACGGCGCGTCCACGCCGAGCACCGCGAGCAGCCGGATCAGCTCGGCCACCGGCAAGGGCTCCTCGCCGGGCGCGAGCCCGCGGCCGTACGCGCCGTACAGCGAGACGATCAGGGAACGGGGGGTGTGCTGCTCGACCACGTGATCACTCTAGGCGGTGTCCTCAGGGCCCGCGCGCAGCCGGAATCGCTGCAGCTTGCCCGTGGCCGTCCGGGGCAGCGCGTCCAGGAAGACGATCTTCCGCGGGCTCTTGTACGGCACGAGCCGGGCCCGTACGAAGGCCCGCAGCGCGCCTGCCGTCTCCGCGTCGCGCGGCACCCCGTCCCGTACCACCGCGTACGCCACCACGATCTGGCCGCGCAGCGCGTCCTCGTGCCCCACCACCGCCGCCTCGACCACGTCCGGATGGGCCAGGAGCGCCTCCTCCACCTGGGGGCCCGCGATGTTGAAGCCCGCCGAGATGATCATGTCGTCGGCGCGGGCGACATAGCGGAAGTAGCCCTCGCCGTCGCGGACGTACGTGTCGCCCGTGACGTTCCAGCCCCGGTGGACGTACTCGCTCTGGCGCGGGTCGGCCAGATAGCGGCAGCCGACCGGGCCGCGCACCGCGAGCAGCCCCTCCTCGCCGTCCGGGAGCTCGGCCCCCGACCGGTCCACCACCCGCGCCTCCCAGCCGGGGACCGGCCGGCCGGTGGTGCCCGGGCGGATGTCGCCGTCGGCCGCCGAGATGAAGATGTGGAGGAGTTCCGTCGCCCCGATGCCGTTGATGAGCTTCAGACCGGTGCGCTCGTGCCAGGCGTCCCAGGTCGCGGCCGGCAGGTTCTCGCCCGCCGACACGCACCGCCGCAGCGAGCCGAGGGTCGACACGTCGTGGCCGCCGTGCCGCTCGATCTCCTCCAGCATCACCCGGTACGCTGTCGGCGCGGTGAAGAGCACCGACACCCGGTGCGCGGCGATCGCCTCCAACAGCTGCTTGGGGCCCGCCTGTTCGAGCAGCAGCGCGCTGGCGCCGGCGCGCAGCGGGAAGAGCACGAGCCCGCCGAGCCCGAAGGTGAAGCCGAGCGGAGGGGAGCCGGCGAAGACGTCGTCCGGCTCGGGGCGCAGCACGTGCGCCGAGAAGGTGTCGGCGACGGCGAGCACGTCCCGGTGGAAGTGCATGCACCCCTTCGGCCGCCCGGTGGTCCCCGAGGTGAAGGCGATCAGGGCCACGTCGTCGGCGGCGGTCTCCACCGCCTCGTACGTGTCCGGCGCGGCGGCGGCGAGGGCCAGCAGGTCGTCCGGGGCGTCCCCGCCGAAGGCCGTGATCCGCAGCCCGGGCACCTCGGCCTTGACCAGGTCGTCCACCGTCCGCACATCGCAGAGCGCGTGCGTGCAGCGGGCCATCTCGCACATGACGGCCAGTTCCTGGGCCCGCTGCTGGGCCAGGACGGTGACGGCCACCGCGCCCGCCTTCATCACGGCGAGCCAGCAGGCGGCCAGCCAGGGGGTGGTGGGGCCGCGCAGGAGCACCCGGTTGCCGGGCCGGACGCCGAGCTCGGCGGTGAGGACGTGGGCGATCCGGTTCACCCGGCCGCTCAGCTCTCCGTAGCTCCAGACGTTCCCGTCGCCGTCCCGGAACGCGGGCCGCTCCGTGCCGAATCGTTCCACCGTACGGTCGAGCAGTTCGGTACCGCAGTTGAGGCGCTCCGGGTAGTCGAGCCCCGGCAGATCGAAGAGCAGTCGAGGCCACTGGGTGGCGGGCGGCAGGTGGTCGCGCGCGAAGGTGTCGTGGTGGGCCGAGGGGGTCAGCTCCATGAGTTCGTCCCCTTGTCGTGGTGGGGTCGCCCAACGAGCGTATCGTGATGATGACGACAGTCAACGGTGCGCGATAGAGATGATGTCGGCGAACGGGACAGGGGTCCGAATGTCCGTATTCTCACTCGATCCACAGCAGACCGCCCGCTGCGCGGAACTGCGCGCCCTCGCGGCCGAACGGCTCCGGCCGATCGCCGACAAGGGCGAACCCGGCCGTGTCAACCGCCCCCTCGTCGCCGCCCTCGGCGAGCACGGCCTGCTCGCCGGGCTCTTCGACGCGGGCGCCCTCGACCTCTGCCTGCTCCGCGAGTCCCTCGCCCAGACCTGTACGGAGGCCGAGACCGCCCTCGCCCTCCAGGGCCTCGGCGGCCACCCGGTCGCCGCCTTCGGCACCCCCGAGCAGCGGGCCCGCTGGCTGCCCGAGGTCGTCGCGGGGCGGGCCGTCGCGGCCTTCGCGCTCAGCGAGCCCGAGGCCGGCTCGGACGCCGCCGCGCTCGCCCTGGAGGCCCGCCCGGACGGCGCGGGCGGCTGGCGCCTGCACGGCGAGAAGCGCTGGATCTCCAACGCCCCGGAAGCCGACTTCGCCACCGTCTTCGCCCGCACCACCCCCGGGGCGGGCTCCCGTGGCGTCACCGCCTTCCTCGTCCCGGCCGAACGGCCAGGACTCTCCGGCAGCGCCCTCGACATGCTCGCCCCGCACGCCATCGGGAGCCTCGTCTTCGACGGCGTCCCGGTCGGCCCCGCGGACCTCCTGGGCGAGCCCGACCGGGGCTTCCGGGTCGCCATGACCACGCTCAACCGCTTCCGTCCGAGCGTCGGCGCCTTCGCGGTCGGCATGGCCCAGGCCGCCCTCGACGCCACCCTCGCGCACACCGCCACCCGCGCGGCCTTCGGCGGCGTGCTCGGCGACCTCCAGGCCGTCGCCCACCAGGTCGCCGAGATGGCCACCCGTACCGAAGCCGCCCGCCTCCTCGTCTACGCGGCGGCCGCCGCCTACGACGCCGGGGCGGACGACGTGCCCCGCCGCGCGGCGATGGCGAAGCTGCTCGCCACCGAGACCGCGCAGTACGTCGTCGACGCGGCCGTCCAGCTGCACGGGGCGCGGGCGCTGCAGCGCGGCCATCTCCTCGAACACCTCTACCGGGAGGTGCGTGCCCCCCGCATCTACGAGGGCGCCACCGAGGTCCAGCGCACGATCATCGCCAAGGAGCTGTACCACGCTCATGCGGCGCAGGAACCGCAGAAGCAGCCACAGGAGGTCACGGCATGAGCCTGCACCGGCACAACCCCGCCGAACTCTCCCCGCCCACCGGCTTCTCCCACGCCGTCACCGCCACCGGCTCCCGGCTCGTCCTCCTCGCCGGGCAGACCAGCCTCGACCGCGACGGCAAGGTCGTCGGGGAGACCCTGCCCGAGCAGTTCGAGACCGCCCTCACCAACCTCCTCACCGCGCTCCGGCACGCCGGCGGCTCCCCGAGGGACCTCGCGCGCGTCACGGTCTACGCCACCGACATCGCCGACTACCGCCGCCACGCCCACGAACTGGGCCGGATCTGGCGGCGGTTGGCGGGCCGCGACTATCCGGCGATGGCCGTCATCGGAGTCGTACGGCTCTGGGACGAACAGGCGCTTGTCGAGGTGGACGGCCTCGCCGTCCTGGAGTGAACGGCCGGTGACCGCACCCCCGCTTGATCAACTGGAGAGTCACAGAACCCGGGCTTAATGTCGAAAGGTGGACTGACCGGCCCACGGCCTCTCTCAGTGAGCGAGGGCGCGATCCGCCATGAGCACACCGAACCCCACGCCCAACCCAGCACAGACCACGACGCCGCCCAAGAAGGGCGGCGACGGCAAGGGCATAGCCCTCTTCGTCATCGCCTCGTGTCAGCTGATGGTCGTTCTCGACATCACGATCGTCAACATCGCACTGCCCCACATCCAGGACTCCCTGAACTTCTCCACCACGAGCCTGTCCTGGGTGGTCAACGCGTACACGCTGACCTTCGGCGGACTGCTGCTGCTCGGCGGACGCGCCGGTGACATCCTCGGCCGGCGCCGCGTCTTCATCTTCGGCATCCTGCTCTTCGGATTCGCCTCGCTGCTCTGCGGCTTGGCCCAGAACGACTGGCAACTGCTGGCCGCCCGGGCCCTGCAGGGCGTCGGCGGCGCGATAGCCTCCCCGACCTCGCTCTCCCTGATCACCACGAACTTCGAGGAAGGCCCGGAACGCAACCGGGCCTTCGGCGTGTTCGCGGCGGTCTCGGCGGGCGGCGGAGCGATCGGCCTCGTCGCCGGCGGACTGCTCGTCGAATGGCTCGACTGGCGCTGGATCTTCTTCGTCAACGTGCCGATCGCCCTGCTCATCGCGTTCCTCACGCCCCGCCACATCAAGGAGTCCGAACGCCACCCCGGGCACTTCGACTTCACCGGAGCGCTCACCTCCACCCTCGGCATGGTGGCGCTGGTGTACGGGTTCATCCGGGCCGCCCAGGAAGGCTGGCGGGACCCGTGGACGCTGGCGTCGTTCGGCGCGGCGGTCGTCCTGCTGCTCCTGTTCATCCTGGTCGAGCGGCGCTCCCGGCAGCCGATCACCCCGCTGCACATGTTCGCGGACCGCAACCGGGCGGGCACGTACGCCATCATGCTCTGCCTCGCCGCGGCGATCTTCGGGATGTTCTTCTTCCTGACGCTCTGGGTGCAGGACGTCCTGCACTTCAGCCCGCTCAAGACCGGCCTGGCGTTCCTGCCGGTGAGCGCGATCATCGCGGTCGGCGCCGGGCTCACCTCCAACCTGCTCCCCAGATACGGGCCGAAACCCTTCATGGTGGCCGGCTCGTTCATGTCGGCGGTCGGTCTTTCCTGGCTGACCCTGACCGACGTCCACTCCACCTATCTGGGCAGCGTCCTCGGCCCGATCCTGGTCTTCGGCTTCGGCATGGGCCTGATCTTCGTCTCGCTGACCATCATGGCGCTGTCCAACGTCGAGCAGCAGGAGGCGGGCGCCGCGTCCGGGCTGCTCAACGCCACGCAGCAGGTGGGCGGTTCGCTCGGCCTGTCGATCCTGGTGACGGTCTTCGGCACGGCCAGCCGCAACGAGGCGAAGGACCAGATCCCCGCCTTCCTCGCCCAGGCGAGTCCCCTGGAGAAGGCCCAGTTCGCCAAGACGGGCGAACTTCCCCCGCCCTGGTCCGACGAGGTCCTCACGGCCGGTGTCTCCCAAGGCTTCATCACGGCCGCGATCTTCTCCGTGGTGGCGTTCGTCATCTCCATCTTCGTGATCCAGGTCCGCGCCTCGGACATCGAACGCCTCAAGGGCGGCATGCCACCTCCCGGCTGACCCGACGGCCGCCGATCCGACAGAAGGCCGCCCGACGGGCTGTCAGTGGCGGCGCGTACGGTCCGTTCCATGACCGTGAACGCGCTCGCCACGTCCGCCCTGACCGCCGCCGCGGTCCGCGACCTGCTCGCCCTCCCCGCCATGACCCCCGTGCCCGACGAGGAGTTCCTCGACCACAGCTCGGACGTCCTGGGGTGGACGTTCACGCACCTGGTCTGCGACGCCGAGCGCACGCCCCACGACCACGTCCTCTCCTACACCGCGGACAACCCGCTGGGGGACAGGACGGCGACGTTCAACCTGGTCTTCGCCGAGGCGTACCCGCACGACCCGGAGGGCGAGGAGAACGTCAAGTGGCTGACGGGTGACGTCCGGGGCTGGGCGGACGAGCTGGGCTGGAGCTTCCGTACGGACGCGACGCTCGACACCTGCGAGAGCGTCCTCGCCGAGGCCGCGGAGGCGATGAGCGAGGTCCTCGGGAGCGGACCCGTCCGGACCCTGCGCACGGACGGGTCGTTCAGCATGGGCCCGTACGCGCTCTGCCGCATATGGCGCACGGACGAGCACGCCGTCGTGGTCAGCCCCCTGGAGGACCACGGCCCGTACGGCTACCTGACCCACTTCGTCCTGGCCCTGACGCCCTGCCCGGCCGACGAGGAGCTCCCCGCCGACGACGACGGACTGCGGACGTGGGTCGTCGACCGGATCGACTGGTAGCGGGGCGTACCGGGGGATCACTCCACGTACGATCGAGGGCGTTGTCGTATCACTCTGCGAACACTCTCCGAGGGAGCTTCTCCATGGCCCAGATCGCGTTCAAGGGCAACCCCGTCCAGGTCAACGGCGTGCTGCCCGCCCCCGGCAGCGTCGCTCCGGCGTTCTCGCTCGTCGCCAAGGAGCTGACGGACAGCACGCTGGAGCAGTACGCGGGTCAGCGCAAGGTCCTGAACATCTTCCCGAGCGTCGACACCGGCGTCTGCGCCGCCTCGGTGCGCGCGTTCAACGAGAAGGCCGCCGACCTGGACAACACGGTCGTGCTCTGCATCTCCGCGGACCTGCCCTTCGCCCAGTCCCGCTTCTGCGGCGCCGAGGGCCTGGAGAACGTGAAGACGCTCTCCACCCTGCGCGACCGTGACTTCCACACCAACTACGGCGTCGACATCGCCGACGGCCCGCTGGCCGGCCTGACCGCCCGCGCCGTCGTCGTCCTCGACGAGAACAACGAGGTGCTCCACTCCGAGCTCGTCGGCGAGATCGCCACCGAGCCCGACTACGAGGCCGCCATCGCCGCCCTGAAGTAGGCCGGAACGGGTACGGGCGGGCCGCCGACGCGGCGCCCGCCCGTGCCACCTGACCCTCCCACGACCGCCGGGTGAACTCTGGTGGAAGCTTGGCCCCAGGACGATTCGCGGGGTGCCGGCGCCGGGGATAGTGATCCCGGTCAGACAGAGTTCACGCACGTGGGGGTTCGATGACGAGATGGGATGCGGTCCGGGTCCGGCAGGGTCTCGTCGACAGCTGTTCCTCGGCCGAGCAGGCCGGTGACCAGGCCCTTCGCAAGGGCAAGCCGCGCGAGGCGCGGCGGCACTACGAGCGGATGCTGGCCGAGTCGATCCGGCTCGCCGAGCAGTTCCCCGACCTCGCCACCCGACGGGACCTGAGCCTCTCGTTCAACAAGTACGGCGCCTTCTGGGTGGGCGCCGACCGCCTCGACCAGGCCGCGCAGGCGTACGAGGAGGGCCTCGCCATCGCCACCCGGCTGCGCGAGGAGAACCCGGACGACATCCGGCTCCTGAGGGACCTCAGGTTCGGCGAGTTCAAGCTCGGCGAGATCGCCCTGCGGACCGGCGGCCCCGCGGCCCAGGACACCGCGCACGACCGCTTCACGACCGCCCTCTCGCTCGCCGAGCACGTCGTCGCGGCCGACCCGCTCCACCCCGCCGACCGCCGCGAGCTGGGCGTCGTCCTGGAGCGCCTCGGCCTGCTCGCGTCCGAACGCCAGGACCTCGACGAGGCCGCGCGCCGGTACGCCCGCGCCCTCGCCGTACGCCGTGAACTCGCGACCGAGCTCCCCGGCGACCCCCAGGCGCGGCGCGACCTCGCCGTCCAGTACGAACGCCTGGGCGATCTGGCCCTGCGCCGCCGCGACCTGGAGGCCGCCCGCGCCCACTACGACGAGTCCCTCTCGCTGCGCCGCGCCCTCCTCGGGGACGACCCGCGGGACCTGTCGACCCAGCGCGACCTGAGCGTCCTCTGTGAGCGCCTCGGGGACGTGGCGCTGCTCACCGACGGCCCGGAGCAGGCCCGCCAGTGGTACGACGACAGCTTCGCCATCCTGGACGCGGCCTACGGCCCCAAGCACCCGGAGACGCGTACGCTCCGCAAGAAGCTCCGCAGCCACCCGACGGCCCCGAACTGACCCCCGGTGTCATCGGGACGGGAGCCAGGTCCGCCAGGTGGTCTCGTTCTCCTCCACCCAGCGCGCCGCCGCCTCCCGCGGTGACAGCTTCTGCTCCGCGATCATCAGGGCCACGTCGTTCTGCATCTCCGTCGTCCACCGGAACTTCTTCAGGAACGCGGCGGCGTCGCCCCCGCCGTCCGCGAAGCGGGCGTTGAGGAACTTCTGCAGCGGCGTGTGCGGGTACGCGCAGGCCACCTTCTCCGGATCGGCGTCGCAGCCCTCCTTGTACGCGGGCAGCTTCACCTCCGTCATCGGGACCTTCTCGAACAGCCACTGGGGCTTGTACCAGTAGCTCAGGAACGGCTTCTTCTCCTTGGCGAACTGCTTGATCTGGGTGATCTGCGCCGCCTCGGAGCCCGCGAACACGACCTCGTAGTCGAGGTCCAGGTTCTTCACGAGCGCCTTGTCGTTCGTCACGTAGGACGGCGAGCCGTCCAGCAACTGGCCCTTGCCGCCGCTCTCCGCGGTACGGAACTCGTCGGCGTACTTGTTCAGGTTCTTCCAGTCGGTGACGTCCGGGTGCTTCTCGGCGAAGTACGTCGGTACGAACCAGCCGATGTGGCCGGTCACCCCGAGGTCGCCGCCCCGGGCGATCGTCCCCTTGTCCTCGACGTACCGCTTCTCCTGCTCCGGGTGGCCCCAGTCCTCCAGGATGGCGTCCACCCGGCCCTGGCTGAGCGCGTCCCAGGCCGGCACCTCGTCGATCTGGACGGTGTCCACCCGGTAGCCGAGCTCGTGCTCGAGCAGGTACTGGGCGACGGCGACGTTGGCCTGCGCGCCCACCCACGACTGCACCGACAGGGTCACCGTGCGGGAGCCCTCGGCGTCGGCGAACGGGGAGGCCTGGCGGGTCATGTCGGCGGCTCCGCAGCCGGTGAGGCCGACCGCCAGGGCGGCGGCCGTCACGAGTGCGGCGATTCGGGTACGAGCCATCTCAGGCCCCCTTTCCGGAGAGGTCACGGCGCTGCGTCGGCTGGGTGACGCGGTCGAGCATCAGGCCCAGGCAGACGATCGCGGCGCCCGCGACCAGGCCGGTCGCCAGGTCGCCCTGGGCGAGGCCGAAGACCGCGTCGTAGCCGAGCGCGCCGCCGCCCACGAGCCCGCCGATGACGACCACGGCGAGCACGAGCACCACGCCCTGGTTGACGGCGAGGAGCAGCGCGGGCCGGGCCAGCGGCAGCTGGACCTGGAGGAGCTGCTGGCGGCCGGTCGCGCCCAGCGAGCGCGCCGACTCGAGCGCGGCCGGGTTCACCGCGCGTACGCCCTGGGCCGTGATCCGTACGACCGCGGGCAGCGCGTAGACCACGGCGGCCGCGACCGCCGGGGCGCGGCCCACCCCGAACAGGGCGACCACGGGGATCAGGTACACGAACTGCGGCATCGTCTGGAAGACGTCGAGCACCGGGCGCAGCGCCCGGTCAAGGCGGCCGCTGCGGGCCGCGGCGACGCCGAGGGCGAAGCCGAGCAGGAGGGTCACCGCGACGGCGGCCAGGACCTGGGAGAGCGTGTCGAGCGCCGGGTCCCAGACGCCGAGCACGCCGATCGCGGCCATCGCGAGGACGGCGGTCGTGGCGGTGCGCCAGGTGCCGATGAGCAGGGCGAGCGCGCCGACGCCGATCAGGACCGCCCACCAGGGCAGCCACTGGAGGCCGTCGCGCAGCGGGTTGAGGACCCAGGTGGTGAACCGGGCCGCCCAGTCGGCGGTGCCGCCGACGAGCGGTACGCCGGAGTAGAGGTGGGCGGTCATCCAGTCGACCGCCCCGTTGACGGGTTCGGCGACGTCGACGGTCCACGCGGTGGGCCAGGTGAGCCGGTCGGTCAGGCGGCCCGCGACGGCGACGACGGCGGTCACCGCGAGGGCGACGGCCCACCCGAGCCGCGACCGGCGGGCCGGAGCCGCGCCGATCCGCTCGCCCGCTGCGGCGGTCACCCGGTCCAGGACGACGGCGAGCAGCACGATCGGCACGCCGGCGGCGAGCGCGGCACCGACGTCCACCGAGGCCAGCGCCTGGTAGACCCGGTCGCCGAGGCCACCGGCGCCGATGACGGACGCGATCACGGCCATGCCGAGCGCCATCATGATCGACTGGTTGACGCCGAGCAGCAGCTCCTTGCGGGCCAGCGGCAGCCGGGCCGTCAGGAGCCGCTGCCTGCCGGTCGCGCCGAGCGAGGCCGAGGCCTCCATGACGCCGGCGTCGACGCCCCGAAGGCCGAGCGCGGTGAGCCGCGCCATGGGCGGGGCGGCGTAGACGACGGTCGCGAGCACGGCCGCGGGCACGCCGATCCCGAAGACGAGGACCACGGGCAGCAGGTACGCGAAGGCCGGCAGCACCTGCATGGTGTCCAGGACCGGGCGCAGAACCCGGTGCATACGGTCGGACAGGCCCGCGGCGAGCCCGAGGAGGCCGCCGAGCAGCACGGACGCGGCGACGGCGACCACCATGAGGGCGAGCGTCTGCATGGTCGGCACCCACATGCCGAGCAGCCCGCAGACGGCAAAGGCGGCGACGGACGTCAGCGCGAGCCGGACGCCCGCGACCCGCCAGGCCACCAGCCCGGCGGCGGCGGTCACGCCGGCCCAGCCGAGCGCGAGCAGCACGAGGTACACCGCGCGCACGGAGACGACCACGACGTTGCTGACGTGACCGAGGAAGTACAGGAACAGCGGGTGGCCGTCGCGGTTGTCGATGATCCAGTCGCTGGTGCGACCGAGCGGTCCGGAGACGTCGACGGCGAGCGCCGAGGGCCAGCCGCCGGTGCCCAGCAGGAGGCCGCCGAGGACGAGCGCGAGGAGCGCACCGGCCCCGATCAGCCGGCCGCGGTGGCGGGCGACGGCGCGCAGCGCGGCGCCGACACCGCCCGGGCCGCCCGACGAGGCGG
This sequence comes from Streptomyces sp. NPDC001927, assembly GCF_053594455.1. NCBI lineage: Bacteria > Bacillati > Actinomycetota > Actinomycetes > Kitasatosporales > Streptomycetaceae > Streptomyces > Streptomyces sp. NPDC001927. The sequence goes on along the minus strand of NZ_JBSFEN010000001.1, from coordinate 824,084 downwards.
AGGTGACGGTGGCGGTCATCGGCCCCACCGCCCACGAGCCGTACCGGTCGGACCGCCCGGCGGCGGCCAGGTCGAATGGGCGAACATCAGGCCACCGCCTTCCGCGAAGCGGCGGCCGGGACCCCGGCGACGACGCCGAGGAGCCCCGCGTGGTCGACCACGCCGAGACAGCGGCCGTCCTCGACGACGCGCGCGTTCTCGCCCGTACGGGCCACGGCCTCGATCGCCTCGTGGACGGTGGCGCTCGGGGCGAGCGAGGGCCCGCCCTCGTGCTCGTCGGGGAGCGCGGGGCGCATCGCCGAGCGGACGGTCAGGACCTGCACGCGCGGCACGTCCCGGACGAAGTCCCTGACGTACTCGTCGGCGGGGGAGCCCACGATCTCCTCGGGCGTGCCCAGCTGGACGATCCGCCCGTCGCGCATCAGCGCGATGCGGTCGCCGAGCTTCAGCGCCTCGCTCAGGTCGTGCGTGATGAAGACCATCGTCCGGCCCTCCTCCCGGTGCAGGCGGACGACCTCCTCCTGCATGTCCCGGCGGATCAGCGGGTCGAGCGCGCTGAACGGCTCGTCGAACAGCAGGACTTCGGGGTCCACGGCGAGCGCGCGGGCCAGCCCGACGCGCTGCTGCTGGCCGCCGGACAGCTGGCCGGGCCTGCGGTGCTCCATGCCCTCCAGGCCCACCTTGGCGACGAACTCCGCCGCCCGTTCCCGCCGTTCGCCGCGGCCCACGCCCTGGATCTCCAGTCCGTAGGCGACGTTGTCGAGCACCGACCGGTGCGGCAGCAGACCGAAGTGCTGGAAGACCATCGCGGCCCGGTGCCTGCGCAGTTCGCGCAGCCGGCCGGCGTCCATGGACAGCACGTCCTCGCCGTCGATGGAGAGGGTGCCCGAGGTCGGCTCGATGAGCCGGGTCAGACAGCGTACGAGGGTCGACTTGCCCGAGCCCGACAGGCCCATGACGACGAAGACCTCACCTCTTCGGACGTCGAAGGAGACCTCGCGGACGGCGGCGGTGCAGCCGGTCCGCTCGCGCAGCTCGGCGGGGCCGAGGGCGGCGAGTTCCGGGTCGGCGGGCACGCGGTCGGCCTTCGGGCCGAAGACCTTCCACAGGTCGCGTACGGAGAAGACGGGATCGGTGTTCATCGTTTACTGCCTCCCAGCAGGTCGGCGCATTTCTCGCCGACCATGAGCACGCCGATCATGGGGTTGACGGCGGTCATGGTCGGGAAGACGGACGCGTCGGCGATCCGGATGCCGTCGAGGCCCCTGATCCTCAAGTCGGGCGCGACGACGGCGAGTTCGTCGTCGGCGGCCCCCATCCGGCAGGTGCCGGCCGGGTGGTAGACGGTGTGGGCCACGTGCCGGGCGTAGGCGCTGAGCTCCTCGTCGGAGGTGACCTCGGGCCCCGGGCAGACCTCGCGCTTCAGCCATCCGGCGAGCGGCTCGCTCGCCGCGATCTCCCGGGCGATCCGGATCCCGTCGACGAGGGTCCGGCCGTCGTAGTCGTCCTCGTCCGTGAAGTACCGGAAGTCGAGGGCGGGTTTGACCTCGGGGTCGGCGCTCGTCAGGTAGAGTCGGCCGCGGCTGCGCGGCTTGGGGATGTTCGGGGTCATCGAGACGCCGTGCGCGGGCCGTTGATAGCCCAGCCGCTCGGGGTTGTCGGTGAAGGGGATCTGGTAGAAGTGGAACATCAGGTCCGGCCCCTCTGCCGCCGGATCCCGCCGGACGAAGAGCCCGGCGTCGGAGTCCATCGCCGAGTTCTCCGGGATCGGCCCGTGGGTCTCCCAGACGATGACGGACTCGGGGTGGTCCAGCAGGTTCTCCCCGACGCCCGGCAGGTCGTGCACGACGGGGATGCCGAGCTTCTCCAGGTCCGCGCGCGGCCCGATGCCGGAGTGCAGCAGCAGCCGCGGGGTGTCCACGGCCCCCGCGCACACGAGGACCTCGCGCCGGGCGCGTACGACATGCTCCGCGCCGTCCTTCGTACGGATGTGCACGCCGGTCGCGCGGGTGCCTTCCAGCTCCAGCCGGAACGCCCAGGTCTCCAGGGCGATGTGCAGGTTCGGCCGGTCGAGGAACGGGTGCAGATAGGCCACGGACGCGGAGGACCGCTTGTTGTTCTCGGGGTGGTACGCGAGATCGAAGAACCCGACGCCCTCGTGGAAGGGCTGCCGGTTGAACCCCTCGACCCGCGGAACCCCGAGCGCGCTCTGCGCCGCGTCGACGAAGTCCCGGGCGATCGCGTTCCGGTCGGCCTCGTCGACGGGGACGATGTTGTTGCGCAGCCGGGCGAAGTACGGGTCCATGGCCGCCGCGTCCCACCCCTCGGCGCCCGCCTCGGCCCACTCGTCCCAGTCGGAAGCGAGCGGCTTGAACGCGATGAGGGTGTTGTGCGAGGAGCAGCCGCCGAGCACCCGCGCACGGCTGTGGCGGATGTACGAGTTGCCCCGGGGCTGCGCGGTGGTGGGGTAGTCGTAGTCCAGCTCACCGCCGAGCAGGCCCATCCAGCGGCGCAGGGTGAGGACGTCGTCGCGGCCGACGTCGCTGGGGCCGCCCTCGATGACGGCGACGCTGACGTCGGGGTCCTCGGTCAGCCGGGAGGCGATGACGGAACCGGCCGTACCGCCGCCGACGACGACGTAGTCGTACAGGTGCTGGTCGTGCTGCTCGCTCATGCCTGGCCCTTCTCTCCCGCGAACCAGCGCACGGGGCGCGGAGCGAGGTTCCGATAGATGTGCTTGGCCTCGCGGTACTCGGCGAGGCCGCTCGGGCCGAGCTCACGGCCGATGCCGGACTTGCCGAAGCCGCCCCACTCCGCCTGCGGCAGGTACGGGTGGAAGTCGTTGATCCAGACGGTTCCGTGCCGCAGCCGGCCCGCGACGCGCCGGGCGCGCTCCTCGTCGGCGGTCCACACCGCGCCGGCGAGGCCGAACTCGGTGTCGTTGGCGAGGGTGACGGCCTCCTCCTCGGTGCGGAAGGTCTCCACGGTGAGGACGGGCCCGAAGACCTCCTCGCGGACGACCCGCATCCGGCGGTGGCAGTGGTCCAGGACGGTGGGCCGGAAGAAGTAGCCGGGCCCGGCGGGCCTCTCGCCACCCGCCCGCAGCACCGCGCCCTCGCCGAGCGCGGAGGACACGTAGTCCTCGACGCGGGCGACCTGGGCGGCGGAGACCAGCGGCCCGCACTCGACGCCCTCGTCGGTGCCGCGGCCGAGCCGGATCAGTTCGGCCCGGCGGGCGAGTTCGGCGACGAACCGCTCGCGCAGCGACTCCTCGACGATGAGGCGGGAGCCGGCGGAGCAGACCTGGCCGCTGTGGATGAAGGCGGCGTTGAGCGCCTGGTCGACGGCGGTGTCGAAGCCCTCGGGCGTCGAGCAGGCGTCGGCGAACACGACGTTGGGGTTCTTGCCGCCCAGTTCGAGGGCGACCTTCTTCACGCTGTCCGCGGCCGCCCGGGCCACCTTCGTACCGCTGACGAGACCGCCCGTGAACGAGACGAGGTCGACGTCGGGGTGCTCGGCGAGCCGGGCACCGACGGTGGCGCCGGGGCCGGTGACGATGTTCGCGGCGCCGAGCGGCAGCCCGGCCTCCATGAGCAGCTCGACCAGCGCGACGGTGGTCAGCGGGGTGATCTCACTCGGCTTGATCACGAAGGTGTTGCCGGCGGCGAGGGCGGGCGCGACCTTCCAGCTGGCCTGGAGCAGCGGATAGTTCCACGGCGTGATGAGAGCGCAGACCCCGACGGGCTCGTGCACGACGACGCTGTGGATCTCCTCGGACCCGGCGTCGACGACCCGCGCGCCGCTCTCCTTCTCCACGAGGTCGGCGAAGTAGAGGAAGGCGTCGCGGACGCAGTCGACGTCGACGCGCCCCTCCTCGAGCGTCTTGCCCGCGTCCTGGCTCTCCAGGGCGCCGATCCGCTCCCGGTCGCGCTCCAGAAGGCCCGCGACCCGCCGCAGCAGGGCGGCGCGGTCGGCGACGGGCGTACGCGGCCAGGAACCGTCGTCGAACGCGGCGCGGGCCGCGGCCACGGCGTCGTCGGTGTCCAGGACACCGCCTTCCGCCACGACGGCGAAGGTGGTCGCGTCGACGGGATCGATGATCTCGCGCGTGGCGCCGGAGAGGGCGGAGCGCCACTCTCCACCCACGTGGATGGTCTGCTGTGCTGCGGTCACGTCGCGTACGGCCTTTCGTTCCTTTGAATCCCCCTGCCGGTAGCACCGGCGGTCCGGCCGCCTGCCCTGACTACCGGGATCCATGCGCAACGCCTCGCGGAGAGTGGCCTGCTTCACGCACCAACACGCTCAAAAGCAGACATTCGGCCTCGCTCGTATCCATGGGGCGGGAGTCTCTGATGGACTGACCCGGCCGATGTGAGAGGCCGACGAGAGAAGGAGCGACATGCCGCTTGAGGGAACGTACGAGCCCAGCCCGACGCAGTGGGTGCGGGAGCAGGTCGAGCTGTACGAGGCGTCGGGCGGCACGGAGGGCACGACGATGCGCGGCCTCCCCGTCGTCCTGGTGACCAACGTCGGCGCGAAGAGCGGCAAGCTCCGCAAGACCCCGCTCATGCGGGTGGAGCACGAGGGCGCCTACGCCCTCGTCGCCTCCAACGGCGGCGCCGTGAAGCACCCGGTCTGGTACCACAACCTGGTCGCCTTCCCGCAGGTCGAGCTGCGCGACGGGACGGGCCTGTGGGACATGAAGGCCCGCCTGGTGACCGGCGAGGAGCGCCAGGCTTGGTGGGAGCGGGCCGTCGCGGCCTTCCCCACCTACGCCGACTACCAGCGCGGGACCGACCGGGAGATCCCCGTCTTCGTGGTGGAGCGCGTGCAGTGACCCCCTCCCGGCGTCACGCTCCGTAGCGACCCGGTCGCGCGAGGGATCTTCCCAAGGCGGCCGTCCGGAGGTGAGATGGAAGGGAGGTGCACGCCGCCCGAGGGAGTCCACCGTGAACGGCCGCCGCAAGGGACTCGTGACGTACTTCAACCAGGAGGGCGGGTACGGGTTCATCACCCCGTACGGAGACGAGGACGCCGTCTACGTCCGGGCCGAGGACGTGGAGACGGCGGACCAGGTCCTCTCCGAGGGTCAACAGGTCAGCTTCACCCTAGAACTGACCCCGGGGCGCTTCGAGGCCCGGCGGGTACGCCCGTGACGGCCGCTCCGGAGTAGGCGTCGGCGAGGTCGCGCACGGTCGCCATGTCGCTGAAGGGCAGCAGATCGTCGCCGACGATCTGGTGCGGCTCGCTGCCCTTGCCGGCGATCAGGACGGTGTCCCGCGGGCCCGCCGCCGACAGGGCGAACGCGATGGCCTCGCGGCGGTCGGCGATCCGCTCGTACGGTGTGCCGGTCGCGGCGAGGCCGGGGGCGATCTGGTCCAGGATGGCCTGCGGGTCCTCGTTGCGCGGGTTGTCCGAGGTGAGGACGCACAGGTCGGAGTGGGTCCCGGCGATCCGCCCCATGTCGGCCCGCTTGGTCGTGTCCCGGTCGCCGCCGCAGCCGAAGACGGTGATCACCCGGCCGCGCGCGTAGCCCCGGATGGTCGTGAGGGCCTTGTCCAGGGAGTCCGGGGAGTGGGCGTAGTCCACGATCACCGACGTACCGCCCGGTGTCTCGAAGCGCTCGAACCGGCCGGGGACGGGCGGCATCAGCTCGAGTGCGGTGACGAGCGCGCCCAGCTCGTGGCCGAGGACGTGGCAGGCGGCGAGGGTGGCGAGCGCGTTGGCCACCGAGAACCGGCCCGGGACCGGGATCGACGCCGGATACGTACGCCCGCCGTGGTGGAGGGTGAACCGCGTGCCGGACGCGCTGACGACGAGGCCGGTGGCCCGGTAGTCCGCGGGCGCGTCGAGGGCGTACGTGGTCACCGCGCCCGGCATCATCGCCACGATCCCGGCGCCGACCGGGTCGTCGACGTTGACGACCGCGCGCCGGCACAGCCCCTGGAAGAGACGGAGCTTGGCGTCCCGGTAGTTCGCCATCGTCCCGTGGTCGTCGAGGTGGTCCTGCGTGAGGTTGGTGAACACCCCGACGTCGATGAACGTACGGTCCACCCGGTGCGTCAACAGGCCCATCGACGTGGCTTCGAGCACCACACTGCCGGTCCCGCGGTCGCGCATGCACCCCAGGAGGTACTGCAGGTCCGGTGACTCCGGGGTGGTCAGCACGGAGCGCGGCATCGGGATCAGCTCGTCGCCGATGCGGCTGCCGGCCGTTCCGATGACGCCCACCTTCGCGCCCTCGGCGATCCGCAGGGCGGACTCCACCATGTACGAGACCGATGTCTTGCCGTTGGTGCCGGTGATCGCCACGACATCCATCCGCCGCCCCGGCTCGCCGAAGTAACGGGAGGTCACGACCGCGGCCGCCCTCCGGACGTCCGGCACGCGCACGGCACAGGCGCCCGGCGGCCACACCGCGGGCGGCAGCGCCGGTTCGGTGCCGTCGACGAGGACGGCGGCGGCTCCGCGGGCGAGCGCGGGCGCCACGGAGTCGGGCCCGCCCTCCAGATGTCCGGGCACGGCGATGAACAGGCAACCCGGCGTCACCCGCTCCAGGTCGAAGGTGGGCCCCGCGGTGATCGGCGTCCTGCCCGGGTCGCCCTGGAGTACGTGGTGTTCCTGCCCGGCCAGCAAATCGCTCAGCTTCACAATGATCCCTTCGAGGGGGCTCGGCCCGAGCGTGCGGCCGTAGCCAGGCGGCAGCGCCGGCGAGTGCCGGAAGGCTGCTGTGGTGACGTGGAGCGGGGCGGAGACCGCCCGGCGTCAGAAGGGCGGGGCGGACTCGGCCGGTGAGCGACCCGGCGTACGGCACGGAGAGCGGCGCGCCGGGGGAGAGGGATCGCTAGCCGTGGCCGTGCAGCGCGACACGGCGGATCCGGGGCGCTTCGACATCGGCGGCGGTGGTCGGGTCGACGACGGCCGCCCGCACTCCGGACGCGACCTGCCGCAGGCACTGCCTCGGCGAACGCGTGCGACCCATGGAGCGAGTGTAGGGCCGTTCCGGCGACCGGCCGCCCACCTCGCGGGCAGCCCGTCCGCGTTCACGGTCGGTGCATCCCTCGGCCGGGGTTCGGCGGAAGAGCTCGGGAGCCGTGGTGCACGCCGCCGCTTCGGGCCATGGTTGAATCTATCTCAATCATTAAGAGTTTGCGCATTGAAGTACTTCGCCTGCCTTGGAGCCCCCATGCGCCCGTCCACCCCGTGGATCCGACGTCTGCTGCCCCTCGCCCTGCTCATCGCCTGGCTCGCCATCGGCGGCGGTCTCGGCCCGTACGCCGGCAAGCTCGGCGAGGTCGCCACCAACGACCAGGCCGCGTTCCTGCCCCGTAGCGCGGAATCCACCCAGGTCGTCGAGGCGCAGAAGGCGTTCCGCCAGGACGAGACCCTGCCCGCGATCGTGGTCTGGACGGGCGAGCCCGAGGGCCGCGAGCTCGACACGGCCCAGCAGGCCGCGGCCGGCCGGGCCCTGGCCTCGCTCACCGGACGGCCGGGGGTGGCCGGGACTCCGTCCCCGGCCCTCGTGTCGAAGGACGGCCTGGCCCTGAGCGGGGTCGTACAGCTCCGCCCCGACCTCGGGGAGGAGCTGCCCACGGCCCTCGCGGCCGTGACCGAGGCCGCCGAGTCCGTGCCCGGCACCCAGGCGCGGATCGCGGGTCCCGCCGCGACCCAGGCCGACCTGACCGACGCCTTCGCCGGCATCGACGGCCTCCTGCTCGCCGTCGCCCTCGTGACCGTCCTCGTCATCCTGCTGCTCGTGTACCGCAGCGTCCTGCTCCCGCTGGTGATCATCCTCGGCGCGGTCTTCGCGCTCGGACTGGCGTGCGCCGTGGTCTACGTGCTGGCCGACCACGGCGTGGTGCGGGTGGACGGCCAGGTCCAGGGCATCCTGTCGATCCTCGTCATCGGCGCCGCCACCGACTACGCCCTGCTGCTCGCCGCCCGGTACCGCGAGGAACTCGCCGCGCACGCGGACGACCGCTTCCGGGCCATGCGCGCCGCCCTGCGCCAGTCCGTCGGGCCCGTCACGGCCAGCGCGGCCACGGTGGCCCTCGGTCTGCTCGCCCTGCTCTTCAGCGATCTGACGAACAATCGGGCGCTCGGCCCGGTCGGCGCGATCGGCATCGTCTGCGCGGTCCTGAGCGCCCTCACCTTCCTGCCCGCCGTCCTGGTCCTGCTGGGCCGGGCCGCCTACTGGCCGGCCAAGCCGCGGCCGGCGGATGCGGCGAGCGGCGGCCACGGCCTGTGGCGGCGGGTGGCGGACCTCGTGGACCGCGCCCCGCGCAAGGTGTGGGCGATCACCCTCGGCGCGCTGCTCGCGTGCGCTGCGTTCGCCCCGACGCTCGAGTCCCGGGGCGTGCCGCTCGACGAGATCTTCGTGAACGACGCGCCGTCCGTCGCCGCCCAGCAGACGCTGGGGCGCCACTTCCCCGGCGGCTCGGGCAACCCGGCGGTGGTGATCGCCGACGCGGCGGCGCTGCCCGCCGTGACGGCGGCCGCCGAGGCCACCGACGGAGTCGACTCGGCCCGTCCGGTGACGGCCTCCGCGCGGCCCGGCGCCGGAGCGCCGCTCGTCGTGGACGGCAGGGTCAGGGTCGACGTCACCCTGAGCGACGCGGCGGACAGCACGGCGGCGAAGGAGACGGTCGTCCGCCTCCGGCAGGCCGTGCACGCCGTCCCCGGAGCCGACGGACTCGTCGGCGGCTACACCGCCCAGCAGTACGACACCCAGCGCACCGCCGAGCGGGACCGCACCCTCATCGTGCCGGTGGTCCTCGCGATCATCCTGGTGATCCTCGTCGGCCTGCTCCGCTCGCTCCTGATGCCGGTGCTGCTCGTCGCCACGGTGGCGCTCAACTTCCTCGCCACCCTGGGCATCTCCGCGCTCGTCTTCCCGCACGTGTTCGGCTTCACCGGCACCGACTCGTCGGTCCCGCTGTACGGGTTCGTCTTCCTGGTCGCCCTGGGCGTGGACTACAACATCTTCCTGATGTCCCGCGTCCGTGAGGAGTCGCTGCGCCACGGGGTGCGCGAGGGCGTGCGGCGCGGGCTGACGGCCACGGGCGGGGTCATCACGTCGGCGGGCGTCGTCCTCGCGGCCACCTTCGCCGCACTCGGAGTCATCCCCCTCGCCTTCCTCGCGCAGATCGCCTTCATCGTCGCCTTCGGCGTCCTGCTCGACACCCTGGTCGTCCGTTCCCTGCTCGTCCCCGCCCTGGTCCGGGACATCGGGCCGAAGGCCTGGTGGCCGGGCGAACTCAGCCGCAGGACGCGGTAGTAGAGGGGTCGGCGACCCCTCAGACGGGCTTCCCTCCCGGCATCGGGCCGACGGCCCTCGGTCCCGGGAGGGTTCTCGGATGGAGCTGCTCGACCGTCGTGCAGTAGGGCAGTGCGTGCAGCGGCTCGTCGGCCAGGAAGCGCGTCACCAGGTCGGTGATCTCCACCGGCCGTTCCAGGAAGAGCATGTGGTCGCTGTCGGCGACTTCCGCGAACCAGCCCCTGCCGCACGCCTGAGCCATGCGACGGCACTGCGCCGGGGTGGTGAAGGCGTCGTGCTCGCCCGTCGCCGTCAGCGTCGGGGCAGGCACCGGCACGCTGGTGTCGAGCTCCGCGTGGTGGAGCAGACGCAGCGTGTTGGTGCTCACCTGAACCGCCTCGGCCCGGGACAGGGCGGCCAGCCGGCGCAGCAGGAAGCGGCGGACGCGCGAGCCGTTGGTGATCCCGTCGAGGCGCCCCGTGTTCATGAGGATGTCGACCGAGGCATGCGCGTACTCGTCCATCCGGCCGGCGTCCAGGAGAGCCAGCGCGCGGTGCATGGCATCCCGGGAGTGCTCGGGGATGGCCGCCATCGTGCCGACCAGGACCATGCGCCCCACGCGCTCGGGGTGGCGCTGGGCGATGCGGTACGCGATGGCGCTTCCGTAGGAACCGCCCACCACGTTGACCTGCCGCAGACCGCTCTCGTCGAGTATGTGGCAGACGGCGTCCGCCAGTACGTCCACGCTCCGCCCCGGGGGCAGGGGGTCGGCCGCGCCCCAGCCGGGCGGGTCGACGGTGAAGACGTCCATGTTCGTCAGGAACAGCTTCTCGCAGCGCCCCCAGGTCTCCTTGCTCTGGAAGGCGCCCCCGATGAGCAGGAGCGGACGCAGCCTCGGGGCGGTCGCCCGGACCAGTCGCGACTCGCAGCGCAGTCCGTCCCAGCGGTGCCGGCGCACCAGTTCAGGACGGTGCGACGGCTGTGACCCGACCGTGATGGGCGGCGAGGAGAGGGGCATTGCTGGGGTTCCTGTCAGGTGGGTGAAGGAAGCGTGCGGAGGGGCGATGAGCGACATCGCGGCCCGGACCGGTCGCGCATCTGCCGAGCCTTCCCATCGGCACCTTTTGTCCGGCTCCCGGGGCTCAACGAGCCTCGACAATCAAGGGCACGCCGGGATCTCGCCGAAGGCCTGAGAGGACGGGAACGACGACGGGAGTCGTACGGTCACGCGTTCCCGCGTGGCCGCACGACTCCCTGCCGCGGTCCGGGCCTACTTCGGCATGAGGACGGTGTCGACGATGTGGACGGTGGCGTTGGCGGTGGGGACGTCGCCGCAGACGACCTTGGAGGTGTCGTTGACGGTGTAGGCGTCGCCGGAGCCCTTGGTGGTGACCATGCCCTTCTGGAGCGTCTCGAAGGAGCCGTTCTCCAGCTGCTTCGGCGTCAGCTTCTGGCCGACGACGTGGTAGGTGAGGATCTTGGTCAGGGTGGCCTTGTCGGCGAGGACCTTGTCGAGGTCGGCCTTGGGGATCTTGGCGAAGGCGGCGTTGGTCGGCGCGAACACCGTGATGTTCTGCGCGTTGTTGAGGGTGTCGACCAGGCCCGCCTTCTGGACCGCGGCGACCAGGGTCGACAGCTCCGGGTTGTTCGACGCGGCCGTGGCGACCGGGTCCTTCGCCATGCCGTCGAACGAACCGGCACCGTCCTTGGGCACCGAGGCGCACGCCGGGCCGAAGGGGCCGTCGCCGTCCGTGCCGTCCCCGGTGGCGGGCGAACTCTCCTGGGTGGCGGGGGCCTCGGGCGCGGTGTCCGAGGAGGCGGCGTCACTGCCGGAGTCCGTACACGCGGCGAGCGAGAAGGGCAGCACGGCCGCGGCGGCGACGGCGACGGCGGTACGGCGGAAACGACGTGCGTTCATGAAGGGATCTCCTTGTGAGGTGTTCCCCGCCCTGTGAGGTACGGGGGAGTGGGTGGGGCGGGCGGGCCTACCCGGCGGTCACGACGACGGAGTGCCATCCGGCGGCCCCGTCGGGGATGGTTCGCGTGCGCCGTTCGGTCTGGGTCTCACCGGTGCGGTCGGTGGCGCGGACGGTGAGGGTGTGGGTGCCCTTCGTGGCCGGCCAGGGATACGACCACTGGCGCCAGGTGTCCCGGGTGTGCTCGGCGGCCAGGTCGGCCGGCCGCCAGGGGCCGTCGTCGACGCGGATCTCGACCCGGTCGATGCCCCGGTGCTGCGCCCAGGCGACGCCGGCCACCATCACCGTTCCGGAGGCCGGCCGGGCGAAGGGCTTGGGGGTGTCGATGCGGGCCTGCGTCTTGATCGGCGCCCTCCGCGCCCACTTCCGCCTGACCCAGTACGGGTCGTACGCGTCGAAGGTGGTGAGCTCGATGTCCTCGATCCACTTGCACGCCGACACGTAGCCGTACAGGCCGGGAACGAGCATCCGGACCGGAAAGCCGTGGACGAAGGGCAGGGGCTCACCGTTCATGCCGACGGCGAGCATGGCGTCCCTGCCGTCCATGACGTCCTCGACCGGCGTGCCGAGCGTCATGCCGTCGACGGAGCGCGCCACCAACTGGTCGGCGGGCCCGCCTCGGGACGGCGGACGGACGCCCGCTTCGGCGAGGAGGGCGTCGAGGCGCACGCCGAGCCACCGGGCGGTGCCGACGTACGGTCCGCCGACCTCGTTGGAGACGCAGGTCAACGTGATGTCGCGTTCGATCGTCTCGCGGGAGAGCAGTTCCTCGAAGGAGATGCTCAGCTCGCGGCGGACCCCCTTCCCGTGGATGCGCAGGCGCCAGGTGTCGGCCGCGACCTTGGGGACGACCAAGGCGGTGTCCACCCGGTAGAAGTCCTTGGTCGCGGTGGTGAACGGGCTGATGCCGGACAACCGCGGCGCCGCGCCCCGGGGGACGGCGGGGGCCGGTGACGACGGCCGGGGCAGGACGACCGCGGCGCGCGAGGCGACCGCGTCGCCGGACCGCGACGCGTTCAGCACCCGGGCGAGCGCGCCGACGCCCGTACCGGCCGCCGCGGCGGCGCCGACGGCCAGCAGGAACCGGCGACGGCTGCCGCGAGCCCCGGTGTCCGGCCGGCCTGCCGGGCGGGCGACGAGCGGGCCGATCAGGACGTACAGCAGTACCCCGCCCGCTAACCCGCCCACCAGTGACGGCAGGGCGTCGGCGCACGAGTCGGAGTCCGGCCGGTTCAGGGCCGCGGCCGCGCCGACGAGGCCGAAGGCCACGACCCCCGCCGCCCCGGTCCGTCGGCTCCTGAGGGCCAGCACGCCCAGAGCCATCGCCAGGAGGGCGATCACGACGAGAATCCCGGCCTGCAGGACGAGCTTGTCGCTGGTCCCGAAGGTGCGGATGGCCCAGTCCTTGACCCCCGCGGGGGTCCGGTCGACGGCCGCTCCGCCGACGGCCGTCACGGGCCCCGCTTCGGGCCGGACCCCCGCGGCGACCAGTTCGGCAAGCGCCAGCGCCACGTAGCCGGAGACGAGCCCGGCCAGTGCCGCCAGGGTTCCCCGGCCGATGACTGCCTTGTCGATGTTCACGGTCGGGTCTTCGGAACCGCACGGCCCCCGGATGGGTGCGACACCGGAACGGGTGAGATCCGACCGCGCGGTTGACGCCTCCGTGTCGGCCGACCCGGGCCCGAGGCGCAGTCCGCCGTTTCCTCCACGGGCCGTTCCGGCGCATAGGCTGACCGTGTGGCCAGCACCGATGACCGAGACAGGACCGCGCCCCCCGCCGGGGCGCCGGGCGACCTCCAGAGCTTCGCCGTCGCACTGCGCCGTACGCACGGGGAGATGAGCCGGCTGGTCCACGGCTTCGCGCACGCCCACGGACTGCACCCGACCGACGTGCAGGCGCTCGGCATCGTCCTCGACAGCCCGGAACCGCTCACACCCGGCCGGCTGCGCGAGCAACTCGGGCTGACGTCAGGGGCGGTCACCGCCTGTCTCGACCGGCTCGAGAAGGCCGGCCACATCCGCAGGTCCAGGGAGAGCGCGGACCGCAGGGTGGTCCACGTGCACTACGAGGAAGGGGCGCGGGCCGCCGCACGCCAGTACTTCCTCCCGCTGGCGCAGGCCGCAGACCGGGCCAGGGAGCGGTTCGACGCGGAGGAACTGGCCACGGCGCTACGGTTCCTCACCGCGCTCAACGACGAACTGGGAGCTCTCCGGGCCCCCGGCCACTGACTTCCTGAGGGTCGGAGACCACCGCTTCGCGAGCGCGTGCCGTACGGACCAATCCGCCGGCGCCTCCGCCACGAACGACGCGTGTACCCGACCAGAAGCAGGAGGACCGCGGTGAGAGAGAACGCACGTGCGGCCGGTGCCCGGGCACCGGCCGCCCACCCCGAGTTGCCGGAGCTCCTGAGCCGGACGGCCCGCGGGGACCAGGAGGCGTTCACCGCCGTGTTCGACGCCGTCGCAGGACCGGTCCTGGGCGTCGTGCGCGCCGTGCTGCGCGATCCCGCCCAGTCGGAGGAGGTCGCGCAGGAGGTCATGGTCGACATCTGGCGGCTCGCCGCCCGCTTCGACCCCGAGCGCGGTTCGGTGCTCACCTGGGCGCTCACCCTGGCACACCGGCGCGCCGTCGACCGGGTCCGCTCCGAGCAGGCCGCGTCGGACCGCGTGCGGCGCGTCGCCCTGCTGGAACAGACCCCCGCCTACGACGAGGTCGTCGAAGAGGTGGAGAACCGGCTGGACCGCGAGCGGGTACGGCGCTGTCTGCGCGGGCTCACCGAACGGCAGCGCCAGTCCGTCACCCTCGCCTACTACCGCGGCCTGACCTACCGTGAGGTCGCCGAACTCCTCTCGCTGCCCCTCGGCACCGTCAAGACGCGGATGCGCGACGGTCTGATCCGGCTCCGCGACTGCCTGGGGGTGACGGGATGAACGGCTTCGACCCGCACATGCTCACCGGTGCCTACGTGCTCGACGCGCTCGACTCCGACGCCGAGCGGCAGGCGGTCGAACGCCACCTCGACCGCTGTCCGTCCTGCGCCCACGAGGTCGACGAGCTGGCGGAGACGGCCGCCCGCCTGGGACAGGCGGTCGCCGAGACCGTCGGCCCGACCCTGCGCGCCGCGGTGCTGCGCAGGATCACGACCGTGCGTCAGGAACCGCCGTACACGACCGCGTTCGACGGCGACGCGGTGGCCGCCGGTCGCGGCCGGTCGCGGCGCGGCTTCCCCCGGTGGGCGCTGGCCGCGTCCCTCGCCGGCACCGTCGCCCTCGGCGGATTCGCCACCGCCTGGCAGTACGACCGGGCCGAGGAGGCCGCCCGGGCAGCGCGCGAGGCCACGGCAGCGGCCGAGTCCGTCGCGGCCGTCCTGGCCGCGCCCGACGCACGCCTGACCACGGCCCGGCTGGCCGGCGGGGCGGTCGGCACGGTCGTCTACGCGCCCTCGGTCGACCGGGCGGCGTTCGCCGCGTCCGCGCTGCCCCGGCCGCCCGCCGGGTCGGTCTACCAACTCTGGTACGCCGACGGCGACGTCATGCGCCCGGCCGGACTCCTGCCCGCCGACACGACCACCTCCACGACGCTCCTGGCGGGCCGGGTGGACGAGGCGTCCGCCATCGGCATCACCCTCGAACCGGCGGGCGGCTCACCCCGGCCGACCACGGCCCCGCTCGCGGTGATCGCCCTGCCCACCGTGTGAGCCCGGCCGCGCGTCACGAACCGTCCGGATCCCCTAGCAGCGCGGCGGTGAGTTCGGCGGTGCGGCGGTGCCAGTGGGCGGCGCCGCGGAGCATCGCATGGCCTCCGGTGGTCATCGGGATGCCGACCGCGTCGGCGCCCGCCGTCCGGGCCCTGCGCACGAAGTCCCAGGACTCCCGGGCGGAGGTGACCCGGTCGGCCTCGTCGTGCAGCACGTGGATCGTGCGTCCCGCCAGGTGCTCGACGGGCTCGCCCGGCGGGCACCACGGTGCCAGGGCCACCACGCCGCGGACCATCCGGTCGCCCGCGGCGCTCAGCGCGGCGCGGCCGCCCATCGAGTGGCCGACGAGCACGACGGGGATCGGCCCGGACCGCTCCCGCAGCCGCGCCAGCGCGGCCTCCGCGTCCTGGGCCGCGTCACGGCGGTCGCCGTTCCAGCCCCGGTGCCGGTAGCGGACCTCCGCGACGAGCACGTCCCGGCCGGCGAGCGCGCGGGCGACGGCGGTCGCGAACGGGCGCATGCGCAGGGCGGGCAGGTTGACCAGGGGCGGCGGCCCGAGGCCCTCGGAGCGGCCGCCGTGCAGCAGGAGCACGGCCGCGGCGGGGACGGCCGGCGCGCTGCGTACGACGAGACAGCCCGCCGCGCCGCGCCGGACCGCGGGGGCGGCGTCGGGCGTCATCGGGGATCGGCCCGGTGCGCGGGCCGGCGGGGCGGGCGAGGCAGGAAGCCGCTCGTACGGGCGGCGTAGTCCGCGTAACCGGGGCGGTGCGCCATGTGGGCCTCCAGGAGCCGCTTGCCGCTGCCCCAGATCAGCAGGGCGCTCATCACCAGGGGCGACACCAGAACGAGGACAGCAGTCTGCCAGGTCGCGCAGGCGGTCAGGTAGAGCCCCCACCAGACCAGGAAGTCCCCGAAGTAGTTGGGGTGCCGGGTCCAGCTCCAGAGGCCCCGGTCCATGATCCGTCCCCGGTGCGCGGGGTCGGACTTGAAGCGGGCGAGCTGGTGGTCCCCGACCGTCTCGAACGCGAGGCCCGCCGCCCACAGGACGAGGCCGACGGCGAGCAGAGGGTCCGGTCCTTCGGGCAGGTAGGCCGCCGCCTGGACGGGCAGGGAGACGAGCCAGACGAGGGCGCCCTGGAGGAGGTAGACGGTGCGCAGCGCGTAGAGCGCCGGATGGCCGGGGGCCCGGGCGAGCATCTTCGCGTAGCGGGGGTCCTCGCCGTGGCCACGGCCCCTGCGGGCGATGTGGAGGGCGAGGCGCAGCCCCCACAGGCAGGTCGCGAGGGTGACGGCGAGCCTGCGGCCGTCGTCCCCGTACCCGGCGGAGAGCATGAAGGTGACGACGGCGACGGCGGTGAACGCGAGGCCCCAGGCGATGTCGACGATCCGGTGGACGCCCTTCACCGAGGCGATCGCGAACGTCACCAGCATGACCGCGAGGGCCGCTCCGGCCGACGCGGCCAGATTGACCGCGAGCGCGGACGCGTTCACCGGGACGCTCCGGGGCCGTCCGCCGGCTCCGCCTGCTCCGCCGGCTCCGCCTGGTCCGCCGCGACGAGGCGGAGCTGGCGGACGTCCAGGTAGTGCGCGCGGAAGCCCGCCTCGGAGTAGGCCAGGTACAGCTCCCACATGCGGTGGAAGACCCGGTCGAAGCCGAGCGCTTCGACCGCCGCCGACTCCCGGACGAACGTCTCCCGCCAGAGCCGGAGCGTCTCGGCGTAGTGCGCGCCGTAGCCGGTGTCGTGGGTGAGGGTCAGGCCGGCGGCGGCACTCTCGTGGGCGAGGGCGTCAGGCGACGGGATGAGGCCGCCGGGGAAGACGTACTTGCTGATCCAGGTGTGGGTGCGGGCGGTGTGGAGCATCCGCTCGTGCGGCATCGTGATGGCCTGGAGGGCGACGGCCCCGCCGGGCGCGACGAGCCGGCGCAGGGCCTCGAAATAGGTGGGCCAGTACTCGGCGCCCACGGCCTCGATCATCTCGACGCTGACCACGGCGTCGTACCGGCCCTCGACCTGGCGGTAGTCGCGCAGTTCGACGCGCACCCGGTGCTCCACGCCGGCCTCGGCGATCCGGCGCAGCGCGAGCGCGCGCTGCTCCTCGGAGAGCGTGACGGTCAGGACGTCGGCGCCCCGGGACGCCGCGCGTATCGCGAGTTCGCCCCAGCCGGTGCCGATCTCCAGGAGCCGGGTCCCCGTGCCGACGCCGGCCAGGTCGAGCAGGCGGTCGATCTTGCGGTGCTGGGCCGCGGTGAACGCGCCCGGTGTCGCGGGGAGGGTGTCGAACACGGCCGAGGAGTAGGTCATGCTCGGGTCGAGGAAGTGGGCGAACAGGTCGTTCGACAGGTCGTAGTGCCGGTGGATGTTGGCGCGGGCGCCTTCGAGGGTGTTGAGGTCGCGGGCCGGGCGGCGGCGCACCCAGGCGCCCCGGAGCCGGCGCAGCGGTGCCGGTACGAGGTCGTCCACGTGGGCGGCGAGCACGGTGAGAAGGCCCACGAGGTCGTCGCTGTCCCACTCTCCTGCCATGTACGACTCGCCGAAGCCGATTAGCCCGTCGGCGCCGATCCGCCGGTGGAAGGCGGCCGGGTCGTGCAGCGTCAGGACGGGCGGGGCGGGGGTGGGCGGAGTCGGGGCGACCCGGTCGGCTTCGCCGGTGGTGGGGCGGGGCACGGCGCCGGGCGGCCCACCGAGGTTCGTCCGCAGCGGCAGCCGGGCGAAGGCACGGGCGAGGACGCGCCGGGCGACGGCCGTGCGCAGGGCGGAGGCGCGCGGGAGGCGGGCGACGTCGGGCCAGCGCTCCGGATCGACGGGCGGACGGCCGAGGGCCGCGACGCGGGGCGCGGCCGGCGGGACGGAGACGGTCACAGCATGCCTTCTCGGGTGGGCGGGGCGGGACGGGGACGGACGGGAACTCCCTTGAGGTACAGGCGGATCCCGTGCCACCGGATGCCGGCGCTGACGGCGGCGGTGGACCACGGGTGGCGCAGCGCCGCGGCGAGCAGGCCGCGCGCGCCGGCGGTCCTGCGGCGGCCGCGGACGGTGGCGGTCAGCGGCCGGCTCCCGTCGCCGTGCCGCAGTTGGACGGTGAGGTCGAGGCGGTCGCCGGGCAGCGGCAGCCGCATCCGGTAGGAGCCCTCGACGTCGAAGAACGGGGAGACGTAGAACTCCTTGGCGACGTCGGCGCGTCCGGCGGCGTCGGGCCGCAGGAGGTAGCAGTGCCGGCCGCCGTAGGTGTTGTGGACCTCGGCCACGACGCAGACGGGGCTGCCGGCCCGGTCGTGGCACCAGTACAGGGTGAGC
Source organism: Streptomyces sp. NPDC001927 (assembly GCF_053594455.1). NCBI lineage: Bacteria > Bacillati > Actinomycetota > Actinomycetes > Kitasatosporales > Streptomycetaceae > Streptomyces > Streptomyces sp. NPDC001927. The sequence goes on along the minus strand of NZ_JBSFEN010000001.1, from coordinate 805,858 downwards.
GGGTTGAAGACATGGCCGAGCACGCGCGCGTGGGCGAGCATCAGCACCCGCCCGTCGGCGTTCCGTACGCCGTGGGAGGCGAGGTAGGCGTCGAGGCCGGCGCGGAGGGTGGGCGCCCGGCCGCCGAAGTGGTCGCGGGCGTCGAAGCGGGCGAGCGGGCGCAGGAGGCGGGGCAGCCGGGGCAGGTCGTCGAGGTCGACCAGCCACAGGTAGGTGCGCTGCCGCAGGGAGTGGTGCGTCGGTCCCACGCGCGTGTGGGAGACCTCGCAGGGGTAGAGCGCGGGCACCGTGGGCGCCCGGGGTGAGGCGGCTGTGCGGCGGTCGGTGGTCACCAGGTCACCCCCAGCGCGCGGGCCGCCTCGACTCCGGAGCGGCAGCCGTCCTCGTGGAACCCCCAGCCGTGGTACGCGCCGGCGAAGGCGGTCACGGACGTGGCGAGGCCCGGCAGTTCGCGCTGCGCGGCGACGGAGCGGGGCGTGTAGACGGGGTGCTCGTACACCATGCGGGCGAGCACCGTGCTCTCGTCGACGCGGCCGTCGGCGTTGAGGGTCACGAGGTGCGGCTCGTCCACCGGGAGGCGCTGGAGCCGGTTCATGTCGTAACTGACCTTGACGGCCCCGGGGCGCGCGTCGCAGGAGGGGAGCCAGTAGTTCCACGACGCCCGGGCGTGCGGCGCCGCGGGCAGCACGCTGGTGTCCCGGTGCAGGACGGTGGGGTTACGGGAGTAGGTGAACGCGCCTAGGACCCGGCGCTCGTCGGGGGTGGCGTCGGCGAGCATCCGCAGGGCCTGGTCGGGGTGGACGGCGACGACGACGGCCGCGTGGGTCTCGGACTCGCCGTCGTCGGTGGTCACCCGGACCCGGTCCGTGCCCCGTTCGATCGCGCGGACCGGGGTCGCGGTGCGGACGGCGGCGAGTTGCTTGGCCACCTTCTCGACGTACGCCCCGGAGCCTCCCGTGACGGTCCGCCAGCGCGGTGAGCCCGTGGTGGAGAGGAGGCCGTGGTGGTCGAGGAACCGGAAGAGGTAGGCCGCCGGGTACAGGAGCGCGGTGTCGGGGGCGCAGGACCAGACGGCGGACACGAGCGGGACGGCGAAGTGGCCGACGAAGTACGGCGAGAACCGGCCCTGTTCCAGGAACGCGCCGAAGGTGCGGCTGTCGTCTCCGGCGGCGAGCAGCCGACGGGCCGCCCGGTGGAAGCGCGGTACGTCGGCGAGCATCCGCAGATGGCGGCCGCGGCGCAGGTTGCCGCCGCCGAGCAGACCGCGGGGGCCGCGGGCGCCCGCGTAGGCGAGGCCGCAGCCGTCGCACCGCACGGACATGCTCATCTCGGCGTCCTGGGTCTCGACGCCGAGCTCGCGGAAGAGCCGCAGCAGGTGGGGGTAGGTGCGCTCGTTGTGGACGATGAAGCCGGTGTCCACGCGTACGGTGCCGCCCTCCCGGGTCGGCACCTCATGGGTGTGCGCGTGCCCGCCGAGCCGGGCGTCCGCCTCGTACAGCACCACGTCGTAGCTCCGCGACAGCACGTGAGCGGCGGTCAGGCCGGCCACTCCCGCCCCGACGACCGCGACGGTTCGCCGGCTCATTCGTTCCCCCTCGCGTCACGGGGCGCCCGCACACCGGTCGCGCGGAGCGTCCCCGGGAGTGGTTCGGCGCCGTCGGCCGTTCGGATGGGTGCGACATCCGCGAGGGGCCGCCGAGGGCTGACCGTGGGCACTGCGACCATGACGACTCCTCCTCCGGCCCGGCGCGCGGGCGGTCCTCCCTGCCTCCTCAGGTTCCGGCGAACGGCGGCAGCGCCTCAAGACGCATCGTTCGTGCGTCGTTTCGGGAGGGATCAGGAAGCAGGGCGAGTCGGTCGGGCCGCACACAGCGCCGCACCCCCTGCCGACCAGTGTTCTCTCGGGTCGGCAGAGGGTGCGGCGGCAGCCGTTCGGCGTCGTGTCAGATGTCGCGGAAGATCTCGATCTGCGCGCCCACCGAGTTCAGGCGCTCCGCCAGCTCTTCGTAGCCGCGGTTGATGACGTAGACGTTGCGCAGGACCGACGTGCCCTCGGCCGCCATCATCGCCAGGAGGACGACCACCGCCGGGCGCAGGGCCGGGGGGCACATCATCTCGGCCGCGCGCCAGCGGGTCGGGCCCTCGACCAGGACGCGGTGGGGGTCGAGGAGCTGGAGGCGGCCGCCGAGGCGGTTGAGGTCGGTGAGGTAGATGGCGCGGTTGTCGTAGACCCAGTCGTGGATCAGGGTCTTGCCCTGCGCCGTGGCCGCGATGGCCGCGAAGAACGGCACGTTGTCGATGTTCAGGCCCGGGAAGGGCATCGGGTGGATCTTGTCGATCGGGGCCTCCAGCTTGGAGGGCCGGACCGTCAGGTCCACCAGGCGCGTGCGGCCGTTGTCCGCCGCGTACTCCGGCGAGCGGTCGTGGTCGAGGCCCATCTCCTCCAGGACCGCGAGCTCGATCTCCATGAACTCGATCGGGACCCGGCGGATCGTCAGCTCCGACTCCGTCACCACGGCCGCGGCCAGCAGGCTCATCGCCTCGACCGGGTCCTCCGAGGGGGAGTAGTCCACGTCCACGTCGATCCGCGGGACACCGTGCACGGTCAGCGTCGTCGTGCCGATGCCGTCCACCCGTACGCCCAGCGCCTCCAGGAAGAAGCAGAGGTCCTGGACCATGTAGTTGGAGGAGGCGTTGCGGATGACGGTGACGCCGTCGTGGCGGGCCGCGGCGAGCAGCGCGTTCTCCGTCACGGTGTCGCCGCGCTCGGTCAGCACGATCGGGCGGTCGGGGGAGACCGACCGCTCGACCTGCGCGTGGTAGAGGCCCTCGGTCGCCGTGATGTCGAGGCCGAAGCGGCGCAGGGCGATCATGTGCGGCTCGATCGTGCGCGTACCCAGGTCGCAGCCGCCCGCGTACGGCAGCTTGAAGCGGTCCATCCGGTGCAGCAGCGGGCCGAGGAACATGATGATCGAGCGGGTCCGGATCGCCGCCTCGGCGTCGATCGAGTCCATGTCCAGCTCGGCGGGCGGCACGATCTCCAGGTCGACCCCGTCGTTGATCCAACGGGTGCGCACGCCGATCGAGTTGAGGACCTCCAGGAGCCGGAAGACCTCCTCGATGCGGGCGACGCGGCGCAGGACCGTGCGGCCGCTGTTGAGCAGCGTGGCGCAGAGCAGCGCGACACACGCGTTCTTGCTCGTCTTGACGTCGATGGCGCCGGAGAGCCGGCGGCGGCCGACGACCCGCAGATGCATGGGGCCGGCGTAACCGAGGGACACGATCTCGCTGTCGAGTGCTTCGCCGATGCGTGCGATCATCTCAAGGCTGATGTTCTGGTTGCCACGTTCGATCCGGTTCACGGCGCTCTGGCTTGTGGCCAGGGCCTCGGCGAGCTGCGTCTGCGTCCAGCCCCTGTGCTGACGGGCGTCACGGATGAGCTTGCCGATGCGTACGAGGTAGTCGTCTGCCATGAGCGTCACGTTATCTCAGATATGAGATGACGCTCGCGTGGGGGTGGGCCGTCAGGGTGACGCGCTGTGCGCAGTGGGGTGACGCGGTTCGTACAGCGGCAGTTCGGCCCCGCTCGGCAGCCGTACGGCGGCGAGCAGACCCCAGCCCTGATCGCTGATGGGCCGTGAGATCTCGGTGCCGCGATCCTCGAGGGTGGTGAGCGTGGCGGCGATGTCCTCGCACATCAGATACACCTCGTGCTTCGGCTCACCTTGCGTCGGGTGCACCGCGACCTCGGCCGGCGGCAGCTTGAAGATGAGCCAGCCGCCGCCCGCGTCGACGTGGTCGAAGCCGAGCACGTCCTTGAGGAAGGCCCGGTCGGCGTCCGCGTCCGGGGTGTAGAGAATCACATGCGCGCCGCTGAACATGCCCATGGTGCGATCCTCGGGCCGCCGTACGCCTCCGGCAATCGCACCGCGCCCGTACGGGGGTCACTCGCAGGGTGGTCAGACCGCGACCGCCCTCGCGGCCGCGCGGTGGTGGCTGGGGCGGGTTCCGTGCACGCGCTGGAAGGCCACGCTCAGCCCGAACGCGCTGCGGTAGCCGACCTGTCGGGCGATCGCCTCCACCGTCTCGTCGGTGCGCGCCAGGAGATCGGCCGCAAGGGCCAGGCGCCAGCCGGTCAGATAGGCCATCGGAGGTTCGCCGACCAGCTCGGTGAAGCGGCGGGCCAGCGTCGCGCGCGACACACCGCTCTCCTCGGCGAGCGCCGCCACGGTCCACGCCCGCGCCGGCCGGTCGTGGATCAGCCGGAGCGCCCGGCCCGCGACCGGGTCGCCGAGCGCCCGGTACCAGCCCGGCGGATCGGCCTCCGGACGGCTGAACCACTCCCGCAGCGTGCACAGCAGCAACAGGTCCAGGAGCCGGTCGAGGACCGCCTGCTGCCCCGGGTCGTCGCGGCCGATCTCGTCGGCCGTCAGGTCCATGATCGGTGCGGGCCCGCCCTCGGGGCGGACCACCAGGACCCGGGGGAGCGCGCTCAGGAGCCGCTCCGAGACCTGCCCGCCGACCCGGTAACTGCCGGTCAGCAGCACCGCGGGGCCGTCCGCACTGTTCCCGCACACCCGCAGGCCCAGGACGATGTCCTCGCTGATCTCCTCGCCGTCGGCCGTCGTGCACCGGTCGGGACCTTCCCGTACATACAGGGGCGCCGCCCCCGAACCGTCCTCGTCGCCGACGGAGAACGGCTCCGAGCCGGCCACGACGGCCACGTCACCCTCGCCGAGCGCGACCGGCGGCTCGCCGCCGCCGGGGTCGATCAGGCCCGAGCCCCGCAACATGGTCACCAGGGTGAGCGGGGTGCGGTCGGCGAACCGCACGGACCACGGAGGTTCCAGGTGGTTCCGGCTGAACAGCGCGCCCTCGGCCCTCACCTCGTACAGCAGGCTCCCCAAAGCGTCCATACGGCAAGGTTAGACGCTCAGACATCGGATTGAGCCGACAGGCCATTCCCCGCCTCACCATCGGCGCGTTTGACTCGTTCCATGACGACGACATCGAAGAACGCGACGAAGCCCGTGCTTGTCCTCGGCAGCACCGGCAAGACCGGCCGCCGTGTCCTCTCCGGCCTCCGGAACGCCGGCCATGAGGTCCGTGCCGCCTCCCGCAAAGGACCGACCGCCTTCGACTGGACCGACGAGTCCACCTGGGAGCCGGCGGTCACGGGCGCCGGCGCGGTCTATCTGGTCGACGCGCAGAACGAGACGGCGGCGGACTCGATGCGCGCCTTCACCCAGCTGGCCGCCGCGCGCGGGGTCGAGCGGCTCGTCCTGCTCTCCGCCAACGACTGGGTGGTGCCGGACGGCGAGGAGAAGTTGCCGTGCGAGCGTGCGGTACGCGAGTCGGGCACGGCCTGGACGATCGTGAAGCCGGCCTGGTTCTTCCAGAACTTCAGCGAGGACCCCTTCTACGTGCGGCAGATCCTCGACGGCGAGTTCGTCAGCTCGACGGGGACGGGCACCGAGCCGTTCGTCGACGCCGACGACATCGCCGATGTGGCGGTCGCCGCCCTCACCGAGGACGGCCACGCCGGGCAGACCTACCGACTGACCGGGCCGCGCCTGCTCGGCCTCGACGACGTCGCGGACGAGATCGCGCGTGCCACGGGCCGGGACATCGCCCACCGCGACGTCCCGCCGGAGGAGTTCGCCGTCGTCGGCGAGCGCCAGGGGCTGCCGGGGGAGTACGTGGAGCTGGTCAACATGCTCTACGGCTGGATCCGCGAGGAGCGCTTCGCCCACCTCGCCGACGGTGTGCAGCGCGCGCTCGGCCGCGAACCGCGCGACTTCGCCGCGTACGCCCGTGCCACCGCCGCGACCGGCGTCTGGCACCCCTGACCCCGGCCTCGGCCCTCGGGCTACAGCTCCACCGAGAGTTGGGCGGACAGGGCGCGGAGGAAGTCCGGTGCGTCGAACATCGCCCCGGCCGAGGCGACTCCGACCGTCCGGTTCCGGCCCGTGACCAGCCGGTCGACCGCCTCCACGGCGAGCGGCGCGCTGACGGCGTAGATGTCCCGGCCGCTCGCCGTGGCGCGCAGCTCCTCGCCGCCGGAGCGGACGAGGACGTCGACGAGGAAGGTCTGCGCGGACCGCCCCTGCTCGTCGGCCGCCGCCGGCGCAGGGGTGTCGGCGGCCGCCAGGTCCCTGGCCGCCTCGACGGCCATGTACGTACGGACCTCCGGAACGGCCAGGTGGCTGGGGACGGTGACGACGTCGGCCATGGTGAAGTCGCCGATCACGGCCCTGACCCCGAGCGGCTCCGGGAACGACCACTTCACGGTGGGCGTGGCGTCGTCGCCGTACACGAGACGCCCCCGCGTGTACCGGACGTGCCGGCCGTCCCTGCGCTCCCGGGAGACCGCGCCTGCCGTGCGGGTGCCGGCCGTCGGGTGCCAGCTGCTCAGCCCGTACGCGACATGGACCTCGTCGGCCGTCGTCCGGTCGCCCAGCGCCGCGCTGACCAGCAGGTCGCCGAGGCCGCCGAAGAAGGCCATCGCGGGGACGACGGCCGTGTTCGCGGTGCGCGCGGGCTCCGCGAACCGCGCGAAGGTGTCGAGGTTCGCCTCGATCTCGGCCGCCACGTCCACGTACGGGATCCCGGCCCGCAGCGCCGCCTCGATCACCGGGGCGGCGGTCGTGGCGAAGGGCCCGGCGGCGTTGATCACGGCGGCGGTTCCGGCGAGGGCCCGGTCGAGCGCGGCCGGGTCGTCGACCGAGGCGGGCCGGACCTCGACGCCCGGCAGCGACGCCGCGAACTCCCGCAGCTTGTCGGCGTCGCGCCCCGACAGGACCGGGACGAACCCCCGCGCGATCAGCTCCGCCACCACGAAACGCCCGGTGTGCCCGTAGGCGCCGTACACCGCGACCGTCCGACCTGCACTCATGAGATCCCCTCTGTCCCTGCTTCATTCGGATACGGAGAGTCTGGCAACGGCGGTCGCCCGGCACGAGTGTCCGGAACGACACGCCCCATACACTTCCGGACATGGAAACGGACAGGGGTACGCAGAGGACGGCCGCAGGCGCGGGCACGGACACGCGCTCCGTCGCCCTGGCCGTCACCGACGGCATGCTGCACTTCGAACTCTCCGTGGCGTACGAGGTGTTCAGCGACCCGCTGTACGACCTGACCGTCCACGGCCCCGCCCCCGTCCGCTTCGGCAGATTCCTGCTGGAGCCGGACGGCGGGTTCGAGAGGCTCGCGCGCGCCGGCACGGTGATCGTCCCCGGGTGGGCCGACGTCGACGTGGACCCGCCCGCCGCCCTGGTCGACGCGGTGCGCGCGGCCCATGAGGCGGGCGCCCGGGTGGCTTCACTGTGCACGGGCGCGTTCGTGCTCGCCGCCGCCGGGCTCCTCGACGGGCACCGCGCCACCACGCACTGGGCGCACACCGAGGTCCTGGCGGCGCGGTACCCCCGGGTGGAGGTCGACCCGGACGTCCTCTACGTGGACAACGGGAGCGTGCTCACCTCGGCGGGCAAGGCCGCCGCGATGGACCTGTGCCTGCACCTGGTCCGCCTCGACCACGGCTCGGCGCTCGCCAACACGGTCGCCCGCCGTCTTGTCGTCCCCCCGCACCGGGCCGGCGGTCAGGCCCAGTTCGTCACCGCCCCGGTGCCGGCCCAGGACGACCACCCCCTCGCCGCCCTGTTCCCGTGGGTCCTGGAACGGCTCGGCGAGCCGCTGACCGTGGAGGACCTGGCCCGCCGGGCCAACATGAGCTCGCGGAACCTGACCCGCCACTTCCGTACGGTCACCGGCACCACCCCGCTCCAGTGGCTGCTGACCCAGCGGATCCGCCACGCCCAGGAGCTCCTGGAGGCGACCGGCGACAGCGTCGACGCCATCGCGACCGCCACGGGCATGGGCACGGCCACGACCCTGCGCCGCCACTTCAACCGCACGATCGGCGTGCCCCCGGACACGTACCGCCGGACCTTCCGCAGCGCGCGCTCCACGCGCGCGGACTCTCACAGGCATGCCGGGCATGACCGAGCGGCGGGGATGCACTAGAGTTATCTCGACATCGAGATAACTGCTTACGGCGCACCGCAGCCGCCCACCCGGGTAAGGGTTACCTAACTAAGTCTTACCTTAGCGGATCGGCGAGGAGTCGTGGCGGCAGCATGGCGGTAATACGCGCACATTGATGAAGGAGACTGTCGTGTCGGCGAACAGCTTCGACGCCCGCAGCACGCTGCGCGTGGGCGACGAGTCGTACGAGATCTTCAAGCTGGACAAGGTAGAGGGCTCCGCGCGCCTTCCCTACAGCCTGAAGGTGCTTCTGGAGAACCTCCTCCGCACCGAGGACGGCGCGAACATCACCGCCGACCACATCCGTGCCCTGGGCAGCTGGGACTCGCAGGCTCAGCCGAGCCAGGAGATCCAGTTCACGCCGGCCCGCGTGATCATGCAGGACTTCACCGGTGTGCCCTGTGTCGTCGACCTCGCCACCATGCGTGAGGCCGTCAAGGAGCTCGGCGGCGACCCGGCGAAGGTCAACCCGCTCTCCCCGGCCGAGCTGGTCATCGACCACTCCGTCATCGCCGACAAGTTCGGTACGAAGGACGCCTTCGGCCAGAACGTCGAGCTGGAGTACGGCCGCAACAAGGAGCGCTACCAGTTCCTGCGCTGGGGCCAGACCGCCTTCGACGACTTCAAGGTCGTCCCCCCGGGCACCGGCATCGTCCACCAGGTGAACATCGAGCACCTGGCCCGTACGGTCATGGTCCGCAACGGTCAGGCGTACCCGGACACCCTCGTCGGCACCGACTCGCACACCACCATGGTCAACGGCCTCGGCGTGCTCGGCTGGGGCGTCGGCGGCATCGAGGCCGAGGCCGCCATGCTCGGCCAGCCGGTCTCCATGCTCATCCCGCGCGTCGTCGGCTTCAAGCTGACCGGCGAGCTGCCGGCCGGCACCACCGCCACCGACCTCGTCCTCACGATCACCGAGATGCTGCGCAAGCACGGCGTCGTCGGCAAGTTCGTCGAGTTCTACGGCCAGGGTGTGGCGGCCACGAGCCTCGCCAACCGCGCCACCATCGGCAACATGTCGCCGGAGTTCGGCTCCACCGCCGCGATCTTCCCGATCGACGGCGAGACCCTGAACTACCTGAAGCTCACCGGCCGTTCCGAGCAGCAGGTCGCGCTGGTCGAGGCGTACGCGAAGGAGCAGGGCCTCTGGCTTGACCCGTCCGCCGAGCCCGACTTCTCCGAGAAGCTGGAGCTCGACCTCTCCACGGTCGTCCCCTCCATCGCCGGCCCGAAGCGCCCGCAGGACCGCATCGTCCTCGCCAACGCCGCCCAGCAGTTCGCGCTGGACGTCCGCAACTACGTGGACGAGGCCGACGAGGCGGGCAAGGAGTCCTTCCCGGCCTCCGACGCCCCGGTGAACCACCCGAACGGCGCCCCGTCGAAGCCGGTCACCGTGACCGCCCCCGACGGTTCGACGTACGAGATCGACCACGGCGCCGTCACCGTCGCCGCGATCACCTCCTGCACCAACACCTCGAACCCGTACGTGATGGTCGCCGCCGCGCTCGTCGCGAAGAAGGCCGTCGAGAAGGGCCTGACCCGCAAGCCGTGGGTCAAGACCACCCTCGCCCCGGGCTCGAAGGTCGTCACCGACTACTTCGACAAGGCGGGCCTGACCCCGTACCTCGACAAGGTCGGCTTCAACCTCGTCGGCTACGGCTGCACCACCTGCATTGGCAACTCCGGCCCGCTGCCGGAGGAGGTCTCCAAGGCCGTCAACGAGCACGACCTCGCGGTTACCTCGGTCCTCTCCGGCAACCGGAACTTCGAGGGCCGTATCAACCCCGACGTCAAGATGAACTACCTGGCGTCCCCGCCGCTGGTCGTCGCGTACGCCCTCGCGGGTTCGATGAAGGTCGACATCACGAAGGACGCGCTCGGCATCGACACCGAGGGCAACCCGGTCTTCCTCAAGGACATCTGGCCCTCCGAGGCCGAGGTGAACGACGTCGTCGCCAACGCCATCGGCGAGGACATGTTCAACAAGTCCTACCAGGACGTCTTCGCGGGCGACGCCCAGTGGCAGGCGCTGCCGATCCCGACCGGCAACACCTTCGAGTGGGACACCGAGTCCACCTACGTCCGCAAGCCCCCGTACTTCGAGGGCATGACGATGGAGACCACCCCGGTCACCGACATCGTCGGCGCGCGCGTCCTCGCCAAGCTGGGCGACTCGGTCACCACCGACCACATCTCCCCGGCCGGCGCCATCAAGGCCGACACCCCGGCGGGCCAGTACCTGACGGAGCACGGCGTCGAGCGCCGCGACTTCAACTCGTACGGCTCCCGCCGAGGCAACCACGAGGTCATGATCCGCGGCACGTTCGCCAACATCCGCCTGCGCAACCAGATCGCGCCGGGCACGGAGGGCGGCTTCACCCGCGACTTCACGAAGGACGGCGCCCCCGTCTCCTTCATCTACGACGCCTCGCGCAACTACATCGAGCAGGGCACCCCGCTCGCGATCCTCGCGGGCAAGGAGTACGGCTCCGGCTCGTCCCGCGACTGGGCCGCCAAGGGCACCGCGCTGCTCGGCGTCAAGGCCGTCATCGCCGAGTCGTACGAGCGCATCCACCGCTCGAACCTCATCGGCATGGGCGTCCTCCCGCTCCAGTTCCCGGAGGGCGCCTCGGCGGCCTCCCTCGGCCTGACCGGCGAGGAGACCTTCTCCTTCACCGGCGTCGAGGAGCTGAACAACGGCACGACCCCGCGCACGGTCAAGGTCACGACGGACACGGGCGTCGAGTTCGACGCGGTCGTCCGCATCGACACCCCCGGCGAGGCGGACTACTACCGCAACGGCGGCATCATGCAGTACGTCCTCCGCAACCTGATCCGCGGCTGACGCACCGGCTGACACACGAAGCGGGCCCCGCTCCTCGAAGGAGGAGCGGGGCCCGTTCGTTCTCTCACGACCGCGCCGCGAGGGCGCGAGGCGTCGGGGACGCCGGGGCCGCTAGAAGATCACGCGGTAGGTGTTCCAGCCGGTGCCGATCTTCGTCCGCGGCTTGAACGCCGGCGACGTGGCGCCCGTGCCCGGGTACAGGTACAGGTTGCCCGCGGAGTCGCGGGCGATCAGGTCGGTCACACCGTCGTAGTCGACGTCGCCGCTGGAGACGAAGGTGGGCAGGCTGTTCCAGCCGGTGCCCGCCTTGAAGCGGTTGCCGAACGGCTTGCTGTAGTTGCCCGTGCCCGGGTACACCCACAGGTTGCCCGACTTGTCGCGGGCGACGACGTCGTTCTTGCCGTCGTTGTTCAGATCGCCCTTGCCGGTGATCTGGTTCATCGCGTTCCAGCCGGTGCCGACCTTGACGCGCGGGGCGAACCTGCCGTTGCCGTACCCGAGGTACAGGTACAGGTTGCCGGCGGCGTCCCGGGCGAGCACGTCCGCGGCGACCGCGCCACCGAGGTCGCCCACGGAGACGACCTTGTCGAAGACACCCCAGCCGGCGCCGAGGTCGATCGTGGCCCCACCCCAGGGGGTGTAGTGCAGACGGCCGCCCGTGACGCCCCAGGCGCCGTCGGTCTCGCCGTCGCCGTCCTGGTCGGCCATGGTGAAGTGGTTCGTGTACTTCCAGCCGTTGCCCACGTACTGGCGCTCGCCGAAGCCACCCTCGCCGTTCGGCAGGTAGGCGTACATGAAGCCGTCACGGTCCACGCCGCGCAGCTCGCCGTCGGCGACGGCGGACGCGCCCTCGGTGGCGAAGGTGCCCGCCGCCGGGGCCTTGGCGTCGGTCGCCGCGACCGCGGTGCGCGGCTGCGGCTGGTCGGCCGCGACCGCGGCCGTGGTGGTGGACACCAGCGCGGCGGTTATCGCCGCGACGGTGACACGGGAAAGCATCCCCGTGGTGTTCAGGCCAGACATCTTGGCCACGTAGTTCTCCCTCTGTAGTCGCAAGAAATGGTCCGCCGCGCCCATCGGGGCGGCGGACCACTCGTGTTCCTCGATCTTTGCACAGAAAATTCACCTGCCAACTGGTTTGTGACAGAGCTGTTTCGGAAAGCTTTTCCGGCTCTTCATGCAAAAGGCCCCGCTCCTCCGAGGAGGAGCGGGGCCGTTCGTCCGATCGTCGCGCGCCCGAGGCGCGCCGGCCGGGATCAGAACATGAAGCGGTACGTGTTCCAGCCGCCGGTGCCGATCAGCGCCCTGGGCTTGAACGGGGCGGCGGCGTTGCCGGTGCCCGAGTAGCGGTAGAGCTTGCCCGCCGTGTCTCGCGCGACCAGGTCGGCGAGGCCGTCGAAGTCCAGGTCGCTGACGCCGACGAGGCTGTTGAACAGGTTCCAGCCGCCACCGATCTTGGTGCGGCCCGCGAACGGGGCCTTGTAGTCGCCCGTGCCCTTGTACAGGTACAGCACACCGGAGCCGTCGCGGGCGACGATGTCCGCCTTGCCGTCACCGCTCAGGTCGCCGACCCCGGCGATCTGGGAGTACTGGCCCCAGCCGCCGCCGACCAGGATGCGGTTGGTCAGCTTGCCGTCGCCGTAACCGAGGTAGAGGTAGAGCTTGCCGGACGCGTCGCGGCCGAGCATGTCCGGGGCGTCGGCGCCACCGAGGTTGCCCGGGACCAGGACCTTGTTGTAGATGTTCCAGCCCTTGCCGACGGTGATGCCGCTGTCCTCGACGTCGCCGTCGGCGTAGACGAGAGTGCCGTCGTTGGTCCACGCCCACAGGTCCTCGGCGACACCGTCACCGTCGTTGTCGGCCTGCTGGGCGTTCTTGAAGACGTTCCAGTCGGACGTCTGGAGCTCGCGAGCCTCGTAGCCGCCCGCGGAGTCCGGCGCGTACCAGTACATGTTCGGGCCGGAGACGGCGCCCAGGTAGCGGAAGTCCGCCTCGGCGGCCGACGTGGCGGCGATGCCCGCCTTCTGCGGCGCGAGGGCGCGGGCGGCCGCCGAGACGGCCTTCTCCGCCGGCTTCGGCGCCTCGGCCGCGACCGCGCTCGTGGTCGTGGCGACCAGGGCCGCCGTTATCGCCGCGACCGTGACACGGGACAGGACGCCCGTGGTGTTCAGGCCAGAAGAATTGGCCACGAAAGACTCCAGATCTCTGGGGGAAGAAACGGGTCCGCCGCGCCCTCTCGAGGGCGCGGCGGACCACTCATGCCCATGGATCCTGGCACGGGATCTTCACAGGTCAATTGGCTTGTGACAGAACTGTTTCGGTCGGATGATCATGTTTGCCGGGAGTTAGCGGAGAAGCTCCACTTCCGACAACTTCGCTTCCCCTTCGGCGACCAGACGGTAGGTCGTGTACGCACCCGGTGCCCGGATCGTGAACGCCCTCGTCTGGCGGTCCCAGGTGAACGACTCACCCGACCGCTTGTCCAGGTCCGTCCACTTCTGTCCGTCCGTCGAGCCCTGCAGCACCCACCCCGTCGGCGCCGAACCCGCCGCCTCCGACGTCAGCGTGTACTGAACCGCGCGCGTCCGCTCCGCCACCGGCAGGACGACCGGCGAGGCCGCCGTCACCGTCGCCGACGTCGCCGAGGTGTTGTCGACCAGCGGGCCCGTGCCCGTCGTCGCGTCCGTGCGCGGCGCGGGGGCCGAGCCGACCGGGGTGATCGAGACCGGACCCGCCTCCTTGCCCGTGCCCCAGGCCGACGGCCTCGGGCCCATGTCGAACGTCAGCTTCCCGCCGCGGGCCAGGACGTCGTGGGGGAGCGCCGTGGAGTTCCAGCGCTCGCCGTTGAGCTTCACGCCCTGCACGTACACGTTCTTCGCACTGTTGCGCGGGGCCTCGACCACGAGCGTGCGGCCGTTGTCCATCCGCAGGGTCACCTTCGTGAAGAGCGGCGAGCCGATCGCGTACTCCCCGCTGCCCATCACCAGCGGGTAGAAGCCCAGCGCGGAGAAGAGGTACCAGGCCGACTGCTCGCCGTTGTCCTCGTCGCCGTGGTACCCCTGCCCGATCTCGCTGCCGGTGTACAGACGGGAGAGGACCTCGCGGACCTTCTCCTGCGTCTTCCACGGCTGACCCGCCGCGTTGTACATGTACGGCACGTGGTGCGCGACCTGGTTGGAGTGGCCGTACATGCCCATCCGTACGTCCCGGGCCTCCGTCATCTCGTGGATGACGCTGCCGTACGAGCCGACGAACTCCGGGCTCGCCGTCTCCGGTGTCGAGAAGTACGTGTCCAGCTTCTCGCCCAGGCCCGCTCGGCCGCCGTACAGGTGCGCCAGGCCCCGCGAGTCCTGCGGAGCCGTGAACGCGTAGCCCCAGCCGTTCGTCTCCGTGTAGTCGTGGCCCCAGATCCGCGGGTCGTACTGGTCCGACGGCACCCGCCACGCGCCCTTGAGGTCACGGCCCTGGAAGAAGCCGGCCTTGCCGTCGAAGAGCGAGACATAGCTCTGCGCCCGGGAGAGGAAGTACGCCGCCTCCTCCTGGTACCGCTTCTCGCCCGTCTTCTTGTGCAGCGCCTGCGCCATCTTCGCGATGCCGTAGTCGTTGAGGTACCCCTCCAGGGACCAGGACAGGCCCTCGTGGGTCTCCGTCGACGCGTAGCCGAGGAACGGCGAGGTCTCCATGCCCTTCCGGCCCACACCCCGGCTCGGCGGCACGACCGTGGCGTTCTTCAGCGCCGCCTCGTACGCCGCCTTCGCGTCGAAGTCCACGCCCTTCACGTACGCGTCGGCGAACGCCACGTCCGAGGACGTGCCGGTCATCAGGTCCGCGTAGCCGGGGGAGGACCAGCGGGATATCCAGCCGCCGTCCTTGTACTGCTGCACGAAGCCGTCGACCAGCTCGCCCGCCTTCTTCGGAGTGAGGAAGGAGTAGGCCGGCCACGTCGTGCGATAGGTGTCCCAGAAGCCGTTGTTGACGTAGACCTTCCCGTCCACCACCTTCGCCCCGGTGTGCGTCGGTGTGTCCTCGCCCGTCATCGGGGAGAAGGGGCTCGCGTACTTGTACGTCGACCCCACCTTCTCGAAGCCCGAGTTCGGGTACAGGTACAGGCGGTACAGGCTGGAGTAGAGCGTCGTCAGCTGATCGTGGTTGGCCCCCTCCACCTCCACCCGGCCCAGGATCCTGTCCCACGCGGTCTGCGCCCGGTCCTTCACCTTCTCGAAGCGGCTGCCCGCCGGGAGCTCGTCCGCGAGGTTCGCCTTCGCCTGGTCCACCGAGAGCAGCGAGGTCGCCAGGCGGAGCGTGACCGTGCGGTCCGCGCCCGCGTCGAAGCGGAAGTGGCCCTTCACGCCCTGCGCGGCGGAGCCGGTGACCGGCGCGTCGAAGACGCCGTACACGAACATCCGCGTCGCGCCCGTCGACAGACCGCTCTTGACGTCGGAGAAGCCGGAGAAGGAGCTCGTCGCCGGGTCGAGGGTCAGCCCGCCCTGGTCGGTGACGTTGTCGAAGACGACGCTCGCGTCCTCACCCGGATAGGTGAAGCGCATCATCGCCGCGTGGTCCGTCGGGGTCATCTCGGCCTTCAGGCCGTTCTCGAAGGTGACGCCGTAGTGGTGCGGGCGTGCCGTCTCCTTCTCGTGGCGGAAGGCGAGCGCCCGCGCCGTCCGGTCCGTGGGCGGAGCGCCGGCCGCCGCCGAGGGCATCAGCTGGAAGGTCTGCCGGTCACCCATCCAGGGGCTCGGCTCGTGGCTCGCCGCGAAGGCCTGCACCGTCGGCAGGTTGTCCGCGTTGTTGCCGCGCGCGTACTCGTACAGCCAGCTCTGGGAGGCCGCGTTCGTCACCGGCGTCCAGAAGTTGAAGCCATGCGGGACCGCGGTCGCCGGGAACGTGTTGCCGCGCGAGAAGGCGCCGCTGGAGTTCGTGCCCCGGGTGGTCGACGCGTAGTCGGAGAGCCGGGCGAGCCGCTTCTCGGGCGCCTTCGGCTTCAGCGCGATGTCGTCGATCCAGCCCTGGAACTTCGCCGGGCCCTTGGGCGAGTCGTACGCCACCAGGATCCGGTCCACGGTCTTCCCGGCCGCGACCGAGCCGATCCGCGCGGACACCTGGTTCCACTGGTTGACGTAGAGCCGCTTCGCCGCGCCCTGGCCCTGCGGGGAGAGCGCGCCGCCGTGGGAGTCGGTGGCCCGCAGCCCGCTCAGGTGGGTGCCGTCGGTGAACGCCAGGTCCACCGACACGTTCGTGGCCGGGTAGTTGAGGTCCGTCTCCGGCATGGACGGGAAGATCCGGTACGACAGCTCGGTGTCCCGCTCGATCCGGGTGTCCACGTCGAAGATCCGGTTGTACGAGTACGCCCGGCCGGCCGGCTTGTGCGTACCGGCGTAGCGCAGCGCCCGCGTACCGGTGAAGCCCGCGTTCGCCTTCGCGGTCGGCGAACCGCCGGGGCCGCGGTCGACATGGCTGCGCATCTCCGGGGGCACGGGGGCCGAGGTGTCCCCGTTCGAGAACTGAACGTCGGCCAGTTGGGTGAGATTCGCGCCCGAGTTCTTCGTGATCTCCAGCCGGTAGTGGGCGTACGCCGTGTCGCCCGCGAAATCGAACGTCCGGGTCTCGAAGCGCTTGGCGAAGCTCTGGCCCGACCGGCTGTCGAGGACCTTCCACTCCTTGCCGTCCGCCGAGCCCTTGAGCGTCCAGTCCTTGGGGTCCCGCTCTGCCGCGTCGTTCGCCGAGGTCAGCGCGTACGTGACCACCTTGACCGGCTCGTCGAGGTCGAACTCCAGCCAGGCGGTGGGCTCGAACACCAGCCACTTCGTGCTGGGCTGGAGATCGACCAGATTCTCCTTGGTCTCACCCGAGCCCGCGTTCTCGCCGCTGGCCCGCAGCGTCGTCACCTTGTCGGTGACATTGCCCGGTATTCCACTGGCGAATCCGCCGTCGACCCCGGACGCCCGCGGGGCACCGTCCGATCCGATGTCGACCGAGTTGCGCCAGGTGGGCTGTGTTTCTTCCGATTCGAAGGAGGTCGTGAACTCCCGGGAAGATGTGTCCGGTTGGCCGGGAAGTGCCTGTGCCACGGAGGGCGCCGAACTCAGTACCAAGGCCGTCGACGCCAGCAGCGCGGCGGCTCTGAGACGGGGGTTCCGGGGCCGGTTCCCGGACCGTGAACGGGTGCGAATTCTGGGATCCATGGAGTGTCGCCGCTCCTGCCACTGGATTTGGACAACGTTGTCATTTGAATGGCGCAGGCTCCAGTAGTGGGGCAAGTGGCAGGTGGTGTCAAGGGTGTTGACAGCAAGTCGAGGGATGAAACGGCACTTATACGCCGTCATAATCCGGGAGGTCTCACTTCGGGAAAGACTGCCGCGCAAACCGGCTTTCGATCTTGCTCAGAAGAAGGGAAGTGGACTATACCTGTCGGCGTCCGGACCGTCGTACCACTCACCCGACGGCACGACGCCTGTACGTGTACGACCCAAGCTGCATACGAATGCGGTGGCGGGGCCCTTCGCCTGTGGCGAGCAGATAACGGGCGACCGGTACACCGCCTGAGTCCTGAATGAAGGCGAGGACTTGAGCATGGGATCCACCTCCGCGCACGACACCTCCGCGCACCACAACGAGGGCCTCGGCCGCCGTGATCTGATCAAGCGCTCCGCCGCCCTCGGTCTGATCTCGGTGCCGACGATGAGCTTCCTCTCCGCCTGTGCCAGTGGCGGTGACGGTGGCGGCGGCGACAAGGTCGAGAAGGGCACCAAGTCCGAGAAGAACCCCCTCGGCGTCAACGGGTCCGCCCCGCTCGACTTCGTCCTCTTCGACGGCGGCTTCGGCCAGCAGTACGCCAAGGACGCGGTCAAGGTCTACGAGGGCACCTACCCGCAGGCCAAGGTCAAGTTCACCGCCACCCAGAAGATCACCACCGAGCTGCAGCCGCGGTTCAACGGCGGCAACCCGCCGGACCTCATCGACAACTCCGGCGCCGAGCAGATGGACATGGGCGTCCTGGTCGGCCAGAAGCAGCTCACCGACCTCACCGCGCTGCTCGACGCCGCCTCGATCGACGACCCGAACAAGAAGGTCCGCGACACCCTGCGTCCGGGCATCGTGGAGATGGGCCAGTTCGACGGGGCCCCGGTCTGGATCCTCTACTACGCGTACACGGTCTACGGCGTCTGGTACTCCCAGAAGCTGCTCGAGTCCCTCGACGCGACGTACCCCGAGACCTGGGACGAGATGCTGGCCGTCTGCGAGAAGGCCAAGAAGAAGGGCATCGCCGGCTGGACGTACGCCGGCAAGCACCCGTACTACGTCCCCTTCTCGCTCTACCCGATGATCGGCAAGGTCGGCGGCCGCGAGGTCCTCGACGCGATCGACAACCTGGAGCCGAAGGCCTGGGAGCACCCCGCCGTCAAGGCCTGTTTCGAGGCGTACTACGAGCTCCAGCGCAAGGGCTACATCCTCCAGGGCACCCCGGGCCTCGACCACATCCAGTCGCAGACCGCCTGGACCGAGGGCAAGGCGCTCTTCATCCCGAACGGCTCCTGGGTGGAGAACGAGGCGGCGAAGACCATGCCGGCCGACTTCAACCTGGCCGTCTCCGCCCCGACCGGCATCGACTCCTCCGACAAGATGCCGTTCGGCACCATCTGGGCCTCCGGCGGTGAGCCCTTCATCGTCCCGGCCAAGGCGAAGAACGCCGAGGGCGGCATGGAGCAGCTGCGCATCATGCTCAGCGAGGCCTCCTCGAAGAACTTCACCAAGTCCGTGAAGTCGCTGACCGCCTTCAACGGCGGCACCGACGGCATCGAGCTGACCCCGGGTCTGAAGTCCGGTGTCGCGGCCCTCGACAAGGCCGGCCAGAACGTCGTCAACCCGCGTCTGCAGGACTGGTACGTGGCGCTGCAGAAGGAGAAGATCGGTGTCGCCGGACTCGGCGAGATGATGGCCGGCCGGGCGACCCCGGCCGAGACGATCAAGAAGATCCAGAAGTTCGCCGACGAGGCGGCCAAGGACACCTCCATCAAGCACTACAAGCACCAGTGAGCTGTGCCGGGGCCCCTTCCCGCCGACCGGGAGCGGGCCCCGGCTCCTTGCGTACGGCACGCACGCCACGCACGGCACCAGCGGCTATTCCGCGGGAAGATCGGGGTCGGTAGGAATGCAACACGGCAAGTACCGTTTCATCGTGGGATTCCTGGCGATCCCCCTGGCCATGTACGCGTTGTTCGTCATCTGGCCCTTCATCCAGTCCATCTACTACTCGTTCACGGACTGGAGCGGTCTCAGCCCCGAATTCCGGATGGTCGGGTTCGACAACTACAGCCGCATGCTCGACGACGAGGTGTTCTGGAAATCGCTCCAGCACAGCCTGACCTTCGCCGTCGTCCTGCCGCTGGTCACCGTCGGCCTGGCGCTGTTCTTCGCGTTCATGCTCAATGTCGGTGGTCGGCGCCGTAAGGGAGCGGCCGTCGCCGGTGTGCGCGGCTCCTCCTTCTACAAGATCGTGTACTTCTTCCCGCAGGTGCTGTCGATCGCGATCGTCGCGCTGCTCTTCCAGTTCGCGTACAACCCGAACAGCGGAGCCATCAACTCCGTTCTCAAGGGAGTCGGCCTCGGCAGCATCCAGCCCGACTGGCTGGGCGACCCGAACCTGGCCCTCATCTGTGTGATGGTCGTCCTCGTCTGGTCCACGGTCGGCTTCTTCGTCGTCCTCTTCTCGGCGGGCATGGCCTCCATCCCCAAGGACTTCTACGAGGCGGCGCTGCTCGACGGAGCCAACCGGTTCACCACGTTCTTCAAGATCACTCTGCCGCTGCTCTGGGACACCGTGCAGTCCGGCTGGATCTACATGGGCATCCTGGCGCTCGGCGCCGAGTCCTTCGCCGTCGTCCAGATCATGACGGTCGGCCCCAACGGCGGCGGTCCGGACTACTCCACCATCGTGATGCCGCTGTACGTGTACCAGAAGGCCTTCCGCGACGGTCAGGCCGCCTACGCGACCACCATCGGCGTCGCGCTGCTCGTCGTCACGCTGCTCTTCGCGGCGGTCGTCATGCGGCTCGGCCGGCGCGAGCGGCTGGAGTACTGATGCCGCCTACTCGACTCATGCTGTGTCTTCCCGGCGGACAGGCCCCGGATCCCCAGCAGGCAAGCAGCTCGGTCGCGGTGGCCGGCACGACAGCACGAGGTGACCTCCGGTGAAAGCCATCGACACCCCTCCCGCCGGCGCGGCACTGCCCGAGCCGCCCGAGCCCCACGTCACGAAGGTGAGCGCGCCCTCCGTTCCCCGCAAGGAGAGCAAGAGCGAGGGCGCCACCCTCAACGTCTTCTCGCACGGCATCCTGATCATCTGGGCGATCATGGTGGTCATGCCGCTGCTGTGGGCGGTCATGACCTCGTTCAAGACCGACCGGGCGATCTTCACCTCGCCCTGGGCGCTGCCGGACAAGCTGCACTTCGAGAACTGGTCGCGCGCCTGGACCGAGGCGCACATGAGCGACTACTTCCTGAACACCATCCTGGTGGTCGGCGGCTCGCTGATCGGCACGCTGCTCTTCGGCTCGATGGCGGCCTACGTGCTGGCCCGCTTCGACTTCCCGGGCAACCGCTTCATCTACTTCCTCTTCATCGGCGGGATGAGCTTCCCGATCATCCTGGCGCTCGTACCGCTGTTCTACGTGCTGCAGAACATGGCCCTGCTCAACACGCTGCACGGCCTGATCCTGGTCTACATCGCGTACTCGCTGCCGTTCACGGTCTTCTTCCTCACGGCCTTCTTCCGCACCCTGCCGACCTCGGTGGCGGAAGCGGCCTTCATGGACGGCGCCTCGCACACCCGGACCTTCTTCCAGGTGATGCTGCCGATGGCCAAGCCCGGCCTGATCAGCGTGGGCATCTTCAACTTCCTGGGCCAGTGGAACCAGTACCTGCTGCCCACCGTGCTCAACACCGAGCAGGACAAGAAGGTGCTCTCCCAGGGCCTGGTCCAGCTCGCCGTCAGCCAGGGCTACAAGGGCGACTGGTCCGGCCTCTTCGCCGGCCTGGTGATGGCGATGCTCCCGGTGCTCGCCGCGTACATCATCTTCCAGCGCCAGGTGGTCGCCGGACTGACGGCGGGCGCGGTGAAGTAACCGTCACGGACATCCGCGGCGAAGGGCGGCTCCCGTACAAGGGGGCCGCCCTTCGGCACGTACGGCCCCCCTTCGGGGCTGTCACGAGTCACGGTTTCGTCACGGGGAGTGAGCGAATTCGGGCTCATTCGAGCCTCACCTTGCTCAAGGTCTTGCTCAAGGTCTTGACGGGAGACAAGCCCAAAGGCTCAGCTTAGAGTTCACAAGTTGGAGAACAAGCTGGGGTCTCACAGGCGCGTCCCCGGCCGGGGCGGTGATCACACCGTCCGTCGCAGGCGGGAGTGGATGAGTCGATGGAGACTCCGGGGTCGCAGACATCTCTGCACAGGGCCAACCTCGAGCGGGTGGTCCGTGCGGTCCGCATGGCGGGCTCGCTCACCCAGGCGGAGATCGCCCGGGCGACCGGCCTGTCCGCCGCCACGGTCTCCAACATCGTGCGAGAGCTGAAGGACGGCGGCACCGTCGACGTCACCCCCACCTCCGCGGGCGGCCGTCGGGCGCGCAGCGTCTCGCTCTCCGGCGACGCCGGCATCGTCATCGGCGTCGACTTCGGCCACACCCATCTGCGGGTCGCCGTGGGCAACCTCGCCCACCAGGTGCTCGCCGAGGAGTCCGAGCCGCTGGACGTGGACGCCTCCTCCGCGGAGGGCTTCGACCGGGCGGAACAGCTGGTCATGCGGCTCATCGGGGCCACCGGCATCGGCCGCGACAAGGTCGTCGGCGTCGGCCTCGGCGTACCGGGCCCGATCGACGTCTCCTCCGGCACGCTCGGCTCCACCTCGATCCTTCCGGGCTGGTCCGGCATCAACCCCGCCGACGAGCTCTCGGGCCGGCTCGGCGTGCCCGTGTACGTCGACAACGACGCCAACCTAGGCGCGCTGGGCGAGCTCGTGTGGGGCAGCGGCCGGGGGGTGAAGGACCTGGCCTACATCAAGGTCGCCAGCGGCGTGGGGGCCGGTCTCGTCATCGACGGGCGGGTCTACCGGGGCCCCGGCGGCACGGCGGGCGAGATCGGGCACATCACCCTCGACGAGTCGGGCCCGGTCTGCCGCTGCGGCAACCGCGGCTGCCTGGAGACCTTCACGGCCGCCCGCTACGTCCTGCCCCTGCTCCAGCCCGGCCACGGCCCCGATCTGACGATGGAACGGGTCGTCCAGCTGGCCCGCGAGGGCGACCCGGGCTGCCGGCGCGTCATCGCCGACGTCGGCCGCCACATCGGCAGCGGCGTCGCCAACCTCTGCAACCTGCTCAACCCCAGCCGGGTCGTCCTCGGCGGCGACCTGGCCGAGGCCGGTGAGCTGGTCCTGGCGCCCATCCGCGACTCCGTCTCGCGGTACGCGATCCCCAGCGCCGCCCGGCAGTTGTCGCTCGCTCCAGGGGCGCTCGGCGGCCGCGCGGAGGTGCTCGGCGCACTGGCTCTCGTACTGAGCGAAATGGGCGATTCGACCCTGCTTGAGAGTGCCCTGCCCGGCGCCGCGCAGACCTCCGCGCCTGCCTTCACTTAGATAACGAATGGCACCGTTGCCATCTCGTTAAGGATTTACTTCTTGACGATGTCCCCGCGGCCGAGTTGACTTCCAGCCACCTCGGCCGCAACGTCGCGGCCTCGTCAGGGAGGCAACCCCACATGAACGCATTGACGCGTCGCGTCGTCATAGGCACGGCCGCGGTTTCCATGGCCCTCTCCGTCGCCGCCTGTGGCAAGGCGGGCGACAGCGACTCGGGTAACGGGAGCGGCGGCGACAGCAAGACCATCGGTCTGCTGCTGCCGGAGAACAAGACCACGCGTTACGAGACCTTCGACCGCCCGATCATCGAGGCGAAGATCAAGGCTCTCTGCTCGGACTGCGAGGTCAAGTACAACAACGCCGCGCAGGACACCGAGACGCAGAAGAAGCAGTTCGACGCGCTCGTCACGCAGGGCGTGAAGGTCATCATCCTGGACTCGGTCGACTACAAGGCCACCAAGTCCTGGGTCCAGCAGGCGGAGAAGAAGGGCGTCAAGGTCGTCGCGTACGACCGGCTGGCCGAGGGCCCGATCTCCGCCTACGTCTCCTACGACAACGAGAAGATCGGCCGCCTCCAGGGCGAGGGCCTCGTGAAGGCGCTCGGCGACAAGGCCAAGGACGCCAACGTTGTCATGATCAACGGCTCGCCGACCGACCCGAACGCGCCGCTCTTCAAGAAGGGCGCGCACAGCGTCCTCGACACGGCCGTCAAGAAGGTCGTCTACGAGCAGGACATCCCGGACTGGTCCCCGGACGAGGCCAACAAGAAGATGGGTGCCGCCATCGACTCGCTGGGCAAGGACGGCTTCCAGGGCGTCTACTCGGCCAACGACGGCATGGCCGGCGGCATCATCACCGCCCTCTCCAAGCAGGGCATCAAGGTCCCGGTCGGCGGCCAGGACGCCGAGCTCGCCGGTCTCCAGCGGATCCTGAAGGACGAGCAGGCCTTCACGATCTACAAGCAGATCAAGCCGGAGGCCGAGACCACCGCCGAGATCGCCGTCCGCCTCCTCAAGGGCGAGAAGATCGACGACCTCGTTCCCACCAAGGTCACCAGCCTGACCGGTGAGTTCAAGGACATCCCGGCGAAGCTGTACGACGCCCAGGTCGTCACCAAGACCGACATCGCCGGCACGATCATCAAGGACGGCGTCTACAAGGCGGCCGACATCTGCACCGCCGAGTACAAGGCGGCCTGCGAGGCGGCGGGCATCAAGTAACCCCCGCTGCCGGTACGGCCGTTCGAACGCTCAGAGGACCCGTGGAGGGCCCGCAGGGGATCCGCACAGGACCTGCGGAGCTCCCACCGAGCTCCTCCGAACGGCCTCCCGGTCCGGTCCGGCGCCCCCGCCCCGTTCCACGCCCCGCAAGCGGGGGCGGGGCGCCGGACTCCTCTCACAGCCCCCCTCAGTGCTCTTCGCACCACCATCCCCGCCGGTCAGGCGGCGAAGGAGATGATTCACGTGTCCGCTACGCCCGTGCTGGCGTTGCGCGGAGTCTCCAAGCGGTTCGGCGCCGTCCAGGTGCTCACCGACGTAGAACTGGAGATCCACGCCGGTGAGGTCGTCGCCCTGGTCGGCGACAACGGCGCCGGCAAGTCGACTCTCGTCAAGACGATCTCGGGTGTCCACCCGATCGACGAGGGCGTCATCGAGTGGGACGGCCGCCCCGTCCAGATCACCAAGCCCCACGACGCCCAGAACCTCGGGGTCGCCACCGTCTACCAGGACCTGGCACTCTGCGACAACCTCGATGTCGTCGCCAACCTCTTCCTCGGCAGCGAGCTGAGCTCCGGCTCCGTCCTCGACGAGATCGCCATGGAGAAGCGCGCCAAGGAACTCCTGGACACCCTGTCCATCCGGATTCCGTCGGTCCGCATCCCCGTCGCCGCCCTCTCCGGCGGTCAGCGGCAGGTCGTGGCCATCGCCCGTGCCCTGATCGGCGACCCGAAGATCGTCATCCTGGACGAGCCCACCGCCGCCCTCGGCGTCGAGCAGACCGCACAGGTGCTCGACCTCGTGGAGCGGCTGCGCGAGCGCGGCCACGGAGTCATCCTCATCAGCCACAACATGGCCGACGTCCGCGCCGTCGCGGACAAGGTCGCGGTGCTCCGCCTGGGCCGCAACAACGGTGTCTTCGACGTGAAGGACACCACCCACGAGACGATCATCGCCGCCATCACCGGTGCCACGGACAACGCCGTGACCCGTCGGCAGGCCCGGACGGCCTCGGCCACGGCCACGAAGGAGGACGCGAAGTGAGCGACCTCGCCAAGACCCCCGAGACGCCCGAGACTCCCTCGGCGCCCGAGGCAGCCGACGCGGCCGTGCCGGCCCAGGCCACCGCCACGGAGCCCACCGCGCCCGAGGGCTCCGCCGCCCCGATCCCTGCCGTCGACCCGCGTCTGCTGGTCCGCGAGGAGGGTCTCAAGGGCTACTGGACCGAGTTCAGCCGCAAGATCCGCGGCGGCGAGCTCGGCTCCCTGCCC
The DNA here is from genome assembly GCF_053594455.1 of Streptomyces sp. NPDC001927. NCBI lineage: Bacteria > Bacillati > Actinomycetota > Actinomycetes > Kitasatosporales > Streptomycetaceae > Streptomyces > Streptomyces sp. NPDC001927. The sequence continues at coordinate 780,847 of NZ_JBSFEN010000001.1, read as the reverse complement.
GTCGTCCTCGGCCTGATCGTCATCGCGATCGTCTTCCAGGTCCAGAACAGCAACTTCCTCTCCGCGAGCTCCGTCGCCAACATCGCGGTCTACTCCTCCGGCCTCGGCATCATGGCCGTCGGCATCGTCTTCGTCCTCATCCTGGGCGAGATCGACCTGTCGATGGGCTCGGTGGCGGGCGTCGGTGCCGCCGTCTGGGCGGTGCTCCAGGTCACCAACGGCGTGAACGACCTGCTCGCCGTCGTCATCGCCGTCGCCTCCGGCCTCCTCATCGGCCTGCTGCACGGCTTCTTCTTCGCCAAGATCGGCGTCCCGGCCTTCGTGGTCACCCTCGCCGGCTTCCTCGGCTGGAGCGGCCTGCAGATCTGGCTGATGGGCAAGGAGGGCTCGATCAACGCGCCCTCCGGCTCGATCGTGGAGAACCTGACGGCGTACTACTTCGAGGACAAGGCCGCCGCGTACGGCCTGGCCCTCGTGGCGGTCCTCGCCTACGCGGGCTCGCTGCTGCTCGACGCCAAGCGCCGCAAGTCCGCCGCCCTGCCGTCCCGGCCGGTCAGCGAGATCGTGCTGCGCACTGCCGTCGTCGCGGTCCTCTGCTTCGTCGTCGCCTACGTCCTGAACGAGCCCGAGGGCGCCCGCGGTCTGCCGCTCGCCCTGGTCCTCTTCCTGGCCGTCCTGGTGATCGCCGACTTCGTCGCCCGCCGCACCCTGTTCGGCCGCAAGGTCTTCGCGGTCGGCGGCAGCGCCGAGGCCGCCCGCCGCGCCGGCATCAACGTCGACCGGATCCGGATCATCGTCTTCGGCCTCTCCGGCATGCTCGCCGCCTTCGGCGGTCTCTTCGTGGCCAGCCTCTCGGGCGGCGCCACCAAGAGCCTCGGCAGTGGCAACACCCTGATGCTGGTCATCGCGGCGGCCGTCATCGGCGGCACCAGCCTCTTCGGCGGCCGCGGCAAGGTCTGGTCGGCACTCCTGGGCATGATCGTGATCCAGTCGATCCAGCAGGGCCTGAACATGATCGGCATGGCCAACGAGATCCAGTACATGATCACCGGCGCGGTGCTCCTCGCCGCCGTCGTGATCGACTCGGTCTCGCGCCGTACGCAGAAGACCGCGGGCCGCGCATAGCCTCGTCCGTGGGCAAGCCCACAGTGTCCGGCGCCGGAGAACCGGTGCCGGGCACTGCTGCGTCTGGCCCTGTGTACCGCCCGTACGCTCAGCGGTGTGTCGGCCACACGTGTGACGCGCACCCCGCCGCCCGCGACCCAAGGTCGGGGGCGGAACATTAGACTCGACAAATCGGCAAGCTCGACCAGCTCAATGGCAAGGAGGCACGGGTGGCATTGCTGACCCGTATCAGGGGACCGCGCGATCTGGACCGGCTCTCCCCGGAACAGCTGGAACAGCTGGCCGAAGAGATCAGGACGTTTCTCGTGGACGCCGTCTCCAAGACCGGCGGTCACCTGGGGCCCAACCTCGGCGTGGTCGAACTGACCATCGCCCTGCACCGCGTCTTCGACTCCCCGAAGGACAAGGTCCTCTTCGACACCGGCCACCAGAGCTACGTCCACAAGCTCCTCACCGGCCGCCAGGACTTCTCGAAGCTGAAGATGAAGGGCGGCCTCTCCGGCTACCCCTCGCAGGCCGAGTCCGAGCACGACATCATCGAGAACTCGCACGCCTCCACGGTCCTCGGCTGGGCCGACGGCCTGGCCAAGGCCAACGAGGTCCTGAAGAAGGACGACCACGTCGTCGCCGTCATCGGCGACGGAGCCCTCACGGGCGGCATGGCCTGGGAGGCGCTGAACAACATCGCCGCCGCCAAGGACCGCCCGCTGGTCATCGTCGTCAACGACAACGAGCGCTCCTACGCGCCGACGATCGGCGGCCTCGCCAACCACCTGGCCACGCTCCGTACCACCGACGGCTACGAGCGCTTCCTCGCCCGCGGCAAGGACATCCTGGAGCGCACCCCCGTCGTCGGGAAGCCGCTCTACGAGACCCTGCACGGCGCCAAGAAGGGCCTGAAGGACTTCATCGCCCCGCAGGGCATGTTCGAGGACCTGGGCCTGAAGTACGTCGGCCCCATCGACGGCCACGACATCGAGGCCCTGGAGTCCGCCCTGACGCGCGCCAAGCGCTTCGGCGGCCCGGTGATCGTCCACTGCCTCACCGAGAAGGGCCGCGGCTACCAGCCGGCCCTCCAGGACGAGGCCGACCGCTTCCACGCCGTCGGCAAGATCCACCCCGACACCGGTCTGCCGATCGCCTCCTCCGGCGCCGACTGGACCGGCGTCTTCGCCCAGGAGATGGTCGAGCTCGGCAAGGAGCGCGAGGACATCGTCGCGATCACCGCGGCCATGCTCCAGCCCGTCGGCCTCGACAAGTTCGCCAAGGCCTTCCCCGAGCGGGTGTACGACGTCGGCATCGCCGAGCAGCACGGCGCGGTCTCCGCGGCCGGCCTCGCCACCGGTGGCCTCCACCCCGTCTTCGCGGTCTACGCGACGTTCCTGAACCGCGCCTTCGACCAGGTCCTCATGGACGTGGCCCTGCACAAGTGCGGCGTCACGTTCGTCCTGGACCGGGCCGGTGTCACCGGCACCGACGGCGCCTCCCACAACGGCATGTGGGACATGTCGATCCTCCAGGTCGTCCCCGGCCTGCGGCTCGCCGCCCCGCGCGACGCCGACCAGGTCCGCGCCCAGCTGCGCGAGGCCGTCGAGGTCACCGATGCCCCGACCGTCGTCCGCTTCTCCAAGGGCGCCGTCGGCCCCGCCGTACCGGCCCTGCGCCGCATCGGCGGCATGGACGTCCTCCGCGAGCCCGGCACGGACCGGCCGGACGTGCTCCTGGTCTCCGTCGGCGCGCTCGCGCCGATGTGCCTGGACATCGCCGACCTGCTCGACAAGCAGGGCATCTCCACGACCGTCGTCGACCCCCGCTGGGTCAAGCCGGTCGACGAGGCCCTCGCGCCCCTCGCCGACCAGCACCGGGTCGTCGTCACCGTCGAGGACAACAGCCGCGTCGGCGGCGTCGGCTCGGCCGTGGCGCAGGCGCTGCGCGACGCCGGCGTGGACGTACCGCTGCGCGACTTCGGCATCCCGCCGCGCTTCCTGGACCACGCCTCGCGCGCCGAGGTGATGGCCGAGATCGGTCTGACCGCCCCGGACATCGCCCGTCAGGTCACCGGCCTGGTCTCGCGTCTGGACGGCCTCACCGAGGACAGCAAGACCGTGGAGCCCGCGCGCGACTGACCGGAGGTCACACCGCGTCACCATTGGGCCGGTCGGAGCACCCCACGGGGTGACCGACCGGCCCATTCGTGTGAATCGTGTTCGCTCGACGGGCGCCACCTCTTTCGTGTCTCGATCATGGGGTTCTGGGACCGACGGCACGGAGGTACGACGGTGAGTACGGACCAGCAACCACCACAGGCGCGTTCCGGGATGTTCCGGACGAAAACGGTCGAACAGTCGATCCGTGACACGGAGGAACCGGAGCACGCGCTCCGGAAGTCCCTCTCCGCCTGGGACCTCACGGTCTTCGGCGTCGGCGTGATCATCGGCACCGGCATCTTCGTTCTCACCGGCAAGGTGGCCAAGGAGAACGCGGGGCCTGCCACCGCGCTCGCCTTCGTCGCCGCCGGCATCGTGTGCGCGCTCGCGGCGCTCTGCTACGCCGAGTTCGCCTCCACCGTCCCGGTGGCCGGATCGGCGTACACCTTCGCGTACGCCTCGATCGGCGAACTGCCGGCCTGGATCATCGGCTGGGACCTCGTCCTGGAGTTCGCGCTCGGCACGGCCGTGGTCGCCGTCGGCTGGTCCGGCTACGTCCGCTCGCTGATGGACAACGTCGACTGGCATCTACCAGCGGCGCTCGAAGGCCCGGACGCTCCAGGCGGGACGTTCGACATCCTCGCCTTCCTGCTGGTCCTGGTCCTCACGGTGATCCTGGTCCTCGGCATGAAGCTCTCCGCCCGGATCACCGCGCTCGTCGTGGCCATCAAGGTCACCGTCGTCATGATCGTGATCGTCGCCGGTCTGTTCTTCATCGTCGGCGACAACTACGACCCGTTCATTCCCCCCGCGATCACCCCGGAGGGCGGCGGCTCCGCCTGGGACGCCCCGCTGGTCCAGACGATCTTCGGATACGAGCCGACCAACTTCGGCGTCATGGGCATCTTCACCGCCGCCTCCGTCGTCTTCTTCGCCTTCATCGGCTTCGACGTGGTCGCCACCGCCGCCGAGGAGACCAAGCTCCCGCAGCGCGACATGCCCCGCGGCATCCTGGGCTCGCTGCTGATCTGCACCGTGCTGTACGTCGCCGTGGCGCTCGTCGTGACCGGCATGCAGCACTACAGCGAACTCTCCGTGAGCGCCCCGCTCGCCGACGCCTTCAAGGCCGTCGGGCACCCGTTCTACGCCGGTGTGATCAGCTTCGGTGCCGCGGTCGGCCTCACCACCGTCTGCCTCATCCTGCTGCTCGGCCAGACCCGGGTGTTCTTCGCGATGAGCCGCGACGGGCTGCTGCCCCGCTTCTTCTCCATCACCCACCCGCGCTTCCGGACGCCGTACCGGCCGACCATCCTGCTCGGCGTGATCATCGCGATCGTGGCCGGCTTCACCAGCATCAACGAGCTCGCGACGCTGGTGAACATCGGAACGCTCTTCGCCTTCGTCGTCGTGGCCGCCGGTGTGATCGTGCTCCGCCGCACCCGCCCCGACCTGCACCGCTCCTTCCGCACGCCGTGGGTGCCGGCGCTCCCGATCATCTCGATCGCCGCGTCGGTGTGGCTGATGCTGAACCTGCCCGGCGAGACCTGGTTCCGCTTCGCCGTCTGGATGGTGATCGGCGTCGTCGTCTACTTCCTGTACGGCCGCTCCCACAGCCGCCTGGGCAAGCAGGGCCAGAACGCGCAGTACTAGCCGTACGGAGCTACTGGAGGACCGCACGCGGGCCCACGCACCGGGCCCCGTGCTCGTCCACCCGCCGCCGCAGTTCACGGTCGGCCGTGACCACCAGGCACGGCCGACCGGCCGCGTTCCGGGCCAGCTCCACGATGAGGTCGTCGCCGCTGCCGGGCGCCTCCTCGACCCGTACGCCCGGCACGGACTCCACGCCCCGGGCCCGGCCCTCCACGACAAGCACGATCTCGAAGGGGCCGCCCTCGGGCCCGCCCCCGGCCGCGAGCCGGTCGCGCAGCCGCTCGGCGGCCCCACGACGGTCCCGCCACCACCCGTCGGGCACCGAGCCCACCACGTTGGCGCCGTCGACGATCAGCAGAGGCAGCTCCTGGTCCATGCGCACAGGATCTCAGCCCCCACCGGGGGAGTCGGGACCACTGGGCACCCACTAAAGTCGACGAACAGCAGTCCGAGCGGACCTGCACCTTTCCACCGCTGATCTGTCGACCGGAGCGCCGCACCCCATGGCATATCGATCCGATGACCCGACCCGCCGTCTCCAGGGGCCGTTCACCGTCCCGACCCTGCGCGGGAGCTGGCTCACCCGCGGCGTGGAGGGCCGCTTCAGCGCCTACCTGATGAGCGACGGCGAGGTACTGCGCTGGACCGAGGGCACCGACGGCCGCTGGAGCGGCCCGGTCTCCCTCGGCGGCGGCGGGACGCTCCGGCCGATCCTGTCGATCGGGCAGGGCGAGAACCGGTACGTCCACATGGTCGCGCTGCGCCCGGTGCCCGACACCGAGGACCATGTCGAGCTGGTGCACTCGACCCAGTTCCAGACGGGCCGTCCGGCGGTGGAGTGGCGCTCGATCCAGCACTCCAACGGCAAGAGCTACCCGTGGACCGGCAACCCGGCCGTCGCGGTGGACCCCCGGGGGCGCGCGTACATCTTCACCAAGAACGGTGGCGGCGGGCTGAGCGTACGGGCCCAGAAGGACGGGGGCGGCTGGCACCCGTGGTGGGACCTGTGGGGCAACCGCTCCGACCCGTCGCCGGTCGCGGTCACCAACGGCGACGGTTTCGTCGAGCTGTACTCGGCGAAGCCGGAGGGCCTGCTCCGCTACGAGCAGCAGGAGTCCGGCGGCAAGCCGGTCCGGCACGACGTGGTGCCCGTGCCCGCGCCGGTGACCTTCGGGACCCTGGCCGCGGTGACCGGCCCCTCGGGCCACGCCACGCTCTACTACCTCGACGAGGAGCAGCGCGTCTGCGCCTGGTCCCCGGGACGCTCGCTGGAGCCGACGCCCTTCCTGGACGCGGTGGGGACGGGCCCGCTCGCGGCGACCCCGTGCGTGGTCGACGGCGTCGAGTGCACCGCGCTCGCGCAGCAGTCCGCCGACGGGCGGCTCGCCCTGGTGGCCTTCCCCGCCGAGGAGGAGACCGCCGTCACCAAGTGGACCGAGACCGGCGAGCCCCACGGCCCGCTGACCACGACCCTCGCGCAGGCCCTGGACGGCGGTCTGGTGGCCCTGACGGCGGCGGACGGGCCCAAGGGACCCCTGCTGCTCACCATGCGTCAGAAGACCGCGGCAGACGGCTTCCAGCTCGGCGCCTGGCAGTCGCTGGTCTGACCCGGACGACGAGAACGCGGAACGGCCCCGGCACCTTTCTGGTGCCGGGGCCGTTCGCTTGGCCTGGGAACTGCCGTTACGCCGGGACGCTCGCGACGCCCTGCGCGAGGAACGGCTTGCCGTTCACCCGCTGGGAGACGCCCTCACGGTCCAGGTACGGCGTGATGCCGCCCAGGTGGAAGGGCCAGCCCGCGCCCGTGATCAGGCAGAGGTCGATGTCCTGCGCCTCGGCGACGACACCCTCCTCCAGCATCAGGCCGATCTCCTGCGCCACCGCGTCCAGGACGCGCGCCCGGACCTGCTCCTCCGTCAGGACGACGTCGCCCTGCTTGAGGAGAGCGGCGACCTCGGGGTCCAGCTCCGGCTTGAAGTTGTTCTCGGCGGAGTAGACGTAGAAGCCCCGCTTGCCGGCCTTGACCACGGCAGCCAGGTTCGGGGAGACGGTGAAGCGCTCCGGGAAGGCGCGGTTCAGGGTCTCGGAGACGTGCAGACCGATCGCCGGGCCGACGAGCTCCAGGAGCACCAGCGGGGACATCGGCAGACCGAGCGGCTCGATGGCCTTCTCGGCCGTCTCGACCGAGGTGCCCTCGTCGATGACGTTCTGGATCTCGCCCATGAAGCGGGTCAGGATGCGGTTCACGACGAACGCCGGGGCGTCCTTGGTGAGGACCGCGGTCTTCTTCAGCTTCTTCGCGACACCGAAGGCGGTGGCGAGCGAGGCGTCGTCCGTCTTCTCGCCGCGGACGATCTCCAGGAGCGGGAGGATCGCGACCGGGTTGAAGAAGTGGAAGCCGACCACGCGCTCCGGGTGCTGGAGCTTGGAGGCCATCTCCGAGACCGACAGCGAGGAGGTGTTGGTGGCGAGGATCGCGTGCGCCGGGGCGACCGCCTCGACCTCCGCGAACACCTTCTGCTTGACGGACATCTCCTCGAACACGGCCTCGATGATGAAGTCCGCGTCCGCGAAGCCCTCGGCCTTGTCCAGGACACCGGAGACCAGGCCCTTCAGGCGGTTGGCCTTGTCCTGGTTGATGCGGCCCTTGCCGAGCAGCTTCTCGATCTCGCCGTGGACGTAGCCCACGCCCTTGTCGACGCGCTCCTGGTCGATGTCGGTCAGGACGACCGGCACCTCGAGGCGGCGCAGGAAGAGCAGGGCGAGCTGCGAGGCCATCAGACCGGCGCCGACGACACCGACCTTGGTGACCGGGCGGGCCAGCGACTTGTCCGGGGCACCGGCAGGGCGCTTGGCGCGCTTCTGCACCAGGTTGAAGGCGTAGATGCCGGAGCGGAGCTCGCCACCCATGATCAGGTCGGCGAGCGCCTTGTCCTCGGCGTCGAAACCGGCCTGGAGGTCGCCGTCCTTGGAGGCGGCGATGATGTCCAGCGCGCGGTACGCGGCCGGGGCCGCGCCGTGCACCTTGGAGTCGGCGATGAACCGGCCCTTGGCGACGGCCTGGTCCCAGCCCTCACCGCGGTCGATCTCCGGACGCTCCACCGTGACCGTGCCGTTGAGGACGGAGGCGGTCCAGATGAGCGACTGCTCCAGGAAGTCCGCGCCCTCGAAGATCGCGTCGGCGATGCCGAGCTCGAAGACCTGCTTGCCCTTGAGCTGACGGTTCTGGTTCAGCGAGTTCTCGATGATGACCGTGACGGCCTTCTCCGCGCCGATCAGGTTCGGCAGGATCGTGCAGCCGCCCCAGCCGGGAACGAGACCGAGGAAGACCTCGGGCAGCGAGAAGGCCGGCAGGGCCTTGGAGACGGTGCGGTAGGTGCAGTGCAGACCGACCTCGACACCGCCGCCCATCGCGGCACCGTTGTAGTACGCGAAGGTCGGCACGGCCAGCGCGGAGAGCCGCTTGAAGACGTCGTGACCGCCCTTGCCGATGGCGAGCGCGTCGGAGTGCTGCTTGAGCAGCTCGACGCCCTTGAGGTCGGCGCCGACGGCGAAGATGAACGGCTTACCGGTAACACCGACACCGACGATGGAACCCTCGGCGGCTTCCTTCTCGACCTGATCGATGGCGAGATTGAGATTCGCCAGGGACTGCGGCCCGAAGGTGGTCGGCTTGGTGTGGTCGAAGCCGTTGTCCAGCGTGATCAGCGCGAACCGGCCGGCGTTCGCCGGGAGTTCGAAGTGCCGTACGTGGGCGCTGGTGACGACCTCGTCCGGGAACAGCTCGGCCGCACCCTTCAGAAGCTCGGCGGTGGTGCTCACTTGCCCTCCCAGTGGGGGTTTTCCCAGATGACAGTGGCGCCCATGCCGAAGCCGACGCACATGGTGTTGAGGCCGTAGCGGACCTGCGGGTTCTCCTCGAACTGGCGGGCCAGCTGCGTCATCAGGCGGACGCCGGAGGAGGCGAGGGGGTGACCGTAGGCGATCGCGCCGCCGTACTGGTTGACGCGGGCGTCGTCGTCGGCGATGCCGTAGTGCTCCAGGAAGGCGAGGACCTGGACGGCGAAGGCCTCGTTGATCTCGAAGAGGTCGATGTCCTCGATGGACAGACCGGCCTGCGCGAGCGCCTTCTCGGTGGCCGGGATCGGCCCGTAGCCCATGACCTCGGGCTCGACGCCGGCGAAGGCGTACGAGACGAGGCGCATCTTCACCGGGAGGTTGTTCTCGCGGGCGAAGTCCTCGGAGGCGATGATCGAGGCGGTGGCGCCGTCGTTGAGACCGGCCGCGTTACCGGCGGTGACGTTGCCGTGGACGCGGAACGGCGTCTTCAGGTTCGCCAGCGACTCCAGGGTCGTACCCGGGCGCATCGGCTCGTCGGCGGTGACCAGGCCCCAGCCGGTCTCGCCGGCCTCGGCGTTGGTGCGGCGCACGGAGATCGGCACCAGGTCCTGCTGGATCTTGCCGTCGGCGTACGCCTTGGCGGCCTTCTCCTGCGAGCGCACGGCGTACTCGTCGGCACGCTGCTTGGTGATGCTCGGGTAGCGGTCGTGCAGGTTCTCGGCGGTCATGCCCATGAACAGGGCGGACTCGTCGACGAGCTTCTCGCTCACGAACCGCGGGTTCGGGTCGACGCCCTCGCCCATGGGGTGACGGCCCATGTGCTCGACACCGCCGGCGATGACGGCGTCGTACGCCCCGAAGGCGATGGAGCCGGCGACGCTCGTGACGGCGGTGAGGGCACCGGCGCACATGCGGTCGATGGAGTAGCCCGGGACGGACTGCGGCAGCCCGGCGAGGATGCCGGCGGTGCGGCCGAGGGTCAGACCCTGGTCACCGATCTGCGTGGTCGCCGCGATGGCGACCTCGTCGATCTTCGCGGGGTCGAGGCCGGGGTTGCGGCGCAGCAGCTCCCGGATGGCCTTCACGACGAGATCGTCGGCGCGGGTCTCGTGGTAGATGCCCTTCGGGCCCGCCTTGCCGAACGGGGTGCGGACGCCGTCGACGAAGACGACGTCCCTGACGGTACGAGGCACGATGGCTCTCCTCCAGGGTGCGGGATGGCACTGCTGCGGCACGCCGCTAAGCGCGCGCTTGCTCCCCCCATGCTACTTGTGGGTAACCAAGCTGCCCACCCCCCTGGACGGGAGCGGCGAAGGTCACACTCGGGGAGGGGTGCGGGCGGGGGCGCGGGCAGGGGTGCGGTGCGGCTGGAGGTGCGCCTGCGGCGGGCCTCTTCCCCACCCCGCCCCTTCCCGAACTGGGGGCAAGCCCCCAGGCCCCCAGGCTGCACAATCCAGCCTCGCCGGCGTTTGAGGCGCGGGGTCTGGGGCGGAGCCCCAGTTACGGGAAGGGGCGGGGTGGGGAGAGTTACGCCGTTGCCGTCAGGGCCTCTACCAAGAGCGGGGTCACCAAGGTCACCTGCCACGGGCGGGCGCCGTAGCCCGCGAGGGTGGCGGCGACCCGGTCCGGGGTCGGGGGTTCCCAGCAGACTCGGCGGACCGTGTCCGGGGTGATCAGGTTCTCCTGGGGGAGGTTCAGCTCCTCCGCGAGGGCCGAGACCGCCGCCCGGGCGGCCGAGAGGCGCGCGGCCGCCGCCGGGTCCTTGTCCGCCCAGGCGCGCGGCGGTGGCGGGCCCGCGACCTGGGCGCCCGGCTGGGGCAGCTCGGTGTCGGGGAGGGCCTTCGCCCGGTCCACGGCCGACTGCCACTGCTCCAGCTGCCGACGACCCATGCGGTGGCCGAACCCGGGCAGCGCGGTCAGCGCCGCGACGTTCAGCGGCACAGCCAGCGCCGCCTCCACGATCGCCGCGTCGCTCAGCACCTTGCCGGGCGAGACGTCCCGCCGCTGGGCGATCCGGTCCCGGGCCTCCCACAGCTCCCGTACCACCGCCATCTGGCGGCGACGGCGGACCTTGTGCATGCCGGAGGTCCGACGCCACGGGTCCTTGCGCGGCGGCGCGGGCGGGGCGGAGGCGATCGCGTCGAACTCCTCCATGGCCCACTCCAGCTTGCCCTGCCGGTCGAGCTCCTTCTCCAGTGCGTCACGCAGGTCGACGAGAAGCTCGACGTCCAGCGCGGCGTACCGGAGCCAGGGCTCGGGCAGCGGGCGGGTGGACCAGTCCACCGCGGAGTGCCCCTTCTCCAGGGCGTAACCGAGTACGGACTCGACCATGGCCCCGAGCCCCACCCGCGGGAAGCCCGCGAGCCGGCCCGCCAGCTCGGTGTCGAAGAGCCGGCTCGGCACCATGCCTATGTCCCGCAGGCACGGCAGGTCCTGGGTCGCGGCGTGCAGGATCCACTCGGTCCCCGCGAGCGCCTCACCGAGGCCGGACAGGTCCGGGCAGCCCACCGGGTCGACGAGCGCGGTGCCGGCGCCCTCGCGGCGGAGCTGGACCAGATAGGCGCGCTGGCCGTAGCGGTACCCGGAGGCGCGCTCGGCGTCGACGGCGACGGGCCCGCGGCCCGCGGCGAAGGCGGCGATCACCTCGGCGAGCGCCTCGTCGGTCGCCACGACGGGCGGAATGCCCTCACGGGGCTCCAGCAAGGGGATCGGCAGCCCGTTCGCAGGGACGTCGTCGTCCGGGGGAGCGCCCCCGGTGGTTCGCAGTGCTGTGTCTGCTGCGGTCTCTTGGGCGTCGGTCACGTGTCAAGGGTATCTGTGAACGGCAAGCGCCTGTCGACGGAACGTTCCGTCGACAGGCGCCGATGTTTCGTCAACCGCGCGAGGTGCCCGTTCGGGGACTCCAGGGGCTCAGTGGACTCGGTGGACTCGATGGCTTCAGTGGATGATCCCGGTGCGCAGCGCCACCGCGACCATGCCGGCCCGGTCGCCGGTGCCCAGCTTGCGGGCGATCCGGGCGAGGTGGCTCTTCACGGTCAGGGCGGACAGGCCCATGGACACGCCGATCGCCTTGTTCGACTGGCCTTCGGCCACCAGCCGGAGCACCTCGACCTCACGGCCGGAGAGCTCGCGGTAGCCGCCCGGGTGGCTCGGAGCACCCGGGGGGCGGCGGTGGCCGAGACGGGCTGCCGCGGCGCCGATGGGGGCGGCGCCGGGGCGGGTGGGGTGCCCGATGTTGGTCCGCGTACCGGTGACGACGTAACCCTTGACGCCACCGGCCAGCGCGTTGCGCACCGCGCCGATGTCGTCGGCCGCGGAGAGGGCCAGGCCGTTCGGCCAGCCCGCCGCGCGGGTCTCGGACAGCAGCGTGAGGCCGCTGCCGTCGGGGAGGTGGACGTCGGCCACGCAGATGTCGCGCGGGTTGCCGACGCGGGGACGGGCCTCGGCGATGGACGACGCCTCGATGACGTCGCGTACGCCGAGGGCCCACAGGTGGCGGGTGACGGTGGAGCGAACACGCGGGTCGGCCACGACGACCATGGCCGTCGGCTTGTTCGGGCGGTAGGCGACCAGGCTTGCGGGCTGCTCGAGGAGAACGGACACACGGCCTCCTGGGGAGATGCGGGACGGAGCCGGCTCGGGGAAGAAGCCGGGGGCGAACCCGTGCGGTGAAGGGGTCAATGACCTCTTCGGCAGCTCGGCCGCCCGCCTTTAGGGAAAGATCACGATTTGGTGAGTAACAATTCGGGCAATTCGGACGCGTGATCGATCATCCTACGAGTTTGCCTCCGTACGGGCGACGCCGAAGGCCCCTCCCGGGGGTCGCCGACACCCCCTCCCGGGGGCCCTCAGAAGGGCCCCCGCGCCCGGATTCACGGCTGCTGCGGGCCCCTGCGCTGCGGCAGCGAGACGACCCCCGCGCCCGAGATCGTCCCCGCCCCCGGGTCCGGGAGCGACGGCGGCAGGCCCGCGATCTGGCAGAGCAGATCGCACCAGGCCGCCAGGTGCGCCCCGGTGTCCGGCACCCCGGCCGACGTCTCCTGCGGCGTCCACGACGCCCGGATCTCGATCTGGGTCGCCGGGCGCCGCTCGGCAAGACCCCCGAAGTAGTGCGAACCCGCCTGGGTGACCGTCCCGCTCGCCTCCCCGTACGCCAGGCCGCGCGCCTCCAGCGCGCCGGTCAGCCACGACCAGCAGACCTCCGGCAGCAGCGGGTCCGCCGCCATCTCGGGCTCCAGCTCCGCCCGTACGAGCGTCACCAGGCGGAACGTGCCCTTCCAGGCATCGTGGCCCGCCGGGTCGTGCAGCAGCACGAGCCGGCCGTCGGCGAGATCGTCCTCGCCCTCCACGACGGCCGCCTCCAGTGCGTACGCGTACGGGGCCAGGCGCTGCGGCGGCCTGGTCGGGTCGATCTCCAGCTCCGGCCGCAGCCGGGCCGCCCGCAGGGCGTCGACCGCTCTCTTGAAGGCGGGTGGCACCGCCTTCGTCTCCGTGTCGTCTTTGCCTCCGTCACCGTCGGAATGATCGGAAAAATGTCCCTGAGCCGCAGCCATGCGGGGAAGAGTAGGCGGAACGGGGGCCTCGCGCAGGGAGGCACACCCCACCCCGGCGGGCGGCTTGCGCGTGCATGCGAAGATTCTGGGCGTGAGCGCCATTGAGACGAAGCACCAGCCGCAGACGTACGACTCCGCCTTCCTGAAGGCCTGCCGGCGCGAGCCCGTGCCGCACACGCCGGTCTGGTTCATGCGGCAGGCCGGGCGCTCGCTGCCCGAGTACCTGAAGGTCCGCGAGGGCATCCCGATGCTCGAGTCCTGCATGCGGCCCGAGCTGGTCACCGAGATCACGCTGCAGCCCGTGCGCCGGCACAAGGTGGACGCCGCGATCTACTTCAGCGACATCGTGGTCCCGCTGAAGGCCATCGGCATCGACCTCGACATCAAGCCGGGCGTCGGCCCGGTCGTCGCCGACCCGATCCGCACCCGCGCCGACCTCGACCGGCTCCGGGACCTGACCCCCGAGGACGTCCACTACGTCACCGAGGCCATCGGGATGCTCACCGGAGAGCTCGGCTCCACCCCGCTCATCGGTTTCGCCGGCGCGCCTTTCACCCTCGCGAGCTACCTCGTCGAGGGCGGCCCCTCCCGCAACCACGAGCACACCAAGGCGCTGATGTACGGCGACCCGCAGCTGTGGGCCGATCTGCTCGACCGCCTCGCCGAGATCACCTCGGCCTTCCTCAAGGTCCAGATCGAGGCGGGCGCCTCCGCCGTCCAGCTCTTCGACTCCTGGGTCGGCGCGCTCGCCCCGGCCGACTACCGCCGCTCCGTGATGCCCGCCTCCGCGAAGGTCCTGGAGTCCGTCGCCTCGTACGGGGTTCCGCGCATCCACTTCGGTGTGGGCACCGGCGAGCTCCTCGGCCTCATGGGCGAGGCCGGCGCGGACGTCATGGGCGTCGACTACCGGGTCTCGCTCGACGAGGCCGCCCGCCGCGTCGGCCCCGGCAAGGCGCTCCAGGGCAACCTGGACCCGGCCGTGCTCTTCTCCACCCCGGAGGCCGTCGAGGCCAAGACGGACGAGGTCCTGGCCGCCGCCAAGGGGCTCGAGGGCCACATCTTCAACCTGGGCCACGGCGTGCTGCCGACCACGAACCCGGAGGCCCTGACGCGTCTCGTGGAGTACGTGCACACGCGGACGGCCGTCTGACGGCCGCCCGCGTGCGGGGAAGGGGCTCCGGGCGGGGCTCAGAACTCGCAGGTGGCGGGCGCGTTGCCGGAAGCCACCTGGCAGACGTCGAACCCGGCGCCGCCGCTGACGGCGCCCCCGTTCGCGCCCGCGCGGACGTAGTCGCTGTCCGCGTCACCATGCACGGCGCCGGTCGCCGCGACCGGTCCGACCTGGACGTAGTCGCGGCCGGCGCCGCCGCTGACGGTGCCGGCGACCGTGCCGGTGACGAGGATGTAGTCGGCGCCGCCCTGACCGTTCACCGTGTCGCCCGCGGAGACCGTGGCACAGGTGATGAAGTCGGCGCCGGCCGTGCCCACCACGTTCGCGGAGGTGACGGTGGCGCCGTTGACCGTGCACGTGGTCGCCGCGTGGGCGGGCGTCGCGGTCAGGGCGAGCGGGGCTATGACGAGGCCGGCGGCGCAGAGCGCGCGCAGAGTGTGTCGGATCATACGATCAGTCACCCATGGTGACGGGAGGGTCGCAAGCCGTCACCCGGGGTGACTGCTCCGATCGGGTTCAGCCCGCCGCCCGAACCGCCGCCACCGCCTTCCGCGCCGCGATGAGCACTGGGTCCCACACGGGCGAGAACGGCGGCGCGTACCCCAGGTCGAGCGCCGTCATCTGCTCCACCGTCATCCCGGCCGTCAACGCGACCGCCGCGATGTCCACCCGCTTCGCGGCCCCCTCGCGGCCCACGATCTGCACCCCGAGCAGCCGGCCCGTACGGCGCTCCGCGAGCATCTTCACCGTCATCGGCGCGGCCCCCGGGTAGTAGCCCGCCCGGCTGGTCGACTCGATCGTCACCGCGACGTACCGCAGACCCACCTCCCGGGCCTCCTTCTCGCGCAGCCCCGTCCGCGCGATCTCCAGATCGCACACCTTCGACACGGCCGTGCCCACCACGCCCGGGAACGTGGCGTACCCACCGCCCACGTTCGAACCGATCACCTGACCGTGCTTGTTGGCGTGCGTGCCGAGCGCGATGTGCCGCTCGCGCCCCGACACCAGGTCGAGGACCTCGACGCAGTCACCGCCCGCCCAGATGTTCTCGTGGCCCCGCACCCGCATCGCGAGGTCGGTGAGCAGTCCGCCGTACGTCCCGAGCGGCAGCCCGGCCGCCGCCGCCAGGCGCGTCTCCGGTACGACACCCATCCCGAGGACCACCACGTCCGCCGGATACTCGGCCTGCTCCGTCGCCACCGCCCGGACCCGGCCGTCCCCGCCCGTGAGGATCTTGGTCACCGGCGAGGAGCCGACCGTCGTGATCCCGAGGCCGTCCATCACCTGGTGGACCAGGCGCCCCATGTCCGGGTCGAGCGTCGCCATCGGCTGCTCGCCCCGGTTGAGGACCGTCACCTCGTAACCCCGGTTCAGGAGCGCCTCGGCCATCTCCACGCCGATGTACCCGGCGCCCACGACCACCGCCCGCCTGCCCTCCGTACGGGCCAGCGAGTCGAGCAGCGCCTGCCCGTCGTCGAGGGTCTGCACGCCGTGCACCCCCGGCGCGTCGATTCCCGGCAGCGGCGGCCGCATCGGCCGCGCCCCGGTCGCGACCACCAGCTTGTCGAAGCCCGTCCACGTCTCCGCGCCCGACTCCAGGTCCCGGGCGCGCACCCGCTGCCCGGGCACGTCGATCTCGACGATCTCCGTGCGCATCCGCAGGTCGATGTCGCGCGCCCGGTGCTCCTGCGGGGTACGCGCGATCAGCTCGTCGCGTTCGGCGACGTCGCCGCCGACCCAGTACGGGATGCCACAGGCCGAGAACGAGCTGAAGTGACCGCGCTCGAAGGCGACGATCTCCAGCTCCTCGGGGCCCTTGAGCCTGCGTGCCTGCGACGCGGCGGACATGCCCGCCGCGTCGCCGCCGATGACCACCAGTCGTTCGCTCATACGAACACGCTACGTCGGCGCGGTCGTTCAGTCGGTGGAAGCGGGCTGTTCCTCCGCCGCCGGACCGGACGCGGGGCGGCGTGCCGCGCGCCGCCGCCGGATCCCGTACCGCCACACCAGATACCCGGCGAGGGCCACCGCCAGCCACGGTGCAAGGGCCGCCAGGACGATCCCGATCCAGGTCACCGCAGCCACCAGCGCGTTCCAGCCGCCCGCGAGCGCGTCCAGGAAGCCCGGCCGGTCCTCGGTCTCCGCCGGCTTCGCCGTCTCCTTCTCGTGGAGTTCGAGGGTGATCGTCGCCAGGGTCGTACGGTCCTTCAGCGAGGCCTGCTGGGCGAGCAGCGACTCCAGGTCGGCCTGACGGCGGCTCAGCTCGCCCTCCAGGGTGACCACGTCGCTCAGCTTCGTGGCCTGGTCCATCAGCTTGCGGACCCGGTCGACGCTCGCCCGCTGGCTCGCGATCCGGCTCTCCACGTCCACCACCTGCTCGGTGACGTCCTTGGAGTCCGCCTTCCGGGAGAGCAGCTTCCCGGTGCCCGCGAGCTCCCCGAGCACCGACTCGTACGAGGCCTGCGGGACGCGCAGCACGATCCGCGAGGTCACGTGAGAGTCGTCGATCCGCTCGGTCGCCTCGTTGGCGACATGACCGCCCGCGTCCTCGGTGACCCGGCGGGCGGTGGCCAGCGCCTTCGTCGCGTCCTCGACCTCCACGGACAGTTCGGCGGTACGGATGATGTGCTGCTGTTGTCCCTGGGCGGGGGCGGAGGGGTTCTTCGCGTCCGGGGCTCCGCTGCCCGCGGCCTCGTCCGACTCGTAGCCCTGGTCGGCGGCGCCCTCGGCCGGCCTCGCCGCGCTCTGCCCCTTCGCGTCGGCGCCGCTGTCGGACGCGCCGGCGCCGCAGCCGGTCAGCGCCAACGAGACCATCAGCAGCGCCACGGCCGCTCTTCGCGCTCCTCGCACAGGATCCCCCCTGAGATGGTGGTGAGTGGTGTCGGTTCGACGTGCGAGGAGGCCTCGCGGGTTGCCCTCCGGCGGTAGCGAAGCGGTCACGTTCTGGCCTCGGAACGGGTTTGAGAGAGTGGAGCCATGAACGCGGACACCACGGTCAGCAGGGCACAGGCGCATGTCGTTGTCGTCGGAGGCGGAATCGCCGGTCTCGCGGCGGCCCACAGACTGGTCTCGGCCGGCCTGCGCGTGACCGTGCTCGAAGGCGGCGACCGGCTCGGCGGCAAGCTCCTCGCCGGCGAGATCGCCGGTGCCCCCGTCGACCTCGGCGCCGAGTCGCTGCTCGCCCGCCGCCCCGAGGCGGTCGCGCTCGCCCGCGCCGTCGGACTCGGGGACCGGCTCTGCGCGCCCGCCACGACCACGGCGTCCGTCTGGAGCCGGGGCACGCTCCGCCCGATGCCCAAGGGCCACGTCATGGGCGTCCCCGGCGACGCGGCGGCCCTCGCCGAGCTGCTCTCCGACGAGGGCCTGCGCCGGGTCGGGCGCGACAGCGAACTGCCCCCCGCCGAGATCGGCGAGGACATCGCCATCGGCGCGTACGTCGCCGAGCGCATGGGCCACGAGGTCGTCGACCGGCTCGTCGAGCCGCTGCTCGGCGGGGTGTACGCCGGAGACGCCTACCGCATCTCCATGCGGGCCGCCGTGCCCGCCCTCTTCGCCGCCGCCCGCAGCCACCCGACGCTCACCGACGCCGTCCACGCCGTCCAGCGGGCGGGCGCCGCGACCCCGTCCGACGCGGCCGGCGCCGCGACCGGTCTCGGCGGCTCCGCCTTCGCGGGCATCGAGGGCGGGATCGGCACCCTCCCCGAGGCCGTCGCCACGGCGATCCGCGCGGCCGGCGGCGAGATCCTGACCCTCATGCCGGTCACCGAGGTGCGCCGGGCGGCGGACGGCGAGCGGTGGCGGATCGTCGCCGGCGGCCGGGAGTTCCGCGCCGACGCCGTCGTCGTCGCCGCGCCCGCCTGGGCCGCCGCCGAGCTGCTCGGGCCCGAGGCGCCCGCGGCGGCCGCGGAGCTGGCCGGGGTCGAGTACGCCTCGATGGCCCTGGTCACCTTCGCCTTCCAGCGCAAGGACGTGCACGGGCTGCCCGGTTCCGGGTTCCTCGTGCCGCCCGTCGACGGGCACACCATCAAGGCGTCCACCTTCTCCAGCCAGAAGTGGCAGTGGGTCTCCGACGCGGCCCCCGACCTGTTCGTCCTGCGGACCTCCGTCGGCCGCTACGGCGAGGAGGAGCAGGTCCACCGCGACGACGCCGACCTCGTCGAGGCCTCCCTCAAGGACCTCGCCGCCGCCACCGGGCTCACCGCCCGGCCCGTCGCCACCACCGTCACCCGCTGGACGGACGGCCTCCCGCAGTACCCCGTCGGCCATCTCGCCCGCGTCGCCCGCATCCGTGACGCCGTCGCCGAGGTCCCCGGACTGCGCCTGGCCGGCGCCGTGTACGAGGGCGTCGGCATCCCCGCCTGCGTCGCCTCCGGCCGGCGCGCCGCGGACGAAATCGTGGACGAGATCATCGCCACGTCGGAAACCACCCACCCTGGTGCGGGGCACTGTCCGTGACGGGCGAGAATAGGCGTATGAGTGCGCCCGAAAAGATCCCGAACGCCGGTAAGAAGGCGAAGGACCTCAACGAGGTCATCCGCTACACCCTGTGGTCTGTGTTCAAGCTGCGCGACAACCTGCCCGAGGACCGCGCCGGCTACGCCGACGAGGTCCAGGAGCTGTTCGACCAGCTCGCCGCCAAGGACATCACCGTCCGTGGCACGTACGACCTCTCCGGTCTGCGCGCCGACGCGGACGTCATGATCTGGTGGCACGCCGAGACGAGCGACGAGCTCCAGGAGGCGTACAACCTCTTCCGCCGCACCAAGCTGGGCCGCGCCCTCGAGCCGGTCTGGTCGAACATGGCGCTGCACCGCCCCGCCGAGTTCAACAAGTCGCACATCCCGGCCTTCCTGGCCGACGAGACGCCCCGCGACTACGTGAGCGTCTACCCCTTCGTGCGCTCCTACGACTGGTACCTGCTGCCGGACGAGGACCGTCGCCGGATGCTCGCGGACCACGGCAAGATGGCCCGCGGCTTCCCGGACGTCCGGGCCAACACGGTCGCCTCGTTCTCGCTCGGCGACTACGAGTGGCTCCTCGCCTTCGAGGCCGACGAGCTGCACCGCATCGTCGACCTCATGCGTCACCTGCGCGGTTCCGAGGCACGGATGCACGTCCGCGAGGAGGTTCCCTTCTACACCGGCCGCCGCCGTTCCGTGGCGGACCTGGTGGCGGGCCTGGCCTGACGGCCGCCCTACCGACTCGGTGACGGCCCGGCGACCAGCCGGGCCGTCACCCCTCGACCCGGAAGATCAGACGGCGGACGGAGTTCCGACCGCCGCTCCAGCGACACCGGGTCCGGCTCCGGGTGCGGCGCGCACGACGCGCGCCGCACCGGCGTCTTTTCCGGGGCCTGCGCTACGGAAGCGGCCGGCACCGCCCCCGTCAGCAGATAGCGCTCCAGGTACCCGTTGACGCAGGCGTTCGCGCCGCCCCCGATGCCGTGCGTCCCGGCGTCCTTCTCGGTCACCAGGGCCGAACCCGCCAGCCTGCGCTGGAGTTCCAGTGCCCCCTCGTACGGTGTGGCCGCGTCCCGCTCGGCGGCCAGGATCAGCACCGGCGGCAGCACTCCCGGACCGGTCCGCACGTCCAGCGGATTCTGGCGTGGCGCCTTCCAGTACGCGCAGGGCAGGTTGGACCAGACGTTGTCCCAGGTCTCGAAGGGCGCGACCGCCGCGAGCCGGGTGTTGTCCCGGTCCCAGACGGCGAAGTCCTCCGGCCACGGCGCGTCGTTGCACTCGACGGCCGAGTAGACGGCGGCCTGGTTGCCGGTGTCCTCCGTGATCTCCTCGCTCGGCGCGGCCTGCGCGATCAGCGGCTGCGCGTCGCCCTTCAGATAGCGGGCCAGCGCGGTGGCGCGCAGCGGCCAGTAACCGTCGTGGTACCCGGTCTGCAGCATCGCCCCGTGCAGCTGGCCCGGGCCGACGCGCCCACCGGCCGGTTTCGCCGCGAGTTCGGCGCGGACCTTCTCGTAACTCTCCTGCACCTGCTGGGCCGTGGAGCCGAGGCCGTACACCTTGTCGTGCTTGGCGACCCAGGTGCGGAAGTCGGCCCAGCGGCGCTCGAACGCCCGTGACTGGTCGAGGTTGTTGAGGTACCAGATCTGGCGCGGCGCGGGGTGGACGGGCGCGTCGAAGACCATCCGGCGCACCCGGTGCGGGAAGAGCGTGGCGTAGAGCGCGCCGAAGTACGTGCCGTAGGAGGCGCCCATGTACGTCAGTTTCGGCTCGCCGAGCGCGGCGCGCAGCAGCTCCAGGTCGCGGGCGTTGTTCAGCGAGTGGTAGTGCCGCAGCGCCTCGCCGGTGCGGGTCGCGCAGCCCCGCGCGTACGTCTTCGCGCGGGCGATCCGCTCCTGCTTGAAGACCTCGGACGGCTGGGTCGGTGCCGGGGTGGGGCCCGTGGAGCGGTCGGCGGGGTCCTGGCAGGACACGGGCGCCGAGCGGCCCACGCCGCGCGGGGCGTAGCCGACGAGGTCGTACGCGGCGGCGATCCGCTTCCAGGCGGGGAGTTCGGCGACCATGGGGAAGTACGTGGACGACGCGCCGGGGCCGCCCGGGTTGTAGAGGAGTGCGCCCTGCCGGTCGGTGGCCGGTCCCGAGGCCTTGATCCGGCTGACCGTGAGCGGGATCCGGGTGCCGTCGGGGTCCGCGTAGTCGAGGGGGACCAGCAGGGTGCCGCACCGGACCGACGGCGGGAGCTTCTCGACCGCCGGGCAGTCGCCGAAGGCGATGCCTTCGGCGGCCGCGCGACGGGCGGCGGCGAGCACGCCGCCCGACTCGGCGGGCGGCGCGTCCCGTACGGGGGCGGGTGTGGCGGTGAGGGTGGACAGCAGCGCGGCCGTCAACGACCCGACGGTTCCGGTCAGCGCGAGGGCTTTCACGGCAGGATCGTTGGAGCCCCCGGCCGCCGTGTAAAGGACCGCCGGGGCGTGTCGGCGGAAACGACCCGATCAGCCGCTGGAGCCGCCGCCGCAGCTGGAACTACTGCTGCTGCTGGAGCACGAACTGCCGCCGCTGCTGGACCCGCTGGAGCAGGAGCTGCCCCCGCCGCCGGATCCAGAGGATCCACTGGATCCTCCGGAGCAGGCGCTGGCGGAACACCCGCCGCCCCCGAAGCCGCTGTCCGTACCGCCGCCTCCGCCACCCGTACCTCCCGAAGCACCGCCGCACGGGCCCGCGTTGCCCGGTGTACCCGCGCACCAGTGCAGGCTCGCGAGCAGGGCGACGTCCGAGGCGGACGAGGAGGAAGAGGAGGAGGCGTGGGCGACCCTGGGCATCCGGGCGGCCGCGATCAGCTGGGTGCGCAGCTCCTCGTGCGGAACGGCGCGCAGTCCGCGCAGCGCGACCTGGTGCCCGGCGTCGGGTGCGTAGACGTGGTCGCGCTGGTACGCGGTGGCCGCCCGGCGGCCGCCCCGGGTGGTGCGGCCGGCGTTGTAGGCCCCGCAGACGAGGCCGGTGATGAAGCCGGCGAAGAGGACGGGCCCCACCTTGAAGACGAACGGAACCTGGAACCCGTCGAGGTCGACGGCCACGGTCACGACGATCGCGGGGATGAACATGAAGAAGGACACGAGGGCGAGGGCGAGGCACCAGCGCCGGCCGGTGCGGCGGACCTCGGGGTCCACCATCAGGCCGCGCGCCGCGAGGGCGTCGCCGATCTCCTGGACGGCGGGGCCGCGCATCACGGCGAGGCGCAGGTCGTGCAGGGCCGCGTGCGGGGCGGCGGCCAGCTCCTGGAGGACCGCCCGCTCGACATGGCTGCGGGGGGCCGCGCCGGGGCGCGGCACGACGATGCCGGGGCCTCCGACGGCGATCCGGCCGTCGGAGTGCAGGGCGGCGAGCGCGCTGTCGACGACCCGGGGCGGGCCGCCGATGAGGAACGCGGCCTCGCTGAGGTCGTGGACGAAGCCGCCGCGGTCGGCGCGGGCGGCGCGGAGGTGGACGATCAGCAGGGCGGAGCCGGTGAGCACGGCGGCCCAGACGAGCAGGGCGAACAGGTTCATGGGGACGTCACCTCCGTACGAGTGCGGTGCGGGCGGCACGGGCCGCGCGGGCGATCCGGCCGGCCGGTCGGGGCGGGCGGGCGCCGGCGCGGTCCTGCCACCAGCGGGTCAGCCGACGCCGGGCGTCGGGGTCCTCGGGGCGTCCCGCGACGAGCAGGTGCGCGACGAAGTCGAGGGCGTCGCGGCGGTAGCCGCTGGACATCGGGCGGGTCCGGGCGTACGCGCGGAACGCGGGGCGGTAGCCGTCGCCGAGGATCTCGGGCAGCTCGGGCGCGATCTTGGCGATCACGTCCGTCCGCTTCCCGACGAGGGCGCGGCTCTGCACCCCGATCCGCCGCGAGTCGAACCCCTCGGGCACGGGCGCCCCGGCGACGAGCGCGGACAGCAAGGAGGCCTGCGCGACGGCCACGCTCTGCCGCGCGGCCGGGTTCGGGGTCGGCCGGGGCGCGCGGGTGTCCGCTGCGGTGTCAGCGGGCTGCTCGGCTTCCTCGGCCGTATGCAGGGACTGCGGCATCGGGCCGCCCGAGACGCGGGCGCCCGCGCCGATCAGGGGTGCGGGGTCGGCGACGCGGGCCGTGGCCGCCCGGGCTGTGGCGGGCCGCGTGGCGGCGTCCCGCAGGCGGCCCCTGATCGTCGTCAGTTCCGCGGCCAGCTCCTCCGCCGGCGGGAAGTTGTCGTCCCGCTCAAGCAGGACGCCCGGCGGGGAGACCCGGGAGGCCAGGTCCGACAGGATGTCCAGGACGGGCTCCGGGACCGGGTGGGCGTGGGTGTCGTGCCACACGCCGTCGCGGGCGAGACCGCCCGCCACGTGGACGTACGCGATCGCCTCGACCGGCAGCTCGGAGAGCGCCTTCGCCGGGGACTCGCCCCGGTTGACGTGGTTCGTGTGCAGGTTGGCGACGTCGATCAGGAGCCGTACCCCCGTACGCTCCACCAGCTCGGCCAGGAACTGGCCCTCGGTCAGCTCCTCGCCGGGCCAGGCGATCAGCGCCGCGATGTTCTCCAGCGCCAGCGGCACGGGCAGCGCGTCCTGGGCGATCCGGACGTTCTCGCAGAGCACGTCCAGGGCGTCCCAGGTGCGCGGCACGGGCAGCAGATGGCCCGCTTCGAGAACCGGGGTCGCCGTGAGGGCGCCCCCGGCGCGGACGAACGCGATGTGCTCCGTCACCAGCGGGGCGCCCAGCGCGGTCGCCGTCGCCGCCAGCTCCGCGAGCCGCGCCGGGTCCGGCCGGTCGGCGCCGCCGAGCCCCAGGGAGACCCCGTGCGGGACGACCGTGACCCCACGCTCGCGCAGCCGCGCCAGCGCGTCCGGCAGATGGCCCGCGCACACGTTCTCCGCGACGACCTCCACCCAGTCGACGCCCGGCAGCGCCTCCACCGCGCCCGCGATCTCCGGCCGCCACCCGATTCCGACTCCGAGTTCCGTCATGTCCCCCTCCTTCGGTCCCTCACCTGATGGCCCGGAACAACCCGTTCGAATCCAGTCAGGGGGACGTTCAGAGGTTGATTTGAGGTTCCGGAGGTACTAAGGGGTGTCTCGGCCCGTTTCGGCCGCTACGACATCGAGTGCGGCGTCACGATTTCGGCCTACGGCATCGAGTGCGGCGTCACGATCCCCGCGTCCGGCACCGGGCGCGACGTGAACGACTGGTCCGTCCCCGTCGGCCGCACCGGCGAGGGCGTCAACGGCGACGGAACCACCGGCGGCCCGGTCGGCGGCGCCGTCTTCCGGCCCGCCGCCTCGTTCGCCAGCGCGTCGAAGTCGACCATCCCGGTCGCCTCCAGCATGGTGATGTGGTCGAGCACGGTCTGGTTCGCGTCACTGGCCAGCTGCCGTATCAGCGAGTTGCGGGTCGTGTGCCGGACCTCGGCGACCAGCGCGAACACCTTGCCGTGCGCGTTGCGCAGCAGGTTCGCGAACTTCCGCTCGTACTCCTCCCCGCTCGCCGCCGTCAGCTCCCGCAACCACCCCTGCTGCTGTTCGGTCGGCTGGTTCGGCAGCTCCACGCCCAGCCTCGCCGCCACGGTCCTGGCCCGCCGGTCCAGGTCCGTGTGGCCGACGACGAGATGGTCGCCGCACTCCACGATCGCCCGGCTCGGCGCGCGCTCGACGGCCTGCTGGCCGGCCGGGAGCTCCCAAAGCCCGGCGAGCCGTACCTTCACCAGGAAGTCCCGGTCCGTGGCGGACAGCGGCCCCCACGGCGTGGGCACGCTCGAAGCGTTCAGGTTCGCCTGACCGGTGCCCGAACGGTCGGCGTAGGACCAGACGGGGAAGGCGAGCGCGCCGATCGTGGCGACGAGCGCCGCGATGATGAGGGCCGTGCCGTTGACGCGTAGCGACAAGGTGTCTCCCGTACGTTCTCCGCGCCGGTGCGGGTCACCGGTGCCGTTCACCGCAGACTGAACCGCCAACCAGACGGTCGTACAACCCACTTGGCGGTATCGGGAGATACGTGCGACAGGGCGGCCGTGTTCAGTCGCCGACCGGACCGAAGCCGGAGAACTCGGCCACGAGCGGGCACGAACGGGCACGAACGGGCGCGAGCCGGACGGTCATCCCTGCCCCAGACGTACAACGGTCACCGCTGCCCCAGGCGCACATGGGAGCCGAACCGGTCGCTTCCCTCGGAGACGAAGGTCGGTCCGGGGGCGATCTCGGTGAAGCCCGCGTCGCGGACCACTGGCAGAGCGCTCGCCGTCAGTTCCGCCCAGTGCTCCGGCGTGGCCGGACGGACGGAGAGCGGGAAGCCGGCCTCGCGCCAGGACTTGCGGTCCGTGTCCGACAGCTCCCACCACAGCAGCTGCGCGGCGTGCCCCGCCTGGGCCATCGTCTTGCCCGCGGACATGTCCAGGTGCGGGTTGAGCCAGAGCGTCGGCGCGTCGGGGCGGGCCGCGCCGGGGGCCGTCGGGTCCTCCAGGTCCGTGCCGGACACCTGGAGCTTCGCCAGCTCCTTGGGCCAGCCGTCCAGCGGGATCGGCGGGAACACCCGTACCTCCGCGGACTCGCCCGTGACCGTGATCCCCGGGAGCTCCCCGGCCCGCCGCCACTCCGCGCCGCGCGCCCGGCGCACGACCTTGCGGATCCGGGCGTCCTGCCAGTCCGTCATCGCCCGTGCCCACTCGCCGTCGCCCGTGGAGCGCTCGTCGGCGAGGATCTCCAGGACGGCGCGGGCGGCTGTCTCCAGCGCGTCGGTACGCGCCGGGGGCTCGGCCCGCTCGATCCGTACGACGAGGGGCAGGACGAACTGCGGTTTCTCGTCGCGGACATCGGCGGGCACATCGGTGTGCACTTCGGTGGGGACGGCGGTGGGGACGGCGGTGTGGATTTCGGTCTCGTTGCTGCTCACCCGGCCAGTTTGCCACTGCTCGCACAGGTGTTTCTTGTCGGATTGGTCGGTTCCGCGACAGGATGCCTTTCATGAAGAGTGATCTTTTTTCCGCCGAACACCTTGCCGAGACCGCCGCGTTGCCGGGCATGAGCCTGCAGAACGCCAAGTGCGTGAAGTACGTCGTCAACGGAGAGATGCACGCCCGTCAGGGATCGATGATCGCCTTCCGCGGCGACCTGCAGTTCGAGCGCAAGGGCCAGGGCATCGGCGGCATGCTCAAGCGCGCCGTGACGGGCGAGGGCCTCGCGCTGATGGCCGTGCGCGGCCAGGGCGAGGCCTGGTTCGCGCAGGAGGCGCAGAACTGTTTCATCGTCGAGATAGAGCCCAACGACGCGCTCACCGTCAACGGCCGGAACGTGCTCTGCTTCGACGCCACGCTCTCGTACGAGATCAGGACGGTGAAGGGCGCCGGCATGACCGGCGGCGGCCTCTTCAACAGCGTCTTCACCGGTCAGGGAAAGATCGCCCTGGCCTGCGAGGGCACCCCGATCGTCATCCCGGTCACCCCGCAGTCCCCGGTCTGCGTCGACACCGACGCCGTCGTCGGCTGGAGCGAGCAGCTCCAGACCTCGCTCCACCGCTCGCAGTCCATCGGCTCGATGATCCGCGGCGGCTCGGGCGAGGCCGTCCAGCTCCGCCTCGACGGCCAGGGCTTCGTCATCGTCCGCCCGAGCGAGGCCACCCCGCAGAAGGCCTCCAACTGAACCTGGAACGGGTGGGGCGCCGCTACGGCCCGCGCGGGCCGTGGGTGCTGCGCGAGGTCGACCTCGTCCTGCCCGCCGGCGCCCTCGTCCGGTTCACCGGCGCCAACGGCAGCGGCAAGTCGACGCTGCTGCGGGTCGTCGCGGGCGTCGACGCGCCGACGGAGGGCCGGATCACCGGCCGGCCGCCGCGCACGTCGTACGTGCCGGAGCGCTTCCCGGTCGCCCTGCCGTTCACGGCGACCCGCTACCTGACGCACCTCGGACGCGTCCAGGGGCTCGGCCGGACCGAGGCGGCCGAGCGGGCACGGGCGTGGCTGGAGCGCTTCGGCGCGGGCGCCTTCGCGGACGCGCCGCTCGCCGAACTCTCCAAGGGCAGCAGCCAGAAGGTCGCCGTCGCCCAGGCCCTCCTCGCGGACCCGGCGCTGATCGTCCTGGACGAGGCGTGGACCGGCCTGGACACGGCCGCGCGGCACGAACTCGACCGCGCGGTCCGCGAGCGGGTCGCGGCCGGCGGCACGGCGGTCTTCGTCGACCACGACCCGCGCCGCCTCGCGGGGGAGGCCGACGCGGTGTACGAGGTGGAGGCGGGCCGGGTACGGGCGAGGGCTTCCGCGGGCGCCGCCGAGTGGAGTCCCGTCGTACCGCCGCCCCGCGCCCGGATCGTCGCCTCCGGCGGCCGCCCGCTCCCCGACGGGCTGCCCGGGGCACCCTCCCGCGAGCCGGGGCCGCGCCCCGACGGCACGGCGACGACGGCGTACGCGGTCGACGCCGCGCACTCCGACGCGCTGCTCCGGGCGCTGCTCGACGCCTCCTGGCACATCCACGAGCTGAGCACCGAAGGCGCCCGGACATGACGACCGCACTGCTGCGCTACCAGACCGACCTGCTGCTGCGCTCCCAGCGCTGGCTCGCACCGCTGCTCCTCTACGCGGTCCTCCTCGCCGTCGGCGTGCGCGGCGGGGAGCCCGTGCTCGGCTCCCTCGGCTACGCGGCCGCCGCGCTGCTCCCCGTCACGGCCTGGCTGGTACGGATCTGCCTCGGTCAGGAGCCCGCCGCCGCGCGGAACGTGGTGGCCGCCGCGGCCGGGCGGCAGCGGGCGCACGTGGCGGCGCTCCTGGCGGCCGTCGCCTGCGCGGCCCCGCTCGGGGCGGTCGCGGTGCTCGGCGTGACGGCGGTCGCCGACCTGCGGGGCGTCGGTGCGGCGCGGGCCGTGACTGCGGGGCTCCTCGCCACGACCACCTGTGTCCTGACCGGCGCCGCCGTGGGCGCCCTCACCGGCCGGCCGCTGGTGCGCTCCCGGGGCTGGTCCCTCGCGGCGCTGGTCCTGGGCTCGCTGCTCGCCCTGGTGACGACCGGCTCCCCGGCGAAGCACGCCGTGACGGGCCTGGTCACCGGCGCGCGTGCCGCGACGGTCACGCTCCCGTGGGCCGCCCTCCCGGGCGCCCTGCTCCTCGCCGCCGTCGCGGTGGCGGTCAGCGTCAGGGCCACGGCCTGGCGGGAGTGAGTACCCTCGACGCCATGGACTCGGACGTGGACTCGGGCTCGGGCGCGTACTGCGAACCCGTACGGGCGGAAGCGGCAGGGGCGGCGGCGACCGGCCGTACGGCGGCGGAAGGGCCGCCGTACGCCGAGTGCGTGCTGTGCCGGAAGCCGACCGAGTACCCCGAGTCGGCCAAGGGGATCACGCTCTGCCCGGTCTGCGAGTGGCAGGAGGCCCAGCGCTCCGCCTGCTCCGGCTAGGAAGTGCCTGAGCGGCCGGCCATCAGCTCCGAGACCTTCACGAAGCGGTAGCCCCTCGCCCGCAGTTCGGGCACGATCTTCCGGATCGCCTGCTCGGTGACGGGCGCGGCGCTGCGCGTGCAGTGCATGACCACGAGCGAGCCGGGCTTCACCCCGTCGAGCACCTGCTCGGCGACCGCGTCACCGTCCTTGGCGAAGGCGTCGCCGCTGACGACGTCCCACTGCACCGCCGTGACCTTCGCGGGCGCCAGCGCGCGCAGCGCCCCGTCGTCGTAGCAGCCGCCGGGGAACCGGAAGTACGGCACGACATTGCGCGCCCCCGCCTTCCGGAACGCCTCGAAGGCCCGCTTCACATCGGCGGCCATGTCCTGCTTCCCGACCGTCGGCAGTCCGTAGCAGGGCGAGGCGAAGGCGTAGTGGCTGTACGAGTGGTTGGCGATCTCGAAGCGGGGGTCGGTGCCGATGGACCGCGCCTGGTCCGGGTACTCCTCGGCCCACCGGCCCGTCATGAAGACGGTCGAGTCGACCTTCAGCCGCCGCAGGGTCTCGATCAGCGCCGGGTTGTCGAACCGCTCGCCGCTCGCGGCCCGACGCCCCTGGTCGGCCGTCATGTCGGCGTCGAAGGTGAGGGCGACGACCTTGTCGCCCCCCTTGCGGGCCCGCTCGAAGACCGGGGTGAGCCCGCCGGGCCCGGGCGCCATCGTCGGCGGCGCCTTGTGGACGACGGCCGGTCCGGGCGCGGCACCGGCACTGGCGCCCGCGCTGGCGCCGGCGACCGGCTTGGGGTTCGACGGGGTGGGGCTCGACTTCGTGGGGCTCGACTGCTTGGCGGACGGTCTTTCAGGCCCCGTCGCCGTGTCGGCCGCGCCCCCGCCGCAGCCGACGAGTACGGCACCCAGCAGAGCAAGCGCCGACAGTTTTCGTACAGAAATGGTCACGCACGGAAACTAACCGATCAGGTCGCGAGCAGCCGCTTCCGGCACTCCGCCACGTCGAAGTCGCCCGGCGGGTACTGCGGGTCCAGGGCGGTGAGGTGTTCCAGGAGGAGCTTGCTGATCGCCCAGTTGCGGTACCACTTGCGGTCCGCCGGGATCAGATACCAGGGCGACTCCTCCGTCGAGCACCGTTCGAGCGCGAGTTCGTACGCCTCCTGGTACGCGGGCCACAGCGCCCGCTCCTCGATGTCGCCCGCGTTGAACTTCCAGTGCTTCTCCGGGTTGTCCAGGCGCTCCAGGAGACGGGCGCGCTGTTCCTCGTACGAGACGTGCAGGAAGACCTTGACGATCGTCACGCCGTCGTCGGTCAGCGACTCCTCCCAGCGGTTGATCTGGCCGTAGCGGCGGCCGAGATCGCGGCGGGGTACCAGTTCGCGGACGCGGGCGATGAGGACGTCCTCGTAGTGCGAGCGGTCGAAGATGCCGATCTCGCCCGGCACCGGCAGCGCCCGGGCGATCCGCCAGAGGAACGGGTGGCCGCGCTCCTCGGCGGTCGGGGCCTTGAAGGCGCGGATCCGGCAGCCGGACGGGTTGAAGAACCCGATGACGTGCTTGACCGTGCCGCCCTTGCCGCTGGTGTCCATGCCCTGGAGGACGAGCAGCAACCGGCGCCGGTCGCCGGCCGTGCTCGCCGCGTACAGGCGCTCCTGGAGGTCGGCGAGGTCGGGGCCGAGCAGGGCCGTCGCCGCGATGCCTGCCACCTTGTCCGGTGGGCCGGCCGGGATCTCCGAGGCGGAGTACGCGGACAGGTCGACCGGCTTGCCCACGGGCAGGCGCAGGACGTCCCGGAGGACCGGCTCCCGCTTCCGCCGGCCGTCACGCTGTGCCTTCTCGCTCTTCGCGCTCGTCGCGTTCTTCTCGCGCTTCTCGTTCTGCTCTTGCTTCCCGCGCTTGTCCTGCTTCTGCTTGTCCTTGTCCTTCTTGGCCACCTCGCCGACCCTTCCCGTCCGTCGATCCGTCCGCCCGGCCCGCGCCTTCCCCCGATCCTGCGACGGAAAGCGCGGGCGCGCGACCGGGCGTCGGCGGCGGCTAGGTGGGCGACGTCAGCACCAAGGACCCCGCACGGCGAACGTCGTCCCCGGCGTATAGCAGTTGACGTACATGGTCGTGCCGTCCGGGGAGAACGTGACCCCCGCGAACTCGCCCCACTCCGGGGCCTGTGGCGTGCCGATGTTCTGGGCCCCGCGGGCCACCGCGTACACCTCGCCCTTCCGGGTCAGGCCGTACACGTGCTGCGCCCCCTCGCCGTCCTCGCAGACCATCAGGCCGCCGCTCGGGGCGAGGCAGATGTTGTCCGGCGACTCGCCGGGGAGCTGGATGTCCGTGCTCGGGCCGAAGACGACGACGAGGGTCAGCCGGCGCCGCTGCGGGTCGTACCGCCACACCTGGCCGAAGTGCGTCGCGCCCGAACCGTCGGCGGTCCGGGCGAAGGACGAGACGAAGTAGACGGACCGGTCGCCCCAGTAGCAGCCCTCCAGCTTCTGCGCGTGCGTGATGCCCCGCGGCCCGAAGTCCTGGAGCCTGATGGGCGTCTCGGCCGCCTGCGGGTCCGGTACGGGAACCCACTCGACCCCGTCGAAGCTCGCCCCGGTCTCCTGGATCACCGAGAGGTCGGGCACACCCGGCACCCGCATGGCCTCCAGCGCCCCGCCCGCGCGCAGCGAACCGTGGCCGCCCAGCGGCTTCTCGGGCAGGAAGCGGTAGAAGAGCCCGAAGGGCTTCTCGAACGCGTCCTCCGTCTCGTACACGATCCCGCTGCGCGGATCGACGGCGATCGCCTCGTGTGCGAACCGGCCCATGGCCGTGAGCGGCACGGCTCCGGTGCGGCGCGGGTCGGCGCCGTCCACCTCGAAGATGAAGCCGTGGTCCTTGGTGTAGCCGTTGGTCCCGGCCCTGTCCTCGGTCTCCTCGCAGGTGAGCCAGGTGCCCCAAGGGGTCGGGCCGCCCGCGCAGTTGACGGCGGTGCCGGCGATCGCGACCCGCTCGTCGAGGACGTTGCCGCGCCCGTCGAGTGTGAGCGCCGTACAGCCGCCCTTCGCGGCCGGGTCGTACGTCAGGCCCTCGACCGTCGGGACGCCGATCTTGCCGGTGACCCGGTTCTCGTGGTTGCGGACCAGATGGACGCGGCCCCGGCGGCCGGGGAAGGCGCCCATGCCGTCGAAGTTGCTGGGGACGGGGCCCTCGCCGGAGCGGAGGGGGTCGCCCTGGCGGGAGAGGACCGTGTAGCGGAATCCCTTGGGGAGGTCGAGGAGACCGGCGGGGTCCGGGATGAGGGGGCCGTAGCCGGCGTGGCCCCGGGCGGCGGCCGTACCGGCGAAGAGCTCGCCGAGGGCGCCCGAGAAGGCGATACCGGCGACGGAGGCGCCGGTGCGGGAGAGGATCTGACGTCGTGTCGCGGACATGCTGAGGCAACCCACTTCTGTTGGCGGACAGAGAGGTGTGGCGGGCACGTGTGACGTACGTACGCGTGTGGCGGGCGTACGTCGGTGGCGTACTCGCGTGGCGTGTTTCGTGTGACCCGCATGTGTGTACCACGTGGTCTGGTGACACGTGAACCCATGCGGGCCTCACGGCCTCATAAGGCGTCAGAAGCGTTACGGATCAGACCAGTTCGGCGGTCAGGGTGATCGTCGTACCCGTGAGCGCCTGGCTGACCGGGCAGTTCTTCTTCGCGTCCTCGGCCAGTTCGAGGAACTTGTCCTTGTCCAGGCCCGGCACCTCGCCGCGCACGGTGATGTGGCTGCCCGTGATGCCCTTGCCCGGCACGAAGGTGACGTCGGCCTTGGTCTCCAGGCGGGTCGGCGGAGTGTCGTTCTTGGCCAGGATGTTGGAGAACGCCATCGAGTAGCAGGACGAGTGGGCGGCGGCGATCAGCTCCTCCGGGCTGGTCTTGCCGTTCGGCTCCTCGGTGCGGGCCGGCCAGGAGACGTCGTACGAGCCGAGACCGGAGGAGTCGAGGGTGACGACGCCGTTGCCCTTGAGGAGGTCACCCTGCCAGACGGTGTGGGCGGTACGGGTTGCGGCCATGATGAATCCCTTTCGATCGGGTATGGCCCCCAACCTACTGCTCGACCAAGCCCTTCGCGTCGCGAGCGAGCGCGGTGAGCCGGGAGATCGCCCGGAAGTACTTCTTGCGGTACCCGCCGTTCAGCATCTCCTCGCTGAAGAGCCGGTCGAAGGGGAGCCCGGAGGCGAGGACCGGGACCTCACGGTCGTAGAGCCGGTCGGCGAGGACGACGAGCCGCAGCGCGGTCGACTGGTCCGGGACCGCCTGCACGTCCGTGAGGCAGACCGCCGCCAGGTCGTCGGTGAGCGCGCCGTACCGGCTGGGGTGGACCTTGGCCAGGTGGTCGAGCAGGTGCGGGAAGTCGTCGAGCGAGGCGCCGGGGGTCGCGTACGCGGCCTTCGTCACCTGTTCGTCGGAGTACGGCGCCGGCGCCTCGGGCAGCCCGCGGTGGCGGTAGTCCTCGCCGTCTATCCGGAGCGGACGGAAGTGCGCGGAGAGGCCCTGGATCTCGCGGAGGAAGTCGGCGGCGGCGAACCGGCCCTCGCCCAGCTTGCCCGGCAGCGTGTTGGAGGTGGCGGCGAGCGCCACGCCCGCCTCGACCAGGCGGCTGAGCAGGGAGGAGACGAGGACGGTGTCGCCCGGGTCGTCCAGTTCGAATTCGTCGATGCAGAGGAGCCGGTGGCCGCTCAGGGTCTTCACGGTCTGCTGGAAGCCGAGCGCGCCGACCAGGTTCGTCAGCTCCACGAAGGTGCCGAAGGCCTTGAGCCCGGGCTCGGCGGGCGTCGCGTGCCAGAGGGAGGCGAGCAGGTGGGTCTTGCCGACGCCGTACCCGCCGTCGAGGTAGACACCGCGCGGCCCGATGGGGGCGGCCGGCTTCTTCGCGAACCAGCGGCTGAGGGCCGGCCGCTTGCCCGCGCCGGTGGCGTGGGCGCCGCCGAGCCCCTCGGCGAAGGAGCTGAGGACCTTGACCGCGTCGGTCTGGCTGGGCTGGTTCGGGTCCGGGATGTACGTGTCGAAGCGGACCGAGTCGAACCGCGGCGGCGGCACCATCTCCGCGACGAGGCGGTCGGCGGGGACATGGGGCTCCCGGGCGCAGAGGGAGGCCGGAGCCGCTTCGGTGGAAGCCGCTTCGGTCATGGCGCGGGGGGCGTGGGAGGCACGGGTCGACACAGTTCCCCACTCTAAGCGCCGTGTCAGACTGCGAGGATGCGACGCCTGTTCCCTGTGACGGACATGACAGCCACGACGGCCCCGACGGCGGTCGACGTCTTGGGCAAGGAGGGGTCCGGGCCTGACGCCGCGGGCCGCGACGGCGGCCGCACTGCCGTCGGCACGGAGGCCATCGGCCCGGACGCTCTCCGTGACCGGGAGTGGTCCCTCGACGAGCTCGCCGATGCCTACGCGTACCCGGACCTCGCCCCCGGCGAGAGCTGGCTGCGCGCCAACATGGTCTCCTCGCTCGACGGCGCCGGGCAGCACGACGGCCGGTCCCAGCCGCTCTCCTCCGACAGCGACATGCGGATCTTCGGCACCCTGCGCGGCCTCGCCGACGTGATCGTCGTCGGCGCGCAGACCGTGCGCCAGGAGGGGTATCGCCCGGCACGCGCGCGTGAGGCCTTCGCGGCCCGCCGGGCGGCCGCCGGGCAGGGGGTCGCGCCGGTGATCGCCGTGGTCAGCGCCTCCCTTGACCTCGACTTCACGCTGCCGCTCTTCACCGAGCCCCTGGTCCCGACCCTCGTCCTGACCGGCGCCGGGGCGCCCGCCGACCGCGTCGCCGAGGCCCGGGCGGCCGGGGCGGAGGTGGTGATCGCGGGCGACGGGACCGGCGTCGAGCCGGGCCGCGCGGTGGCGGCGCTCGCCGAGCGGGGGCTCCGGCGCCAGCTGACCGAGGGCGGCCCCCGGCTCCTGGGCCAGTTCGTGGCGGCCGGGGTCCTCGACGAGATGTGCCTGACGGTCTCGCCGACCATGACGGCGGGCAGTGCGCAGCGCATCGCCGGAGGCCCGTCCGTGGCCGTCCCGCGGCGGTTCCACGTGGCGTCCGTGCTGGAAGAGGCCGGGTTCCTTTTCACCCGCTACCGTCGGATCTGACAATCGGCGGAATTTGTCGTTCCGGTTAGCTTCCGCTGGGCACACTTACCCCCGTAGACCCCGTGCGGGCACGGGGAAGGATGGTTTCCGCAGAAGGGCTCCTGAGGTGTTCACAAGCGTTCTGATGATCGAGAAGCCCCTCACGTCCGTCGACGTGGAATTCGTCACCACCCTGCACGGCGACGAGGAAGTGTCCTTCATCGTTCTGATGCAGCCCCGTGGTGACCAGGCCGATGTACTGCTGCGCGCCATCGACGACGTCGCCATGGGCGAACTGAAGGAAGCGACCCGCGAGGGTGAGGAGCCGGAGGGCAAGGCGGCCCGTGTCCCCGCCGAGCAGGCCCTGGAGTACTCCCTCCAGGGGCTGCGGAACGCCGGCTGCGAGGCGGTCGGACAGGTGGTCGAGGACCACCCCCTGGACAAGATGAAGTCCGTGGTCGAGGAGTCCGAGGCGGACGAGGTCATCGTGCTGACGGCCCCGCACTATGTGGAGGAGTTCTTCCACCGCGACTGGGCGTCACGGGCCCGTCACAAGGTCGGCGTACCGGTCCTGAAGCTGTTCGCGCACAGCGAGGCGGAGAACGCGGAGGGGTAGGAGGCGTGCCGTGGCCGCCCCGCCCCGCGCGGGGCGGCCGCCGCGTAGGGCGCGGGCGCGCCCCGGGGGCCGTCAGCCAGGGGCTGTCACAGGGAGCCACTAGGCTGGGGACCTCCTGTACGTCGTCCCCCGGGGAGAACACTCATGGCACCCGCCATCCCTACCGCCATGGAACGGCCGCACTTCATCGGCATCGGCGGTGCCGGAATGTCGGGCATCGCGAAGATCCTCGCCCAGCGCGGAGCGAAGGTGGCCGGCAGCGACGCGAAGGAGTCCGCGACCGCCGAGGCACTGCGCGCGCTCGGGGTCACGGTGCACATCGGGCACGCCGCCGGCCACCTCGCGGACGACGCCTCCGCCGTCGTCGTCTCCAGCGCCATCCGCGCCGACAACCCCGAGCTGGCCCGCGCCGCCGAGCTGGGCATCCCGGTCGTCCACCGCTCCGACGCGCTCGCCTCCCTCATGGACGGCCTGCGCGCAATCGCCGTCGCCGGTACGCACGGCAAGACCACGACCACGTCGATGCTGGCCGTCGCGCTCACCGAGCTCGGTCTCGACCCCTCGTACGCCATCGGCGGCGACCTCGCGGGCCCGGGCACCAACGCCCGCCACGGCGACGGTCAGGTCTTCGTGGCCGAGGCGGACGAGAGCGACCGGAGCTTCCAGAAGTACGACCCCGAGGTCGCGATCGTTCTCAACGTCGAGCTGGACCACCACGCGAACTACGCCTCCATGGACGAGATCTACGAGTCCTTCGAGGCCTTCAGCGCCAAGATCCGCCCCGGCGGCACCCTCGTCGTCGGCGAGCACGCGGGCGCGCGCGAGCTGGCGCGCCGCGTCGCGGGCCGGCAGGACCTCCGGATCCTCACCGTCGGCGAGTCCGCGGACTCCGACGCCCGGATCCTCTCGATCACCCCGAAGGGCATGACCAGCGAGGTCGTCGTCCTCCTCGACGGCGTCGAGCACACCTTCACCGTCTCCGTCCCCGGCCGTCACTACGCGCACAACGCGGCCGCGGCCCTCGCCGCCGGCTCCCGCGTGGGCATCGACCCGGCGGAGCTGGCCCAGGCCCTCACCGCGTACACCGGAGTCGGCCGCCGCCTCCAGCTCAAGGGCGAGGCCGCCGGTGTGCAGGTCATCGACTCGTACGCGCACCACCCCACCGAGATGACCGCCGACCTGGAGGCCATGCGCGGCGCCGCCGGGGCCGCGCGCCTCCTGGTGGTCTTCCAGCCCCACCTCTTCTCCCGCACGCAGGAGCTCGGCAAGGAGATGGGCGACGCCCTGGGCCTCGCCGACGCCTCCGTGGTCCTGGACATCTACCCGGCCCGCGAGGACCCGATCCCGGGCATCACCAGCGAGCTGATCATCGCGGCGGCCCGCGCGGCCGGCGCGGACGTGACGGCGGTCCACGACAAGGGCACGGTCCCGGACGTCGTGGCGGGAATGGCCAGGCCGGGTGATCTCGTTCTGACGATGGGCGCGGGCGACGTCACGGACCTCGGTCCGGAGATCCTCGCCCGCCTGTCGAGCTGAGGAGCATGTGATGGCGTCGTACGAGGTCGAGAAGCCGGACGAGCAGTGGCGCGCGGAGCTGACCCCGCAGGAGTACCAGGTCCTGCGCCAGGCGGGCACCGAGCCCGCGTTCCGGGGTGAGTACACGGACACGAAGACGAAGGGCGTCTACTCCTGCCGGGCGTGCGGCTCCGAGCTGTTCACGTCGACGGAGAAGTTCGAGTCGCACTGCGGCTGGCCGTCCTTCTACGACCCGAAGGAGAGCGAGGCGGTCGAGCTGATCGAGGACCGCTCGCACGGGATGACGCGCACCGAAGTCCGCTGCGCGCGCTGCGGCTCGCACCTGGGCCACGTCTTCGAGGGCGAGGGCTACCCGACCCCGACGGACCAGCGGTACTGCATCAACAGCATCTCGCTGCGCCTGACGCCGGACGAGGGCTGACCGGCCGCTCCTTTATTCGTTGGAGGTCCCGGCGGGGCACTGCCAGGGTGTGGCGCATGACGTCGCACCCCGCAGAGCGACTCCTGACGGAGCCGCATGCCTCGCCGGGCTTGCGCAGACGACCTGAGCTCGAGCTCGAGGCGGACGCGTGACCGGCCCCGTACACGTCGTGTACGCGCACCCCAGTGAGCGGAGCTTCACGCGCGAGGTGCTCGACGCGTTCCTCGGCGGCCTTGCCGACGCCGGTCGGCCGTACACGGTGTCGGACCTCTACGCGATGGACTTCCGCGCGGAGCTCACGCGGGCCGAGTACGAGCGCGAGTCCGGGTACGACGCCGACGTGCCCGTTCCCGAGGACGTCGCCGCCGAGCACGCCAGGCTCGCCGCCGCCGACACGTGGGTGTTCGTCTACCCGGTGTGGTGGGCGGACTGCCCGGCCCGGCTCAAGGGCTGGTTCGACCGCGTGTGGACGGTGGGGTTCGCCCGGGGAGTCACCGGTCCGCGCCGCACGGTGGCCGAGAAGGCCCTGGTCCTCTGCACGGCCGGGTACGACATCGCCGAGCTCGAAGCCTCCGGCTGCTACCGGGCGATGAGGACCGTCATGCTGACCGACCGGATCGGCGAGCGGGCGAGGACGAGCGAGTTCGTCGTCCTCGGCGGCTCCGCGGGCGCGAGTGCGAGCGGCTGGCAGGTGCTCAAGGGTGAGCACCTGGCCAGGGCGGCGGCGCTGGCGCGCTCGGTCTGACGCCCAGCGGTTCAGCGGCTCTTCGCCGCCTCGGTCTCGGCGGCGGCGCTCCGCGGCTGCGCGTCGGAGCGGCCCCCGCGCCGCCGGGCGAAGTCGCCGACCGCGAGGGTCAGGACGCCCGCAAGCAGGCCCCAGAAGGTCGAGCCGATGCCGAAGAGCGTGAAGCCGGACGCGGTCGCGAGCAGGGTGACCACGGCCGGTTCGCGCAGGCGGTCGTCGCGGAGGGCCGAGGTGAGGGAGCCGCCGATCGTGCCGAGCAGCCCGATGCCCGCGATGCCCAGAACGAGGGCCGGCGGCATCGCCGTCAGCAGCCAGCCGACCGTTCCGCCGAAGAGGCCGACCAGCAGATAGAAGACACCCGTCCAGACACCGGCGATGTACCGCTTCCTGGGGTCGGGGTGG
Source organism: Streptomyces sp. NPDC001927 (assembly GCF_053594455.1). Classification (NCBI taxonomy): domain Bacteria; kingdom Bacillati; phylum Actinomycetota; class Actinomycetes; order Kitasatosporales; family Streptomycetaceae; genus Streptomyces; species Streptomyces sp. NPDC001927. The sequence goes on along the minus strand of NZ_JBSFEN010000001.1, from coordinate 742,737 downwards.
GCCGCCTCGCCACTGCAGATGGCGGCGGTGATGGCGGCCAGGTTCAGGCCGAAGCAACCGAAGGGCGCGAGCACGGTGTTGACCGTGCCGGTCCAGGTCAGGAGGGGTGAGATCGGGGTGGAGTAACCGGCGTTGCGGAGCACGGCCACCCCGGGCAGGTTCTGCGAGGCCATGGTCACGGCGAAGAGCGGCAGGCCGACGCCGATCAGGACCTGCCAGTCGAACTCGGGGCGTACGAAGGCCGGTTCGGCGAGCGTGAGCTCGAAGCCGTCCAGCTTCCACGAGCCCTGCCACGCCGTCGCGGCGACACCGACGGCGAGCGCCGCGACGACCGCGTACCGCGGGAACCAGCGCCGGCCGACGAGGTACGCCAGGAACATGGGGACCGCGATGACGCCGTTCCGCTCCATCTGCGTGAAGAGTTCGGTGCCGAACTGGAGCAGGACACCGGCGAGCAGCGCCGACGCGAGCGGGACCGGGATCCGGTTCATGATCCGTTCGAACCAGCCGGTGACCCCGCTGATGACGATGAGCACGGCGGACAGCAGGAACGCCCCGACCGCCTGAGCCATCGTCACCCCCTGAAGGCCGGTGGCGAGGAGCGCGGCGCCGGGCGTCGACCAGGCCGTCACCACGGGGGCGCGGTAGCGCAGCGAGAGGCCGATGCAGGTGACCCCCATCCCGATGCCGAGGGCGAAGACCCACGAGGTGAGCTCGGCGGAGGTGGCCCCCGCGGCTTTGGCGGCCGTGAAGACGACGGCCACGGAGCTGGTGACGCCGATGAGCACGGCGAGGAATCCGGCGGAGACGGCGGTGGTCGGCGCGGCGGATCGAATATGTCGTATGAAATCCATGGCCCGGGCATCCTGGCACACCGACTTCCGGGCGCCCGAGGGGTTTTCCACAGGCCTTGTCGCGAGGGCCCGGATGGCCGCAAGATCCAGGAGTGATCCATTTTGGGGAGGGGAAAATGATCAAGGGGAGCAATGCCTTCGTACCGACGGTGCCGCTGCGGATCGCGGTGCGGGGCGGGGTGGACGTCGCGGCGCTGCTGCTGACGGAGACGGGCCGGGTCCGGGGGGACGCGGACATCGTGTTCCACGGGGCACCGGTCCATCCCTCGGGCGCGGTGCGCCTGTTGGGGGACGACCAGGGCACGGTCTGGCTGGAGGCGGGCCTCACGGCGATCGAGGGGGACATCGCCCGGGTCCTTGTGGTCGCCTCGACGGAGAACGGCGCGCTGCGGGACGCGCGGGGCCTGTCCGCGGAGGCGTTCGCGCCGGACGGCACGTCGGTGGCGGGGTACGACGTGACGGACGCGGGCGGCGAGACGGCGATGGTCCTCGCGGAGCTGTACCGGAAGGCGGGGGGCTGGAAGTTCCGCGCGGTGGGCCAGGGTTGGCTGAACGGCTTGGCGGGCCTGGCGAGCGACTACGGGGTGGACGTGGCGGAGGAGCCGGGGACGGGGGGCGCGGGGCCGGGGCCGGGGCCGGTTCAGGGCCCGACGGCGGCTCCGCTCCAGACTCCGACTCCGGCTTTCCAGGCGCCGCCTGCGACTCCGGCTCCGGTCCCGGCTTTCCAGGCGCCGCCACCGGCGCAGGTTCCGTACCAGGCACCGGCGCCGGGGTACGGCGTGCCGGCCGCACCTGCACCGGCGCCGGGGTACGGCGTACCGGCCGCACCGGCACCGGCTTTCCAGGCTCCCGGGCCCGGGCCCGCGCCCACGGTGGTGGTTCCGGCCGCGCCGCCGGGCGGAGTGCCGGACTGGACGTTCGGTGCGGTGTTCCCGCCGTACACGCAGAGCGGCCGGGACAATGAAGTCCTCACGGTGGACGGCCTTCCGCCGGGGCCGGTCGTGGTCGAACTCGAGATACGGGGAGACGGATACACGGGCCTCTGGACCCTCAACCGGCTGAACAAGGAGGGGGACAACCTCGTCAACAGCACCGAGGAGAACTTCCGGGGCCGCACGCTCGTCCAGGTCCCCGGAAGCGGTCGACTGCGCCTCAAGCTGAGGGCGGAGGGCCCCTGGCAGTTCCAGGTCCTGCCGCTGGCCGCGGCAACGCGCCTGACGGAGCAAGAGATGGAGAACCGCGGCCCCGACGTCTTCCTCCACACGGGCGGCACGGCCGATCTGGCCCTGCACTACCGGGGCGACGACAACCTCATCGTCCACCTCTACGAACTGGAGGGCCACGACGACCCCTCGACGCTGCCCAGTTACGAGAACGTGGTCAACGAGATCGGCAAGCGCCGGGAGACCGTTCCGCTGCCGGAGGGCCCGGTCATCGTGCACATGGAGATGGCCGACGGCCCGTGGCGGGGACGGCTGAAGCACCTCCAGCCCCACAGCCGCCGGCCGACCGACGGCCGGCCCGCACCGGTGACCGACATAAGCAAGGCCCAGGGCTGGCTACGCCGGGGGAGGCGCTGACCGTCCCGACGGGGACGGGGGAGTGGCGGGCGTCGACACGAGCGTTCGACGGGAGAGAAGGTGATCCGGTGAGTTCACTTCAGAAGGTTCTCGAAGCCGCGCCAGGCTGCCAGGGGTACTTCTTGGACCGCCTCTCGCTGGAGCGCATCGACGACGTCGATGCGCTGGAGATGGGGCTCCGTTGGGGGCCCGGGAAGCCGGATGTGACGCTCGCTTTTCGTGACGTCTACTTCTGCTCGATCGAGCGGCCTCCGGGGCCTGGTGCCGCGCCGCTGGATCAGGTGACGGCCACCCTTCTGGAGCCGAGCGATTCACCCTGGCCTGAAGGGCTGGATCTCGAACTGATCCGTTCGTCCTCGCTCCCGGCGTTGATCTGGTTCCGAGCCGAAGGGCCGGTTCACGTCAGTGTGCTGGCTGGGATCGCAAGCGTGTCGCGCGAGGTCATGTAAGTGACCGCCAGGGCCTGTCCGACCCTGATCCGCCGGACAGGCCCTGAGCGAGCGCACACCTGAGGCCCCGCAAGGCAGCGCCGTTCAGCCCTTCGGCTCCAGCAGGTCCCAGCGGTTGCCGTAGAGGTCTTCGAAGACGGCGACCGTGCCGTACGGCTCGTGGCGGGGGGTCTCCAGGAAGTGGACGCCTGCCGTGGTCATTCGGGTGTGGTCGCGGGTGAAGTCGTCGGTGTGGAGGAAGAAGCCGACCCGGCCGCCCGTCTGGGCGCCGACGGCGGACTCCTCCGCCGGGTTCTTCGCCCGGGCCAGGACCAGGGCCGTGCCGGAGGGGCCGCCCGGCGGGCGGACGACGACCCAGCGGGTGCCGTCGCCGCGGTCGGTGTCCTCGACGAGGTCGAAGCCGAGGGCGTCGGTGTAGAAGGCGACGGCCTCGTCGTAGTCACGGACGACGAGAGTGACGAGAGCGATGAAGGACATACCACGAGGTTATACGTATGACCGGTCGGGCGCCACGCGGTGCGACAATGCACCGCATGGACGCCCAGCTGCTCGCCGAGCTCACCGACCGCGGCCGGCTCCTCGCCGTCCCCGGTCGGCGGCGGATCCTCGGGCTCGCCGGGGCGCCCGGGGCGGGGAAGTCCACCCTCGCGGCGCGGCTCGTCGCCCGGCTCGACGGCCTCGCCGTCCTCGTGCCGATGGACGGCTTCCACCTGGCCCAGGCCGAGCTGGAGAGGCTCGGGCGCGCCGGGCGCAAGGGGGCGCCGGACACCTTCGACGCCGCCGGGTACACCGCCCTGCTCGCCCGGCTCCGTGCCCCCGAGCCGGGGACCACCGTCTACGCCCCCGCGTTCGACCGCGCCCTGGAGGAGCCCGTCGCCGGGGCGGTGCCCGTCGCGCCGGAGGTCCCGCTCGTCGTCACCGAGGGGAACTACCTGCTCCACGACGAGGGTCCGTGGGCCGGGGTCCTGCCGCTGCTCGACGAGGCGTGGTTCCTGGAGCTCGACGACAACCGCCGGGTGCCCCGGCTCGTCGAACGCCACGTCCGCTTCGGCAAGGACCGCGCCCACGCCGAGCGGTGGGTCCGCGACTCCGACGAGTCCAACGCCCGGCTCGTCGCCCGGGGCAGGGACCGTGCCCACCTCGTCGTGAGCATGAGCTAGCGCGACCGGCCGGCGTGGTCCGTCGCCGCTTGGGCCAGGGCCCGGACGATCGGGTGCGGGCGTGAGCCGTCGCCCGCGAGTTCCGGCTGGAAGAGCGTGGTCAGGAAGAAGGGGTGGCCCGGCAGTTCCGCGATCCGGACCTGCCCGCCCTCGTCCTCGCCCGTGAACCGCAGTCCGTGCGCCCGCAGCGTGTCCAGGTGGCGGGTGTCGGGGCCGTAGGAGCAGTGGTACCGCTCCGTCGTCCGCTCGGCGCCGAGGACCGACTCCGCGAGCGAGCCCGGCGTGACCCGCACCGCCCCCTCGTGGCCGACCAGCGAACAGGCGAGCGGCGCGATCAGCAGGTCGTCGTCGGCCGCCGCCGGGTCGTTCTCGGCGTGCGCGGCGGCGGTCAGGCCGCAGACGTCGCGGGCGAATTCCAGCAGCGCGTGTTGGAAGCCGCCGCAGGTGCCGAGGAAGGGGATGCCGTCCTCGCGGGCGGTACGGATCGCGGCCAGCGCGCCCTCCTCGCTCTCGTACGGGCTCCCCGGCAGCACCCACACGGCGTCGAAGCCCTTCACCGCGCCCGGCGCCTCCGCGTCGGCGGTCGGGATCCAGTACGCGTCGAGGACGAGGCCGTCGCGCTCGGCCAGCGCGTCGAAGAGAGTGGGGATGCGGACATGGGACTTCACGTGCGGGGAGCGGTCGCCGACGAGGGCGACGCGGGGGGTGTGCCTGGTGGTGGTCGATGCCTGGTTCATGCCGACCATGCTGGTCGGACGGGCTCGTTCACGTCCAACGATGATTCCTGCACTCCCGATCGCGAACGCTTATGACGTCGTCCCGCGCTGACCAGGTAGCCTCGCGACCGCACACGTTCGCGGGGGAGTCGTCGCACATGTATCCGATCCAGTTCGAGCTGCCGTACCAAGGCCCGCATCATGGAGGGCTGCGGAAGCGCTCCACACACTCGTGGGCCGGAACGGTGGCGGGTTTCGGGACGGTCGAGCTGTCGACGCCCGCGGAGGAGGAGTTCGCCCGGGATCTCGTCGGCGCCTGGGTGTCCGGGCGGGGGATACCGCCCATGTCGTTCCTCGGCGTCGAGTTCCGTGACCGGCCGCGCTTGGCGGACATGACCCTGACCGTCGACGGCTGGAGCGGAAAGCTCAAGCGCCGTCATCTGGCGGTCACCCCGCGCGGGCGGGCGCTGCGGATCGAGGTCGCCGGGCGTTCGTACCGTTACCAGGTCCTGGGCAGCAAGTACCGGCACGAGCTGCGGCGTGAGGGAGCCGTCCTCACCATGGCGCGGTCGAGCTGGCGGTACCCGGAGCGCATCTCGGGGTCCGGGCAGGGCCACTGCGACGGTCTGGACATCGGCCTCGCGATCCTGCTGGAGGGCGCCTACACCCGCAACCTCTCCTTCAGCGGCGCGCTCTACTCGTGGCCGGGGCGCTTCCTGAGCCGCCTGGATCTGCCGGACTTCTGACCCGAGGACCCGATCCGACCACCGCAAGGCCCCGCACCACCCCGAGGACCCGACGACCCCGACGACCCCGACGGCCCGACCACCTCAAGGACCCGACCACCCCAAGGACCCGCACCACCCCATGGACCCGCACCACCTCCGTACCCTCGTCACCGTCGCCCGGCTCCGCTCCTTCTCCGAGGCCGCGCGTGAGCTCGGCTACACCCAGTCCGCCGTCTCCCAGCACATCGCCGCCCTGGAGGGCGACCTCGGTCTGCCGCTCCTCGGGCGGCGGCCCGTCGTGCCCACCCCGGCGGGGGAGCGGCTGCTCGAACACGCCGGTTCGCTGCTGCTCCGGCTCGACGCCGCCCGCGCCGACCTCGCCCGGTTCGCCGCCGCGCCGCCCGAGACGCTGACCCTCGCGGCCTCCCCGCTCGCCCTGCACCCCCGTACCCTCGCGGCCCTGCCCGCCGTCGGCGTCACCCTGCGGACCCTGCCCCGCGACGAGGTGCCCGCCGCCGTCGCGACCGGAGCGGCCGACCTCGGCCTGGTCGACGGACTGGCCGCCCCCAGCGACCCGTTGCGGCTGCCCGACGTCGCCCCGCTCACGGCCACCCGGGTCGCCGAGGAGCCGCTCGCCGTCGTCCTGCCCGTCGGCCATCCGCTCGCCGGGCGCCCCGGCCTGCGCCTCGCCGACCTCGTCGACGCACGTTGGCTCGACGCCCCCGACGCCGGCATCCCGCTCGACCGGCTCCGCTCCGCGCACGGCGGCCCCGCCGGCCAGGGCTTCCGAACCGCGCTGCGCCACGAGGGCAGCGACAGCCGCCTCCTCGGAGCCCTGGCCGCAGCGGGGCACGGCCTCACCCTGCTGCCCGTCTCGCTCGCCGCCACGGTCCCGGGAGCCGTCGCCGTACCCCTCACCTCTCCGCGTCTCGTCCACCGCGTCGAACTCCTCCACACCGGCACCGAACCAGGGGGCCCGGCCGCGGAGTTGGCCGGACAGCTCGTCGCCTGAGCGGAGACACCCCCTAGGCTGGTCCCACGGCGAGGGGCGACAGGGAAGGCGGGGCTGACGTGGGGTTGTTCCGACGAGGGCCACGGCGCGACGGTGACGACGCGCCCAGGGACCCCGAGTTCTCGTACTTCTCCGTCCGCGAGGCCGCCCTCTTCCGCAGCCGCGTCCGCGAGGCCTTCGCCGAACTCGGCCTCGAAGTCACCGTCTACGCCGACCTGGTGCGCGACGCCGACGGCCGCGCCTTCGGCCTCGGCAACCTCGCCGCCGTCTGCCACAACGACCGGCGCGGACCGCGCGTCTGGCCCGCGCTGATCCGCCGCCATGTGAGCCTCGTGCTGCGGACCATGGACGGCCCCTCGGCCCTCGACACCCTCCGGCCCGAGCAGATCCGTGCCCAGCTCTACCCCCGCGTCGTCAGCGGCGAGGGCATCGACCCCGGCACCTTCGGCTACGCCCGCAGCGTCGCGCCGGGGCTGTACGAGATCCTCGCCCTCGACCTCCCCGAGAGCGTCATGATGCTCACCGACGAGGCGCTCGAACCCCTCGGCGACCTCGACGACCTGCGCGACCGCGCGCTCGCCAATCTGCGCGGGCTGCCCGTCGAGGGACACGAGACGGTCCGGGACGCCGACGGCATGTGCTTCGAGGTCATCCTCGGCGACTCCTTCTACACCGCGAGCCGCGTCCTCGACCTGGACGCCGTCGTACGGCGCGTCACCGGGCGCCCGCTCGGCGAGTACGGGGCCCTGGTCGCCATGCCGTTCCGGCACCAGCTGGCCTTCCACCCGATCCGCGACACGACGATCGTGCCCGCGCTCGGCGCGATGGCCTCGTTCGCCGCCTCCGGGTACGAGGACACCCCGGGCGCCATCAGCCCGTACGTCTTCTGGTGGCGCGGCGGCACGCTCACCCAGCTCAGCGACCACGACGAGGACGGCGGAGAGCTGCGGATCGTCGTCGGCGAGGACTTCCACGACCTGCTCGAACGCCTCATCTCCCAGGGCCCCGGGCCCGGCCCCGACACCCGCTGACCGCACCCGCCCCGACCCGCTCCGACCGGTCGCGCCGCAGGGGCTCGACCGGCAGGATTGACCCCATGCCGAGTACGCCTGAGTCCCGTACGTCCGAAGCCCGTACGCCCGAAACCGGTACCGCCGAGTCCGCTCCCGCGCCCTTCACCGCCGACGACTACCGCGCCCGGATGAACCGTGCCGCCGAGTCCGCCGCCGACGCCGGACTCGCCGGCGTCCTCGTCGCGCCCGGCCCCGACCTCGTCTACCTGACCGGCTACCAGCCGACCGCGATCACCGAACGGCTCACCGTCCTCGTCCTCGCCGCCGGCCAGGACCCGGTGCTCGTCGTGCCGACGCTGGAGGCCCCGGACGCTCAGAAGGCGCCCGGCGCCGCCGCGCTCACGCTGCGGGACTGGACCGACGGCAAGGACCCGTACGCCGTCACCTCGCCGCTCCTCGACGTGACCGGCCGGTTCGGCGTCAGCGACAACGCCTGGGCCATGCACCTGCTCGGCCTCCAGAAGCAGCTCCCCGACACGTCGTACGTCTCCCTCACCGAGGCGCTGCCGATGCTGCGGGCCGTCAAGGACGCCCACGAGCTGGAGCGGATCGCGGTGGCCGGCGCCGCCGCCGACCGGGCGTACGGCGAGATCCTCAAGGTCGCGTTCGCGGGCCGTCGGGAGACCGAGGTGGCCGCCGATCTCGCCGCGCTGCTCATGCGGTTCGGCCACTCCCAGGTCGACTTCACCGTCGTCGGCTCAGGCCCCAACGGCGCCAACCCGCACCACGAGGCGGGCGAGCGGGTCATCGAGCGCGGGGACATGGTCGTCCTCGACTTCGGCGGCCTCAAGCACGGGTACGGCTCCGACACCACCCGTACCGTCCACGTCGGCGAACCGACCGACGAGGAGCGGCGCGTCCACGACCTCGTACGGGAGGCGCAGCAGGCCGGCTTCGAGGCCGTACGGCCCGGCGCGGCCTGCCAGGACGTCGACCGGGCGGCCCGCAAGGTGATCACGGACGCGGGCTACGGCAAGTACTTCATCCACCGCACCGGCCACGGCATCGGCGTCACGACCCACGAGCCGCCGTACATGATCGAGGGCGAGGAGCTCCCGATCGTGCCGGGGATGTGCTTCTCCATCGAGCCGGGTGTCTATCTGCCGGGCCGCTTCGGGGTCCGCATCGAGGACATCGTGACGGCCACGGAGGACGGCGGCCCGGACGGTACCGGCGCCGGCCGCCGCTTCAACAACACCCCGCACGAGATGGCGATCGTCGAGTAGCCCGCAAGAAGCTCACCCGTCCGTCAGGACCACCGCGCACTCCGCCGGCAGCCGCAGCAGGCCGTCGGCGCCCGGGGCCTCGACCGGCTCCCAGGCCGCGAGGACCCGGTCGCGGCCGTTGGTGCCCAGCGGGATGGCCACCGGCTCCTTGCCCAGGTTGACCGCGACCCGCAGCACCCCGCGCCGGAACGCCAGCCAGCGGGCCTCCTCGTCGAAGGCGACCCGGACCGCCGCCAGGTCCGGGTCGGTGAGGTCCGGCAGGGTGCGGCGCAGCGCGATCAGCTCCCGGTGCCAGGCCGCAAGCCGGTTGTGCGGGGCGCGCTCGCGCTCCGTACGGTCCAGGACGGAACGGTCCCGGGTGGACGGGTCCTGCGGGTCCGGGATGTCCTCCTCCGCCCAGCCGTGCTCGGCGAACTCCCGCCGCCTGCCCCGCCGTACCGCCTCCGCGAGCTCCTCGTCCGTGTGGTCGGTGAAGTACATCCAGGGCGTGGTCGCCCCCCACTCCTCGCCCATGAACAGCATCGGCACCGAGGGCCCCGTCAGGACGAGCGTCGCCGCGCAGGCGAGCAGCCCGGGGGAGAGCGTCGCCGAGAGCCGGTCGCCGAGCGCCCGGTTGCCGATCTGGTCGTGCGTCTGGGCGTAGCCGAGGAAGCGGTGCGCGGGCGTACGGACCCGGTCCACCGGGCGCCCGTGGTGGCGGGCCCGGAAGCTCGAGTACGTACCGTCGTGGAAGAAGACATGGGTCAGGGTCTTGGCGAGCGCGGCCAGTGGGGCGCTCGCGAAGTCGGCGTAGTAGCCCTGGTCCTCGCCGGTCAGGGTCGTGTGCAGGGCGTGGTGGAAGTCGTCGTTCCACTGGGCGTGCAGGCCGAGGCCGCCCGAGACGCGCGGGGTCGTGGTGCGCGGGTCGGCGAGGTCCGACTCGGCGATCAGGAAGTGCTGGCGGCCCTGCTCCCGCGCCAGCTCGTCCACCGCCTCGCTCAGCTCCTCCAGGAACGTCAGCGCCCGGTTGTCCACCAGGGCGTGCACGGCGTCCAGGCGGAGCCCGTCGATCCGGTAGTCCTGGAGCCAGGCGAGCGCGCTGTCCCGCAGATACCGGCGGACCTCGTCCGAGCCGGGCGCGTCCAGGTTCATCGCGGCGCCCCACGGCGTGTGGTGGGTGTCGGTGAAGTACGGGCCGAAGGACGGCAGATGGTTGCCCGACGGGCCCAGGTGGTTGTGGACGACGTCCAGGACCACGCCCATCCCGAGCCCGTGGGCCGTGTCGACGAAGCGCTTGAGCGCCGTAGGGCCGCCGTACGGCTCGTGGACCGCCCACGGCGCCACGCCGTCGTACCCCCAGCCGCGGGTGCCCGGGAACGGGCAGAGCGGCATCAGCTCCACATGGGTGATGCCGAGCCCCGCCAGCTCCCCGAGCCGCTCCGCCGCCGCGTCCAGGGTCCCGTCCGGGGTGAAGGTCCCGACGTGCAGCTCGTACAGGACGGCGGCGCGCAGCCGCAGCCGCGGGGCCTCGTTGAACCAGACGTAAGCGGAGTGGTCCACGACCGCGCTCAGCCCGTCGGGGCCGTCCGGCTGGCGGCGGGACCGGGGGTCGGGCAGGACGGGGCCGCCGTCCAGGGAGTAGCCGTACCGGTCGCCGTCCTCGGCCGGTACGACGCCGGACCACCAGCCGGCCCGCTCGGCGTCCCGCTCCAGCGGGTGCCCGGTGCCGTTGAGCTCCAGCGTCACCCGGTCACGGGCCTGCGGGGCCCACACCTCGAACAGCACCGGCCGATCCCCTCGTCGATGGTCCTCGCGCACAGCCGTTCCGCCAGGAACGACGGCTGCTTCCGCCAGGAACTGCGGCTACGGCGACCATCCTGGCAGTCAGGACCCGGCCGCGCCCGGCGTGTCCCACACGAAGTCGATCGCCCGCTGGAAGGTCGCGTACCCCGTCCGGGCGAAGGCCCTGGCCATCGGGACGTTGCCCAGGTCGGTCGCCGCCCGGATGCGGGGCACGTTCTCTCCGGCGAGGACGCGGGTGCCCTCGGCGAGGATGTCGTCGATGTAGCCCTTGCCCCGGTGGGCGGGGAGCACACCGATGTAGGCAATCGTGTGGTTGTAGTTGTTGCGCGCGGGCACGACGAAACCGACCGGCTCGCCGGTCTCCGGCAGCTCGGCGACCCGCCACCACTCCTGGGGCGAGGCGTACTGCGCGAACTCCTCGTCGTAGTGCTGCTCCGCCGCCTCGCGGGGCGTCAGACCGGACGCCAGATCGGCCTGCCCGTGCGCGTCGAGGGTGCCCTCCAGGACCGGGGCCATCAGCGCGACCAGGTCCTCGCGGTCGCGCACCGGCCGGAAGTCGAGGCGGCCCGTCGCCTCCGGTACGGGGGTGCCGGGGAGCCACTCCAGGCGCAGCCGCTCGACCAGCGGGCGCGCGCCCGAGGCCTCCAGGACGCGGAAGAGCGCCTCCAGTTCGGCCCGCGTCCCCGGCACTTCGCGCCAGTCCGCCGGCAGGAACCGGTTGAACTCGGGGCGGGCCGTGCCCGCCGGTACGACCGCGGCGGTCGCCGTCTCGAGGAGGCGGAGGCCGATCTCGGCGCGCTCCTCCTCGGGCAGTTCGGGGTCGAGGTCGAAGAAGTCGAGGGCGAGCGGCTCGCCGCCCGCCTTCTTGGTCCACCAGGAGATCCTGGCGAGGACCCGGTCGCCGCGCAGGGCGACCCACATCCAGGCCGGCACGCGGCGGCCGGTGGCGAGGTCGTCCTCGAGTTCGTGGTCGAGGACGTAGCTGAGCCGTTGGAACAGCTCCAGCTCCTCCGGTCCGGCGAGCGGGCGGAGTATCACGCCGTCGGGCGTGGCGGTCGAGGACGCGGTCACGTCATATCCCCCAGGGAGTCGAGTCCGCAGAAGCTACCAGCGATCTTGACGCGGCCGGTACGGGATTACGGGGCGATGCGGCCGCCCCGGAACCGCCGACGGGGCCGCCCCGGAACCGCCGACGGGGCCGCCCCGGAACCGCCGACGGGGCCGCCCCGGAACCGCCGACGGGGCCGCCCCGGAACCGCCGACGGGGTGCCGGCGGGGCCGCCTTTCCGCCCCCTTCGCACCCGTTCTGGACACCTCGGGCCCCTCGGACGGACAATCACCGTGTGACCACCCCTTTCGAGTTCTCCACGCACCCCGCTCGGCTCTCCGACGCCGAGCGGGACCGCGCGCTGGAGCTCCTCCGTGAGGGTGCCGCGCAGGGCAGGCTCTCGCACGACACCTTCCTGTTCCGGATGGAGCGGGCGCTCGCCGCCCGGCAGCCGGACGAACTCGCCCTCCTCACCGCCGACCTGCGCACCGAGTCCGGCTGGACGCGCCGTCTGGTCGGGGCGGTGGAGAAGATGTCCGCGTTCACGGCGAAGCTCGGCCGCGCCTGGCACACCGAGCGGCTGCCGAAGCTGCTGATGCCGGAGCCGGGTCCGCACCCGCTGCGGATCGGCCGCGACCCCGTGAACGGGCTGCGGCTCAGCCACGAGACGGTCTCCCGGCTGCACGCCGAACTCTCCCTCCAGGGCGGGCTCTGGGTCCTGCGCGACCTCGGCTCGACGAACGGCACGACGGTCAACGGCCGCCGGGTCACGGGCGCGGTGGCGGTCCGGGTGGGGGACGCGGTCGGCTTCGGGCAGATGACGTTCAGGCTGTCGGTGCGCTGAGCGACTCTCGGGGGCGGGCCCACCGGGGCAACTCACGGGGCCTGCCGGAACAACTCCCGGGGGAATTCCGTGACTTCCCCTAAGGGTGGGGGTAACCCCCCTTCCGTACGCGGGAGTCCACCAGTGACCGCGTACCGCCTCCGCCGGGAGGCTTCTCTCCATGAGAAGCACAGAAGTCCCGGTCACGGTCCGAACGGCGCAGTGGTGTGCGACCCACCCCTGGAAGGCGATCGCGGGCTGGGTGCTGCTGCTCGCCCTCTGCGTCGGCGCGGGGGCGGCCGTCGGCACGCACAAGGGGACCTTCGCCGACTTCTGGATCGGTGAGGCGGGACGGGCCGAGGCGATGGCCTCCGGGAGCGGCCTGACGCCTCCGCCGGTGGAGCAGGTGCTGATCGAGGGGAAGACCAAGGCGGGTGCCACGACCGCCGCGGAGGAGATCCGGCGGCGGATGGCGGCGCTGCCCGCCGTCGAGGCGGTCGGCGTGCCCGTCGCCTCCGCTGGGCGCCCGGAGACGGTGCGGGTCGCGGTCACGCTGCGCGGGGACCGGGAGACCGCGAAGAAGGACGTCGGGACGCTCCTCGCCGAGACGGCCGCCGTCCAGCGGGCGCACCCCGAGCTGACGATCGAACAGACCGGCAGCGCCTCCGTCTCCGTCGCGGTCAACGACAAGCAGGGGCAGGAACTTCAGCGGACCGAGATGATCAGCCTCCCGGTCACCTTCCTCATCCTCCTGGTGGTCTTCGGCGCGGTGCTCGCCGCCGGAATCCCCGTGCTCCTCGCCCTGTTCGCCTTCGTCGGCGCGGTCGGCCTGTACGGGATCGCCTCCTGGGTCTTCCCCGACGCGGGCGGCGCGGCACTCAGCGTCATCTTCATGATGGGCATGGCGGTCGGCGTCGACTACTCGCTCTTCTACCTCAAGCGGGCCCGCGAGGAACGCGAGCGGTCAGGCGGCACGATCTCGCACGCCCGCGCCGTCGAACTGGCCGCCGCGACCTCGGGCCGCGCGGTCGTCGACTCCGGGCTCGCCGTCGCCCTCTCCCTCGCCGGCCTGTACCTCGTCGGGGACGTGATCTTCTCGTCGATCGCCACGGGCGCGATCCTGGTCACGCTGGTCGCGGTCGGCGGCTCGCTGACCGTCCTGCCCGCCCTGCTCGCGACGTTGGGCCACCGCATGGACGGCGGTCGGCGCGCGCGCCGACGCGCCGCGCGAGCCGGCCGGGGTGGCGAGGGGCGCGTGTGGGCGGCGCTGCTGGGGCCGGTCGTGCGCCGGCCGCTCGTGGCGCTGCTCGCCGGGGCCGCGGCGACGGTCGCGCTGGCCGCGCCCGCGCTCGGGATGCGGCTCGGTACGGAGGGCAAGGAGACGTTCCCCGACAGCATCCCGGCCGTGGCGGCGTACGACCGGCTCGTGGCGGCCTTCCCGTCGGAGGGGCCCGCGCATCTCGTGCTCGTACGCGGAGAGGACCCGGCCGCTCCGCTGCGGAAGCTGGCGGCGGCGACCCGGGGCGACGCGCTGTTCGCGCAGGACACGGCGCCCGTGGTGCGGGTCGCCGAGGACGGGCGTACGGCCCTGCTCACGCTGCCCGTCCCGTACGCGGCGAACTCGCCGGAGGCCGCGCGCTCCCTCGACCGGGTCCGCGCGGTGCTGCTGCCCGCGGCCGTCGAGGGCACGCGGGGCCTTGACCGGGCGGTCTCGGGCGAGATCGCGTACGGCGCGGACTACGCGGCGCACCAGGAGCGGCGGCTGCCGTGGGTGGTCCTCTTCGTCTCGCTGGCGAGCCTGGCGGTGATGTACGCGGCGTTCCGCTCGGTGGTCCTCGCGGCGCTCGGCACGGTCCTCAACCTGGCCGCGGTCATGGTGGCCTGGGGCGTGCTCACCCTGGTCTTCCAGGGGACGTGGGCGGAGAGCCTGCTGGGCTTCGAGTCCCTGGGCTTCGTCGGCTCCCGTATGCCGCTGATGGTCTTCGCGATCCTGGTGGGGCTCTCCACCGACTACCAGATCTTCGTGGTCAGCCGGATCCGCGAGGCCGTACGGCGTGGCGTGCCGACCCGGGAGGCGGTGGTCGACGGGATCGCGGGTTCGGCGAGCGTGGTGACGAGCGCGGCGGTGATCATGGTGTCGGTCTTCGTGAGCTTCCTCTTCATCGACCGCATCGAGATGAAGCAGCTGGCGGTGGGTCTGACGGTCGCGGTCCTCTTCGACGCGATCGTGCTGCGCGCGGTGATCCTCCCCTCGGCCCTCGCCCTCCTCGGAGACCGCGCCTGGTGGCCGCACCGCCCGTCGGAGGCCGACGGGCCGACGACCCCTCAGGCTCAAGCGCCTTCGCCCGCCGACCGGAAGCTCCTGGTCTGAGTCCGCGCCTCCCCGACGCGTCAGGCGGTGGTCGGTCCGCCCACGTTCCGGATCATCTGCTGGAGGACCTTGAGCGTCGTCACGTACTCGGCATCCGTGATCCCCTCGTGGATCCGGGCGCGGATCGACGGAGCGTGCCGCTTGAAGGCGGCGCGCGCCTCGTCGCCCTCGGGCGTGATCCACAGGCGGTCGTCTCCGTCGCGGGTCAGCCAGCCGCGCTCCAGGAGGGCGCGTGACTCCGTCACGAGATCGTCCTCGGGCCTGAGGTAGGAGGCCATCGCCCGCTGGAGATCCGGGATGGTCATGCCCTCGCCGTCGGCCGAGATGTCGTGCTTCGAGAGGTTGCGCAGCAGCCAGTACTGGGGCTGGGTGAAGCCGAGCTCAGCCTGCCGGGCCCGCGTGAAGGCGATGAGGGCCTCGTAGGCCATTCCCGTCCAGTAAGCGGCCGGCTGGGCGGCGAGTTCGGTGTCGGTGAGGTGCTGGGTCGTCATCGGAAACCCCCTGTGAGTGCCGCTGTGAAGACCGGTCCGTGTGCCGGTAATCAGAACGTAGAACCTCAACTTTGCTTGAGGTCAAGCCGTGTTCCGGCGGTGGCCGATTCACCCGTTCGGCGGTACGCCGGCTGCGCCCCGCCTCCGGCGATGGTCAGGTGGGGGGACACCCGTATGCCGGACCCCCAGGGGGCGCGATGAGCGACGAGTCGAAGCCGGGGACGCCCCCCGACCGCTGGGCCGATCTGCCGCCCATGGACCGCGGTCCGTCCCCGGCCGCCCCGACCCCCACCCCCGCCCGCGCGACGCTCGCGGCGGCCGCCGAGCGGTTCCGGACCGCCACGCCCTCCGCCGCCGCATGGCCCGCGGCGACCGGCGGCTCCGCGGCGACCGACAGGCGCCCGCCGACCAGCCGGACCGCGGCCCCCAGCCCCCTCGACCCCGGCGGCACGCGGTACCCGCACCGCGTCCACCGCGTCCTGCGCGAGGAGTTCCCGCTCACCTACGACCCGCTCCTGCGCGCCTGGGTCCTGAGCCGGTACGCCGACGTGGCCACCGCCCTCACCGACGCCCGGTTCACCCACGGCCACCGTCCCGGCGACCCGCCCTGCGCCCGCAGCCATGTCGACGTCGACGAGGCCGAGCTGCGCAGCGTCGCCGCGCGCACCGCGCACGTCCTCGCCCGCCGGATCGCCGACCGGCCCCACGCCGACCTGGTCGCCGACTTCTGCCACTGGCTCCCCGCCGGCACCGTCGCCGCCGCCGTCGGCGTGCCGTACCGGGACATGATGCGCCTGGTCCGTGGCCGCGCCGCCGCCGCGCTCGCCGGCCAGTGCACCGGCCAGATCGCCGTACGGGAGAAGGCTCTCGCCTCCTTCCTCGCCAATGTGCTCGCCGACCCCGACCACGCGCGGGAACTCCACGCCGCGCCCTCCGGACAGCTCGCCCGCGCCTGGACCGAGTCGCTGCGCCGCGACCCGCCCGTCCAGATCGCCGTCCGCCGCACCGCCGCCGAGGTGCGGGTCAGCGGCGGCACGATCCCGGCGGGGGAGCCCGTCGCCCTGCTGATCGGCGCCGCCTGCCGGGACCCGGAGCGCTTCCGCGAACCCGACCGGTACGACCCGCTCCGCGACGACCCCGGCCAGCTCACCTACGGCAGCGGCGCCTGCCCGGCCGTCCTCCTCGCCGGGCTCGAAGCCGAGTACGCCGTGCGGGCGCTCCTCGACGCCATGCCCCGCCTCCGGCTCGCCGACGGCTTCCGGCCCGAGCGGACCGGCCTGATCACCCGCGCCCCGAAGAGCCTGCTGGTCAGGCCCGGCGGCTGAGCAGCGCCACCGGACGCGCGTCGAACAGATCGACCGGCTTCACCGCGCCGCCCGCGAACTCCCTCTCCCCGTCCAGGAGATCGACCCAGCGGCCGGGCGGGAGCACCAGCTCGGTGTCCTGCCAGCCGCCCGCCTCCACCAGGCGCAGCGGCAGCCGCGTGACCGCCGCGACCACCTCGGGCGCGGCGCCCGCGCGTCCGCGCGCGAAGGCCAGGCAGTGCTGTGCGGCGGTCCCGGTCACCGTCAGCGGGACGTACGAGTCCGGTGCGGCGAATACCTCGGGCCGCGTCCGTCGCAGGGTGAGGGCGGCCCGTACGAGCGCCGTCCTGTCGTCGTCCTCGCCGACCGTGAACGGCCGCCGGTTGTCGGGGTCGACCAGCGCCCGGTACTCCCGCTCCGTCCCCTGGTACAGCTCCGGCACCCCCGGCATCGTCAGCTGGACCAGGGTCGCGCCCAGCATGTGCGCCCGGATGTGCGGCTCCAGGGCGAACGCCGCCTCCGAGGCCGCCCGCAGCGGGATCCGGCCGGGCCCGGCGGCCACGAAGTCGGTCACCGCCCGCTCGTACGCCGGGTCGGGCTCGGTCCAGCTCGTGTGCAGCCCCGCCTCCCGTACGGACTTCAGGACCGCCGGGCCGATCCGCTCCGCGTCCGGGGTGCCGAAGCCGAACGCCGTCTGCCAGGCCGTCCACGCCAGATGTGCGTCCGGCGCGTGGACCCCCGCCACCTCGTCGAGCAACTCCCGCCACACCTCAGGGCATTGGGAGAGCACGGCGATCCCCGCGCGGACGTCCGCGCTGCGCTTGGTGTCGTGCGTGGACAGCACGGTCCCGGTCGCCGGCCAGTCCCGGGCCAGCCGCTCGCAGTACGCGTGGAACTCCTCGGGCCCGATGCCCGGGCGCCCGGGGTCGCCGCCCACCTCGTTCGCCGAGAGGAGCGGGGTGTAGCGGTAGAAGGCGGTGTCCTCCACGGACTTGGCGCGCAGCGCGGACGAGGTCTGCGCGAACCTGGCCCGGAACGCCCGGTGTTCGGGGCCGTCGCCGCTGCGCCCCAGCGCCAGGTCGCGTACGGTGTCGACCGCCGAGGCCTCCTCCTCCACGGCGAAGGCCGCCTTCGCGCCACGGGCCGCCTCCGGCGTCAGCACGGATTCGTCGCCGGTGCGGTAGAAGCGGTAGACCGGTACGCGGACGAGGAGTTCCCGTACGGCCGTCCGCAACGCCCAGGCGGCGTGGTCGCGCAGGTCCGGGTCGGCCGCGCAGATCCGCTCCGCGAGCCGGGTCAGTGCGGCGGTCTCGGCGGCGAGGTCGTGCGTGACGACCTCGTACGCGGCGCGGCGCGCGGTCGCCTCCCAGGAGCCGCCCCTGTCCCCGGCCCGCCCCACGAACTCCCGGTACAAGTCCGCCAGTTCATCGGCGCCGACGTCGTCCACGAAGAGGCCGTCCACATGCCGCAGGGCGTCGTAGCCGGTGGTCCCCGAGACCGGCCAGGTCGGCGGCAGCGGCTCCGCTCCGGTGAGGATCTTCTCCACGACCGTCCAGCACCGGCCGCCCGTCGCCTCCCGCAGCCGCTCCAAGTACCCCTCGGGGTCGGCGAGTCCGTCCGGGTGGTCGATCCGCAGCCCTTCGATCACCCCGTCCCGTACCAGCTCCACGATGGTGCCGTGGGTCGCGTCGAAGACCTCGGGGTCCTCCACCCGCACCCCGATGAGCTCCGAAATGGTGAAGAAACGCCGGTAGTTGAGCTCCGTACGGGCGAGCCGCCACCAGCCGAGCCGGTACCACTGCGCGTCGAGCAGCTCCGCCAGCGGCAGCCCCTCCGTGCCCGGGCGGAGCGGGAACGACAGGTCGTCGAGGTGCAACTCGCCGTCGGAGACCCGCATCCGCTCCCGTACCTCCGGCAGCCGGGCGGGCAGCACCGGCAGCAGGATCGTGCCGTCCCCGGCCGCCCAGTCGATGTCGAACCAGCGGGCGTACGGCGACTCCGGCCCCTCCCGGAGCACCGCGCGCAGGGCGTGGTTGTGCACGGGGGAGGCCGCCATGTGGTTCGGGACCAGGTCCACGACCAGGCCCAGACCGTGCGCCCGTGCGGTCGCCGCGAGCGCCCGCAGCCCCGCCTCCCCGCCCAGCTCGGCCCGGACCGCACGGTGGTCGGTCACGTCGTACCCGTGCGTCGACCCGGGCACGGCCTCCAGGACGGGGGAGAGGTGCAGATGCGACACCCCGAGCCCGGCGAGGTACGGGACGGCCCGCTCGGCGGACGAGAACGGGAAATCCGGCTGGAGTTGGAGCCGATAGGTGGCGGTGGGTACGGTCCGGGCGGCCGGCGAGGCCGGGAGCGAGGGCGTCATGCGAACGTACGTACCCGGCGCGAGGCCTTCTCTGTCATCGCCGCATGCGCCCATTCGGGTGCATCGCGTTACGTTCCGCCGGTGGCCCGCCTGTATCGCGACACCCGTTCGGCCGCCGCCGAACGAGGCCGGCCCCCCCGCCGGCCCTTACGCCGGGCCCCCTACGCCGGCCGCTTCAGCACCGTCAGGCTCAGCGGTGCCAGCGACACCCGTTCGCCCGCCGCGACCTTCGGGCCCTCCTGGGGAGGGATGCCCTCCGGGTGGGAGGTGTCCACGACCACCCGCCAGCTCTCGCCGTGGTTGATCGGGACCTCGAACTCCAGCTCCTGCGAAGACGCGTTGAACATCAACAGGAACGAGTCGTCCCCGATCCGCTCTCCTTGGAGTCCCGGCTCCGAGATCGCGTTGCCGTTGAGGAAGACCGACAGGGCCTGCGCGTGCGCCGCCTGCCAGTCCCGCGCCGTCATCTCCTCGCCCTCCGGCGTGAACCAGGCGATGTCCGTCAGCTCGTCGTGCGTCCCCTCCACCGGGCGCCCGTGGAAGAAGCGGCGGCGCCGGAAGACCGGGTGGTCACGCCGCAGCCGCACCATGGCCCGGGTGAACTCCAGGAGCGTGCCCTCCTCCGACTCGCCCGGCTCCGGCCAGCGCACCCACGCCACTTCGTTGTCCTGGCAGTACGCGTTGTTGTTGCCGCCCTGCGTCCGGCCGAACTCGTCGCCGTGGCTCAGCATCGGCACGCCCTGCGAGAGCATCAGCGTCGCGAGGAAGTTCCGCATCTGGCGGGCCCGCAGCTCCCGGATCCCGATGTCGTCGGTGTCGCCCTCGGCTCCGCAGTTCCACGACCGGTTGTAGCTCTCGCCGTCCCGGTTGCCCTCCCCGTTCGCCTCGTTGTGCTTCCCGTCGTACGACACGAGGTCGCGCAGCGTGAAACCGTCGTGGCAGGTGACGAAGTTGACCGAGGCGAGCGGCCGGCGGCCGTCGTCCTGGTACAGGTCGGACGAGCCGGTGAGCCGGGACGCGAACTCGGCGAGCGTGCGCGGCTCGCCGCGCCACAAGTCCCGTACGCAGTCCCGGTACTTGCCGTTCCACTCGGTCCACAGCGGCGGGAAGTTGCCCACCTGGTAGCCGCCCTCGCCGACGTCCCACGGCTCGGCGATCAGCTTCACCTGGCTGACCACCGGGTCCTGCTGGACCAGGTCGAAGAAGGACGAAAGACGGTCCACCTCGTGGAACTGCCGTGCGAGCGTCGCCGCCAGGTCGAAGCGGAAGCCGTCGACGTGCATCTCCGTCACCCAGTACCGCAGACTGTCCATGATCAGCTGCAGCACGTGCGGGGACCGCATGAGCAGCGAGTTCCCGGTGCCGGTGGTGTCCGTGTAGTACCGGCGGTCGTTCGAGAGCCGGTAGTACGAAGGGTTGTCCAGGCCCCGGAAGGAGAGCGTGGGGCCCAGGTGGTTGCCCTCCGCCGTGTGGTTGTAGACCACGTCGAGGATGACCTCGATCCCCGCCTGGTGCAGGGCCTTCACCGCCGACTTGAACTCCAGGACCTGCTGGCCCCGGTCGCCCCAGGAGGCGTACGCGTTGTGCGGGGCGAAGAAGCCGATCGTGTTGTAGCCCCAGTAGTTGGCGAGGCCCGCGTCCACCAGGCGGTGGTCGTTCACGAACTGGTGGACCGGCATCAATTCCAGCGCCGTGACGCCCAGTTCCTTCAGATGCCCGATCACCGCGGGGTGCGCGAGCCCCGCGTACGTCCCACGCAGCTCCTCGGGAAGCTCCGGGTGGAGCATGGTCAGGCCCTTCACATGGGCCTCGTAGATCACCGTGCGGTGGTAGTCGGTGCGCGGCCGCCGGTCGTCGCCCCAGTCGAAGTACGGATTGACCACGACCGAGCTCATCGTGTGCGGCGCCGAGTCGAGGTCGTTGCGCGAGTCCGGCCGCCCGAAGTGGTAGCCGTACACCGCCTCGCCCCACTCGACCGAGCCCGAGACCGCCCGCGCGTAGGGGTCGAGGAGCAGCTTCGCCGCGTTGCAGCGCTGCCCGCGCTCCGGGGCGTACGGACCGTGGACCCGGAATCCGTACCGCTGACCCGGCATCACTCCCGGCAGATAGGCGTGCCGGACGAAGGCGTCCGTCTCGCGCAGCTCCACCGCTGTCTCCGAGCCGTCGTCATGGAGCAGACACAGCTCGATCCTGTGGGCGGCCTCCGAGAAGACCGCGAAGTTGGTTCCGGCGCCGTCGTACGTGGCGCCCAGGGGATACGCTTGTCCCGGCCAGACCTGCATAGATACGACTCTTCCATTCTGATCCGGGTGTTGGGGTGCACTCCGGCCAGATTGCCCGAAAGGGAGGCGGGGGCGGGCCACCCGACACGCCGGGCGCGCCGTCGGGGACGGCCGTGGGCGACCGCGTCAACGGCGGGACGCCCGCCGACCCTGTCGTACGGCTCGACATCGTGTTCCCTTCCGTGCCGGGACCCGGACCTCTGCCGCCCGCCGCCGATCGGGTGGGCCTCCGGCCCGCTGCCAGGGACGCTTCCGCTATGAATCCGCTCACTCCGGTCGATCTCGCCGGACGGAACGGCACTCCGAATCAGGGGAGTTGAGCGAGCAGCCTGTCGATCCGGCTGCACCGGCTCCCGCTCGCGGAGTACCCTTCCTTGATCGTCGACAGACGGTCGGATCGGGCGTCCAGGAGCAGAAGGCGGTGCGCGGGTGAGCTCGGGAGGTCTGGAGCTGCCCCCAGGTGACGCGGGTCACGAGGGGGGCTCGCCCGACCCCGTGGAGGTACCGCCCGGAGCGGTTTCCGTCGCCAGGCCGATGGAGATCGGGGCAGAGCTCGACTGGGGCGCCGAGGCCTGGAGCGAGGTGCGCACCCGCGCCCAGCGCGCCGGACGGGCCTATATCTGGCTGAATCTCGTCGAGCAGCGGCTCCGCGCGGTGGTGGCCGCCGTGCTGCGCCCGGTGTACGAGCCGGTGCACGGCGAGGAGTGGGTGGTGGCCGCGGCCGGGCCCGCCGGGCAGGAGTGGGTGCAGCGGGCCGTCGCCGTCCGCGAGGTCTCGCGGCGTAAGGGCTACCTCCTTGACCCGGCCGACGACAACGTCCTCAGCTTCCTGACGCTCCCGCAGCTGCGGGAGCTGATGGTGCAGCACTGGCCGTGCTTCGAGCCGTACTTCGACGACCGGCGCGAGGTCGAACTCGCCCTCGACGAGCTGGAGGTGACGCGGAACGTCGTCTCCCGCAACCGCGCCCTCTCGCTCACCGTCCTCGCCCAGTCCGAACGGGCGTCCGCCCGGCTCCTGGAGATCCTCGGCAGCGGGGCCGGCGTGCCGTCCGCCGACCGGCTGCCGGTCGACGCGGTCGAGGACCTGGTCGGCGACCGGTACGCCGACGTGGTCTCCGTCCACCCCGACCGGGTGCGGCTGCAGCGCCAGCTGCCGGCCGAGGACCTCTTCGGCGGCGCCCGCCGCCTCGACGCCACGGGCATAGGCCTGAACCTGCTCGTGCAGAACTTCTCCGGGCGGCGCCTGGTGCGGCTCGCCGAGTCGGGCTGCCGGATACGCCTGCTGTTCCTGAACCCGGCGAGCAGCGCGGTGAAGCGGCGCGAGCGGGAACTGGGTCTGAAGAAGGGCGAGCTGAGCCGCTCGGTGGAGATGAACATCCTCCACATGCGGCGGGTGCGGTCCCGGCTGCGCGACCCGGACGCCTTCCAGATCCATGTCTTCGACGAGACCCCGCGCTTCACGGCGTACCTGGTCGACGGGGACGGGCCGGACGGGGTCGCCGTGATCCAGTCGTACCTGCGGAAGGCGCGGGGCATGGAGGCGCCGGTGCTCGTGCTGCGCGGGGGCGGCCGGAACCTGGTGCGCGCCGGACAACAGGGGCGAGACGGCGAATACGGACTTTTCTCTACATATCGCGATGAGTTCGAGTCGGTCTGGCTCGACTCGCGCCCGGTCTCCTGAGGCCGGCGGAAGGCCGAGAGAAGGCGCCGGCGAAGGCCGGGGGCGGCCCGGCGGGGCCCGTTGTCAGTGGCTCGTGCGAGGGTGTTCAGCACCACGGGGGAGATCACGTAAGGAGGCCCGATGGCTTGGCACGGGGAACCGCTGGTCGGATTCGACCTGGAGACGACCGGTACGGAACCGCTGGAGGCGCGGATCGTGACCGCCGCGATCGTCGGCGTATCGGGCGGCCGGGTGACGCGGCACCGGGACTGGCTCGCCGACCCGGGCATCCGTATCCCGGAGCAGGCGTCCGCGATCCACGGCATCAGCAGCGAGCGGGCGGCCGCGGAGGGGCGGCCGGTGGCCGAGGTGGCCGACGAGATCGCCGAGACCCTGACGGGGTACTGGAACCAGGGCGTCCCGATCGTGGCGTACAACGCCTCGTTCGACCTCACGCTGCTCTCTGCCGAGCTGCGCCGCCACGGGCTCCCCTCGTTGAGCGAGCGGCGCGGCGGCGCCCCGATAGGCCCGGTCGTCGACCCGTACACCATCGACCGGGCCGTCGACCGGTACCGCAGGGGGAAGCGGACCCTGGAGGCGGTCTGCGCCGAGTACGGAGTCGTCCTCGAAGCCGCCCACCAGGCGTCCGCCGACGCGGAGGCCGCCGTGCGGGTGGCCGTCGCGATAGCCGAGCGACACCCGACGGTCGCCGCCCTGACCCCGGCCGAGCTGCACGGCCGTCAGATCGACTGGTACCGCACGTGGGCCGAGGACTTCCAGGACTTCCTGCGCCGCAAGGGCACCCCGGACGCGGTCGTCGACCCGTCGTGGCCCCTGCGGGAACTCGCTTCCGTGGCGCGCTGACGGACCGCGGGGCGGACCGCCCCGCGCGGCACCGTCAGCCGATCGGGTTCTCCGCGAGGAAGTCCAGGAGCAGCGTGTTGATCCGCTCGGGCTGGTCCAGCTGGAGCCAGTGGCCCGCGTTCTCCACGCGCTCGTAGCGCCAGGTGCCGTCCACGTGCTTGCCGGTGCCGGTCATGGACCGCTCGGTCATGAAGCGGTCGCCGGTGGACCAGACGCCCAGGACCGGGCCCGGCAGCGGCGGGCGGGGCACGGCGGGGCCGAACTGGACCTCGGCGGGGAGACCCGCCCGGTAGATGTTCAGCGCCGCGGTCAGCGCGCCCGGCGCCCGCAGCTGCTCGATGATCGCCGCCCCGTCGGGGTGCTCGGTCGCCATCTCCCGGAGGTTGGCGAAGTCGTCCCGGGAGAGCCAGTCCTCGGCGAGCCCCGGGAACTGGAACAGGATCATGTACCAGGACCGCTGCTTCTGCTCGAAGCCCGCGTCCAGGATGGCCGCCATGTGGCCCACCGACAGGATGCTCAGGGACGCCACCCGCTCGGGTGCGATCTGGGCGAAGCCCTGGACGATCCCGGAGCCCCAGTCGTGCCCGACGAGATGGACACGGCCGTCGACCTCGAGGTGGGCCAGGAGTTCCATCAGGTCGCCGACGTGCCTGGCCGGGTGGTACCCCTCGAAGCCGCCGCCGTCCACCTCCGCCGGTCGGTCGGAGGCGCCGAAGCCCCGCAACGTGGGAACGACGCACCGGTACCCGGCCGCGGTCAGCGCCGGCACCTGGTGGCGCCAGAGATCCTTGCTGTCGGGGAAGCCGTGCACCAGCAGGACAGTCGGTCCCTCGCCGCTCACCTCGACGTCGAGCTCCACCTCGGACAGTGCCACGCGCATCACAACACTCCGTTCATGAGTGGGAATTCGCACGAGAGACCCCGTCCTGATGTCAGAAGGGGTACCACCTCACGGTGGCATCACCTTCCCGCAGCGAGGCCACCCGTCGCTCGAATTCGGCCAGCGCCTTGGGGTTCGTCGGCGCGTGCTGGGCCACCCAGGCGCAGCTCGCGGTCTCCCGCGCCCCGCGCAGCACCGCGCACCCGTCCCACTCCCGGACGTCCCAGCCGTACGCCTCGGTGAAGGCGTCGTAGGCGGCGGGGTCGAGTCCGTACCGGTCGAGGGAGAGGGCGAGAACCACCAGATCGTGCTCGCGCAGATCGGAGGAGAAGGTCTCCAGGTCGACCAGGACAGGACCCTCGGGGCCGACATGGACGTTGCGGGGGAGGGCGTCGCCGTGGAGGGGGCCCGGGGGCAGGTGCGGGGTGAGCGCGGCCGCCGCCGGGGCGAAGCTGTCCCGGCGCTCGCGCAGGAAGGCCGCGTCGGCCGGGTCGATCGCGTCGCCCGCGAGCCGCAGCCACCGCTCGACCCCGCCCAGGAGTTCACGGCGCGGCAGCGTGAAGCCCGTCGGCTCCGGAAGGGCGTGGATCCGGCGAAGGAGCGGCGCCAGGTCGCGGGGCTCGGCGGGGCGTACGGCCTCGGGCAGCCGGTGCCAGAGGGTGACCGGGTGGCCGTCGACCAGGCGGGGCTTCGGCTCCGCCGCGCGCACGGCCGGGATGTCCGTCTCCGCCAGCCAGGCGGCGAGCGCGAGTTCACGCTCGGCGCGGGGGAGCAGCTCCGGGTCCCGGCCGATCTTCACCACGAGCTCGCCCACGGCGAAGACCGCGTTCTCGCCGAGCGCGAGCAGCCGCGCTTCCGGCTGCCCCGCATCCCGGGCCGTAGGCAGTCCCCTCGGCACCCCCGTCGACAGTCCCGTGGCGGCCAGGATCTCCCGTGCCCGCGCCTCGTCCATCCGTCTCTCCCAGCTGCACCGATGCGTGTGCGAATCAGCCAAAGTCTCGCATCCATGCAGGTTGCCTTGACGAACCGACGGCCCGTCAGGACCATGACGGAGGCCGAGTCGCATTCGCAAAAGGCGCATAAGGGGTCGATCTGTGGGAGTGGCGACCGCAACGAAGCGGTCCGGCGGGGCGACGGCCGCCGGCCGGAGACCCGGTCCGGTGCGGGACCACGGCGCCTGGTTCCTGGTGCTGCCCGCCCTCATCCCCATCCTGGTCCTGAGCGTCGGCCCCCTCCTCTACGGCATCGCGCTCGCCTTCACCGACTCCCAGTCCGGCCGCACCCAGCCCACTCAGTGGGTCGGCACCCTCAACTTCCAGGACCTGCTGCACGACACCCTCTTCTGGGACTCCTTCCGGATCGGCCTGCTCTGGGCCGTCGGCGTCACCGTGCCCCAGTTCCTCCTCGCCCTCGGCCTCGCGCTGCTGCTGAACGAGAAGCTCCGCTTCCGCTGGCTGGCCCGGGCGCTCGCGATCATCCCGTGGGCCATGCCCGAGGTCGTCGTCGGCATCATGTGGCGCCTCGTCTACAACCCGGACGCGGGCATCCTCAACGAGACCATCCGCGACCTGGGCCTGGGTGACGGACGGGACTGGCTCACCGGGCTCGCCACCGCCCTGCCCGCCGTGATCGTCGTCGGGATCTGGGCCGGCATGCCCCAGACCACGGTCGCCCTGCTCGCCGGCCTCCAGAACACCCCGCACGAGCTCCACGAGGCCGCCGCCCTCGACGGCGCGGGCGCCTGGCGCCGCTTCCGTACCGTCACCTGGCCCGCCCTCAGACCGGTGGCCCTCGCCATCACGGCCCTGAACTTTATTTGGAACTTCAATTCCTTCGCCCTGGTCTACGTCCTGACCAACGGCGGACCCGGCGGCCGCACCCGGCTGCCGATGCTCTTCGCCTACGAGGAAGCGTTCCGCTACGGCCAGTTCGGCTACGCCGCCGCCATGGGCTGTGTCATGGTCGCCGTCATCTCCGTACTCCTCGCCCTCTATCTCGTCGGACGGCTGAAGGGGGACCAGGACCGGTGAGCACCCTCCGCGTCAGCAGACCCGCACGCATCGGCCAGTACCTCGCGCTCCTCGCCTATCTGGTCTTCCTCGCCTTCCCGTTCCTCTGGCTGATCTCGACCGCCTTCAAACCGGCGACCGAACTCGGCTCGCTCCACCCGACGTGGATCCCGAAGGATCCGACCCTCGCCAACTTCCGGCAGGCCTTCGACGAGCAGCCGCTGCTCCAGGCCGCGGGGAACAGCCTGATCGCGGCGCTCGCGGCCGCCCTGATCGCCGTCGTCATCGCCACGCCCATGGCCTATGTGATGGCCCGCCACCGCAGCCGGCTCTCCACCGCCGCCACCGGCTGGGTCGTGATCAGCCAGGCGTTCCCCTTCGTGCTCGTGATCATCCCGCTCTTCCTCGTCCTCAAGAACCTGCACCTGATCAACAGCCTCTTCGGCCTCGTCCTGGTCTACGTCGTCTGGTCGCTGCCGTTCGCGCTCTGGATGCTGGTGGGGTACGTACGGGCCGTCCCGGCCGAACTGGAGGAGGCCGCGGCCGTCGACGGCGCCGGGAGGCTCCGTACGCTCGTCTCGGTCACCGCCCCGCTGCTCGCCCCCGGCATCGTCGCCACGGCGCTCTTCGCCTTCATCACCGCGTGGAACGAGTTCTTCTTCGCGCTCGTCCTGCTCAAGACCCCGGAGAAGCAGACCTTGCCGGTCGTCCTCACCCACTTCCTCGGCGCGGAGGGCGTCGCCGACCTCGGTCCGCTGGCCGCCGCCGCGTTCCTGGCCACGATCCCCTCGCTGGTCATCTTCGCGATCATCCAGAAGCGCATCACGGGCGGCATGCTGGCCGGGGCGGTGAAGTCCTGATGCGGGTACGGACGTTCGCGGCGGCCGCCGCCGCGCTCGCGCTGCTCCTCACCGGCTGCTCGGCGGGGGACGAACCCGGCGACGGCCCGGTACGGCTCCGCTTCCAGTCCCTGGCCTGGCAGAAGGAGTCCGTCGACGCCAACAAGGAACTGGTCGCCGAGTGGAACGCGGCCCACCCCGACATCCAGGTCGACTACGTCCAGGGCAGTTGGGACTCGGTCCACGACCAGCTCCTCACCTCCTTCGAGGGCGGCGAGGCGCCCGACATCATCCACGACGCCTCCGACGACCTGGCCGACTTCGCCTACGGCGGCTACCTCGCCGATCTGACCGGCCTCCTGCCCGAGCGGCTCAAGGCCGACATCCCGGCGCGCAGCTGGGAGACCACGACCTTCGGCGGCGGGATCTACGGCGTGCCGTTCCTCCAGGAACCGCGCGTGATCATGGCCAACAAGCGGATCCTGGAGTCCTCCGGCGTCCGCCTCCCGACCCCCGAGAAGCCGTGGAGCTGGGCGGAGTTCCGGCAGATCACCGAGGGGCTGACGGAGAAGATGGGGGAGGGGAAGTACGCGATCGCCTGGCCGCTGAAGGAGCCGGTCTCGGTCAGTCTCAACCTCGGGCTCTCGGCCGGCGGGCAGCTCTTCCATCGAGAGGCCGACGGGAAGGTGACGATCCGCTTCACCGACCAGGACGGCGTCGTGCCCGGCACGATCCACGACCAGGTCAACACCGACCACAGCGCCTCGCGCTCCACGCTCGGCAGCGGCGGCTCGGACGCCCTGCCCGGATTCTTCGGCGGCAAGTACGCGATGGTCCCGCTGGGCTTCTCGTACCGCCAGCAGATCACCCAGCAGGCGCCGAAGGGCTTCGAGTGGATCGTGCTGCCCGCGCCCGCGGGGCAGGACGGGCTCGCGCAGGGCGTCAGCCCGCAGACGCTCTCCATTGCCGAGGACAGTCGGTACAAGAAGGAGGCCGCGGCCTTCCTCGACTTCTTCCTCCAGCCGGCCAACATGGTCCGGCTCGCACGCGGCGACTGGATGCTGCCCACCGGCACGGCGGCGCTCGCCGACCCGTCCCTGCACACCGCGAAGGACGGCTGGGCGACCGGCGTCGCCGTCGCCGAACACCTGCGTTCCGCGCCCGCGCAGTCCGTCCGGGGCTATCCCGAGTGGAAGGACAAGGTGGCCACCCCGGCCTACCAGGAGTACTACAGCGGGGCGATCGACGCGGCGGAGCTGCGTAAACGCCTGGAGGAGGACGGCAACCTCGTCCTCGCCCGCTACCAGCGCGACTGACCTGTATCCGACCCCTGGGGGAGTCCTCACTTCATATTGACTGGACGAGACGTCTCGTCTCGCTTAATGTGGGCGCATGACCACCACGCCGCGCCCCGCTCATATCGCCATGTTCTCCATCGCCGCCCACGGACACGTGAACCCGAGCCTCGAAGTGATCCGCGAGCTCGTCGACCGGGGCCACCGCGTCAGTTACGCCATCCCCGCCTCCTTCGCCGAGAAGGTCGCCGCGACCGGCGCCACGCCCGTCGTCTACCGCTCCACGCTCCCCACCGACGACGACCCGGACGCCTGGGGCACCGAACTGATCGACCACGTCGAACCGTTCCTCGCCGACACGATCCAGGCCCTGCCCCAGCTGGCCGAGGCCTTCGACGCGGACCGGCCGGACCTCGTCCTGCACGACATCACCTCCTACCCGGCGCCGGTCCTCGCGCACCGCTGGGGCGTCCCCGCCGTGGGACTCTGGCCGAATCTGGTCCCCTGGGAGGGGTACGAGAGTGAGGTCGCCGCGCCCATGTTCGCGGAACTGAAGGCCTCCGAACGGGGCAAGGCGTACTACACCCGCTTCGAGAACTGGCTCGCCGAGCACGGCGTGGACACCCACCCCGACCGCCTCGTCGCCCGCCCCCGGCGCGCCCTCGCGCTCATCCCGAGCGCCCTCCAGCCGCACGCCGACCGGGTCGACGACTCCGTCTTCACCTTCGTCGGCGCCTGTCAGGGCGAGCGCGCGGACCAGGGGGAGTGGCACCGTCCCAAGGGCGCCGAGAAGGTGCTGCTCGTCTCGATGGGCTCGGCCTTCACCAAGCTGCCCGACTTCTACCGCACCTGCGTGGCCGCCTTCGGCGACCTGCCCGGCTGGCACGTCGTGCTCCAGATCGGCGCCTTCGTCGACCCCGCCGAACTGGGCGAGATTCCGGCCAACGTCGAAGTGCGGTCCTGGGTACCCCAGTTGGCCATCCTGAAGCAGGCCGACGCCTTCATCACCCACGCGGGCGCCGGCGGCAGCCAGGAGGGGCTCGCCACCGCGACCCCGATGGTCGCGGTCCCGCTCGCGACCGACCAGTTCGGCAACGCCGACATGCTCCAGTCCCTCGGTGTGGCCCGTCGGCTCGAGATGGCGGACGTCACCGCCGAGCTGCTGCGCGCCTCCGTGTTCGCACTCCTCGACGACCCCGAAGTGGCCGTCCGGGCCAAGGAGGTCCAGGAGCGGATGGCGCGCGAGGGCGGCACGCGCCGGGCGGCCGATCTGATCGAAGCCGAACTCTTCGAGTCCGAACTCGCTTGATTCCGCACGCAGATGGCCCCCGGGTGAAGCCGGGGGCCATGTTCTGTGCCGGAGTTGGGAGGGATGCGTGACTTTATTATTACGAAGCCTTGTTGCTTAAGTCACAGCTGCATGAAGGTCTTGATTTGCACTCGTCAATGAGCAAGGGTTTTGAAGCAGCCGCCGGAGGGTTTCCTTTCGGAGGCTCAACCCCCCACAAATCCTGGCGAGGAGACCCCTCTTCATGGCAATACACAAGCGTGCCCGCAAGACCAAGCTCATCGTCGCCGTCTCGACCGCGATCGCGGCCGCGGCCGGAGTCACCGTCATCACGAGCCCGTTCGCCGGTGCGGCCCCCACGCCGCCCGCCCTCGGAACCGTGCACGGACTCGGCGTCGAAGGTGCCGTCGCAGGCAGCTACATCGTTCTGCTGGACGAGAAGGCCGACAAGGGTGAGCTGGCGAAGGAGTACGGCGGCACCCTGCGCCGCAGCTACGACTCCGCGGTCAACGGCTTCTCGGTGAACGACCTTTCGGAGACGGACGCCAAGCGTCTCGCCGCCGACCCGGCCGTCGCCAAGGTCGTCCAGAACAAGAAGTTCTCCATCAACGCGACCCAGGAGAACCCGCCGTCCTGGGGCCTCGACCGGGTCGACCAGGCCGAGACCGCGGGCGACAAGAAGTACACCTACCCGGACAACGGCGGCGAGGGCGTCACGGCCTACGTCATCGACACCGGAGTCCGCACCACGCACAAGGACTTCGAGGGCCGCGCCGCCTCCGGCTTCGACGCCATCGACAACGACGACGACGCCTCGGACGGCAACGGCCACGGCACCCACGTCGCGGGCACCATCGCCGGCGCCTCGCACGGTGTCGCCAAGAAGGCGAAGATCGTCGCCGTCCGCGTCCTCGACGACAACGGCTCCGGCACCACCGAGCAGGTCGTCGCGGGCATCGACTGGGTCACCAAGAACCACCAGGGCCCGTCCGTCGCCAACATGAGCCTGGGCGGGGGCGCCGACCCGGCCCTCGACGAGGCCGTCAAGAAGGCCATCGCCTCCGGTGTCACCTTCGGTGTCGCCGCCGGCAACGAGTCCTCCGACGCCGGCGAGGGCTCCCCCTCCCGCGTCCAGGAGGCGATCACCGTCGCCTCCTCGACCGAGGACGACCAGCAGTCCAGCTTCTCCAACTTCGGCTCCGTGGTGGACCTCTACGCCCCGGGCTCGGAGATCACCTCGACGTGGAACGACAGCGACGAGGGCACCAAGACCATCTCCGGTACGTCCATGGCCACCCCGCACGTGGTCGGCGCCGCCGCCGTCTACCTCGCGGCGCACCAGGACGCCACGCCGGACCAGGTCGCCGAGGCGCTGGTCACCGGCGCCACCCCGGACAAGATCAGCAACCCGACCGGGGGCACCGCCAACAAGCTGCTCAAGATCGTCGAGTAGCCGCACCCCGCTGAACCGGCGGCCGCCGTGCCCTCCCCCACGGGGCACGGCGGCCGTCTTATGGTGTGCCCATGACGACGACGTACGCCGCGCTGCTGCGCGGGATCAACGTGGGCGGGCACCGCAAAGTCCCCATGGCGGAACTCCGTTCCGTACTGGAAGAGCTCGGGCACCGGGACGTCCGGACGTATCTGCAGAGCGGCAACGCCGTCTTCACCACCGACGCCGACGGCGCGAGCACGGACGAGCTGACCACCGCGCTCCAGGACGCCATCGAGAAGCGCTTCGGCTTCCGCGTCGACTGCCTCGTCCGGGACGCCGCCTATCTCGCGGCCGTCGCCGACAGCTGCCCGTTCCCGGCCGCCGAGCTGGAGGGCAAGCAGCTCCACGTCACGTACTTCTCCGAGCCGGTCGGCCCCGAGCGGATCGCTTCGATCGACCAGAAGGCCTTCCTGCCCGAGGAGTTCAGGCTCGGCGACCGCGTGCTCTACCTCTACGCGCCCGACGGCCTCGGCCGCTCGAAACTGGCAGAGGCGCTCTCGAAGCCGGCCCTGGTGAAGGGCATCGTGGCGACGACACGCAACTGGAACACCGTGATGAAGCTGGTGGAGATGACCCGGGACTGAACCGCTTCGGGTCTCGCGGAGGGTTTCTCGGAGTCTCTCGGAGGTCTCTCGTAGAGGGGCAAGAAGGCGTACCCACTCCTTGCCACTTTTAACTTATAGCGCATGGGGGGCCTTGCGGCAAGGCCCCGGTGATGCCGCACAATCTCAGGCCTTGGCCCGATTCCGTGGCAGAACCGAGGAGATGAATCCCCTGACCACCAGCGCGTTCGACCTTTCCGACCGACTGTCCTCCAAGGCCGCCCCGGCCCTGATCGCCGGCGACGAGCAGCACTTCGCGGCCGTCGCGGACTGCCTCGACCGGACGATCGCCGAGCTGTCCGAGCAGCTCGACGCCGCGCGCAAGGCGCCCGGCGGCGCCGGCCGCGAGGCCCTGGAGCGGGACACGGAGATCCACCGCCTCACCGCCCGCCTGCGCACCCTGCGCCGGTTCGGCCTTGACCTGTGCCTCGGGCACGTCGTCCTCGCCGACAGCCCCGAGCCCGTGTACATCGGCCGCCTCGGCCTCACCGACAGCACGGGCCGCCGGCTGCTGCTCGACTGGCGTTCCCCGGCCGCCGAGCCGTTCTTCGCTGCGACCCACGCCCATCCGATGGGCCTGGCCAGCCGTCGCCGGTACCGCTGGACCCGCGGCCGGATCACCGACTACTGGGACGAGGTGTTCACCGCCGACGGCCGCGAGGGCCACGCGGCGCTCGACGACCACTCCGCGTTCATCGCCAGCCTCGGCGGCGAGCGCTCGTCCCGGATGCGTGACGTGCTCGCCACCATCCAGTCCGACCAGGACGCCATCATCCGGGCCGGTTCCAAGGGCGCCCTCGTCGTCGACGGCGGCCCCGGCACCGGCAAGACCGTCGTGGCGCTGCACCGCTCCGCGTACCTGCTCTACTCCGACCCGCGGCTCGGCCACCGCCGCGGCGGCGTGCTCTTCGTCGGCCCGCACCAGCCCTACCTGAACTACGTCGAGGACGTCCTGCCCAGCCTCGGCGAGGAGGGCGTACGGACCTGCACCCTGCGCGACCTGCTCCCCGAGGGGCCCGGCGCGGCGGCCGAGACCGACCACGAGGTGGCGCGCCTGAAGTCCTCCGCCGACATGGTGCGGGCGATCGAGAAGGCCGTCCGCTTCTACGAGGAACCGCCCACCCAGGGCATGACCGTCACCACCCCGTGGTCCGAGGTCCGGCTGACCGCCGACGACTGGGCCGAGGCGTTCCGGGCGCCCGGGCCGAGCACCCCGCACAACGAGGCCCGCGAGGAGATCTGGGAGGAACTCGTCACGATCCTGCTGGACAAGCACAGCGGCGACGTCCCCTCCGAGCAGCAGTTCCGGAAGTCGCTGCTCCACGACGAGGAACTGATCGAGACCCTCGACCGCGCGTGGCCGATGATCGACGCGGCCGACCTCGTCGGCGACCTCTGGTCGGTCCCCGCCTACCTGCGGATGTGCGCGCCCTGGCTCGGCCCCGACGACGTACGGACACTTCTGCGCAAGCACGCCCCGCAGGCCTGGACGGTCTCCGACCTGCCCCTCCTGGACGCGGCACGGCAGCGGCTCGGCGACCCGAAGGCGTCCCAGCGCAAGCGCCGGCACGAGGCGTCCGTGGCCGCCGAGCGCGAGCGCATGGCCGGTGTCATCGAGAACGTCATCGCGGCCGACGCCGACGGCGAGGGCGCGGTGACGATGCTGCGCGGGCGGGACCTCCAAGACAGCCTGATCGACGAGGACGCGCTGCCCGGCACGGAGCGCGCGCTGCTCGACGGCCCGTTCGCGCACGTCGTCGTCGACGAGGCGCAGGAGCTGACCGACGCCGAGTGGCAGATGCTGCTGCTCCGCTGCCCGTCCCGGAGCTTCACCATCGTCGGCGACCGGGCCCAGGCCCGGGACGGGTTCACCGAGTCGTGGGAGGAGCGGCTCAAGCGGATCGGGCTCGACCGGGTCGAGGTGGCCTCGCTCTCCATCAACTACCGGACGCCGGAAGAGGTCATGGCGGAGGCCGCGCCGGCCATCCTGGCCGCGATCCCGGACGCCAACGTGCCGACCTCCATCCGCGCCAACGGCATCCCCGTCCTCCACGGCTCCGTCGCGGACCGGGACGCGATCCTCGACGGCTGGCTGGCCGACCACGCCGACGGCGTCGCCTGCGTCATCGGCGACCCCACCTTCGAGGAGACCGCCCGCGTGCGGTCGCTCACGCCCAGCCTCGCGAAGGGCCTGGAGTTCGACCTGGTCGTGGTCGTCGACCCGGAGGCCTTCGGCGAGGGCGTCGAGGGCGCGGTCGACCGCTATGTCGCGATGACCCGGGCGACGCAGCGGCTGGTGGTGCTGAAGAGCCAGGGCAGGAGCTAGGAGCTCAGTGCGTCCAGGAGGGAGACGTCGGAGGCGTCGAGGCGCAGCTCCGCCGCGCCCAGGTTCTCCTCCAGGTGCGTGAGGGAGCCGGTGCCGGGGGTGGGCAGCAGGACGGGGGAGTGGTGGAGCAGCCAGGCCAGGGCGACCTGGCCCCGGCCCGCCCCGTGCCGCGCCGCCACCGCGTCGAGGGTGTCCGCCGCGCTGTCGGTCAGGGCGCCGTTGGCCAGCGGGAACCACGGCAGGAAGGCCAGGTCGTGCGCTGCGCAGAGCGCCAGGACCTCCGCCGACTGCCGGTCGAGCAGGTTGAAGCGGTTCTGCACGGACACGATCGAGGACGTCAGGCGCAGCGCCTCCGTGAGCTGCGCGGCGGTGACCGAGTCCAGGCCGACGTACCGGATCTTCCCCTCGGCGCGCAGCTCGTCCAGCGTGCCGAGCTGCTCCGCCATCGGGACCTCCGGGTCGAGGCGGTGGAGCTGGTAGAGGTCGATGCGGTCGGTCCCCAGCCGCCGCAGGCTCGCCTCGCACATCGCGCGCAACCGCTCCGGCCGCCCCTCGATGTGCCAGGCGCTGTCGCTCGTCCGTACGACCCCGCCCTTCGTGGCGATCACCAGGCCGTCCCGGTACGGGTGGAGGGCCTCGGCGACCAGTTCCTCGGCGAGGTCGGGGCCGTAGTTGTCGGCCGTGTCGATCAGGGTGACCCCGCGCTCCACGGCCCGCCGCAGGACGGCGACGGCGTCCGCCCGTTCACCGCGAGGCCCCCAGTAGCCCGGGCCGGTCAGTTGGGCGGTGCCGTAGCCGAGCCGTCGTACGGGAAGCCTGCCGCCGATCGAAAAGGTGTCCGGGATCATGGGTGGACGCTACATCAATCGCCCTGTCGCGATTCTTCAAGACCGGTTACCAGGGCGCTCCGTAGCGTCGGCCGTATGAACGCCATCCACACCCATCTCACCGTCTGCGCCGCCGAGGCCGCCCGGGTCGCCCGCGGTGTCACCACGGAGCAGCTCGCCCAGCCGTCCGTCGCCACCGACTGGACGGTGCGCGAACTCGTCAACCACCTCGTCCTCTACTCCGCCCACGGCCTGGAGCGCCGTGCCCTGCGCGAGCAGCTCCCCGAGGCCACCGTCCAGCGGGACTTCACCGCCGACGCCGACTGGGCGGAGCGGTACGCGGCCCAGTTGGACCGGGCGCTCGCCGCCTGGGAGAAGCCGGACGTCTGGGAGGGCGACGTGGACACCGGCTACGCCACCATGCCCGCCCCCGTGATCGCCTCGCTGATCGTCAAGGAACTCGCCCTGCACGGCTGGGACCTGGCCCGCTCCACCGGTCAACGCCTCACGCTCCCCGACGGGACGGGGACGTTCGTCCTCGCGGTCGTCGAGGAGCACGCCGAGGTCTACCGCCAGTACGACGGCTTCGCCGCCCCCGTCGAAGTACCGGAGAACGCGTCCGACTTCGAGCGGGCGCTCGCCGCCAGCGGCCGCGACCCGCGCGCCTGAGAGTGCCCGAGCGTCAGGGGGTGTACGTGACGACGGCCCGCGCCGGGTTCGGGAAGCGGTCGGGGGTGACCGGTGAGCGCTCGACCTCGACCTCGACCGAGCCGTTCCCGTAGAACCAGACGGGGCCGTACAGGGGGGAGCCGCACACCCCGTGGGGCAGCTCGGGTTCGCCTGCACCGAGCGCGTACTTGGGGTCGTCCCGCTCGTCGATGAGCGGTTCGCCCGGAGTGAGCAGGCCGGCGCGGACGAGGTACTCCGGAATCTCCTTGCTCAGGAAGGAGACATGGGCGCGGCCCTTGCGGACGGTGTAGTGGACCTCGGAGGCGTCGGCGGGCAGGGGGACGCCGACGGGGGCGATCGTCGCGGGCAGCGCCGCTTCGCTCCCTTCGCAGGCGCGGCCGTCGCCGAACGGGCTGAACAACGCGTCCTGGAACAGCCAGACGAGACCGCCGACGGGGACCGCGACCACGAGCGCGACGATCGCCCACCGCACCGACCTGCGCCGGGGCGTGGGGCGTTCCGTGTCCGCTTCGTCTTCGTGGTACGTCGTCATGATCCCGGAGCCTAGGCGACGGGGACGGCGTGACATGTACGTGATCGGCACGCCGTAGCCTCCTTGTGATCAGGTGCACCACGTGCACGGGGGCCAACACGGGGCGGGACATGACATACCGGAGAGCGGCGATACCGGCACTGGTGGGAGGACTTCTGCTCCTCGCGCTGCTGTGGTGGGCGGGGGCGAGTACGCAGGCGCTGCATCTGCAGGGCACCACGAGCGCGATCGGTGGCCGGACCGCCGCCGAGCTGGAGCACTGGCTGGTTCCGTGGGCGTACGACCCGCCGGCCTCGTACCGCCTCGGTGCCGAGGTGTCCGGCGGGATCGGCGACACCGCCTCGGTCGACAACAGCCGCTACCTCTCGCTCTACACCACCGGGATGCAGATCCGGTTCGCGGCGGTCTTCGCCTTCTTCGTGCCCGGGGCGCTGCTGCTGCTCCGTAGGCTGCCGCCGGTGCGGGGCCGGACGCCGGCGACGCTGCTCGGGGTGTGGGCCTGGGGCGTGGTGGCCGGAACGCTGGCGGTGGCGGTCTCCGCGCCGTGGGCCATCGCGGCGAACGGGCGCGGCAGTTACCGCTTCCTGCCGCACCTGGCGAGCGTGATCTCCTCGGGGCGCCAGGTGCTCGTGGTGACCGGGCTGGTGGTGGCGGCCGTGACGGTGCTCGTCGCGCGGGTCGCGGTCAAGGGCGCGGATCCGCTGCCTCGGCAGCAGGTCGCGGCGCGCGCCGCCCGCCTGTCGGCCACGGTCGGGACGGCCGTCGTGGCCCTGTCCCTGGTGGTCCTCTCGTACGAGCGGGTCGCCGCGCAGATCCAGATGATCTCGCCGGACGGCGGGCTGTTCGCAGAGCCGGGCGATCTGCTGCGCCAGTGGCTGCTGCTCGGCGGGTGGTCGGGCCCGGCCGGCGGCTCGGTCGGCGACTGGCTCCTCTACCGCGCGGGTGACGTGCTGCTGCTCGTGCTGGTGTGGTGGGCGCTTCGCTGCCTCCCCGGCCTCCTCACCCGGGTCACGCTCCCGGCCATGGCGATCGGCACCGTCTGCGCGACGGTCCTCGGCCTGCTCGCGAGCCAGCTGCTCGGCATGGCGACGAACCGGACCGGCATGCGCTGGGGCCTGATCCAGCTCTCCGCCGCCCTCGGCAACGGCGTCCCGGCGGCCCTGACGGTCGGTCTGACGGCGGGGCTCGCGGCGACGATCACGCTACGGGTGGCAGGTCACCGTGCCACGGAGAGCGCCGCGGAGCGGTGATGCCGCGCCCCCTCAGGGGCGCGAGGCTCGCCCGGCCCGCAGCCGCTCGGCGAACGCCCGCGCGGCGTCCAGGTCACCGGCGTTCGGCCGCTGCTTGTTGATGCCGCCGACGAGCTTGAAGGGAGCCCAGGTGTCGAACGCCCGGCACGAGAAGCTCCCGGCCGGCTCGAAGCCCTTGCCTTCGAGGAGCCGGACCAGGGGGCGGGTGAAAGGCGCCGGCGGCAGCTCCGGGAGCCCGCTGGTGGCGAACACGAACGCCCGTCCCCGCCCGGCGGGAAGCGCCTTGACGAAGTCGGTCAGGTCCGGGTGGAGCTTGCTGTAGAAGACGCCGGAGCCGAACCCGACCAGGTCGGCCGCGGCCAGCTCCGCCGGGTCGGCCTGTTCGGGGGAGACGACCTTCGCGCCCAACACCTGGGCGATGCTGTCGGCGACTCGACGCGTATTGCCGTGCGACACGGAGACGCACACGATGACTGCCTTCATCTCACGATCCCTTCCCTCGCTCCTGCAGAGAAGACACCGGACCGGCGGCGGACGTGACAACTCCGCGCGTGTGAGGGCGGTCACAGCAGTCGGACCGGATCCAGGGACGAAGCCCCGGCGCACCGGACGAACCGCGAGAACATCAGACTTGGCCCATGGACGCAGGACTCGCCGCGCTGCCGGGCGCCGCCGTCGGTTCCGCCGCCACACTCACGGCCGCGATCGTCAACGGCCGTGCTCAGACGCGGTCCCAGCACGCCCCCTAGGCGACGGCCGCGCGTTCCGTCGTACGGGACTGGTCGTAGCGCCGGATCAGCAGCCGGGCCAGTTCCTCCGAGGCGCCGAGGACGTCCGCCAGGACGTCGGCCTCGGCCGCGCCCGCCGCGATGCGGTCCGGGAGTCGGCCGGGGGCGATGACGTAGGGGGCCACCGCCACCCGGCGCACGCCGTCGGCGCGCATCGCCCGGACCGCGTCCTCGGTCCTCGGGAGAGATGCGGAGGCGAACGCAGGCCGCACGGAGCACCAACCGGTGCGCCGCAGCTCCCGCGCCGTTTCTGCGATCGCTGCGATCGCCTCCGGGTCTGTGGAGCCCGCCGAGGCCAGAACGACCCCCGTCGAGCGCTTCATCTCGTCGACCGCCCGACGCCACGCGGCAGTTCCTGCCGGGGGTCCGGGGGTTGTCCCCCGGGCGGGAACAGTTGCGATCGCTGCGATCGCCTCCGGGTCTGTGGAGCCCGCCGAGGCCAGGACGACCCCGGTCGCGCTCTCTTCGGCGGGCGTCAGGCCCGCCTCGTACAGGCGTCGTTCCACCGCCGCGAGCAGCAGCGGGGACGGGCCGAGGACCTCCGCCTGGCGGATCCGCAGGGTCGGCGGGGCCTCGCGGAGGACCGCCGGGATGTCGGCCTTCGCGTGGAAGGCGCGGGTCAGGAGCAGGGGCAGGGCCACCACGTCCCGTACGCCCTCTGCCGCGAGACGGTCGAGGGTGCCCGGGACGGACGGCAGGTTGAAGTCCAGGAACGCCGTCTCCACCCGCAGCCCCGGCCGCAGCGACCGGACGCGCCGCACCAGGGCATGCACGGTCGCGGCGTGCCGCGGATCGCGGCTGCCGTGGGCGACGACGAGGAGGACGGGAGCGCTCATGGTCAGCTCTTCACTTCACCAGCAGACCGCGGCCGCGCAGCACCGCGCGCTCCAGCGGGCTGAAGATCAGCAGGTCGATGGCGACACCCACAAGCAGGATCAGGATGATCGCGAGGAAGATGCCCGGCATGTCGAAGTTGTTGCGGCCGTTCTCCAGGAGCTGGCCGAGGCCGAGCCCCAGGTCAGGCGAGGACGCGATGATCTCCGCCGCCATCAGGGACCGCCAGGAGAACGCCCAGCCCTGCTTCAGGCCCGCGAGGTAGCCGGGCAGCGCGGCCGGCATCACGATGTGCCAGGCGCCCTTCAGGCCCGTGGCGCCGAGCGTGCGCCCGGCCCGCAGGAAGAGCGGCGGGACCTGGTCGACGCCGGCCACCAGGCCGTTGGCGATCGACGGCACGGCGCCCAGCAGGATCACCGCGTACATCATCGAGTCGTTGAGGCCGATCCACAGCACCGCCGGGGCCACCCAGGCGACCGAAGGCAGCGACTGCAGGCCCGCGAGCACCGGACCGATCGCCGCGCGCACGAACTTCACGCGGGCGACCAGCAGGCCCAGCGGCGTACCGATGGCGAGCGCCATCAGGAAGCCGAGCAGGGCGCGCGACACGCTCGTCCAGAGGACCTCGAGGAGCGTGCCCTCCAGCCACATGGTCTTCAGGCTGTCCCAGACCGCGAGCGGCGCGGGCAGCTTGGACTCGTCGGTGACCTCGAGGTTGACGAGGAGCTGCCAGACCGCGAGGACGAGGACCACGGCGAGGACCGGCGGCAGGACCTTCTTCACCAGGACCTCGCGCACCGGCGTACGGCGCAGCTGCACCGCGTCCAGCGCGTCGAGTCCGGCTTCCAGACCGGCCAGGTCGTCGGCCTTGGCGGCCTTCGTGGTGGTCGTGTCAGTGCTGGCCATGGCGGCGGATCTCCCCACGCAGTTCTTCGGTGATCTCGATGGACAGTTCCGCCACGGCGGCGTCCTCGATGCGGCGCGGCTGCGGAATGTCGATGGTCCACTCCCGGGCGATCCGCCCGGGGCGGGACGAGAGCAGCACCACGCGCTCGGCGAGCCGCACGGCCTCGCGCACGTTGTGGGTCACGAAAAGCACCGAGACGTTCGTCTCGCGCCAGATCCGGGTCAGCTCGTCGTGCAGCACGTCCCGGGTGATGGCGTCGAGCGCCGCGAACGGCTCGTCCATCAGCAGCAGGTCGCTGTCCTGGGCGAGCGCCCGGGCCAGTGCGACGCGCTGGCGCATGCCGCCGGACAGCTCGTGCACCCGCTTGCGGTACGAGCCCGAGAGCCGCACCAGTTCGAGCAGGCGCTCCGCCTCCGGGCGCCGCTCGGACTTCGGCACCCCGCGCAGCCGCAGGGCGAGTTCGATGTTCTTGCCCGCGGTCAGCCACGGGAAGAGGGCGTGCTCCTGGAACATCAGGGCCGGCCGGCCGCCGGGGGTCTCGATGGACCCGGCGGAGGGCCGGTCGAGCCCGGCGACCAGGTTCAGCAGGGTGGACTTGCCGCAGCCCGAGGCGCCGAGCAGGGTGACGAACTCACCCGGGGCGACGTCGAGCGAGATGTCGTCGAGGACGAGCTGTCCTCCGCCCGGTCCGCCGAAGGACTTCGAGACGTGGTCGAGCCGGGCGGCGTGCGTCACCTGCGCACGGTCCTCGGCCTTGGCGAGCGTCGCGGTCGTTGCCATGGTCGTCACCTCCTGTGGGTTCGGTTACTTGGCGCCGAGGCCGGCGTCGGATGCGGCGGACCTGCCCGCTGCCGTCAGGACCTTGTTGAGGGGCCCCAGGTCGTAGATGCCGTTGAGGTCGGGCTGCTTGAGGAGTCCGGCCTTCACCGCGTGGTCCGCCTGGGCGCGCAGGGTCGCGGCGAGCGGGTCGTCGGTGAACTGGATCGAGGGCCAGGCGGCGTCGATGACCTCGGCGCCCAGCGGCTTGCCCGTGAGCTCCTTGAGCTTGGCGTTGGCCGAGGCCTTGGCCTTGTCCGGGTGGGCGTTGATCCACGCGTTCGTCTTCGACGAACCGCGCAGCACCGCCTCGACGACGTCCGGGTGCTCGGCCAGGAACTTCTGCGACACGATGATGTTCGTGATCACGAACTTCTTGTCCGGCCACAGCGACGCCTCGTCGAGCAGCACCTTCCCGCCCTCGCTGACCAGCTTGGAGGCGGTCGGCTCGGGGACCCAGGCGCCGTCGATGGAGCCGGACTTGTAGGCGTCCGGGGTCACCTTGTTGTCCGTACGCAGGACGGAGACGTCGCCCTTGCCGCTCTGGGCGTCGACCTTCCAGCCCTTCTCCGAAACCCAGTTGAGGAAGGCGACGTCCTGGGTGTTGCCGAGCTGCGGAGTGGCGATCCGCTTGCCCTTCACGTCGTCCAGGGTCTTGATCTTCGCCGGGTTCACGACCAGCTTCACGCCGCCCGACGCCGAACCGCCGACGATAC
Source organism: Streptomyces sp. NPDC001927 (assembly GCF_053594455.1). NCBI lineage: Bacteria > Bacillati > Actinomycetota > Actinomycetes > Kitasatosporales > Streptomycetaceae > Streptomyces > Streptomyces sp. NPDC001927. The sequence continues at coordinate 700,856 of NZ_JBSFEN010000001.1, read as the reverse complement.
GGAGGTTCTTGCCCTGGGACTTGGTGTAGCCGTTGATCGCGGGGGAGGGGCCGATGAAGCCGATGTCGATCGAGTCGGCGTTCAGGGCCTCGATCTCCGACGGGCCGGCGTTGAAGGTCGAGACCTTCAGCTGCGTCCCGCCCAACTCCTTCTGGAAGATGCCCTCCTGGTCGCCCACGAGCGCCGTCGCGTGCGTCAGGTTCGGGAAGTAGCCGACCCGGACCGTGTCCGCGGACAGCTTCGCGCCCTGGGCGGCCACCTTCTGCTCGTCGCCCTTCGCCTGGGATCCGTACCCGCACGAGGCGAGCGCGCCGATCAGCAGCGGAAGAGCCGCGAGAGCGGCGATCGGGCGGCGCGGAGTGGTGCGGAAGGCAGGCACGGAGGTGGTCCCCTCAGGGTCTTCGAAGGCTTCTTCGGCTATGTCGTTCGTGGTACGGGTGGAGCGGCAGCGCGGCGCGTACGCACCGCATCGGAATCAGCACGCACATCGCGCGACACCCCCGCTGCCCGCGCCGAGGGCGCCGGAACCCACGCGGCCGCCCTCCTTGGCGAAGGTGCCGTAGACGTCGTCGTACGTCATCTCAGAAGTCCCAGCCCTTGTCGTCCGCGGTGTCCGCCGCGTCCGAACCGGCCTTCACGGCCTTGGCGTCGGCGAAGGACTCGCCCGCCATGCCGGCCGCGAGCGTGGTGCCGTCCGCCGGGTCGATCAGCAGGAACGAGCCGGTACGGCGGGAGTCGGCGTACGAGTCGAGCGCGAGCGGCTCGGCCGTACGGACCTTGACCCGGCCGATGTCGTTGGCGACGAGCTGCCCCGGCTCGGGGTGCTGGGAGAGGTCGTCCAGGGTGAGCCGGGACGGGATCTCCTTGACGATCGCCTTGACCGTGCGGGTGGTGTGCTTGAGCAGCACCCGCTGCCCGACCTTCAGCGGCTGGTCCGCCACGTGGCAGACCGTCGCCTCGACGTCCTGGCTGGTCGCCGGGGCGTCACCGCTCGGGGCGAGGAGGTCGCCGCGCGAGATGTCGATGTCGTCGGCGAGCCGGATCGTCACCGACTGCGGGGCCCAGGCGATGTCCACGGACTCGCCGAGCGCGTCGATCGCGGTGATCGTGGACGTCTTCCCCGAGGGCAGCACGGAGACCTGCTCGCCGACCCGGAAGGCACCGGCCGCGATCTGGCCCGCGTAGCCCCGGTAGTCCGGGTGCTCGGCGGTCTGCGGACGGATCACGTACTGCACGGGGAACCGCGCGTGGCAGGCCGTCAGGTCGTGGCTGACCGGGACGGTCTCCAGGTGCTCCAGGACCGTCGGGCCGCCGTACCAGTCCATGTTGGCCGACGGCTCCACCACGTTGTCACCGGCGAGCGCCGAGATCGGGATCGCGGTGATCTCGGGGACGCCCAGCTCGGAGGCGTACGTCGTGAACTCCTCGGCGATCGCCGCGAAGACGGGCTCCGCGTACTCCACGAGGTCCATCTTGTTGACCGCGAGGACCACGTGCGGCACCCGCAGCAGCGCCGCGACGGCCGCGTGCCGGCGGGTCTGCTCGACGACACCGTTGCGCGCGTCGACCAGGACCACGGCCAGTTCGGCGGTCGAGGCGCCGGTGACCATGTTCCGGGTGTACTGCACGTGCCCGGGGGTGTCGGCCAGGATGAAGCGGCGGCGCGGGGTCGCGAAGTAGCGGTACGCCACGTCGATCGTGATGCCCTGCTCCCGCTCGGCCCGCAGGCCGTCGGTCAGCAGCGCCAGGTCCGGCGCCTCCTGGCCGCGCGAACGGGAGGCGTGCTCCACGGCCTCCAGCTGGTCGGCGAGGACCGACTTGGAGTCGTGCAGCAGCCGGCCCACCAGCGTGGACTTGCCGTCGTCGACGGACCCGGCGGTGGCGAAACGCAGCAGGGTGGTGGCGGCCAGCTGCTCGTCGGAGAGCTGCTCGGTGGTGGTGCTCATTAGAAGTACCCTTCGCGCTTGCGGTCTTCCATCGCGGCCTCGGACAGCTTGTCGTCGGCGCGGGTCGCACCCCGCTCGGTGAGCCGGGAGGCGGCGATCTCGGCGATGACGGCGTCCAGCGTGGTGGCGTCGGAGTCGACGGCGCCGGTGCAGGACATGTCGCCGACGGTGCGGTAGCGGATCAGCCGCTTCTCCACCGTCTCGGTGTCCTTCGGGCCGCCCCACTCGCCGGCCGTCAGCCACATGCCGTTGCGGGCGAACACATCGCGCTCGTGGGCGAAGTAGATGTCGGGGAGGTCGATCTTCTCCCGCTGGATGTACTGCCAGACGTCCAGCTCGGTCCAGTTGGAGAGCGGGAAGACCCGGACGTGCTCACCCGGGGCGTGCCGGCCGTTGTACAGCTGCCACAGCTCCGGGCGCTGGCGGCGCGGGTCCCACTGCGAGAACTCGTCGCGCAGCGAGAACACCCGCTCCTTGGCACGGGCCTTCTCCTCGTCGCGCCGCCCGCCGCCGAAGACGGCGTCGAAACGGTGCTGCTGGATCGCCTCGGTCAGCGGCACCGTCTGCAGCGGGTTGCGCGTCCCGTCGGGACGCTCGCGCAGCTTCCCGGCGTCGATGTACTCCTGCACCGAGGCCACGTGAAGGCGCAGCCCGTGCTCGGCGACGACCCGGTCGCGGTACTCGATGACCTCGGGGAAGTTGTGCCCCGTGTCGACGTGCAGCAGCGTGAACGGCACCGGCGCCGGCGCGAACGCTTTCAGCGCCAGGTGCAGCATGACGATGGAGTCCTTGCCGCCGGAGAAGAGGATCACCGGCCGCTCGAACTCCCCCGCCACCTCACGGAAGATGTGGACGGCCTCGGACTCGAGCGAGTCCAGGTGCGACAGCGCGAACGGGCTGTCGGTCTCCTCATGAACATGGGCAACGGTGGTCACGCCAGGCCCCTCTCGGTGAGCAGCGCGTAAAGCTGCGCCGCGGACTCCTGCACGGTCTGGTTCTGGGACTCGATCCGCAGATCGGGGTTGCGCGGCTCGTCGTACGGGTCGTCGACCCCGGTCAGACCGCTGAGCTCGCCCGCGGCCTGCTTGGCGTAGAGCCCCTTCACATCGCGTACGGAGCACACGTCCACCGGGGTCGCGACGTGCACCTCGACGTACGCGGTGCCCTCGGCCTGGTGGCGCTTGCGGACGGCCTCGCGGCTGTCCTCGTACGGGGCGATGACCGGGACCAGGACCTTCACGCCGTTCGAGGCGAGCAGTTCGGCGACGAAGCCGATCCGCTGCACATTGGTGTGCCGGTCCTCGCGGCTGAAGCCGAGGCCCGCGGAGAGGAACTCGCGGATCTCGTCGCCGTCGAGCACCTCGACCCGGTGGCCCTCGCCGCGCAGCGTGCCGGCGAGCTCGTACGCGATGGTGGTCTTGCCGGCGCTGGGCAGGCCCGTGAGCCAGATGGTGGCACCGGTCACGTGATTCTCCTGGGAGGTCTCTGTGGTGGTCATCAGCCGTGCAGCCCGCATTCGGTCTTGCCGCGTCCGGCCCAGCGGCCGGCCCGGGCGTCCTCGCCCTCCGCGACGCGGCGCGTGCACGGCGCGCAGCCGACGGAGGCGTAACCGTCCATGAGGAGCGGGTTGGTGAGGACACCGTGCTGGGCGACGTAGGCGTCGACGTCGTCCTGGGTCCAGCGGGCGATGGGGGAGATCTTGACCTTCCGCCGCTTCTCGTCCCAGCCGACGACCGGGGTGTTGGCCCGGGTCGGGGACTCGTCGCGGCGCAGGCCGGTCGCCCACGCGCGGTACGCGGTGAGCCCGTCCTCCAGCGGCTTGACCTTGCGCAGTGCGCAGCAGAGGTCGGGGTCGCGGTCGTGCAGCCGCTCGCCGTACTCGGCGTCCTGCTCGGCGACCGTCTGACGCGGGGTCAGCGTGATGACGCGGACGTCCATCACGGCGTCGACGGCGTCGCGGGTGCCGATGGTCTCGGGGAAGTGGTAGCCGGTGTCGAGGAAGACGACGTCGACGCCGGGCATGGCCCGGGAGGCGAGGTGGGCGACCACCGCGTCCTCCATGGAGGAGGTGACGCAGAACCGCTTGCCGAAGGTGTCGGCCGCCCACTGGAGGATCTCCAGCGCGGAGGCGTCCTCCAGGTCACGCCCGGCCTGCTCGGCGAGCGCCTTCAGGTCGGTGTCCGGGGTGTCCTCGGTGATGGCCTGAGTCGTCGTCATATCTCTTCCCTTCCAGCTGGGTTGCTCGAAGTGCCCGGGGCGAGGAGCCCCAGGAACTTCAGCTGGAAGGCTCGACTGCATGCCCGGCATTCCCAGGCGCCGTGCCCGTTCTCGTGCGGGAACAGGTCCTCGTCGCCGCAGTACGGGCAGTAGAACGGTGCGGCACGCTCGCTCATGACAGGGCCTCCTCGGAGGCGCGCGCCGCCCAGGTGGCGAAGCGCTCGCCGTCCTCGCGCTGCTCCTGGAAGCGCGTGAGGACCCGCTCGACGTAGTCCGGCAGCTCGGTCGAGGTGACCTTCAGGCCACGGACCTTGCGGCCGAACCCGGCCTCCAGACCGAGGGCGCCGCCCAGGTGGACCTGGTAGCCCTCGACGCGGTTGCCCTCGTCGTCCAGGACCAGCTGGCCCTTGAGACCGATGTCCGCGACCTGGATACGGGCGCAGGCGTTCGGGCAGCCGTTGATGTTGATGGTGATCGGCTCGTCGAACTCGGGGATGCGGCGCTCGAGTTCGTCGATGAGGGAGGCGCCGCGCGCCTTGGTCTCGACGATCGCCAGCTTGCAGAACTCGATGCCCGTGCAGGCCATCGTGCCGCGCCGGAACGGCGAGGGGTTGACCCGCAGGTCCAGGGCCTCCAGGGCGGAGACGATCGACTCGACCTGCGCCTCCTCGACGTCCAGGACGATCATCTTCTGCTCGGCGGTGGTACGGACCCGGCCCGAACCGTGCGCCTCGGCGATCTCCGCGATCTTGGTGAGCGTGGTGCCGTCGACGCGGCCGACGCGCGGGGCGAAGCCGACGTAGAAGCGGCCGTCCTTCTGCTTGTGGACGCCCACGTGGTCGCGCCACTGGCCGGCCGGCTGCTCGGGCGCGGGGCCGTCGGTCAGCTTGCGCTTGAGGTACTCGTCCTCCAGGATCTGGCGGAACTTCTCCGGGCCCCAGTCGGCGACGAGGAACTTCAGCCGGGCGCGGGTGCGCAGCCGGCGGTAGCCGTAGTCGCGGAAGATCGAGATGACGCCGGTGTAGACGTCGGGGACCTCGTCCAGGGAGACCCAGGTGCCCAGGCGGACGCCCAGCTTGGGGTTGGTGGAGAGACCGCCGCCGACCCAGACGTCGAAGCCGGGGCCGTGCTCCGGGTGGTTCACGCCGACGAAGGCGATGTCGTTGATCTCGTGCGCCACGTCGAGCAGCGGCGAACCGGAGACGGCCGACTTGAACTTGCGGGGCAGGTTGGAGAAGTCCTTGTTGCCCACGATCCGGCGGTAGATCTCGTCGATGGCGGGGGTGCCGTCGATGATCTCGTCCTCGGCGATCCCGGCGACCGGCGAGCCGAGGATGACACGCGGGGTGTCACCGCAGGCCTCGGTGGTCGACAGGCCCACGGCCTCGAGCCGGTTCCAGATCTCCGGGACGTCCTCGATCCGGATCCAGTGGTACTGGACGTTCTGCCGGTCGGTGATGTCGGCGGTGCCGCGCGCGAACTCCTGCGAGATCTCGCCGATGACCCGCAGCTGTTCGGTCGTCAGCCGGCCGCCGTCGATGCGGACCCGGAGCATGAAGTACTCCGCGTCCAGCTCCTCCGGCTCCAGGACACCGGTCTTGGTGCCGTCGAGGCCCTCCTTGCGCTGGGTGTACAGACCCCACCAGCGCATGCGGCCCCGAAGGTCGTTGGGGTCGATCGAGTCGAATCCACGCTTGGAGTAGATCGTCTCAATGCGTGTCCGCACATTGAGACCGTCGTCGTCCTTCTTGAACTGCTCATTGCCGTTCAACGGGGTGAAGTGCCCCACGGCCCACTGGCCCTCGCCACGGTGACGGCTCACCTTGCGGCGGAGCGTGGCGGGTGCGGGGTTTTCCGGGGTGGCGGCCATGGCGTTTCGTCCTTCGGGACTGCGGGAGGGCGGCTCTGACCTGCACACTCGTACGTGGGTCAGGGGATGGCGCGACGGTGCGCAGCAGGGTCGGTCTGAAAGGTGCTCGCGGCGGTGCTGGTTCTCTCAGCGCGCCGAACACATGGCGCTGGACATGCGGCCGAGGTCGACGTGCCGCCGACTCACCAAGGCAATTCCAGTTCCAGACATGACGGAAGCGTGTCACGGGACTTTGGACCCAGTCCAGCTTCGTCCGCTATGTGGACAAGAGTGTCTCGCTGTGCGAGATGGTGTGGTGTGGGTCACGTTCGAGGGTCACGCCCGGGCCGCCCTCCCGCGGACCCGGGCCGTCGTGCGGCCTGTTCGGCCGGGCTCAGCCGTGCGCGCCGGGCCAGGGGCCGGGGGTCTCGGACTCCTCGACCTCCTCCACCTTGGTGTCGAAGAGCCGGAAGCCCCGGCGGAGGTAGTTGTCCATCGCGTGCGGCCCGTCCAGCGAGCAGGTGTGCAGCCAGACCCGCCGGGTCGCCTCCCGCTCCGGCCACCGCTCCGCCAGGTCCCAGGCGCGCTGGACACCGTACGAGAGGAGGTGCCCGCCGATCCGGCGGCCCCGGAAGGCGGGGATGAGGCCGAAGTAGACGATCTCCACGACTCCGTCGTCCTGCGGGTCCAGCTCCACGTACCCGGCCGGCGTCCCCTTGTCGTACGCCACCCAGATCTCCGCCCCGGGCTTCTCGACGATCTCCTCCCACTGCTTGTACGTCAGCGACAGCCGGTCGTTCCAGCGGATGTCGCCGCCGACCGCCGTATAGAGGAAGCGGCTGTACTCGGGGGAGGGCACCTCGGCGCGCCGGATCGCGACGTCGTCTCCCTCGGGCGGGGTCGAGGCGCGCAGGTCGGACGGCGCGGTCTGTTCGAGGGACCAGGTGGTGAGAGTGATGCTCATGGGTTCATCGCATCATGCGGAGTACGCGATTCCCAAGGGGCTCCGTCGGTCGGCTGTCCGCATGGTGGACAGCGGTGGGATCGAGGGGGCGGTGCGGGGTCGGCCGGGCCGGTCCAGGTCAGGCCGGTCCGGGGCGGGCCGCCTCCCCTCTACGCCCGGCCCAGCCGCCCCGCCCGTACCGCCGGGGCCGTCGAGTGGGGGAGCAGGTCCACCGGGTCGGCCGGGGTCACGATCTCGACCTCGACCTCCTCGCTGAACCGGTACGGGCGGTGGGCGAGCACGCTCGCCAGGTTCCGGCGGATCCGCGACATCTCCGCGCGGACCGTCACCGTCCTCGTCCGGTCGCCGAACACGTCCTCGGCCAGCTCCGCCGCCGTCCGCCCGTCCCGGTGCCGGGCCAGGACGTACAGCAGCTCGGCGTGGCGCGGGCTCAGCTCCTGGGACCAGCTGCCCGCCGCCCCCGACACCGCCACCGACCAGCGGCGCGGCCGGCTCAGGTCGAGCACCACCCGGCCGGCCGCCTCCGCGCCGCCCGGCGCCGAGGCGTCCGCGCGCTTCTCCTCCTCGATCCGGAGCAGCCAGCCGCCCGGCAGCGGCTCCACCGCGCACATCCCGAGCGACGGCAGCCACACCCGCCCGGCCCGGAACGACTTCGGCAGCGTGATCCGGTCCACCGGGGCGAGCCCGGTGACCGCCGCCGTCCAGCCGTGCGCGTCGACCGCGACCGCGCGCCCGCCCACCCGGCACAGGATCGGCGCGGCCACCGAGCGGAGCCGTTCGATCGACCGCAGATGGCGGTCGCGCATCTCCGCCTCGGCGAGCTGGGCCACCGAGCCGACGAGCGCGAGCGTCGACGGATGGAAGCTGGACGCCGGTCCGCTGACGTCCACGATCCCCAACAGCCGCTGGTCGCGCGGATCGTGCACCGGGGCGGCGGCGCACGTCCAGCTGTGCAGGGTCTGGACGTAGTGCTCGGCCGAGTGGACCTGGACGGCCCGCCGCATCGCGAGCGCCGTTCCCACCGCGTTCGTCCCGGTGGTGTGCTCGGTCCAGGCCGCGCCCTCCTCCAGACAGATGCCGTTGGCCTGCCGCATCACGGAGAGGTTGCCCTCGCGCCAGAGCACCCGGCCCTGCTCGTCGGTGACCACCATGATCTGCATCGAGGCGTCCGCGATCCCGGCGAGCATCGTGCTCAGGGTGCGCATCACCTCGCCGAGGACGGTCGTGCGGCGCCGCTGCTCCAGCTCGTCGCGCTGGAGCAGCACGCTGCTGGTGCCTTGGTCCGGGTCGAGACCGAGCCGGAACATCCGCTGCCAGGAGGCGTCGATGACCGGCCGGGGAGCGATCGGCGGCGTGCGGCCGGCCAGCGTCTCGTCCCGTACCCGGTGCAGCAGCCGGGTCGCCTGGGCGGCGTCCATGGCGGCCAGCCGCTTCATGTCGAGCCGAGTGTTGTTCAGCTGAGTGTTCTTCATCGGTCTCTCCCAGCCACCCTCACTGCCGCGTCGGTGCTGTATCGGTTCTGCCGGACTCCGGAGTCCGGTGCCCATCGTGCCGTCCGGTGCTCGCCGGTAGAGCCCGATTCCGGTAATCCTGCAACCCTTTGCAACTCTGGTAGCAACCGCTCTCGTGCGTGAAGGTGGTGCGAGCGGAGGGTGGTGCCGTGTCGGCGCAGCACCACCCACCGCTTTTCGCGGCGGACGAGCCACCCGAATCGGCGCTCAGACCTCGGCCCGCGCCCGCTCCACCACCGCTCCCAGGTCGAGCGTCGACGGCAGCGTCCCGAACGCCGTGCCCCAGTCGCCGCCGAGCCGCGAGGCACAGAAAGCGTCCGACACCTCGGACGGTGCCCAGCGCACCAGAAGCGACCCCTGCAACACCAGTGCCATCCGCTCCACGAGCCGTCGCGCGCGCCCCTCGATGCCGTCCAGGTCGGCCAGTTCGGTCAGCATCCCCCGGATCGCCCCGTCCAGCCGGTGGTCCGCGCCCCGCGCCTTCCCGACCTCCGTCAGGAACGCGTTCAGCGCCATCGGCTCCCGCTGCAACGCCCGCAGCACGTCCAGCGCCTGGACGTTCCCCGAGCCCTCCCAGATCGAGTTGAGCGGCGACTCGCGCAGCAGCCGGGGCATCCCCGACTCCTCGACGTAGCCGTTGCCGCCGAGGCACTCCAGCGCCTCCGCCACCGTCGGCGTGCACCGCTTGGTCACCCAGTACTTCGCCACCGGCACCGCGATCCGCATGAACGCCCGCTCGGACTCGGAGTCCGTGTCGTACGCTGCCGCGAGCCGCATCCCGAGGACCGTCGCCGCCTCCGACTCCAGCGCCAGATCCGCCAGTACGTTGCGCATCAGCGGCTTCTCGATCAGCACCCCGCCGAACGCCCTGCGGTACGCGGCATGGTGCACGGCCTGCGCCACCGCCTGCCGCATCAGCGCGGCCGAGCCCAGCACGCAGTCGAGGCGCGTCGCCGCCACCATCCCGATGATCGTGCGGACCCCGCGCCCCTCCTCGCCGACCCGGCGGGCCCAGGTCGTCCCGTCGAACTCGACCTCGGCGGAGGCGTTCGACCGGTTGCCGAGCTTGTCCTTGAGCCGCTGGATCGCGAACGCGTTCCGCGTCCCGTCCGGCAGGACCCGGGGGACGAGGAAACAGCCGAGGCCCCCGGGAGCCTGGGCGAGCACGAGGAACCCGTCCGACATCGGCGCCGAGCAGAACCACTTGTGCCCGGTGAGCACATAGGCCCCGTCCTCGGCCAGCGGCCGGGCCTCCGTCGTGTTCGCCCGTACGTCGCTGCCGCCCTGCTTCTCCGTCATCCCCATCCCGAAGAGCACCCCGGCCTTCTCGGCCGGCGGCCGCAGCCCCTGCTCGTACACCCGCGAGGTCAGCAGCGGCTCCCACGCGGCGGCCAGGTCCGGGTCCGCCCGCAGCGCGGGCACGGCGGCGTGCGTCATCGACACCGGGCAGCCGTGCCCGGCCTCGGTCTGCGTCGCGAGGAAGAAACCCGCCGCGCGCCGCACATGTCCACCCGGACGGCCCCACGCGTTCGTCAGCCCCGCGCCCACCGCCCGGCCCAGGAGCCGGTGCCAGGCCGGGTGGAACTCGACCTCGTCGATCCGGTTCCCGTACCGGTCGTGCGTCCGCAGCCGGGGCGGAAACGTGTTCGCCAGGTCCCCCCACTCCCGCGCCTGCTCCGAACCGGCGGCCCGGCCGAACTCCGCCAGCTCCTCGCGCGCGGAGCCGAGAACCTCCGGGCCGAGCGGGTCGAGATGCCGATCCACCGCCTCCGCGAGCGCCCGGTCCGTGGAGAAGACGTCGTATCCCACCAGGGGCGGAGGCTGATTGGTCACGGTGTGGGTGCTGGCTGCCATGCCGATACGGTAAGGAGGTGCAGGCAGCAAACGAAACACCCGGGCGGCGGCCCGGGACACGACTCCACCGGGCGCGAGTCCTCTACCGCAACGTATCGAAGCGGAAGATGGTCTGGCTGCTCCTGAAGGACACCGTCAACTCGTGCATCGAGTACCGCATCCTCGGCCTCGCCGCCGAAGCCGCGTTCTTCACCCTGCTGTCCCTGCCCCCGCTCCTGCTCGGAATGATCGCCCTCCTCGGCTACGCCGACGACTGGACCAACACCGACACCGTCGCGAGCATGCGGGAGAACATCCTCCACGCCGCCGGAACGGTCCTCTCCGACCGCGGCGTACGCGACATCGCCAAGCCGCTCCTGGACGACGTCACCCAGGGCACGCGCCCCGAACTCGTCTCCCTCGGCTTCGCCATCGCCCTGTGGTCCGGCTCGCGCGCCGTGAACGTCTTCATCGACACCATCACCGTGATGTACGGCCTCGACGGCCACCGGGGCATCGTCAAGACCCGGCTCCTGGCCTTCCTGCTCTACATCGTGGCGCTGCTCATCGGCGCGGTCGTGCTGCCGCTCGCCGTGGTCGGACCCGACCGGGTGGTGGAGCTGATCCCCTGGGGCACGGAGGTCGTCTCCGTCCTGTACTGGCCGGTCGTCATCCTCCTGTCCGTCGCCTTCCTCACCACGCTGTACCACGTCTCCGTGCCCGTCAGATCGCCGTGGATCGAGGACATCCCGGGCGCGCTCGTGGCGCTCGGGATGTGGGTGCTCGGCAGCTTCCTGCTGCGGATCTACCTCACCAGCCAGGTCGAGGGCCCGACCATCTACGGCTCGCTCGCCGCGCCCATCGCCGTCCTCCTCTGGATCGGCATCTCCGCCTTCGCCGTGCTCGTCGGCGCGGCGGTGAACGCGGCGATCGACCGCGTCTGGCCCTCGGTCGCCACCGCCGCCGCCCGCGAGGCCTCCGACCGCGCCCGCGCCGCCCAGGCCGCCGAGCTCGTCGCCCGGCTGCGCGCGGAGGCGGACGAGGTGGACGAGGACGACCCCGACATGCCCTCGGAGTTCCCCGAACGCTGGTCGCGCTTCCTGCCCCCGGACGACGTCAAGTCGCGGCTGCACTCGGGGTGGGAGAAGGACTAGGAACCGTCCTAGGCTCGGAAGGGTGTACGAGGAACGCCCCGCGCGCCTGGCCGGCGCGGTCGTCTGGAGCATCGGGCCCTCGCCCGTGGGCGAGGAGCCGGTGGCGGTGCTGCCCGACGGGTGCATGGACCTGCTGTGGCACGACGGCCGGCTGTTCGTCGCGGGCCCCGACACCTTCGCGTACGTCCCCGAGGCCGGCCCCGGCCCCTACGCCGGGCTGCGCTTCGCGCCTGGGGACGCCCCCGCCCTGCTCGGCGTACCGGCGAGCGTCCTGCGGGACCGGCGGGTCGAGCTCGGGGCGCTCTGGGGCGAGGCGCGGGCCCGGCGGCTCGCCGAGCGGGTCTCCGCCGCACCCGACCCGGCCGCCGCGCTGGAGGCCCTCGCCGTCGACCGGGCGGCGGACGCCCAGGACCCGGACCCGCTGATCCGCGCCGTCGCCCGGCGCCTGGCCGCCGGACGCCCCGTCGGCGAGACCGCGGAGGCCGTCGGCCTCGGCGCGCGGCAGCTGCACCGGCGCTCGCTGGATGCGTTCGGCTACGGGCCCAAGACGCTGGCCCGGATCCTGCGGCTCCAGCGGGCCCTGGCCCTGGTCAGGGCGGGCGTCCCGTACGCCGAGGCGGCTCTGCGAGCCGGCTGCGCCGACCAGGCGCACCTGGCCCGCGAGACCCGGGCGCTCGCCGGAACGACGCTCTCGGCCTACGCCTCGGCCTGGGCGAAGAGGGAGACCCCGCAGCCGTCCGGGTCGAGCACGACGGCGTAGCGCTGCCCCCACACCGCGTCCCAGGGCTTCAGATGCCCCTGGTAGCCGGCGGCGACGAGCGCCTCGTACGTGGCGTCCACGTCTCGGGGCGAGTCGCAGAGGAACGCGAGCCCGATCCGGTCACCGCCCTGGGGCCGGGACCAGTCGGCATCGAAGGACCGGATGACCTCTTCGGTGTCCCACGCGATCCGCATCCCTCCGGGCAGGGCGGCCTCCACGTGCGGCTGCGTGTCGGCCTCGGCGGGCACGTCGAGACCGAGCCGCCGGTAGAAGGCGAGCGAGGCGGCCATGTCGGCGACGACGAGGCCGATGACGTCGAGTCGTGGTGTGTTCATGGGACCACGGTAGGCAGGCGGCGGGGCGCGGGTCTTGTACGAATCGGACGCGCCGAGTGGGGCCGGCCGTACGCGACGGGTTGGGCGCGCGGAGCCTGACGAGTGGGGGCGCGGGGCCGGACGTACGCTGAGAAGGACCGCGCCCGACGGAGGTGCCGGCATGAGCACAGCAGCCGTTCCCCAGGGGATGGGGGCCACCGCCTGGGCGCCCGAGACGGTGACCACGGAGCCGTACAACGCCCAGACCCCCCTGGCCGCGCTCGCCGATCCGGTGACGCCCGCCGACGCCCTCTTCGTACGGGACCACTTCGGCGTCCCGCGCCCGGAGATCGCCCACTGGCGGCTGCGCGTCGACGGCGCCGTGACGGCCCCGCTCGACATCGACTACGAGCAGCTCATCGCCCTCGGCGGCCGCGCCGGGCGGCGTGAGCTCGACGTCGTCCTGGAGTGCGCGGGCAACGGACGCGCCCTGATGAACCCGCGCCCGCCCGGCCTGCCCTGGGAGCGCGGGGCGGTCGGCTGCGCCCGGTTCGCGGGCGTCCCCTTCCACCTGGTCGCCGAACGGGCCGGGCTCGCCCCGGAGGCCGTCGAGTTCGTCTTCACCGGAGCGGACGAGGGCCCCTTCCACGGGCGGCGGACCGCCTTCGAGCGCGCCCTGCCGCTGGCCGAGGCCCTGCACCCCGACACGCTCCTCGCGACCCACCTGAACGGCGAACCGCTCCCGCCCCGGCACGGCGCCCCGGTCCGGCTCGTGGTGCCCGGCCGGTACGCGGTCGCGGACGTGAAGTGGCTGGTCGGGGCGAGGGCCGTCACGACGCCCTTCACCGGCGTCTTCCAGACCGAGGAGTACGTGTACATCGCCTCGGACGGCACCCCCGACGGGCCCGTCGGGGCGATCCTCGTCAAGTCGCTCATCACCACGCCGGAACCGGACGAGGACCTGCGGCGCGGGACGGAGACCGTCGTACGCGGCAGGGCCTGGTCCGGCGGCGGGCGGACCGTCGGCCGCGTCGAGGTGCGGGCCGAGGACGAGGACGGCACAGGACCGGGGCAGGACGACCCGGACACGGGGTGGCACGACGCCGAACTGGAGCCGCCCACAGGACCGTACGCCTGGACCGGCTGGTCGTACCCGTGGACCCCGCGCCGCCCCGGCCGCTACCGCCTGCTGGCCCGCGCGACCGACTCCCACGGCGCCACCCAGCCGGACCGCGCCCCGTGGAACGCGCAGGGCTACGGCTGCAACACGGTGGCGTCGGTGGAGGTGGTGGTCGTCTGACGCTCGGTCCGCCTACTCCCCGGGAGCGCGCTGCTCGGGGAGCGTGCCGCCCGCAGGCTCCTGGGGCTGGTCGAACTGCCGGGCGGCCCGGTCGAAGTAGCGGAGCAGCTCCACCGGGAAGGGCATGACGAGCGTGGAGTTCTTCTCGGCGGCGACCTCCACGACCGTCTGCAGCAGCCGCAGCTGCATCGCCTCGGGCGTGTCGGCCATGATCCGCGACGCGTTGGCGAGCTGCTGCGCCGCCTGGAACTCGCCGTCGGCGGTGATGACCCTGGCCCGCCGCTCACGCTCGGCCTCGGCCTGCCGCGACATCGACCGCTTCAGGGACTCCGGCAGCTGTACGTCCTTGATCTCGACCCGGTCGATGTGGACGCCCCACCCGGCGGCCGGACTGTCGATCATCAGCGCGAGCCCCTCGTGCAGCCGCTCCCGGTCGGACAGCAGGTCGTCCAGATCGCTCTTGCCGATGATCGACCGCAGGGAGGACTGGGCGACCTGCCCGACCGCGAAGGCGTAGTCCTGCACCTCGATCGCGGCCCGCGCGGGATCGACGACCCGGTAGTAGACGACGGCGTCGACCTTCACCGAGACGTTGTCCCGGGTGATCCCCTCCTGCGTCGGGATCGGCAGGGTCGCGACCTGTACGTTCACCTTCCGCATCCGGTCGGCGAAGGGGATGAGCAGCGTGATGCCGGGCTGCCGATGCCCCGGCAGCGCCTTACCGAAGCGGAACACCACGCCTCGCTCGATCTGATTGATCACCCGCAGTCCGCTGCGCAACACCAGCAGGACACAGACGACGGTGATGACGGCTCCGACGGCGACGCCATCCATGGCAGCACACTCCCTCGTGGGCGCGGTTCGACACTCCTCAGGACGGTCATGGTGGAGCGAGCGGATGCGAACGCAGCGTCAAGAGCGCGTCAAACTACGCACGTTGACGCCAGGAGTGTCTTGCCGGGCAGACGAGACACCGCCGAGCCGGAAGCCGCTCGTCAGCCGATGATGGCGACCGGGGCGTCCCACGCGTTGCGGTCGACGGTGATGGTGTGGCCGCCGCGGGTCTCCTTGCTGTTGGCCTTGTACTGGTGGCCCCGGCTGTGGCCGGTGTACAGCTTCGGGTCCCAGGGCCAGTCCTTGGTGGTGGTCTCCTGGCCGTTCCACAGGGCGTACCAGAGGTTGCCCGGCAGGTCCGTGCGGTCCTTCGCCGTGGCGATCGCCTTGGCGCTGGAGCTGCTGAAGCCGTAGAGGCCGGCGCGGTAGGTCTTGGCGCGCAGGGTCTTGGTGAAGGACCGCACGTAGGCGAGGGTCGCGTCGTTGCACGCCTTGTCGGCGGTGTTGTACGGCTCCATGTTGAGGTAGATCGGGCTGCCGGGCTTCATGCCGAGCGCCGAGGCCTTGGCGACCGCGTCGGCGGCGTTGCTCGCCCCGACCGAGGTCGCGGTGGCCGCGGTGAACCGCTCCTTGTTCCCGCTCTTCTGACAGGGCGGCTGGGCGCCGACGTAGAGCGGGACGACCCGCCAGCCGAGCGTGTCGACCGATTTCACCCAGCTCTTGGTCAGGTTGGGCTGGGCGCAGCCGCGGTTCTTCCCACCGATGTAGACGGCGACGCCGCCGTAGTAGGCGTCCTTCTTCCACGCCTTCATCGCGGTGAGCGAAGGCGCCGTGCAGGCGTCGAACGCACGGCCCGTGTACGTCTTCTGCGCCGGCCACGGCGTGGCCGCCATCGAGGACTGCGCCGCGACCCCGGCACCCGCCACGACCGCGACGGCCGTCCTCGCCAGCGCTGCGTAACGGCCTTTTCTGGACAGCCGGTGCTTCGGCATTTCCCCCACCTCGTCTGATGTACCGGCTCCGGTCTCCGGAGCCGGTTGCACCCTATCCGGAGGAATTTAATCGGTGGTGCCGTGTCCTGGGGCGGGGCTAGGGTTTCGCCCATCCGCTCCCGAGGGGGCGGGCTGAGTCGGTTCGTTGAGAAGAAACAGGAGGTGAGGACATTGATGACTGTCATGGTGACGGGCTGTGCCCGCATTCAGGAGTTCATCGTTCCCACCCCCGTGGTCTCCGGCTGACCTTCCCTCTGCTTTCTGCGCGCCCACGCGGCGCGTGCCGGGGCCACCCTTGTGAAGGGTCACCCCTTGTCTTCCTCCTCTCTTCAGGATCTTCAGGATTCGACCTCGCACGACCTCACCCCGTACGGCTGGGACGAGGGCTGGGAGGCCGCGTTCGCCCCGTACGAAGTGTGGGACCTCATGCCCGGCCGCGTCCTGCGGGTCGACCGGGGCCAGTGCGACCTGGTCACCCCGATCGGCATCCTCCGGGCCGACACCGAGTTCGTCGTGCCCCGGGACCCCTTGAAGGTCGTCTGCACGGGCGACTGGGCCACCGTCGACCGCGACGGCGATCCCCGTTACGTACGGCATCTCCTCCCGCGCCGTACCGCCTTCGCGCGGTCCACGTCCTCCAAGCGGTCCGAGGGGCAGATCCTCGCCGCCAACGTCGACCACGCGATCATCACCGTCTCGCTCGCCGTCGAGCTGGACCTCGGCCGCATCGAGCGCTTCCTCGCCCTCGCGTGGGAGTCCGGTGCCCAGCCGGTGGTCGTGCTCAGCAAGGCCGACCTGGTGCCCGACCCGGTCGGACTCTCGTACCTCCTCGAGGACGTGCGGACCGTCGCGCCGGGCGTCCAGGTGCTGCCCGTCAGCTCCACGACCGGCGAGGGGCTCGACGTCCTCCGTTCGCTCGTGGCGGGCGGTACGAGCGTGCTGCTCGGCGTCTCCGGCGCCGGGAAGTCCACGCTCGCCAACACGCTCCTCGGCGACGACGTGATGGACGTCCAGGCCGCCCGTGACGTGGACGGCAAGGGCCGCCACACCACGACCACGCGCAACCTGCTCGTGCTGCCCGGGGGCGGTGTCCTCATCGACACGCCCGGTCTGCGCGGGGTCGGGCTCTGGGACGCCGAGACCGGCGTCGGCCAGGTCTTCTCGGAGATCGAGAGCCTGGCCCAGGACTGCCGCTTCCACGACTGCGCCCACGAGGCGGAGCCCGGCTGCGCCGTGACGGCGGCGGTCGAGGACGGTTCCCTGTCGGTCCGCCGGCTGGAGAGCTACCGCAAGCTCCTCCGCGAGAACCAGCGGATCGTCGCCAAGACCGACGCCCGCCTGCGCTCCGAGATCCTCAAGGACTGGAAGCGCAAGGGCGCGGAAGGTCGTGCGGCGATGGAGTCCAAGCGGGGCGGCTCCGGTGGCCGTGGGCGGCACTCGGGCTGGTAGCGGGACCTGGGGAGTCCCGGGGAGCGCGGTGCAGCGCGGTGTCCGAAAACCGCCAGCCGCGCCCCCTGGGCTCCCGCACACTGGAACACGTGGACAGCGTGAGCGAACAGGAATCCGACCGGCGGTACGAGGCCGTCAGCAGCCGGGACGCCCGCTTCGACGGCGCGTTCTTCTTCGCCGTCGAGACGACCGGCATCTACTGCCGGCCCAGCTGCCCCGCCGTCACGCCCAAGCGGAAGAACGTCACGTTCTTCCCGACGGCCGCCGCCGCCCAGGGCCACGGCTTCCGCGCCTGCCGGCGCTGCCGCCCGGACGCCGTGCCCGGCTCCGCCGAGTGGAACGTCCGCGCCGACGTCGTCGGCCGCGCCGTGCGCCTGATCGGGGACGGGGTCGTCGACCGCGAGGGCGTGCCAGGACTCGCCGGGCGGCTCGGCTACAGCGCCCGCCAGGTGCAGCGCCTGCTCACCGCCGAGCTGGGCGCGGGGCCCGTCGCCCTCGCCCGCGCCCAGCGGGCCCACACCGCCCGGCTGCTCCTGCAGACCACCGGGCTCTCGGTCACCGAGATCGCCTTCGCGTCCGGCAGTGCCAGCGTGCGCCAGTTCAACGACACGATCCGCCGCATCTACGCCCGTACCCCCACCGAGCTGCGCTCCGAGTCCGGCACCGGCGCCGGGCCCCGTACCGCGCTCGCCGCCGGGGTGCCGCTGCGGCTCGCCCACCGGGGCCCGTACGCCGCCCGCGAGCTCTTCGACCTGCTCGCCGCCGAGGCCCTGCCGGGCGTCGAGGAGGTCCTCGGCGCCCCCGGCTCCCGCACCTACCGGCGTACGCTCCGCCTCCCGTACGGCACCGGCCTCGTCTCCGTCGACGAGCGCTCCGCCGGGCCCTGGCTGGAGGCCCGGATCCACCTCACCGACCTGCGCGACCTGACCACCGCTGTGCAGCGGCTGCGCCGCCTCCTCGACCTGGACGCCGACCCTTACGCCGTCGCCGAGCACCTCGGCGCCGCCCCGGACTCCGTGCTCGCCGAGGCGGTCGCCGCCCGCCCCGGCCTCCGGTCGCCGGGCGCGGCCGACCCGGAGGAGTTCGCGCTCCGGACCGTGGCAGGGCCCGAGGAGGCGGCCCGCCTCGTCCTGGCCGACGGCACGCCCCTGGAGACCGCCTGCGGCACCCTCACCCACCTCTTCCCCGAGCCCGCCGCGCTCCTCGACCACCCGGAGGCGGGCCCGCTCGCCGCCGCGCTCACCACCGGGGCCGTACGCCTCGACCCGGGCGCCGACCGCGACGAGGCGGAGCAGGCCCTGCGCGCCGTCCCCGGCGTCACCGCGGGCCACGCCGCCCTCATCCGGATGCGGGCCCTCGGCGACCCGGATGTGGACCCGGGGGGCGGCTCCGAGGCGTGGCGGCCCTGGCGCTCGTACGCGTACCGGTACCTGGAGCTCGCACCCGTACCGGCATGATGAGCCCATGATCAGCACAGACCTGCTCCGACCCGAGGACCGCGACGCCTGGGAGCGCCTCTTCCGCGCGTACATCGACTTCTACGGGCGCAGCGAGCCCGACGCCCTGTACGGGCGGGCCTGGAAGGCCTTCCAGGACGGCACCCGTGTCCACGCGCGCGTGGCGCGGCACGAGGGCCGGGTCGTCGGCTTCACCCACTTCCTCGTCCACCCCAGCACCTCCGGGCCGGACGTCTGCTACCTCCAGGACCTCTTCACCGACCCCGAGGCGCGCGGCCAAGGCGTCGCGCGGGCGTTGATCGCCGCCGTGGCGGAGTGGGCGCGGGAGCAGGACTGCGACCGGGTCTACTGGAACACGCAGGCGTCCAACACCACCGCGCGCCACCTGTACGACAAGGTCGCCCGCGACACCGGCTTCATCAAGTACCAGATCGATCTTCCGAAGTAGCCCCCTCGGGCGGGAGACCCCAACTGTGGATCCGGCGGGGGTGGATCCGGATGACCTCCTCGCTGAAGTGCGGGCCGAGCTCGTGGGGCCCGACCAGGAGCTCGGCCTCGCCCCGGATCTCCACCCCGCGCACCCGCCAGGGCCGCACGCTCGCCAGGTCGTCGACGACCAGGGCCACCTTGGGGTTGGCCACGAGGTTGCGCCACTTCTTCGTCCTGCCCATGGCGAGCCCGCCGACCAGGACGGTGCCGTCCGGCTGCGGAAAGAAGCCGACCGGGTTGACCTGGGGCTGGCCCGCGGGGTCGACCGTGGCCATCCGGGCGAGCCGCTGCGTCCGGAGGTAGGCGAGTTCGGCTGCGTCGAAGCCCTCGAAATCCCTCATACGGCCAGCATCGCCCGCCGGCCGTGCCGCGCGCATCGGCGCTCCGGCGGAAGTGCGGCAGGGGCCGTGGTCCTAGGGGGTGTCTCGCCGATCATGCCGGGCTCGCGGCGCCTGGCACGCCCGCTCGCCGCGTTGTCGTCACTCGCCGACGCTCCGCGTCGACTCCCTCCTCCGCCTTGCGATCGCACGCACCAGACCCCGCTCCCTGATCCGGCCTGATCGACGAGACACCCCCTAGGTCCTCAGCCCCAGATCAGCGCGCCCACCCACGCGCCGACGATCAGCAGGCAGGCGAAGAGCTCGACCAGGATGCTCGTCCCGGCCGCCCGCATCACCGTGCGCGTGGAGGCCATGGCCTGGCCGTGGCCGCCCAGGCGTAGCCGCTCCGAGAGGTAGATCCCGCCGATGAAACCGGGGATCGCGCCGAGCACGGGGACCAGGAAGAAGCCGAGGAAGGCGCCGACGCCGGCGTACGTCACCATGCGCCGGGTGATCCCCACGCCCCGGATCCGGCGCTGCGGCAGCAGCCATACGACCACCTGGGTGAGCAGGAGCAGCGCGGTCGAGGCGACGAGCAGGATCCAGGCGAGCCCGCTCTGCTCGTGCAGCGACCACCAGAGCATGGCCGCCCACACCAGCCACGGCCCCGGCACGCCGGGAGCCAGTACCCCGAACAGGCCGAGCAGCATCACCATCGCGACGAGCAACAGCTGCCACACACCCATCTGCCCAGCGTGCAGGACCCATGATCTCCTCGCAGGTCGCGGCGTACGGACGGGGCACCCGACCGAGCCTGGTGCGCGCCTCAGGCCCACCCGCCCCGCGCCTACCCCCGCGCCACCCATCCCTTCTCGTACGCGTGCCAGCCCAGCTGGAGGCGGGTCGTCACGCCCGAGAGCTCCATCAGGCCCTTCACCCGGCGCTGCACCGTGCGCAGGCCCAGGTCCAGCTGCTTCGCCACGCTCGCGTCCGTCATGCCGGCCAGGAGCAGGGAGAGGACCTCCAGGTCCGTCGCGTCGGGGCCCGGCGCCTCCGTCTCCGTGACCTGCGCGCCCGCGCCGAGCCGCAGCGGCAGCGCGTCGCGCCAGACCGCCTCGAAGAGGCCCATCAGGGACTCCAGGAGCCCGCTCGCGTGCACCACGAGCGCCGCCGGCTCCGCGCCCCGGCCGGTCAGCGGGACCATCGCGAGGGTCCGGTCCGCGACCACCAGCTTCGTGGGCACCCGGTCCACCACCCGGATCTCCTCGTCCCGGCCGAGCGCCGCCGAGAGCTCGACGATCCCCGACGGCAGCGTCAGGACCTCCCGCTCGACCACCACGCGGTAGCGCACGCCCCGCACGGCCGCCAGCTCCTCCGCGTCGTTCTCCATACCGGTCACCGCGATCGGCTTCCCCGTGACCAGCGCGCAGACCTCCTCCGTGGCGCCCAGCTGGAGCTGGAGGAAGCGGTGCGTGACCGCGCTCGCGCCCGTCACCACCTCCACCAGGTCGTGCACGGCCGGCTCGGCCGCCTCGGCGCGGTACTCCTCCGCGAGCAGCGCCGCCGCCAGCTCCGCCTGCTCCAGCTCGTGCCGCTGCTGGGTCAGCAGCGCGCCGAGGGCCACCCCCGGGGGCGCCGCGACCCACCGTCCCGTCCGCGCCGAGGACTGCGCGGCGAGCCCCTGCGACTCCAGGCGCCGCAGCGCCCGTTCGGTGTCCGTCTCCGGCAGGGCGAGCCGGTGCGCCAGATCCGTCACCTCGGCCGCGCCCAGCGCGACGAGCGCCCGGTACGCGGACTCCTGCCGTTCGTCGAGCCCTATCGCTCCCAGCATCGCTGCCCCACCCCTCACCGGACGTCCTGGGACGTCCCGGACATTCCCCTGACGTTCACCGGACGCATTCGTTCCGTTGGTGCCCTGGCGGGAATCGGCCACGGCGCATTCCCGCCGCGCACATCATCCCTGCACCACCCTCACCTCTGCCAATGTGGCGCCACCGCAGCACCAACAGCCTCCGGGCACGGGACCTTTGCCCGCCCTTGCGCCGGAATCAGATGGGGAGAGCGATGCGCCCGATTTCGCGTACGGCCCTGGGAGCGGCGACCGCCGCCGTCCTGGCCGTCACCGCGGTCGCGCCGTCCACGGCCGCCGTGCCGCAGGACGACCCGACCGGCAATCGACCGCTGGTCGGCAGCGAGGCGCACGGCGCCCGCGCCGGCGACCGGACCGCCACGGTCACGCTGGTCACCGGCGATCGGGTTCTGGTCACCCGTGACGCCGCCGGGAACCCGGCCGCCACCGCGCTGCCCCGCGAGGACGGGACCGTTCCGTTCGTCCAGACCCGCCGCTCGGGCCAGGACCTGTACGTCTACCCCGAGGGCGCCACCGCCGCCCTCGCCGCGGGCCGCGTCGACGAGGAGCTCTTCAACGTCACCGGCCTCGTCCGGCAGGGCTACGACGACGCGGGCACCCAGACGCTGCCGCTCATCGCGGTCTACGGCTCCGACCTCGCCCGCTCCGTCCCCGCCGCCCCGCGCGGAGCCCAGCGCGGCCAGGTCCTCAGGGCCGTCGACGGCGTCGCCCTCAAGGCCGACAAGAAGCAGGCCGCCACCTTCTGGGCCGACGTGAACGCCCCCGCCGCCCGCTCCGCGACCGGCCTGAAGAAGCTCTGGCTGGACCGCAAGGTCGAGGCCACCCTGGAGCGTTCGACCAAGCAGGTGCACGCCCCCGAGGCGTGGGCCGCCGGCTTCGACGGCACCGGCACCAAGGTCGCCGTCCTCGACACCGGCGCCGACACCGAGCACCCCGACCTCAAGGGCCGGATCGTCGCCTCGGAGAACTTCACCGACTCCGACACCGCCGAGGACCGCGCGGGCCACGGCACCCACACGATCTCCACCGTCGGTGGCTCCGGCGCGGCGAGCGGCGGCAAGAAGAAGGGCGTCGCGCCCGGCGCGGCCCTCCTCAACGGCAAGGTGCTCAACGACTCCGGTTCCGGTGCCGCCTCCTGGATCATCGCCGGCATGGAGTGGGCCGTCGGCCAGGGCGCCGACGTCGTCTCCATGAGCCTCGGCAGCTCCGTACCCACCGACTGCACCGACCCGATGAGCGTCGCGGCGCAGGAACTCGCCCAGAACAAGGGCACGTTGTTCGTCATAGCCGCCGGCAACTCGGGCCCGACGCTCAACACCGTCTCCTCGCCCGGCTGCGCCCCCGACGTGCTGACCGTCGGCGCCACCGACCGCGACGACTCCACCGCGTCCTTCTCCAGCCGCGGCCCGACGATCGTCAACCACACCCTCAAGCCGGAGATCGCCGCGCCCGGCGTCGGCATCTCCGCCGCCGCCGTCGGCGGCCGGGGCGTGTACGCCTACCAGTCCATGTCCGGTACGTCGATGGCCACCCCGCACGTCGCGGGCGCCGCCGCCATCGTCAAGCAGCGGCACCCCGACTGGACGGGGCAGCAGATCAAGGCCGCACTCGTCTCCTCCGCCGAGAGCGACGTCCCCGGCGACGTGCGCGAGGTCGGCGGCGGCCGGCTCGACGTCAAGGCCGCCATCGACCAGACGGTCCTCGGCGCCGACGCCGTCCAGGGCGGCACCTTCAACTGGCCCCAGGACAGCAGCGACCGCAGCACGGTCTCCGTCCCGTACACCAACACCTCCGGCAAGGCCGTCACCCTGACGCTCGACGTCGAGAAGGTCACCGGCAACGACGGCTCCCGCGTGCGCTCCTCCGTGGCCAAGCTCGGCAAGCGCACGGTCACCGTCCCGGCCGGCGCGACCGTCGAGGTCCCGCTCCACCTGGACCCGACCGCGCACCTGGAGCGCGCGCAGTACGGCGACGTCACCGGACGCGTCGTGGCCACCGGCGGTGACGGGCTGCACGTCTCGACGCCGTTCTCCCTCTACGTCCAGCCCGAAACGGTCACCCTGCGCGTCAAGTTGATCGACCGTCAGGGCAAGCCCGCCGACGGGGCTTCCTCCGTCGACCTCATCGGCACCGACGACGCGAGCGGCGAGCGCCGCTTCAACGAGGGCGCCACCGACCAGGTCTTCCAGGTCCGGCCCGGCAGCTACTTCCTCTCCTCCTTCGTCACCACCCCCGACACGGGCGAGGGCGCCACGCTGAACGACTCGCTCAGCTACCTGGCCCGCCCGCAGATCGAGGTGAAGAAGGACACCACCGTCGTCCTCGACGCCCGCAAGGCCCACAAGCTGTCGGTCAGCACCGACAAGCCCGGTGAACAGCGCGGCACCACCCTGGCGTTCGCCCGCTCCTGGGACGACACCTGGATGCACGCCGGAACGGCCGCGGGCACCCGCTCGATCCGCGGCTACTACGCCTCGGTCGAAGGCCGCGCCGACGAGGGCGACTTCGAGTTCGGCAGCTACTGGCGCACCGCGGCCCCGCAGATCGCGGAGCTGAAGACGGCCGACGGCACCGTCCTGCACCCGGTCACCGCCTCCCTCGGCTCCGACAACCTCGACGGCACCGGCACCGCCGGTCTCGTCGACGCGGGCACCGGCACCCCCGAGGAACTGACGGCCGCGGGCGTCAAGGGCCGTATCGCCCTGGTCCGTTTCCCGGACACCTCCACCAACGCGGCCACCGTCGCCCGGAACGCCAAGGCCGCCGGAGCCGTCGCGGTCCTCGCGTACCGCACGTCGACCGCCCGCTGGTACCCGACGGCCGGCTTCACCGGCGCCGGGTTCCCGGTCCTCGCCGTCGGCTCCGCCGAGAGCGCGGCGCTCCTGGCCAAGCTCTCCGCCGGCGAGGTCACCCTCTCCTGGAAGGCCACCGCGAAGAGCCCGTACCTCTACAACCTCGCCTTCCCCGAGTCCGGTCAGGTACGGGACGACAAGACGTACCGGGTCCGCGACGGACAGCTGGGCCGCACCGAGTCCACCTACGGCTCCATGGGCGTCGCCACCGACTTCATCGACAGCCCGGCGGCCTACCGGCCGAACGGCACCGCCGTCTACTTCGGCGCGATCGAGGCCGTCCCGGCGCCCGGCACGAGGACGGAGTACTACACGACCGGAGACACCCAGTGGGAGACGGTCCTCTCCTCCAGCTTCCCGTTCGGCGAGTTCATGATCGGGGCCAAGCACGCCTACAAGGCGGGGGAGAAGCGCACCGAGCGCTGGTACGACGGCGTCATCGCCCCGACCGCCCCGCTGGACGCCGCCGGCAAGCCCGTCCTCGTCGCCGAGCGTCAGGGGAACCTCATAGGGTTCGCCGACTCCATGTGGGGGGACAACACCCACTACTCCCAGCCCGGATCCTTCGGGGACATCGGCAACCTCCGGCTCAGCAAGGACGGTGAGGTGCTCGGCGAGACCGGATGGCCGTTCGGTGTCTTCGACATCCCGTCCGAGCGCGGTACATACACGCTCGAACAGAACACCATGAAGATCGGCAGCAAGGTGTGGAACCGCTCCACATCTGTCAACTCGGTATGGAAATTCACCTCCGAGCGTGACGAGAACGTCTACTCTCAAGGCATCCCGATTCTCTTCCCCCGGTACAACCTGCCGGAGGACGGACTGAAGACCCTCGCCGCGACCGACGGCCAGCAGATCGGCCTCACCGCGACGGGTCACGCGGGCTACACGCCCGCCGCGCTCACCTCGGCCAGGCTCTCGTACTCCTACGACGGAGGAACGACCTGGACGGAGGCGCGGGTCTCGCAGCGCGCCGGCACCTGGACCGCGACCGTGAACCACGCGGGCGCGGCGGGCAAGCCGGTCACGCTCAAGACCGAACTGACGGACGCCAACGGCAACTCCGTCACCCAGACCGTGGTCCGCGCTTACGACGTGCGCTGATCACGCCGGTCCGCCGGGCGTCCTTCCCGTGGGGGGTGGGGTCGCCCGGCGGACCTCTTTTTCGGCATGTCCCGTTTTCTGGCGGCCCGCGCGGTGGACAATAAGGGCATGACTCAGCAGGGGGACAACTGGTGGGACAAGCTCTACGACGAGTCGGTGCCGGAGACGGCACCGACAGCCACGGGCGACACGCTCGACGACCGCTTCGACTCCGCGTCACGTGCGACGACGGGCACGAGGACGCCCCCGACGCCGAGCACGACGTCGAGTACGACGGCGGGTGACCCGGCCCCGCCGGTGACGCGCCAGGCGCCCCCGGTGGCGCGCCCGACCCGGGCTCCCTGGGAGCCCCCCGACCCGGACGCGCCCACCGACGCCACCGCCGACGCCACGCTCGCCGTGGACCTCCCCGATCCCGAAGTGCCCGAGCCGCCCCTCCCGCCGCTGCCGCGCCCCCGTACCGCACACATCGGCAACAGACCGCCCACGTACGAGGCCGAGCCGACCGCGCTGCCCGTCGCCCGGCCCGGTGAGCTCGGCGAGCTGGTCGCCGACACCGTCCTCGACGGCGCCCGCTACGGCTCGTACACCCTGCGCGCCGCCTCCCAGCGCGGCGACTCCGCCCGCTACCGCGGCGAACCCCGCAGGGACGCCCTGCTCACCGCCCGGTTCGGGCAGGAGGAGGCCGCGCTCGTCCTCGTCGCCGTGGCCAGCGGCACCCGGTCCGCCGAGGGAGGCCACCTCGCCGCCGCGGACGCCTGCCGCTGGATCGCCGAGGCCGTCGGCCGCAGCCACGCCCGGCTCTCCGAGGACATCCGCTCCGGCCGCCGCGGCGACCTGAAGTCCGGGCTGCACCGGCTCACGGACCGTACGTTCGGCAAGCTGCGCGCCCGCGCCGCCGAACTGGGCGTGGAGCCCGAGGAGTACACCGCGACCCTGCGCTGCCTGCTGCTCTCCGCCGACCCCGACTGCCGCACCCGGGTCTTCTTCGGCATCGGCGCCGGCGGCCTCTTCCGGCTCCGCGACGGCGCCTGGCAGGACATCGAGCCGCTGCTCCCGGAACCCGCCGCGCTCAGCGGCGCCCCGGTCGTCGGCTTCGGCTCCCCGCCGTCGGAGACCGCCGAGGGCGACCGCCTGACCATGAGGCTCGGCGTTCCCGGGCCGCCCGGCGCCCCCTTCGTCGAGGACCCCCTGCCGCCGCCCGCCGAACCGTTCCGCTTCCGCGCCTCCGTCGCCCGACCCGGCGACACGCTCCTGCTCGCGTCGAACGGTCTCGCCGAGCCGATCCGCGGCGAACCGGCCCTCGCCAAGGAGCTGGCCGAGCGCTGGGCGTCCGCCGAGCCGCCCGGGCTCGCCGCCTATCTCGCCGACACCCAGCTCCGGGTGAAGGGGTACGCCGACGACCGCACAGGGGTAGCAGTCTGGGAGGCGTAACGGTCCGCCCCATGGGTTGATGGATCCATGGCCAAGCAGAACGTCGCAGAACAGTTCGTCGACATCCTCGTCCGGGCGGGCGTCCGGCGCCTGTACGGAGTCGTGGGCGACAGCCTGAACCCCGTCGTCGACGCCATCCGCCGTACGCCCGACATCGACTGGATCCAGGTCCGGCACGAGGAGGTCGCGGCCTTCGCCGCCGGCGCCGAGGCGCAGATCACCGGCCGTCTCACCGCGTGCGCCGGCTCCTGCGGCCCGGGTAATCTGCACCTGATCAACGGCCTGTACGACGCGCACCGCTCGATGGCCCCGGTCCTCGCGCTCGCCTCGCACATCCCCTCCAGCGAGATCGGCCTCGGCTACTTCCAGGAGACCCACCCGGACCGGCTCTTCGCCGAGTGCAGCCACTACAGCGAGCTGATCTCCAACCCGCGCCAGATGCCCCGGCTCCTCCAGACGGCCATTCAGCACGCCGTCGGCCAGAGCGGCGTCAGCGTCGTGTCGCTCCCGGGCGACATCGCCTCGGAGCCCGCCCCCGACAAGGCCTTGCAGACCGCCCTCGTGACCTCCCGGCCCACCGTCCGTCCGGGTGACGAGGAGATCGACGCCCTGGTGCGGATGATCGACGAGGCCGATCGGGTGACGCTGTTCTGCGGCAGCGGCACGGCCGGGGCGCACGCGGAGGTCATGCAGTTCGCCGAGCGCGTCAAGGCGCCGGTGGGCCACGCGCTGCGCGGCAAGGAATGGATCCAGTACGACAACCCGTTCGACGTCGGGATGAGCGGACTGCTCGGCTACGGCGCGGCCTACGAGGCCACCCATGAGTGCGATCTGCTGATCCTGCTCGGCACGGACTTCCCGTACAACGCCTTCCTGCCGGACGATGTCAAGATCGTCCAGGTGGACGTCAGGCCCGAGCGTCTGGGGCGGCGCTCCACGCTCGACCTGGCGGTCTGGGGCGACGTACGGGAGACGCTGCGCTGCATCGTCCCGCGCGTACGGGCGAAGTCGGACCGCCGGTTCCTCGACAAGATGCTGAAGAAGCACGCCGACGCGCTCGAAGGAGTGGTCAAGGCGTACACCCGCAAGGTCGAGAAGCACGTCCCGATCCACCCGGAGTACGTCGCCTCGGTCCTGGACGAACTCGCCGACGACGACGCGGTGTTCACCGTCGACACCGGCATGTGCAATGTGTGGGCCGCGCGCTACATCACCCCCAACGGCCGCCGTCGCATCATCGGCTCCTTCTCGCACGGCTCGATGGCGAACGCGCTGCCGCAGGCCATCGGCGCCCAGTTCACCGACCGCCGGCGCCAGGTGATCTCGATGTCGGGGGACGGCGGGTTCACCATGCTGATGGGCGACTTCCTCACCCTCGTCCAGTACCAACTCCCCGTGAAGATCGTCCTGTTCAACAACTCCTCCCTCGGCATGGTCGAGTTGGAGATGCTGGTGTCCGGTCTCCCGTCGTACGGCACGACCAACCACAACCCCGACTTCGCCGCCGTCGCCCGCGCGGCCGGCGCCTACGGCGTCCGCGTCGAGAAGCCCAAGCAGCTCGCGGGCGCCCTCAAGGACGCCTTCAAGCACAAGGGCCCGGCCCTCGTCGACATCGTCACCGACCCCAACGCCCTGTCGATCCCGCCGAAGATCAGCCGCGAGATGGTCTCCGGCTTCGCCCTCTCCGCGAGCAAGATCGTCCTGGACGGCGGGGTGGGTCGCATGCTCCAAATGGCCCGCTCCAACTTGCGCAACGTCCCCCGGCCGTAAGGCCCCTAGACCGTCTCACCGCTCTCACTCCTGGGAGTGGAACCCGAGGACCAGTGGGCGCAGCCCCGTCATGCCGTGAGCCGGAAGAGCCCGGCGCCACAGAAAGCTGTGGCCCCCGGAGCCCCCGGGTACCGACAGACGGAGCGGACGGAATGTCACTCAAGCCCCTGTATTCCCCACCGAGCCGGGCCGGGCGCATCGCCGTCGCGGCCGGCGCCATGGCCCTCGCGCTCGTCGTGAGCCTCCCCGGAGCGGCGACCGCGGCCCCCGGCGACCTCGACCCCACCTTCAGCGGCGACGGCAAGGTCATCAGCGACCTGGCCGCGGTCGAGACCAACCGGGACGTCGTGATCCAGCCCGACGGCAAGATCGTCAGCCTCTCCACCGGCTTCGACTTCGACGGCCCCAACGACTTCTACGTGGTGCGCCACAACGCCGACGGCACCCTCGACACCACCTTCGGCGGTGGTGACGGCATCGTCGCCACCGACTTCGGCGGATTCACCAACGACGAGGCCCACGCCCTCACCCTGGCGGGCCCCGGCAAGATCGTCGCGGTGGGTCGCAGCGACACCCCCGACACCGGCCGGCCCCAGCTCGCGGCGGCCCGCTACAACGCGGACGGCTCCCTGGACACCACCTTCGACGGCGACGGCAAGGTCGTCACCAGCTTCGGCGAGGACGTTCCCACCGTCGGCCACGCCGTGCTCATGGGGACCGACGACAACATCCTCATCGGCGGCTCCTTCGGCGGCGACGCCATGGTGACCCGCCTCACCGCCTCCGGCGGCCTCGACATCTTCGGCGACGACAACTCCGGCAAGGCCGTCTTCCCCTTCGAGGGCGGCGACTCGGAGATCCACGACCTGGCCGTGTACGGCGGCGGGACGATCGTCGGGGCCGGCTCGAGCCCCGCCGGCTTCGGTCTCGTCCGCCTCTTCATGGAGTTCGGCGGCCGGGACGTCACCTTCGGCGACAACGGCCAGGTGGCGACCCCGTTCGGCACCTCCGCCGAGGGCGTCGCGCTCGCGGCGGGCGGCAGGATCGTCGCCGCCGGTTCGGACGGGACCGGGGTCAACTCCCGGTTCGCGGTGGCCCGTTACGACGGCGACGGCGCCCTGGACCCGACCTTCGGCGGGGACGGTACGGTGACCACCGCGTTCCCCGGAAACGGCACCGCGGGCAACGACATGGCGCAGCAGACGGACGGCAAGGTCGTCGTCGTGGGCGACGCCACCGGCGACTTCGCGCTCGCCCGCTACAACACGGACGGCTCCCTCGACACCGGCTTCGGCACCGGCGGCCGGGTGACCACCGACTTCGAGGGCAACTGGGACGAGGGCCACGCGGTCGCCCTGCAGGCCGACGGCAGGATCGTCGTCTCCGGCAACGGCAGTGACAGCCACGCCCTGGCCCGCTACTCGATCAGCGGCACGCCCCAGCCGCCTTCGGTCGACATGTCGGTGACGAAGACCGGGCCCGGCACGATCAGCATCGGTGACCAGGCCACGTACACGATCCGGGTGACCAACAACAGCACGACGGCGACGGCGACCGCGGCTTCGGTCTCCGACACGCTGACCGGCGGCTCCGGGACCCTGCTGTTGGCGACGCCGAGTCAGGGCGGTCCGTGCACCATCAACCCGACGACGATGACGTGTCCGCTGGGCAACCTTGCCCCGGGTGCCTCGGCCACGATCACGGTGGTCGCGGAGCCGCGTGCCACCGGCACGCTGACGGACTGGGTGGCGACGGCGGCGGTCGAGGCCGATCCGGTGCCCGCGAACAACAATGCCAACGCCGCTACCACGGTGAACAACGCCCGCGGGTGCACGATCATCGGTACGAGCGGCTTCGAGACGCTCAACGGTGGTTTCGGCAACGACGTCATCTGCGCGCTCAGCGGCCACGACACCGTCAACGGCGGAGGCGGCAACGACACCGTGTACGCCGGACCCGGCAACGACCTGGTCAACGGTGGCAACGGAGCCGACCGTCTGATCGGGCAGAGCGGCAACGACCGCCTCAACGGCGACGCCGGCAACGACAACCTCGACACCCGCGACAGCGTCACCGGCAACGACGCCGCCTACGGCGGAACCGGCATCGACACCTGCACCACCGACACCGGGGACACCCGCAACAGCTGCCCCTGACTCCTCGATGAATGCGCGCCGGTCGGTGGGGCATGCATCTCCGTGAACCTGTTCGAGGAGATCTGTACCGACATGTGGGTGGGGGTTATGAACGGGGAGGCACGACAGCCGACTCAACTGCTCAGAAAGGTGGGATGCGCGGAGCTCACCGCGGTGCCCGAGGTGCGCCACGCCCTGCGCAGCATGCTGCGGACCTGGGGCGGACCGGGCGCGTCCGACGTGGCGGAGCTGCTCACCAGTGAACTCGTCACCAACGCTCTGATCCATACCGACCACGGCGCGGTGGTCACCGCGACCGTGGTCCCCGACAGCCTGCGCGTGGAAGTACGCGACTTCGTCTCCGGTCTCTCCGGTTCCCCCGAGCCGCCCGTACCGCCCGCCGACGACGGTACGCACGGCAGAGGCCTCGTCCTGGTGCAGGAACTGGCCGACTCCTGGGGCGTGGAGGACCACGGCGTGGGCAAGGTGGTGTGGTTCGAACTGAACGGCAGGGCGGCGTGAGGACCCCTCGGGTTCTCACGCCGCCCTGCCGTTCGCGTCGGCTGCTCGGGCTCGGGCTCGGGCTCAGCCGAACTGCTGCTCCAAGTCCTTCAGTTTGCGCTCCAGAGAGTCGAGCCGGGGCAGCGTCTGGGTGTCGTCCTCGGCGGTGAGGTCCACCGTCCGGGGCTCAGTACCCTTCACGGCCTGGAGGGAGGGCCGGTGTCGAAGCGGCAGCTGTCCGGGGTCGGCTATGGCGGGCTCCGCGACGGCGGTCCCCACGGACGGCGTCGCGGAGCCCGCGCCGGAGTTCAGGGACGGTGGAGCCGAGCCCCCGCCGGCGGCCAGGGACGGCACGTCGACCTGACGGCCGCCCCCGCGCCCCAGGCCGAAGGCCCGGTGCTGGCGGTTGATCGCCTTGATCCTCGCCCGGTCGAGCTTCTCCTGCTCGCGCCTGCGGTGCCGGTTCTGCTCCTTCTCGCGCCGGTCCTCCCGCACCTCGTCGACGGCCTCGTCCAGCGTCCGTACGCCTTCGAGGAGCATCAGCGACCACGCGGCGAAGGTCTCCCTGGGCGCCCGCAGCCACCGTACGATCCGGATCTGCGGCAGCGGACGCGGCACCAGGCCCTGCTCGCGCAGCGCCGCCCGGCGGGTCTGCTTGAGCGCCCGGTCGAAGAGGACCGCGGCCGAGAGGGACATGCCCGCGAAGAACTGCGGCGCGCCGTCGTGCCCCAGACCGCGCGGTGCGTGCACCCAGTTGAACCAGGCCGCCGCCCCCGCGAACAGCCAGACGAGCAGGCGCGAGCCGAGGGCCGCGTCGCCGTGGCTCGCCTCGCGGACCGCGAGGACGGAGCAGAACATCGCCGCCCCGTCGAGGCCGAAGGGGACGAGGTACTCCCAGCCCCCGGTGAGGTTGAGGTTCTGCCGGCCGAAGCCGACGAGGCCGTGGAAGGAGAGCGCGGCGGCGACGGCCGCGCAGCAGAAGAGCAGGACGTAGGAGGCGGTTCCGTAGATGGCTTCCTTGCGTCGGCGGCGTTCCTCACTGCGTTCCCAGGAGTCCTCGGCCGCGGCCTGGTCACCGGCGCGCTTGCCGCGCGCGAGCACCGCGACCGCCGTCAGGACTCCGGCCACCATGACGCCACCAGGAAGCAGCCAGTCCAGCGATATGTCGGTCAGTCTCATGCGGTGTCCCTTGCATCGCAGTAGGGCGTTTCGGCCGCCCATACTTGCCGACCCCGGAGGGCCCCCACGTGGTTTCGCGGCAAGAGCACGCCATTGGGGTCGGACGGCATACGAATAGGTGCGATCCGGTCGAACTGCCGGGCGATGCAAGGGAGTTGCGTTCGATTCATGCCACTCGTACGAGTGGCGTAATCCCACGGCCCGTCGGTGGGGCGGCGGACGGAGCCGTCAGGCGGTCGCGGCGAGTCGGCGGACCCGCTCGGCGTCGCACGTCCGCGGGCACGTCAGACAGGTGTCCTCGGGGCGCAGGGTGTAGAAGAAGCAGCAGGTCGCCCGGTCCCGGGTGGCGCGGGGCGTGCCGTCGGGCGCCTCGGCCCCCGGCAGCTCGCGGAAGCCCGCGGCCCCGGCGTACGGCTTGGCCGTACTGGGCATCAGCAGCTCCAGCTCGGCCATCCCCCGCTCCTCCTCGCCGAGCAGCGCCGCGATGTACCAGAGGCCCTCGACGATCTCGTCCGTCGCCATCCCCCACAGCGCCCGCTTCCCGCGCCGCATCCGGGGTCCGAAGCCGGCCAGGACCTCCTCGAAGTGCTCCGCGAGCGCGGCCCTGGCCTCGGCGCGCAGCGCCTCCTCGTCCGGGACGACCCGGGCGCCGGGCAGCTCGGCGGCGGGGTCGCCTGGCAGGCAGGCGAACTCCTCGATCCGGACGGCCATCCGCCCCAGGGCCCGCTGGAAGGAGACGTTACGGGCGGGCAGGCGCGGGACCCTGCGGTGCAGGAACCAGGGGACCGTGACCAGGAGACAGGCGGGCCAGGCGTAGCGGTGGAGCCCGAAGCTGGCGACCACGTCCGGGCGGGCCTGCTGCCCGTAGTCGCGCAGCACCTGCGCGTTGTCCCAGGCCAGGAAGGCGTCCAGGGCCGCTCCGCCGGCCGCGAGCTCGTCCGCCCCGACCCAGCCGGCCCCGCGCGGCGTCTGCTCGTGGCTGCCCAGTTCCTCTATCCGCAGGCTGGGGAACACCTCGCCGAGGCGGGCGTACGAGGCCGCGACGGGCGAGGTGAACGGGGCGGGGAGCAGAGCGGGGAGGGCCATACGGGACCACCGAATCGCGATCGTTAGCAGGTTAGCCTTACCTTACCCGATGCGTCCGAGGTTTGAACTGCGGCCCCGTCCGCCTATCGTGCACAGGGGGCCTCGGTATCGCGAGCCAGGCCCGGCACGACCCCGCAGGAGGACCCGGGTGGAGCAGGGCAGAGCGCGCGATCAGTCGCACCTGTCGTACGACGGTTCGATACGGGTCCCGGAACAGGCGCGGGGGGCGGCGGTGCCGTCCGGACCGGCAGAGGGTCCGTCGGGGGTACGGGGTGAGTCGACGGCCGCACAGGGCGAAGCCTTGGCGGTGCGGGGTGAGCCGACCGCCGGCCAGGGCTCGCCGTCGGACGTACGAGGCGAGTCGACCACCGCACAGGGCCGGTCGACGGCCGCGCGGGGCGAGCACACGCACAGCGAGCCGCCCGCGCCTCGGCTGACCACTCCCGCGTACGTGCCCGCGCCCGCGTTTCCGTCGGAGGCCTCCGGCTCGCCCGCGCCGCGTACCGTCCGGCGTCACTCCGTGCGCGGCCAGATCCTCCAGGCCCTGCGCACCGCGCTCGTCGGCGGCGAGCTGGTCCCCGGTGAGGTGTACTCCGCCCCCGTCCTCGCCGAGCGCTTCGGCGTCTCCGCGACCCCCGTACGGGAGGCGATGCAGCAGCTGGCCGTCGAGGGCGCCGTGGAAGTCGTACCGAACCGGGGATTCCGCGTCACCGAGCGCACCCCGCGCGAACTCGCCGAGCTGGCCGAGGTGCGCGCGCTCATCGAGGTCCCGGTCATGCTCAGGCTCGCCCGCACGGTCCCGGCCGCCCGCTGGGCCGAGCTCAGGCCGCTCGCCGAGGCCACCGCGACCGCCGCCGCCCGCGGCGACCGGGCGCACTATGCCGAGACCGACCGCGCTTTTCACCGCGCGGTCCTCTCCCTCGCGGGCAACGAACAGCTCCTCGTCGTCGCCGACGACCTGCACCGCAGGTCCCAATGGCCTCTGGTGAGCGGCCCGGTGACCCGGCACGGCGACCTCGTGGCGGACGCGGCGGAACACACCGCCCTCCTCGACGCACTGATCGCCCAGGATGTCACCGTCGTGCAGTCACTAGTCAGGGAGCATTTCACCGGATCGGCGGACTGACGACTAAGGTCGTTGCCGTCAGTTCGGCACGGGGTCGGGCGTCGGTGGCCGCTGCCGCCTTCGGCCGCTTCCCAGGGTCGGTTGGCACCGTCGTCCCGTCCGTACAGCGCCGTCCGTGAGGTGTCCCATGCCGTCCGCGACTCCGTCCCCGGCATGGGGAAGGTGCCCGTGACCGGATCCGTCCGTGGAGACCGCCCGGCAGCCGGTACGGAGGCCGAGGCGGCGGCCCTGCTCGGCTGGCTCACCGCCCCGGACGCCCCGCGTCTCTGCCTGGTCGTCGGCGGCCCCCGCCGGGGCAAGTCCGCGCTCCTCGGCTGGCTCGCCACGCACGGCACGCGCGCGGGCGCGCGCCGCAGGCGCGCGGCGCGCGAACTGATCCCGCTCGCCGGCCAGTGCGCGCTCGGCGCGGCCTGGACGGTCGCGAACCGGCTCGGCGTCGTGGCCCGGACGCCCGGCGAGCTCGTCCAGGCCGTCGCTACTACGGAGGCGCGGCGCGCGGCCCTGGTCCTGCCGGACCTGCACGCCGCCGCGGAACCGGAGGCGATCGCCGAACTGATCGCCGAACTCGCCGCGTCGGGCCGCGTCCGCCTGGTCGTGGAGACCTGCAAGGGCACCCCGTCGTACGACCTCCTGACGGCCAAGGCGGCCCGCGTCACGGTCGTCGACCTGGACGACAGAGCCGAAGACGCCACGGGGCGGGGGGAGTCGGGCCGGGGCTCGGGGCCGGGGTCGGGCTCCGGGGCGGGTTCGGGTGCGCCTTCGGGGCAGGGCACCGGGGCGGGTACGGACCCCGGCTCCGGGTCGGGTTCGTCTCCGGGCGTCGGGGCGGAGGCGGGCTGGGGCTCGGGCGGTGGCTGGGACCGGGCGTGGGGGCCTGGGGTGGGGCCGTATGAGGCGCGGCACGCGGTCGATCTGGCCGATCCGGTCGCGGTCTGTACGGCCGACCCGCTGCGGGTCACCACCGCGTACGTGACCGGTCCCGGTGACGACCGCGGCGGTCTGCGGTCGGCGTGGTTGCGTACCGGGCAGTCCCTCTGCCGTGAGCAGCACCCGGCCGACCGGGCCGTCGTGCTGCTCGGCGCCCTCGGGGACGGGGCGGACCCGCGGCTGCGGCCGGCGCTGCGCGCGCTCGCGGCCGACGCGCCCTGGCGGGTGCGGTGGACGCGGGTGCGGGGCGACCTGACCCCGCCGTGGCCCGGGCCGGTCACGGCCCTTGGGGCAGCGGGCGACCGCCTGTTGGTCGCGGGGACGACCGACACCGTCCAGGTCCTCGGCGCGGCCGACGCGACGACCGGGGGCGAGCCGCTGCGGAGCCCCTCCGGCGGCCGGATCAAGACGCTGGCCCCGGCACCGGACGGCACGCTCCTGCTTCTGGACGAACGGGGCCGGCTGCTGCCCGTCCCCGGGCCCGAACCCCGGCCGCCGTACCTGGAACGGCTCACGACCGCCGTGGCGGCGACCCTCAGCCGGCACCCCGGCACGGCGCTCGCGGCGATCGGCGGCTCGGTGGTCGTGGGCGACCGGCTCGGCTCGGTCCACGCCTTCGGCCTGACGGGCATTCACCAGGCCGCCCTGCACAGCGGTCGCGTCACGGCGGTGACGGCCGTCGAGACGGAGAAGGGTCCGTTCCTCTGCAGCGGCGGCCAGGACGGCACCGTGCGCCGTTGGATCCCGGGCCGGGACCCGGACCCCGCCCCGATCGCCGAACGCCGCGTCCCTGTCGTCTCGTTGCACGCCACGGAGACCCCCGAGGGTCCTCTGCTCGCGATCGCCTGGGCCGACGGTCTCGTCGAACTCCACGACCTCGAAACCCGCGCCCGCCTCCCCTTCCGCCCCGGCCCCCCGGTCCGCGCGGTGGCGGTCACCCCCGACGGCGCGGTGGCCGTGGGGATGGACGAGGCGCTGCTGTGCCTGGAACGGGTCCCGGGGTGGGTACGGCCACGCCGCCGGGGGCCGACGGCGGGATAGACGACGCCCGGTCGCCGTCGTGTGAGCGACGGCGACCGGGCGGGGTATCCAAATGCGACTGAGCGTCAGATCGCCGGTCTGGGCGTCAGTTGGGCCGCCAGCCAGGTCGGGACGCCGCCCAGAAGACGGAAGAGGCGGGCCGCCTCCGCGCGGAGGCGGCCCGCCTCCGGTTCCGTCTCGGTGTCCGCGAGAGCGGTGAGCGCCGGGGCCGTACCGACCAGGTAGCCGAGCTCCTCGCGGATCCGCAGGGACTCGGCGAAGCCGTGCCGCGCCTCCGCCAACTCGCCCTCCCGCAGGGCGAGTCCGGCGAGATGGCGCCACGTCGACGAGAGCAGCAGGCTGTCGCCCTGGGCCGTCGCGCCCGCGTGGGCGCGACGGTAGGCGGCGCGGGCCGCCTGCGGGGAGTCGCCGATGTTCTGGGCGACGAGCCCGCGCCGGTAGTCGAGCAGCGGCCGCCCCTCCGCCGACGGGCCGATGAGCGCCGCCGCCCGGCCGAGCGCCGCGGTCGCCTCGTCCGCCCGGTCGCGTACCCCGAGCAGCGTCGACGCGTAGGCGAGATAGCCGCGTTCGCACGCGGCAGCCCCCCGCTCCTCGTCCGTCTGTGCCACGGCCTCGGCCGCCCGCAGCGCCTCCTCCGCGTCCGCCCACCCCTGTTCGGTGTAGAGACAGCGCTCGATCAGGAGCGCCGCGCGCTCCAGCGCGGCCGCCGGCTCCGCCGCGCGGGGGGCGAGCAGCGCTGCCGCGTCGGTCCAGCAACCTCGCGAGCGCAGACGCCATATGGCCGTCTCCACCGGGGTCGCCCCGCCGTAGCCAAGGGCCGGATCGTCGCCACCCGTTGTTCCGGAACCAGACATGGCGGTGTCCGCCACATTGCCCTCCCCGAGCGCGCCATTGAGCTATTGGGTCAAGCCCGCATCTCAGCACGAACGCGAGGCGCTGGCCAAGGGGTCAGGTGAAAGATTTCACAAAGGCAGGACCTTGACCGGTATGCGGACGCATGCGTCCGAGCCCCGGAACGGCACCTTCAGCGACCGATCCGATCGGCCTGCGCCCCGTCCCCCGGCGCCAAAAGGGTGAGGTGGCCGCCGTCGTCCAGGGTGTCGGCACCTTCAACGTCGTCAGGGGCCGCATTCCCTCGAAGAGATGACGCTTGCGATGACCGCCTCGGGTGACGGCGGTGTACGCGGCGCCCGGCGAGGCCGCGACGGCCTTGGCCCTGGGCTGCCTGGCGCCCGTCGCGGATTCCGCCGAGGCCTTGGGCCAGGCGGGTGGTCTTCGGGCGGCGGCCGCCCGGGTGGGCGCCGCGATGGGGCCCCTGCGGGTGCCCCGGCGCCGGAACGGCCCGTCCGGCTGCCCGACGGGCCGCTCGGCCTCCGCCGCCCACACCGAATCGCGGTCCTGGACGGCGGCCGCATCCCGGAAACGGGCGCCTGGGGCGCCCTGACGGCCCGCGAAGGCCCCTTCAGGGGCCTCCTGACCCGAGAGCCCTGCCCCGCCCGCCCGGGCCCTGAGCGCCGGACCGCGGGCCTTGGGGACGACCCCCTACGACATCCGCAGCGCCAAGAAGAAGTCGAGCTTGTCCTCCAGGCGCGACAGGTCCCTGCCGGTCAGTTGCTCGATCCGGCCCACGCGGTAGCGCAGGGTGTTCACATGCAGGTGCAGGCGGGTCGCGCAGCGGGTCCAGGAGCCGTCGCAGTCGAGGAAGGCCTCGAGCGTGGGGATCAGCTCGGCGCGGTGGCGGCGGTCGTAGTCGCGCAGGGGGTCCAGGAGGCGGGCCGTGAAGGCGCGGCGGACGTCGTCCGGGACGAACGGGAGCAGCAGCACGTGCGAGGCGAGCTCGTGGTGGCCCGCCGCGCAGACGCGGCCCGGGCGGGCGGCCGCGACGCGGCGGGCGTGCCGGGCCTCCTCCAGGGCGCCGCGCAGGCCCTCCGCCGAGTGGACGGCCGCGCTGACGCCGAGGGTGAGGCGGCCGTCGTCGGCGAGACCGGACGACAGGGGGTCCCGGACGGTGGCGAGGAGCGCGTCGGCGTGCAGGCCCAGGGTCGTGGTGCCCTCGTCCTCGCTGTCCGGCAGCGGGCCCGCGGGGAGGGGCACGAGGGCGATCGCCTCGTCCCCGTGGTGCGCCACCGCGATCCGGTCGGCCGACTCGGCGCCCACGGTCGCCGGGTCGACGAGGATCTCCTCCAGGAGCGCCTGGGCGACCGGGCCC
Organism: Streptomyces sp. NPDC001927; assembly: GCF_053594455.1. Classification (NCBI taxonomy): domain Bacteria; kingdom Bacillati; phylum Actinomycetota; class Actinomycetes; order Kitasatosporales; family Streptomycetaceae; genus Streptomyces; species Streptomyces sp. NPDC001927. The sequence continues at coordinate 662,230 of NZ_JBSFEN010000001.1, read as the reverse complement.
GTGTCCACCGCGCCCGACCCGCCCTCCGGGTCCCATTCGACGCGGGCGACGACGACCTGCCAGTGCGGGGCGGTCCCCAGGCCGGGCAGCAGGACCGGGGCGGCGACCCGCAGCCGCGCGGCGATCTCGGCGGGCGCGGCGCCCGTCTGGACCAGCTCCAGGACCTCCTGCGCGAGCCGGCGCCGTACCGTACGCGCCGCGTCCCGCCGGTCCCGCTCGACGGCGATCAGCTGCGTCACGCCCTGCAGCAGGTCGAGCCGGGCCGCCGGCCAGTCGCCCGCGTCGGCCTCGACGGCCAGCAGCCAGTCGGACAGGACCGTCTCGCGGACGTCCCGCGCCGCGGGGGGCGCGCCGCGTCCGGTGTTGCGGATCGGGAAGAGGGAGTACGTGGTTCCGGCGGCGCTCAGGCGGTGCGGGCCGCGCCGTCCGGTCCGGGTCGCCGCCAGGTGCTCGCCGGCCAGTGTCGCGGCGAGCGAGGCGTCCAGGGGGTCGCCCGCGCCGGCGATCTGGCGGCCCGTGGGGGAGAGGACCCAGGCCCGGAGGTCCAGGTCGGAGCCGAGGAGGTCGAGGACGACCTCGGGCCCGCCGCCGGCCGGACCGGAGGTCATCAGCCGGCGGTGCCGGTCGACGACGGCAGCCAGGTCGCCCGCGCGTTCGCCGGACACCTGTCGAACAACGTGCTCGGTGATCGTCGCGAACGCAACGGATTCGTTGACTGCGAAGAGCGGCAGCCGATGGCGCGAACACGCCTCCACGAGATCGTCGGGGATGTCCCCGAGCTCCGCCTCGCCGGCGGCGAGCGCCGCCACCCCGGCCGAGGCCAGGATCCGGACGAACGGCTCCGCGTCCTCGGGCTCCCGCAGCCAGGCGAGGCCGGTGAGGACCAGCTCGCCGCCGGAGAGATACCGGCTGGGGTCCTTGAGGTCCGTGGTCATCACGCCGCGAACGGTGCGGTCCAGCTCGTCCTCACCCCCGAGCAGGCGCAGCCCCAGCGCGTCGGTTTCCAGCAGTGCGCGCAGCCGCATCTCGTTGCCGCCGTTCCTTCTCGTCCGTCACTCGTCTGTCACTCTCGGGGGTTCTCGCCCGCCGTGCTCCCCGGGGGGCGAGGGAACGTCCGACGGCCTCGAAGACTGTCGCGTTGTCGCCGGTGGCCTGGTGCCACGGTTTCCAGGGGGAAACGGCGAGGTTGCTGAACACCGCCGTTCGTTCGAATCTACAAGACGAACAAGGTCACCAGCCAACTCCTTCATGTTTTCGGTGACTGCACCCGAGCGGGCGAGGCTTGTGTACTAGGCCACACATCGCGTTAACAGCACGTGAACATGGTTTCGAAGTCGAGGGCCGGCCGTCCCCCCGGGCCCGTACAGACCGACCGACCCCCGATCACTAGAAGCACAAGAAGAGAGCCACCATGGACTTCCTTCGCCCCGCCAGCTGGGAGGAGGCGCTCGCCGCCAAGGCAGAGCACCCCACGGCCGTGCCCATCGCGGGTGGTACCGACGTCATGGTCGAGATCAACTTCGACCACCGGCGGCCCGAGTACCTCCTGGACCTGAACCGGATCGAGCTCCTCACCGAGTGGGAGGTCGGGGAGGAGAACGTCCGCCTCGGCGCCTCCGTTCCGTACACCCAGATCATGGAGAACCTGCGGGCCGAGCTGCCGGGCCTGGCGCTCGCCTCGCACACCGTGGCCTCCCCGCAGATCCGCAACCGCGGCGGTGTCGGCGGCAACCTCGGCACCGCGTCCCCCGCCGGAGACGCGCACCCGGCCCTGCTCGCCGCGGGCGCCGAGGTCGAGGTGGAGTCGGTGCGTGGCAACCGGTTCATCCCGATCGACGAGTTCTACACGGGCGTGAAGCGCAACGCGCTGCAGCCCGACGAGCTCATCAAGACCGTCCACATCAAGAAGGCGGACGGCCCCCAGCAGTACTCCAAGGTCGGCACGCGCAACGCGATGGTCATCGCCGTCTGCGCCTTCGGCCTGGCGCTCCACCCGGAGACCCGCACGGTCCGCACCGGCATCGGTTCGGCCGCGCCGACCCCGATCCGCGCCAAGGAGGCCGAGGTCTTCCTGAACGCGGCTCTGGAGGAGGGCGGCTTCTGGGAGAGCGGCAAGATCATCACCCCGTCGATCGCCAAGCAGTTCGCGGACCTGTGCTCGGGCGCCGCGAACCCGATCGACGACGTCCGTGGCACCGCCAAGTACCGCCGCCACGCCGTCGGCATCATGGCCCGCCGTCAGCTCGGCTGGACCTGGGAGCAGTACCGCGGCACCGGCCGCACGCTTGAGGGAGCTGCATAACCATGCGCGTCAATTTCACGGTCAACGGTCGTCCGCAGGAAGCCGACGACGTCTGGGAGGGCGAGTCCCTCCTCTACGTTCTGCGTGAGCGGATGGGCCTCCCCGGCTCCAAGAACGCCTGCGAGCAGGGCGAGTGCGGTTCCTGCACGGTCCGCCTCGACGGCGTGCCGGTCTGTTCCTGCCTGGTCGCCGCCGGCCAGGTCGAGGGCCGCGAGGTCGTCACGGTCGAGGGTCTCGCGGACTACGCGCAGCACCGCGAGGACGTCCACCCGGGCGGTGCCTGTGGCACCGGCGGCTGCGGCACCTCGCTCGACTCGGCGAAGAAGTGGCAGGCCAAGCCGGCCGACTCGCAGACCGGTGAGGGTGTCGAACTCTCCCCGATCCAGCAGGCGTTCATCGACGCCGGCGCCGTCCAGTGCGGTTTCTGCACCCCGGGTCTGCTGATCGCCGCCGACGAGCTCCTGGAGCGTCAGGGCGACCCGTCCGACCAGGACATCCGTGAGGCCCTCTCCGGCAACCTCTGCCGCTGCACGGGCTACGAGAAGATCCTCGACGCGGTCCGCCTGGCGGCCGCCCGTCAGGGAGAGGCGGTCTGACCATGGCTCAGAACACGCGCACCGTTCCGGCGGGCACGCCGACCAACGTCACCCAGAAGCACACCAAGGGCGGCATCGGCGAGTCCACGCTCCGCCCCGACGGCACCCTCAAGGTCACCGGTGAGTTCGCGTACTCCTCGGACATGTGGCACGAGGACATGCTCTGGGGCCAGACGCTCCGCTCCACCGTCGCGCACGCCGAGATCGTCTCCATCGACATCTCCGAGGCGCTCGCGATGTCCGGTGTGTACGCCGTCCTCACGTACGACGACCTGCCGACCGAGATGAAGAACTACGGCCTGGAGATCCAGGACACCCCCGTCCTGGCGCACGGCCGGGTACGCCACCACGGCGAGCCGGTGGCCCTGATCGCCGCCGACCACCCGGAGACCGCCCGCCGCGCGGCCGCCAAGGTCAAGATCGAGTACAAGGAACTGCCGGTCGTCACCGACGAGGCCTCCGCCCTCGCCCCCGACGCGCCGCTGATCCACGAGGGCCGCGACGACCACCACATCGGTCACGTCCCGCACCCGAACATCGTGCACCGCCAGCCGATCATCCGCGGCAACGTGGAGGAGGCCCGCAAGCGCGCCGACGTCATCGTCGAGGGCGAGTACGTCTTCGGCATGCAGGACCAGGCCTTCCTCGGCCCGGAGTCCGGCCTCGCCGTGCCGTCCGAGGACGGCGGTGTCGACCTGTACGTCGCCACCCAGTGGCTGCACTCGGACCTCAAGCAGATCGCCCCGGTTCTCGGCCTGCCCGAGGAGAAGGTCCGCATGACGCTCTCCGGCGTCGGCGGTGCCTTCGGCGGCCGCGAGGACCTGTCGATGCAGATCCACGCCTGCCTCCTGGCGCTCCGCACCGGCAAGCCGGTCAAGATCGTCTACAACCGCTTCGAGTCCTTCTTCGGCCACGTGCACCGCCACCCGGCGAAGCTGCACTACGAGCACGGCGCCACCAAGGACGGCAAGCTCACCCACCTCAAGGCCCGGATCGTCCTCGACGGCGGCGCCTACGCCTCGGCCTCCCCGGCCGTCGTCGGCAACGCCTCCTCGCTCGGCGCCGGCCCGTACGTGGTCGACGACGTCGAGATCGAGGCCGTCGCGCTCTACACCAACAACCCGCCCTGCGGCGCCATGCGCGGCTTCGGCGCGGTCCAGGCGTGCTTCGCGTACGAGGCGCAGATGGACAAGCTCGCGGCCAAGCTCGGCATGGACCCGGTGGAGTTCCGCCGGCTCAACGCCATGGAGCAGGGCACGATCATGCCGACCGGCCAGGTCGTGGACTCCCCGGCCCCGGTCTCCGAGCTGCTGCGCCGGGTCAAGGCCCGCCCGCTCCCGCCGGAGCAGCAGTGGCTCGCCGCCGGTGAGTCGGCGGACGTCCGCGCGCTGCCGGGCGGTCTGTCGAACACCACGCACGGCGAGGGCGTCGTCCGCGGTATCGGCTACGCCGTCGGCATCAAGAACGTCGGCTTCTCCGAGGGCTTCGACGACTACTCCACCGCCCGCGTGCGCCTGGAGGTCATCAACGGCGAGCCCGTCGCGATGGTCCACACGGCCATGGCCGAGGTCGGCCAGGGCGGTGTCACCGTCCACGCCCAGATCGCCCGCACGGAGCTGGGCGTCACCCAGGTGACCATCCACCCGGCCGACACCCAGGTCGGCTCCGCCGGCTCGACGTCCGCCTCCCGGCAGACGTACATGACCGGTGGCGCGGTGAAGAACACCTGCGAGAAGGTGCGCGAGACCGTCCTCGAGATCGGTCGCCGCAAGTTCGGCTCGTACCACCCCGCGTGGGCCACCGCCGAGCTCCTCCTCGAGAACGGCAAGGTCGTCACCGACGGCGGCGAGGTCCTCGCGGACCTGGCCGACGTCCTGGAGGGCGAGGCCGTGGACCAGGAGCACGAGTTCCGGCACCGCCCGACCGTCCCGTTCGACCTGGTCACCGGCCAGGGCGACGGCCACGTCCAGTACACCTTCGCCGCGCACCGCGCGGTGGTGGAGGTGGACACCGAGCTCGGCCTCGTGAAGGTCATCGAGCTCGCGACCGCCCAGGACGTCGGCAAGGCGCTCAACATGCTCTCCGTCGTCGGCCAGATCCAGGGTGGTACCACCCAGGGCCTGGGCGTCGCGGTGATGGAAGAGATCATCGTGGACCCGAAGACCGCGAAGGTGCGCAACCCCTCCTTCACGGACTACCTGATCCCGACGATCCTCGACACGCCGACCATCCCGGTCGACGTACTCGAACTGGCCGACCCCAACGCGCCGTACGGCCTGCGGGGACTCGGCGAGGCCCCGACCCTGTCGTCCACCCCGGCCGTCCTCGCGGCGATCCGGAACGCGACGGGCCTGGAGCTCAACAAGACGCCGGTCCGCCCCGAGGCGCTCACCGGCACTCTCTAGGTCACTCCGGGCGGTGCGTGCCTCCCAGGAACGTCACACTTCCCAGCCCGCACCGCCCGGAGCAACCCACTCCGTGGGACCCAGCAAGACCAGCAGTAACGGCAACACCCGCAGTACCCAGCAGGACCAGCAGTTCCGAGCAGTACCAGCAGTACCAGCAGTACCGAGCAAGACCAGATCGACCTGATCCACCCAGTTCGTCTCGGGCCGTCCCCCGGGTCGTGCAGCCAACGCACCATCCCAAATCCCGCAGCTTCTCTGACCTTCGGAAAGTCTTATGCGGGTGCCCCTTTGAACCTTGGGAGTAGGCCCCATGACCCAGTCGTCAGTGGAGCCCAAGACCGCCTCGGAGGACGCGGGCTCCGGCTCGAACGTCCCCGCCGGCCGCTCTTGGCTCGACCGGTACTTTCACATCTCGGAGAGAGGATCCACCGTCGCGACGGAGATCCGCGGCGGCGTCACCACCTTCATGGCGATGGCGTACATTCTCCTGCTCAACCCCTTGATCCTCGGCGGCAAGGATGTGGACGGCAACGTCCTCAGCCAGCCCGCCCTCATCACGGCGACCGCCCTGGCCGCCGCGGTGACCACCCTGCTGATGGGCTTCTGGGGCAAGGTCCCGCTCGCCCTCGCGGCGGGGCTCAGTGTCTCCGGTGTGCTCTCCTCGCAGGTCATCTCCGTGATGACCTGGCCGCAGGCGATGGCCATGTGTGTGGCCTACGGTGTGGTGATCTGCCTTCTGGTGGTCACCGGCCTGCGCGAGATGATCATGAACGCGATCCCGCTTGCCATCAAGCACGCGATCACGATCGGCATCGGTCTCTTCATCGCCATCATCGGCTTCGTCAAGGCCGGCTTCGTCCACGAGAACCCTTCTCCCGGCGGCGGCCCGGTCACCCTCGGCCCGCTCGGTGAGCTCCAGGGCTGGCCCGTCCTGATCTTCGCGGTCACCCTGCTTCTGATCTTCGCCCTTCAGGCGCGCAACATCCCCGGCGCCATCCTGATCGGCATCATCGTCGGCACCGTCATAGCCCTGATCGTCAACGCCGTCGCCGACATCCCGGCGAAGGGCGCGGGCGCCTGGTTCTCCGGCGCTCCGGAACTCGAGGGCAGTGCCGTCTCCACACCGGACTTCTCGCTCATCGGGCAAGTGTCCTTCAGCGGGTGGGGCGACGTCGGCTACATCACGGTCACCATGATCGTGTTCACCCTGGTCCTGGCCGGCTTCTTCGACGCCATGGCCACGATCATCGGTGTCGGCTCCGAGGCCAACCTCGCGGACGACAAGGGCCGGATGCCCGGTCTCTCCAAGGCCCTGTTCATCGACGGCGCCGGCGGTGTCATCGGTGGCGGTGTCGGCGGCTCCGGCCAGACGGTCTTCGTCGAATCGGCCACCGGCGTCGGCGAGGGTGCCCGTACGGGTCTCTCCTCCGTCGTCACCGGCGTCTTCTTCGCGGCCTGTCTCTTCTTCACCCCGCTCACCGCGATCGTGCCCGCCGAGGTCGCCTCCGCGGCCCTGGTCGTCATCGGCGCGATGATGATGCAGAACGCCAAGCACGTCGACTGGAGCGACCGCTCCGTGGCGATCCCGGTGTTCCTCACCGTGGTCCTGATGCCCTTCACGTACACCATCACCACGGGTGTCGCGGCCGGTGTCATCTCCTTCGCCGTCATCAAGGTGGCGCAGGGCAAGGCACGGGAGGTCGGTGGCTTCATGTGGGGCCTGACCGCGATCTTCATCGTGTACTTCGCGATCCACCCGATCGAGAGCTGGCTCGGCGTCGGCTGACGCCGCACCGCAGCCCTCCACACACACATCTGAGGAGTTCGAGATGCTGGACATCGCCGAAGAGCTGAACCGGTGGGTCGAGCAGGGACGCGAGTTCGCCGTCGCCACGGTCGTGGCGGTCGGCGGCAGCGCGCCCCGGCAGCCGGGCGCCGCGCTCGCCGTCGACAGCGACGGTACGGCGATCGGCTCGGTCTCCGGCGGGTGTGTGGAGGGCGCGGTCTACGAACTGTGCCAGCAGGCCCTCGAAGACGGCAGCACCGTCGTCGAGCGCTTCGGCTACAGCGACGAGGACGCCTTCGCCGTGGGCCTGACCTGCGGCGGCATCATCGACATCCTCGTCACCCCGGTCCGCGGCGAGGTCTACCCCGCCGCCCTGGCCGCCGCCGTCTCAGGAGAGGCGGCGGCTCTCGCCAGGATCGTCGACGGACCCGCGGACCTGATGGGACGGGCCCTCCTGGTCCGTCCCGACGGATCGTACGAAGGCTCCCTCGGCGGCCACCCGGCGCTCGACCGCACCGCGGCCGGCGAGGCCCTCGCCATGCTGGACGCGGGCCGCACCGGCACCGTCGAGATCGGCGAGGACGGCAGCCGCTGCGGACAGCCGATCACCCTCCTGGTCGAGTCCTCCGTCCCCGCCCCGCGCATGATCGTCTTCGGTGCCATCGACTTCGCCTCCGCGCTCGTCAGAGTCGGCAAGTTCCTCGGCTACCACGTCACCGTGTGCGACGCCCGGCCCGTCTTCGCGACCGCCGCCCGCTTTCCCGAGGCCGACGAGATCGTCGTCGACTGGCCGCACCGCTACCTGGAGTCCACCGAGGTCGACTCCCGTACCGTGCTCTGCGTCCTCACCCATGACGCCAAGTTCGACGTCCCGCTCCTCGAAGCGGCCCTGAAGCTTCCCGTCGCCTACGTCGGCGCGATGGGCTCCCGCCGCACCCACGAGGACCGCAACAAGCGGCTGCGCGAGGTCGGCGTCACCGAGCTCGAACTCGCCCGTCTGCGCTCACCCATAGGGCTCGACCTGGGCGCCCGTACGCCGGAGGAGACGGCCCTGTCGATAGCGGCCGAGATCGTCGCCAACCGCCGCGGCGGCACCGGCGTGTCGCTCACCGGAGCGCACACCCCGATCCACCACGACGGCCCGCGCGCCCCCGACGGACGGATAGGTTCCGTCGCCTGACGGTCCGCCACGCCGGTCGTTCGCGTCCTTGACGGTACGGAGCGGTGGGGCGACTCTCGCGGCAGCGCTCTCGCTGACGGAGCGTGCCGAGAGGACGTCTCCCATGCGCCACCGCTCCACCGCCGTCCCGTCCACGCGGAACCTGGCCCTCGCCGCCACGGCCCTCGCTCTCCTTACAGCCGCCTTGCTGCCCGTGGGGGCCGACGGCGCGGTGACATCCGGCAGCGACCGCGGCCCCGACCCCGTCCGCTTCCACACCCCCGCCGCCAACCCGGCCGCCCTCGCCCAGCACCGCGAGCTGGAGGCGGGCGGGGACGCCCGTACCGCCGCCGGACTCCTCGCCATGGTCCGCACCCCGCACGCCGTCTGGCTCGGTGACAGCTCCCCCGCCGAGGTGGAGGGCGCCGCCCGCGCCACCGTCGAGGCCGCCGCGCGGGAGGGCACCGTGCCGGTCCTCGTGCTCTACAACGTCCCCGGGCGCGACTGCTCGCAGTACTCCGCGGGCGGCGCCGGCAGCGACACCGCGTACACGGACTGGACCGACGCCGTCGCCCGGGGCATCGGCGCCCACCGCGCGCTCGTCGTCCTCGAACCCGACTCCCTCGCCCTGCTGCCCTCCGACTGCGGCCAGGACGACAGCGAGGGGACGCGTACCGCCGCCCGCTACGCCGCCGTAGGGCACGCCGTCGACGTCCTCGAACCGCTCGCCGGGACCGCGGTCTACCTCGATGCCGGGCACCCCGGCTGGCACGCCGTCGAGACCGTCGTGCCCCGGCTCGTCAAGGCCGGTGTCGACCGGGCCACCGGCTTCACCGTCAACATCTCCCACTACCACTCCGACGCCGACAGTGCCTGGTTCGGCACCCTCGTCTCCGGCTGCCTCGCCCACGTCGCCCGGGCCGGCGACCCGCACGACTGCCCCGACCGGAGCTGGAAGCAGGCCGAGGCCCGCACCTGGCTGGCCGCACACGCCGGCGGACCGGCCGCCGACCGCGCGCACTTCGTGACCGACACCAGCCGCGCGGGCCGCGGCCCCTGGACCCCGAAGCCCGGCGTCCACACCGACCCGCAGGAGTGGTGCAACCCGCCCGGGCGCGGACTCGGCCCCCGGCCCACGGCCGAGACCGGCGACCCGCTCCACGACGCCAAGCTGTGGATCAAGACCCCCGGCGAGTCCGACGGCCTGTGTCTGCGCGGGAGCGCCGGTCCCGAGGACCCCGAGCGCGGGATCGTCGCCCCGAAGGCCGGCGACTGGTTCCCGGCCCAGGCCCTCGAACTCGTACGGCTGGCCGATCCGGCCATCCTGCCGTTCCCGGCCACCGGACAGGCGCGTGGCCGGGAATAATCGTGACGTACCCGTACCGGCCGCCGGTTAGGGTCCGGATCATGGATATTCGTGACGTACCCGAAGCCCATATCGACCGTGCTCTCGACCTCTCCTACCTCGTCTTCCACGACCGTCCCGAGGAAGAACAGCGCAAGCACCACCGCGACATGCTGCGCCCCTGCGACCGGATCGGCGCGTACGACGGGGACCGACTCGTCGGATTCGTCGCGGCGTTCCCCTTCACCGTCTCCGTCCCCGGCGGCGACCTGACCTGTCCCGGCCTGACGCTCGTCTCCGTCGCCCCCACCCACCGGCGGCGCGGGGTGCTCTCCGCGCTGATCGCGGAGGCGTTCCGGCGGTACGCCGAGCGGGGCGCGCCGCTCGCCGCGCTCTGGGCGTCGGAGGACGCCATCTACGGCCGGTTCGGGTTCGGTGCCGCCACCCAGGGCGTGACCGTCGAGATCGACTCGCGGCGGCCCCTCGCCCTGCGGATCGACCCCGACGAGCGCCCGCTGCGGCTGCTTGACCCGGCGGACGCGCCCGAGGTCGTCGGCCCCTATTTCGAGTCCACGCGCGCGCTGCGGGCGGGCCGGAACGCCCGGGACGAGCTGCGCTGGAGCGGCGAGTGGCTGCGCGACGAGGACGAGGAGGACGACGAGCTGTCACCGGCCCGGGTCGTCACGCTCGGCGACCCCGTCGCCGGTTACGCCGTGTACCGCACCAAGGGCGAGAACGAGGACACCCGCACCCCGGGCCTGGTCCGCGTCGACGAGGTAGAGGGCGACACCCCGGCCGTCGCCGCGGCCCTCTGGCGCTACCTGGCCTCGATCGACCTGACCGGTACCGTCCGCGCCTGGGGCAGGCCGCTCGACGACCCGCTGCTGCTCTTCGCCGCCGACCGCGACCAGGTGCGGGTGACCGGGCAGTACCCTGCGCTGTGGCTGCGGCTGATCGACGTCCGCGCGGCGCTCACGGCCCGGACCTGGGCCGCGCCCGTCGACCTCGTCCTGGAGGTCCACGACAGCCGCCTGCCCGCCAACTCCGGGCGCTTCCGGCTCACTTCGGGACCGGAGGACGAGGTGCGGTACGAGCCGACCGGCGACCCGGTCGACCTGTCCTTCGACGTACGGGACCTGGCCGCCTGCTACCTCGGCGGCGCACAGGTCGTGGACCTGGTGGCTGCCGGACTGGTGGAGGAGCACACACCGGGCGCGGCGACCGCCCTCGACGCGGCCCTGCGCACACCCCGACTCCCGCACACCTGCGACGAGTTCTAGGGCGTTCGTACCGGCGGGCGGGGCCCGCCTCAGCTCTTGCGCAGGCCGTGGAGGAGGAGCTCCGCCAGCTGTCCGTACGCCTCCGCGTCCGCGAGGCCGGTCGCCGCGGCGACCTGGCGGCGCTGGATGCGGACCATGACCGACGCGATGACGTCGGCCGCGAAGGAGACGTGGACCTCGCGGAAGACCCCCGCGCGCACGCCCTCCTCGATCAGCTGCTGCACCCGCCCTGCCGCCGCGCGGGTGTTGCGCTCGTAGACCTCGGCGGCCGGTTCGAAGGCGGCCACGTCGTCGAAGAACTGCGGGGAGACCGGGGCCAGTTCGGCCGCGACCGCGCGCAGATAGGCGGCAAGCCGCTCGGCCGGGTCCTGCTCCGCCGCGAGGACCGCCTCGACCCGGGTCGTCGCGCGCCGGAAGAAGTGGACCACGGCGGCCCGGACGAGCTGCTCCTTGCTGTCCGCCAGGCCGTAGAGCGTGCGCTTGGAGCAGCGCAGCCGGGCCGCGAGATCGTCCAGGGTCAGCTGGGCGAAGCCCTCGCCGACCAGCAGGGCCACCAGCTCCTCGAACAGGGCGGACCGGCGGGCCGCGCCGCGGCCCGTCAGCTTGGGGGCGCCGGCGGCGGAAGTGTCGATCACTTGAACAGTATGCAGGCCGACCCGTTCGGGGGGTTACGGCGGAACCCTTCTGCGCTACGCTAAGCGGTACTGCCGTACCGCCCACAGTACCGTTACGCCGGTGCCGGCGGCCGAGTGTCACTGGAGTCGCCATGGATGTCGACCGCCTGCTTCCCACCCCCGAGGCAGCGGACCTCATCGCCCTGACGCGGGAGATCGCCGACAAGGAGCTCTCTTCCCGCGTGGACGAGCACGAGGCCGCCGAGACGTACCCCGAAGGCCTGTTCACCACGCTCGGCCGGGCCGGACTGCTCGGCCTCGCCTACCCCGAGGAGTTCGGCGGGGGAGGCCAGCCGTACGAGGTGTACCTGCAGGTCCTGGAGGAGCTGGCGGCCCGCTGGGCGGCCGTCGCCGTCGCCACCAGCGTCCATACGCTCGCCTGCCACCCCCTGCACTCCTTCGGCACCGCCGAGCAGAAGGAGCGCTGGCTCCCCGCGATGCTCGCCGGCGAGACCATCGGCGGCTACAGCCTCTCCGAGCCCCAGGCGGGCTCCGACGCGGCCGCCCTCTCCTGCAAGGCCGAGCGCGTGGACGACGGCCCGAACGGCGCCGCGTACCGCGTCACCGGCACCAAGGCGTGGATCACCCACGGCGGCAAGGCCGGCTTCTACGCGCTCTTCGCCCGTACCGCCCCCGGCTCCCACGGCATCTCCTGCTTCCTCGCCCCCGGCGAGACCGAGGGCCTCTCCTTCGGCAAGCCCGAGCGGAAGATGGGCCTCCAGGCCGTCCCGACCACCTCCGCCCACTGGGACGGCGCGCTCCTCGACGCCGACCGGCTCATCGGTGACGAGGGCCAGGGGCTCCAGATCGCCTTCAGCGCGCTCGACTCCGGCCGCCTCGGCATCGCCGCCTGCGCCACGGGCCTCGCCCAGGCCGCGCTGGACGCCGCCGTCGACTACGCCAACGAGCGCACCACCTTCGGCCGGAAGATCGTCGACCACCAGGGGCTCGGCTTCCTGCTCGCCGACATGGCCGCCGCCGTCGACTCCGCCCGCGCCACGTACCTCGACGCGGCCCGCCGCCGCGACCTCGGCCGGCCGTTCAGCCGCCAGGCCAGCGTGGCGAAGCTGACCGCCACCGACGCGGCCATGAAGGTGACCACGGACGCCGTCCAGGTCCTCGGCGGGTACGGATACACCCGCGACTTCCCGGTCGAGCGCTACATGCGCGAGGCCAAGATCATGCAGATCTTCGAGGGCACGAACCAGATCCAGCGGCTGGTCATCAGCCGCGGGCTCGCCCGCTGACACCCCGCTTCCCGCTCACCGTTCCCGCTGACGTTTCGAGGAGTTCCATGGACATCGCCGGCTCCGCCGCGCTCGTCACCGGCGCCGCTTCCGGTCTCGGCGCCGCCACCGCAGCCGCGCTCGCCGCCCGCGGCGCCACCGTCTACGGCCTGGACCTGGACAAGGCCGTCGCGGCGGCCGGGCCGCTGCCCGAGGGCGTCACGCTGCTCGCGGCCGACGTCACCGAGGAGGCGCCGGTCCGCGAGGCGCTCGCCCGGATCGAGGCCGACGGCGCGGAGCTGCGGCTCGCCGTCAACTGCGCGGGCATCGCCCCCTCCGCCCGCGTCCTGGGCCGCAAGGGCCCGCACGACCTCGACCTGTTCCGTGCGGTCCTGAACGTCAACCTGCTCGGCACCTTCAACGTGATGCGCCTCGCCGCCGAGGTCATCGCCCAGCGGGAGCCGGACGAGCACGGCCAGCGGGGGCTCGTCGTCAACACCGCCTCGATCGCCGCCTTCGAGGGCCAGGTCGGCCAGATCGCGTACGCCGCCTCCAAGGCCGGCGTCGCCGGGATGACCGTCACGGCCGCCCGTGACCTCGCCCAGTTCGGCATCCGGGTCGTCACCATCGCGCCCGGCATCGTCGACACCCCGATGATGGCCGGATTCAGCGAGGAGATCCGCGCCGGGCTCGCCGCGAGCGTCACCTTCCCGCAGCGGCTCGCCCGCCCCGAGGAGTACGCCCGGCTCGTCACGATGGTCGCCGAGCACGACTACCTCAACGGCGAGACCATCCGGATGGACGGCGCCCTGCGGATGGCGGCACGCTGACCCTCCCGTACCGCCGCTGAGAGCACTTGGTGCCGGATTTGGCTGGCACCAAGTGCCGTGCCCTCGCGTTCCGGATGTTAGGTTCGGGCCATGGGAACAGCCTCGACGAACTCCACGAAGCCCGCGATGCGGGACTCCCTCATCGCCGCGGCCTTCCAGCTCTTCCTGGAGCGCGGGTACGAGCAGACCACCGTCGACGACATCGTGACCCTCGCCGGGGTCGGCCGGCGGTCCTTCTTCCGGTACTTCCCGTCGAAGGAGGACGTGGTCTTCCCCGACCACGAGCAGAGCCTCGCCGACATGACCGAGTTCCTCGCCGCGAGCGCCGACACCGACGACCCGCTGGTCAGGATCTGCGACGCCACCCGCCTGGTCATGCGGATGTACGCCGAGAACCCCACCTTCTCCGTCCAGCGCTACCGCCTCACCCGCGAGGTGACGGGCCTGCGGACGTACGAACTCTCGGTCGTCTGGCGGTACGAGAAGACCCTCGGCGACTATCTGCGGACCCGCTGGGCCGACCGGCGCGACGGCACCCTGCGGGCCAACGTGGTCGCCGCCTCCGTGGTCGCGGCCCACAACCACGCGCTGCGCCACTGGCTGCGCTCCGGCGGCGAGGGCGACCCGCTGGCCGAGGTGGACCGGGCCCTGGACCTCGTCCGTGCCACCTGGAGCGGCGAGCCGGGCGAGGGCGGCGCCGGCGGCCCGGGCGAGGACGCCGAGGATGTCGTGGTGGTGATCACCAAGCGATCCACGCCGATGTGGCGGGTGGTGCGCGAGGTGGAGTCGAGCCTCGGCGAGGGCTGAGGGTTTCGAGAGCATCTCAGGGGGATCTCAGTATCTTCAATTGAGGGAACTGAGGTCTTTATTTGATGGCACTCAGTGCCATATCTTTGCTCCATGCACGGTCGAGCCGCCGAGTGCAAGGAGAACGCATCGTGTTCCACACCGGGTCCGTAGCATCGAGGAGCGGGAGCGCCGCCGTCCGGGCCGAGGAGTCGGCCGACGGCGCCGAGCTCTACTACCAGCTCTGCCGCTGGTGCCAGACGACGACCTTCCAGCGCCTGCTCTGTCCGACCTGCGGGTCGACCGACCTCGCGCCCGAACGCAGCGAGGGCGAGGGAGTGATCTCCGTACGCCGTGGGGTCGCCGCGGCCGACAACGACCTGTGGCCGGTGCACATGGCCGAGGGCTTCGTCGTCCGGTGCCGGGTCGACGGACCGCCCCACGCGGTACGCCCCGGCGTCCGCGTCAGGCTCTCCGCCCTCACCGAGGTCCCGGGGCACGAGCCGGTCGTCCGGCTCTGCGAGGAGGTCCCCCTGGACGGCTGGATCTGAACCGCGCGCCAGAACAAGACGGAAGCGGCCCGGTGGCACAGAGTGCCACCGGGCCGCTTCCGTTCGACGGGGGAGTGCCCCTGGTGCCGCTAGCGCGCGCCGATCTCGTCGGTCAGCTGCGGCAGGACCTCGAAGAGGTCGCCGACCACGCCGTAGTCCACCAGATCGAAGATCGGGGCCTCCGCGTCCTTGTTGACGGCCACGATCGTCTTCGAGGTCTGCATGCCCGCCCGGTGCTGGATCGCGCCGGAGATGCCCGCTGCGATGTACAGCTGCGGCGAGACCTGCTTGCCGGTCTGGCCCACCTGGTTGGAGTGCGGGTACCAGCCGGCGTCGACCGCGGCGCGCGAGGCGCCGACCGCCGCACCGAGGGAGTCCGCGAGCTTCTCGACGACCGCGAAGCCCTCGGCCGCGCCGACACCGCGACCGCCGGAGACCACGATCGCGGACTCGGTCAGCTCGGGGCGGCCGGTGGAGACGCGCGGGGTGCGCGAGACGACCGTGGCGGCGTTGCCGGTGAAGGCGACGGTGACGTTCTCGACCGTACCGGCGGCCGGGGCGGCCTCCGGGGCGGCGGAGTTGGGCTTGACGGTGATGACCGGCACGCCGTGCGAGACCCGCGACTTCACCGAGTACGAGGCGGCGAAGACGGACTGGGTCGCGACCGGGCCCTCGTCACCGGCCTCCAGCTCGACGGCGTCGGTGATCAGACCCGAGCCGAGGCGCAGGGCGACGCGCGCGGCGATCTCCTTGCCCTCGCCCGAGGAGGTCACGAGGACGGCGGCGACGCCCTTGTCCTTCGCGAGCTGGGTGAGCGCGTCGACCTTCGGCACGACGAGCTGATCGGTGAACTCCGCGCCGTCCGCGACGTACACGGTCGCGGCGCCGTACTCGCCGGCGGTGGCGGCGATCGACGCGGCGGCCTCGCCGGCGCCGAGCACGACGGCCGTCGGCTCGCCGATCCGGCGGGCCAGCGTGAGCAGTTCGAGCGCCGGCTTGCGGACCGCACCGTCGGCGTGGTCCACGAGAACCAGGATCTCAGCCATGATTCCTTGCTCCTGAACGATAGTGACGGTGGATCAGATGAACTTCTGGGTGGCGAGGAACGCGGCGAGCTGCTTGCCGCCGTCGCCCTCGTCGGTGACGATCGTGCCCGCGGTACGCGCCGGGCGCGCCGCGGCCGACTCGACCAGGGTCCAGGACCCGGCGAGGCCGACCTCGTCGGCGTCGATGCCGAGGTCGTCCAGGTCCAGCTCCTCGACCGGCTTCTTCTTGGCGGCCATGATCCCCTTGAAGGAGGGGTAACGGGCCTCGCCGGACTGGTCGGTGACCGAGACGACGGCGGGCAACGGGGCCTCGAGGAGCTCGGTGGCGGCGTCGCCGTCCCGGCGGCCCTTGACCGTGCCGCCGTCGACGGACACCTCGGAGAGCAGGGTGACCTGGGGCAGGCTCAGCCGCTCGGCGAGCAGCGCCGGCAGCACGCCCATCGTGCCGTCCGTCGACGCCATGCCGCAGATGACCAGGTCGAAACCGGTCTTCTCCAGGGCCTTGGCGAGGATGGCGGAGGTGCCGATGACGTCGGTGCCGTGGATGTCGTCGTCGTTGACGTGGACGGCCTTGTCGGCGCCCATCGACAGCGCCTTGCGGAGCGCGTCCTTGGCGTCGTCCGGGCCGACGGTGACGACGGTGACCTCGGCGTCGTCGGACTCCTCGGAGATGCGCAGCGCCTGCTCGACGGCGTACTCGTCCAGCTCCGACAGCAGCCCGTCGACCTCGTCGCGGTCGACCGTCAGGTCGTCGGCGAAACCGCGGTCACCGGTCGCGTCGGGAACGTACTTCACACAGACAGCGATCCTCAGGGTCACGGCCTGGCTCCTTTCAAGTGGCGGGTGCTTACGGGAGGTTGCGGGCCATGACGATGCGCTGGACCTGGTTGGTGCCCTCGTAGATCTGGGTGATCTTGGCGTCGCGCATCATGCGCTCGACCGGGTAGTCACGGGTGTAGCCGTAGCCGCCGAGGAGCTGGACGGCGTCGGTGGTGACCTCCATCGCGACGTCGGAGGCGAAGCACTTCGCGGCCGCGCCGAAGAACGTCAGGTCGCCCTCCACCCGCTCGCTCTTCGCGGCGGCGGCGTAGGTGAGCTGGCGGGCGGCCTCGAGCTTCATCGCCATGTCCGCGAGCATGAACTGCACGCCCTGGAAGTCGGCGATCGGCTTGCCGAACTGCTTGCGCTCCTGGACGTAGCCCTTGGCGTAGTCCAGCGCGCCCTGCGCGATGCCGAGGGCCTGCGCGGCGATGGTGATACGGGTGTGGTCCAGGGTCTTCATCGCGGTGGCGAACCCGGTGCCCTCGGCGCCGATCATCCGCGAGGCGGGGATGCGGACGTTGTCGAGGTAGACCTCGCGGGTCGGGGAGCCCTTGATGCCGAGCTTCTTCTCGGGCGCGCCGAAGGAGACGCCCTCGTCGCCCTTCTCCACCACGAACGCGGAGATGCCCTTGGAGCGCTTCTCGGGGTCGGTGACGGCCATCACCGTGTAGAACTCCGACTCGCCGGCGTTGGTGATCCACCGCTTCACGCCGTTGAGGACCCAGGTGTCGCCGTCACGGACCGCGCGGGTCTTCATCCCGGCCGCGTCCGAACCGGCGTCCGGCTCCGACAGGCAGTAGGAGAACATCGCCTCGCCGCGCGCCAGCGGGCCGAGGTAGGTCTTCTTCAGCTCCTCCGAGCCCGACAGGATCACCGGCAGGGAGCCCAGCTTGTTGACCGCGGGGATCAGCGAGGACGAGCCGCACGCGCGGGCGACCTCCTCGATCACGATCACCGTCGCCAGCGCGTCCGCGCCCGCGCCGCCGTACGTCTCCGGCACGTGCACCGCGTGCAGGTCCGCCGCGACGAGTGCCTCCAGCGCCTCGCGCGGGAACCGGGCCTCCTCGTCGACCGCGGCCGCGAACGGCGTGATCTTCGCCTCCGCCAGCGCGCGGACCGTCTCCCGGAGCATCTCGTGCTCCTCCGACAGGCGATACAGGTCGAAGTCCTTGCCCATGATGGTGAGCTCCCCTAAGGCTTGTGGCACTGAGTACCCTCAGCAAAACACACTCAGTGCCATGGGCGCCAGTGGCCAGGGGAGCGGCGGGTCTCAGGTGCGGTCGATGTGCACGCTGGTCGACTTCACGCGGGCGGTGGCCTGCATGCCGACTTCGAGGCCCAGCTCTTCCACGGCCTCGCGGGTGAGGAGGGAGACCAGCCGGTGCGGGCCGGCCTGGATGGTGACCTGGGCCGCGATGTCGCCGAGCTTGATCGCCGTGACGATGCCGGGGAAGGCGTTGCGGGCGGAGGTGTAGGACGCGTCGTCCTCGCCCCCGCCCTGGGCGAGCTCCACGGAGAAGGCGGCCAGGTCACGGCCGTCGATCAGCCGGCGGCCGCTGTCGTCGCGGAGGGTCGGGACGCGGCCGGCGTCGGCCCAGCGTCGCGCGGTGTCGGGGCTCACGCCCAGAAGACGGGCTGCCTGCCCGATGGTGTAGGACTGCATGGGCGACACCGTAGAGCGGTTCAGGTCTCCATGTCGGCCGGCGGTCGGCACGTGCCGACCCAGATCCGCTTCACGGCGCTCACGTACCGCGCGCCGCAGCGGTCGGACGGGACGACGAGCTGGGTGCCCGCCTCGTCGAGGTCGGCGTCGTCCATCCGCGTCGCGAGGAGCATGGGCGCGTCGCCGAAGTCCGCGTCGATCTCCGCCCAGGACAGCACCGTGTGATGGCCGTCGCCGCCGCTCACCGCGAGAAGGAAGCGGGACCGGTCCTTGCGGCGCGCCGGGTCGAAGCCGGGCCGGGTGCCGCTGACCACCTCGCGCAGCAGGGGCCCCTCGAAGGTGTGGTGCCGGGCCCCGTCGGTCGCGCAGTCGAAGACGACCTCGGCCCGGTGCTGCTCCCAGCCCCGGCGCAGGTCCGCGACGGTCAGCGTGACCGGGCGGGCCACCTCTCCGTAGAGGTCGAAGGACCCAGCGCTCATCGGCTTCCCCTCAGGACGTCGGGACGGGCGGTGCGGCGACTGCGCCCACTGGTACCCGGCCCTCCGTCCTGCGAACCGCGTCTGCGATGCGAATACGGTCCTTTCTCGTGCGATTGTGAGGTTGATACGAGACGGACCTACGCACCTTCCAGGTTCATGTGCCAAGGCGCCGGTCGTGGATCGCCCGCCACACGCGGTCCCGGGTGACCGGCATCTCGGTGAAGCGGATGCCCGTGGCGTCGCGCAGCGCGTTGGCGAAGGCGGGGGCGACCGGATTGAACGGGCTCTCGCTCATCGACTTGGCGCCGAGCGGGCCGATCGCGTCCGTCGTCTCGGTGAAGTGGACCTCGGTCCGCGGGACGTCGGCATACTGCGGCAGCCGGTACCGGCGGAACGCCGCCGTGGTCACCTCGCCCCGCTCGTCGACCCGGACGTTCTCGAAGAGGGTCGCGCCCAGCGCCTGGGCGACACCGCCCTCGACCTGGCCCCGGCACTGCATCGGGTTCATCACCTTGCCCGCGTCGGCGGAGTGGACGCTGCGCAGGATGCGGATCTCGCCCGTGTCCGGGTCGACGGCGATCCGGAACCACTGGGCGTTGAACGCGACCGACCGCGGGGACCCGCCCCAGTGGCCGTCCGCCCGGATCTCGTCGACGGCGCCGCTCGCGTGCGCCGCCTCGTACAGCTCCTTGAGGGTCACCGTCCGGCCCGCGCAGTCGAAGGCCTCGGCCCCGAGCACGCACAGGTGCCGGGCCACCCCCGTGTGCCGGGCGGCGAACGTCCGCAACCGTTCGGCGAGCGAGGTCGCGGCCAGCAGGACCGCCTTGCCGGCGACGACGGTGCCGGCCGAGCCGAAGGCGCCCGTGTCGTGCCGTACGACGTCGGTGTCGGACTGCCGGATCGCGATGCGGTCCTCGGTGGTGTTCAGCGCCCCCGCGGTGATCTGCTTGTGGACGGTGGTCGTGCCGTTGCCGAACTCGGCGGTGCCGACGGCGATGTCGTACGTACCGTCCGCGAGCAGGGAGACGCGGGCGTCGGCGTAGTGGCCGCCCGGAGGGCCGGTCGCGATCATCGCCATGGCCGTGCCCTGGCCGACGAGCCAGCCCTCGGGCGCGTCGCGGTGGCTGGTGTCCTCGGCGAGGGCCGTGCGGACCACCGCCAGGCACTGGTCGAGCCCGTACGAGGCGATGTGCAGGTCCTCCTCCTCGCCGATCGGGCTGTGCATGCCCTCCCCGGGGCCGATGATGTTCTTCTCCCGGAAGGCCAGCGGGTCCATGCCGAGCAGCCGGGCCAGCTCGTCCATCACCGACTCCACGGCGAACGTGACCTGGCCGAGGCCGTACCCGCGGAAGGCGCCCGCCGGGACCACGTTCGTGTACACGGAGAACGCGTCGACCTTCTTGTGCGGGGCGCGGTAGACGGCGAACGACTCGCCCACGCTGTGGAACATGACGGCCGGGCCGTGGTTGCCGTACGCGCCCGTGTTGGACACGACCCGCATCTGCACGGCGGTCAGCGTGCCGTCGGCGCGCGCCCCGACCTTGATACGGATGGTGAAGGGGTGGCGCGTGGTCGCGCCGTAGAACTGCTCGGCCCGGGTGTACTCCAGCTTCACCGGCCGGCGCAGCTTCAGCGCGGCCAGCGCGACGATGTCCTCCGTCAGCATCTCCTGCTTGCCGCCGAAGCCGCCGCCCACCCGGCCCGCGACGACCCGGACCTCGTCCTCGGGCAGGCCGTACAGGGCGCAGAGGGCGCGCCGCGTCAGGAACGGGGTCTGGGTGGAGGAACGGACGGTGAGCCGCTCACCCGTGCCGTCCTCCTTCGGCTCGAAGTACGCCACACAGCCGTGGGTCTCAAGGCTTGCGTGCTGGACGCGCTGGGTGCGGAAGGTCTCCTCGTACACGACGTCCGCCTCCGCGAACCCCGTCACGACGTCGCCGATCTCGCCGTGCACCTCGCCCGCCACGTTCTCGGCGGCGCGCGCGATCCGCGCCTCGGGCCCCTTGTCGCCGTGGAGCGCGGGCGCGCCGGGCGCCATCGCGGCCTCGGGGTCGGTGACGTACGGGAGTTGCTCGTACACCACCTCGATGCGTCGGCAGCCCTCCTCGGCCGCCTGCTCGCTGTCCGCGATCACGGCCGCGACCCGCTGCCCGACGAACCGCACGGTGTCGTCGAGGACCCGGGTGTCGTCGGGGTCCTCGGTGGGGTGCTCGTGCCGGGCGCTGGAGTACAGGGTGGCCGGGGCGTCCTCGTGGGTGAGGACGGCGTGGACGCCGGGGACGCGCAGCGCCGCGGCGGTGTCGATCGAGACGATCCGGGCGTGCGGGTGCGGGGAGCGCAGCAGCTTCATGTGCAGCAGCCCGGGGACCTCGACGTCGAAGGTGTAGCGGGCGGTGCCGGTGACGACGAGCGGCCCGGCGGGCGCGCCGAGGTTCTGACCCACGGCCTTCCCCGCGCAGGGGCGTTCGGTGTGCCGCACACCGCGCACGGCGTCCTCGATGGCCCGATAGCCCGTGCAGCGGCAGATGTTGCCCTTGAACGCGCGGGGCAGGTCGGTCAGCTGCTCCTCGTCCAGGGCGGCGGTGGTCATCAGGAACCCGGCGGTGCAGAACCCGCACTGGAAGCCCTGCGCGTCGAGGAACTTCCGCTGCACCGGGTGGAGTTCACCCTCGGGGGAGGCGAGGCCCTCGACAGTGGTGACGGAGCGGCCCTCGGCCCGCACGGCGGGATAGAGGCAGCTGTGCACGGGCTCCCCGTCGACGTGGACCGTGCAGGCGCCGCAGTCGCCCGCGTCGCATCCCTTCTTCACCCCGAACCAGCCGCGCTCGCGGAGGTAGGTGCGCAGGCACTGGCCGGCGCGGGGCTCCTCGTCGAAGGTGCGCCGGTTGATCTCGATCTCGTACGTCATCGGTCCCCCTCCGGGAGCGGCGGTGCGGTGGTCGGGGCGGTGGTCGGGGCGCCGGTCGTCGCGATGGCCGGGGCCGCCAGTTCGCGGCGGACCTCCTCGGCGAGGCGGAAGCCCATGTGCCGCCGCCACTCGGGCAGGCCGTGGATGTCGTCGAACCAGTCGTCCGCGCCGACGGCGGCCTCGACCGCCCGGCGCAGCTCCTCCCGGTCAGGCGGCAGCGGGAACCAGAGGCGGAACGGCCGTACGGTCGCCGCGCTGATCGTCACCGCCAGCGAGCCGTCCACCGGGTCGAGCGCCCCGATGACCAGGGCGCCCGAGCGGCCGAGCCCGTAGAGCGAGGCCTGCCGGTACGCGGTACGGGAGGCGAGCGCGCGGGCCGGCAGGGTGACCGAGCGCAGCAGCTCGCCCTCGGCGAGGTCCTTGCGGCCCGCGCCGGTGACGAAGTCCGCGACCTTCACCCGGCGCACCGTCCCGGCCTGCGACTGGAGCAGGCACTCCCCGTCGAGGGCGGCGGTCAGCGAGATCATCGGCCCGGCCGGCAGCGCGTTGCACAGGTTCCCGCCGACGGTCGCCATGTTCCAGATCTTGAACGAGGCGAGGAACGCCCGGCAGCACTGCTCGATCAGCGGAGCCGCCCGGGCGCCGAACGACCGGCCGAATCGGGAGAGTTGGGCGATCGTGCAGGTGGCCGCGATCTCCAGCGAGCCGTCCGTCCTGAGCGTGAGCGGCTCCCAGCCCATGCGGCTCAGATCGACGAGGCGGCGCAGGTGCGGCTGCGGCTCGGAGAACAGGTACGTACCCCCGCCCAGCCATGCGTCACCCGCCCGCCAGGGCTCACGGCGCCGGGCGTCGCGCACCTCGGTCACGGTGTTCAGGTCCATGTCTCCCCAGCCGCTCGGCCACTCCTTCCAGGCCAGTGAAGCCCGCGAGGAAGGCCGAAAACGACTGGTGCGCCACACGGAAAGGGTTCCGTGTGGCGCACAGGGTCCTGGATGATCGACCTACGGCGATCTCCGTCGAGCTACCTCGACGACCTACTTGGTGCCGAGCCCGGCATCACCGATCTCGGGCTTGCCCGCGGCCTTGAGGATCTTGTTCAGGGGGCGCAGGTCGTAGATGCCGTCGAGGTTGGGCTGCTTGAGAAGTCCGGCCTTGACGGCGTGGTCGGCCTGGGCCTGGAGCGTCGTGGCCAGCGGGTCGTCGGTGAACTGGATGGACGGCCAGGCGGCGTCGATGACCTGGGCGCCCAGCGGCTTGCCCGTGTGCTCCTTGAGCTTGGCGTTGGCCGAGGCCTTGGCCTTGTCCGGGTTGGCGTTGATCCACTCGTTGGTCTTGGTGGACCCCCGCAGGACGGCCTCGACGACGTCGGGGTGCTCGGTGAGGAACTTCTGCGACACGATGATGTTCGTGATCACGAACTTCTTGTCGGGCCACAGGGTCGACTCGTCGAGGAGGACCTTGGCGCCCTCGCTGACCAGCTTGGAGGCGGTCGGCTCGGGGACCCAGGCGCCGTCGATGGAACCGGACTTGTAGGCGTCCGGGGTCACCTTGTTGTCCGTACGCAGGACGGAGACGTCGCCCTTGCCGCTCTGGGCGTCGACCTTCCAGCCCTTCTCGGAGATCCAGTTGAGGAAGGCGACGTCCTGGGTGTTGCCGAGCTGCGGGGTCGCGATCCGCTTGCCCTTGATGTCGTCCAGGGTCTTGATCTTGGCCGGGTTGACGACCAGCTTCACGCCGCCGGAGGCGGAGCCGGCGATGATGCGGAGGTTCTTGCCCTTGGACTTGGTGTAGCCGTTGATGGCGGGGGAGGGGCCGATGAAGCCGATGTCGATGGAGTCGGCGTTCAGGGCCTCGATCTCGGAGGGGCCCGCGTTGAAGGTGGAGACCTTCAGCTGGGTGCCGCCGAGTTCCTTCTGGAGGATGCCTTCCTGGTCGCCCACCAGGGCGGTGGCGTGGGTCAGGTTCGGGAAGTAGCCGAGCCGGACCGTGTCCGCGGAGAGCTTCGCGCCCTCGGCGGCCACCTTCTTCTCGTCGGTCGTCGTGGTCTCGGAGCCGTAGCCGCACGAAGCGAGCAGAAGGGGGAGCGCCGCGATGACGGCGACGTTGCGCAGGGTGGTGAGCGGTCTGGCGGCAGACACGGAGGTGTCCTCTCGGAAGCTGGGTGATCAGAAAGGTGCGTACAGGCGTGTACGGGCACGGCTGCACGTGGTGAGTGATCTCAAGGGGTGGGCGGAGCGGCCCGTGGTGTGGACAGTGCCTCAGGCGGTGCGACAGATGGCGCTGGAGTGACGGCCGAGGTCGATGTGACGGCGCGAGGTCAGGAGGGGTGACACGCGGACAGCACGGTCGGACATTCGCATGCACACGTCGGCCACCCCCGCGGATCCCTAGTTCTCCTACCTGGTTGATAGGGATCGTGGCAGAAGGCGGCGAACACCCCAAGAGGGTGTTCATATGGCGGACGGCCTGGTCTCGCCTGGTGAGATCGGAGGGACTTCGGGGGCGCCTCAGGCGTGGTTCAGGGGTTCGTCCAGGCGTCCGGCGCGCTGGCCAACTCGGTTACGCCGGTGGGGAGTTCGGCCGCGGCGACATCGGCGAGCGACACCCCTTCGAGGATCTCGCGCACATTGGACCGCAGCGCGACCCACAGGGGCAGCAGCGACTCGGCGGCGCCGGTGTACGACAGGTCCGGTGGGCGGACACCCCGTACCGAGACGAGCGGCCCCTCCACGACGCGTATGACGTCCGCGATGCTGATGGACTCCGCGGGCCTCGCCAGCCGGTACCCCCCGTTGCCACCCCGCCGGCTGACCACGAGGCCGCCCCGGCGCATGTCGTTCAGGATGCCTTCGAGGAACTTGTGGGGGATGTCCTGGGCGTCGGCGATGGCCTCCGTCTTCAGAGGCTCGTCGTCACGGGACGCGGCGAGCTGCAGTGCGGCACGTACCGCGTAGTCCGCCCTGGCTGAGATCCGCATGCGGTCCAGTATCGTCAGCCGCTCCTCAGCGCGGTGAGCCGGGTCCTGAGCCGTTGCAGCGGTGTCGGCGGAAGGGCGCGGGCGGCGCCGCGCGCGTAGTGGCGCTCGACGTAGAACTGGGCCGTGCTGAGCACGGTCGTGACCGCGACGTACCAGACGGTGGCGACCATCAGCAGGGGGATGACCTGGTACGTCTGGTTGTAGACCAGCTGCACCGAGTACAGCAGGTCGTGCACCGCGAGCACGCTGACGATGCTCGTGCCCTTCAACGTGCCGATCAGCATGTTCCCCGCGGTCGGGACGATCGAGCGCATCGCCTGCGGGACGACTATCCGGAGCAGGGTGCGCCGTCTGCCGATGCCGAGGGCCTGCGCGGCCTCCGTCTGGCCGGCGTCCACCGACAGGATGCCGCCGCGCACCACCTCGGCGGCGTACGCGGCCTCGTGCAGGGTCAGCCCGATGACGGCGGTGAGCGTGGGGCCGAGCAGGTTCACCGTCTTGACGGTGAGGAACTCCGGGCCGAAGGGGATGCCCAGGCCGAGCGTCGGATACAGGGCGCCGATGTTGAACCAGAAGAGCAGCTGGACCAGGAGCGGAGTGGACCGGAAGATCCACACGAAGCCCCAACTCAGGCTGGACAGAACCAGGTTGGACGAGAGGCGCATCACGGCCAGCGGGGTGCCGAGGACGAAGCCGAGCACCATCACGACGGCCGTCAGCCAGAGCGTGAGCAGCAGCCCGTCGAGCACGGCGGCCGTCGTGAAGTACTGGCCGACCACGTCCCACTGGAACGCGCGGTTACGGATGACGGAGTTGACCACCATCGCGAAGACCAGCAGCGCGGCGACGGCCGTCAGCCATCGCCCGACGCGCCGGCGCGGGACGATGCGCGGCAGATCGAGGTGCGGGTCGGGGACGCCGCGGTCGGTGTCGGGGCTGCCGGGGCCGGCGGGGCCGTCGGCCTTCAGGGCGGTCGTGGGCGCGGAGGGCGGGACCATCAGAGGGTCTCCTGGAGAGGGAGGCGCGGGTGGGGTGGGCCTCGGGCACGACGTCATCACACGCGCCGCGTCCCTCAACGCGGCGGGGGCGGCGACCGCGCGAGGCGGAGCCGCTCCTGGCTCGATCGTAGGCGGCCGCTTCGCGTTTGTGTCAACCACGCAAACCTTTCGCCCAACTAGGGCCGCGAACCCGGGCCATGGTTGACGAGAGTCGAGATGTGCTGCTGAATGGGTCGCATGGATGCCGATCAGCGCCTGGTCACCCGAGACCACATCGACTTCGGTCGTGTGTGGTCCGCCGCGTGTTGCGCCTGACGCGGCCGCGGGCCGTCCGACCGGCCCATTCCCTCCCTCGGTAACCCCGTCGCGGGCCGTTCTCCCACGTTGTCGCACCGCCGCCGTACGACGTCGTACGGCAGGTCCCGCGTGTGTGACGTGACGCGCCGCCGCCGCACCCACCACCACCGCACCACCTCGGCCGAGGCTCAGCCCCGGGCGTCATCACCCCTGCTCACCTCCCTGCTCACCACCCCGCTTCCCACCCTGAAGCGCCGTCGCACCCGGCCGCCCCCAGGGCCGCTCCGGCGTGCCCGGGCGCCCCCGGGGAGCGCGGCCACTGAGGACCTCAGGAAAGGCCATCTCCCATGCCAGTGGAGTTCCTTGGCATCGCCGCCACCCATGACGGCTCCGAGACCACCGCGCGCTCCGGCGGCGCGTTCGACAAGGAGTACACGCTCCGGCTCGCCCGGGCGCACGAGGACCACGGCTGGGACCGGGTCCTGTTCGCGTACGGCTCCGGTTCGCCGGATCCCGCGCCGGCCGCCGCGTACGTCGCGAGCAGACTGGACAAGCTGCAGATCCTGCTCGCGCACCGGCCCAACGTCTCGTACCCGACGTTCGCCGCGAAGACCTTCGCGACCCTCGACCAGATCAGCGGGGGCCGGCTGACCGTCCACTTCATCACGGGCGGCAGCGACCACGAGCAGGGGCGGGAGGGCGACACCCTCACCAAGGACGAGCGGTACGCCCGCACCCGTGAGTACATCCGGATCGTCAAGAAGATCTGGACCACGCACGAGCCCTTCGACCACGAGGGCGAGCACTACCGCTTCCACGACTTCGTCAGCGACGTCTTCCCGGTCCAACAGCCCCGGCCCGGCGTCTCGTTCGGGGGCTCCTCGCCCGCCGCGTACGAAGCCGGCGGCGCCGAGGCCGACATCTACTGCCTGTGGGGCGAGCCGCTCGCGGAGACCGCCGCGCAGATCGAGGCGGTCAAGGCCGCCGCGAAGGCCGCGGGGCGTACGGACGTTCCGCGCATCCAGGTGGCGTTCCGCCCGATCATCGCGCCGACCGAGGAGCTGGCCTGGGAGAAGGCGCACCGCACGGTCGGCGCGATCCGCGCCCGGCGCGAGCAGGGCCTCGTCCGGCACCACCGGGGAGACGCGCCGCAGAACACCGGCTCGCAGCGGCTGATCGCGATCGCCGAGGCGGGGGAGCGGTACGACCGCGCGCTGTGGACCCCGACGGCCGCCGCGACCGGCGGCGCGGGCAACTCCAACGCCCTCGTCGGCACCCCCGAGACGGTCGCCCAGGCGCTGCTCGACTACTACGACCTCGGCGTCGACATCCTCTCCGCCCGGGGCTACGACCTGCTCGGCGACGCGGTCGACTTCGGCCGGTTCGTGATCCCGATCGTCCGCGAGGAGGTCGCCAAGCGCGACGCCGCGCGCGAGGCCTCACGCGACGCCGAACGGGCGGCGAAGGGCGAGAGCCTGCCGTCGGAGCGGACCCTCGCGGCGGTGCGGGCATGACGTACGCCGCCGAGACCGCTCAACCGCCGTCGCCCATCGATGCCTTGACGTCGATTCAGGTACCGGTCTCCGACCCTCGGGTGGAGCCGCTGATCCGCGAGCTCGGCGAGGAGTACAGCACCCGCTACGGCAAGGACGCCCACACCGAACTCTCCCGCTATCCGGACGAGGAGTTCACGGAGCCCCACGGTGGCGCGCTGATCCTGCTCCTGGAGGACGGCGAGCCGGTCGCGGGCGGCGCGTTCCGCCGGTACGACCCGGACACGGCGGAGCTGAAGCGGATCTGGACGCACTCCGCCCATCGGCGGCGCGGCCTCGCCCGCCGAGTCGTCGCCGAACTGGAGCGCGAGGCGCGCGAGCGCGGCTACCGGCGGATCTACCTCACCACCGGCCCGCGCCAGCCGGAGGCGCGCGGCCTCTACCTGGTCACCGGCTACACACCGCTCTTCGACACCGAGGCCGCCCCGGAGACCCTCGGCCTCCTGCCCTTCGAAAAAGACCTCACTGAGCACCTCACCCCGAACCTCGCCGACAACCCGCCCGGAAAGGCCCCCGACCAGTGAACCTCCCCGCGATACGCGCGCTCGGCACCCGGATGCGCGTCGCCGTCCCGCTCGCGCTGCTGCCGGTCCTCGCGCTGACCGCCTGCGGTTCCGGCGCCACGTCCGCCACGCCGGCGGGCGCCCAGGCGTCCGCGCCGCCGGCCGACGACCCGGTCGCCGCCGTCCGTACGGTGGACAAGGTCGCCGCCCTGCTCCCCGCCGACGTGCGGGCGGCGGGCACGCTGCGGGTCGGCAGCTCCGTCGGCTTCCCGCCCGGGGCGTACTACCCCAACGGCCCCGACAAGCCGCCCGCCGGCCAGGACATCGACCTCGCCGACGCGGCCGCCAAGGTCCTCGGCCTGAAGCTGGAGCGCCAGGACGCCTCCTTCGAGACGATCCTGCCCGCCCTCGGCAGCGGCAAGTACGACCTGGGGACCGGCAACTTCGGCGTCACGACCGAGCGCCTGAAGACCATCGACTTCGTCACGTACATCAACGACGGCCAGGGCTTCGCCGTGAAGAAGGGCAACACGGCGCTCGGCACCGGGGTCACCGACCTCACCCAGCTCTGCGGGCTGACCATCGGCACCGGCGCGGGCACCACCTTCGAGGCCACCCTCACCGCACGCAAGGGCGTCTGCGCGGAGGCCGGCAAGAAGCCGTACGACGTGAAGGTCTATTCGGAGAACGGGGCCACGCTCACCGCGCTCCAGCAGGGCCGGATCGACGTCGTCATGTCGACCATCAACGGGCTGCGCCACCAGGCCGCCCAGCCCGCCTCGCAGACCACCTTCCTGGGCGAGTTCCACCGCCTCGACGTCGGCTTCGCCTTCAAGAAGGGCTCCCCGCTCACCCCCGCCTTCCAGGCAGCCGTCAACGAGCTGATCAAGGACGGGACGTACGACCGGATCCTGAAGAAGTGGGGGACCACCGAGTCCGCGATCGAGACCTCGCGGATCAACCCGCCCGAACACAAGAAGAGTTGAGCAGGTCACCACGATGGGACTCACCACCGACCCCGCCCCCGCCGCGAGCGCTCCGCCCGCGGGCTCGGGCCCCCACGCCCCGCCCGGAAGATCCGGCCGGCCCGACCCGGCCGCCCTCAAGGTCGTCCCCGTCCGCCACTACGCCCGCTGGGCGGCCGCCGTCGCCGTCGCCGTCCTGGTCGCCCAGTTCATCCACGGCCTCGCCACCAACCCGGTCTGGGAGTGGAGCGTCTTCGGCGAGTACATCCTGTCCGAGACGATCGTCCAGGCCGTCTGGGTCACCCTCCAGCTCACCGCGTACGCCACCGTCCTCGGCTTTCTCCTCGGCACCGTCCTCGCCTTCATGCGGCTGTCGCACAGTCCGGTGCTGCAGACCGTGGCCTGGACGTACATCTGGATCTTCCGGTCCATCCCGATGATCGTCCAGCTGGTGTTCTGGTTCAATCTCAGCGCCCTGTACGAGCGGTTGGGCGTCGGCATCCCCTTCGGCCCGGTCTTCTGGTCCGTCGACAGCAACAGCCTGATCGGCACCATCGGCGCCGCCATCATCGGCCTGACGCTGCATCAGGCCGCGTACGCCGCCGAGATCGTCCGGGGCGGAGTCCTCGCCGTCGACCACGGGCAGCTGGAGGCCGCCGCCGCGCTGGGGATCCCCCGGCTGCGGCAGATCCGCCGGATCGTGCTGCCGCAGGCCATGCGCGCCATCCTGCCGACCGCCGGCAACGAGGTGGTCGGGCTGCTCAAGGGCACCTCGGTCGTCTACGTGATGGCGATCGGCGAGCTCTTCTACCAGGTCCAGGTCATCTACGGCCGCAACGGGCGGGTGATCCCGCTGCTGCTGGTCGCCACCGCCTGGTACGTGGTCCTGACCACGGTCCTGACGGTCGGCCAGTACTACGTGGAGCGCCACTTCGCCCGGGGCGGCAGCCGCACCCCGCCGCCCACCCCGCTCCAGCGGGCCCGGCGCTTCCTCCGCGACCTGCGGACGGCGGCGGCCCGGCGCGACCTGCCCGTCACACCCCTGAAGCCCCTGAAGTCCACGAACCCCTCGGAGCCGTTGGGAGGCAACCGATGAGCGAGGTGATGGTCGACGTCCACGGCGTCCACAAGAGTTTCGGCCCGCTGGAGGTGCTGCGCGGGGTCGACCTCCAGGTGCGGACCGGCGAGGTCACGGTGATCCTCGGCCCTTCCGGCTCGGGCAAGTCCACCCTCCTGCGGACCGTCAACCACCTGGAGAAGGTCAACCGCGGCTGGATCGCCATCGACGGCGAACTCATCGGCTACCGCCGCTCCGGCGACAAGCTGTACGAGCTGCGGGAGAAGGACGTCCTGCGGCAGCGCACCCACATCGGGTTCGTCTTCCAGAACTTCAACCTCTTCCCGCACCTGACCGTCCTCGGGAACCTCGTCGAGGCACCCGTCTCCGCCCTGCGCCGCCCCCGCAAGGAGGCGGAGGAGACCGCCCGGCGCCTCCTCGACCGGGTCGGTCTCGCCGACAAGGCCGACGCCTACCCGCGCCAGCTCTCCGGCGGCCAGCAGCAGCGGGTGGCGATCGCCCGCGCCCTGGCCCTCGAGCCGAAGGTGCTCCTCTTCGACGAGCCGACCTCCGCGCTCGACCCCGAACTCGTCGGTGAAGTGCTCGACGTCATCAAGGACTTGGCGAGCAGCGGCACCACGATGATCGTCGTCACCCACGAGATCGGCTTCGCCCGCGAGGTCGCCGACACCGTGGTCTTCATGGACGGCGGTCTCGTCGTGGAGCAGGGCCCGCCCTCGGCCGTTCTCGACAGCCCACGCCACGAGCGCACCCGCGCCTTCCTCTCCAAGGTCCTCTGACCCCTTCCTTCCCTGATCCCTCTATTTCTAGGAGCACGACGATGTCCACCACCTCGCTCACCCGCCGTACGTCCCTGACCGCCGCGCTCGGCCTTGTCCTCACCCTCGCCCTCACCGCCTGCGGCAACCCGTCCGACGGCGGCACGACGGAGGTCGCCGGGGCCTCGGGCACCACGACGAAGATCAACCTGGGCCCGGACCAGAAGCGCGTCACCACCGCCAAGGTCGACTCCATAGCCGCCAAGGTCCCGGAGAAGATCCGGCAGAGAGGCACCCTGGAGATCGTCGACTCCTCGGGCTCCGCGGCGCCGCTGACCTTCTACGCGACCGACAACAAGACCGTCATCGGCGTCGAGACCGACATCGCCTCGCTGGTCGCCGACGTGCTCGGGCTGAAGCTCAAGATCAACACCGTCTCCTGGGAGAACATCTTCGTCGGCCTCGACAGCGCCAAGTACGACGTCGGCTTCAGCAACATCACCGTCACCGAGGAGCGCAAGGACAAGTACGACTTCGCGACCTACCGCAAGGACGACCTCGCCTTCGAGTCGAAGAAGGGCAGCGGTCTGAAGGTCGCGGGGCCCGCGGACGTGGCGGGCAAGAAGGTCGCCGTGAGCAGCGGCACCAACCAGGAGAAGCTGCTGGTGGAGTGGAGCAAGGAGAACGAGAAGGCCGGCCGCAAGCCGGTCGACATCGCCTACTACCAGAACGCCTCCGACACCTACCTCGCCCTCCAGTCCGGCCGTATCGACCTCTTCCTCGGCCCGAACCCGACCGCCGCCTACCACGCGGCCAGCACCGGGAAGACGGAGGTCGTGGGCACCTACTCCGGCGCCGGCGCCTCCCTCCAGGGCCTCATCGCGGCCACCACGAAGAAGGACAGCGGCCTCGTCGAGCCGCTGGCCGACGCGCTCAACCAGGTCATCGAGAACGGCACGTACGCCGAGGTGCTGAAGCGCTGGGGGCTCACCGCCGAGGCCGTGACGCGCTCCGAGATCAACCCGCCCGGCCTGCCCCGGACCAACAAGTAGCCGTTCCCACCCACTTCTGCCCGAAGGGTCCGCCATGGCCACCGTCCTGTCCGTCTCCGGAAGTCCCTCCGCCACCTCACGCACCGCCCGACTCCTGCGTCACCTGGACGCGCGTCTCACGGCCCAGGGCCACGAGGTCGTCCCGCTGGACGTCCGTACGCTGCCCGCCGAAGCGCTGCTCGGCGCCGACTTCGGTCATCCCGCGATCGTCGAGGCGACCGCGCTCTTCGCCCGCGCCGACGGCGTCGTCATCGGCACACCCGTCTACAAGGCGGCCTACTCCGGCCTCCTGAAGTCGCTGCTCGACCTGCTCCCGCAGTACGCGCTGGCCGGCAAGACGGTGCTGCCGCTGGCGACCGGCGGGACGACCGCGCACGTCCTCGCGATCGACTACGCGCTCCGCCCGGTGCTCAGCTCCATGGGCGCCGCGCACATCGTCCAGGGCTGGTTCACGCTCGACAAGGACATCGCGGTCGCCGGCGACGGCACCCTGACCGTCGCGCCGGGCCCCGACCGGTCCCTCGCCCAGATCGTCGACCAGTTCTCCGAGGCCCTCGGCGGCCGCACGGCGGTCCTGGCGGCGGCCGGTTGACGGCGGGCCCGCAGGCCTGCCCCGTACCGTCGCCCGCCCAGGAAGGCACTCCCGCCGTGTCCGCACCCCCGTCCATCCGTCCTCTCCACCTCGCCGTCGCGCTCGACGGCGCGGGCTGGCACCCGGCCGCCTGGCGCGAGCCGGGCGCCCGGCCCCACGAACTGTTCACCCCCGCCTACTGGGCCGACCTCGTCGCCGAGGCCGAGCGCGGCCTGCTCGACTTCGTGACCATCGAGGACTCCCTCGGCCCCCAGTCCTCGCACCCCACGGAGCCCGACGAGCGCACCGACCAGGTGCGCGGCCGGCTCGACGCGGTGCTCGTCGCCGCCCGGGTCGCGCCGCTGACCCGGCACATCGGTCTCGTGCCGACCGTGGTCGCCACCCACACCGAGCCCTTCCACGTCTCCAAGGCGATCGCCACCCTCGACTACGTCAGCAACGGCCGCGCGGGCCTGCGGATCCAGGTCTCCGGGCGGACCGGCGAGGCCGCGCACTTCGGCCGCCGCACGTTCCCGAAGCTCGGCGTCGAGGAGTACGAGACCCCCGCGGGCGAGGAGCTCCTCACCGAGCTGTTCGACGAGGCCGCCGACCACGTCGAGGTGGTGCGGCGGCTCTGGGACAGCTGGGAGGACGACGCGGAGATCCGGGACGCCGCCACCGGGCGCTTCATCGACCGCGACAAGCTCCACCCCGTCGACTTCGAGGGCCGGTACTTCAGCGTCAGGGGCCCGTCGATCACGCCACGCCCGCCGCAGGGCCAGCCCGTCGTGAGCGCCCTGGCGCACCTGAGCATCCCGTACGGGCTCGTCGGCCGCGCGGCGGACATCGGGTACGTCACCCCGCGCGACGCCGACCACGCCCGCGCCATTGTCGCCGAGATCCGTACCGCCCAGAGCGCGGCCGGGCGCGCCGGGGACACCGTGCACGTCTTCGGCGACCTGGTCGTCTTCCTGGACGCCGAACCGGGGGCGGCCGCCGCCCGCAAGGCCCGCCTGGACGCGCTCGCGGGCGAGGCGCACACGAGCGACGCCAGGATCTTCACGGGGACGCCCGCCGAGCTCGCCGACCTGCTCCTGGAGTGGCGTGCGGCGGGCCTGACCGGCTTCCGGCTGCGTCCCGGCGTGCTCGCCCACGACCTGGTGCGGATCACCCGGGAGCTGGTGCCGGAACTCCAGCGCCGGGGCGTCTTCCGCTCCGGCTACGAGGCGGACACCCTGCGCGGGCTGCTCGGGCTCGCCCGGCCGGCCAACCGCCACACCACCGCGCGAGCAGCAGGAGCCGTACGACGATGACCCGTTCGAGCACGCCCCGTGAGTCCCGTAAGCCCGTCAAGCAGATCCATCTGGCCGCCCACTTCCCGGGCGTCAACAACACCACCGTGTGGAGCGACCCGAGAGCCGGCAGCCACATCGAGTTCAGCTCGTTCGCCCACTTCGCCCGGACCGCCGAGCGCGCCAAGTTCGACTTCCTCTTCCTCGCCGAGGGGCTGCGGCTGCGCGAACAGGGCGGCCAGATCTACGACTTGGACGTCGTCGGACGGCCCGACACCTTCACCGTCCTGTCGGCGCTCGCCGCCGTCACCGAGCACCTCGGCCTGACCGGCACCATCAACTCCACCTTCAACGAGCCCTACGAGGTGGCCCGCCAGTTCGCGAGCCTCGACCACCTCTCCGGCGGGCGCGCCGCCTGGAACGTCGTCACCTCCTGGGACGCGTTCACCGGCGAGAACTTCCGGCGCGGCGGCTTCCTCCCGCAGGAGGAGCGTTACTCCCGGGCCCAGGAGTTCCTCGCCACGGCCCGCGAGCTCTTCGACTCCTGGCACGGCGACGAGCTGGTCGCCGACCCGGAGGCCGGCATCTTCCTGAAGGACGCGGGGGCCGGCGCCTTCGCCCACCGGGGACGGCACTTCGACATCGCGGGCCGGTTCAACGTCCCGCGCTCCCCGCAGGGCCGGCCGGTGATCTTCCAGGCCGGCGACTCGGAGGAGGGCCGCGAGTTCGCCGCCGCCGACGCGGACGCGATCTTCAGCCGGCACAGCGGCCTCGACGCGGGACGCGCCTTCTACGCCGACGTCAAGGGGCGCCTCGCCCGTTACGGCCGCACCCACGACGAGCTGCTGATCCTGCCCGCCGCCACCTTCGTCCTCGGCGACACGGACGCCGAGGCCCGGGAGCTGGCCCACGAAGTGCGCCGGCAGCAGGTCAGCGGGCAGACGGCCCTCGCCTACCTGGAGCAGGTCTGGAACCGGGACCTGTCCGGCTACGACCCGGACGGCCCGCTCCCCGACATCGATCCGGACCCCGGCGAGCACACGGTCGTCCAGGGCCGGGCCAGTGTCCGGATGTTCCGCGATCCGCTCGCGGTCGCCCGGGAGTGGCGGGCCCGCGCGGAGGCGGAGAAGCTGTCGATCCGCGAGCTGGTCATCGAGACCACCGGCCGGCAGTCCTTCGTCGGCTCCCCGGCCACCGTCGCCGAGTCCATCGACTCCCTCGTCCAGGCGGACGCGGCCGACGGCTTCATCCTCGTCCCGCACCTGACCCCCGGTGGCCTGGACGCGTTCGCCGACACCGTCGTCCCGCTGCTCCAGGAGCGCGGCGTCTTCCGGCACGAGTACACGGGCACGACCCTCCGCGACCATCTCGGCCTCGCCCACCCGGACGAACGCCCTTACGATCGCCCGGACGAACGCACTGACCAACGCACTGACCAACGCACTGACGAACGCCCGCACGCGGGCAACGGGCGGGCCGTGTCGTGAAGTTCCTCGCCATCACCCTCATCGTGCACGCCCCGGACCCCGTGACGGGCGTCAAGAAGCCCACCCGCGAGCGCTTCCGCGAGGTGATCGACAACGCCGTCCTCGCGGAGGAGCTCGGCTTCGACGGCTTCGGCGTCGGCGAGCGCCACGAGCGGCCGTTCATCTCCTCCTCGCCCCCGGTCGTCCTCAGCCACATCGCCGCGCGCACCTCCCGGATCCGGCTGTTCACCGCCGTCACCACGCTCAGCCTGCTCGACCCGGTGCGCGCGTACGAGGACTACGCGACCCTGGACCATCTGTCGGACGGCCGGCTCGACCTGATCATCGGCAAGGGCAACGGCACCGCCCAGCGCGAGCTGTTCCACGTGACCCCCGAGGACCAGTGGGACCGCAACGCCGAGGGGTACGAGCTGTTCCGCCGGATCTGGCGCGAGGACCGGGTGACCGCGACCCCGCGCTTCCGGCCCGCGCTCGACGCCGCCGAGGTGTGGCCGAGGCCGCTCCAGCGCCCGGTCCGCGTCTGGCACGGCAGCGCGACCAGCGAGGAGTCCGTCGAGGTCGCCGCCCGCTACGGGGACCCGCTCTTCTCCGCCAACGTCACGCACCCCATCGAGCCGTACGCCGCGCTCGTCCGCCACTACCGCGAGCGCTGGGAGCACCACGGGCACGACCCGGCCCACGCGGTCGTCGGCGCGGGGACGGCCGGCTTCCACACGGCCCGTACGTCACAGGAGGCGCTCGCCGCGTACCGGCCGGTGTTCGAGGCGAACCTCGCGTTCCAGAAGCAGCTGGGTCTGGAGCCGGTGTTCCTGACCCTGGAGGACTTCGTCGAGCGCAGCTCGGCGCTCATCGGCAGCCCGCAGCAGGTGATCGAGAAGGTGCACCGGTACCACGAGCAGTTGGGCCACAGCGTGCTCCATCTCCAGGCGGACGCCGGTGGGTTGACGGGGAGTCAGCACCGCGCGTCGTTGGAGCGCTTCCAGTCCGACATCGCGCCGGTGCTGCGCAAGGAGATCCCCGACCCGCCGTTCCCGTGGGCCCCGGTCCTCGGCGGCGAGGCCCCCCGGACCACCGTGGCCGCCCCGACCGAAGCCGCCCCGACCCCCACGCCCGCCGACCGCTGAGGAGCACCCGCTCATGCCCGCCATCCCGCTCGGGGTCCTCGACCTCGTCCCGATATCGTCCGGCTCGACCGCCGCCGAGGCGCTCCGCAACAGCATCGACCTCGCCCAGCAGGCCGAGCGGTTCGGCTACGCCCGCTACTGGTTCGCCGAGCACCACCTGAACCCGGGCGTGGCCGGCGCCTCGCCCGCCGTCGTCCTCGCGCTGACGGCCGCCGCGACCTCCACGATCCGGATCGGTTCGGGGGCCGTGCTGCTCGGCCACCGCACTGCCCTGTCCACCGTCGAGGAGTTCGGCCTGATCGACGCCCTGCACCCCGGCCGCATCGACCTGGGCCTCGGCCGTTCCGGCGGGCGCCCCTCGGGACCGCGGGCCGCGGCCGCCGGGTCCGCCGAGGATGCCACGCCCGTCGTCGCCGGGCGTGCGCCCAACGGGCTCGCGATCCCGGCGCGGTTCTCCTTCGAGCACCTGATCGACTCGCCGCGCTTCCGCGTCCAGCACCAGCTCCTGCACCTGCCCGGCGCCCGCTCCCAGGAGTACGGCGAGCAGGTGGACGACATCCTGGCGCTGCTGCGCGGCGAGTACCGCTCGGCCGACGGGGTCGAGGCGCACGCCGTCCCCGGTGAGGGCGCCGACGTGGAGGTCTGGATCCTCGGCAGCAGCGGCGGGGCGAGCGCCGAGGTCGCCGGCCGCAACGGGCTGCCCTTCGCCGCGAACTACCACGTCAGCCCGGCGACCGTACTGGAGGCGGCCGAGGGCTACCGCGCCGCGTTCAAGCCGTCCGAGGAGCTCGACCGGCCGTACGTCAGCGTCTCCGCGGACGTCGTCGTGGCGGAGGACGACGAGACCGCGCGCGAACTGGCGACCGGCTACGGCCTCTGGGTCCGCTCCATCCGCACCGGCGAGGGCGCCGTTCCCTTCCCGACCCCGGACGAGGCCCTCGACCACGACTGGACCGAGGCGGACCTGACGCTCGTGGCCGACCGCGTCGACACCCAGTTCGTCGGCTCCCCGGCCCGGGTCGCCGACCAGCTGGAGCAGCTCCAGGAGGCCACGGGCGCGGACGAACTCCTCGTCACCACGATCACGCACGACCACGCCGACCGGGTGCGTTCGTACCGCCTTCTCGCGGAGGAGTGGCACCGCCGGAACGGCCGCTGAACCGGTCACCGGCCGCCCGGAGGGCCCGTTTCCGCCCCGCACACGCGGAGCGGAAGCGGGCCCTCCGGCGTGTGCATCAGACGATCCTACGAAGAACGCCCCGACTGTTGACGCTTCCTTTGGCGAAAACTACGTTCTGTCTCGCGGAATTCAAGTTCCACTCTGTGGAAACGTCCTATGATCTGCGAGGCCCGCTCGATGACTGCTGTGGAGGACCGGCCGCCCCGGACGGCCACCGGAGCCGCAAGCTCCGTTCTGTACACCTACGACCTCGCCCCCACGAAAAGGGAAGGGCGCCGCTGGGGCGCGTACAACGTCTTCACGCTCTGGGCCAACGACGTCCACAGCCTCGGGAACTACGCGTTCGCCATCGGCCTCTTCGCGCTCGGACTGAACGTGTGGGGCATCCTCGCCGCGTTCGTCCTCGCCTCGGTCCTGCTCTTCCTGCTGCTGACGCTCTCCGGGTTCATGGGCCACAAGACGGGCGTCCCCTTCCCCGTGATGAGCCGCATCGCCTTCGGCATCAGGGGCGCGAAGATCCCGGCCGCCGTGCGCGGCATCGTCGCCATCGCCTGGTTCGGCATCCAGACCTACCTCGCCTCCGCCGTCCTCGGCGCCCTGCTCCTCGCGATGTTCCCCGGACTGAGCGGCCTGGACACGAACTCCTTCCTCGGCCAGTCCACCCTCGGCTGGATCACCTTCCTGTCCCTCTGGGCCCTCCAACTCCTCATCGTCAGCTACGGGATGCAGATGATCCGGAGGTACATGGCCTTCGCCGCGCCCACCACCCTGATCACCATGTGCGCCCTCGCCGTCTGGATGTTCGTGCGGGCCGACGCCTCGATCTCCGTCTCCATCGACGAACCGCTCACCGGTGGCGCGATGTGGCTGCAGATCCTGCAGGCGGCCGCGCTGTGGGTGGTGATCTACGGGACGTTCGTCCTGAACTTCTGCGACTTCACCCGGTCCGCCAAGAGCCGGAGCTCGATCGTGCGCGGCAACGTGATCGGCATCCCGGTGAACATGCTGTTCTTCGCCGTGATCGTGGTGGTCCTCAGCGGCGCGCAGTTCACGATCGACGGACACGTCATCACGAGCCCCACCGACATCGTCCGCACCATCCCGAACATGGCGCTCCTCGCGACGGCCTCACTCGCCCTCATCGCCCTCACGGTCGCCGTGAACCTGCTGGCCAACTTCGTGGCGCCGATCTACGCCCTCATCGACCTGTTCCCGCGCCGGCTGAACTTCCGCCGCGCCGGAGTGGTGAGCGCCGTCATCGGCCTGGTCATCCTGCCGTGGAACCTCTACAACAGCCCGATCGTCGTGAACTACTTCCTCGGCGGGCTCGGCGCCCTGCTCGGACCGCTCTTCGGCGTGATCATGGCCGACTACTGGCTGCTGCGGAAGTCCCGGGTCAACGTGCCCGACCTCTACACCGAGGACCCGGAGGGCGAGTACCACTACCGCAGCGGCTTCAACCCCCGGGCCGTCGCCGCGTTCGTGCCCAGCGCCGGCATCGCCGTGATCGTCGCCCTGGTGCCCTTCTTCCACGCGGTGGCCGGCTTCTCCTGGTTCGTCGGCGCCATCCTCGCCGCCGTCGTGTACGCGCTGATCGCGGACCGTACCGCCCCGATCCGGGACGTGGACGGCGAGGCCATCGCCGTCGCCGCCGAATGACCCACCGAGCCGAGCAGAAGGTACGGAAGACACGCACCATGCGCATCCTCGTCGCCAACGTCAACACCACGCAGTCCATCACCGACTCCATCGGCGAGCAGGCCGCCGGCGCCGCCTCGCCCGGCACCGAGATCGTCCCGCTGACCCCCGCCTTCGGAGCGGAGTCCGTCGAGGGCAACTACGAGAGCTACCTGGCCGCCATCGCCGTGATGGAGACCGTCCGCGCCTACCCCGAGCCCTTCGACGCCGTGATCCAGGCGGGCTACGGCGAGCACGGCCGCGAAGGCCTCCAGGAGCTGCTCGACGTTCCGGTGGTCGACATCACCGAGGCGGCCGCGAGCACCGCCCAGTTCCTGGGCCGGAGTTACTCCGTCGTCACCAGTCTCGACCGTACGGTCCCGCTGATCGAGGAGCGCCTTCATGCGGCCGGCCTCAGCGCGCGGTGCGCCTCGGTGCGGGCCAGCGGGCTCGCCGTACTGGACCTGGAGCGGGACGAGAAGGGGGCGGTCGACGCGATCGTCGAACAGGCCGCGAGGGCCGTCGAGGACGACCGGGCCGAGGTGATCTGCCTGGGGTGCGGCGGCATGTCCGGCCTCACCGAACGCGTCGTGGAGCGCACGGGCGTCCCCGTCGTCGACGGGGTGAGCGCGGCCGTGACCATCGCCGAGTCCCTCGTCCGCCTCGGCCTGTCGACGTCGAAGGTCCGCACCTACGCGCAGCCGCGCCCGAAGCGGATCGTCAACTGGCCCCCGCAGCCGCGTCGCTGACTCCGTCGATCGCCAACCACCAGGAAAGGAACGTCCGTTGCCCGAAGTACAGCTCGTCCTGCGCTCGACCCGCGTGATCACCCCGGAGGGCACGCGCCCCGCGTCGATCGCCGTCTCCGGCGGGACGATCGCCGGTGTGCTGCCGTACGACGCCGAGGTACCGGCCGGCGCCCGCCTCGAGGACGTCGGCGACGACGTCGTCCTGCCGGGCCTCGTCGACACCCACGTGCATGTGAACGACCCGGGGCGCACGGAGTGGGAGGGCTTCTGGACGGCGACCCGGGCGGCGGCGGCCGGCGGGATCACGACCCTCCTCGACATGCCCCTGAACTCGCTCCCGCCGACGACGACCGTGGAGCACCTCCGGATCAAGCAGGAGGTGGCCTGCTCGAAGGCGCACATCGACGTCGGCTTCTGGGGCGGCGCGCTCCCGGACAACGTGAAGGACCTGCGTCCGCTCTTCGACGCCGGTGTCTTCGGCTTCAAGTGCTTCCTGTCGCCCTCGGGCGTGGACGAGTTCCCGCAGCTGGACCAGGAGCAGTTGGCGAACTCGCTGGCCGAGATCGCGGGCTTCGGCGGCCTGATGATCGTGCACGCGGAGGACCCGCACCACCTGGCGGCGGCGCCGCAGAAGGCGGGGGAGAAGTACGCCGACTTCCTCGCGTCGAGGCCGCGCGACGCGGAGAACACGGCGATCGAGAACCTGATCAATCAGGCGCGCCGTCTCAACGCGCGCGTGCACGTGCTGCATCTTTCGTCGTCGGACGCGCTGCCGCTGATCCGGGCGGCGAAGGCGGAGGGAGTGAAGATCACGGTCGAGTCGTGCCCGCACTTCCTCACGCTGACCGCGGAGGAAGTGCCGGACGGGGCGACCGAGTTCAAGTGCTGTCCGCCGATCCGCGAGGCCTCGAACCAGGACGCGCTGTGGGAGGGGTTGGCCGACGGGACGATCGACTGCATCGTCTCCGACCACTCGCCGTCGACGGCCGATCTGAAGACGCCGGACTTCGCCTCGGCCTGGGGCGGTATCTCGTCGCTCCAGTTGGGTCTGCCGGCGATCTGGACCGAGGCCCGGCGCCGTGGCCGGAGCCTGGAGGACGTCGTCCGCTGGATGTCGGAGGCCCCGGCCCGGCTGGCGGGCCTGGACCGGAAGGGCGCGATCGAGGTGGGCCGCGACGCCGACTTCGCCGTGCTCGACCCGGAGGCGACGTTCACCGTCGACCCGGCGGAGCTGGAGCACCGTAACCGGGTGACGGCGTACGCGGGCCGGACGCTGCACGGCGTTGTGACGTCGACCTGGCTGCGCGGTGAGCGGATCGCCGACCGGGGCAGCCTCGCCGCTCCCGCCGGCCGACTCCTCGACAGGACCGGCTGAGGCTCTACGGCTCGGTCAGGGGGTCGGACGCCGCCGGGCCCTCCGCCCGTACGGCGCGGACGACCACCACGATCACGCAGAACGCGATCAGTATCTCCGCCCAGAAGAAGGCGAGGTAGTCGAGGAGACTGCCGATGGGCGGGGCACCGGGTGCCGTGTTGCGGAAGGCGGCCAGGGCGAAGAGCGTGGCCGCCATCCACCCCAGGGCCGGCCAGGTCAGGCCCTTGCGGCGGCGGACGAGATACCAGCCGCCCATGAGGACGGCGACCGTCAGGGCCCACATCGCCACCATCATGAACACGGCGAAGACGAGCGCGCTGCCCGAGCGTGCCGCCTCCACCGAGAAGACCGCCGCGCCGCGGATCTCCGAGGCGTCGGCGGCGAGGGAGAACAGGGTGTCGCCGTTGGACAGCCGCATCCGTACGGGCACGCTCTCGCCGCCCTGCACGGCGGCGAACTCCAGCTCCGTGTCGTAGCTGTCGAAGGGGTAGTCCGTGATCGGGCCGCCCGACAGCGCGACGGGCACGTCGACGGTGGCGATGCGGCTGTGCGCGGGGAAGGCGAGGTCGCCGCGGACGGCGGGCGAGGTCTGCAGCGTCAGGTCCTCGGCGGGCGAGAGCCCGCCCGCCTCGGCGAGGGCGCCGCGCGGCGTGACCAGAATCCGCAGGGTCAGCTCCCGGCCGGTGGCGTCGACGCGCTGGACGGTGGCGTCGATGTCGATCCGGTCGGGAGCCTCGCCACCCGCCGCGTAACGGGTGTCGAGGTCCTGGCGTTCGCCGTACTGGAGCCAGAACCCGCACGCGACGGCCGCCGCGACGGCGAGGAGCACGAGCAGCGCGCCGAGGAGTCCGCCGCGGGGCCGCGGGTGGGGTCGTCGTCCGGACACGGTCAGGCGGCGGGCTTTCCGGGCTGGTCGTGCGTGGCGCAGTGGATTCCGCCGCCGCCGGAGGCGATGGTGTCGATCTGCAGCTGCACGACGTCCCGCTTCGGGTAGTGCTCCTGCAGGATCGCCTTGGCCCGCGCGTCGGCCTTCCGGTCGCCGAACTTGGGCAGGAACACGGAGTCGTTGGCGACGTAGAAGTTGGCGTACGTGGAGACGAAGTCGTCGCCCTCGCCGGTGATCTTGTCGAGGTCGGGCTGCGGAAGGTCGATGATCTCGAAGCGCCGGCCCCGCGCGTCGGTCGCCTTGCTGAGCACCGACCGCGCCTGGTCGGCCGAGCGGGACCAGGAGTCCGCAGGAGTGTTGGGGTGCGCCTGGTCGAGCAGGACCACGCCGGGCGCGACGAAGCGTACGAGGCTGTCCACGTGCGCGTCGGTGATGTCCTCGCCCCGGACACCCGCGAGCCAGACGACCTTCTCCACGCCGAGGGTCTCGATGAGCTCGTCCTCGATCTGGTCGCGGCTCTTCCCGCGGTTGCGGTTGTCGTTGACGATCGAGCTCTCGGTGACGAGGAGGGTGCCCTCGCCGTCGGTCTCGAAGGAGCCGCCCTCGGCGACGAGCGGCGCCACCTCGCGCGGGATGCCGTACTTGGCGAGCAGCTTCCGGCCCACCTGGGAGTCGTTGGTGTGCTCCTGCTTGTTGCCCCAGCCGTTGAAGTTGAAGTCGACCCCGACGAGCTCCCCGCCGTCCTCGACGAAGACCGGGACGGTGTCGCGGGCCCACAGGTCGTCGACCGGGAGCGGGATGACCTCGACCTGCGATCCGCACGCCCGCTGGGCCGCCGCCACCTGTTCCGGGCGGGCCATCATCACGACCTCCTCGTACTCCCCGACGGCCCGCGCGATGCGGGCGATGTCCTCCCGTACGTAGGGCAGGTCGTCCTCCCAGACCGAGGCGAGGGCCGGCCAGGACATGAACGTACGCGTGTGGCTGTCCCACTCGGCGCCGAAGCGGCGCTCCCCGCCGGCGGCCGGGGTGCGGGAGGGCGCGGTGGTCGAACCCGCGCTCACGGACCCGTCGGGGCCGCAGGCGGTGGCCCCGAGGCCGAGGGCGGCGCCGATCCCGGCGAAGGCGCGCAGGGCGGTGCGGCGGGAGGGGATGAAGTGGGACACAACGTGCTCCGTTCGTGGGCTGGCGAGACTATCCGGCGGCGGCCTGACGGGTCGCGGTGACGCGGCGCGGCGGCGGAGATCGCGGGCCTTGGCTTCACGCGAATGGCGGCCGTGGAGACGGCTGGGGCAGAGGCGTGAGTGGGGGTGGCCGTGGCGCCACTGTGGCACTGACTGGATTTTCAGTCAAATGCAGACGTGTGTTCCTGGCGCTGCGCGGCTGTGTCTCTTCAGGCGACCGTGCACGTGGTGCGCGTCTCGGGTCTGCGCAGCCCCTCGACCTCCGCCGCGA
Organism: Streptomyces sp. NPDC001927; assembly: GCF_053594455.1. Taxonomy (NCBI): domain Bacteria; kingdom Bacillati; phylum Actinomycetota; class Actinomycetes; order Kitasatosporales; family Streptomycetaceae; genus Streptomyces; species Streptomyces sp. NPDC001927. The sequence continues at coordinate 618,392 of NZ_JBSFEN010000001.1, read as the reverse complement.
TCGCGCCGCGCATGAGCTCCGAGGCGTGGCCGACCGGCAGGAGGCCGATGAGCCACCGCGTGCTCAGGCCTTCCAGGAGCACGGTGAGCCGCTCGGCGGCGGCGACCAGGGCCGCGTCCGGGGCCGCCGGGTCGGCCTGGCCGAGGAGGTCGGCGATCTCCCGGATCCAGTCCTGGCCGGCCCGCGCCAGCTCCTCCCGCAGCTCAGGTTCGAAGACGGCGCTGGCCCGCAGCTCCGCCCAGGCGGTGCTGTTCTCCCGTACCTCGGGGGTGTCCTGGAGCTCCCGGAGCAGGCGGCGTTCCAGCGGTCCGTCGCGGGTGTACCGCTCGGCCCGGTCGACGATGAAGTGCAGCGTGTGGCGCAACAGGTCGGCGCGGTCCGCGAAGTGGTAGTAGACGAGGGCCTTGGAGACGCGGGCCTCTGCGGCCAGCTCCTCCATCCGCAGCCCGCGCACGCCACGGCGTGCGATCACCCGGGCCGCGGCCTCCAGGATCGCCGTCTTCCGGCCCTTCGCCGTGCGCTCCGCCGCCCTGCGCTCCGCCATCGTGTGCTCCTTCATCGGGGTCCGAGATCGGACCACTGAGATTGACTGAAACTTTAGTCAACAGGCACCCTCAGGCGCAGGGCGTGCCGTGCGCCCCATCGGCCTCGCCGTTCCGTACCGCCGAAAGAGCCGCCCATGTCCTCGACCCAGCCGCCCGTGGCGCAGCCGGTCCACCCGCCGCTGACCCCCGACGACCCCCACGAGATAGGCGGCTACCGCGTCCAGGCCCGGCTCGGCTCCGGCGGCATGGGCGTGGTTTACCTCGCCCACACACCGGGCGGTCGCCCCATCGCGCTGAAGGTCGTACGGGAGGACTTCGCGGCCGACCCGGAGTTCCGCAGGCGGTTCGCCCAGGAGGTCGCGAGCGCGCGCCGCATCCACGGCCTGTTCACCGCGCAGGTGGTGGACGCCGGCGCCGACGACGCCGTCCCCTGGCTCGCCACCGCCTATGTGGCGGGCCCCTCGCTCCAGCAGGTGGTCGAGAGCCGGGGCCCGCTGCCCGCGCCCACGGTGCTGCTGCTCGTCGCCGGGATCGCCGAGGCCCTCCAGGTCATCCACGCGGCCGGAGTGATCCACCGCGACCTCAAGCCCGCCAACGTCCTCGTCGCCGAGGACGGCCCGCGCGTCATCGACTTCGGCATCGCCCGCGCGGCCGACGCCACCGGGCTCACCGGCACCGGCCTGAGGATCGGCACCGCCGCGTACATGGCTCCCGAGCAGGCCCTCGGGCACGCCGTGACGCCCGCGACCGACGTCTTCGCGCTCGGCGCGCTGGCCGCCTACGTGGCCGGCGGCGCCCTGCCCTTCGGGACGGGGCCCGAGTCGGCGGCCCTCTACCGCGTGGTCCACGAGCCGGCCGACCTCTCGCGCGTACCGGAGGAACTGCGCGAGATCGTCGGGCGTTGCCTTGCCAAGGCGCCCGAGCGGCGCCCCACTCCCGCCGAGCTGATCGCCGCCGTCCGCGCCCACCCCGCCGTCGGCGCCGCACCCGAGTTCGGCGCGGTCGGACGCGAGGTCATGCGCGGGGCGGCCGCCCCGACCGTCCATGCGGCCCCGGTCGCCCCTGTGGTCCCGGCCGTCCCGATCCCCACGGAGCGCGTCGCGACGAGCGGCGACGTGCCGGGCGGAACGGTCGCGCGCCGGGACCGCCACAGATCCCGGCGGGGCCGTACGGCGCTGACGGTCGGAGCCGCCGTCCTCACCGCGCTCGTCGTGGCAGCCGGGGCCGTGTACTGGCTGGGCGGCGACCCGGGCGGCGGCGCCTCGGGCGTCGCGTACACCCCGGGCTACGCGGACGTGGAGCTGACCGCGCCCGACGACGGCTACGAGTTCGACCTGGCGGCCGGGAAGGTGACGCCCGCCGACACCGCCGCCTGGTATCTCGCTCGCGACAAGGGCGGGTTCGTGCTGCCCGAGGACGCCGACGCCTTCATCGCCTCGGGGTACGCCCTCGGCCCCGCCGACTGCGAGCGCGGGATCGACGCGGAACCGGTCACGAGCCTGCCGTACGAAGAGCTCGCCGACGAGCGGCCGTTCTGCGTCCGCAGCGCCGACGGCCGGCGGCTCGTCGTCGCGCGCCTTGTCGAGGGCGCCTCCGGCCCCGGACCCGTCACGCTCGTCCTGAGTCAGTACGGACGCCAGGGCTGATGTCAGGACGGACGCCGGGGCTGGTGGAAGGGCTTACGCCCGGGCCGACCGGTGCGGATAGGGTTCGTCGCATGGCATCTCGTAGTACTCAGATCCTGGAAGCGGCCGCGCGGGTGATCGCCCGGCGTGGCGTCCGCGGGCTCCGCGTGGAGGAACTGGCCGAAGAGGCGGGCGTCTCCACCGGTCTGATCTACTACCACTTCAAGGACCGCACCGGGATCCTTCGGCACACGTTGGAGTTCATCAACGACCGCGCCGAGCGCTACACCACCGCGCAGGACGTCGACGCGCAGCCGCTGAGCCCGCGCGAGGAGCTCGACCAGGTCCTGCTCCTCGAACTCCAGGACACCCCCGAGGTACGGGAGAACAGCACGGCCTGGGGCGAGCTGCGCGCGAGCGCCGTCTTCGACCCCGTCCTGCGCGAGGACCTCGCCCGGGCGACCCTGGTCTGGGTGCAGGAGGTGGCCGGGCTCCTGGGCCAGGTGCAGCCCCTCACGCCGGCGGTCACGCTCGCGGCGGCCGCCGAGCGGCTCACGGCACTGCTCGAGGGCCTGAGCATGCGCTGGCTGAGCGGCGGCCTCGCGATCGAGCACGCGCGCACCCTCATGTCGGAGGCCGTCGAGGTCGAGCTGGCCGGGCTGCGGCAGCCGTAGCGCCACCTCGGCAGCCGTAGGGCCACCTTCGGATCGTGTACTTCATCCAGGTGGCCGAGGTGCGTCTCAACTATTGACTGAAATTTCAGTCAGTGCCACAGTGAGTTCATCGCAGGGCCCCACCGGCCCGGTCGCCCACCTCGGACGGATTCGAGCCGCGCCGGCCGCGTCACGGAAGCCCCGGACCCCCTCGCTCTCTCCCCGCCGTCGTCGTCGCAGGGGAGGAAGGAACAACCCATGTACGTCACGTACGCGAGGTCGACATGCCACTGACGCCCACCGAGCGGGACCGGCTGCTGCTGTTCACCGCCGCCGAACTGGCCAGGGCCCGCCACGCGCGCGGTCTGCGGCTCAACGTCCCCGAGGCCACCGCCCTCATCGCGGACACGGTCTGCGAGGCCGCCCGTGACGGGCTGCGCCTGGCCGAGGCGATCGAGCGCGGGCGCTCGGTCCTGGGCCCGGACGACGTGCTGCCCGGCGTCGTCGACGTGGTCACCGAGATCCAGGTCGAGGCCGTCTTCGACGACGGCAGCCGGCTCGCCGCCGTCGCCGAGCCGTTCGGCGCCCTGGACAGGAACGACGGCGCCCCCGGAGCCGTACTGCCGGGCCCCGACACTCTCGCCGTGCCCGAGCCGGTCGTGACGCTCAGGGTGCGCAACACGGCCACCGTGCCGATCAGCGTGACCTCGCACTTCCACTTCTTCGAGGCCAATCCGCGCCTGGACTTCGACCGCGCCGCCGCCTACGGCATGCGGCAGGCGGCCCCCGTCGGTTCCTCGACCCGCTTCGACCCCGGCCAGACCGTCGAGGTGGGCCTCGTCCCCATCGGCGGGGCGCGTGTCGTCACCGGCTTCGCCGGGCTCGTCGACGGCCCGCTCGACGCGCCGGGCGCCAGGCTCAGGGCCCTGGCCCGCGCCGCGGCCTGCGGCTATCTCGGCGCGGCCCCGGTCTGCGACGCCTCGGAACCCACCCACGACACCTCGGCATCGGAAGGGGTACGGGCATGAGCCGGCCGACCCGCCACGGCGACCACTGCGCCCCCGGGCGCAGCCGCCACATCGACCCGCACGAGTACGCCGCCGTGCACGGGCCACGCGCGGGCGACCGGGTCGTCCTGGGCGACTCCGGGCTCGTCGTCCGGGTCGAGTCCGACTCGCAGCAGCCGGGGGACGAGTTCCTCGCGGGCTTCGGGAAGACCGCGCGCGACGGGATGCACCTGAAGGCCGCGGCCGTCCGCGAGACCTGCGACATGGTGATCACCAACGTGCTGGTCATCGACGCGGTCCTGGGCATCCGCAAGGTCTCGATCGGGATCCGGGAGGGCCGGATCCACGCGATCGGGCGCGCGGGCAACCCGGACACCCTCGACGGTGTCGACGTGGTCGTCGGCACGGGGACGACGATGATCCCGGGGGAGGGGCTGATCGCCACCGCCGGAGCCGTCGACACCCATGTGCATCTGCTCTCGCCGCGCATCATGGAGGCGTCCCTGGCGAGCGGCGTGACCACGATCATCGGGCAGGAGATAGGCCCGAGTTGGGGCGTCGGCGTCAACTCGCCATGGGCCCTGAAGCACGCCTTCAACGCGTTCGACGCCTGGCCGGTCAACATCGGTTTCCTGGCGCGGGGTTCGTCCTCGGATCCGGCGCCGCTGGTCGAGGCGCTCGCCGAGGGCGGGGCGTCCGGGTTCAAGGTCCACGAGGACATGGGCGCCCACACCCGGGCCCTGGACACCGCGCTGCGGGTGGCGGAGGAGCACGATGTCCAGGTCGCGCTGCACAGTGACGGCCTGAACGAGTGTCTGTCCGTCGAGGACACGTTGAAGGTTCTGGACGGGCGGACCATCCACGCGTTCCATATCGAGGGCTGCGGCGGCGGGCACGTACCGAACGTGCTGAAGATGGCGGGCGTGCCGAACGTCATCGGCTCGTCCACCAATCCCACGCTCCCGTTCGGCCGTGATGCCGTGGCCGAGCATTACGGGATGATCGTCTCCGTCCATGCGCTCAAGACGGACCTGCCGGGTGATGCCGCCATGGCGCGGGACCGGATCCGGGCGGGGACGATGGGGGCGGAGGACGTCCTGCACGACCTGGGCGCGATCGGGATCACCTCGTCCGACGCGCAGGGGATGGGAAGGGCCGGCGAGACCGTACGCCGGACCTTCGCCATGGCCGGGAAGATGAAGGCCGAGCTGGGCCCGATGGAGGGCGACGGCGCGCACGACGACAACGCGCGCGTGCTGCGCTACATGGCCAAGCTGACCATCAACCCGGCGATCGCCCACGGCCTCGCGTACGAGATCGGCTCGATCGAGGTCGGCAAGATGGCCGACATCGTGCTCTGGCGGCCCCCGTTCTTCGGCGCCAAGCCGCAGATGGTCGTCAAGAACGGTTTCCCCGCGTACGGAGTGACCGGTGATCCCAACGCGGCCACGGACACGTGCGAACCGCTCGTCCTCGGGCCGCTGTTCGGCGCTCACGGGGCCGCGCCCGCGGACCTCTCCGTGGCGTTCGTGAGCCGCGCCGCCGCCGAGTCGGGTTCCTCCGGCCGGCCGTACGACGCCCTGGCCACCCGCCGTCGCCGGGTCGCCGTACGCGGCACCCGGGGCATCGGACCGGCCGACATGCTCCGCAACTCCCGTACCGGAGACGTACAGGTCGACGGCCGCACCGGCCTCGTGACGCTCGACGGGGCGCCCCTGCGCTCGGAGCCGGCCGACTCCATCTCCCTCAACCGCCTCTACTTCCTCTGAGGCACCTGACGTACCTGACGCACCTATTTCCTCTCCGTTCTCCCGGCTTTCTCTTGTCCAGAGTCTTGACTGAAAATTCAGTTAGGGCCACGATCCTCTCCAACGACCGAAAAGAGACCCTGATGACCGGTTTCCGTATGCCCGCCGAGTGGGACGAGCACGAGGGCTGCCTGATGGCCTGGCCCACCCGCGAGGACCTGTGGAGCGGCGTCCTCTCCGCCGTGAAGTGGGAGTACTCCGAGGTCGCCCGTGCGATCGCCCGCTTCGAGCCCGTCACGATGGTCGCCCCGCCCGGCTTCGGCGACGACGTCCGCGCCCACTGCGGTGACGACGTCACCGTCGTCGAACTGCCCCTCGACGACTCCTGGTTCCGCGACTCCGCGCCCCTGTTCGTCCTGGACGGGGACGGGAACCGGGCCGGTGTCGACTTCCGCTTCAACGCCTGGGGCCGCAAGCACCACCCGTACGACTCCGACGACCGGATCAGCGCCCTGCTCCTTGAGCACCTCGGTGTCGACCGGGTCGCCTCCGACATGATCCTCGAAGGCGGGGCGATCACCGTCGACGGCGAGGGCACCCTCATCACCACCGAGCAGTGCCTGCTCCACCCCAACCGCAACCCCGACCTGACCCGGGACCAGATCGAGGCCGAGCTGAAGGCGCGGCTCGGGGTCGAGAAGGTGATCTGGCTCCCGTACGGCGGACTGCTCGACACCGAGACCGACGGTCACGTCGACGGCGTCTGCGCCTTCGCCGCGCCCGGCAAGGTCGTCGTGTCCCTGCCCGCGGACCCCGAGCACCCCGACTACGCCCGGATGCGCGCCAACCGCGCCGTCCTGGAGGTCTCCACCGACGCCCGGGGCCGGGCCCTGGAGATCGTCGACGTGCCGCAGACCGCGTTCGGCGAGGTCGCCGGCGTCCCGATCGAGGTCTCGTACCTGAACTACTACCTGGCCAACGGCGGCCTCGTCGTCCCCGTGGCCGGGATGCCGCAGGACCTGGCCGCCATGGAGGTGCTCGCCGCCGCCCACCCGGACCGCAAGGTCGTCGGAGTCCCGGCTCCGGTGATCGCGTACGGCGGTGGTGGCGTCCACTGCATCACCCAGCAGCTCCCGGCGGCCCGCCCCCGCGCGTAGGCCTCTCCGCGCAGCCCCTGGGGGCCCGTCCCCGGCCCAGCCTCCGCGCGGAGCCCCCTGGGGCACCGCCCCCGCCGCATCCTCACCCCTCCCTCCGTACCCCTCGGCACTCCTCCCCTCGCCGTACCGACTGCCGTACCGAAAGAGAGCGCGACGATGAGCACCGCACCGCCCCCTCCCCGCGTCCCAGGACGCCGCCAGGCCAGGACCGCGCTCGCGGCCCTCGCCTCGCTCGCCGTGCTCACCGGCCTCGCGGCCTGCGCCGGTCCGCCCCGTGCCGGGGCGGACGGAACCGGTGCCTCGTTCGCGCTCTCGGCCGGTACGCCCGAGCCCAAGGGGGAGATCGACTCCTTCACCTGGGCCGTCTACGCGGAACCGCCGACGCTCGACTACACGATGGCGTTCGACTACCCGCAGAACACGATCCTCTCCAACGTCTGCGAGAGCCTGATGCGTTGGACGCCCGGGCTCACCCTCGAACCGGGACTCGCGCAGAAGGCCACCAACCCCGACCCGAACACCTGGGTGTACGACCTGCGGAGCGGCGTGCGGTTCCACGACGGCCGGACGATGACGGCGGACGACGTCGTCTTCAGCCTCGGCCGGCAGACGGATCCCGCGAACGCCGCCGCCTGGGCGCAGAACTTCCAGAACGTCGCCTCCATCCACAAGACCGGCCCGCTCCAGGTCACGGTCAAGCTGAAGAAGCCCGACTCGCAGTTCCCGCAGTACATGGCGACCGCCGCCGGTGTCGTCGCCTCCAAGGCGGGGGTCACCGCGGCCGGCGCCGACTACGGCACCTCCGGCGGCCTCGCCTGCACCGGCCCGTTCACGCTCGGCACCTGGCAGAAGGGGCAGTCGCTCGAACTGAAGCGCTTCGACGGCTACTGGGGCGGCCCCAAGGGCACCCGCGCCAAGGCCGGAAAGGTCGTCTTCCGCTTCCTCACCGACCCCTCCGCCCGGACCAACGCGCTGCTCAGCGGCGAGGCCGACGGCGGCTATTTGATCCCGACCGAGAGCTATGGGCGGCTCAAGACCAGCGGCGTCGGCACCCTCTGGTTCGGCGAGGGCCTCAGTACGGTCAACCTCGGCATCACGAACATGCGCGGCGCGCTGGGCGACGTACGCGTACGCCAGGCGCTCTCCCTCGCCCTGGACCGCTCCGGGTTCGTGAAGGCCGGGCTCGGCGGCGCAGGTACGGCCACCAGCTCCCTCACCACGCGCGCCGCGTGGGCGGCGGGCTCGCCCGACGTGCGCAAGGCCGCCTTCGCCGGACTGCCGCCCACCGAACGGGACGTCGAGAAGGCCCGCGCGCTCGTCAAGGAGGCCGGCGCCACCGGCAAGACCCTGACCGTCGCCACCAGCTCCATCGGCCAGGACGTCTCCCTGCTCGCCACCGCCGTGCAGGCCGCCGGCAGCGAGATCGGGCTGCGGATCGAGCTCAAGTCCGTCGCCCCCAACGCCTTCACGGCGCTCTTCACCGACCCCGAGGCGCGCGAGGGCATCGACATGTTCCCGCTCACCTACTACGACTCGATCACCGACCCGCTCGACTTCCTGACGAACTTCAGGACCGGCGCGTACCTCAACTTCGCCGGATACAGCGACAAGCGGTACGACGCCATCGTCGAGGAGGCCACCGCCACCTACGACCAGGACCGGCGTCTGCGCATCGAGGGCGAGCTCCAGCGGCACGCCGCCGAGCAGCTGCCGTGGATCCCGGTGGCGGAGTGGCCGACCGCCCTCTTCCTCAACAAGAGGATCACCGGAGCCCCGACCACCATCGCCTACATGTACTACCCGTGGGCCGCGGACGTGGGCGCTTCCGGCGAAGGTGCCACGGGCGCCGACCGGACCGAGCCGGGGGCCGCGCCTTGAGATCCGTAGCCCTCCCCGCCTTCCTCAGGTTCGCCGTACGGCGGGTCGCCGAGATGGCGGCCACCCTCCTCGTCGCCTCGTTCGTGGTCTTCGGCGCCATGTACCTGGCGCCCGGCAGCCCCGCGAGCTTCCTGCTCTCCGGGCGCTCCGCCTCGCCGGAGGCGCTCGCCGCGATCAACGCCCGCTACCACCTCGACGACCCGTTCGCCGAGCGCTACCTCCGCTGGCTCGGCGACATCGTCCAGGGCGACTTCGGGCGGTCCCTCACCTACCGCACCGACGTCTCCCGGCTGCTCGCCGACCGGCTGCCCACCACGCTGCTGCTGATCACCATGGCGCTCGCCGTCGTCGTGATCGTCGGACTCATGCTCGGCAAGGTCGCCGCCGTACGCGGCGGGAGGACGGACGCCACCGTCCTCGTCGCCACCGCGCTCGCCGTCGGCACCCCGTCCTTCGTCGCGGCCGTCCTGCTCCAGGGCCTCTTCGCGGTCAGGCTCGGCTGGTTCCCCAGCGGCGGCGCCGGCGACGGCTTCCTCGACATGGTGTGGCACCTGACCCTGCCCGCGATCGCCCTCGCGCTCTACCTGATCGGCATGCTCGCCCGTGTCACCCGCGCCGCCATGCTCGACGCCCTCGACAGCGAGCACGTGACCGTGGCGCGCAGCCGGGGCGTCCCCGAACGCCAGGTCATCCGGCGCCATGTGCTGCGCAACTCGCTCGGGACCGTGCTCACCACCGGAGGCCTGATCGTCTCCACGCTCCTCGTCTGCACGGTCCTCGTGGAGACGGCGTTCAGCATCGGCGGCATCGGACAGCTCCTCGAACTGGCCACCACGACCAAGGACTTCCCGACCGTCCAGGCCGTCTCCCTGATCATCGTGGCCCTCTTCATGGCCGTGAACCTGATCGTCGACCTGCTGCTGCCCCTCGTCGACCCCCGGATCACCCTCGGCACGAGAGGGGCCACCGCATGACCGCCGTCCTCACCCGACGCCCCGGACTCGCGAAGATCACCGCGAGCTCCGGCCGTTCACCCCTCCACCTGGTCTGCCTGGGCGTGGTCGGGCTCGTCGTCCTCGCGGCGCTGCTCGCGCCCTGGCTGGCGCCGCACGACCCCAACGCGGTCGACCTCGGCGCCGCCCTCGCCGGGCCCTCCGCCGACCACCCGCTCGGCGCCGACACCGCCGGCCGCGACACCCTGTCCCGGCTCCTGCTCGGCGCCCGTACCTCCCTGCTCGGTCCGCTCGGCGTCGTCGCGCTCTCCACCCTCGCCGGGGTGGCCGTCGGCACCGCCGCGGCCTGGCGCGGCGGCTGGCTCGACTCCGTCCTGTCCCGGTCGACCGAACTCGTCTTCGCCTTCCCCGGAATGCTCCTGGCGATCCTCGTCGTCTCGGTGTACGGGGAGGGGCTGCTCGCCCCCGTCGCGGCGCTCGGCCTGGCCTACCTGCCGTACGTCAGCCGGCTCACCCGCACCCTCGTCCTCGCCGAACGGGCCCGCCCGTACGTCAGCGCCTACCAGGTGCAGGGGCACTCGGCGCTCCAGATCTGCCTGCGCCACATCCTGCCCAACATCGCCCCCGTCGTCCTCGCCCAGTCCACCATCAACTTCGGCTACGCCCTCATGGACCTCGCCGGCCTGTCCTTCCTCGGCCTCGGCGTGCCCCCGCTGACGCCCGACTGGGGCCGCATGGTCTTCGACGGCCAGACCGCGATCCAGCACGGCTACCCGCTCTCCGCGATCCTGCCGTGCGTCCTCGTCGTGCTCACCGTCGTCGCGTTCAACGTGGTCGGAGAGCGCTGGGCCGACCGCGTAGCCAGGAGAGCCCGATGAGCACCATGACCCAGTCGACTTCGGCCACGTCCGAGCCGCCCGTGCCCACGCTCGACATCCGGGGCCTGCGCCTCGGCCTGCCCGGCGCCGCCCGGCCCGTCCTCGACGGCGTCGACCTCACCGTCGGACCGGGGGAGACCGTCGCTCTCGTCGGCGAGTCCGGCTCGGGCAAGTCCCTCACCTCACGCGCCGCCCTGGGGCTCCTGCCGCCCGGCGCCACCACCGAAGGCACCGTCCTCGTCGAGGGCCGCGACGTCCTCACCGCGACCGCCGACCGGCTGCGCGCCCTGCGCGCGGGCACCGTCGCCATGATCTTCCAGGACCCGCGCGCCACCCTCAACCCGCTTCGCCGCATCGGGGACTTCCTCACCGAGGGCGTCCGCTCGACCGGGCTCATGGACGGGCCGACCGCCACCGCCCGGGCGACCGAACTGCTCGGCGCCGTAGGCCTCGACGCGGCCACCCTCCACAAGTACCCGACGCAGGTCTCGGGCGGCATGCTGCAACGGGTCGTGATCGCCGCCGCGTTGATGGGCGACCCCGCCCTCCTCCTCGCCGACGAACCGACCACCGCGCTCGACGTCACCACCCAGGCCGAGGTGATCGCCCTTCTCGCCCGGCTCCGCGCGAGCTTCCGCACCGGGCTGCTCTTCGTCACCCACGACCTCGACCTCGCGGCGGCGATCAGCGACCGGGTCTACGTCATGTACGCCGGGCGGATCGCCGAGACCGGCCCCGCCGAAGCCCTCTTCGAGCGCCCCCGCCACCCGTACACCGCGGCCCTGCTCGCCTCCACGCCCCGCCTCACGGCCCCCGGCGGCAGACTCTCCGCCATCCCCGGACAGCCCCCCGACCTGCGCAGCCCCCTGCCCGGCTGCGCCTTCGCGGACCGCTGCCCCCTCGCCACCGGGATCTGCCGGGAAACCGCCCCGGACCGCCGGCCGGCCCCCGACCGGCCCGAACACCTCGCCGCCTGCCACCACAGCGACCGGCTCGCCGAAGAAGGAGCGGTCGTCGATGCCTGAATCCGAAACCGAACCCCTGCTGCGCGTGTCCGGCCTGAGCCGCACCTTCGGCACCGTACGGGCCGTGGACGACGTCTCGTTCACCCTGCCCGAGGGCGGCTCCCTCGGCATCGTCGGCGGCTCCGGCTCCGGCAAGACCACCACCGCCCGCATCGTCGTGGGCCTGGAGCGGGCCGACGCCGGAGACGTACGGGTACGGGGCCGGGCCAGGCCCGCCCGGGTACGCGGCCGGGCACAGCGCCTCGCCCGGGCCCGCGAGGTGCAGATGGTCTTCCAGGACCCGTACCTCTCCCTCGACCCCAGGACCAGCGTCGAACGGGTCCTGCGGGAGACCCTGCGGCTGCACTTCCCCGACCGCGACCCCGAGCCCCGCATCCGGGAGCTCCTCGACCAGGTGGGCCTCGGCACCCGCGCGGCCGACGCGCTGCCCCGGCAGCTCTCCGGCGGCCAGCGTCAGCGGGTCGCCATCGCCCGCGCCCTCGCAGTCGAACCCGCCGTCCTCGTCCTGGACGAGGCGGTCGCCGCCCTCGACGTGTCCGTCCAGGCCCAGATCCTCAATCTGCTCGCCGACATCCGCGAACGGACCCCGATCGGCTACCTGTTCATCACCCACGACCTCGGCGTGGTCCGGTGCGTCACCGACGAGGTCCTCGTCATGCACCGCGGCCGTGTCGTCGAGGCGGGCGCCACCAGCGAGGTGCTCGCCGCGCCGCACCACCCGTACACCCGGCTGCTCCTGGACTCCGTACCGCGCCCCGGCTGGAACCCGGACGGGATCGCGGCCGCTCGCCTGGAGCTGTCGTCCCCTCAGGCACACCCCCACACAGGAGGATGAAGTGACGCGATCCCTGAACAGGCGAGGATTCCTCGTCGCCGCCGGCGCGACCGCCGTCGGCGCCGCCCTCGCCACGACGACGAACCTCGGCCGGGCCCGCGCGGCCGCCGGCACCTTCCGGGTCCCCAACGAGGAAGTCCGCCACGCCCGCACCTGGATGGCCTGGCCCGACTCCACCTCCATCTGGGGCAACAAGCTGAGCGGCGTCCAGGCGGACATCGCCCTGATCGCCCGGACGATCGCCAAGTACGAACCTGTCGTCATGTGCGCCAACTCCGGCAGCGCCGCCAAGGCCCGCTCGCAGTGCGGCTCCTCGGTCACCGTCCTCAGCTCCATCCCCGTCGACGACGCGTGGATGCGCGACACCGGACCCGTCTTCCGTACGGACGGCCAGGGCGGCCTGGACGCCGTCGGCCTCAACTTCAACGGGTGGGGCAACAAGCAGGCCCACGCCAAGGACGCCCTGGTGGCCGGGCGGATCGCCGCCTGGGTCGGTGTCCCGTTCACCTCCGCCGACCTGGTCGGCGAGGGCGGCGCCGTCGAGCAGGACGGCGCGGGCACCCTCATGGCGACCCGCAGCAGCCTGGTGAACCGCAACCGGAACCCCGGGATGACGGAGCGCCAGATCGAGACGGCGCTGTTCGACGCGTACGGCGCCTCCAAGATGATCTGGTTCGACGGCGTCCGCGGCCAGGACATCACCGACGACCATGTCGACGCCACGTCCCGCTTCCTCGCCCCCGGTGAGGCCCTCGTCCAGATGCCCCTGGCCTCGGACAACGACGCCTACGCCCGCGACGCCCGCCAGCAGTTCAGCATCCTGTCCGCCTCGACGACCGCGAGCGGCGTCCCCATGGACACGATGAAGCTCCAGGGCCCGGACTACAACAAGATCCGCTCCACCAACCGGGACTTCCTGGCCTCCTACGCCAACTTCTACCTCTGCAACGGCGCCGTCATCAGCGCCCACTTCGGTGACACCAAGGCCGACCAGGCCGCCCGCGCGACCCTGGCCCGGCTCTACCCGGACCGTGTCATCGAGCAGCTGAACATCGACCGCCTCGGCACGGGCGGCGGCGGCATCCACTGCGTCACGCAGCAGCAGCCCGTCGCCTGACCCTCTTGGGCCCCACCCGGGTCTAGGCCCGGGTGGGTTCGACGGCGGACCAGCCCTTCGTGGTCGGGGTGAAGACCACTCCGCCCACGACCAGGAAGCCGGCCGGGCCGTCCGGGCCGGTGGGGACGCCACCGCGCGGGACGGTGAACCGGCCGGTCTTCTTACGGGAGACCAGGTCGATCACCACGCCCGAGGTCGTGCAGCGTACGTACGCGAGCCCCTCGGTCACCACCACCGCGTTCGCCGCCTCAGCACGCTTCAGTCCGGGGCACTCCTCCGCCAGCGGCACCCGCCACACGGCCTCGCCGGACTTCTGGTCGAGCTCGACGAAGGCCGGTTCGCCCTTCGGCGAGGCCGCCAGGAGGTACACCTTGGCCCCGGCCGAGGCCGGTCCGGACAGGGTCGTACCGGCGTACCGGAGGTCCGTGGTCCGCCGCCAGGCGGGATCACCGCGCAGCACACCCGTCCCGTCCTCCTTGGCACACAGGAAGACGGTCGCCCCGTCCGCGGACCCGGTGTCGGACTCGCCCTCGGCAGGGCCCGGGCCCTCGTCCTGGGCCAGCGTCAGTCCGCGCGGCGCGCACGTCCCGGGCAGCGCGAACCGGGTGCCGTCCTCGGGAGTCCCGAACGGCAGCTCCTTCCCGGTCGACGCGTCGAGGGCGGTCACGGAGCTGTGGGCCAATGTGCCGGTGCTCTGCGACCGCCCCTGTACGTACACCCGGTCCGCCGCGACCCGCAGCACCGGGTGGCCGTCCTCGGAGCCGTACACCGTCCGCTGCCACAGGACCTTGCCGTACCGGGTCTCCAGCGCGGTGACCGTGCCCGACGCGTCGACCGCGAACACCCGGCTGCCGTCCGCGTCCAGGACCGGTCGCCCCAGCCGTTTCTTGGTGGGGAACTGCCAGCGGGGAGCGCCGTCGGAGAGGTCGTGGGCGGTGAACCCGCCCCTGCCGAGCACGATCACCGTGTGGCTTCCGGCGACGGCTCCGGGAGCCACCAGCGGGCTCTGCCCGTCGACGACGTCCTCCAGGAGCTGCCCCCACAGCGGCTCGCCGGTCGCCGCGTCGAACCGGCTGAGGGTGTCGTCCGAACCGGCCTCGGGGCCGGGCGCCGTGCACACCAGCGAGGAGTCCGCGTACACGCAGGCCCCCATGTCGTTCCCGCCGTTCCAGGCCCGCCAGCCGGCGGGGCGCCGGGCGGGCGAGTCCGCGTACGCCCGGTTGCCGGCCGGGCTGCCGCCGTCGGTCGCCACGTACGGGGGGAGCGTCCCGTTGGCGGCGGGTTGCGCGGGCGGGCGCGTCGCGCCCTGGGACGGGGGCTTGGCGTCGTCCCGCGGACCGCCGTCCGGCTGGAAGTACCGTACGTAGACCCCGCCGCCGGCCAGCAGTGACGCCACGAGCGCGAGGGCGAGGAGGGAGCGCCGGCGGAACCGCGGCCGCCGCACGGCTACCGCGCCCGCGCTCGCGTTCGCGCCGGAGGCGATGTCTCTGACCGGCCCGGTCGGGGGTCCGCCGGCGTCTCCGGTCGGCGGACCCCCGGCGTCCTCGGTCGGTGGCCCGTCCGAGGGCGATCCCGTCTCCTCGGCCTTCCCCTCGCGTACGGGAGACTCCCAGCCGACCGCCGGGATCGCCGCAAGCGCGGCCAGCAGCTCGTCCGGTCCCGGTCGGTCGGCCGCCTCCTTGGCCAGGCAGGCTGCGAGCACGGCCCGGAGCGGATCGGTCAGCGCGCCGATCTCCGGCGGTTCCGACACCACGCGGTAGGCGGTCATGTAATGCGAGTCCGCGTCGAAGGGCCCCCGTCCGGTCGCCGCGAAGACCACCACGGAGCCCAGCGAGAACACGTCCGAGGAAGCCTGCACCCGTGCCGGGGCCGACAGTTGCTCGGGTGACATGTACGGCGGCGTGCCCAGGATCTGGCCGGTCGAGGTCAGCGTCTTCTGCCCGGCCGCCCGCGAGATCCCGAAGTCGATGACCCGCGGCCCGTCGTCCGTGAGGAGCACGTTGTCCGGCTTCAGATCGCGGTGGATGACCCCGGTGGTGTGCAGCTCGCGCAGCGCCTCCACCAGACCGAGCGCGAGACCCCGCAACTCCTCCCCGCGCAGCGGCCCGTCCGCCTTCACGCGCGCGCCCAGCGTCTGCCCCTGCACGAGCTGGGTGGCCATCCAGGGCCGCTCCGCGTCCGGGTCGGCGTCCACCACGGCGGCGGTGAAGGCCCCGCTCACCCGCCGGGCGGCCGCCACCTCCTGCCGGAACCGGGTACGGAACTCGGGGTCGTCGGCGAACTGCTGGTGCACCAGCTTGACCGCGACGAGCCGGCCCGAAGCGGCCCGCCCCGAGTACACCGTCCCCATCCCGCCGGATCCGAGCCTGGCGATCAGGGCATACCCACCGATCGCCCGCGGATCCCCGTCCCGCAGTGTCATCTCCTGCCTCGCCCCCGTGTACGCACCGTCAGCGGCACACTATCTCGCACTACCATTCGGCTTGCGCCTGACAGCAGTTGTACTGGACGACCACTCCTGTGAACGGCTCATCACACCCCGAGGGGGAGATCAGCGCAATGACCAAGCCTGAGAGCGCGGGGGACGACTACGACGTCGTCATCGGCGGAGCCGGCCTCGCCGGCAGCGCGGCGGCGGTCCTGCTCGCCCGACGAGGCGCCCGCGTCGCCCTGCTGGAACGCCGCTCGGATCCCGAGGCGTACAAGGTGCTGTGCACCCACTCCATCTCGGCCAACGCCTACCCGGTCCTCGAGGAGATCGGCCTCGTCCCCGCCCTGGAGAAGGCGGGCGCGCTCCACAACGACGCACGCTGGTACACCCGTTGGGGCTGGATCGAGCCGAGGCCCGCACCCGGGGGCCCGGAGCTGCCGTACGCGTACAACATCCGGCGCAGCGTCCTCGATCCGTTGATCAGGTCCCAGGCGGCGCAGACTCCCGGCGTCGATCTGCTCCTCGGCCATCGAGTGGCCGGCCTGGTCACGGAAGCCGGGCGGACGGTGGGGGTGCGGGCCTCGACACCGCAGGGCGAGCGGGAGATACGGGCCCGCCTGGTGGTCGGCGCCGACGGCAAGGACTCGGCCGTGGCGAAGTACGCCGGGGTGGCCACACGGCAGTACGAGAACGCCCGGTTCGCCTACCTCGCGCACTACCGGGACCTTCCGCTGCGCGACGGGATCGGGCACGTCTGGTTCCTGGAGCCCGACATGGCGTACGCGTTCCCGAACGACGACGGGATCACGGTCCTCGCCGTGGTCCCGGACAAGAAGCGGCTGCCGGGCTTCCGGGAGGACCTGGAGGGCAGCTTCAACGCTTTCATCCGCGGCCTGCCCGAGGCGCCGCCCATCGACTCCGCCGAGCGCGTCTCGAAGATCATCGGCCTGGTCGACTACCCCCTGCACAGCCGCAAGCCGACGGCGCCGGGCCTCGCGCTCATCGGCGACGCCGCGCTGACCGGCGATCCGCTGTGGGGAGTGGGGTGCGCGTGGGCCCTCGAGACCGCGCAATGGCTGACGGAAGCGGTCGGCCCGGCCCTGACCGGTCAGGGCGACCTCGACAAGTCCCTCGCGCTGTACGCCCGCAAGCACCGGCGCAGGCTGTCCCCGCACCAGAACCTGGCCGTCGACTTCGCCAAGTCCAGGCCGTTCAACCCCGTGGAACGGCTGATGTTCTCGGCGGCGGCGCGCGACGCGTCCATGGCCCGGCACATGCACCGGTTCGCGTCCCGTCTGATCGGCCCGCTGCGGTTCCTGAACCCCGTGGCGGTGGCCAAGGCGTCGGCCGTCAACTACCGGCACCGCAGGGCGACCACGTAGCCGCGGGACACGGCTGAGGAGACGGCCGAGGAGACGGCGCCGGTACGATCATGCGCTGGTGAGCCGAGAGGTCCGCGGCTCGCCGTTCCGCCTGCTCAGGAGTCCCGTCGTGCCCGTCATGCTGCCGGTCCTCGCGCTTGTCGCGCTGGCCCTTCTCGTCTTCAACACGGTCCAGTCCGTCCGGGTGTGGCGGATCGGTGAACTGCCGTTGTGGCGCAGGGCGTTGCCTGCGGTGCTGCTGTGCTGCGCGCTGGTGGCGAACGTCGCCCGGGTCTGGGACGGCGGCGCCGTCTCCCGCGCCTTCGTCCTGGCGCTGAGCATGTCCGCCCCGGTCCTCGCCATGTTCGAACTCGACCGCCACCGCAAGCTGACGGCGGCGCGGGAGACCGAGCCGTCCGGGTCAGCGGTCTGAGGATGTTCTACGGGACGACGGGGAACTCCGGGACGACCTGGACGTCTTCGACGACAGACTGACGCGTACGAGGGCGGCCGCGAGGCGGGCCAGATCCTCTGGGGGCACGTGCCGCGCGAGGCCCGCCGGGGTGTGCGGGAGCCCGAGTTCGGCGGCGGTCGCGCGGGAGCGCGCGTCGAAGTACGGGCGCAACTCCGGCCACACGGCCTGGGCTTCGCGGCAGAAGATGTCCGCGCCCACAGGACCGATCCGGGGCACCTCCCGCAGCAGCCCGCGCAGCCGCTCGGTGTCACTTGCGGCCTCCTCGTGGAGCCTTCGCAGGTCGCCGTGGAAGCGGTCGAGCACCAGCCGCGCGCCCTCACCGAGCGCGGTCGCCGTGCTCTCGTCGTACCGCACGTAGTGGGCCCGCCCGAGGGCGTCAACGCGCTCCTGCCAGGTGGCGTCCGCCATCGCCTGCGGCGTCCGCAGCCCCTCCGCGAACAGCTCCCTGGCGGCCGCCGTGGCCGTCGCGGCCTTGATCCGGATCGAGCACAGGACCGTGAGGACGAGGAGCTGGTAGAGCGGGGCCGGCGTGTCACGGAGAGTGATCCCGGCTTCGTCGGCGTAGGTCCGTCCGTGCTCGCGCAGCAGCCCTTCGACCGTCCGGGCGGACTCCATCGGACGCTCCTTCCGGCTGATGGCAGCAGGCTCGCTGAGCCTCTGCCCGGCCGCGCGACCACCATGCGCGGCACGTCGCGTGGCCCCCTGTACACGCGGCGTGACCGCGCTCAAGGCGTACCGTGGATTCCACTGGAGTGAACGCGACGGGCGTCCGTGGCGAGAGGTCGTGAGTCCGAGATGGCGGTCTTCCAATTGATGGATGTGGCCTTGGTGTCGGACGAGTTCGGCCGGGTCACCGTGGACCTGAGCCTGCCGGAGCAGGACGTCGTCGAGCTGCCGGAGGGGACGGTCGTCGGCGTCGCGCTGACCTTCCGTACCGGCGAGGAGGTCGACGGACTGACGTTCGTGGAGGAGCGGTCGTACGAGGGGAGGACGATCGCCACCGCCCGTAACGTACTCGGCGGGTTCCGGGCCGGAGGGCCGTACGAGGTCCAGCTGCCGGCCGAGCGGCTGCCCGTCGGGCGGGGCTGCGGGACGTACGACGTGACGGGCCGGTTCGTGGACGCCGAGGGCCGCGAACTCGCCCACGAGAGTCACCGCTTCCGTATCGTCCACCGGCGCCCCACCGACGCCCTGAGAGAGCGCCGCCGCCACCACCGGTCCGCGACCGCGACCCGCCCGGGACCCACCTGAACTCCCGTGTCATCAAGATCAAGCGGGACATTCCTGGAAACGCGAGCTCATCGCGTCCGTTCGGCTGGTGGATGCGATGTCCTTCGCGGCGAGCGATCTTCTCGCGGGTAGCGTCGGTCTCAGTGCAGGTCACAGAAGTGACGACTGCTGGATCCCGGCTATGTGAGGCGTGTGCTCCATGACCCTGTCCATTCGTAACCAGCTCCCCGGCACCGTCACAGCGGTCACCCTGGGTGAGGCCATGGCGTCCGTGAAGGTACGCCTGGACGGCGGCCAGGAGATCACCGCCGCCATCACCGCCGACGCCGCCAAGGACCTCGGCCTGGCCGAGGGCTCCTCGGTCAAGGCCCTGGTGAAGTCCACCGAGGTCGCCCTCGCGACCGGCCCCGTCACGGGCATCTCCATCCGCAACCAGCTCGCCGGCTCCGTCACCGAGGTGGCGACGGGCGGCGCCATGGGCTCGGTGAAGGTCTCCGTCCAGGGCGGCGAGCTGACCGCCGCCATCACCAAGGACGCCGTCGAGGACCTCGGCCTGAACGCCGGTACCTCCGTCGTCGCCCTGATCAAGTCGACGGAGATCTCCCTCTCGGCTGCCTGATCTCCAGTCGGAGATCAGAGCGGAACGACCGTCGGCTCCGTCGCCTTGACGCTGGTCCAGACGGACACGCCGTCGCCGAGGCCGAGTTCGGCGGCCGACTGCGGGGTGATCTCGGCGACGAGGTCGGGCGCCCCCTCGGAAGTGATGAGGACCCGCAGTCGGCTGCCGCTGGTGGTGATCTCGCGTACGGTGCCGGGCCAGACGTTACGGGGGCTTCCGGCGGGCTTCTCGCGGTGGACGGAGACCGCTTCGGGCGCGACGATCGCGAGCGCCGGGGTGCCCGGCGGCGGCGGGTCGGTGGCCACAAGGACACCGCCCCCGTCGAGGGCGAGGCCCTCCGGGGTCGCCGTACCCGGCCAGGCGTTGCGGCCGAGCATGCGGGCCACCCAGGGGGAGCGCGGGTGGCGGGTGACCTCGGCCGGGGAGTCGTCCTGGAGGGCGCGTCCGTCGTCGAGGACGAGGACGCGGTCGGCGAGGGAGACGGCCTCGACGGGGTCGTGGGTGACGATCAGGCAGACGCCGCCGAAGCCCGCGAGGTGGGTGCGCAGGGTGTGCCGTACGTGGGCGCGGGTGGTCTGGTCGAGCGCGGCGAGCGGTTCGTCCAGGACCAGGAGCCGGGGCCTGGCCGCGAGGGCACGGGCCAGGGCGACGCGCTGGGCCTGGCCGCCGGACAGCTGGCCGGGGCGGCGGTGCGAGAGATGGCCGACCCCGAGCCGGTCGAGCCACGCCTGCGCCTCGCGCCGGGCCTCGCCCCGGGAGACGCCCTGGGCGCGCAGGCCGAAGGCGGTGTTGGCGAGGGCCGTCAGATGCGGGAAGAGCGCGCCGTCCTGGGGGACCCAGGCGACGTGGCGGCGGTGCGGCGGCAGGGCGGTGACGTCGGTGTCGCCGAGGGTGAGGTCGGCGTGCGCGCGGGGCGTGAGGCCGAGGAGGGCGCGGAGCAGGGTGGTCTTCCCGGCGCCGTTCGGGCCGACGACGGCGATGGTGGTGCCCGCTTCGGCGTCGAGGGTGAGGTGCGTGAAGCCGGTGAGTTCGGCGTGCAGGGTCCAGCGTTCAGCGGGCTGTCCGGCAACGGGCTCCGCCTCGGCCGCTGGGACAGGTCCCGCCTCCGCTTCGGCTTCCGCGTCCACCGGGGGAGCGGGACGCCGCTCCCGGTCGGTCGGGGTGCCGGTCCACCGCCCGCGCAGGGCGATGAGCACGCCCATGGCGATGGCGAGGAGGAGCAGGGAGACGGAGGTGGCTGCTTCCGGTTCGTCCTGGAGCAGCAGGTAGACCTGGAGGGGCAGGGTCTGGGTGGTGCCGGGCAGGTTGCCGGCGAAGGTGATGGTGGCGCCGAACTCGCCGAGCGCCCGCGCCCAGGTGAGGGCCGCGCCGGCGATGACCCCGGGGGCCACCATCGGCAGGGTGACGGTGAAGAAGACGCGTACCGGCGAGGCGCCGAGGGAGGCCGCCGTCTCCTCGTAACGGGGCCGCAGCCCGCCGAGGGCGCCCTCCAGGCTGATGACGAGGAACGGCATCGCGACGAAGGTGGCCGCGAGGACGGCGCCTGAGGTGTGGAAGGGCAGCGTGATGCCGAAGGTGTTCTCCAGCCACGGCCCGAGGAGTCCGCGCCGGCCGAAGGCGAGGAGCAGGGCCACACCGCCGACGGTGGGCGGCAGGACCATCGGCAGCAGGACGAGCGAGCGGACGAGCGCCTTGCCGGGGAACGGGACCCGGGCGAGCAGCCAGGCGAGCGGCACGCCGAGCAGCAGCGAGAGCCCGAGCGCCCAGAAGGAGACGACGAGCGACAGCTTGAGCGCCTCGACGGTGCCCGGCGAGGACAGGTGGTCGGCGAGCTCGCCCCACTCGGTCCGTACGAGGATCCCGAGCAGCGGGAGCGTCAGGAAGGCCACGGCAAGCAACGCGGGCAGCGCCAGCGTCAGTGGGGGACGTGCGCCGGGCGTACGCGCGCCTGCTCGTTTCATCGATGACCCCGCAGTGAGAAGACATGAGGAGGGGCTGTCCGTCCCCCCGGATACGGACAGCCCCTCACGATATGAGCGATCCCGGTCCGTTACGGCTTCTGGAAGCCGGCGTCCTGAAGGATCTTCTGGCCCTCGGGCGAGGACAGCCACGCGACGAAGGCGGCGGCCGCCTCGGCGTTCTTGGAGTCCTTGAGCGTGGCGGCCGGGTACTGCGCGATGGCGTTCTGCGCGTCGGGGATCTCGACGGCGTCGACCTTGTCCTCGGCGCTCGCGGCGTCGGTCTTGTAGACGAGACCGGCGTCGGCCTCGCCCAGCTCGACCTTGCTGAGCACGGCGCGGACGTTGGGCTCCTGGGAGACCGGCTTGACCGTGATCTTCTGGGCGTCGAGGACCTGCTTGCTGTACTTGCCCGCCGGGACCTCGGGCGCGGCGAGAACGACCTTGAGCTTGGTGTCCGCGAGGTCCTTCAGGTCGTCGACCTTGTGCGGGTTGCCCTCGCCGGTGGCGATGACGAGCCGGTTCTTGGCGATGATCGCCGGGGTGCCGGTGTCGGCCTTGACCTTGTCCATGCTCTTGGTGTCGGCGGTGACCAGGACGTCGGCGGGCGAGCCCTGCGAGACCTGGGCGACGAGCTCCTGCGAGCCGGCGAAGGAGAACGTCACCTTGGTGCCCGGGTTGGCCTTCTCGTACGCGGCGCCGGCCGTCTTGAACACGTTGGTCAGCGAAGCCGCGGCGAGCACGGTCAGGTTGGCCTTGGGCGCGGCACTCGCGGAGCCGGAGGCGGTGGAGCCGCCGGTGTCCTTCTTGGTGTCGTCGTTGCCGCACGCGGCGAGCGGGACGAGCAGGGCCGCGGTGAGGGCGGCAGCGGCGGCACGTCGTCTGGTGAGGGTGAGGGTGAAGGACATGAGGGTCGTAACTCCTTGGGGACGAACGGAAGATGCGGCGGGGGCCGGTCGCGCCGACGGCCGGGGTGGGTGCGTTCAGGTGCGGTCGATGTGCACGCTGGTCGACTTCACGCGGGCGGTGGCCTGCATGCCGACTTCCAGTCCGAGTTCCTCCACGGCCTCGCGGGTGAGGAGGGAGACCAGCCGGTGCGGGCCGGCCTGGATGGTGACCTGGGCCGCGATGTCGCCGAGCTTGATTCCGGTGACGATGCCCGGGAAGGCGTTCCGGGCGGAGGTGTAGGACGCGTCGTCCTCGCCCCCGCCCTGGGCGATCTCCGTCGAGAACGAGGCGAGTGACTTGCCGTCGATGACGCGCCGCCCGCTCTCGTCGCGATGCGTCGCGACCCTGCCCGCATCCGCCCAGCGCCGCGCGGTGTCGGGGCTCACGCCCAGAAGCCGTGCGGCCTGCCCGATGGTGTAGGACTGCATGTGCGACACCGTAGGGCGATCCGGCTCTCATCTGCAACAAACTCGTGTGACTCTCCATCGCGGATGAGAGTGGGCTTGGAGAAAGGTACGGGGAGGGAGGGGTGGCGTCTCACCCCTCGGACGGGAGAGGCCTGGCCCTTCGGCACATTCGAGAGGTGTTTCGTCACTTTGACTTCGCACTTACGATGACGGAACCCTCATCCGCTTGGTGAATGTGAGGTGCGGCCTCGTCCGCGAGTACGACAAGGAGTCCCGTATGCAGGTCGATCACCTTCTCCGTCTCGACCGTCTCGACCTCTCCCTCGTCTGGGGCGAAGAGGCCCTGCTCGGCCAGGAGATCGGCGGCGTCACGGCGACCGACCTCGAGGACCCGGCCCGGTTCCTGCAGCCGGGCGAGATCGTCCTCAGTGGCCTCGTGTGGTGGGCCCGCGAGGGCGATCCGGTCAAGACCGACCGGTTCGTGTCCGCCCTGCGCGAGGCGGGCGCGGTGGCCCTGCTCGCGGGGGAGGAGACGCACGGCGAGGTGCCGGCCGAACTGGCGGACGCCTGCCGGAAGCACCGCGTCGCGCTGCTCGCGGTGCCCGCGCACACCAGCTTCCGGGCCATCACCGAGGCCGTCTACCTCCGCCAGTGGGGCGAGCTCAGCCGCCGCCCCACGGACCACTACGCGCTCCCCGAGAACGTACGCGTCGACCTCGAACGCGCCCTGGAACGCGGCGCGTCGACGGCCGAACTCCTCGACCTGTCCTTCGCCCACCTCGGCACGCCCGACTGCCACCTGCTCACCGGCAGCGGGCGTACGGTCGCCCGGACCGCGACCGCGCCCGAACTCCCCGCCCGGCGCGCGGCGGAGGCGCTGCGCGGCCGGCTCGGTACGACCGTACGGATCGAGGCCGACGACAGCGTCTTCGACACCTGGTACCTGCACCTGCCGGAGGACGGCCAGGTGCCGCCCCGGATCCTGCACGAGATCGGCGACCTGGTCGGCCGCCACCGCCGACGCCAGGACCTGCGGGCGGCGCCCGGCCGGCAGGCCCACGAGGAGCTGGTGACCCGGGTGGGCGCGGCGTACGGGGAGGTGAACGCCCTTGAGGAGGCGCTCCGTTCGTGCGGCATCGCCGGCGCCGCCGCGTACACCGTGGTGGTCGCGGCCTCGGACAACCCGGACGAGCGGGGCGACGCCGCCGCGGCCCTCGCGGAGGGCCTGAAGCACCAGCGTACGGTCGCCTTCGCCGTCGCCGGACGGGTGGAGGGCGAGGCCGTCGCGGTCCTCGCACACGAGCCGGACCCGGGCGGGGAGGTACCCGCACGGCTCGGCGAGGTGTGGCCGCTGCTCCACGCCTGCCGCCCCGGGGCCGCCCTGCACGCCGGGGTCAGCGACCCCGTCCCGGGCCCCGCCGAACTCCCCAGCGCCCTCGCCCAGGCCCGCTACGCCCTCGCGGCCGCCCGCTCGGCGACATCGGAGGCTTCCGCTGGCGCGGCGGCGGCGCGGGTGGCGCGCCCTGCGGACCTCGCCGACCTCAGGACGCTGCTCGCGGGCGTCCCCGTCGACGTACGGGCGGCGTACCTGGACACCGTCCTCGGCCCGCTGCTGGACGCCGGCAAGGGCTCGAACGCGACGCTCCTGGAGACCCTGGAGGTCTTCCTGGCACACAACTGCTCCTGGGCGAGGACCGCGGAAGCCCTGCACCTCCACGTCAACACGGTCCACTACCGCGTCGAGCGCATCGAGGCCCTCACCGGCCGCGACCTGTCCCGCCTCGACCACAAGCTCGACCTGCGGGCGGCCCTGCTCTGCCGCTGACCGAAAGGGATGGCGGTCAGGGAAGGTCGATGTGCACGCTGGTCGACTTCACCCGCGCGGTGACCGTGACGCCGACCTCCAGGGCCAGCTCCTCGACGGCCTCGCGCGTCACGAGGGACACCAGCCGGTGCGGCCCGGACTGCACCTCGACCTGCGCGGCCACGTCGTCGACGCGTACGGCGGTCACGATCCCCACGAACGAGTTCCGTACGGAGGTCGGGACGTCGTCCTCCGGTACGGCGTGCAGCCCGGCGCCGCGCTCTCCCGCGAACCGGGCCAGCGCGACCCCGTCGATCGTGCGCTTGCCGGACCCGTCGCGCTCCATGCCGAGCCTGCCGCCGTCCGCCCACCGGCGAACGGTCTCCGAACTCACTCCGAGCAGCTGCGCGGCCTGCCCAATGCTGTACGACGGCACACCCGCACTCTAGGTCACCCCCGCCGCGGACGGCGCTCCGGCGGCCGGTGGCAGGGGCGGGGGCGGGATCGCCCACCGGACCAGGGCGATGATCGCGCGCCCGCCGAGCGGGGCGACGGGCAGCATGAGGCGGACGGAGAGCGGCGGGTCGAGCGCGGCCCTGACCCACCGCGGCAGGAGCGCGACGGCCGCGGCCGCCAGGAAGGCGTACGGGAGCCGTGCGGGGCGGGGGATCGGCGGGTGCGCCAGCAGGAAGCGCGCCGTCGCGCGGGACTCCGGGGTGCCGCGCAGCTCGGGCCGGTAGGCGGCGAGGCGGGCGGTCAGTTCGGCCATCGTCTCGGGCGGGTCGGTCACGCCGAGCCGGCGCGCGACGAGCGCCATGTCGGCGACGTAGCCGTCCTGTTCGGCCGTACCGAGCGGGCGGCGGCCGTAGCGCTGGTGGGCCCGCAGAAAGCAGGACGCCTCGGCGATGTGCACCCACGTGAGGAGGTGCGGATCGGACGCGCGGTACGGCACCCCCTCGGACGTCCGCCCGACGACCCGCGCGTGCACCTCCCGTACCCTGCCCACCGCGGCCTCGGCGTCGTCGCTGGTGCCGAACGTCGTCACGGCCAGGAAGGTGCTGGTGCGCTGCAGCCGCCCCCAGGGGTCTCCCTGGAAGCCGGAGTGCGCGGAGACCGCGGCCATGGCGACCGGGTGGAGGGACTGGAGCAACAGGGCCGCGAGCCCCCCGACGTACATCGACGCGTCGGAGTGCACCCGGCGCACAGGCCGGTCCGGGCCGAACCATCGAGGCCCCGGCGTGCCGTGGATACGGGCGCGCTTCTGGTGCGCCGCCGGGCCCGCGACCCGCTGCAACAGGGCCTCACCGGCTCGTTCCCGCAGTCCTTGGGCGAGCAGTGACGGCGATTGCACACGTCCAGTATGTCCGGGGTGCCGCGCACCCGCAGGTGGTCGCCGTCCCGACCGGACACCCGACGCGGCTCGCCCGGGCTACCGCCCGGTCTTGGTGGGCACCAGGTCGAAGTGGTCGTCCTGGTACTGGAAGAGGAGGCAGTCCTCTCCCTTCTCGCATCCGCTCAGGTGCGGCTTGTCCGCGGGGAGCTTGTAGTAGGAGCCGGCCGGGTACTGGACGCGCTTCCCGTCGATGTCCGCGTAGAAGGTGCCCTTCAGGACGACGGTCGGCAGGTCTTGGGTGTGGATGTGCATCGGGTTGTCCTTCCCGGCGGGGAAGCGCACGAACGCCTCGTAGCTGCCGCTCCCCGCGAGGTCTCCGCGTACGTTCGCGTACTTCACGCCGCCCGACTCCGGCAGCTCCTCCCAGGGGAGGCTGGGCGAGGGGAAGGAGAGGAACGCGGACGTCTTCTTGCTCTCCTGGGCACTTTTGGCCTGGGACGTGGCGTTGGCCTTGGCTTCGGCGTCGCCGGCCGAGCAGGCTGCCAGCAAGGCGACCGAAGTCATGGCGGCCACAACCGCGGTGAGGGTCCTTGCCTTGGCACGCATGGCTGTCTCCCAACACTTCAGGGGTCTCCGGGCGAGTCCCCGTACGGCCTCCATCGTCAGTCGCGGGGCTGCCGGGCCGCCATGACGAATCCCCTGCAGATCCGGACATGCGAGGCGCGCGTCAGTGCCCAGCGTCTTCGGAGGACACGCCGTATCGGTCGGCGATGGCGGTGGCGCGCTCGCGCAGGGAATCGCGCAACCACTGCGGCCCCAAGGCCTCCGCGTACGTGCCGAGTTGCCACACCGCCCATTCGGCGTGACGCGGGTCTTGGAAGGTGACCTCGAGTCGTAGCCACTCGCTTGCCGCGTCTGCTTCCTCGCCGAGGACGGCGAGCGCGGTGCCCACCAGGTCGTCCCTCCGGGACGGGTGTATCCGTACCAGCACGGTGACTTGGTCGCCGCCGGTCCTGAACTGCCTGCTGCGTTCCTGCCAGGCCCGGTCCAGGTCGACCCGGTCCGGTCGCTGGGCCGGTTCTTCGAGTTCCTCGGCGGCCAGGATGCGGGACAGCCGGTAGGTGCGGTCCGCGCCGGAGCGCGTGGCGAGCAAGTAGCCCTGGTCGCGCACGGTGACCAGGCCGATCGGGTCCACCGTGCGCCACTTCGCGGGCTGGTCCACGGCCGCGTAGTGGATGCGCAGCTTGTGTCCGGCGAACACCGCGCTCCGCACCTCGGCCGCGATGCTGTCGGGGACCTCCTCGGCGACCAGCCGGCGCGAGAGGAGGTCGGTCTCCGGGTCGATGAGCAGCCGCTGAGCCGCGCCTGCGGCGGTGGCCCGATAGCCGGCGGGCAGCGCGTCGACCACCTTCAGCATGGCCGAGGCGAGCGCCGATCCGAGGCCGAACACCTGGGCGCCGCGCCGCGATCCGGCGACCAACAGGGCGAGCGCCTCGTCGTGGTTCAGTCCCGTGAGCTCGGTACGGAAGCCGGGCAGCAGCTCGAAACCGCCGTGCCGACCGCGTTCGGCGTAGACCGGGACACCGGCGGCGGACAGCGCGTCGATGTCGCGCAGCACAGTCCGGGTGGACACCTCCAGCTCGCGGGCCAGGGTGGCCGCGGACAACCGACCGTGCTGCCGCAGCAACAGCACCAGCGAGACCAACCGATCGGCGCGCACGGCGAAAACGCTACCGGATACACGACAGACGGTGTCGTGATTGCTTGCGAGGCTCTCCCCACAAAGCAAAGCGAAGCAATCCAACGCACCACACCACACCACACAGCCCAACCGCCCCCTCACACACACGAGGTGACACCCGCATGGCACACGCCTTCGTCAACCCCGACGGCCTGCACGACCCGGTCCCGTTCGGCTACAGCCACACCGCCACCGTCCCCGCCGGTACGGAACTGGTGCTTGTCGCGGGCCAGTACGGATCCGGCCCCGACGGCGCGGTCGTCTCGACCGACTTCGCCGAGCAGGTGAAGCGGACGTTCCACAACATCGGCGTCGCCCTCGCCGCCCATGGCCTCGACCTCAGCCATGTCGTCCAGCTCCGGACGTACGTCGTGAACCACGACGTCAGCAAGCTCGGCCCGATCGCCGGGGCCGTACAGGAGGTCTGGAGCAAGAATCCGCCCACGCAGACCCTCATCGGCGTCGCGAGCCTGGCCACGCCCGACGTGCTCTTCGAGGTCGAGGCCCTGGCCGCCCGCCCCTGACGCGGCGCACCGCCTCGTAGGCGAGCGCGGGCGCGGCTCGCCTACGCGGCCGTGTCGGGCGGCACTATTCGGCCAACATCCCGACCATTTCGACCCCCCGGACAACCCGGCATCCCTCCGCCTCCTCTCTCCCCACGGGCGCAGCGAGTGCCTCTCACCGCGCCGGCCGGACCGTACGGACCGCGAGTCCGTCCCTGTCCCGCTCGGCCGGGTGGCCCGCTGTCCGCTTCCTTCTCACAGCATCCGGAGGACGAGGGAACGATGACCACCAAGCGCACCACCCGGCTGCGGCGTCCGCTGCTCGCCGGTACCACGGCCGTCGCCGCCATGGCGGTGACGGCCGGCTTCATGGCCGCCACGCCGGATCAGGCGAAGGCCGCGACGGGGCCCAAGCTGAGTCTGATCGCCGCGACCGAATCGGTCACGCTCACCTCGTGGAAGGAGGAGCCGGGCGTCTTTCTGGACCTGGGCACCTACCTGACCGCGGAGGGGACTCCGCTGGAGTTCAAGGTGACCCGGAAGTCCTACAAGGACCCGGTGACCATCACCCAGACCGTGTTCAACGGCGGCAAGGCGACGTCCAAGACGCTGCCCCTGGGCACCGTGAAGGACTTCTCCGGGCTGCCCGGCTTCGCGGAGATCACCCTCACCGACAAGGCGGGCAAGAAGGTCGTCACCCGGACGGAGAGCTTCTGTCCGAACAACGCCAGCGGACGGGTCCGGGCCGACGCGCCCGCCACCTCGAAGTATCCGGAGAGCTGCCCCACCAACCCCTTCACCCTCGGTTCCGTGTGGGGCGTCGAGAAGGGGTGGGCGTCCAACACCTACGCCGGCTCCTACACCCAGCCGGTGAAGCTCGCCGCCGGTACGTACACGGCCAAGGTCGGGGTCGCCAAGAAGTACCGCGACCTCTTCGGCATCGCCGACAAGCCCGCGACGGTGAAGGTCACCGTCGAGGAGCGCAGTTGGGAGGAGGGCCGCGGCGGCGCGGCCGCCCGCTCGGCCGCCGCCGGCGAGCACGCCGGACACGGCGCCGGTCACCAGGCCCCGGCCCAGGCCCCGGCCCCGTCCGCACACGCCGGGCACGGGGCGGGTCACGCCCCGACGCCGGCCCAGGCCGGCGCGCCGGAGACCAGCGGCGCGGGCGTCTCGTACAACGTGGGCCACGGCCCGCTGAAGGCCGCGCCGCCGGCCCTGCCCTGGGCGCTGAAGAAGCAGCAGCAGGCCGCGCGCGCGGACATGCGGCTGCAGACGGGCGACACCGCCGGGCAGACCGACGGATCGCGCAAGGCGCCCGCCCTCAAGCCGATGTCCCAGCGGCCCACCGGCAAGGCCTCCGTCCCGGCGGACGTCCCCAAGCCGGACCTGCGCTCGCTGCCGGCCTACGGCATCGTCATCAGCGACGGCGCCGAGGACATCCCCGGCAAGGACTACCTGGCCTTCAGCGCCAACGTGTGGAACGCCGGTCCGGCCCAGCTCGTCGTGGACGGCTTCCGGTCGCCCGGCAAGGCCACGATGGACGCGTACCAGTACTTCTACGACGCCCAGGGCAAGCAGGTCGGCTACACCCCGACAGGCACCATGGAGTGGGACCCGCGTCCGGGCCATGTGCACTGGCACTTCACCGACTTCGCCAGCTACCGGCTCCTGAAGGCGGACCAGAAGGAAGCGGTACGCAGCGGCAAGGAGGCCTTCTGCCTGGCCAACACCGACGCGGTCGACTACACGGTTAAGAACGCCAACTGGCACCCGTACAACACCGATCTGTCCACCGCCTGCGGCCAGGAGAACTCCATCTCCGTCCGCGAGGTCCTGGACGTCGGCTCCGGTGACACGTACACCCAGGACCTGCCGGGCCAGTCGTTCGACATCACGGACATCCCCAACGGCACGTACTACATCCAGGTGCTCGCCAACCCGGCGAAGCGCCTGAAGGAGACCAACCTCGACAACAACAGCGCCCTCCGGAAGATCGTCCTCGGCGGCACCCCCGGCAAGCGCACCGTGACGGTCCCCGCGCACGACCTCGTGAACGCGAACTGACCGTGGAGCGGGTGGCGCGGCAACCGCCGTCGCCACCCGCTCTCTTCGCCCGCGGCTTCGCGCGACCGGACAACAATCGGACCGGTTCCTGGCACGCTTGCGGACGTGAGCTACGTCGTAACGGTGGATGCGCGGGTACCCGACGGTGCGGAGGAGTTGGACGCACTCCAACAGGTCGGCACTTCAACGCTGTTGGAGCGCGGGTTCGACTCCGTGGAGGCGATCGAGGGACCCGACGGAATCGAGATCGACGTCCTGGAGACGATCGTCGCCGTCCACGCGCGCGGGGCGATCCTCAAGGTCTTCGTCCATGCGCTCTCCTTGGAGATCGCCGAGCATGCCGTCGGCTCGGTCGCCGAGGACGTCCTGGAACGCTCGGAGCTCCTCGCCGACTGGGTGGTGGAGAGCAGCGAGGTCAAACTCCACATCGACCTGACCCGCGAGAGCCTGGAGGCCGCCGACGGCCCGAACGCGCCGTCCAGCGACCTGGAGACCCGCCGCGCCCAGCACAAGGCGAGCGCGGCCGCGACGACGAGCACACCTGCGCACCCGGCGAACGCACCGGCGGGCGGCGGCATGACGGACCCGGACGTCGACCACGAGCCCCAGATCCGCGCACTGGCCCCGCGCCTGGCCTCCCTCGCCGCCGCGTCCTTCGACGGCATCGCCCCGGAGACGGCCGAACTGGCCGCCGGGGCCCTGGTGTACGCCACGGAACTCCTCGTCGACGAGCTGTACGACGACGTCCAGACCCTTGCCGAGGAGGAGACCAATGTCGCCGAGTGCGACAGCGAACTGTGGCACCTGGGCGAGCTCCCGCCCCGCTACGCCCTCGAATACGACGAACTCTTCGCCCGCCGCTTCCTGGTGACCACGATCGCCCTGACCACCCGCTTCACCGACGGCAGCTTCCTGCACCTCGGCTGCCTGGCGGAGGCAGTGGCTCTCAAACTCCTCCTGGGCCACGCGGAGGCCACCCTCGACCTGTACGGCCTCCTGGACGACGCCACCACGGACGCCCTGGACGCCTTCGCCTCCTGGGCGTACGAGGACACGGACTTTGAGTGGCTCTACCAAGACTCGAACGACGACATCACGCCACTGACCCTCGGCGGCTGGTTCGCTCCGCTCGACGACGGCCGGTACGTCCACCCGTACGCCACCGACGAGGACGAGCAGCAGCCGGACTGTCAGTAGCGGCCGCTGGCGTGCGGCGCCTGGTTCGCCTTCGCGGTCTGGGAGGAAGCCGTACGCCAGGCCGACCTCGAAGAGGCGGCCCGGCGCATGCGACACAGTCGGCTCCAACTCGGCCCGAACCGCGCCTGAAGGGTCTGAAGGGTCCTTCACGTCAGGACGAGGAGGGTGGCGAGGGCGGGGCCGAGGGCTCCGCCCAGTTGGTAGCAGAGGACGAAGAGGCCGATCGCGGCCGGTCGTTGGGGGGCCGGGGCGGGCTGGGCGGCGTGGACGGACAGGGTGGCGTTGCTGCCGGTGGCGACGAAGACGGCGGCCGCCGCGGCGAGGAGCAGCGCGGGCCCCCACGACGTGAACGCGGCGGTGAGGGGTGCGGCCGTGCCGAGGGTGATCAGGACGGTGAGGACCTTCCGGTGGCCCAGGCGCGCGGCCGACGCGGCGAGGAGCCACGAGAGCGCGGAGCCGGTCAGGAGCGCGACCAGCTGTCCTGTACCGACGGCCTCGGTGCTCCAGTCCGTGTGCCGCCGCGCCAGCTCGGGCAGGGCGAACAGCAGGATGAAGTAGGAGGTGGAGAACGCGAACGCGAGCAGGGAGGAGCTGACGAACGCACGGGAGCGCAGCACGGCGGCGGGAACGAAGCCGTCCGGGTGGCGCCGGACATGCACGGTCAGCGGGACGACCACCGCCGCGGCGACCAGTGCGCCCGTGAGCGGGGCCATGGGAATCAGTACCAGTGCCGACGCCAGGGCCGTGACGAGCCCGGCCCCGACCGCGTCGAACGGCGTGGTGTGCGGGGTGGGTTGCGAGCCGGTACGGGGGATGTGGCGCCAGACGGCGGGGACCGCCAGGAGGGCCAGGGCGGACACGGCCAGCGAGGCGCGCCAGTCCGCCAGGGCCGCGAGGGCGGAGCCGAGAAGCGGGCCGACCGCGCCCAGGACCCCGAACCCCGCGGTGATCGCCCCCATCCTGCGCGTCGAGCCGGCGAGGTTCATCGCCACGGCGACCAGCCCCGCACCGCCCGCCGCCTGAGCCGCTCTGCCCACGAGCGTCAGAGCAAACCACGGCGAGACCGCGACGAGCGCGGTGCCGGCGAGCGCGGCGACCGTGCCCGTGACGAGAGCCGCGCGCAGGCCACGGTGGCGTACGAGCGCCGCGAACAGGGGTGTTCCCACGGTCATGGACCAGGCGAAGACGGTGACCAGCCACGTGGCCCCGGCCGTGGAGACGCCCAGGGAACGGGCCATGTCGGGAAGGATCAGGACCGGTGCGTTGGCTCCGGTGGCGATGGGCGCGGCGAGGAGCGCCAGCCAGAGCGCGGACGGCCGGCGGGACACCGCTGGAGCGGTGGAAGGGACGGCGGAGACTGCTGCGGACACGAGAACCCCCGAATGCATCCGTTCAAGGTTGATTATTTCAACGTTGAGATAAAAGCAGGGCGACTCGTTCAGCGTCAAGTGATTCAACGTTGAGATAATCTCTGGGGCAGTGACGCGAGGAGGGGACGGACCATGAGCGGAGCCGACATCGGGGACGGCCACGGGGATGGCGACGCGGCCGATGCCGTCGACGGCATCATCGGGCAGTGGACGCGGGAGCGCCCCGACCTGGCCGAGGCGCTGTGGCCCGTCGAGGTGCTCGGCCGGCTCCAGCGTCTCGGTGTCGCGCTGGAGAAGGAGTTCCGCGCGTTCGCGGCCGAACGCCAGCTGGAACTCGGCGAGTTCGACGTCCTGACCACCCTTCAGCGCTCGGGCCCGCCGTACGAGCTGACCGCCGGCGCCTTCCGCAAGGCGGCCATGGTCACCTCCGGTGCGATCACGAACCGCATCGACCGGATGGAGGCCAAAGGCCTGGTCGAACGGGTCCGCGACACCGCCGACCGCCGCTCGGTGAAGATCCGCCTCACCGAGCGGGGCCACGAGATCACCCGGGCCTACATGGCCGACCACCTCGCCAACGAGGCCCGCATGCTCGCCTTCTTCGACCGGGAGGAGTGCGAGGACCTTGCGCACAAACTGCGCCGCCTCCTGATCTCCCTCGGCGACACCTCCATCACCTAGGCGGGGTGACGGGGTCGGTGAGCGCGCCGTACAGCTCGGGCCGGCGGGTGCGCATGAGGCCGAACTCGAGCCAGTCCCGGCGCTGGTCGAGGTCGAGGTCGGCGACGAGGACGGCCGGAGTGTCGCGCGGGGCGCGCAGCATGATCCGGCCGTACGGGTCGGAGATGAAGGAGGAGCCGTAGAAGGTGGAACGGCCCTCGGTCCCGACCCGGTTGGGGACGATCATGAACAGGGCGTTGGTGAGGCCGTTGGCGCTGATCGCCTGCTCCCACATGGGCCGGGTGTCGAAGGCGGGCAGGTCCACCTCGGAGCCGATCGCTGTGGGGTGGACGAGGATCTCCGCCCCGGCCAGGGAGTAGGCGCGGGCCAGCTCGGGGAACCACTCGTCCCAACAGGTCGGGAAGCCGAACCGGGCGCCGGCGTGCTCGACGACCGGGAACCCGCTGTCGCCGGGCCGGAAGCACAGGTCCTCGCGGTAGCCGGGGAAGGCGGGGATGTGGTTCTTACGGGTCCGGGCGATGAGCCGGCCGTCGGAGTCGACGCAGACGGCGGTGTTGTAGCCGAGGCCCCCGTCCTCCGCGCGCTCGTAGAGCGAAGCGTGGACGGTGATGCCGAGCCGGGTCGCCAGCTCGGCCGCGAGCGCCACGGTGGGCCCGGTCTCCACGTCCTCCAGGTAGCGGTCCGCGCCGTCGGCCATCGGATCGTCCGTGTTGCAGAAGTACGGGCTCCGGGTGAGCTCGGGCAGGCACACGACCTTCGCGCCCTGCGCCGCCGCCAACTCCACGCCCTCGCGGAGCCTGGCGTCGTGCTCGCGCTCGTCGGCGTACCAGCGCATCTGCACAAGGCCGACGCGCAAGGGTTCGCGTTCGGCGGGCCGGGTGCGCCCGGGGGAGCCGAGGGGGGAGCCGGAGGAGGTGAGCAGCTGGTAGGAGATCATGGGATTCCCTTTCTGGCTGAAATTTCAGTCAGCTTCGATGGTGTGAAAAAGGCCCTGCTCCGCCCGGTGGAAGGTAGGGCGTGGGGGGCGGTGCAGGGCTGAGGCTGTCGGTGCGGTTCGTGTGGCCGTCAGGGGGTCGCGGTCAGCGGGGCGTAGGCGTCGGGGCGGCGGGTGGTGAGGAACGGGAAGAGTTCCAGCCAGTCGCGGCGGGCGTCGAGGTCGAGGTCGGCGACGAGGACGGCGGGTTCGTCGCGAGGTGCCTGGGCGAGGACCCGGCCGTACGGGTCGACGATGAAGGAACTGCCGTAGAAGACCAGGCCGTTCTCGGCGCCGATGCGGTTGGGAACGACCATGAAGGTGGCGTTGGCGACGGCGTTGCCGGTGATGACCTTCTGCCAGAGCGGCTGGGTGTCGAAGCCGGGGTGGCCCGGCTCGGAGCCGATGGCGGTCGGGTAGACGAGGATGTCGGCGCCGGCCAGGGAGTAGGCGCGGGCCAGCTCGGGGAACCACTGGTCCCAGCAGGTCGGCAGGCCGAAGTGCGCCTCGTCGACCTTCACCAGCGGGAACGCGTCGTCACCGGCGGGGCCCTGCCGGAACCACTGGTCCTCGTAGTAGCCCTCGGTGACCGGGATGTGCGTCTTGCGGGTCCGCTGGGCGAGCGTGCCGTCCGGGGCCACGAGGATCGCGGTGTTGTAGCCGAGGCCGTCGTCCTCGCCGCCGGGCGCCGGCGCCCGCTCGTAGAGCGAGGCGTGCACGTAGACGCCGTGCTCGCGGGCGGCCTCGGCGGCGAAGGTGAAGGTCGGGCCGGTCAGGAGGTCCTCGGGCGCGGCCGGCGCCGGGTGATCGGCCTTCCGTGCGACCGCGAAGTACGGCGAGAGCGTCAGCTCCTGGAGGCACACCACGCGCGCGCCCTCCTCCGCCGCGAGCCGGATGCCCTCGAGGAGGGCGGCGCGGTGCTCGACCGGATCCCGGTGCCAGCGCTGCTGGACGGCGGCGACGCGGAGCGGGGCGCGGTCGGCGGGGCGGGTCCTGGAGGGGGAGGCGGGCGGGTTGTAGGCGGCGATCAGACGCATGGCGACATTCCAGACGGGTGCGGGGGAGGGCGGCACGGTGCGAGACCGCACTCACGGACCTTGCCGGAACGTTCCGGCACTCAGGACTGTAGACCGCGCCGGAACGTTCCGGCAAGGAGGGGCGGAAGCTCTGCCGGAACGTTCCGGTGCGGCTGACCTCGAACGTCTAGACTTCCGACCGTGAACGCCCGCACCGTGACCCTCCTCGACGTCGCCCGCGCCGCCGGAGTCTCCAAGAGCACCGTCTCCGACGCCCTCCAGGGCTCGGGGCGCGTGGCCGAGGCCACGCGGGACCACGTCAGGGAGGTCGCCGACCGGCTCGGCTACCGCCCGAACAGCGCCGCGCGCCGACTGCGCCGCGCCAGCACGGGGGCGGTCGGGCTCCACCTGCCCCAGACGGCGACGCGGCTCGACTACTACATGAACCTCGCCTTCGGGGCGGTCGCCCGCGCCCAGGAGGAAGGGCTCGACGTCGTCCTCCTCGCCCCGGCCACCGGCACGCACGGGCCGCTCGCCTCGCGGGTCGACGGGCTCCTCGTCATCGACCCGGAGGTCGGCGACGCCGCGGTGCCCGCCCTCCTCGGCGCCGGCGTCCCCGTCGTCACCGGCGAGCGCTACCTCGGCCCGGCCCCCGCCCCGACCGGCGCCGTCGTCTGCGACAACTCCGCCTCCCTCACGGCGCTCCTCGACCACGTGCGCGACCGCGGGGCCCGGTGCCCCGCCCTCCTCGCACCCGCCGACACCTCGGCCTGGGCCGCCGCCCTGCACGCCGCCGCCGAGAACTGGGGACGCGAGCACGGCGTCCCGGTGGAGATCCGTACGGTCTCCTTCGCGGCCACCGCCCTGGAGGCCGAGCAGGCGACCCGGGTCCTGCTCGCCGAACACCCGGACGTCGACGCCGTCATCTGCGCCCCCGACGGCGCCGCCCCGGGAGTCCTCCACGCGGCAGCCACCCTCGGGCGCACCCCGGGCCAGGACTTCCTCGTGGCCTCCTGCGTCGACAGCACCGCCACCCGCAGCAGCAACCCGCCCATCACCGCCGTCGACCTGCGCCCCACCGCCTACGGCCGCGCCTGCGCCGCACTCCTCTGCGACATCCTGGCCCACCGCACCGCCGCGGACACCGTCCGCCGCCACGCATGGACCCTGGAAACCCGCCCCTCCACCCTGGGCCCTGCGGCGGGCTAGGGGGCCTACGCGGAGTACCGCCCGCCGATGCCCTGGTGGTCGGCCTGTTCCGCGATGGCCCGGCGGGCCGGGTCGGTGAACTCCCGCGCGATCGACTCCCGCAACAGGCCCGACTCCGCTCGCACAGCGGTGTGCCGCGGCGGCGGCAGGGTCTCGACCAGACCGTCGAGCATGGCGCGGAGCCGTCGACAGACCTGCACGGACGAGCCGCCGTAGTCGCGGATCTCGCACACGGCGAGCTGGAGATACGCGTCCCAGTCCCGCCCCGGCAGGACGAGCCGGGGATGGCCGTGGCGATCGGCCAGGACATAGCGGCCGGGAAGACGCGCGTGGCCGACCGTGTGCAGGAACGACTCGATGTAGTTGATCACCTGCACAGCGGTGGTGGGGTCGTTCACCGCGGGGGAGAGCGCCCTGATGGCGATGTCGACGAGGACCCTCAGCGCGAAGGCGGGGTCCTGTTCGATGGTGCGTTCGGCCCCGAGCGCGACGAGAGAGGTCACCCGTTCCGGGTCCGGCTTCGAGGTACCCCCGTGAACCTCGACCAGCACGGTGCCGGGCGGGACGAAGTCGCCGATCAGCCGGGTCACGACGAAGACGCAGTCGTGGCGCGCGGCCTCCGCGACGAGCCCGGAGGCGTCGAACGCCTGGATGGCTCCGCCTCGGTCGGTACGGATACGCATCACCGGAGCGTCGGCCGGCCCGGCCGCGTCTTCGCGCGGCGCGGCGGACCGGATCGTGGCGGCCCCGCTCGTGAAGACGGCCAGTCCCATCTGCGCGACCAACTCGGCGATGGCCACCGGTCGGAGGCTGTGGGTGAACCTGTTGAGGTAGATGAGCAGGAGGACGAGACTGACGGCCACCGCGGCGCCGGCCAGGGTGACACCGAGGTCGGGGACGGATTCGGCCTCGATGCTGCGCAGCAGGGAGAAGGCGAACGCGAACGTCCCGGTGAAGGTCGCCAGTACCGCCTTCTGCAGCCGGTCGCGGTACCAGAGGCGCATGTAGCGGGGTGACAGGGTTCCCGTGGCCTGCTGCACGACCAGGACGCCGATGGTGACGACGAATCCGAGCAGCGCGACCATCGCCCCCACGATGGCGGTGAGGACGCCGCTCGCGGTCGTCGCGGAGTAGTGCCAGCCGCTCGGCGGGCGGTCCGCGCGATCGACGGCAAGGGCGAGTTCGGCGAGCAGGGCGCCGAGGACGAGGCCGAACATCGGCACGATCCACAGGCTCGCCTTGACGTATTGCCGCAGCCTGAACCGGGCCGCCCAGGACGTCAGGACACCCACGTCACGCCCCCTTCACCCGGAGACTCCGGTGCTCATGAGGCACACGAGACGGCGGGCCACCTCGACGGGACCGCCGTCCTCACACCGTAGAGCCGTTCCGGGACCCGCGCAGCGGCGGAACCCCGCGCCGCCACCTCACGCGACTCTCCCTCGCCAGGACGCGCCGACCGCGTCGGCCTACGCTGACCGAGTGACGTCCGGTGCTGCCGCGTCCGCCGTGCAACGGTGTCCGATCGTTGTCCGCCGGGCCGAGAGGGGCTCATGATGGACGACTATCCCCTGATCGAGAACCACGGCCTGATCGGCGATCTGCAGACCGCCGCGCTCGTGACCACCGAGGGCACGATCGACTGGTTCTGCTGCCCGCGCTTCGACTCGCCCAGCGTCTTCGGCGCTCTGCTCGACCGGCGGAAGGGCGGCCACTTCACCGTCCGGCCGGCCGCGGAGACGTACACCACCAAACAGCTCTACCACCCCGACACAGCCGTTCTGGTGACACGGTTCATGACCGAGGCCGGGGCGGGCGAGGTGGTCGACTTCATGCCGGTGACCGGCACGACGGCCACGGACCGGCACCGCCTGGTCCGCATGCTGCGCTGTGTCCGGGGCAGCATGACGTTCGAGGGGGAGATCGCTCCGCGCTTCGACTACGGGCGTAGGCCCCACCGGCTGCACATCGCGGAGCAGGGGGCCCTGTTCACCTCGGAGGGCCTCGACCTCGCCGTCCACCCCGTCCGTGAGCCGCAGGACGACCGGCCGCTGAACATCCTCTCGGCCGACAAGGACCTGCGCTTCTCGCTGACCCTGCACGCGGGGCAGCAGCGCGGCATGGTCGTCGAGTCGTCCCCCGACGGGCCGCCGCACGTGGTCCGGGTGCAGGAGTTCGAACGGCTCTTCGGTGAGACGGTCGGCTTCTGGCGCTCGTGGCTGGGCCAGTCCACCTACGCGGGCCGCTGGCGGGAGGCGGTGGAACGCTCGGCGGTGACGCTGAAGCTCATGACGTACGCGCCGACGGGCGCCCTGGTGGCCGCCCCCACGACGGGGCTGCCCGAGCAGTTGGGCGGCGAGCGCAACTGGGACTACCGGTTCACCTGGATCCGTGACGCCTCGTTCTCGGTGTACGCGCTGCTGGGGCTCGGGTTCACGGAGGAGGCGAATTCGTTCATCGGCTGGCTGCACGACCGCGTCAAGGAGAAGGCCGGCGAGGGGAACGGCACCGGGCCACTGAACATCATGTACCGCGTCGACGGCACCTCCGACCTCGTCGAGGAGACGCTGGAACATTGGGAGGGGTACTGCGGGTCGGCACCGGTCCGCATCGGCAACGGGGCGGCGAGCCAGCTGCAACTGGACATCTACGGTGAGGCGCTCGACAGCATCTACTTCGCGCACCGGCACGGCATGCATCTCGACACCGGGGGCTGGACCGCCCTGCACACGCTCCTCGACTGGCTCGTCGACCACTGGGATCAGCCCGGAGAAGGACTGTGGGAGACCCGCGGCGGCCGGAAGGACTTCACCTACGGCCGCGTGATGTCCTGGGTGGCCTTCGACCGCGCCCTGCGCATCGCCTACGACGACGGCCGTCCCGCGGCCGGTGGCCGCTGGGTCGAAGCACGTGACGCGATCTACCGGCAGGTCCTCAGCCGAGGATGGGACCCGAAGAAGCAGGCCTTCGTACAGCACTACGGCGACGACGTGCTCGACTCGTCGCTGCTGCGCATGCCGACGGTCGGCTTCCTCACCCCCGAGGATCCGAAGTGGACGTCCACGCTGGAGGCGATGGATCGTGAGCTGGTCAGCGACAGCCTGGTCTACCGCTACAACCCGGAGGCGTCACCCGACGGACTGCGCGGTTCCGAGGGCACGTTCTCGCTGTGCACGTTCATGTACGTCGACGCCCTGGCGCGGGCCGGCCGTACGGACCTGGCCCGGCTGGTGCTGGAGAAGATGCTCACCTACGCCAACCACCTGGGTCTGTACTCCGAGGAGATCGGCCTGACGGGGCGGCAACTGGGCAACTTCCCCCAGGCCTTCACGCACCTGGCCCTGATCGACGCGGCGATCACGCTGGACGCGAGGCTCAAAGGCGTGCGCCGCTAGTCGTCCGGGGCCCCGGCCCCGGGCCCCGGTTCACTCCCCTGCGGCCGTCGGGACCGTACCGAACAGCACGACGGTGTCACCCTCCCGCGGGACGGTCTCCTTCCGCTCGGTGACCGGGTCCAGGGTCTGGTCCGCCCGCACGACGAACAAGGTGTGATGATCCGCCGGCAGTGGTGCGGACGCGGGCTGCACCACGAACCGGGCGCCCCGCTCGTAACGCTCCGCGAGGACGTGCCGGACGAGGGAACGGCCGAAGAGGATGTCGCCACCGGTGTACGGAGCTACGACTCCGTGGCTGTCGTGCGGCGGTCCGACCCGGTAGACGGGCCCTTCGACATTGTCCTGCATCACCACGGAGGCGAGCGCGTTGAAGTCGTCGTCATCGGTGGCCAGGAACACGGCCGTCACGCCCTCGAGTCGCGCCCCGGGGTTGATGGCGGTGGCCAGCAGATCGCCCTTGGCCAGGTCGATCCCGGCGGCCTTGATCAGGGCCCGCTCCTCGTCGAGTCCCGCCCACATCACGACCTCGAGACCCGCGGACCGCAGGGCCCGTCCCAGGTCGACCACCCAGGGCTCCCCACCCACCAGGAGGATCCGCGTGCCCGTCGGTTTGACGACGCCCAGCCGTCTGGCCATGGGGGCTGCCGTCAGCGAGTAGAGCAGAACGGTTCCCACGATCACCAGAAACGTGACGGGAAGGATCCTCCCGGCCCCGCTCACCCCCCGTTCGACCAGGCTGGCCGAGAAGGCCGAGGCCGTGGCCGCCGCGACGATGCCTCGCGGGTCCATCCACCCGATGAAGGCCCGCTCCCCCCGGGCCAGTCCGGAGTGCGCTGTCGCCCCGAAGGCCACCAGCGGCCGCACCACCAGGACGAGGATCGCGATGAGGGCGAGCGCGGGAAGGAGCAC
Source organism: Streptomyces sp. NPDC001927 (assembly GCF_053594455.1). Taxonomy (NCBI): domain Bacteria; kingdom Bacillati; phylum Actinomycetota; class Actinomycetes; order Kitasatosporales; family Streptomycetaceae; genus Streptomyces; species Streptomyces sp. NPDC001927. The sequence continues at coordinate 577,347 of NZ_JBSFEN010000001.1, read as the reverse complement.
CGGCACCAGGGACGCGGGTGTGACGGTGGAGGAGATGGAGACGAACAGCAGCCCGATGATCAGTTGCACCAGGGTCGCGAAGAAGGGACGCCGAGCAGGCATGTCGAACCCCGGGATGTTGGCGACGGCCAGCCCGGTGACGATCGCGGCGATGAGCCCCGTGTCGTCGCGCACGATGTCGCAGCCCGCCGATACCGCGATCACGGTGGCGAGTTGGGCCAGCGTGCCGAGGGTCTCGCCGAGTCTCAGGGTACGCAGGGTGAACCACAGCAGCGCGGTTCCCACGGCCCCGCCGACCAGCCCGACAGCGAGGCTGATGGCGAACTGGCCCAGCTGGTAGCCCCGGCCGATGTCGATCTGGTGCGTCGTGGCGATGGCGTGGAAGGTGAGCGCGCCGAGGATGCCGCCGATCGGGTCGGTCAGCGTCCCCTCCCAGATCAGGATGCGCCGCACCTTGTCGTTCGGCCGTACGAAGTCGAGCAGCGGACCCACGACGGTGGGACCCGAGACGACGAGGATCACGCCGAGCATCGAGGCGACCCTGAGGGGCATGTCGAACATCGCGGGTGACACCGATGCGGTGACCAGGAACGTGAGCAGCACCCCGTACACCAGCAGTCGTCCTACGATCCCCCGGGTGCGGCCGGTGAGTTTGCGCAGGTCGAGGCCGAGCCCGGCGTCGTAGAGGATCACCGCGACGGCCAGCGACACGAGGGCGGAGAAGGTCGGCCCGATCAACCTGTCCGGGTGGATGACGTCCGTGATCGCGCCGGCGGCGAAGCCGACCGGCAGCAGGACGATCAGGGCCGGGACGCGCAGCTTGCTCGCCAGGATCTGCGAGCCGGTGGCGAGCACCACCGTCAGAGCGAGTCCGAGCAGGATCTCGTCGTCGGTCACAGCGGTTCCTCCGTCGGAGTCCGGGCTTGAGGGGATGTCCTGCGTGGATGCGGACGTGAGGCGGGTGTCCCGCGCGGGTACGGGAGCTCAGCCGCCGGATGTGGTGTCGCCGTCCGTGCCGTTTCCTCCGCGCAGTTCGGCGTCGGTGAGCTCCTCCAGCTCGCCGTGGGTGTCCAGCCAGTACAGGAGGACGACCGCCGGTACGACGAGCACCAGGGCCACCAGGGTGACGATCGCCAGCCATGTCAGCGTGGCGGACGCGCCCGCGGCATCGGCCACGGTCAGCGACGTGGGGAGGAGATACGGGCGTTGGGCCATGCCCCAGGCGACGACGGCGGAGGCGACGACCCCGACCGCCGTGACGCGCATCCACATGCCCGGCGGCCGCAGGAGCAGCCAGGTGGTGGCGAGGGCGGCCACCCCGGCCATGACGACGAAGAGCAGCCCCAGGCCGTGGGTGAGTCCGTGCCACACGTACGGGGAGTCCTCGTGCGTGACGAAGCCGGTGACCACCGCCAGGACGGTGAGGACGGCGAGGCAGCCCAGCGCCCGGCGCCTGAAGTAGCCGACCAGATCGGGTGCTTCGAACCGGTGGGCGTCTCCCGTCAGGAACACCGCGCCGAGGAAGGCCGTCGTCGCGATGGCCACAAGACCGAACGTGAGCGAGGTCGGGTTCGACCAGGCGTCCGTCGACGCCGCCGTGCCCGGTGCCACCCGTCCCGACGCGATCCCGCCGACCGCGGCACCGAGGAAGAACGGCGTGACGAGCGAGGAGACGGCGAACACGGCCCCGTACAGCCGTCGGCCGACGAGCCGCCGCGAGGGCTTGCGGAACGCGAAGCCGGCTCCGCGCAGGACGATGCCCACGGCGGCGAGCGCCAGCGGCAGCCACATCGCGGAGAACACGGTCTGGAAGAGGATCGGGAAGCCGGTCCACATGAGGACGAGGACGAAGATCAGCCAGACGTTGTTGACCTCCCAGACGGGGGCCATGGCGTGGTCGATGAGCCATCGTGGCCGCCTGCCGCGGTCCGTTCCCCCGGCCGTCAGGTCCCAGAACCCGGCGCCGTAGTCCGTACCGCCCGCGCAGGCGTACGCGGTGACGGCGACGAGCAGCACCACGGCGATGAAGTCGGCGGTCATGACCGGCCGTCCTCGGTCCGGGACGATCCACCACCGGCGGCGGGGGCGTCGCCTGCGGGCAGGGGCGCCCGTGGCCCGTAGGGGGTGTCCGCCTCCGGCACGTGGGCCGTACCTCCGGCGGCCCGTTCCTCGTCGGCGAGCCGCCAGCGCGTTCGCATCTTGAGCAGGATGGCGAGGAACGAGCCGAAGAGGAACACGTACACGACCATCACCACGCCGAGCATGATCCAGAGGCTCGTGGAGCGGGTCGAGGTCACCGCCTCGGCGACCCGCATGTTCTGGTAGACGATCCATGGCTGGCGTCCCACCTCGGTGGCGATCCAGCCGCACTCGACGGCCACGACGGAGGCGACGCCCGCACAGGCGGCGGAGCGGTAGAACCACCGGGACGCGGGAAGTCGCCGGTGTCTCAGCCAGACCAGGCCGTACCAGAGGGCGAGCAGCACCAGGACGGAGCCGATGACGACCATCAGGTCGAAGGCCCAGTGGGCGATGGTCGCCTGGGTGGCCGTCGGACGCTGGTCCGCCGGTACGGAGGTCAGTCCCACCACCTTGGTGTCGGGGCTGAATCCGGCGAGGACCGAGTCGAGCAGCGGGATCTTGATGCCGCCCGAGACGGTCCCGTCCTCGTTCAGGCGCCCGAAGAGGTACTCCGGTACCCGGGTGTCGGTCTCCCAGACGATCTCAAGGGCGGCGAACTTCACCGGCTGCTTGTGGAACACCGACCGGGCGATGGAGTCGCCGAGGACGAACTGCAGAGGAGTGGCCACCGCGGCGATGGTGAACGGAACGGCGAATCCGAGCCGGTGGTAGTGGTCCCGGCGGCCGCGTAGCCAGCCCATGGCGTAGACCCCGGCGACCATGAACCCCGCGGTGATGACCATCGCCACGACGAAGTGCCAGTACTGCGGCCCGAACATCGGGGTGAAGATCGCCTTCCAGACGTCGACGTCGACCGGGTTCCCCTCGGAGTCGAGGGAGAAGCCCTGAGGCGTGTTCATCCAGGAGTTGGCGGCCAGGATGCCGAACGCCCCGAGCAGCGCGGCGGCCGGGAGCGGAAGACCGAGCAGGAAGTGCGTACGGGGTTTCAGCCGCCGCCACCCGTACAAGTAGATGGCGATGAGCACGGCCTCCAGGAAGAACGCCCAGGCCTCGACGCCGAACCCGATGCCGAAGACATCACCCCACCTGCCCATCAGACCCGGCCAGAGCAGGCCGAACTCGAAGGAGAGCACCGTGCCGGTGACGATGCCGAGCGCGAACTGCACCGCCATGACGGCCGACCAGCGCCGCGCCAGGAGCAACGCCGCGGCGTCCTTGCGGCGCAGCCCGCGGTAGTGCATGACCAGGGTGATGAAGGGAAAGGCCACGCCCAGGGGCACCAGGATGATGTGGGACGCCAGAGTGAAGGCCATGAGTTCCCGGGCCGGCAGCAGCTGGGCCGGGGCGTCCGCCAGCAGGTGGAACGAGGTGGGCATGCGCGCCTTCGCTGTTCGTGACGTCCGAAGTGGGGCGGCCGGTCAGCCGCCGGTGGCGAAGCCCGGGAAGAGTGTCATGCCGCCGTCGACGTACAGGGTGGTTCCCACCACGTAGTCCATGAGGTCGGAGGCGAGCGCGACCACGGCATGGGCGATGTCCTCGGGGTCGCCGATCCGGTCGTACGGGATGAGCCTCAGCAGGTCCTCGCGCGCCTCGGGAGTCTCCCAGGCATCGCGGTTGATCGGTGTCCTGATCGCCCCCGGGGCGACCGCGTTCACCCGGATCTTCTCCGGCGCGAGCTCCTGGGCCAGGGTTTGCATCATCATCTGCACACCGCCCTTGGAGGACGCGTAGTTCACGTGCCCCGACCACGGGATGATCTGGTGCACCGAACTCATGCAGACGATCTTTCCGGCGGCCCGGGACACCTCCGGGACGACGCCACGGCGCCGGAACTCTTTCGTCGCCTCCCGGGCGCACAGGAACTGACCGGTGAGGTTGACGTCGATGACCTTCTGCCACTGGGCGAGCGTCATGTCGGCGAGCCGGGCGTCCCGTTGCAGGCCCGCGTTGGCGACGAGGATGTCGATGGTCCCGAACTCCTCGACCATCCGGTCCATCATCGCCTCGACCTGGTCCTCCTTGGACACGTCCGCCTCGTAGGCCGCCGCACGCACCCCGAACGAAGCGATCTCCTCGACCACTTCCTCTGCGGCCTCACGGCCTGCGACATAGTTCACGACCACCTCGGCGCCGGCCCGGCCCAGGCCGATGGCCGTGGCCTTGCCGATGCCCGAATTGGCTCCGGTGACCAGGGCCTTCTGACCCTTCAGCAGACGTGCGGGGATCACACCCTGCGGTGCTCCCTCGGTCGAATCCACGATGCCCTGCCTCCTCGCTGCGCGGCCGTGCCCGCACGGCTGCCACCGGCCGAGCACGGAGGTCACGCAACCACCGGCTCCGGCGGACGGCATGCACCGAGAACTGTCTTTGGGCCGTTGGGCCGCGCATCTTCGTCCGATCGGTCCAACGGAACCCGGGCCGCGGGTACGGTCAGCCCAGGCGGGCGATGAGGTGGTCGCCGACCCGCAGGGCGTTGGCGATGGCCGTCAAGGACGGGTTGACCGCGCCGATGCTCGGGAAGAAGCTCGTGTCGACGACGTAGAGGTTGTCGAGGTCGTGGGCCTTGCAGTCGACGTCGAGGGCGGAGGCGGCCGGGTCCGTGCCGAAGCGCACGGTGCCCGCCTGGTGCGCGGTCGCGCCGATCGGCATGCCCTTGTGCAGGTAGATGCTGTGGGGGAGCAGATGGTGCTCGTGCATGCCCAGGTGGCCCAGCATGCCCTCCAGCTTGTGCTTCAGCCGACGCGGGCCCTCGATGTTGTTCTTCTCGTCGAGGGCGAGGTGGATCCGCCCGTCACCGTCGAGGGTGACGCGGTTGTCGGCCAGGGGCAGGTCCTCGCCGCACAGCCAGAAGTCGACGGCGTGGTGCGCGAGCACCTCGAACGGCATGTCCGGCGTCACGGCACCCGCCCACCGCGGGGCCTCGCCGTGGATCTGTTCGGCGTCCGACTTGCCGAGCATCTGGATCCCGCCCAGCGGGAAGTCCCAGTCGTCCGCGCCGAGGTACCAGTCGTGCAGGGCCAAGGTCTTCTGGAACCGGGTGTCGTTGGGCTCCTTCGACACCGCCATCAGGGCTTCGTTGTTGTGCCGCATGTAGAACCGGCCGACCACGTCGGAGCTGTTGGCGAGGCCGCGGGGATGGTGCTCGTTCGCCGAGGCGAGCAGCAGCGCCGCGGAGTTGACCGCCCCGCAGGAGACGACCACGACGTCCGCCGTGTACCGGACCTCGGAGCCGTCGGGGAGTCGGCCGACGACGGCGCTGACACGGCGTCCGGTCGCGTCGGTCTCCAGCCGGACCACGTGCGTGTCCGTGACCAACTCGACGTTGGGGTGCCGTAGCGCGGGCTCCACACAGATCACTTCGGCGTCGGACTTGCCGCGCACGAGACACGGGAAGCCGTCCACCCGGTCGCAGCGGATGCAGACGCTGCTGTGGGTGGCCCGCCCTCCGTTCTCCTGGCTGAGATCGACACCGATCGGCAGGTGGAAGGGGTGCAGACCGTGCTTCTGGAGGTCGTCGCTCAACTGCTGGATGCGCGGCTCGTGTTGAACGGGCGGGTGGGCGTACTGTGCGCTCACCGGGCCCTCGCCGGGATCCTCGCCATGGCGTCCGTGGACGCGGTAGAGGTGCTCGGCCTGGGTGTAGTACGGCTCCAGGTCCTCGTACCGGATCGGCCAGGCGGGGGAGAGGCCGCCGTGGTGGCGGAGTTCGCCGAAGTCCTCGGGCCGCAGCCGGAAGAGGGCGGCGCCGTAGAACTTGGTGTTGCCGCCGACGTAGTAGTTGACCTCCGGCGGGAACTCGGCGCCGTGCTTGTCCAGCCAGAACTCCGGGGCCCGGTACTTGCCCTTGACGAAGACGGCCGTCGAGTCCCAGTTGTCCCGCTCGCGCGGCAGGTAGCCGCCTCGTTCGACGAGGAGCACGCGTTTTCCGGAAGGGGCGAGGCGATGGGCGAGGGTGCCGCCGCCCGCACCGGTACCGATGATGACCACGTCGTAGTGAGGGGCGTCGCCCACGGCGACCACCGTCCTTGTGATCACGGGCACTGACGGGCGTCAGGCCCTGTCTTCCCGCCGACGCGGGGGCCGAGTGGTCCCACCCGTTCGAACGTATCCGCCCTGCTCGCGAAAGGCGACCGGAGAGCCCGTCCCGTGAACCGGGCACCGCGCTCACAGCACCGCGACGGGGTTCACGGGCGAGCCCGTGGCCTCGGGCAGCCGCAGGGGGGCCACGACGCACAGGAAGCTCCAGCGCCCCGCCCGCGCGCATACCGGCACCAGGTCCTCGAACCGCAGGTAGTCCAGCAGATGGATGCCCATGGCATGCATGGCCAGGACATGCACGGGAAAGTCGATGTCCGCCACCGCGCTGGGGGCGCTGTCGTTGTTGCCGTCGCCGCCCAGCACCGCGACCTCCCGCTCGGCCAGGAACTCCAGGGCGGTCGGGTGGAGGCCGGCCCGAGCCGTCGCGGCCTTCCACGGTCCGACTTCTGTACGACGAAGGCGGTGGCCCACCCGGACGAACAGCAGGTCCCCCGGTCCGACACGGACCCCTTGAGCGGCCTCGGCGGCCGTCAGATCGTCCGATGTCACCTGGTCGCCCGGCTCCAGCCAGGACACTCCACGGAGCCGTGGGATGTCCAGCAGCACGCCCCGACCGACGATGCCGTTCGCGACCAGGTCCACGGAGAGCGCACGGGCGCCCTCGGCCGTCACGCTGCTCGCGGGCACGTGGCCGTAGAGCTGCCCGTCGAACACCACGTGGCAGAGGGCGTCGAGATGGCTGTCCGCGTCCCCGTGCACGTTCATGGCAAAGCGGTCGGTGGCGAAGTGCAGCCCGTCCGCTCCGAGTTCACCTGGGCCCGGCCCGGTCATCCGGTGGACGGCCGGCTCGGGGTCGTCGGGGCCCGCCACGGTCTCGATCGGAGCGGCCAGCGACACCGTACGACCGAGGCGGACCTCGGCAGCGGCCGCCACCACACGCGCGGCCGTCACATGACGGAGCGCACCGGGCCGCGGGCTCGTGCGGTCGGGGCGGTCCTCGCCCTCCTGGGGTGCCGCCCGGTGCCGCAGGCGGTCGTAGAGCGCCCGGAATGCGGGCGCGCTCATGGCCGGGGCGTCCGGCGGCTGTGCGGAGGACGTCACGGCGGCCCCCAAGGGGTGAGGCCCCACCGGAGCACATGCGTGGAGCCCGCTGCCAGGACGGTGAGGTCCGTGCCGCTGCGCAGAGCGTCCGGCGGACAGGACATGGCCTCGACGGCGACCGCGCGCCGCCGACGATCGGGCTCGGCCAGCGTGTCGCCCGTGTATACCTGTACGTACCGGGTGCCTTCGCCGAGCCACAGGTCGACACCCCGTAGCCCGGAGGGATGCGCCAGGCGTACGGCCGTCCGGCCGGCGGTGTCGCGGTCCAGTCCGGTGAAGGCGGTGTCCAGACGCAGCTCGCCGATGGGGCGGGCGGCCCGGAAGTCGTACGGAGTGCCGTCGACGGGCTCCTGGCCGACCGGAAGCCCTCGGTCGTCGGTGAGCAGGACGGACCGGGCGGGCACGGTCAGCAGCGCGGTGTCGACGAGGTCCGTGCCGACCGTCAGATAGGGATGCTGGCCGGCGCCGTAAGGTGCCGGTCGCGTACCGGAGTTGGTGGCGAAGAGGGCGGTCTCCAGCCCTTCCGGCCGCAGCCGGTACTCCGCGCGGACGTCGAGGAGAAAGGGATATCCGGGCTGGGGGCAGAGCGTGGTGCCGACGATCAGCGCGTCGTCGGTGCGGGCGAGCAGCTCCCAGAGCGACCACCGGAGCAGCCCGTGGATCGCGTTGTTCTTCTCCGGTTCCGTCAGGGGGAGTCGCATGTCCCGGCCGCCGAAGCGGTAGCGTCCGCCGCCCACGCGGTTCGGCCAGGGGACGAGGAGTTGCCCGCGGCCGCCGGTGATGGGGGAGTCGGCGGCGAACCCGTCGAGCACCGCTCGCCCGTGCACGGCGTACTCGCGCAGAGCGCCGCCCAACTGGACGACCACGACGCTCTGTCCGCCGCGGGTCACCTGCCACTGCGCGCCGGTGGGGCTTGCGGACATGTGGGCTCCTCACGTCCACGACGAGGGAGTTCGTGTGAGGCCGGTCGTTCCTCAGCTTCTCAGCGGCTTGGGAGCGACGCACAGCGCCCAGATGACGAGGGCGTCGATCGCGATGATCAACAGCGCCCACCAGGGCGTGTACGGGAGCCACAGGAAGTTGGAGATCATGCTCAGGCCGGCCAGTGCGATGCCGACGACCCTGGCCCAGGTGGCGCCCGAGAACAGGGCGACGCCGGCCAGCGTGATCACGATGCCCAGGATGAGATGGACCCAGCCCCATCCGGTGAGATCGAACGCGTAGATGTAGTTGCGGGTCGTGAGGAACACATCGTCCTTCGCGATGGCCGAGATGCCTCCGAGCAGCATCATGATGCCGCCGAAGATCATCATCACGGCGGCGAACAGCAGCCAGCCGCTCCCGTGCTCCGCCTCTCTCCGGCCGGGCTCGCCCGTTTGTGTGGTCATGACAGGTTCCTTCCTGTCGTCACTCCGCCCACCACGCCCGCCCGAGCGTGGCGAGTCGGCTATCTCCCATCTTCCCCTCTGCCTCCGCACACGCATGTCGGCCAACCCGGACCGCCCCGTCAGGGTCGGTGCCCGCCCGCCCGTTACAGCCAGTCCCGCCTCTTGAAGATCACGTACAGACTCGTACACACCACGGCCATCAGCACAATGGCGAACGGGTACCCGCCCGCCCAGTGGAGCTCCGGCATGTTGTCGAAGTTCATGCCGTAGATCGTGCCGACGAGGGTGGGGGCGAAGAGGATGGCGGCCCAGGAGGAGATCTTCTTGAAGTCGTCACCCTCGACACGCTGACCTGCCCGGATTGCTGTGCGAGCAGCTCTGACCTGCGACTTTGCGTCTTTCCGAAGGATTCATGATGACGCCGATTTGCGTGGCCGATTCTCCCCGGCCGCTCCCCATCGCGGAGTCATTCTCCCCAGAGGGCGCCGTCTCCTGAAGGCCTTGCCCCTGGTGGGACGCCTTGCTTGAGCCGTGCGGGCGTTCACGCGCCGTATTAGAAGGTGTAGCGGTCCGGGTCCGACATGCTTGGCGACGGGCCGGAGCACCCCTCCCGGCTTCGTTGGTTCATCTGCCGGGGGAGGGGTGAGCCGCTTCCGCGGGGACAGGCCTGCGGTTGGCGCCGCCGGGTGATCAGTTCCGGTTGCGGGCGGCCTTCCTGCGAATCGTCTGGAAGCCGGCGAGGCCACGCAGGACTGCAAGGGCGAGCGCGAGCGAGCCTGTTGTCACGAGGAGGTAGCCCGCGTCGGGGGTGAAGAGGAGGATCTGGCGCAGGTCTGTTGCCACGAATCTGGGAAGGAGCAGGAAGGCTGTGGTCGCGAGGAGGAGGCAGCCGAGTATTGCCGCCGCCGACCCGATGAGGGTCCGTCGGCTGTCCCCCCGGCCGCCGCGCCTCGGGCGGACCAGACGGTACAGCGACCAGCCGGTCGCGACCGTGAGGGCGGCGGTCGCGATGCACAGCGTGCTGAGCAACTGGCCGAACATCGGGTCGTCACCTACCGTTTCGGGCTCGGCGCCGAGCAGGACGCGCATGGCGCCGAGGCCAGTGCCGACCAGGAATTCGTCCTTGTACGGGGCGTAGGCGTTGTGCAGGACGATGACGGCGAGGCCCTTGTCCGGGGCGAGCACGATGCTGCCTTGGTAGTCCGTGGTGGCTCCGCCGTGCCAGACGATGCGGGTGCCGAGGTCGTCGAAGCGGTCGTCGCGCCAGCCGAGTCCGTAGCGGTGCGAGGTGTGGACCGGCACCGTTCCGGTGTGCATCTGGCGGAAGCCGGCGGGGGAGAGGACGGACGAGGCCGCTCCGCCGCCGAGTTGGGCTCGCGTGAACTGAACCAGGTCGTCGAGTGTCGCGCCAACGTATCCGTACGGGGCACCTGACGTGTCGAACGGGGCGGAGTGGCGCCAGGGCTTGCCGAAGACGTACCGGTGGCCGGGGGCGAGGCTGCTGCGTTCCGCGTCGCCGGCGTCGGTGATCGCGCCGGTCATGCCGAGCGGGCCGAAGACGGACTCGTGCATCCGGTCGCTGAAGGTGCGGCCGCTGACCGTCTCCACCAGGGCGCCGAGCAGCATGTAGTTGGCGGCGCTGTACTCGTGGCGCTTGCCGGGCGGGGCCACGGGGGTGACGTCGGCGAGGCCGCGGGCGATGCGCTGGATGCCACCGGGCGTGTTGTCGAAGCGGTCCGACTGCGCGAAGCCGTCGTCCTCCGAGAGGCCGCTGGATTGGTTGAGTAGGTGGCGCACGGTGATGTCGGTGGGGCGGAACCACGGCAGATGGCGCCGCACCGGGTCGTCCAGGCCCACCTTCCCCGCCTCGACCAGCTGCATCACGGCCAGGGCCGTGAACGGTTTCGCCAGTGAGCCGAGCAGGAAGGGGGTGCGGGTCGTGATCGGCGCGCCGTTCCCGTTCGACCCCCAAGTCCGGCTGTGGACCAGGCCCTTGTCGCGGTCGACGACAGCGAGCGCCATGCCGGGCACGTCGGCCCGCTCGCGCTGTGCCGCCGCGTAGCGGTCGACCTCCGCGTATCTTCCGCCGTCGGCGGCCCGGGCGGCGGGAACTCCGGCCGTCGTGACGGCCGCGAGTATGAGTAATAGCAGCATCCATGCCCGTATCCGGGCATGCAGAACAGTGGCACGCATGGCGCCTCCCATAACCATATGGCTGTACGGTTTCGATGGCGACGTTACCGTACCGCGATATGGTTACGGCATGCCTCGCGTAGCCGATCACGAAGAGCGCCGCCACCAAGTGGCCACCGCGGTGGGCCGGATCATCGCCGCCGAGGGCCTGAACGCGGTGACGGTCGCCAAGACCGCCGCCGAGGCGGGCATCTCGGTCGGCCTGGTCCAGCACTACTTCCGCAGCAAGGACGAGATGCTGCTGTTCACCTACGGCTACGTGCTGGAAAGGATCGAACGCCGGGTCAGCGACCTGATCGAGCGCTCCGAGGCGGTCGGCGCCCGCGTTGAGCACATCGTCCTCGATGGCCTCGCCGAGTACATGCCGCTCGATGAACAGCGTCGTCAGGAGTGGCGGGTGGCCCTGGCCTTCACCGGTCGCGCCGCCGACGACCCCCGCCTCGGCGCGACCAAGGCCGCCGCGCTCGGCCGTACCCGCGCGCTGCTCGCGCAGGCGATCACCAACGCCCAGGAGTGCGGCGAGGTCCCCGAGTCCGCGGATGTGGCGAAGGAGGCGGCGCGCATCGCCGCGTACGCCGACGGCCTCACTGCCCACCATTTCGCCGATCCCGACGGGCTGCCGGCCGACGCCGTGCTCGCAGCCCTCGGGGACCATCTCGCCACCGTCTTCACGGGCGAATGCCGCCTGCGCGGCCGGTCTCCCGGCGAGCGCCCGGCGGCATCACCCGAGCCGTCGTGATGCGGGCGGAGTGTCAGGCGGGCTGACGCGCCCGCTGCACCTCCTGGTGCTGTTCGTCCTCGCGGTCGCCGAGCTCGCGGAAGAGCCGGCCCGGCCACCAGAACCAGCGGCCCAGGTCCAGTGCCAGTGCGGGGACGAGGACCGTCCGCACCAGGAAGGTGTCCAGGAGGACGCCGATGCCGACGAGGATGCCCATCTGAGCCATCGTCACCAGTGGCAGTCCCGCGAAGACGGCGAAGGTCGCGGCCAGGACGACACCCGCGGAGGTGATCACGCCGCCGGTGCTGGCGAGCCCCTCCAGGACGCCACGGGCGTGCCCGAGCCGGTCGGCTTCCTCCCGTACCCGGTGCATGAGGAAGATGTTGTAGTCGATGCCGAGGGCGACGAGGAAGACGAAGCCCATCAGGGGGATCGACCAGTCGACGCCCGCGTACCCGAGGACGTGCTCGAAGAGCAGGTTCGACGCTCCGAGCGCGCCGAAGTACGAGAGCACCACGGTCGCGAGCAGCAGAACCGGCGCCACCAGTGAGCGCAGCAGCCACATCAGGACGAGCAGGACGACGGCGAGGACGACCGGAATCACGGTCTTCAGATCGCGGTCGGCCGCCCGCTGGGTGTCGAGCGTCTGGGCCGTCGTACCGCCGACGAGCGCGTCGGCCCCGTCGACCGTGTGCACGGCCTCGCGCACCGCGTCCACGGCGTCCTTGGCCCCTTGGCTGTCGGGCGCGTCCGCCAGGACGACGGCGAGGGTGGCGAGTTCGCCGTCCTGGGTGCGCTCGCCGTCCTCGACGCGTGAGACGCCCTCGACCGCTGCCGCCGCAGCCTTCACCTCGCCCGCCCGATCCGCCTTGGTGACGACCTTCGCCGGGTCGGAGGACCCGGAGGGGAAGTGCGCCGAGATCCGGTCCTGGGCGACCACGGACTCCGGCTTGTCCTGGAACATGTCGGCCTGCCGCAGCCCCATGTCGATCCCGACGGCGCTCAGTGCGAGGACGCCGGTGACGGCGACCGACATCATCCAGGACCAGCGCGGACGGCGGGCCACAGCCGCTCCGACCCGGGCCCACACGGTCCGGGCCTTGCGCGCCGGCGTGCCGTGCTGCGGCACGAACGGCCAGAAGACCCAGCGGCCCGCGATCACGAGCAGTGCGGGCAGCACGGTGATCATCGCCAGGAATCCGCAGAGCACGCCGACCGCGCCGACCAGGCCCATGGACCGGGAGGAGTTGATGTCGGCGAGGGCCAGGCACGCCAGCCCGACGGCGATGGTGCCGGCGGAGGCCAGGATCGCCGGACCGGAGCGGCGCAGAGCGATCCGCATGGCGGTGTGCCGGTCCTCGTGCCGGTGCAGCTCCTCCCGGTACCGGGCGATGAGCAGCAGTGCGTAGTCCGTTCCGACGCCGAACACGAGGACCATGAGGATGCCCGCACTCTGCGGGTCGACAGGCAGTCCGGCGTACTTCGCCAGCAGGTACGTGCCCACCTGGGTCAGCACGGCGGCGAAGCCGACGGCGAGCAGCGGGAAGAGCCACAGGATCGGGCTGCGGTACGTGATCAGCAGGAGCACCGCGACGACCAGCCCCGTGGCGAGCATCAGGGTGGAGTCGAGTGAGTCGAAGACCGCGACCTGGTCCGTGAGCGATCCGGCCGGTCCGCCGACCTGGACGTCGACGCCGGGCGGGGCGTTCGCGCCCGCGACATCGCGGAGCTCGTCGACCCTGTCGGTGATCTCGTCCTCCGTCGAGAGCGGGACGACCGTCATCAGGGCCTTGCCGTCCTCGGAGGGAATGGGCCCCGAGACCCGCTCGCCTTCGGCGGCGAGAGGAGCGAAGACAGTCAGGTCCGAGTCCGCCGTCTGGCGGGCGTCCGCGCCGGAGTACACGACGACCGCGGGCATCACCGCGTCCTTCGGATCCGTACGGAACTTCTCCAGCTCGGTGTTGACCCGGGCGGACTCCGCCCCCCGCGGCAGGAAGGCGTTGGCGCTGCTGTCCTCGACCTCACCGAGCTTCCCGGCCAGCGGGCCTAGCGCGACGGCGAGGATCAGCCACGCCGCCAGTACGAGCCATTTCGAGCGCCGGCCGGCCGGGGCGGCGGTCATGCGCTTGAGCAGCGCGTTCATGAGTAATCTCCTGAGTGTGGAGTTCGGGGCGCACGAGTCCCGCACCGCGGCGTGATGGTTTGGCGACCTGCCGTGGCGTGGGATGTGCCCGGGTTGTGTTCTCCATGCGTACGGCCGGGAGTTCCCGCTCCCGGCCGTACGGCTCGGGGGTGCCGCTACTCGATGGAGCGCATCATCTTCTCCATCGACGCGATTGACGCCCGGGCCTGTGTCAGCTCCTCCAGCGTGCGCCGGTGCAGCTCGACGTTGTCCTCCAACAGGGCGGCGTACTTCGCCGAGAGCTGCCGGTACTGCTCCTCGCGGGCGGCGAGCATGCGGGCCCGCCAGGTCGCGGCGACCTGCCACACGACCGTGATCAGGAGGAGAAAGACACCGGCGGCGCCGACCACTCCCGCCCAGTCCGCTCCATTCATCGCGCCGTCTCCTTCGTGTCCTTCGTGTCTTGCGTGTCCTTCACGGGGTTCTGCTTCTCTTCCTCGGTGATCGTCAGGGCGGCCTCCGCTATGACATGAGGCGTGAGCGCGTAGGCGAACGGCGTGACATCGAAGAACTTCATCGCTTTGCCGTCGTCCGCGAGCTCCAGCGAACCGCTGACCAGCCCGGCCGCCTCCAGACGCTGCAGATGCATATGGAGCAGGGGGCGGCCGATGCCGAGCTCGCGGGCGAGCCGGCTGACGTAGTTCCGGCCCCCGCCGGCGAGTGCGGCCACGATCCGCAGGCGGTGGGGATTCCCCAGCGCGCCGAGGATCTTGAGCAGCTCGTCCCCGGTCGGAGCCGGACCCAAGGGCGGGACACCGGTCATCTCGACCCCCTTCATCCGTACCTGTCAGTTCAGGCTGACAGGCCCCGCAGACACCTGTCAAAGATTCCTGACACATCTCAGGTTCGACAGGCGCGCATTTCAGGGTTGTCTCAGGGTGCCCCCCCTCATCCCTTCACATTCGGCCGAGATGAAGGAGTGGACCAGCCGACGACCCCCACCGCTCCTTGCGGTGGGGGTCGTCGGCACGAGCCCGAACCTGACCGCCTATTCGGTGCGCAGGGCCGTGGCCGTTCGGGCTCTGGCGGCTGAGCCGGCGGGCAGGAGCGCACCGAGGGTGGCGATGAGCAGGCCGCCGAGTGCGAGCGGGAGCAGTTCGACTCCTTGCGATCGCGAGGCCGCCCAACAGTCCACGGAGCAGACGTAGTTCAGTACGGTCGCACGACGGGCGGCTCCCAGTCGTACGCGGCGGCGACCAGCGCTGACCGGGCCCCTCTCCTTCACCTGATCGCTCGGAGAAGCCCCACGGGATGTCGCACACCTGAGGTTCTGCTGCGGGCGGATGCGTCGGCGCTGACCTGACTGGGCGGGATCGGCCGCCGCAGCGGGTCGGTCGGAACGAGCGGGTTGAAGCGCCTTCCCGACCGACCAGTGAGGCAGCCGTCAGCCGGCGGTCGGGCCGGAGCGGGGGCCTTCAGACGACCGCGGTGCGTTCGGCTGGGTCCCGCCCGCCGTCGGCTTCGCGTCGGTGGGCGGAGTCTGCTTGACCTCGTACGACGCCTGCTGCTCCTGTGCCGCGCCGTCTTCGGTCTTCATCGCCTTGGCCTCGCTCTTCAGGATGCGAGCCGCCTTGCCGGCGTTGCGGGCCAGCTCCGGGAGCTTCTTGGCGCCGAGCAGGACGATGACAACGATCACGAGGATCGCTATCTCGCTGATTCCGAACATGGTTTCCTCTCCCCGCTCGGGTCAGATGTGGACGCCGAAGTCGGTGGCGATGCCGGCGAGCCCGGAAGCGTATCCCTGGCCCACGGCGCGGAACTTCCAGTCGGCGCCGTGGCGGTAGAGCTCACCGAAGATCATCGCGGTCTCGGTCGCGGCGTCCTCCGAGAGGTCGTAGCGGGCGAGTTCGGCGCCGCCGGTCTGGTTCACCACGCGAATGAAGGCGTTGCGGACCTGGCCGAAGCTCTGGCCACGGTTCTCGGCGTCATGGATGGAGACGGGGAAGACGATCTTTGTGATGTCGGCCGGTACCGCGGCCAGGTTGACCTTGATGGCCTCGTCGTCGCCCTCGCCTTCACCGGTGAGGTTGTCGCCGGTGTGCTCGACCGAGCCGTCGGGGCTGGTGAGGTTGTTGTAGAAGACGAAGTGGCCGTCGGAGGCGACCTTTCCGGTCTCGTCGAGCAGGAGGGCGCTTGCGTCGAGGTCGTGGCCGGCCCCGGTGGTCGTACGGACGTCCCACCCCAGGCCGACGATGACCGCGGTCAACCCCGGTGCTTCCTTGCTCAGTGAGACGTTGCCGCCCTTGGCGAGGCTCACGGTCATGTCGTATCCCTTTCCCGAGTCCAGGTGCTCAAATCTACAGTGGCGTAGAAAATGAAGGTAGGCGGCGTCAGCCTGGGACGCGCCATGAACGGTGGCGGGATGCGTAGGCGGCGTCCCGGGAAACGGAAGCGGGCGCATGCGTGGTGTCTCAGTAAGATGAGCCGCTCCTGTGGCGGGTGGACCCACCCAGGAGTTCACTGATGCCGAGCGTGGGCAGGCGGGAGGTTGACGGCATGACGGACCGGAACAGAGACGGTGCCGGCCACTCCACGCGGCGCCGTGGCCAGGGCGAGCTGGAGGCCGAGGTACTGGCTGCCGTGCTCCAGTCGGAGCGGCCGGTCACGGCGGGCTGGGTGCAGGAGCGGCTCGGCGGAGACCTCGCGTACACCACGGTCATCACGATTCTGACCCGCCTCCACGCCAAGGGCGCGGTCTCCCGGGAGCGAGCCGGCCGGTCCTTCGAATGGACGGCCGTCGCCGACGAGGCCGGGCTCGCCGCACTGCGGATGCGGCGGGTGCTGGATGGGGAACGTGATCGGGAGGCTGTCCTCGCGAGCTTCGTGACGACTCTTTCCTCCGCTGACGAGCGGCTGCTGCGCGACCTGCTCGCGCAATCGGAAGGGGAGGGGGAGGGCTGACGCCATGGGGGTCTTCGTCTTCCTGCCGCTCGTCCTGCCCCTGACCGCGTGGCCGGTTGCCAGGCTGGCCGAACAGCATCTGCACCCGCGCACTGCGACCCGGCTGCTGGCCGGTGTCGCCGCCGTGCTGGGCGTGTGCAGCACCCTGTGCCTCGGGCTGCTGATGGTGGTCGGCACCGCGCAACTCCCGGGAAACCCGCTTCCGGACGCCTGGTCGGACCCCGAGGTGCGGGAGGCGGTGCCGTACGACGAGATCGCCGGACGGATCGCCATCCCCGCGCTCCTCGTCGTGGTCGTCGCCTGCGGGCGAACCCTCTGGCGTCATCGGAAGGTTCGTCGACGGGCGGACCTGGCGCTCCGCGCGCTGCCTCGAGCCACTTCCGTCGCCGTCCTCCCCGATGACGCGCCGTATGCGTACGCGCTGCCTGGCCGGCTCGACCGTGTGGTCGTCAGCCGAGGCATGCTCGATGGGTTGAGGTCGGCTGAGCGCAGGGCGCTCTTCGCCCACGAGCGAGCTCACCTGGCGGGCCGGCACCACCGCTACCTGCTCGTCGCGCAGTTGGCGGCCCGGGCCAACCCGTTCCTGCGCCCGCTGCGTACCGCCGTCACCTATGCGACCGAGCGGTGGGCGGACGAGGATGCGGCGGCACGCGTCGGCAGCCGCCGAACGGTCGCACGGGCCATCGGTAAGTCCGCCCTGATCTCGCGAGGCGCGCCGGTGGCCACCCTCGCCGGCTTCGCCACCGCCGGCCCGGTGCCGCGCCGGGTGTCCGCCCTGCTGGCCCCGCCGCCGGCCTCGCGGGCATGGCCGTCGCTGTTCACCGCGGTGGGGATGGCCGCCTGGGGCGCCGCGGCGGGGACGGCGGTGTCCGCACTCTCCTCCGCGAACTCCGCCGTCACCCTGTTCCTCATCCTGCGCGCGGCGACGCCGCTCTAGAGGCGGCGTCGTGCGGCCCCGCCTGCCGCGGGGACCTATGGAGTGTCCAGAAGGATGGCCGTCCGCCTGAAGGGCGTCGCGAGCCAGTCCGGTCCCTCCGGAGGCGACCTAGAGGTCGAACTCGTGCGGCGGCAGGTCGAGGGTGAAGCATGCCTCGCGTACGACGGCCTGCTCGGTCTTGTCGAAGTCGCCGTCCGCGCCGCCGATGACGATGCCGATCTGGATGACGGCGCGGGCTTCGGCGGGCTTCTTCTTCGCCTTGGCGATCTCTTGCAGGACGCTGACCTTGCCGAAGTCGAAGTCGGCGGTGAGCTTGTTCAGGTTCCCGTCGAAACGTCGCTGGAGGTCGGTGGCGTCGAAGTTCTGCAGCACCTCGTTGGTGGAGATGAGCTCCGTCACGCGGCGGCGTTCGGTCGGGTCGATCGTGCCGTCGGCGGCGGCGACGAGCGCGCACATCGCCATGCTGGCGTCCCGGAAGGCGCCGCTCTTCAGGTCGTTCTTCTTCGCGTTCAGCTGAGTCTGCATCGTCGATGCGGACTCCTTGATGCGGTCCCACAGGGCCATTTCGGAACTCCGTTACGTGTCGGAGGCGGGCCCGGCCGGATGGATACGGTCCGCGCCAGCGCATCTTCTACATCGATGTAGAAGCTATCAGGGGTTGTGTGCCAACGGCGTCATTCCGGTCGCTTCACGCAGGAGTTGGCTGTGGCGCGGCGCAGGTGGCCGTACGAAGTAGGGCCTCGGTCGGGCGTGGAGCGGGCCCGCGGCCGAGAGTGGCTGCGGCCGACGGGCCCCACGGGGGGCTGGGCGAGCGACTGGCGGGGGACGTCAGCCTTCGTCGCCCTCCTCCTCGTCCTCCTCGTCGCCCTCGAAGAAGTCGCCGATCTCGTCGACGACTTCGGCCGCGACCATGCCGCCCACTACGCCGACAGCGAGCCCTCCCGCACCCGCCGCGACTGCCGTGCCCATGCCCGGGCGGGAGCGGTGCCCGTCGGTGGGCGGCGCACCGTGGTGAGTGGCGTCGTGCGGCCCGTACGGGGAGTGCGCCCCGTGCGCGGCGCGGTGTTCGACGAGCTGTCGCATCCAGGAGTCGACCTCGGCGTTCCAGTCGACCTGGTCGATGCCGTGGTGGCTGACTGTGTGGCGGGCGAAGGCGTCGTGTCCTTCGGAGAACAACCCGCCGCGCTTGTCGGCTTCCAGTACGACTTCGAGGCCCTCCGGGCCCGCGAGGAAGGTCACCTCGATCTCGCTGACCTGGTGCGCGTACTGCGGCGACGGCGTGATCTCGATCTCCTGGTAGAAGGGCAGTTGCTGCCCCGTTCCCCGGATGTGCCCAAGTTCGAGGTCGGCCGACTTGAAGCCGAAGCCGAGCCCGCCGAACGCTTCGAGGATCGCCTCCTGGGCCGGGAGGGGGCGTACGGCGAGAGGGTCGAGGTCGCCCTTGTCCATGGCGCCGGCGACGCTGATTTCGGTGCGCAGGCCGAGGGTGATGCCGAGACCTTGGCCGTACAGTTCGGTGATCGGGGTCTCCCAGGGCAGGGTGACAGCGAAGGGCAGGCTTTGAGCCTCGCCCTCGGCGAGGCGGAAGTCGCCGGCCACCGTGAAGCGGTCGAAGACGACCATCCCTTCGGACTCCTCGCCCTCGTGCTCGGCCTCGACGCGGGCCACCAGTTCGAGGGTGATGTGCTCGATCGTGAAGTTGCTGTTGCCGCCGGTCAGCCGGACCTGGCCCGTGAGGTTGCCGCCCGGAGTCACCGTGCCGGGGTCGAGGACCGTGTCCACGGTCGGGCCGCCGACGCCGAGGGAACCGAGCAGTCGCTTGAACACCATCGTGGCGTTCACTCCTTCTTGCGTATGTGGGGAGTCGCCATTGGCGACCTCTACATCACTGTAGAAGAATACGCGACGGGCGCCCAACGGCGGCGCGCCCCAAGGGGCTTCGGTGGGAAAGTCCGAAAGAGGCGTGTCGGGGGTGGGTCACGATCGGCCCCTCCCGGCGAGGAAGGTGGCGACGTGATGGGTGAGTCACAGGAGTTTCGCGTGACAGACGATGGCGATCACCAGACCTGCGGCGGGTTGGCTGCCTCCGCGATCCCGATCGGCCTGGTGGCCGGAATCCTGTTCGGCATGGCCTGGCTCGACGACGTCGGCCTCGGTCTCACGCTGGGCCTGGGTGTGGGTGCGGTGATCGCCGGCACCGGATCCAGGGACTGGGGCTGGAGGGTGGAGCGGGACGCGGGGTAGCCGGGCCCTCCACGTAGGGGCGCTGGAGCCTGGCTGTTCCGGTGCCCTGGCCTCTCGATGTCGCTTTGCCAATCCTTTACAGTGGTGTAGAAAGCAGTGCACCTGCCTGCCGACGATTCAGCCCGAGGACGAGAAGGAGTGAGCGACCCGCAATGGGTGAGCCTCCCAGTACGAGCCGTGCCACCGCCTGCTCAGCCCAGTCGAGCCGGGGAGCGGAGGTGGCACGGTGACCGAAGTGCTTCTGCTGCTTCTGGCCCTGGCCCTCACGCTGATGTGTGCGGTGTTCGTGGCGGCCGAGTTCTCCCTCACCACTGTCGAGCGCGGTGAGTTGGAGCGGGCCGCCGAGGCGAAGGAACGGGGCGCCGAAGGGGCGTTGCGCGCCGTTCGAGGACTGACCGTCCAGCTCTCCGGTGCTCAGCTGGGAATCACCGTCACCTCGCTGGTGATCGGCATGCTCGCCGAACCGTCCCTGGCGGCGCTGCTGCGCGGCCCGCTGGAGGCGATCGGTCTGGGCGCCGCGGCGTCCTCGGTCGCCACTGTTCTCGGGGTGGCGATCTCCACGGTCGTGCTCATGGTCGTCGGCGAGCTCGTCCCGAAGAACTGGGCGATCTCCCGTCCGCTGGCCGTCGCCAAGGTCGTGGCAGGACCACAGCGGGGCTTCACCGCGGCCTTCGGGCCGTTCATCCGGCACCTCAACAACACCGCGAACCGGTTCGTACGCCGCTTCGGCCTCGAGCCGGCCGAGGAGCTGGCCTCCGTCCGTACCCCTGCCGAGCTGGCGTCCCTGGCCAGGCACTCGGCCGCCGAGGGTGCAATCGAGGCGGACTCCGTCGAGCTGTTCGTCCGTACGCTCCACCTGGGCGAGCTGACGGCCGAGAACGTGATGACACCGCGCGTCGACGTCTGCGCCCTGGAAGCGCAGGCCACGGCGGCGGACGCCGCGAACCTCACCCACGCCACCGGCCTGTCCCGCTTCCCCGTCTACCGGGTCAGTCTCGACGACGTGATCGGCACCGTCCACATCCGTGACGTCCTCGCCCTGGATCCGGCCGCCCGGGCGGCCACTCCGATCACCAAGCTCGTGACCGCGCCCCTCCTTGTGCCCGAGACCCTGCCCGCCGACCGGCTCCTGGAGCGGCTGCGGGCGAGCCGCACCATGGCTGTCGTGATCGACGAGTACGGCGGCACGGCCGGCGTGGCGACGGTGGAGGACATCGTCGAGGAGGTCGTCGGCGAGGTGCGCGACGAGCACGACCCGTCCGAGACCCCCGACCTGCTGCCCGCGCCGCCCACCGAGGACGGCAGGGCCACTTGGGAGGTCGACGGCGGTGTACGGATCGACGAGCTGGCCCGCATAGGGCTGCGCGCGCCCCACGGCCCGTACGAGACTCTGGCCGGCCTGATCGCCACCCGCCTCGGACGCATCCCCGCCCAGGGCGACGCGGTCCTGCTCGACGGCTGGCGACTCGACATCCTCGATGTCGAGCACCACCGGGCGGACCGGATCCACCTCACCGAGCCCGCCCGCACCGCGGAGCACAAGCACGCGGGGGCGTCCCGATGACCGCCGTCCAGCTCACCATCGGCTTTTTCACCCTCCTGACGAACGCGTTCTTCGTCGGCGGCGAGTTCGCCCTGATCTCCGTACGCCGCAGCCAGATCGAGCCCATGGCCCGCGAGGGCGACAAGCGGGCCCGCACGACCCTGTGGGGCCTGGAGCACATCTCCGCCGTCATGGCCACCGCCCAGCTGGGCATCACCGTCTCCTCCCTGGTCCTGGGCGCGGTCGCCGAACCGGCCATCGCCCACCTCTTGGAGCCCGCCTTCGAGGCGGCCCATGTCCCGCATGGATTCGTCCACCCGGTCGCCTTCGTCATCGCCCTCAGCCTGGCGACGTACGCGCACATGCTGATCGGTGAGATGGTCCCCAAGAACATCGCGCTCGCCGCCCCGGTGCGGACCGCGCTGCTCCTGGGCCCGCCGCTGATCGGCCTCACCCGGGCGATGAAGCCTGTGATCTTCGGCATCAACGCCTTCGCCAACGCGCTCCTGCGTCTGCTGCGTGTCGAACCGAAGAACGAGGTCTCCGCGGTCTTCACCGACGACGAGCTCGCCCGCATGGTCCAGGACACCAGCGAAGCAGGCCTGCTGTCGCCCGCCGACGGCGAGCGGCTGCGCGACGCGCTGGAGCTGGGAACCCGGCCGGTCGGCGAGATCCTCGTACCCGCCGCCCGGATGGTCACGGTCGACCATCGGGTCACCCCCGCCGAGCTGGAGCGGACCGCCTCACGCGCGGGCTACTCTCGCCTCCCGGTCACCGGCCCGGCCGGGGCCGTCCTGGGCTACCTCCACATCAAGGACACCCTGGGGGTCGCGGACCGCGACCAACCCTTCCCGCGCACGGCGTTCCACGCCGTGACGCGCGTACGGATCGACACTCCGCTGGACGACACCCTCACCGCCCTGCGCGCCGCCGGCAGTCACCTCGCCGCGGTCACCGGCCAGGCCGGCACCGTCCTCGGCTACGTGACGATGGAGGACGTCCTGGAGGAGCTGGTCGGCCCCGCCACCGTGTGATTCCGCGCGACCCTTCGCGTACCCGTAGATACTCGGTTCTGATCACCGCCCCACGAAGGAGCTTCTTCTTGTCCGCCAGATCGACGCACCCCGACGTGATGGGGTGCGGTAGCCGATGACCGCAGTTCTCGGCCTGCTGGCCGTCCTCGTCCTGACGGCCGGCACCGGCTACTTCGTGGCCCAGGAGTTCGCGTACGTGGCCGCCGACCGGCTCGAGCTCGCCCGGGAGGCGGAGGCGGGCGACAGGCGCGCGGCCCGCGCCCTGAAGGTCCTCGAACGCCTCTCGTTCATGCTCTCCGGCGCCCAACTCGGCATCACGGTCACCGGCCTGGTGGTCGGCTTCCTGGCCGAACCGTCGGTCTCGGCGCTGCTCAGGCCGGCACTGGAGGGAACGGGCCTGCCCGACGGCGCGGTCTCGGCCATCTCCGTGACCCTGGCCTTCGTTCTCGCCACGGTCCTCCAGATGGTTCTCGGCGAACTGGCCCCGAAGAACCTGGCGCTGGCGGTGCCGGAGCGCCTCGCCAAGTCGCTGGCTTCTTCCACCCTCCTCTACCTGAAGATCGTCGGCCCGGTGGTGCACGTCTTTGACGGCGCCGCGAACAAGCTTCTGCGCAAGCTCGGCATCGAACCGGTCGAGGAGCTGCACCACGGCGCGACGCTCGAAGAGCTCAGCCACCTCATCGGGGAGTCCCACGAGCAGGGTCAGCTGCCCGCCGACACCGCCGAACTCCTGGACCACGCTCTGGAGTTCTCGGAGCGGACGATGGGCGAGGTGATGGTTCCGCGCGTCGACGCCGTCTTCGTACGCAAGGACGCTCCGCTCACCGAGGCCGTCGAGCTGATCGCGAAGCATGGCCATTCCAACTACCCGGTCATCGGCGACCATCCGGACGACGTCGCCGGGGTCCTCGGCGTACGCGAACTCATGCGCCTGCCCGCCGACCGCTTCGACAGCATGACCGCGGCGGAGGCCGCCCGCTCCCCGCTCCTGCTGCCCGACACCCTGCCGCTGCCGCAGGCGGTGGCCCGGATGCGGGAGTACGACGACGAGTTCGCGGTGGTCCTCGACGAGCACGGCGGCGTCGCCGGGATCGTCACGTACGAGGACATCGCCGAGGAGCTCGTGGGCGACATCGCGGACGAGACCGACACGGTCGTCGCCCTCGCCGTCGCGGAGGGGGACGGCTGGCGCGTCGACGCGGGCCGCCGCCTGGACGAGGTCGAGGACGCGACCGGCATCGTCCTGCCCGAGGAAGACGACTACGACACCGTGGCCGGCCTGATCATCGACCGCCTCGGCCGCTTCCCGACGATCGGTGACCGGCTCACCGTCGACGGCGTACGGATCGAGGTCCTGAGCCTCGACCGGCACGTTCCGGAACACGTCCGACTCGAGCAGGCCCCGTCCGTCGCCGAGGAGGCGCAGGCATGAGTTTCCCGATGGCGCTCTTCGTCACCGTCCTGCTGCTGATCGGCAGCGGGTTCTTCGTCGCCGCCGAGTTCGCGCTCGTCGCCGCCAAGCGGCACCGCATCGAGAAGGCCGTCGCGGACGGACAGCGCGGCGCCAAGGCAGCGCTCGCCGGTATGCGCGAACTGTCACTGATGCTCGCCGGCGCCCAGCTCGGCATCACCATCTGCACCCTGGGCCTGGGCTCGGTCTCCAAGCCCGCGATCTCCCACGAACTCGACCCGCTCCTGGTCGACCTGGGGCTGCCGACGGCCCTCAGCTACGGCATCGCCTTCGCGGTCGCCATGATCATCGTGGTGTTCCTGCACATGGTTGTAGGGGAGATGGCCCCCAAGTCCTGGGCGATCGCCCACCCGGAACGCGCGGCGATGCTCCTCACCCCGCCGTTCCGGGCCGTGGTCAAGGCGGTCCGACCGCTGATCGGGATCCTGAACAAGGTCAGCAACGCCCTCGTACGGTTGTGCCGCGTCCAGCCCCGTGACGAACTGGCCGCTGTCCACAACCGCGAACAGCTCACGCACCTCGTTGAGGAGTCCGAGCGCCTCGGCCTGATCAACAAGACGGACTCGCAGCTGATCACCCGCTCCCTGACCGAGCCCCAGACCCCGGTCGCCGAACTCCAGATTCCGGCCGCCGACATGGTCACCGTCCCGGCCACGGCTGACCTGGACACGCTCCTCGCCCGAGCATCGGAAGCGGATCGCACCCGCCTCCTCGTCCGCGACGGAGACCGCATCATCGGCTCGCTCCACGCGCGCGACGCCCTGGTCGCCCGTACCCGAGGCAGATACCTGACCGCACAGGACCTCGCACGCCCGGTCCCCGAACTGACTGCCACCACGACCGTTTCCCACGCCGTCGAACTGCTGCGACAGCGGCGCGCGTCCCTCGCCCTAGTCCTGGACGAGCACGGCGACCTCACGGGGCTCGTGAGCCTCGACGACCTACTCGTACGCATCATGGGACCCCAGACAGTCTGACGACATCCCAAAGGCCACGATGCATGGACTGCACGTATCAGTGAGCTTCATCAGCGTTGCCGCTCAAGGGTGAGGACGACTTTGGCGATTGACGTCATGGGGTTTGGACTGCATCGGGATCTGCAGAAGATGCGCCAGGACTCGCCGAGCGACGTGGCTGTCGTCGGGCACTTCTGAAGCGTGCCGGGACGTGGTCCGGAGGTGGGTCCCTCATGGGGGAGTCACACGAGGTCGCCGGGCCGCCGTACTCGGCCCGGCCCCGGAATGCACGAGAGCCGCCCCTCCGGTCCCCCGGGGTGGGGAATCAGAGGGGGGCTCCGGTGCGGGTCCCGACGACGTTCCGGGGCTCAGCCGGCGAACCCCGGGACCACCAGGCCGGATTCGTACGCGATCACCACCGCGTGGGTCCGGTTCTGTGCGCCGAGCTTGGTCAGCACGTTCCCGACGTGCGTTTTCACCGTCTCCAGGCTCACTGTGAGCGACTCCGCGATCTCCGGGTTGGACAGGCCGGTGGCCATCAGCCGCAGCACCTCCTCCTCCCGCCCCGTCAGCGCCGCCCTCGGCAGGGCCTCGGCGGAGTGCAGCGGCCGGGGTGCGATCATCCGGCGCAGGGTTGTCGGAAAGAGGATCGCCTCCCCCGCCGCCACCACCCGCACCGCCTCAGCGATCTGCCGGACCGGAAGCCGCTTCAGCACGAACCCGCTGGCGCCAGCGCTGAGCGCGGCGGTGACGTAGTCGTCGTTCTCGAAGGTGGTGATCACCACGACCTTCGGCGGTTCGGCCGACCCGGCGAGGAGGTGCCGGGTGGCCTCGATCCCGTTGCGGCGCGGCATCCGGACGTCCATCAGGACCACGTCCGGACGCAGCCGCCGTGCCTGTTCGACCGCCTCGACGCCGTCGGCGGCCTCGCCGACCACCGCGAGCCCCGGCTGTGCCGCGAGCAAGGTGCGCAGACCGCTGCGGGTCACCTCGTCATCGTCCGCGATCAGGAGGGTGACGGGGGTGCTGCCGGAGCCGGTCATGGCGACAACCGTACGGGCAGCCGGACGGCCAACCGCCAGTGCCGCGGCCCGTCCGGGCCCGCGTCGATCTCGCCGTGCAGCAGTCGCACGCGCTCGGCGAGGCCGGGCAGGCCGTGCCCGGACGTGGGGAAGGCGCCCGGCCCCGTGCTCGTACCCGGCCCGTCCCCGGTCCGGTTGACCACGCCGAGCTCCAGCCGGTCCGGCATGGCCGCCACCCGGACCTCGATCGGACCACCCGCTCCGTGCCGCATCGCGTTCGTCAGCCCCTCCTGCAGGATCCGGTAGGCCGCGCGGGAGAGCGTCCCCCGCACCTGCGCCGGGTCCCCCGACAGCTCCAGCTCCACCACCGCGCCCGCGTGCCGCAACCGGTCGAGCAGCTCGGGCAGATCGGCCAGGGTGCGGGCCGGCGCCGTCTCGGCCTCTCGTTCGCGCAGGACGCCGAGCACGTAGTCCAGGTCCTCCAGCGCGGCCCGGGACGACTCCTCGATGCTGCGCAGGGCGGCCCGCGCCGCCACCGGGTCGGCGGAGAGCACCTCGCCCGCCACCGCCGCCTGGATCGTGGTCGTCGTGAGCGTATGCCCGATCGAGTCGTGCAGTTCGTGGGCCAGCCGGTTCCTTTCGGCCAGCCGCAGTTCCCGCTCGGCCGCCAGCACGAGCCGCTCGGCCGAGGATGGCCCGAGCAGCCGGGGCGCCGACCAGCGCAGCGCCTTCGTCACCACCACGCACACGCTCGCCGCGAGCAGCAGGCAGCCGAGCGCGACCGCCCAGCTCTGCCAGCCGCCCTCCACCCGTACCGTCCGGCCGAACAGGCTCAGCCCCAACTCGGCGTCGAGCCAACCCCCCGGAAGGGTCAGGCCCGCGAAGAGCAGCACGCCGCTCGCCAGTGCTCCCGTCCATCCGAGCGCCACGTGCAGCAGCAGCCAGAGAGGAGTCCGCCAGCGGTCGACGCGGGACGGCACAGCGGCGGCCGGCCCGTCGCCGAGCCGGCTCGGGGGCGTACGTACGGCGACAGGCTCGGGCAACGACACCCTCAGCAGCCGGCGGGCGGACACGACCAGCACCCGCCGCGTGGTGCGCGCGAGACCGACCAGGCCGATCAGTACCGTCCAGCCGAGCAAGACCACGACGATCTGCACGCCCTCGGGAGCGGAGCGCCACGCCAGCGCCGGCAGCAGCGCGAGGGACAACAGGGGAAGGCTCGCCAGGACGGCGAGGTAGGCGAACAGCGCACCCGAGTACGTGGAGCGGCGCAGCAGCGGCCGAAGTCCCTTGATCATGATCGGCCAGTATGTACGGGGCGGCACACCCGCGGCCTCCCCCGATCGGGGGAGTACGTTCTCCCGCTTTCCCGCGATGCGCGCCGGAGCCCGGGAATCCATGATCGTGCCCTGCCCGGTTGACGGGCGGCTCAGCCGACAGCACCCCACGATTTCCCTGGAGTTGACTCATGCGTGAGCAGACCTGGCACGGGCCCCGTACTTCCACGACGCGGCGCCGCGGAGTGCTGGCGGCCGCGGCCGCGGTGGCCGTCGCCGTCATGACCACGGGCACCCTGGCTCCGCCCACGGCATCTGCCGCCGCCCGGCCGGACTCTGTCCAGCAGGGCCTGAATGGACTGGTGCGCGAGGGCCAACCCGCCGCGCTGGCGACCGTCCAGGGCCCGGACGGCCGCACCCGTACGTACACCGCGGGCGTTGGCGACCTGGCCACCGGTGCGAAGGTGCCGAGGGACGGCCAGGTGCGGATGGGCAGCAACACCAAGACGTTCGTCGCCGTCGTCGTTCTGCAACTGGTCGGCGAGGGGAAGATCGCCCTCGATGCCTCCGTCGACACCTACCTCCCGGGCCTCGTACGCGGGAAGGGCAACGACGGCCGCCGCATCACCGTCCGTCAGCTCCTGCAGCACACCAGCGGGCTTCCCGAGTACGGGGCGCACATCAGCGACGACGAAATTGCGTACCGGTACTTCGAGCCTCGCGACCTCGTCGACATCGCCCTCAAGCACAAGGCCGAGTTCCGGCCCGGGACGAAGTGGAGCTACAGCAACACGAACTACGTCCTGGCCGGCCTCATCGTCCAGAAGGTCACCGGCCGCCCCCTCGCCGAGGAAATCGACCGGCGCGTCGTCCAGCACCTCGGGCTGCGCCACACCTACTTCCCCGCCCCCGGCGACAGGACCATCAGGGAACCCCACCCGAAGGGCTACCGAGTGATGCCGGCGGGCGAGCCGCTGCGCGAGTACACCGAGATCGACCCGTCGGCAGGCTGGGCGGCGGGCCAGATGATCTCCACCAACTCCGACCTCAACCGCTTCTTCACCGCGCTCCTCGACGGCGGCCTCCTCCCGGCCGCCCAGCTCGCCCAGATGCGCACCACTGTCCCGGTCGGCGACACCGGTGCCCGCTACGGCCTGGGCCTCATGAGCAGGAAGCTGTCGTGCGGCGGCGTCTACTGGGGCCATGGCGGCGACATCGTGGGATACGAGACCCGCGGCGGAGCGACCGACGACGGCTACGCCGCGAACATCGCGGTGACGAGCATCCCGGCCGACATCTCGGGCACGAGGCGCGTCGAGACCGTCGTGGATACGGCCCTCTGCCGCCGCTGACGCTGCCTCGCGCCGGGGATCGGCTCGCGCCAGTGGCCGGCGCACGAGAAGGGCCCCTGACCAGGCATCAACCTGATCCGCGTCCAGGTGGAGGCGGAGGCTGCCCATCGCGCTGGCTGTCCGCAGTGGGATTCGGCGGAGGCCCCAGCCTCGCGGGGAATCCTGATTTCTTCTGACATCGCCTGACTCTCATGTCGTGGTGCTCTAGGGTGACGTGCGTTCCCGGTGCTCTGCGGTGTCGCCGGGTTCTGTTCGTTCCTGGACCGGTGGTGATCTTGGGTTACGTGCGGCTGCTTCGGAGCCGGTCCGTGCTCACGCTGTGGGTGGGGCAGGCCCTGTCGGTCTTCGGGGACCGGCTGTACGCGATGGCGGTCATGTGGATCGCCTTCGAGGAGTCCGGGGCGTTCGCGATGGGGCTCGTGGCTATCGCCGAGTCCGTTCCGTACATCGTGCTCGGCACGGTCGGGCGCCGGATCGTGGGTCGGTTCGGCTCGCTCAGGGCGCTGGCCGTGGTGGATGTCGTACGGGCCGGGCTGGTGGTCGTTCTTCCGTTGGCGTGGACCCACCTGGGGCTGGCCGGAGCGATCGCTCTGGTTCTGGTGGCCGGGTTCGCGGGGGCCGTGTTCGATCCGAACCTGGGTGCGCTGACGCCCGAGTTGGTCGACAAGCGGGACGTCCAGGCGGTGAGCGGCCTGATGGATCTGTCGGGCCGGATCGCGCGGATCGCCGGGCCGGGCGCGGCCGGGCTGCTGCTCGCGGTCATGCCGATGACCACCCTGTTCTGGCTGGACGGGGCCACCTTCCTCGTCTCCGCCGTCGCCCTCGCCGTCTTGGCCCGCCGCAGCACGGTGGTGCGGCAGGCCCGTGCTCCGGAGAAGGAAACGGCCCCGGCCCAGGCCCGGATGCTGCTGCGGACGCGACCGGACACGGCGATCGCCATCGGGATCCACGGCGTCGGCATCGCGGCCCACACCGTCGCCCTCGCGTTGCCGGCCTTCATCACCCTCCAACTCGGCGCCGGTGCCGGAACGTACGGCGCCGCGCTCGCCGCCACGGGCGCTGGAGCGCTCGCGGCGAACGGTCTCGCCGGGAATCTTCGCCTGCCGCCCAACCTGCCGGCCTTCTACTGCCTGGCCTGGGGGGCCTCCGGCGTGGCCCTCGCGTCGATCGCGCTCGCGGGGTCGGTCCCGGCGCTGCTGGCCCTGTCCGTCCTGCTTGGGGCGGTCAATCCGTTCGTTCAAGTCGCTCTCGTCACTCACCTGTCGGGCTTTCCTCCGGCCCACCGGCTGCGCCTGATGTCCGTGGACCTCACGGTCATCCGTACCGCGGGGACGGTCTCGATGCTGTTCGTGCCCGCGCTCGCAGCGCACCGCCCGAGCCTGGCGTTCGCAGTGGCCGGCCTCTGCCTGGTCGGCGTGGGACTGCTCGGCGCGGTCCTCGCTGCCCGCTGGGCTCCGACCGGTCCCGTACCCGGGCAGGAGCCCGTCGGAGCGGGTGCGAACGGGCGGGCCCGGGGCGCCTAGCTGCCCCGGGCCCGCCTTCTCGCCGACCGATCGTCAGGCGATCAGCCGCCGGTGGGAGACCTCGATGTTCTCCAGCGGGATGCCGAGGTCCTTGTAGATGCGCTGGTGCATCACGCCGAGCCAGGCGTCGCGCCGGTCGGTGAAGAACTCCTCGTCGTACCAGACGACGCCGAGGATGACCGTGCCGCCGCCGTTGGCGTTGTCCTGCGGCATCCGTCCGTGGAGGTCGAGCTGCCTTGGGGCGGACCGGAGCCCGAGCGGGAGAGGCGAGCTGCCCCCTTCATTCCCGAGGCCGGCGGCAAGGGGCGGGCGGCCGTCGACGGGCTGCTCGGCGTGGCCCCCGCGTACGTTCCGGAGAACCTCGCCCTCGCCTGAGAACGGGTGGCACAGCACATGCTGTGCCACCCGTTCTCGTCGAGAGGCCAACTGCTGCCCGCGTTATGCCGTCCGACGCCAGGACAAGCGGCTGCTCCTTGCAGGCAGTCCGAGCAGTTCATGCAACGCTTTGCCCTCGTGGGCCCAGCGGTTCAGCCGCTCGCGGTCCACCCAGCGCACGCCGTGGCGGTCACCCCAGGCCATGGCGTCGCGGGTGAACGTGCCGTTGGTGACGACGACCGCGTGGTCCGCCCCGTGGGCAGGACCTGCCGTGCCCTTCACTTGGTACATCACCGATGAGCCGACCTTGCCGCCGACGCGGGTGTGTTTCGCCTGTACCACGATCCGCCCGAGGGGTAGTCGGACGCCGATCACGTCCGCGGCCTGGTCCCCGCCCTGGCCCACCTTCTTGGCCGTCCAGCCGTCGCGGACGAGGAGGTCGCGCAGTGCGTACTCGAACTCCTGGTTGCTCATAGCGTCCAACTCCGGCAAGGAGATGCGCAGATGGGCCAGTCTCTCGCTGTCCGCGCGATGCCGGTGATGGTCCCGTATTCGAAGGCCGACCAGGGCGACAGCGCAGACAAGCCCGGCCAGAGCCAGCAGAGGCCAGGCCTCGGCGGCATTCGTCACCAGACGGGACGCGGCCTGTGCCAGGGCGACCGCGAGCGCGAGGGCGACGGCTGCCGCGCCCAGGACGTCCGTTGTACTACGCGGCCGCCATCGGATCCTCCGCCGAGACCGGGGCGTCACTGCCCGCCCACCGACGCGGAGACGGCGGGCTTCGGTGCAGGCTGCTGTGCGGCGGAATCGTCGCCGAACCCGAAGACCTGACCCCACAGCCACACCACCGCACACAGGCCGGCCACGGCCCACGCGCTCAGCCCCTTGGCTGACTTCGGCCCCGGCTTGCGGCGGAGGTGGCTTCGTACGCGCACGTACCCGTCCGGAACCTTCGGCATGGTGCTTCCTCCCCATCGGTCCGCACCGTGCGGACCTCTAGATCGGTTGTAGCGGCGGCCACTGACATAACCTGATGCATCGTCACGATCGAGCGGGCCGCAAGAGGGCGAGTCGGCCATGCTCGCGTGAGCGCCTGCCCGCCTGCACGTACCTCTGGCCTGCGCCGAGGCCTCAGCGTCGGGTCCCACACTGCGGAAAGGCAGGGCTCGTTGAATGGCCTGTTCTTGCGGAGCGCGACCAAGGGGCGACTGCGCCGGGCGCCGCCCCTTGGGGAGGCGGAGGTCCTGTGCCCGATCGACCCTCTCGCGCGATTCTCCCCAGATTCTCCCCAGGGGGCTTCTGGAGGTGCCACCCTGGGTTTGCTCATGCTAAGTGGATCAAGGTCTGGGGTGGGTGGCTACAGCCAGTCCCGCCTCTTGAAGATCACGTACAGACTCGTACACACCACTGCCATCAGCACAATGGCGAACGGATACCCGCCCACCCAGTGCAACTCCGGCATGTTGTCGAAGTTCATGCCGTAGATCGTTCCCACCAACGTGGGTGCAAACAGAATCGCCGCCCACGAGGAGATCTTCTTGATCTCCTCGTTCTGTTCGAAGCCCGCTTCCGCCAACGCGCGCATTTCCGCGTTCTGTTGTTCGGTGACCAGGGTTGCGTTGACGGTCAGGATTTCTGTCAGGGCCTGGCGGAAGCCGTCCACGCGTTCGCTGGTGTGGGTGACGTGGTCGGCCACGTCGCGGAGGTAGCGCTGGAGTTCCTCGTCCGTGCCGTACTTCGCGAAGCCCGCCATCAGGCCGTGCAGCATGCCCACCAGAGGGCGGGTCGCGCGCTGGAACTCGACCATTTCACGGGAGAGTTCGTAGATGCGGCGCGAGACCGCCGGGTCGCCGCTGAAGACCTCGGTCTCGATCTCGTCGATGTCGTTCTGGACGCCCGCCACCACCGGGGCGTAGCCGTCGACCACCGCGTCCAGGATCGCGTACAGGACCGCCTCCGGGCCCAGGGCCAGCAGGTCCGGGTCCTCCTCCATGCGGAGGCGGACCGCCGAGAGGTCCGGGGCCGCGCCGTGGCGGACCGTGATCACGAAGTCCTGGCCCACGAAGATGTGGAGCTCGCCGAAGTCGACCTCCTCCTGGGCGTCCAGGTAGCGGGCCGCCCGCAGAACGACGAAGAGCGTTTCCCCGTACCGTTCCAGCTTCGGGCGCTGGTGCGCCTCGAGCGCGTCCTCCACCGCCAGCTCATGCAGGTCGAACTCGCCCGCCAGTGAGTGCAGTTCGGACTCCGTCGGGCGGTGCAGGCCGATCCACGCCATGCCGTCCGGGTGCTCGCGCAGCTGACGGAAGGTCTCGGCCAGCGTGTCGGGGGACGCCACCTTGCGGCCGTCGCGGTACAACGTGGCCTGCACCACGCTCGGCCGGTCCGCTGCCGCGGCCTCCGCCTCGGACGGCTTCGGCTCCGGCCGGGGCGTCCGCTCCGGCGGTTCCGGCTGACGGCGCCAGGCTGCGCGGGGGCGACGCTCCGACATCGTGGGGTCCATCTCCGTGGGCGTGGGCGTGGGCGTGGGTGTGGGTGCGGGTGTGGGTGCTGTTGGGGTCAGGGGGCGTGGCCAGTCTCCCGGGAAGGATATACGGGGTGAATTGCCGCAGCGCGGCGGCCGGTGTCCGTGCCCCGGTCCGTGCGCCCCGTGCCCTGACCGGGCCGCCGCCCTTCCCTTGCGGACACTCCCTGTCCGCAAGCCCGAGTAGCGTGCCGTTCATGGCCTCCACCTCGACGAACCCGGTTCTCTCCACCCGCGCCCTGGGTCGCGCCACGCTGGCCCGGCAGCTCCTGCTGGAGCCCGCCTCGATGTCCGCCAAGGACGCCGTCAGCCATCTCCTCGGGCTCCAGGCGCAGAACACCAAACCGCCGTACTACGCCCTCGCCGCCCGGCTCGCCGGGTTCCGCCCCGAGCAGCTCTCCGCGCTCATGGAGTCCCGCGAGGTCGCCCGGATCGTCACCCTGCGCTCCACCATCCACACCCACACCGCCGAGGACGTCCGCATTCTCCGGCCGCTCGTCCAGCCCGCCCGCGCCCGCGAGCTCAAGATCTTCCGCGCCGGTCTCGACGGCGTCGACCTCGACCGCCTCGTCGACCTCTCGCGCGCGCTCGTCGAGGAGGAGCCCCGCACCCCCAAGGAGATCCGCGAGGCCCTGCTCGTCCACTGGCCCGACGCCGACCCGCAGTCCCTCTCGGTCGCCGCCCGCTGCCTGCTGCCCCTCGTCCAGGTCACCCCGCGCGGCCTCTGGCGCCGCAGCGGGCAGGTCCGCCTCACCACGGCCCGGACCTGGCTCCACACGTCCGGCGCCGCCGAGCCCGAGATCGACCTGGACGCCGTCGTCCTCCGGTACCTCGCCGCCTTCGGGCCCGCCTCCGTCAAGGACATGCAGACCTGGTGCGGCCTCACCCGCCTCCGCGAGGCCTTCGAGCGCCTCCGCCCCCGCCTCCTCGCCTTCCAGGACGAGAGCGGCGTCGAACTCTTCGACCTCCCCGAGGCCCCCCGCCCCGACCCCAACACCCCGGCCCCGCCGCGCTTCCTTCCCGAGTACGACAACGTCCTCCTCTCCCACGCGGACCGCAGCCGCTTCGTCTCCGCCGAGGCGAAGAACCGCACCTGGAAGGGGAACCAGGCCTTCTCCGTCTTCCTCCTCGACGGCCTCCTCGCCGGGCTCTGGCGCCTGGAGGAGGCCAAGGAGCGCACGACGATGACCATCCAGCCCTTCGGCCGTACGACCAAGAGCGTGCGTGCCGAGCTGGCCGAGGAGGCCGAGCGAATGCTGAGCGTGATGGCGGAGGAGGGGGTTCCGTTCGAGGTCGGGTTCGGGGTCGTCGACGTGTAGGCGAACGGGTGCGGCGTCAGCCGCCCCCACTGGCGGCGTCAGCCGCCCCTACGGGAGTAGCCCCGCCCTTCTCGCCGCCACCACCGCCTCACCCCGCGTGTGCGCCCCCAGCTTCCGCATCGTCGAGCGCAGGTAGCCCTTCACGGTCTCCGGGCGGAGCCCCAGGCGGTCCGCCGCCGTCGCGTTCGTCGCCCCCGACGCCACCGCCACCAGAACGTCCAGCTCGCGCGGCGTCAGCGCCACGCCCGCCGGACGGCGCACCGGGCCCGCCGTGGCCGCCTCCAGGCGGGCGCACACCTCAAGCAGCCGGGCCCGCACGTCCGGGTCCGTGACCTGGGGCACCAGGGCGCGCAGGTCGCCGTGCGCCTCGCGGATCTCCGCCGAGGGCCCCTCCGCAAGCAGCTCCCGTACGTGGTCCCGCGCCTCGTCCCGTACCGCCAGCGCCTGCTCCACGTCCCGGGCCGCCGCCACCGCCGCGTCGAAGACCCGGTCGCCGAGCGGCAGCGCGTCCCGCAGCGCCCCGTACAGCACGCCCCGCACCTGGCGCCGTACGACGATCGGCACCGCGATCACCGACCGCAGGCCCTCCGCCGACACCGGGCCGTCGTACTCGTGCGTGATGTGCCGCGCCGACGGATAGTCCACGACCGCGCAGGGCCGCGACAGCGCCAGGCACTTCCCGCCCAGGCCGCTGCCGGCCGAGATCGAGAGGCCCCGCAGGGCCGGGGTCACGGCGCCGTTCAGCTCCGCGATCCGCAGCCGACGCCCGTCGCGGCCCTCGCGCCCGTCCCGGCCCGCCCGGCCACCGTCCACCCGGCCACCGCCCGCCCGGCCGTCGTGCAGCAGTCCGCCGAAGGCGACCTCCAGGCCCGTGGACCGGCGCAGCCGCAACAGCGCCGCACGCATCTCCACCGATTCCGTCAGCTCGGCCACGCGACTACTCCTTCACCCCCGAACGGGGGTAGTGAGACCTGGGTCACTGATTACACGATGTCCGTGACCGGTCCCGCAACGAGGAGGACACATGACGCCCACCACCGCGACGGAGAGGTTCCGGGCCGCCCGCGACTTCCTGCTCCAGCACCGCGAGGAGTACGAGGCCGCCTACGAGGGTTTCGCCTGGCCCCGTCCGGACCGGTTCAACTGGGCCCTGGAGTGGTTCGACGTCATCGCGGCCGGCAACGACAGGACCGCGCTGCACATCGTCGAGGAGGACGGCACCGAGACGCGCGTCACCTTCGCCGAGATGAGTGAACGCTCCCACCGGGTCGCCAACTGGCTGCGCTCGCAGGGCGTTCGGGCCGGCGACCGGATCATCGTCATGCTCGGCAACCAGGCCGAGCTGTGGGAGACCGCGCTCGCCGCGATGAAGCTGCGCGCCGTCGTCATCCCGGCCACCCCGCTCCTCGGCCCGGTCGACCTGCGGGACCGCGTCGAGCGCGGCCGGGCCCGGTACGTGATCGCGCGCGCCGAGGACACCGCCAAGTTCGATGACGTGCCCGGGGATTACACCCGGATCGTCGTCGGTGGACCGCAGGGCGGGGAGGCGCGCGGATGGGTCTCGTACGCCGACGCCTCCCGCGCCTCCGACGTCTTCGAGCCCGACGGCGTCACCCGCGCCGACGACCCGCTGATGCTCTACTTCACCTCCGGCACCACGGCCCGCCCCAAGCTCGTCGAGCACACCCACACCTCGTACCCGATCGGCCATCTCGCCACCATGTACTGGATCGGGCTCAAGCCCGGCGACGTGCACCTCAACATCTCCTCGCCCGGCTGGGCCAAGCACGCCTGGTCCAACCTCTTCGCCCCCTGGAACGCGGAGGCGACCGTCTTCATCCACAACTACACGCGCTTCGACCCGGCCCGCCTGATGGCCGAGATGGAGCGGAACGGCGTCACCAGCTTCTGCGCGCCACCGACCGTCTGGCGCATGCTGATCCAGGCCGACCTCACGCAGCTGAAGCACCCGCCGCGCGAGGTCGTGGCGGCCGGGGAGCCGCTCAACCCCGAGGTCATCGAGTCCGTGCGGAGGGCCTGGGGCATCACCATCCGTGACGGGTTCGGGCAGACCGAGACGGCTGTCCAGGTCTCCAACAGCCCAGGTCAGCGGCTCAAGGAGGGCTCCATGGGCCGGCCCAGCCCCGGCTTCCGGGTCACCCTGGTCGACCCGGTGAGCGGCAAGGCCGACGTGGACGAGGGCGAGATCTGTCTCGATCTCTCCTCCGACCCGGTGGGCCTCATGACCGGCTACCACGGCGACCCGGAGCGTACGGCCGAGGCCATGGCGGGCGGCTACTACCGCACCGGCGACATCGGCTCCCGCGACGCCGACGGGTACATCACCTACATCGGCCGGTCCGACGACGTCTTCAAGGCCTCCGACTACAAGATCTCGCCCTTCGAGCTGGAGAGCGCGCTCCTCGAACACGAGGCGGTCGCCGAGGCCGCCGTCGTCCCGGCCCCCGACCCGCTGCGGCTCGCCGTCCCCAAG
Organism: Streptomyces sp. NPDC001927; assembly: GCF_053594455.1. NCBI lineage: Bacteria > Bacillati > Actinomycetota > Actinomycetes > Kitasatosporales > Streptomycetaceae > Streptomyces > Streptomyces sp. NPDC001927. Next base: position 540,616 of record NZ_JBSFEN010000001.1, on the reverse strand, counting down.
GCGTACGTCGTCCTCGCGGACGGCTGGGAGCCGAACGAGGAGACCGCGCAGGCGCTCTTCGCCCACTCGCGCACGGTGCTCGCCCCGTACAAGCGGCTGCGCCGCATCGAGTTCGCCGACCTTCCCAAGACCGTCTCGGGGAAGATCCGCCGGATCGAGCTGCGCGAGCGTACGGCGAAGGGTGAGGGTACGGAGTACACGGAGGGGGACCTCGCATGACGACCTCGACCGGATCCAGCCTCTCCTACGCCCACGGCGTCGGCTCCACCCCCCTCCTCGGCGACACGATCGGTGCCAACCTCGACCGGGCCGTCGCCACCTGGCCCGAGCGCGAGGCGCTCGTCGACGTGCCGTCCGGGCGCCGCTGGACCTACGCCCAATTCGGCGCCGACGTCGACAAGTTGGCCGACGCCCTGCTCGGCAGCGGGGTGACCAAGGGCGACCGGGTCGGCATCTGGGCGGTCAACTGCCCCGAGTGGGTGCTCGTCCAGTACGCCACGGCACGCATCGGCGCGGTCATGGTGACCGTCAACCCGGCCTACCGCGCCCACGAGTTGGAGTACGTGCTCCGGCAGGCCGGGATCTCGCTCCTCTTCGCCTCCCGCACGCACAAGACGAGCGACTACCGGGCCATGGTCGAGAAAGTATCCGCGAAATGCCCGGAGTTGAGGGAGGCGGTCTACTTCGACGACCCGACCTGGGACGAGCTGCTCTCCCGTACCGCCGGCGAGCTGCGCCCCGCCGCGCTCTCCTGCGACGAACCGGTCAACATCCAGTACACCTCGGGCACCACGGGCTTCCCCAAGGGGGCGACCCTCTCCCACCACAACATCCTCAACAACGGCTATTTCGTGGGCGAGATGATCGCCTACACCGAGCAGGACCGGATCTGCATCCCCGTGCCCTTCTACCACTGCTTCGGCATGGTGATGGGCAACCTCGCCGCCACCTCGCACGGCGCCTGCATGGTCATCCCCGCGCCGTCCTTCGACCCGGCCGCCACCCTCCGCGCGGTCCAGGAGGAGCGCTGCACGTCCCTGTACGGCGTGCCGACGATGTTCATCGCGGAGCTGAACCTCCCCGACTTCGCCTCGTGCGACCTCTCCACCCTCCGCACCGGCATCATGGCGGGCTCGCCCTGCCCGGTGGAGGTGATGAAGCGGGTGGTCGCCGAGATGAACATGGCCGAGGTGTCGATCTGTTACGGCATGACGGAGACCTCGCCCGTCTCCACCCAGACCCGGCGCGACGACGACCTGGAGCGCCGCACCGGCACGGTCGGCCGGGTCATGCCGCACGTCGAGGTGAAGGTCGTCGACCAGGTCACCGGCCTCACCGTCGAGCGCGGGGTCCCCGGCGAGCTGCGCACCCGCGGCTACAGCGTGATGCTCGGCTACTGGGACGAGCCCGAGAAGACCGCCGAGGTCGTCGACGCGGGCCGCTGGATGCACACAGGGGACCTCGCGGTGATGCGCGAGGACGGGTACGTCCAGATCGTCGGCCGGATCAAGGACATGATCATCCGGGGCGGCGAGAACGTGTACCCGCGCGAGATCGAGGAGTTCCTCCACGGGTACGAGAAGATCGCGGACGTCCAGGTCGTGGGCGTCCCCGACCCCCGCTACGGCGAGGAGATCCTGGCCTGCGTGATCCCCCGCGACCCCGCCGACCCGCCGAGCCTCGACGACATCACCGCGTACTGCCGCGACCGTCTCGCGCACTACAAGGTCCCGCGCCGGGTGGAGATCCTCGCCGAGTTCCCGATGACCGTGAGCGGGAAGGTGCGGAAGGTGGAGCTGCGGCGGCGCTTCGGGTCGGGGGAGGAGAGGTAGCCGGCGGGGTACGGACGCGCGCCACGGGGTACGTACGGCCTACGGCGCGGGTGCCTGCCCGTACAGGCGGCTACGTACGGGCTACGTCGCGGGCGCCTGCCGGACCACGGCGGCGCCCGCCAGCTCGCGGCGCATGCAGACCCGGGGCCAGGTCGCCAGGCCGTGGGCGGCCTCGGCACGCTGGATCGCGCGCAGGCCGACGGTGAGCTCCGGGTCGGACTCGGCGAGCGGGCGGAAGCCGAGGCGGGCGTAGTACGGGGCGTTCCAGGGGACCTCGGCGAAGGTCGTCAGCGTGAGCGCCGTGAGGCCGTGCTCGGCCGCCTGAGCCGCGAGGTGCTCGATCAGGGCGCGGCCGATGCCCCGGCGGGCGGCGTCCGGGTGCACGGAGACCTGCTCGATGTGGGCGGCCCCGTCGACGGTGTCCGTGAGCAGGTACGCGACCGGGCGGTCGGCCTCGTCGGCGGCCACCCAGGCGCGGCCGGCACGCCGGTAGGCGTCCAGGACGTCCAGCGGCAGGGGCTCGTCGTCGGCGATGAACGCCATGCCGACGGAGCGGAAGGGTTCGCCCGCGGCCCGCTCGATGTCCTGGAGCAGCGGGAGTTCGGCCGGTGCGGCCGCTCGGATGTGCATACGACGAGTATGGCGCGGACCCTCGCCTCAACCCGAGCCCCCGGTCCCGCCCCCGTCTCCGGCGGCGCCCGAACTCCCTCCGATCACGTCCTGCCCGCCGAACCAGCCGCGGCCGGTCGCGTACCCGTCCGTCCCGCCGCCGCGGCCGAGGAGCCCGCCGTCGCGGGAGAAGCGGGGGAGGAAGAGCACGAGCGCGGGGTCGCCGTAGAGGGCGACGTACAGCAGCACCTGATTGCCGTCCGTCACCTCGCGCCGGTGCGCGGGCAGCGGGTGCCGCTCGCGGAGCCCGGCGAGCAGCCGGCGGGCGGCCCGGGTGGTCGGCGGCAGGAACAGCAGGGCGAGCGCGGCGCCGGTCGGTACGGCTCCGAGGGTGAGCGCGAGCGCGAGCTCCGTCCCGGACGGGCGGGTGATCAGCAGGCCCGCGACGACCGTCGCCGCCGCGCCCACGAGCAGCACGCGCGCGATGCGCAGTCTGCCGTACGGGCGGAGCAGCCCCGCCCGGCCGAGTTCGGCCCGCAGCGCGTCGATCGCGCGCCGCGCCCGGGGCTGCGCGGCGAGCACCCGGAGACCCAGCGCGCGCCGCAGTGAACCGTGCACCCCGAGTTGAACCGGGTCACGCGTCCGGCCGGGCCCGCCGTTGGCCCGAATCGTGCCCTTCCGGCCGGCCGCGACCGCACCGCGCTGATGCAGCGCGACCAGGGCCACGACGACGGCCGCCCGAGGTCCGCCCCTGAGCAACGCCAGTGCCTGCGGGGGCAGTTCCGCCCGCTGCGGGCTGCGCGTTCGCAACAGGGCGAGCGCGAGCAGCAGTTGTCCGCACGACGCACCGATGAACCACCACGTCTCCGCCCCCATGACGCCCCACCCCCCGAGACTGTTGTGCCCGGGGGAGGGTGATCGTCACGCGTGAATTGGCCGAATTCTGAGGTTATTTTGAGTCGGGGACGCGCTGGAGGGCCGCTTCAGGACCGGCTCCGGCTCCGGCCGCGGTGCCGCGCGGGGGCCCCTCGGAGGTGGCGTCGAGCTACGCGCCCGTGGTGACCAGCTCGTCGGCCGGGGTGTTCACCGGCTGCGGGGTGCCCGTCAGGTCGAGGACGAAGAGCGGGATGCCGAGTTCGTCCGCGCGGGACCGGGCCTCCGGGGTGTAGCCGGCGAGGGAGAAGAAGACGCTCACGGCCGTGCTGCTGAGGCCGTTGAGCCAGAGGCACTCGACGGCCCGCAGGCCGGCCGGGCGGGTGCTCGGGTCGACCTGGGCGACGAGTCCGGGCGCCCGCAGGTCGACCTCGGACGTGGACCGCTCCTCGGGCTGGACGACGTCCCGGAACCCGAGCCAGCGCAGGTATCCGGCGGACGCGGCGACCGCGTCCCGGGCGGTACGGATGGTCACCGGCCGGAAGGAGGGCCTCGGCGGCGCGGGGTGCGGAGCCGTGGGCGGCAGCGGTATGTGCGTGGGGTAGCGGTCTGCGAACGCACGGTGCCCGCCGGTCTGCGGAGCGGCGTGGGCGCGGTTCTCGGCCGGGCCGGGGCCCGGTCCCGTGAACGGGTGCCCGCCGCCATGGCCCTCGGGGGCGCCGTCTCCGCCGTTCCCCGGAGTGAACCACCCGCCCGTACCCGTACCCGTCCCTGTCCCCGTACCCGGGCGCGCGTCGGTCGCGGAGCGCGGGTCCACGACCCGCCAGGGCCCGGTGTCCGAATCGGCACCCGTGCCGGCGCCCGTACCCCGTCCCGTACCGTCGCCCGCTCCCGTACCCGGACCCGTGCCCTCCGCCGGGCCCCTGCCTCCGGTCGGGGGCAGGACGGGTACTCGCAGGACCGTGCCGCAGGTGCAGCCGAGCTCCGGGTGGGGCCACGCGTCCTCGCGGCCGCAGGCGGCGCAGCGGACCGTGACCCACTCATCCGTCCAGTTCCGGTGCGTGACCGGCTCGCCCGTCGCCCCGGGAATCACCGGGGGCACCACCGGGGTGCCGCACGCGCACGGGAACACCGGCGCGGCGTACGCCTGCGTACGGAGGCATTCCGGGCAGCGCACCGGAACCGAGTCACCCACACCGAACCCCACGGCGAACCCCCTGTCTTCCCGCCCCCATCGTCCACCAATCCGCCACGCGAGGGGAGGGAGTTCGGCCATCGGCCGAGCCCAGTCCCTTGACGGCCCTCGCCACCCCGACCTACATTGCTTCCGTATAGCAGAACAATACTTCCGCAATACGGAAACGGCCCGCCGAGACGGTGGCGGACCCGGTTCCGCCTGGCCGAAGCAGGAGCCCTCCCATGCCCCGTATGACCGCCGCCGCAGCGGCCGTTGAGATCCTCAAGCGCGAAGGCGTCACCAACGCGTTCGGCGTGCCCGGCGCGGCGATCAACCCCTTCTACCGCGAGCTCAAGAACGTCGGCGGGGTCAGCCACACCCTCGCCCGCCACGTCGAGGGCGCGTCCCACATGGCCGAGGGCTACACCCGTGCCAAGGCCGGCAACATCGGTGTCTGCATCGGTACCTCCGGCCCCGCCGGCACCGACATGATCACCGGCCTGTACTCCGCGATCGCGGACTCGATCCCGATCCTGTGCATCACGGGCCAGGCCCCGGTCTCGAAGCTCCACAAGGAGGACTTCCAGGCCGTCGACATCGCCTCGATCGCCAAGCCCGTCACCAAGGCCGCCACCACGGTCCTGGAGGCCGCGCAGGTCCCCGGCGTCTTCCAGCAGGCCTTCCACCTGATGCGCTCCGGCCGTCCCGGCCCGGTCCTCATCGACCTGCCGATCGACGTCCAGCTGACCGAGATCGAGTTCGACCCGGAGACCTACGAGCCGCTGCCGGTCTACAAGCCGCAGGCGACCCGCGCGCAGGCCGAGAAGGCCCTGAGCTTCCTCCTGGAGTCCGAGCGCCCGCTGATCGTCGCCGGTGGCGGCATCATCAACGCCGACGCCTCCGACCTGCTGGTCGAGCTCGCCGAGCTGACGAACATCCCGGTCATCTCCACCCTCATGGGCTGGGGCACCATCCCGGACGACCACGAGCTGTCCGCCGGCATGGTCGGCGTCCAGACCGCGCACCGCTACGGCAACGCGACCTTCCTGGAGTCGGACTTCGTCCTCGGCATCGGCAACCGGTGGGCCAACCGCCACACCGGTTACAACATGGACGCCTACACCAAGGGCCGGAAGTTCGTCCACGTCGACATCGAGCCGACCCAGATCGGCAAGATCTTCGCCCCGGACTACGGCATCGCCTCCGACGCCAAGGTCGCCCTCGAGCTCTTCGTCGAGATCGCCAAGGAGTGGAAGGCCGCGGGCAAGCTCCCGGACTTCTCCGCCTGGGCCGCCTCCGCCCAGGAGCGCAAGGCCACCCTCCAGCGCCGTACGCACTTCGACAACGTGCCGATCAAGCCGCAGCGCGTCTACGAGGAGATGAACAAGGCCTTCGGCCCGGACACGCGCTACGTCACCACCATCGGTCTCTCCCAGATCGCGGCCGCGCAGTTCCTGCACGTCTACAAGCCGCGCCACTGGATCAACTGCGGCCAGGCCGGCCCGCTCGGCTGGACCATCCCGGCCGCCATCGGTGCCGCCACCGCGGACCCGGAGACCCCGGTCGTCGCGCTCTCCGGCGACTACGACTTCCAGTTCATGATCGAGGAGCTGGCGGTCGCCGCCCAGCACAAGGTCCCCTACGTCCACGTCCTCGTGAACAACGCCTACCTGGGTCTGATCCGGCAGGCGCAGGGCAACCTGGGCATCAACTTCGAGGTCAACCTCGAGTTCGAGAACATCAACACCCCGGAGATCGGCGTCTACGGCGTCGACCACGTCAAGGTCGCCGAGGGCCTGGGCGTCAAGGCCATCCGCGTCACCGACCCGGAGAAGCTGGGCGAGGCCCTGGAGCAGGCCAAGAAGCTGGCCGTCGAGTTCCAGGTCCCGGTCGTCGTCGAGGCGATCCTGGAGCGGATCACCAACATCGCGATGAGCAAGACGGTCGACATGAGCGACGTCACCGAGTTCGAGGAGCTCGCGACCGAGCCCGGCCACGCGCCGACCGCGATCAAGGCCCTCAAGGTCTGATCCCGGCCCTCACCGATCGGCCCCCGCTCCGAGAGCACCGGAGCGGGGGCCGATCTGTGTGTGCCTCCTCTACGTCGGCCCGCCGCCCTGCGCCCGTACCAGAGCCGCCCCCGCCTCCGTCCAGTCGTACAGGACCGACCTGCCCGCCCTTCTCCTCCGTACGAGCCTCGCGTCCAGCAGCACCTTCAGGTGCCGCCCCACCGACCCGAGCCCCTGCCCGGTCAGCGCCACCAACTGGCTGGTGGACAGCGGCGATTCCAGGCGTACGAGCACCCCGGCCCGCGCGCTCCCGAGCAGCGCGGCGAGGGCCTCGGGAACGGTCGGGCCCTCCACGTCCGCCAGGGCGCCCGCGCACGGGTAGACGATCGCGAAGCGCTCCGCCCCCTCCCACGACACCCACCCGCGGCTCGGGGTCACCGGTACGAAGAGCAGCCGCGCTCCGGTGGCCGAACGGGGCGGATGGTCACGGGTGTTGACCTGGAGCCGGCCCTCGCCGAGCCAGCGCGTGCGGCCCGGACTCAGCTCGTCCAGGGCCGCCGCCCAGCCTTCCCGGGTGAGCCGCGCCGTGCGCGCGAGGACGTCCGCCTCCAGGATCCGCCGGCGCCGCGGCCAGGTCGGCAGAACCGTCTCCCGCCACACCCACGCGAGCAACTCGGCCATCCGGTACGGAAGATCGGGCGCCGATGCCAGGGGCTCGGGCACCGGGCCGCCGCCCAGCGACACCGCCAGATCCGCCACGGCCGCGGAGAGCGGCGTCGCGCGGACCCGGGCCAGCTCCTCCTCGAAGGTCGACTCGCGGTCGCCCAGGGGCGTGGGCGTGACGAAATCGGCGTTCCAGGAGGTGCCGAGCGCGGCCCGGACGAGCAGGGCGTCGAGCGGTTCGGCCGCCAACCGGGCCCGGTAGGCGGGCAGATGGGCCTCCAGCCAGGCCCGCTCGCCCGGGTGGGTGGCCTTCGGTACGTCCAGGGTCTGGAGCGCCGCCGTGGCCTCCGCCAGCGGGGAGATCAGGAACCGGCTCCCCGCGAGCGCGTCCGCGTCGACCCGCCACCACCCCATGCGCCCCGCCCCCTGTGTCGTCCCGCGACCTACGCCGTCCCGAGACCTACCTCGTCCCGCGCCTCTCGTTTCGCCCCCGCGCGAAACATTACCGGCCGTCCCGACCGCCCCCGCAGACTCCGCCGCATGCGCAGCTACCGAGTCCTCTTCCGTACACCCGAGTTCACTCCCCTCTTCCTCACCTGCTCCGTCCAGGTCGCCGCCCAGACCGTGGCCGGGCTCGGGCTCGCCACGCTCGTGTTCCGGCAGACCGGTTCCCCGCTCCTCTCCTCCCTCGCGCTCTTCGGGCCCTCGCTCGCGCAGCTCCTCGGCGCCGCCACGCTCCTCTCGGCCGCCGACCGGCTCCCGCCGCGCGCCGCGCTCGCCGGCATGGCGCTGTTCTTCGCCGTCGGCGCCGCCGTGACGGCCGTGCCCGGGCTGCCGATCGGGGTGGTCTTCGCGATCCTGCTCGCCCAGGGACTGGTCGGGTCCGTCGGTGGCGGGGTGCGCTACGGGCTCCTCGGCGAGGTCCTGCCCCGCGAGGGGTATCTGCTGGGGCGTTCGGTGATGAACATGGCGGTCGGCGGCTGTCAGATCGCCGGCTTCGCGACCGGCGGGCTGCTCGTCGCGCTGCTCTCCCCGCGCGGCACCCTGCTGACCGGGGCCGCGCTCTACCTCGTCGCCGCCCTCGTGGCCCGCCTCGGGCTCTCCCGGCGCGCCCCGCGCGCCACCGGCCGGGCCTCGGCCGCCGTGACCTGGCGTACGAACCGGACGCTCTGGTCCTCCCGCGCCCGCCGCCGCGTGTACATCGCGCTGTGGGTGCCGAACGGGCTGATCGTGGGCTGCGAGTCGCTCTTCGTGCCGTACGACCCCGAGCGCGCCGGGCTGCTCTTCGCCTGCGGCGCGCTCGGAATGCTGGTGGGGGACACGGTCCTGGGCCGGTTCGTCCCGAGCGGGCTCCGGGGCCGGCTCTCCGCACCGCTCCAGGCGCTCCTGGCCGCCCCGTTCCTGCTCTTCGCCCTTGACCCGGGGCTGCCGCTCGCCCTCGCCGCCGTGACCGTCTCCGCGGTCGGCTACGGCGCGAGCCTGCTGTACCAGGAGCGGCTGCTCGCCCTCGTACCGGAGGAGCTGAGCGGTCACGCCCTCGGGCTGCACACCTCCGGCATGCTCGCCCTGCAGGGGCTGAGCGCGGCGCTCGCGGGCGCCGTCGCCGAGGCGACCTCGCCGCGCACGGCGATGGTGGTGCTCGCGGTCGCCTCGCTCGCCGTCACGGTGTCACTCATCCTCACTGCGGCGCCTTCGAGCGGACCACGACCGTCTCCTCGCAGGGACCGTCGGCGAACAGCTTGAGCGCCTCCACCTCGTCCTTGTCGGCGCTCAGGCCCCAGCGCAGCTTGGTGCCCACCCACTCGGCGACGTAGCGGCAGTACTGGGTGGAGGAGGACGGCACCCAGTCGGCGGGGTCGCGGCCGGCCTTGTCCTTCTGGCTGCGGGCGGTGACGGCGACGAGGGTGTTGGGGGAGCCCAGGTCGTTGGCGTACTTCTCGCGCCGGGCCGCGGTCCAGCCGGACGCCCCCGACTCCCAGGCCTCGTTCAGGGAGACGACGTGGTCGACGCGGAGGGCGGTCGGGTCGGTGACGGTCTGGCCGTCGTAGTACGAGGTCCACTTCCCGCCCGTCAGCGCGCACTTGGGGCCGGTCTTCGGGGCGTCGACGGCCTCCTCCAGGAGGACCTCGGAGCGGGTGTCGCAGCCGTCGGCGGCGTCGAGGCCCGCGTTCCAGTGCTTGAACGCGGACTCCTTGTAGCCGGCCGGGTCCTCGGTCGCCTCCGTCAGGTCGGCGAGGGCGTCGGGGAAGAGGACGACGTTGGCCGACATGGCCGGGGAGGGCACGGCGAGCGGCGACAGGATGAGGGCGAGCGGGGCGAGGCCCCGCACCAGGTTCTTGATCATGTACGAGTGGATAGCGGCGGGGGAGGGGCGCACACGCGGTGAATCGCGGTGCGCTCGCCCGTGCGGGTGTGGATCTTCACCGCAGAAACGATGCGCTGCCGCACAGGCGATGAGGGAACGCAGAAGAGCGCGGAACCAAGGACCGTAAACCTGGTTCCGCGCTCTCGTTGTGCCCGCCCGACGGTGCGAGGCTGGCGCGACAGGACGTTCGCGCCGCCGGGCGGAGTCTGTGAGTTCCCCCGAAGGGGGCGTTGGGACCGCGGCGGTGACGACGGGTGGGACCGGGATCCCTTCCTTCAGGTCAAGAAGGGGCCTGGTCCGCCCTTACCACCGCACTGGCTCGTCGCCGCCGCGGTCCTCACGCTGTCCGTTCCGCCGGCCACCCCTCATCCGGGCCGTCGGTCCGGACGGCGTACGGCATCTGACCTCCCGTCATATGCCGTACGCGGTCTGGATATCGCCGTGGATCAGTCCTCGCGCAGGTCGCGGACCGCCTCGGCCACGCGCTTGCCGTAGTCCGCGTCGGCGGCGGCGAAGTGCGCGAGGTTCTTCTCGATGATGTCCTCGCGGGACACCTGGGACAGGCCACCGGCGATGTTGGCGACCAGACGCTTCTTCTCGTCCTCGGACATCAGGCGGTAGAGCTCGCCGGCCTGGAAGAAGTGGTCGTCCTTGGCGTGCTCGGGCGCCGCGTGGGTGCCGGTCCAGCCGTGGATCGCCAGCGGGGCGGAGAGTGCCTCGTCGGTCTGCGAGGGACCGGAGTACGAGTTGGGCTCGTAGTTCTTGTCCGTGCGGCGGCCGTTGCGGGTGGCCATGAAGCCGTCGCGGCCGTAGTTGTCGGCCACGGTCGCCTTGGGGGCGTTCACCGGCAGCTGGGTGTGGTTGACACCGAGGCGGTAGCGGTGGGCGTCCGCGTAGGCGAAGAGCCGGCCCTGGAGCATCTTGTCCGGCGAGGGACCGATGCCCGGGACGAAGTTGTTCGGGGAGAACGCGGACTGCTCGACCTCGGCGAAGACGTTGTCCGGGTTGCGGTCGAGGACCAGCCGGCCCACGCGCTGCAGCGGGTAGTCGCTGTGCGGCCACACCTTGGTGAGGTCGAACGGGTTGAAGCGGTAGTCGGCGGCCTCGGCGGCCGGCATGACCTGGACGTACAGGGTCCACGAGGGGGCGACGCCGCGCTCGATGGCCTGGAGCAGGTCGGTCTGGTGCGAGTTCGCGTCCTTGCCGACGAGCTCGGCGGCCTGGTCGGCGGAGAGGGAGCGGATGCCCTGGTTCGTCTTGAAGTGGTACTTGACGAAGAAGGCCTCGCCCGCCTCGTTGGTCCACTGGTACGTGTGCGAGCCGTAGCCGTTCATGTGACGGTACGAGGCCGGGATGCCGCGGTCGCCCATGAGCCAGGTGATCTGGTGCGTCGCCTCGGGGGCGTGCGCCCAGAAGTCCCAGACGTTGTCCGGCTCCTGCTTGCCCGTGAAGGGGTCGCGCTTCTGGGAGTGGATGAAGTCGGGGAACTTGATCGGGTCCTTGATGAAGAACACCGGGGTGTTGTTGCCGACGAGGTCGTAGTTGCCCTCTTCGGTGTAGAACTTCAGCGCGAAGCCGCGCGGGTCACGGACGGCGTCCGCGCCACCGAGCGAGTCGGCCACGGTGGAGAAGCGGAGGAACGTCTCGGTGCGCTTGCCGACCTCGGAGAGGAAGTCGGCCTTCGTGAAGCCGGTGACGTCGTCGGTCACCTCGAAGTAGCCGTACGCGCCGGAACCGCGGGCGTGCACCACGCGCTCCGGGATCCGCTCACGGTTGAAGCGCGCGAGCTTCTCCAGCAGGTGCTGGTCCTGGAGCAGGATGGGGCCACCGACGCCGGCGGTGGCGGAGTTCTGGTTGTCGGCGACGGGGGCGCCGGACTCGGTCGTAAGCACGCGCTTCGACATGGTGACCTTCCGTACGGGAGCTGCACCGCTGACTGTGCGGGTGTTCAGGAGCGTAAATTCGCTTGAACCCAGCGTCAACAGTTTGTTGAAAGTGAAGTGTGGTGTTCCGGGCGGCGGCGGCGCCTGGGCGCGACAGGACAGGTTGTCAGCGCCGCCGCCGACCGGAAGTCATGAGGTGGACCTGCGTCAGACCTGCTGGCCGGAGAGGCGCTCGACGGCGCGCAGCAGGGCCGAGTGGTCCAGGCCGCCGTCGCCCTGCGCACGCAGGGAGGCGACCAGCTGGGCCACGACGGCACCGACCGGGAGGGCCGCGCCGACGTTGCGGGCGGCGTCGGTGACGATGCCCATGTCCTTGTGGTGCAGGTCGATCCGGAAGCCGGGCTTGAAGTCCCGGTTCAGGAAGTTGTCCTTCTTGCGGGTCAGGACCGTGGAGCCGGCCAGACCGCCGTTGAGGACGTCCAGGGCGGCCTGGAGGTTCACGCCGGACTTCTCCAGGAAGACCACGGCCTCGGCGCACGCCTGGATGTTGACGGCGACGATGAGCTGGTTGGCGGCCTTGACCGTCTGGCCGGAGCCGTGCGGGCCACAGAGGACGATGGTCTTGCCCAGCGCCTCGAGGATCGGCAGGGCCACGTCGAAGTCGGCCTGCTCGCCACCCACCATGATCGACAGGACGGCCTCGATGGCGCCGGCCTCGCCGCCGGAGACGGGCGCGTCGATGACGCGGATGCCCTTCTCCTTGGCGTTCTTGGCCAGGTCGACCGAGGTCTGCGGGGTGATCGACGACATGTCGACGATCAGCGCGCCCGACTTGGCGTTCTCCAGGATGCCCTCGGGGCCGTAGGAGATCGCCTCGACGTGCGGGGAGGCGGGCACCATCGTGATGATCACGTCGGCGTCCTTGACGGCCTCCGCGATCGACGCGGCGGCGGTGCCGCCGGCCGCGGCGAGACGGTCCAGCTTGTCCTGCTCCAGGGTGAAGCCGGTGACCGAGTAGCCGGCCTTGATCAGGTTCTCGGACATGGGGGAGCCCATGATGCCGAGACCGATCCACGCGATCTTGGGGAGGTTGCTCATTGGGGTGCCTCTCAAAACTGGTGGTACGTGGGGAGGAGGTCAGCGGGCCGCGCGGGCCTCGGCCGGGAGCCACTCGAAGGACGCGGCGGCGTCGGCGGCCTTGTACTCCAGGCCGACCCAGCCGTCGTAACCGGCCTTCTTGAGCTCGTCGAGCAGCTGCTCCAGGGGGAGCTCGCCGGTGCCCGGCGCGCCACGGCCCGGGTTGTCGGCGATCTGGACGTGGCCGGTCTTGTCCGCGTACTCCGCGATGACCTGGCTGACGTTCTCCCCGTTCATCGACAGGTGGTAGATGTCGAGGAGGAACTTGGCGTTGCCGAGCCCGGTGGCGGCGTTGACCTTGTCGACGACCTCGATCGCCGAGGGGGCGCTCACCAGCGGGTAGAGCGGCGACTCCGGCTTGTTCAGGGTCTCGATCAGCAGGATCGCGCCGATCCGGTCGGCCGCGCGGGCCGCCAGGACCAGGTTCTCCAGGGCGAGGGCGTCCTGGACCTGCGGGTCGACGCCCTCGACGCGGTTGCCGTAGAGCGCGTTGAGCGCCTTGCAGCCGACCGAGGCGGCGAAGTCGGCCGCCACGTCGATGTTGGCGCGGAAGCGGTCCGACTCCTCACCGGGCACGGAGAGCGCGCCGCGGTCGGGGCCCGGCAACTGGCCGGCGTAGAAGTTCAGACCCACCAGCTGAGTGCCGGCGTCGTCCAGAGCCTTCTTGAGGGCGTCCAGCTCGCTCTGGGCGGGGGTGGCGGTGTCGATCCAGGGCCACCACAGCTCGACCGCGGTGAAGCCCGCCGCGGCGGCGGCCGCGGGGCGCTCCAGGAGCGGGAGTTCCGTGAAGAGGATCGACAGGTTCACATCGAAGCGCTGGTCCGTGACTGCGCCTTCTGAGAAGCGGGCCATGAGGGGCGGCGCTCCTTCCGTATTGCGGAAGTAACTTTCTGTCTGACGGAATGTTGCAAGGGGATCCGCGTGCTTGTCAAGAGGGTCCGGCAGCTCAGGGCTGCCGTCGGCCCGCATCCGGCCAGTAGCGTGGGGCCATGGTGCGTTTGAGAGTGGAGTTCACGACCGAGCCCTTCGACCTGGACGAGGCGCCGGAGCACGCGGTCGTGGCCCGTGAGGTCATCCAGTCGGCCGAGCTGGACGCGGTGGATGTCGGCCCCTTCGGCAATACGGCGGAAGGCGGCTCCGACGCCGTGCTCACCGCCGTCGACGCGCTGCTGCGCAAGTCCCTGGCGGCCGGCGCGACCCGCGTCTCCCTCCAGGTCAATGTGATCGGGGAGGAAGCGTGAGCGAGCACCCGCTGATCACCGCAGTGAAGCCGCTGGTCGACGCGATGGGGGCCGAGATACTCGGGCCCGAGCAGGCCCAGACCGACGATGTGGTGCTCGCCTGGGAGGGTGAGGACGTGCTCGCCGTACGGCTGCCGCAGCTCTCGGACTCGCTCGACCACATTCTGGCCGCGATGGAGCGACGGCACGGGATGCCGCTCGCCGAGCTCGACCGCAAGGCCAAGCAGGAAGCGGTCCGGATGCTGGAGGCGCGCGGAGCCTTCTCGGTGCGACACGGAGTGGAGACGGTGGCCGGGGCACTGGGTGTCAGCCGGTTCACCGTGTACAACTACCTGAACCGGGAGACCGCCCTGAGCAGGGAAAAGGCCGCCGAGAACGGCTAGTTGATCATGTGTGGACAGGAGCCGTCGTCCGGATGTCGGGACGACGGCTTTTGTGTCCCCGAGTTTTCAACAAAGTGTTGACGTGGTGTCGGCAAAGGGCGTTAGCTATCCGCAGCCCGTCAGACGCACAGCGAAAAACAGCCACGGAGGCTTCCCGTGACTTCAGGTACGACACCGGGCCTCACCCGGTTCAACACCTCCGCGGACAGCGACGCCGTCGCCGCCCTCCACGAGGTGTGCTCCAGCTCGGCGTGGGGGAGCAAGATCCTCGCCCAGCGCCCGTACGCCACCGCCGACGCCCTCTTCCTCGCCAGCGACGCCGCCATGGCCGAGCTGACCGCGGAGGACCTGGCCGACGCGATGGCGGGCCACCCGCCGATCGGTCGTCCGAAGGCCGGGGACCCGACCTCCTCCCGCGAGCAGAGCGGGATGGCCGGCGCCTCCGAGGAGCTCAAGGCCGAGATGCTCGAACTCAACCTGGCCTACCAGGACAAGTTCGGCCATGTCTTTCTGATCTGCGCCACCGGCAAGACCGGTGAGCAGATGCGCGACGCGGTCCGCGAGCGGATCGAGAACTCGCCCGAGGCGGAGCGGGAGATCGTCCGCACCGAACTGGGCAAGATCAACCGCATCCGCCTGACCCGTCTCGTAGAGAGCACTGAGGAAGAGAGCGCATGAGCACCGACACCACCGCTTCGGTGTCCACCCACATCCTGGACACCAGCATCGGCCGCCCCGCCGAGGGCGTGGCCATCACGCTCGCGGCCCGCAGCGGCTTCGACGCGCAGTGGGTCACGCTCGGTGGCTCCGCCACCGACGCGGACGGGCGCTGCAAGGACCTGCCGGCCCTGCCGGAGGGCACCACCCACGTACGTCTCGACTTCGAGACCGAGGCGTATTTCTCCAAGAAGCAAGCCGAGGCGCAGCAGGACGCCCCCCGCGTAAGGGACAGCGGTGCGTTCTTCCCGGAGGTGGCGATCACGTTCGCCGTCAAGCCGGGCGAGCATTACCACGTACCGCTGCTGCTCAACCCGTTCGGCTACTCCGTTTACCGAGGGAGCTAGCAGACATGCCCACGATTCTCGGCCAGAACCAGTACGGCAAAGCAGAGAACCGCGTCGTCAAGATCACGCGGGACGGCGCCACCCACCACATCAAGGACCTGAACGTCTCCGTCGCCCTCTCCGGCGACCTCGACGACGTCCACCTCACGGGCTCCAACGCCCACTGCCTGCCCACCGACACGACCAAGAACACCGTGTACGCCTTCGCCAAGGAGTACGGGATCGAGTCGGCCGAGCAGTTCGGCATCCACCTGGCGCGTCACTTCGTGACCAGCCAGGAGCCGATCAAGCGGGCGCGCATCCGGATCGAGGAGTACTCGTGGGAGCGGATCGCCAGCTCCGACGCCAACTCCAAGTTCATCGGCTCGGACGAGGTGAACCACTCCTTCGCCCGCAAGGGCCAGGAGACCCGCGTCTCCCAGATCACGTACGACGGTGAGAAGTGGGAGGTCATCTCCGGCCTCAAGGACCTCATCGTCATGAACTCCACCAACTCGGAGTTCTGGGGCTACATCAAGGACAAGTACACGACGCTCCAGGAGGCGTACGACCGCATCCTGGCCACGCAGGTGTCCGGCCGCTGGCGGTTCAACTGGACCGACGACGACCAGCGGATGCCCAACTGGGAGAAGTCCTACGCGCAGACCAGGCGCCACATGCTCGAGGCCTTCTCGGAGACGTACTCGTACTCGCTGCAGCAGACGCTGTACCAGATGGCCACGCGCATCATCAACCACCGTTCGGAGATCGACGAGGTCCGCTTCTCGCTCCCGAACAAGCACCACTTCCTGGTGGACCTGGAGCCCTTCGGGCTCAAGAACGACAACGAGGTCTACTTCGCCGCCGACCGCCCCTACGGCCTCATCGAGGCCACGGTGCTGCGTGACGGAGCCACGGCGCAGATCCCGGTCGACATGACCAACCTCTAAGCGGCACCTCGTGGCCGCCCCCGCCCGCCCGCAGTCGGGCGGGGGCCGCCACCACCGGAGGGACGTACCCATGGCACAGCCCGCAACGGGGCCGGCATCCGCAGAAGGCCCGTGTTCCACCCCGCCGGTGGCCTCGCACGAGGTCCACCCGGTGGACGAGAAGCTCCCCGCCTCGCGGCTCGTTCCCGCCGCGCTCCAGCACATCGCCGCGATGTACGCGGGCGTCGTCACCCCTCCGCTGATCATCGGCCAGGCGGTCGGCCTGGACGCCGCAGGCATGACCCGGCTCATCGCCGCCAGCCTGCTCATCGCCGGCTGTGCCACCATCCTCCAGACGATCGGCGCCGGCCGCTTCGCCGGCAACCGGCTCCCGTTCGTCAACGCGGCCTCGTCCGCCGGCATCGCCCCGATGCTCGCGATCGCCGAGACCAGCGCCCCCGGCCACCAACTCCCCGCCATCTACGGCGCGGTGATGGTCGCCGGAGTCTTCTGCCTCGCCGTCGGCCCCTTCTTCGGCCGGCTGCTCCGCTTCTTCCCGCCGCTCGTCACCGGTGTCGTGATCACCCTGATCGGCGTCACGCTGATGCCCGTACCGGTCAGTTGGGCCCAGGGCGGGAACAAGGAAGCCGCCGACTTCGGCGCGATGAAGTACCTCGCGCTCGCCGGCTTCACCCTCGTCGTCATCCTGCTCTTCCAGCGCTTCGGCAAGGGCTTCGTCAAGCAAGTCGCCCTGTTGCTCGGCCTGTTCATCGGCACGCTCGCCGCGATCCCGTTCGGGATGGCCGACTTCACCGCCCTGCGCGAGGCGCCCGTCGCCGCGCTGCCGAGCCCCTTCGCCTTCGGCGCACCCGAGTTCCAGCCCGCCGCGATCCTCTCCCTCTGCATCGTGATGCTGGTCCTCATGACCGAGTCGAGCGCCGGCATGCTGGCCCTCGGCGAGATCTGCGACCGCAGGAGCGACGGGAAGACCATCACCCGAGGCCTGCGCACCGACGGCATCGCCACCCTGATCGGCCCCGTCTTCGGTGGCTTCCCCACCTCGGCCTTCGCCCAGAACGTCGGAGTGGTCTCGCTGACCCGGGTCCGCTCCCGCTACGTCGTCGCCGTCGCCGGCGGCGCCCTGCTGGTCCTCGGCGCGTTCCCGGTCCTCGGAGCGGTCGTGTCGATGGTCCCGATGCCGGTCCTCGGGGGTGCCGGTATCGTCCTCTTCGGCTCGATCGCCGTCTCCGGAATCCGTACCCTGTCGGAAGCCGGACTCGACGACAGCTCCAACATCATCCTGGTGGCCGTCGCGCTCGGAGCGGGCATCATCCCGCTCGCCGCTCCCACCTTCTACGCCGACTTCCCGGCCTGGGCACAGACCGTGCTCGGCTCCGGCATCAGCGCCGGAGCGCTCGTCGCGGTCTCGCTCAATCTGTTCTTCCACCATCTCGGCACCCGGAGCCGTCAAGCGGCTCCGGCACTCAAATCCTCCTAGGGTCCTGCCGTGCCCACACCACCCCCGAGGAATGAAGGAAGCACCGCCATGGCAGCACCTTCGGCAGCAGTCGAGCGCATCGTCATCGAGAACTGTGCGATCGCGACCGTGGACGCCAACGACACCGAGTACGCCTCCGGGCACATCGTCGTCGCCGGCAACAGGATCGAGTCCCTCGGCGCCGGCAAGGCGCCCGAGGGCCTGGAGAACGTGGTCCGCCGGATCGACGCCACCGGTCATCTGGTGACGCCCGGTCTGATCAACACCCACCACCACTTCTACCAGTGGATCACCCGGGGCCTGGCCACCGACCACAACCTCTTCAACTGGCTGGTCGCCCTCTACCCGACCTGGTCGCGCATCGACGAGTCGATGGTCCGCGTCGCCGCCCAGGGCTCGCTCGCGATGATGGCCCGCGGGGGTGTGACCACCGCGATGGACCACCACTACGTCTACCCGCAGGGCTCCGGCGACCTGTCCGGCGCCATCATCGGCGCCGCCCGTGACATGGGCGTCCGCTTCACCCTCGCCCGCGGCTCCATGGACCGCAGCGAGAAGGACGGCGGCCTGCCGCCGGACTTCGCCGTCGAGACGACCGAGGGTGCGCTCATCGCCACCGAGGAGACCGTCAAGAAGCACCACGACGCCTCCTTCGACGCGATGACCCAGGTCGCCGTCGCCCCCTGCTCGCCGTTCTCCATCTCCACCGACCTGCTGCGCGAGGGCGCCGCCCTCGGCCGCCGGCTCGGTGTGCGCATGCACACCCACGGCTCGGAGACCGTGGAGGAGGAGAAGTTCTGCCACGAGCTCTTCGGCATGGGCCCGACGGACTACTTCGAGTCCACCGGCTTCCTCGGCGAGGACGTGTGGATGGCGCACTGCGTCCACATGAACGACTCCGACATCGAGGCCTTCGCCCGGACGAAGACCGGTGTCGCCCACTGCCCGTCCTCCAACGCGCGGCTCGCCGCCGGCATCGCCCGCGTCCCGGACATGCTGCGCGCCGGCGTACCGGTCGGCCTCGGCGTCGACGGCACCGCCTCCAACGAGTCGGGCGAGCTCCACACCGAGCTGCGCAACGCGCTCCTCATCAACCGCCTCGGCGCCCACCGCGAGGCCGCCCTCAACGCCCGCCAGGCCCTGCGCCTCGGGACGTTCGGTGGCGCGCAGGTCCTCGGCCGCGCCGACTCGATCGGTTCGCTGGAGGCCGGCAAGCTCGCCGACTTCGTCCTGTGGAAGATCGACGGCCTCGGCCACTCCTCGATCGCCGACCCGGTCACCGCGATCGTGTTCGGCGCCGCCGCCCCGGTGACGGCCTCGTTCGTCAACGGCAAGCAGATCGTGGAGAACAACCGCCTGCTCTTCGCGGACGAAGAGGCGATCGCCCGCGACGCGCGCGCGGAGGCCCAGCGCCTGGCGCGCATCACCGCCCAGGGCTGACCTCCCCAAGGAGTCCGACCGAGGGGGACGGCCCTCGGTCGGTCACCGTGGACCCGAGCGGGGTCCGCGGACGGCTGGACGGGGGGTGACCGTACGACAAGAGGTACGGCACCCCCCGGACGGTCGACGTGTGTCAGCCATCCAGGCCTCCCCGGGCACACGAGCAGTTTTCAAGGATCGACGCAGTTTCGAGAACGATCAACGCCGTTCTCAAGGATGAAGAAGTACCCCCCCACTTCCTCATGAGCCGCACCCGTGAGGCGCACGACCTGCACCGCTTTGCACCACCTCCATGACACCCACGTCACCGCCGACGTGTTACCCGACCGGAGGAACCTCCGTGGCCACCAAGCCCAGGTTTCGCAATGATGCGCACGACGCAGGCGCCGACACCGAAGACCAGAAGCATCCGGTCGACGAGACTCTGCCGCCCCTGAAAATGTTCACCAGCGGTCTCCAGCACGTGGCCGCCATGTACGCGGGGGTCGTGGCCCCGCCCCTGATCGTCGGCGCGGCCGTCGGACTCTCCGGCACCGAGCTGACCTTCCTCACCGGAGCCAGCCTCTTCACCGCGGGACTCGCCACCTTCCTGCAGACGCTCGGCGTCTGGAAGATCGGCGCCCGACTGCCGTTCGTCAACGGCGTCACCTTCGCCGGCGTCGCGCCGATGCTCGCGATCGTCGACACCACGGACGACAAGTCCGACGCGCTGCCGATCATCTTCGGCGCGATCATCGTCGCCGGAGTACTCGGCTTCATAGCCGCCCCGTACTTCTCCAAGCTCGTCCGTTTCTTCCCGCCGGTCGTCACCGGCACCGTGATCACCCTCATCGGTGTCTCGCTGCTGCCGGTCGCCTTCGGCTGGGCCCAAGGGCCCAATCCGGCGGCCGAGGACTACGGTTCGACCACCTATCTCACCCTCGCCGCGATCACCCTCGTCGTGGTGCTCGTCCTGCGCCGGTTCACCCGCGGCTTCCTGAAGCAGATCGCCGTCCTGGTCGGTCTGGTCATCGGCACGCTGATCGCGATCCCGTTCGGGGTCACGGACTTCAGCCCGGTGACGGAGGCGGACATCGTCGGCTTCCCGTCGCCGTTCCACTTCGGGGCCCCGCAGTTCGCGCTCGCCGCGATCATCTCGATGTGCGTGGTCATGCTCGTCTCGATGACCGAGTCGACCGCCGACATGCTGGCGCTCGGTGAGATCGTCGACCGGCCCGCCGACGAGAAGACCATCGCCGCCGGTCTGCGCGCCGACACCCTCGGCTCGGCGATCAGCCCGTTCTTCAACGGCTTCATGTGCAGCGCCTTCGCCCAGAACATCGGTCTGGTCGCGATGACGAAGATCCGCAGCCGGTTCGTGGTCGCCTGCGGTGGCGGCTTCCTGGTCCTGATGGGCCTGTCGCCGGTCGCCGCCTCGCTGATCTCGGTCGTACCGCGACCGGTCCTCGGCGGCGCGGGCGTGGTCCTCTTCGGCTCGGTCGCGGCGAGCGGCATCCAGACCCTGGTCAAGGCCGGTCTGGAGAAGGACAACAACGTCCTGATCGTGGCGGTCTCGCTGGCCGTCGGCATCATCCCGATCACGGCGCCGGAGTTCTACCACGCCTTCCCGGAGACCGCGAAGATCATCCTGGACTCGGGCATCTCGACCGGCTGCGTCGCGGCGGTCCTGCTGAACCTGGTCTTCAACCACCTGGGCAAGGGCCAGGACGACGACACGGTCACCGCGCCCATGGAACCGGGCGAGGAGATCTCCGAGACCCGTGGCGCCAAGGCGGCGCACGTCCACTGAGCGCACATCCGCCGTCCGTCGAGCCGGTCCCCGCGTACGCCGCGGGGGCCGGCCGCGGGCGTTCGGTGGTGCTGATCAACCCGAACACCTCCGCCGACACGACGGCGATGATGACGGCGATCGCCCGGCGGACCCTGGGTCCTTCCGTACGCGGGGTGACGGTGGCGCGCGGCTCCCGGATGCTGACCGACCCGGCGGCGCTGAGGGCGGCGGTGCCCGAGGTGG
This sequence comes from Streptomyces sp. NPDC001927, assembly GCF_053594455.1. Taxonomy (NCBI): domain Bacteria; kingdom Bacillati; phylum Actinomycetota; class Actinomycetes; order Kitasatosporales; family Streptomycetaceae; genus Streptomyces; species Streptomyces sp. NPDC001927. The sequence goes on along the minus strand of NZ_JBSFEN010000001.1, from coordinate 519,520 downwards.
TCGCGGCGGCACGCGAGGCCCTGGCGGCCGGGGACTGCGCGGGCCTTGTGGTGGGGGCCTTCGGCGATCCGGGCGTGGCGGAGCTGCGGGCCTTCGCGGGCGTCCCGGTCGTGGGCCTCGCGGAGGCGGCCTGCGCCGAGGCGGCGGCCGGGGGAGCGCGGTTCGGGGTGGCGACGACGACCCCGGACCTGGCGGAGGCGATCGGCCGGCGGATCGCCGCCCTCGGGCTCGCGGACCGGTACACCGGGATCCGCCTGACCCGGGGCGACGCACACCTGCTCGCCCGCGAACCGGAGGCGCTGCGGGAGGAGTTGGCCGAGGCGGTACGGGCGTGTGTCGTACGGGACGGGGCGCGGGCCGTCGTGATCGGCGGCGGCCCGCTGGCCGAGGCCGCGGACGCGCTCCGGGCGCGCTTCGACGTCCCGGTGATCGCCCCCGTCCCGGCCGCCTGCCGCCGGATCGCACGCGAGCTGGCGCAGCACGATCCGGCGGTGTCGGAGGGGTCCGGCTCCGTTCAGGGCTCCGGTCAGCCGATGTGGAAGCTGTCCCCGTAGACCTTCCAGTCCAGCGGGGTGTTGAGGTTGAGGTTCTTGTTGCGGACGAACACCCGCTGGGCCGTGTCGACCCGGCTGGTGTCGCTGTGCGCCTCCTCCTGCTTCATCGCCCAGACGCGGGCGTCGAGGAAGGCGTTGAGGTACTTGATCTCGTCCCCGCCCTGGGCCGGCGGCTTCGCCTTCGCGAGGGCCTTCTTACGGATGTTGCGGAAGCTCGCCGAGTCGGTGCCGTCGCCGTGCATGACGATGGCGTCGTAGTAGATGAACTGACCGAGCACGCCCACGCCGTCGCTCTTGGCCTGCTTGACGGCCGGGTTGAAGTAGACCCGGTCGCGCTCGTCGTCCTGGGCCTTCTTGAAGGCGGAGTCCGAGGCGGCCTTGGCCCAGTCCCGCTCGAAGGCCGAACCCAGGCCAGCGTGCGAGTCGGTTCCGTCGACCTTGCGGAGCGCGGGCAGGTACTTCGCGAGGACGTTGCCGGGCTTGCGCTCGGTGTAGAGCTCGACGAGGTCGAGCATGTCGCCCGTACCGGAGCAGAAGCCGATGATGCCGGCCGTGTAGCCCCGCCCGTCGCCGATGTCCTCGATGTACTTGTACTGCGCCTTCCAGTCCAGCGAGGAGTTCTCCGCGCTGGAGACCAGCTTCATGGCGATCTCCTTCTTCGCCGGGTCGTCGAGACCGACGGCCGCGGCGGCGAAGGGAGCGGCCGCCCTCGACTCGGCGCGGGCCGGGGCGGCGCCGTCCGAGGGAGCGGCGATGGCGGTCGCCGGGACGGCGAGCAGGGCGATTCCGAGTGCGACGCGGATCGCGGTGCGCTGATGGGGGTTGGGCACCGGGGCCTCCCAAACAGAAGCGGGGGTTGGTTTGTTAGGAAGCTTTCCTATCAGCCGGGCGAGTGTCCGTACACCCCTTGCGTGCAAAGGAGTTGAGCGCGGACCCTCACCTGTCGACCTCACCTCTCGGCCTCGGCGCGCCGTCGGCACTCCCGGGCCAGGTGCGGGTAGGCCGCGCCGATCGCCTCGTACAGCCGCGCGCGCAGCAGCCGCTCGGCCTCCGCCCGTCCGGTCGACCCGAACAGCCCGTCGAGCAGCGTCTCGTACCGCGCCAGGGCGTGCCGCAGATAGGTCACCTGCCACCGCACCAGCGCCCCGGCCACCACCCCGCCGGCGGGTCCCCCTGGTCCGCCCGGCCCGCGCGCCCCGAGCGGCTGCCGGTGCCGTACCGCGCGCCGCTCCAGCTCGGCCGCCGGCAGCCGGGGCACGGTGATCGGCTCCGCCCGGATCGCCGCGAGCACCGCCCGTCGTCGCCGCTCCGCCCCCGCCTCGGCGGCCGCCGAACGGCTCCCGGGGGCGGCCGCGGCCCGGGCGAACTCCGGTGTCCGCTCCACCGCCTCCACCCGCGCGAGCCGGTAGAGCCGCACGGGCGCGATCGACCACCGCCGCGGATCCCGCCCCTGGATGTCGGGCTCACCCAGCAGATCGCGCACCATCGGGTCGGTCCAGCCGCGCTCGCGCAGCCCGGTGAGCGTCACAAAAGTCGTACGGTCCGTCACGATTCCCCCTCGCTTTGATTACTCAGCGTGACGAATCCAGTGAAGCGCACACCACTGACAACCGCCCTCTTGCCGGGGTCGCGGCACCCGTGCCATACAGGTCTGGACCAAGTCGACGGACGGAGGCATTCCTGTGCAACGCCCGCTCGCCGCAGCATTGTTGACGGCCGTCGCGCTCACCCTCACGGCCTGTTCCGCAGCCCCCGCGAAGGACACCGCGAACCCCACCGCCCCCACGGGCGTCACCGCCGCCTCCGGCAGTGCCCAGACCGTCCACGTGATGTGGAACGCGGCCACCGACGACCGCGCGGTCACCGGCTACGAGGTCTACCAGCAGGGCCGCAAGGTCAAGGACCTCCCCGCCACCACGCTCATGGTCGACATCGTGAACCTCACGCCCGCGACCGCGTACGCCTTCACGGTCCGGGCCCGCGACGCCGCCGGCAACCGCTCGCCGCACAGCGCGACCGTCCCCGCCACCACGCTCGCCGCGAGCGCCCAGGACCGCACGCCCCCGACGACCCCGCGCACCCTCCAGGCCACCGCCGACGGCAGCCACGGGGCCACCCTGACCTGGCAGCCGGCCCGGGACGACACCAAGGTCACCGCGTACGACATCTACCAGGCGGACGCCCGGATCCACACCGTCCCCGGCACCGCCACCACCGCCCGCCTCACGGGCCTTCGGGCGGGCACGGTCTACTCCTTCACGGTCCGCGCCCGCGACGCCGCCGAGAACTCCTCCCCGGACAGCCCCACCGCCGACCTCACCACCACCCCGGCCCCCGGCGCTCCCCCCAACACGGCCCCCACGCAACTCACGGCCAAGGCGGTGAAGGGCGAGGTCACCCTCACCTGGACCCCACCGAGCACGGGCGCCCCCGTCACCGAACACCAGCTGTTCCTCGACGGCGCCTTCGCCACCACCATCATCTGGGGCGCCGAACCCCCACCCGGCCGCGCGACCTACACCTTCACGGTCCCCACCACGAAGCCCACCCGCCACAGCGTCAAACTCCGCGCCCGCCTCCCCGACGGCACCTGGGGTGACTTCTCGGCCCAGCGCACCGTTGTCGTGCCATGACGGCGCCGTCCGGGGCGTCGTCCGGCCCGTGCCGGAACTACCCTGGGAAAGGTGGCAGGGACCGTGCTCACCAACACCGGGCTCGACGCGTTCCTCGACGGAACCCCTGAGCTTCGTGACCCTTCGTCCGTACGGGCGGCGGACGCGGTGCTCGCGCTGCTGTCGCTGCGCGGGGCCGACCGCAGGAGCGGGCTGCCCGAGCCGAGCGTGGAGCTGGTGCGGAGGCTGCTCGTCGAGGACGCGCCCGCCTTCGTCTACGCCACGCCCGAGGAGCTGGCGGCCTACCCGGCCGTGCTCGTGGCGCTCACCGCGCGCGTGCGGGAGGCCGGGCGGCTGAACGGGAAGCGGCAGGCGCGGATCGTGGCCGCCGTCGAGGACATCGTGCCCGACTTCGAACGGGCCATGAACGACCCCGCCAACTACACCTGGCAGCGCTGGTACGCCTCCCTCCTGCGCGCCGACGGGACCGACCCCGCCGACCCCGGCGCCGTACGGGCCTGGCTCGCCGGGCACGACGGGACGCGGCCGCCGGACGGGCTCAACCGGGCGGACCTGATGAACCGCAGCGACGTCGCCGACTCCCTCCTCGCCGACGCGCTCAGCGGCGCCTACGTGCGCGAGGCGGAGCGGCCCTCGCCTGCCGGTCCCCTGCTCACCGACGCCGAGGTCGCGCACGGCCTCGGCAGGCTGGGCGGCCTGCTGGTCGACCGGTGGACCGCCGAAGGGCTCTCCGGCGCGCTCACGGGACCGTACGCCCATCTCGCCCCGGGCCCCGAGGCTTTCCCGCACCTCGTCCTCGCCGACACCCTCCTCGACGAGCACCTCAACTACTACGAGGACTCCGCCGTCCCGCTCCCGCCCCCGCCCGTCGAGGCCCACGAGCCCCAGCGCTCCGTCGAGGCCGGCGCGGACCTGCTCGCGGCGGCCGTCGAGGAGATGAAGGGCGAGGACGGCGGCCTGTACGACGGCGAGGCCGCGCACCTGCTCTACGCGCTCTACCAGCGGGGCGCCTGCGCCGAGTCGGTCGCCCGCAGGGCCGCCGAGTTCGAGGACTGGCCGGTCGACCCCCGCCTGGAGGACGCCCCCGTCCTCGTACCGGTGAACGCCCCCGCGGAGTACGTGCTCCCGCCCCTCGACGAGCTGTCCCGGCTCACCGGGACCGAGGCCACCGAGGAGGACCGGGCGGCGCTCGAACCGGGCGCGCGCGCCATGGCCGACGCCGTCGACCGGCTGGCCGGCACCGGCATGGTCTTCCGTACCGGCGACGCCTTCGGTCTCACGCCCTGGGGCGTCGAGGTCCTCCACTACCTGCTGCGGGTGCGCTGGGTCGCGGCGCCCGACAGCAAGGAGGCCGCCGCCTGGGACGCCCGTACCGTGATCGCCGCGGCCGAGGGCTGGTCCGCCGCCGCGGCGACCCGCGTCCTCGCCGAGTGGCTGCACGCCCACGGCGACTCCGTCGACGCCTGGTCCGCGCTGCTCGACGCGCTCGGCACGGTCCACGCCGGGACCTTCGAGGCCGCCGGGACCCGCGCGCTCTTCGGCTTCCTCGACCCCGAGGCCGTCCCCGTCGAGGCGCTGCGCGGCGCCCTCGACGACCCGGTGATGGGCGCGTACGCCTACGGCGTGCTGCGCGCCCGGGGCGAGCCGGCGGACGAGGCCCCGGTGCCGCGATCCGCCCGCGCCGTCCTGATCCTGGACCGGCTCTCCCGGCACGGCGAGGACCGGCGGACGGTCCTCGACACCGCCGCCGCGAACTGGCCGGGCGGCGTCGACGCCCTGGTGGCGGAGATGGCCGCCGTCGACCCGTACCTCGCGGAGCGGACCCTCGTGCCCCTCCGCATCCCGCTGCCGGAGAGGAAGCGGGCGAACGGCCGGGGGAACGGGCGGACGAACGAGCGAGTGCGGCGCCGCGGCCGGAGCGGACGCCGCACCCGCTGATCCCCGTGGGGGGTCGGTGCGACCGTCAGGAGACGGCCGTCAGATACATGCCGGAGGCTCCGGCCCCCGCCGTGTTGCGGCAGGAGAAGTTCCCGCTCGGCTTGGCCTGGATCAGCGCGAGGCAGCGGCCGAGCGCCAACTGCCCGTAGTGGTTGGGGTGGACGTTCTCCTGGATCGGCCCCTGGGTCTCGTTCGGGTCGATCCAGCGCGCCCACTCGCTCGTCGCGGCCGAGGCGGGCACCGTCGCGCTGACCAGCTTGCTGGTCTTCGCGCACACCTCACGGCCCTGGAGCATGTCGCGCAGATCCATGAACTGCACGCCCTTGGCGGCCGCGACCCCCTTGAGCCGGTTCGAGACCTGGGGGACCAGGGTGTCCCGCGCCCAGTCGGCGTCCAGGTTCCAGAACGGGCAGCCGCCCGTGTTCGTACGGCTCCAGCCGCTCTCCGGGTACCGGTTCTCGGCACCGCGCGGGATGGGCGAGGGGTACGACTGGAGCACGATCCGGTAGTCGGACGCGGCGTATCCGGCGCCCGCCATGACGGCGCGGATCTCGTCCACGGACTTGGCCACACCCGCCATGGCCGCGTCGATCTTCGCGTCCACCTCGGTCTGCTGGTCGTCGTGGCAGTACGAGTACCAGACGATGTAGTCGGTCGCGCAGCTGCGGATGATGTCGGCGAAGCCCAGGTCGTTGCCGCCGACCGACAGCACGATCGTCCCCACGTCGTGGGAGGCGGCGACGGCCGCCAGCTGGTCGGCCTGCGGCGCCTCGCCCTTGTACGCCACGCCGCCGTTCGAGGCGCGGAAGACGTTCCGGGTCGTCGCCCCCGAGCAGGCCAGGTTGATCAGCGCCGAGGCGATCGGGCCCGCGCTCCTCACCTCCGCCGAGTCGGAGCGGTGGCAGCCGTTGGCCGCCGTCGTCCCGTACACCCGGCTGGGGTCGTACGCGCTCCCCGTCCATGCCCGGTCGGTGCCGTTCCGGTTGCCGCTCGTCGTCAGGCTGTTGCCCTGCCAGCGCCCCGCCTCGCCGGAGATGTAGCTGTCGCCCATCGACACGACGGCGGTGGGCCCGGAGCCGTTCGCGGCGGCGGTGGGGGCGATGCCGGCGGTCAGCAGGGCGCCTGCGGCGAGGGCGGTGGTGACGAGCCTGCGGGCGGTGACGAGTCTTCGGGCCGTGCGGTGGGGGGTTCTGGGCATGGCTGTGTTCTCCTGCGTCGGTGCAGAGGAGTGGGGGACAGCCGCCGGCCGGTGGCATGCGGAATCTGGCATGCCGTGGCTTGTTACCGCTAGGTAGCGTCTGGTTTCGGTTGCGTCACGTGCCCTGTGAAACGCACTGGAGCGAAAGTCGGGGGAGCGGTGAGGGACGGAGAACGGCCCCGCCCCCGGTGCTGTGCGTTCACCGGGGGCGGAGCCGTTCTCAGGTGTTCGGCCGCTGTGCGGGTCGGCCGAAGAAGGGGACTCAGCCGATGAGCTGGTCGTACGCGGGGAGGGTCAGGAAGTCCGCGTAGTCGGCGTCGAGCGAGACGTGCAGGAGCAGGTCGTGCGCCTGCTGCCACTTGCCGGCCGCGAAGGCCTCCTCGCCGATCTCCGCGCGGATCGCGGCCAGTTCCTCCGCCGCGACCTTGCGGGCCAGCTCGGGAGTGGCGGTCTCGCCGTTCTCGAAGACGACACCGGCGTTGATCCACTGCCAGATCTGCGAGCGCGAGATCTCCGCCGTGGCCGCGTCCTCCATCAGGTTGAAGATGGCGACCGCGCCGAGGCCGCGGAGCCAGGCCTCGATGTAGCGGGTGCCGACCTGGACCGCGTTGCGCAGGCCGTCGTACGTCGGCTTCGCGTCGAGCGAATCGATGGCGATCAGGTCACCGGGCGCCACCGACACGTCCTCGCGCAGCCGGTCCTTCTGGTTCGGCTTGTCGCCGAGGACCGCGTCGAAGGAGGCCATCGCGATCGGGACCAGGTCCGGGTGGGCGACCCAGGAGCCGTCGAAGCCGTCCCCGGCCTCGCGGTCCTTGTCCGCCTTGACCTTCTCGAACGCGACCTTGTTCACCTCGGCGTCCTTGCGGGACGGGATGAACGCCGCCATGCCGCCGATCGCGTGCGCACCGCGCTTGTGGCAGGTGCGGACGAGGAGTTCGGTGTACGCGCGCATGAACGGGGCCGTCATCGTGACCGCGTTGCGGTCCGGCAGGACGAACTTCTGCCCGCCGTCACGGAAGTTCTTGACGATGGAGAAGAGGTAGTCCCAGCGGCCCGCGTTGAGGCCCGCGGCGTGGTCGCGGAGCTCGTAGAGGATCTCCTCCATCTCGTACGCGGCCGTGATCGTCTCGATGAGGACGGTGGCGCGGACGGTGCCCTGCGGGATGCCGACGTAGTCCTGCGCGAAGACGAAGATGTCGTTCCAGAGGCGGGCCTCCAGGTGCGACTCCGTCTTCGGGAGGTAGAAGTACGGGCCCTTGCCGAGCTCGATCAGGCGCTTGGCGTTGTGGAAGAAGTACAGGCCGAAGTCGACCAGCGCGCCGGGGACCGGGCGGCCCTCGAACGTCAGGTGACGCTCCTCCAGGTGCCAGCCGCGCGGCCGCATGACGACCGTGGCCAGCTCGTCGGCAGGCTTGAGCGCGTAGGACTTGCCCGACTTCGGGTCCGTGAAGTCGATCTGCCGGGTGTACGCGTCGATCAGATTGACCTGACCGAGGACGACGTTCTCCCAGGTCGGGGCCGAGGCGTCCTCGAAGTCCGCGAGCCAGACCTTGGCGCCCGAGTTCAGCGCGTTGATCGTCATCTTCCGGTCGGTCGGGCCGGTGATCTCGACGCGGCGGTCGTTCAGGGCCGCCGGGGCCGGCGCGACCCGCCAGGAGTCGTCCGCGCGGACGGCGGCGGTCTCCGGCAGGAAGTCGAGGGTCGAGGTACGGGCGATCTCGGCGCGGCGCTCCGCCCGGCGGGCGAGGAGCTCGTCCCGGCGCGGGGTGAACCGACGGTGCAGCTCCGCCACGAAGGCGAGAGCCGCGTCGGTCAGCACCTCCTCCTGCCTCGGCAGGGGCGCGGCTTCGACGATCGCCAGGGGGGACGGCGCTGGTGCGGACATGAACTGTCACTTCCTTCAGCGGACTTCGCGGGCGGTGCTGGGCGGTGCCTGTGCGGCCGCCGGGCGTCACGGATCGGCACGGAGTGCCGCAGGCGCCGAGATACGGCCGCGGAGCGCCGTCAGGGGATCAGGCGCTTCTGAACAGTGGATACTAGTTTCCTCATGGTGGAAGTTCAATCGTTTGTTGATATCGAGATTCTCTGGATCGACAGACCATGGCGCTCAGTGCCACATCCTTCACTCAAGGTGCGCCAGATCCGCCTCCGTGTCGATGTCGTAGGGCTCGGCCACATCCGAACAGTCCACCAGGGTGATCGCATCCCGGTGCGTCTTCAGGTAGTCCCGCGCCCCCTGGTCGCCGACCGCCCCCGCCGCGATCCCCGCCCAGCGGTCCGCACCGAACAGCACCGGATGGCCGCGCTTCCCGTCGTACGAAGCGGCCGCGAGCGCGTCCCGCGAGCGGTACGCCGACCGGACCCGGTCCACCGCCTCCGCGCCGATCCCCGGCTGGTCCACCAGGGACACGAGCGCCGCGTCCACCGGCAGCGTCTCGGCCGCGAGCGACGCGAGCCCGGCGCGCAGCGAGGACCCCATGCCCTCCGCCCACTCCGGGTTGTCGACCAGGACGCACCCGGGCAGCCGCGCCCGCTCCCGTACGAGCTCGGCCGAGGCGCCGAGGACGACATGGATCACCTCGCAGCCCCCCTCGCGCAGCACCCGCACCGCGTGCTCGACCAGCGGACGGCCGCGGTGGGTGAGCAGCGCCTTGGGGCGGCCGCCGAGGCGCCGCCCGCCGCCCGCGGCGAGGAGCAGACCGGCCACCAGAGGGGTCGTTTGCCGTGTGTTCGTCATGCTGACTGCATACCCCATGACACGGACGCCTGAATTGTGTCCGCGGTGTGGCGCGCCGGGCGCGCCATGGCGTTAACTGGCTCGCGACTCCGGGCGCCTGACCACCGTTCGACCGGCCGGCTCGGAGTGGGGGAGTTCGACGCACAGTGTCGTGCGAGGGGGAGAACTGTTGTTGCGAAGCGTTGGGCAGAGGCGTGTGACAACCGGCGGCGACGAGGACCCGAGAGTGGCAGAGCTGCGTGCCGCCGTCTCCCGGCTCCGCCGCGAACTCGCGGGCCACCGCGCCGAGTTCACCGACCGGGGAATCGCCGAGGACGAACTCGCCGCACTGGACGCGATGGCCGTCAGCGGCGTTCCGGAGGTACGGCGCCTGCGCCGCTCCCTGCTCCTGATCGCCGGCTCGATCGGCTCCGTCAGCGCCCTCGCGAACGGCCTCGCGAACGTCCGCCAGGCGGTCGAACTCTTCGGCGAACCGCCGCGCGAGGTCTGACGGACGGGACGGGCGGCGGGACGGGCGGCGGGGACGGGCCGGGACGGCTGCTGGCCGGGACGGGCCGGGACGACCGGGGAGCCCCCGAAAACCACGTGCGCGGCGGCCCGTCCTCGCCCTAGCCTCCCGGGTCATGGCTGATCCTGATGACGACGGGTACTTCGGCGAGGATGTCGCGGCGCGCTACGACACCGGTTCGGCGGACATGTTCCGCCCCGAGGCGGTCGACCCGGCCGTCGACCTGCTGACCGGGCTCGCCGGCGGCGGACCCGCCCTCGAGTTCGGCATCGGCACGGGCCGTATCGCGCTGCCGCTGGCCGGCCGAGGCGTCCCGGTGCACGGCATCGACCTCTCCCGGGCGATGGTGGAGCGGCTGCGCGCCAAGCCCGGCGGCGCGGACCTCGACGTCACGATCGGGGACTTCGCGACCACCCGCCTCACGGGCGCGGGCACCTTCACCACCGCGTACCTCGTCTTCAACACCATCAACAACCTGACCTCGCAGGACGCCCAGGTGGACTGCTTCCGCAACGCCGCGGCCCACCTCGCACCCGGCGGCACCTTCGTCATCGAGGTCGGGGTGCCGCCGCTGCGCCTGCTGCCACCGGGGCAGAGCGCGGTCCCGTTCCACGTCGACGCGGCCTCGTGGGGCTTCGACACCGTGGATCCGGCCACCCAGGCGATGAGCTCCCACTACTTCTCGCTCACGGGCGACGGCCGTGCCGTGCACCGGGCCATCCCGTTCCGGTACGTGTGGCCCTCGGAGCTCGACCTGATGGCGCGGATCGCCGGGATGCGGCTGCGCGACCGGTGGCAGGACTGGGACCGCACGCCGTTCACCGGGGAGAGCAGTCGGCATGTGTCCGTGTGGGAGAAGGAGTCCTGAGAGGGAGTCCTGAGACTGGTCAGGACGGGCGTCGGATCAGGCGTCGTGAGGTCGCCGTCGCCACCGCCGCCGTACGGGAGTCCACGCCCAGCTTCGCGAAGATGTGCACCAGGTGGGACTTCACCGTCGCCTGGCTCAGGAACAGCGCCTTGCTGATCTGCTGGTTCGACAGACCCTCGCCCACCAGCTGGAGCACCTCCAGCTCCCGCTTCGTCAGCGCCTCCGCCGGGGTCCGCATCCGGTCCATCAGGCGGTGCGCCACCGCCGGGGCCAGCGCCGACTGGCCCGCGGCCGCCGTGCGGACCGCCGCCGCCAGCTCCTCCGGCGGGGCGTCCTTCAGCAGATAGCCCGAGGCGCCCGCCTCGACCGCCGCCAGGATGTCCGCGTCGGTGTCGTACGTGGTCAGGACCAGGACGCGCGGCCCGCCGGTACGGGCCGTGATCGCCGCCGTCGCCTCCGAGCCGTGCATCCCCGCGCCGAACTGCAGGTCCATCAGGACCACGTCCACTCCACCGGCCTCGGCCAGCTCGACCGCGCGCTCGGCGGTGGCCGCCTCGCCGACCACGGCGAAGTCCGGCTCGGTGTCCAGGACCGCGCGCAGACCCGCCCGTACCACCGGATGGTCGTCGGCCAGCAGAAGACGGATCGTCATGTCGACACTCCAGCGGGAAGGGGGAGGGACACGGCGACCGCCGTGCCCTGGCCGGGGGCCGACTCCACCGTGAACGTGCCGCCCAGCGACTCCGCCCGGGCGCGCATCGCCGGCAGCCCGAAACCGCCGTCCTCGGACGACGGCGAGAGCAGCGCCGGGTCGAAGCCCTTGCCGTCGTCCACCACGTCAAGGGTCACCGAGGCGTCCATGAACGACAGCGTGATCTCCGCGCGGGCCGCCGAGGCGTGCCGCACCGTGTTCGCGAGCGCCGACTGGGCGATCCGCAGCAGCGCCACCTCGTACGGCGTCGGCAGCTCGACCGGCGTCCCGCTCACGGTGAGGCGGGCGCGCGGGGAGGGCTCGGGGCCCGGTTCGCACAGCCGCTCAAGGGCCGCCGCGAGTGAGCCGTGCTCCAGGTCCGGCGGCGACAGCGCGCGTACGAACCTCCGGGCCTCCGCCAGGTTGTCCTGCGCCGCCCGCCGCGCCGCCTCGATGTGCCCGGCGGCCGGCGAGCCCGGGGGCAGCGCCCGCTCGGCGGCCCGCAGCAGCAGCTGGATCGAGGAGAGCCCCTGCGCGAGCGTGTCGTGGATCTCGCGCGCAAGCCGCTCGCGCTCCGCGAGCGTGCCCGCGTGCCGCTCGGCCGCGGCCAGCTCCGCCCGGGTCGCGATCAGCTCCTCCACCATCCGCCGGCGCCGCTCGCTCTCCCGGTACAGCGCCTGATAACCGAGGACCGTCGCCACGGCCACCGCACCGCCGAGCAGCGGCCCGATGAAGACCCCGGGGTTGAGCGTCGCGCCATGGCCCACGTACGACAGGATCGCCGCGACCGCCGTCAGGGCCACCGCGGGCAGCGCCCAGCGGATCGGCAGCAGGTGCAGCTGGAGGAAGTACAGCGGGAACGCCACCCACAGCCCGTCGGGCGTGGCCCAGAGCAGCGCCAGCCAGGACGCGCACAGCACGGCCAGCCAGAGCGCGGCGGCCCGCTGCGAGTTCCGTACGGAGGGCACCACGGACCCGGCCGCGTACACCCCGCCCGTCACCACGGCGAGCGCGACCCCGGCCGCGGAGGCCGCCCGGACCGCCGCGAGGGCGAGCAGCCCCGCCATCAGCAGATGCAGACAGAGACGCAGCGCGCGCAGGGCGGGGGTGAGGGAACGCGGATCCATGGTCCGTCCAGCGTAGGCCGGTGCAGACAATCCGGACTCAACCAAAGGATTGATTCCGGAGCCATCCGTGGCGCGATGCCGGGAGGCACCGGGGGCGGGAAAGCTGGTCCGCATGTTCGTGGCATGGAGAGACCTGAGATTCGCCAAAGGGCGATTCACGCTGATGGGGACCGTGATCGTGCTGATCACACTGCTCGTCGGACTGCTGTCCGGGCTGACCGCCGGACTCGCCCGCGAGAACATCTCCGGGATCACCGGGCTGCCGGCGGACCGGCTGGCCTTCGCCGCGCCGCCGTCCGGGCAGTCGGTCTCCTTCACCAACTCGACGGTGACGGAGGGGCAGTGGCGGCGGTGGGCCGAGCGGCCGGGGGTCGTGAGCGCGGAGCCGCTCGCGATCCGGACGCTCAACGGCGCCGCCGGGGACCGTACGGTCGCCGTCTCCGTCTTCGGTACGGAGCCGGCGGCGGCCCTCGCGCCCGAGAGCCGGAAGCTGGGCCCCGGGCGGGTCGTCCTCTCCGAGTCCGCGGCCGAGGAACTGGGCGTCGGCGTGGGCGGGGCCGTACGCCTCGGTCCGCTGGAGGCCCAGGTCGCGGCCGTCGCCGGAGACGCCTCGTACAGCCACACGCCCGTCGTCTGGACCTCGCTCGACGACTGGCAGAAGGTCGGGCACAACGGCACGACCCCTGAGGAACAGGCCACCGTCATCGCCCTGCGCGTGACGGACGGCGCCGACCTCGGGGCCGCCGACGCGGCCCTCGGCACGGAGTCGCGGACGATCGACGGGGCGCTCACCGCCATAGGGTCCTACCAGGCCGAGAACGGCTCGCTGCAGCTGATGCGGGGCTTCCTCTTCGCCATCTCCGCGCTGGTCATAGGGGCCTTCTTCACCGTCTGGACGATCCAGCGGAGCGGTGACGTGGCCGTCCTGAAGGCGCTCGGCGCCTCGACCCCGTACCTCCTGAAGGACGCCCTCGGGCAGGCGGTCCTGATGCTCGGCGCCGGGACACTCCTCGGCACCGCCCTCGCGGTCGGCGCGGGGGTGCTGATCAGCGGCGGGAACGTGCCGTTCGTCCTGGAGCCGCTGACCGTGCTCGGCCCGGCCGCCGTGATCATCGTGCTCGGCGTCCTCGGCGCCGCCCTGTCCATCCGGCGGATCACCGCCGTCGACCCCCTGACCGCGCTCGGGAGTGCCCGATGACCCTCCTCGTCGACGACGTGACCCTGACGTATCCCGACGGCGACGGCCGTCTGACCGCCCTCGACGCCGTCTCCCTGGAGGTCCCCGCCGGTCACCTCACGGCGGTCGTCGGACCCTCGGGCTCCGGCAAGTCCAGCCTGCTCGCGGTGGCGGCGACGCTGGTGACCCCGGACCGGGGACGGGTCGTCGTGGCCGGTACGGACACGGCGGCGCTCGACCGGGCCGGGCGGGCGGAGCTGCGGCGCGAGCGGATCGGGATCGTGTTCCAGCAGCCGAACCTGCTGCCGTCGCTGACGGCCCTGGAGCAGGTGCAGGTGATGGCGCATCTGTCGGGTGCGAGGCCTTCGGCGGTACGGGGGAGGGCCCTGGCGCTCCTGGACGCGGTCGGCCTCGCGGACCAGGCGTCGCGGCGGCCGCACCAGCTGTCCGGCGGCCAGCGCCAGCGGGTCAACATCGCGCGGGCCCTGATGAACGAGCCGTCCGTCCTGCTCGTCGACGAGCCCACGAGCGCCCTCGACCACGAGCGGGGCGCGGCGGTCATGGACCTGCTGGCGGGCCTGACGCGGGAGCGGGGGACGGCGACGGTCCTGGTGACCCACGACCGCACCCACGCCACGCGCGCGGACACGGTGGTCCTGGTGGAGGACGGCCGGCTCTCGGAGCGGGCGGCGGCTGCCTGACCGGAAGTACGAAGAAGGCCCTCTCCCCGCCGGGGGAGAGGGCCTTTCCGCATGCTTACGCCTGGCCGTTGGCCGCCGTGTTCGCAAGGGCCGTGGAGAGCTCCTGGGCCACTTCCTGGAGGATCGGGACGATCTTCTCCGTCGCCGCCTCCGTCACCCGGCCCGCCGGGCCGGAGATCGAGATCGCCGCCGCCGTGGGGGAGTTGGGGACCGACACCGCGAGGCACCGGACTCCTATCTCCTGCTCGTTGTCGTCGACCGCGTACCCCGCGTCCCGCACGGCCGCCAGCGCGTCCAGGAAGCCCTCGGGCGTGGTGATGGTCTTCTCGGTCGCCGCCGGCATGCCCGTACGGGAGAGCAGCGCGCGCACCTCGTCGGCCGGGGTGTAGGCGAGCAGCGCCTTGCCCACGCCCGTGGAGTGCGGCAGCACGCGTCGGCCGACCTCGGTGAACATGCGCATCGAGTGCTTGGACGGCACCTGGGCGACGTACACGATCTCGTCGCCGTCGAGGAGGGCCATGTTCGCGGTCTCGCCGGTCTCCTCGACGAGGCGCGCGAGGTACGGGCGTGCCCAGGTGCCGAGGAGCCGGGAGGCGGACTCGCCCAGGCGGATGAGGCGGGGGCCGAGTGCGTACCGGCGGTTGGGCTGCTGGCGTACGTAGCCGCAGGCCACGAGCGTGCGCATCAGGCGGTGGATCGTGGGGAGCGGCAGCCCGCTGCTGGCGGAGAGCTCGCTCAGCCCGACCTCGCCCCCGGCGTCCGCCATCCGCTCCAGAAGGTCGAAGGCGCGCTCAAGGGACTGGACACCACCGCTCGCGGCAGCGGGCTTGGCGGCGTCGGAGGTGCTGGCGCTGGACGTCGGCACGTCAAGGTCCTTTCGGGGCAGGCGGGCAAGGCAGCAGCCTACCGGGCCGTCCGGTCGGACACACGGTCCCGGTCCCGGCGTAAAGGCCGGTCAAGGGGTGTTTGTCCGGTGTCGGCGGGCGCCCGGCGGCGTCCGTCTCCGCCCCGCATGTACGGAGCTACGTTCTACTGTACGAAATTTCTATTCCACTTCATGGAAACATCCAAGTGACAATCGCCCGCCGACGAGCGGTGCCGCTCGACGGGCCCATGCTGGAAGTGTGCCCTTGACGACATGTCGTCCTGAGTGAAGACTCCTTCAACAGTTCGTTGAAATTCTTGCTGGAAGGGGTACGGGTGGACGTCAACCTGGTACTGCGCTCGACTCGCGTCATCACCCCCGAGGGGACGCGGGCCGCGTCGATCGCCGTCTCCGGCGGAACGATCGCCGGTGTGCTGCCGTACGACGCCGAGGTACCGGCCGGCGCCCGGCTGGAGGACGTCGGCGACGACGTCGTGCTCCCCGGGCTCGTCGACACCCACGTGCACGTGAACGACCCCGGCCGCACGGAGTGGGAGGGCTTCTGGACCGCCACCCGCGCCGCCGCCGCCGGTGGCATCACCACACTGCTCGACATGCCGCTGAACTCGCTCCCGCCCACCACGACGGTCGAGCACCTGCGGATCAAGCAGGATGTCGCCCGTACCAAGGCGCACATCGACGTCGGCTTCTGGGGCGGCGCGCTGCCCGACAACGTCAAGGACCTGCGCCCGCTCTTCGACGCCGGGGTCTTCGGCTTCAAGTGCTTCCTGTCGCCGTCCGGCGTGGACGAGTTCCCGCAGCTGGACCAGGAGCAGCTGGCCGCCTCCCTCGCCGAGATCGCCGGATTCGACGGCCTGATGATCGTCCACGCCGAGGACCCGCACCACCTGGCGGCGGCGCCGCAGAAGGCCGGCGAGAAGTACGCCGACTTCCTGGCCTCCCGGCCGCGCGACGCCGAGAACACGGCCATCGAGAACCTGATCAACCAGGCCCGCCGCCTCAACGCGCGCGTGCACGTGCTGCACCTTTCCTCCTCCGACGCGCTGCCGCTGATCCGGGCCGCGAGGGCGGAGGGCGTCAAGATCACGGTCGAGTCGTGCCCGCACTTCCTCACCCTCACGGCGGAGGAGGTCCCGGACGGCGCGACCGAGTTCAAGTGCTGCCCGCCGATCCGCGAGGCGTCCAACCAGGACGCGCTGTGGGAGGGCCTGGCCGACGGCACGATCGACTGCATCGTCTCCGACCACTCGCCGTCGACGGCCGACCTCAAGACCCCGGACTTCGCCTCCGCCTGGGGCGGCATCTCCTCCCTCCAGCTGGGTCTGCCCGCGATCTGGACCGAGGCCCGGCGCCGCGGCCACGACCTGACCGACGTCGTCCGCTGGATGTCCGCCGCCCCCGCCGCCCTCGCCGGGCTCGAGCGCAAGGGCGCGATCGAGGCTGGCCGCGACGCCGACTTCGCCGTGCTCGACCCCGAGGCGACCTTCACCGTCGACCCGGCCGAACTCGAGCACCGCAACCGCGTCACCGCCTACGCCGGCAAGACCCTGCACGGCGTCGTGACGTCCACCTGGCTGCGCGGTGAGCGCATCGCCGACCGCGGCACCCTCGCCGAGCCCACCGGCCGCCTCCTCGAAAGGACCAACTGACCCGTGACCGGCATACCCTCCTTCACCGGCGACGCCAGCCCCTACGGCGGCGGTGACCCGTACGCGGACTACCGCACCGCGGACTTCCCGTTCACGCAGTACGCGGACCTGGCCGACCGGCGCCTCGGCGCGGGCGTGACCGCCGCCAACGACGAGTTCTTCGCCGAGCGCGAGAACATGCTGAAGCCCGAGGCCGCCGAGTTCGACCCCGAGCACTTCGGGCACAAGGGCAAGATCATGGACGGCTGGGAGACCCGCCGCCGTCGTGGTGTCTCGGCCCAGCAGCCCCACCCGACCGAGGACGACCACGACTGGGCGCTCGTGCGCCTGGGCGCCCCCGGTGTCGTACGCGGCATCGTCGTCGACACCGCGCACTTCCGCGGCAACTACCCGCAGGCCGTCTCCGTCGAGGCCACCTCGGTCGCCGGCTCCCCGTCGCCGGAGGAGCTCCTCGCGGACGACGTGAAGTGGACGACCCTCGTCCCGCGCACCGCGATCGGCGGCCACGCCGCCAACGGCTTCGCCGTCGACGTCGAGCAGCGCTTCACGCACCTGCGCGTCAACCAGCACCCGGACGGTGGCATCGCCCGACTGCGGGTGTACGGAGAGGTCGCCCCGGACCCGCGCTGGCTCGCCGTCCTCGGCACCTTCGACCTCGCGGCCCTGGAGAACGGCGGCCAGGTCGAGGACGCCTCCGACCGCTTCTACTCGCCGGCCACCAACACCATCCAGCCGGGCCGCTCCCGCAAGATGGACGACGGCTGGGAGACGCGGCGCCGCCGCGACAAGGGCAACGACTGGATCCGCTACAGCCTGGCCGCCGAGTCGGAGATCCGCGCCGTCGAGATCGACACGGCGTACCTCAAGGGCAACAGCGCGGGCTGGGCGGCGCTCTCCGTCGCCGCGGAGGGCTCCGAGGACTGGACCGAGATCCTGCCCCGGACCCGCCTCCAGCCGGACACCAACCACCGCTTCGTGCTCGACACCCCGGCGGTCGGCTCCCGCGTCCGGATCGACATCTACCCCGACGGCGGCATCTCCCGCCTCCGCCTCTTCGGTTCGCTCACCGAGGAGGGCGCGGCGCGCCTGACGGCCCGCCACCAGGAACTGGGCGGGTAACGACACCCCGCCCGGCCCGCGAGGGCGCACCGGCAAGACAGCACCGGCGCGCCCTCGCGAACCCCCCTTTTTTTTGGGCTCGGTTCGCCTCCGGGCGCCTGAGCCGGGCTCACGGCCCCGACCGTGCTCGCCTCCCTCGTTCCTCGGGAGGCTCCGCGCGCTCGGGGCCGTTCCCCCGGCGCGCCCTTCGGCTCACTCGCCGGCCCTCGTGCGTGCCCTAGGCCGCGTGCCCGCCGTCCACCGCGAATTCCGCGCCCGTCACGTACTCCGCGTCCGGGCCCGCGAGGAAGGCCACCATCGCGGCGACCTCGTCGGCCGTGCCGAAGCGGCCCAGGGCCGTCATGGCCGCCTGGTCCGCCGCGTACGGGCCGTCCGCCGGGTTCATGTCGGTGTCGATCGGGCCGGGGTGGACGATGTTCGCGGTGATGCCGCGACCACCCAGCTCCCGTGCCAGGGACTTGGTCAGGCCGATCAGGGCCGACTTGCTCGTCGCGTAGAGCGTGCCTCCCGGGCCCGGGACCCGGGCCGTCATGCACGTACCGATCGTGACGATCCGCCCGCCCCGCTCCATCCGCCCGGCCGCGGCCTGCGCGGCGAGGAACGCGGCCCGTACGTTCACCGCGAGGACCCGGTCCGTGTCCGCGAGGGTCAGCGAGTCCAGCGGGGCGATCACCCCGACCCCGGCGTTGTTGACCAGCACGTCGAGCCGGCCCAGCGCGTCCGCCGCCCACTCCACCGCGCCCGCCGCGTCCCCGGCCACCGCCGCGTCCGCCCGGAGGGGGAGCGCCTTGCGCCCG
The DNA here is from genome assembly GCF_053594455.1 of Streptomyces sp. NPDC001927. Classification (NCBI taxonomy): domain Bacteria; kingdom Bacillati; phylum Actinomycetota; class Actinomycetes; order Kitasatosporales; family Streptomycetaceae; genus Streptomyces; species Streptomyces sp. NPDC001927. The sequence goes on along the minus strand of NZ_JBSFEN010000001.1, from coordinate 500,937 downwards.
GCCGCCTCGATCCGCTCGGCCACCTCCCTCGCCCGCCCCTCGCCCGTGACGTACGTGAACGCCACGTCCGCGCCCTCCCGGGCCAGCCGCAGCGCCGTCGCCGCGCCGATCCCCCGGCTGCCGCCGGTCACCAGGACCGCCTTGCCGTTCATGCCGTTCGTCGTGGACATCTCGACCTCCGTGAGAAGAACCCATCACTCGTTGCGGGTTCAATCAAAGTCGGGCAGGGTGCCGGACGCTGGCGGCAATCGGACACCGAGGATCAGGCGCCGACGATCACGCGCCGCCGTTCGCGCGTCGCCGTTCGCGCGCCGATGAGTTTCGCCGGGCGGTGAGGTCTGAGCTTCTGAGACACGATGAACCGGGGGGCACCGCACCCGGCACTCACAGCGGCACCACAGCGAAGGGGCACCACCATGGGCAAGCTCTCCCTCACCCAGTTCGTGACGCTCGACGGCGTCTATCAGGGGCCCGGCGGGGTCGACGAGGACCGCAGGAACGGCTTCGAGCACGGCGGCTGGGCCTTCCCGTTCGGGGACGACGACTTCGGCGCCTTCGTCGACGAGATCTTCGGCCGGCCCGCCGCCTTCCTGCTCGGCCGCCACACGTACGAGATCTTCGCCTCGTACTGGCCCAAGCAGACCGACCCCGCCAACCTCATCGCCTCCCAGCTCAACGCCCTCCCCAAGTACGTCACCTCCCGCACCCTCAAGACGGCCGACTGGGCCCCGACGACGATCCTCTCCGGCGACGCCGTCCAGGAGGTCGCGGCCCTGAAGGACCGCGTCGACGGCGAGATCCAGATGCACGGCAGCGGCGGGCTCGCGCAGTCCCTGATGGCCGCCGACCTCATCGACACGCTCCACCTGCTCGTGTTCCCCGTCGTCCTCGGCAGCGGCTTCCGGTTCTTCGCCGAGGGCGCCAAGCCCACCGCCTTCCGCAACGTCGGGTCCAGGACCACGAGCACGGGCATCTCCATCAACACGTACGAGCTGGCCGGCCGCCCCGAGTACGGAACGTTCGAGTAGCCGAGCCCCGAGGAAAGGTGTAGCCACCACAGGCCTCTCCCGGTACGGTGATCGTCCCGCGTGCGAGCCGCTGAAGTCTCCACCCCGTCCGACGTGTTGGAGCAGGCCGCCCCGATGTCCACGATCGCCGCCTCCGTACCCCTTCGCACCCCGCGCCGCGCCTGGCTCACCGACCTCCCGGTGCTCCTCGTCGCCGTCGTCTGGGGCGCCAGCTATCTCGCCGCCAAGGGCATCACCACCACGCACACCGTCGTGGCCGTCCTCGTCCTGCGCTTCGCCGTCGTCCTGCCCGCGCTCGCGGTCGCCGGATGGCGCGGGCTGCGGGCGCTGCGCGCGGACCAGTGGCGCGGCGCGGGCCTCCTCGGCTTGATCCTCAGCGGGATCTTCCTCCTGGAGACCTACGGCGTCGTCCACACCTCCGCCACCAACGCGGGCCTGATCATCAGCCTCACCATGATTCTCACCCCGCTCGCCGAGGCCGCCGTCACCCGCACCAGGCCGCCCCGCGCGTTCCTCGGCGCCGCCGGGCTCTCGGTGGCCGGTGTGGTGCTGCTGACCCAGGGCGCCGGCTTCACCGCCCCGTCCCTCGGCGACCTCCTGATGCTGCTCGCCGCCCTCGCCCGTACCGTGCACGTCATGGCCATGGCCCGGCTCAAGGCCGTCCAGGAAGCCGACTCACTCTCCCTCACCACCGCCCAACTCGGCTCGGCCGTCGCCGTCTTCGCGCTGCTGGCCACCGTCCCCGGCACCGGCGCTTCGCCCTGGTCGGTGGCGCTCGACTTCGGGCCGCGCGAATGGGCCGGCCTGCTCTTCCTCTCCGTCTTCTGCACGCTCTTCGCCTTCTTCGTGCAGATGTGGGCCGTCCGCCGCACGTCCCCCTCCCGGGTCAGCCTGCTGCTCGGTACGGAGCCGCTGTGGGCCGCCGCCGCGGGCATCGCGATCGCCGGCGACCGCCCCGGCGCGCTGGGCTTCGCGGGCGCCATCCTGGTGCTCGCGGGCACGAGTTGGGGCCGCCGGGCCGCCGACGAGAGCGCCCGGTAGGTTCTTGCCCCATGCGTTCACTGCCGTACGACATAGACTTCCGCGCCCGCGCACGGCGCACCCAGGGCTGGGGACTCGGGCTGCTCACGGTCGCCGGGCTGCTGTGGATCTGGTTCGTGGTCGGGATCTTCCTCCCGTACACCGCCGTCGACGGCCGCAGCGAGGACGAGTGCGAGTCGCGCTGGAGCTCGGAGTACCTGCACAGCGAGCGCGACGCGTGCGTCGCCGAACGCGACTGGCCCGAGATGGTCGCGATCCTGGGCGGCTCGATCCCGTTCGCCGTGATCGGCGGGGTCCTCTACACCAGTGGCTCCGTCTCCCACCGGATGGCCGAACACCTCGCCGAGGTCACCCGCCTCAACGAGGCGAGTCAAGGTCGCTCGTAGGCCTCAGGGCCGCTCGTGGTCCTCAGGGCCGCTCGTAGAACTGGAGCACCCCGCCGGCGGAGAAGCACGCCGCTCCGGCAAGGGTGCCCCAGTTGGCGATGTCGACGTTCACCAGACTCCCGGTCGCGGGTCGGGTGAAGGCGGCCAGGGCCGACACCATGAAGAGGACCGAGCCGAGCTGATTGACGGCGACGATCCACCAGGCGAGGTCGTGCGCGCGCACCCGGGGCCGGCCGTGGCAGACCTCGACCAGCGCGAGGTGCCCCGAGACCAGGAACAGGATGCACCCGACCATGTCGGGGGCCCAGATGAGCCGGTTCGCCTGCTGCACCGTGAGCCCCTGCAGCAGGGAGCCCACGAGGTTGATGCCGAACACGATCGTGCCGGCGAACAGCAGGAACGCGCTGAGCCAGTCGATCCGGGAGGGCTCGTACCTCCACCAGGACCAGGGCCGCGCGGCGAGCGCGCCGGCCGCTCCGTCCCGGACGGGTGTGTTGACGGTCTGGAGGAGCGAGGCGTACCCGCCGGTGTTGAAGAACAGGCCGCCGGCGAAGTAGATCCAGGCACCCGTCACATCACCCGGGCCGAACTGGGCCAGGCCGGCGCCGAGGGCGAAGAGCGCCCCGCCGACGGTGAACGCGCCCGCGGCGACGGCGTTGAGCCTGCGCGTCCGGGCGACGGCCACGCTGTCCGCCGTACGGGAGCGAGGCTCCGGCTCCCCGGCGGCGCGTACGGTCAGCCGCGCGCGTTTGCGCGCCAGGCGCGACTCCCAGACCGCGGTGCCGCCGTCCCCGAGCCGCCAGGTGAGCCGGGTCGTGAACGGTCCCGGTCCCTCGGCGTGTTCTGTGCCTCTGGCCACCCGCCGACTCTATCCGCTGGGGGATGAATCATGCCTTTTCGGGCGGGCTGCGGCGGGCCGCGGCGGCCTCCAGCGGCCTCTAGGCGAGCACATTGACGGCGCGGGCGACCACGAGGCCGAGGATGAGGAGGGAGACGAGCGACTGGACCGCCATGGCGATCTTGGCCCAGGGGGCCAGCGGCATGACGTCGGTCGGGCTGAACGCCGTCGCGTTGGTGAGGCCGAGGTACAGATAGTCGACGAAGCGCGGGCGCCAGTCGGGCGGGCTGATCTCGGGGCTGAGTTGTTGGGGGAAGGCGAGCGCGGGGGCGGCGGGCATGTGGTGGGCGCGGGCGCCCGGGCCGCCGCTGTCGAGTTCGAAGTACAGCAGGGAGAAGGCGAGGACGGTACCGGCCCAGACGGTGCCGCCGGTCTGCAGCAGACTCGTCGCGGAGGCGGTCTCCGCCCCGTCGTGGATGATGTCGTCGACCAGTTGGACGGTCGACCAGACGGCGCCGAGCGCCAGGACGCCGACCAGGGCGACCGCCACGGTGCGCAGAGCGGAGGAGCGGCGGTCGATCCGGCCCGGGTCGCCCGCGATCAGCGCCAGCAGGAGCAGCCCTTCGACGCTGGGGAGCACCCAGACGGGGGCAAGGCGGAGGTCGTCGGGGAGCAACAGGGTCAGCACCATGGCGGCGACGACGGCGGTGGCCATCGGCCAACGGGCCTCGCCGACGACCTCGTCCCGCCGCGCCGGCCCGGTCGGCCCGTTTGGCTCGGTGGGTCCGGTCGGTCCCGTCGGTCCGGTCGGCTCGGTGGGTCCGGTCGGTCCCGTCGGTCCGGGGGCGTGCTCTCGGCTCACGGCGGTCGCCCCCTGTCGGTGGAAATGGGCCGTTCGGTGCGGCCCACCCCACTACACCTCGGCGAGCCGCGCACCACCCGCGATCCGTACGGGGGCATCCGGTCACCGGAACGACCGACCTCCCCCCACCCGACTCAGGTACGGCGCTTGGTGTCGGCGATCATGACGATCGCGAAGCCGACGACCGCGATCGCCACGTTGGCGAGGATCTCGCGGCCCTCCAGGAACCAGACGTTGTCCGTCAGCGCCCGGGTGAACCCCATGATGGGGAACCAACCGGTCAACTCGCGCACCACCCCCGCGAGGCCGCCGAACAGCACGACCCCGCCCACGAACTCCAGGAACTTCCTCATGCGCCGATCCTGGCGCCCGGGGCGCGGCCCCCGCGTCGGCCAGGCGGCCACACCGGGTGCTACCGAAGTCGCCTCCCGCGCGACTTTGGTCGCTTCCGGCGGCCCAGGACCGGCTCCGCGCCCCTGACGTGCGTACTTTGGTCTGTATGACACGTACGGACCCCTACGCCTGGCTGCTTCCCTCAGCCATGGCCGACCCCACGGCCGGCGGGGCGCCCGGCCGCAGGCCGCGGCGGACCGTACGGGACTGGGTCGTCGACACGGCGCTCTTCCTCTGCGCCGTCTTCGTCGGCCTCCTCGCCGCCGAGACCAGCGACCAGTACAACAGCGAGGTCGTGGCCTTCGCGGACCAGGTCGTCGGCGCCGTCGCCTGCTGCGCCCTCTGGCTCCGCCGCCGCTGGCCCGTGGGCCTCGCCGTCGTGCTCTCGCTCGTCAGCGTCGTCGCGCCGGTCGCCGGGGGAGCCTTCCTGGTGAGCCTGTTCAGCGTCGCCGTCCGCAAGCCCTTCCGGGAGATCGCCTGGATCGGCGCGCTCGCCGCCGCCTGCTCCGTCGCCGCCGTCTTCGTACGCCCCGACCCCTCCACCGGCGCGCCGCTCGGGATGGCCATCGGCCTGATCCTGATCCTGCTCATGACCGCGTGGGGGATGCTCGTACGCTCCCGGCGCCAGCTCGTCGAGGCGCTGCGCGAGCGGGCCAGGCGCGCCGAGGCCGAGGCCGAGCTCCGCGCCCAGCAGGCGCAGCGGCTCGCCCGGGAGGCCATCGCCCGCGAGATGCACGACGTCCTCGCCCACCGCCTCACCCTGTTGAGCGTGCACGCCGGAGCCCTGGAGTTCCGCCCCGACGCCCCGCCCGAGCAGGTCGCCCGGGCCGCCGGCGTCATCCGCGACAGCGCCCACGAGGCGCTCCAGGACCTCCGCGAGATCATCGGGGTGCTGCGGGCGCCCGGCGAGGGCGGCGAGGGCGACCGTCCCCAGCCGACCCTGGCCACCCTGGACGAGCTCGTCGCCGAGTCCCGCGCCGCCGGGGCGAAGGTTGTCCTGGACACCACCGTCGACGACCCGGCCGCCGTCCCCACCGCGACCGGTCGCACCGTCTACCGGATCGCGCAGGAGGGCCTCACCAACGCCCGCAAGCACGCCCCGGGGACCGACGTCACCGTCACCGTGCGCGGCCGCCCCGGCGAGGGCCTGACCGTCGACGTCCACAACCCCGCCCCGACCGGCCCTGTCCCGCCCGTCCCCGGATCCGGCCAGGGGCTCATCGGCCTCACCGAGCGCGCGACTCTCGCCGGCGGACGCCTCGACCACGGTCCGGCCCCCGACGGCGGCTTCCTCCTCCACGCCTGGCTACCGTGGCCCCCATGACCATCCGGCTGCTCATCGTCGACGACGACCCCCTGGTCCGCGCGGGACTCACCCTGATGCTCGGCGGCGCCGACGACATCGATATCGTCGGGGAGGGCACCGACGGCCGGGACGTCCCCGACCTCGTCGCCCGGCTCGCCCCCGACGTCGTCCTCATGGACATCCGGATGCCGTACGTCGACGGCCTCACCGCCACCGAACGGCTCCGCGCCCGCCCCGACGCGCCCCAGGTCCTCGTCCTCACCACCTTCCACGCCGACGACCACGTCCTGCGCGCGCTGCGGGCAGGGGCCGCCGGCTTCGTCCTCAAGGACACCCCGCCGGCCGAGATCGTCGCCTCCGTCCGCCGCGTCGCCTCCGGCGACCCGGTCCTCTCCCCGGCCGTCACCCGCCAGCTGATGACCCACGTCGTCGGCCATCAGGAGCAGCCGCGCCGCACCACCGCCACCGTCCGCCTCGCCGAACTCGCCGACCGGGAACGCGAGGTCGCGATCGCCGTCGGCCGAGGCCAGTCCAACGCCGAGATCGCCGCGGCCCTGTACCTGAGCGTGCCGACGGTCAAGACCCACGTCTCACGCATTCTGGCCAAACTCGACCTCAACAACCGTGTCCAGATCGCCCTCCTGGTCCACGACGCGGGCCTCCTGGACGAGGACGGCCGATAGCCCCGACCTAGGGTGGGCGTATGTCCGTCATCGATCTGGGGGAGTACGGCGCGGACTTCACCGCGAACCCGTATCCCTACTACGCCAAGCTCCGTGAGAGCGGTCCCGTCCACCACGTCCGTATGCCCGACGGCTGGGAGTTCTGGCTCGTCGTCGGTCACGAGGAGGGGCGGGCCGCGCTCACCGACCCGCGGCTGGTCAAGTCGCCCTCGGTCATCGGCTTCACGCCGATCGACGAGGAGGTCATCGGTCCCAACCTGCTCGCCGTCGACCCGCCGGACCACACGCGGCTGCGCAAGCTCGTCGCACGGGAGTTCACCGCCCGGCGGGTGGAGGCGCTGCGGCCGCGCGTCCAGGAGCTCGCCGACGAGCTGGTCGAGGCGATGGCCGCGGAGCCGGCCGGCCGCGCCGACCTCGTGGACGCCTTCGCCTTCCCGCTGCCCATCACCGTCATCTGCGAGCTCCTCGGCGTTCCGGCGGCCGACCGCGACTCCTTCCGCCGCTGGTCGAACGAGCTGGTCGCGCCGACCGGCGGCACGCCCGAGCGGGAGGTCGTCGAGGGGTTCGGCGCCTACCTCGGTGAGCTCATCGAGGACAAGCGGGCGGCCGGGCCCGCCGACGATCTGCTGTCCGCGCTGATCGCCACCCGCGACGAGGACGGCGACCGGCTGTCGCTGCCCGAACTGCGGGCGATGGCCTACGTGTTGCTCATCGCCGGGCACGAGACGACCGTCAATCTGATCTCCAACACGATGCGGGCCCTCTTCGCCCACCCGGACCAACTCGCCGACCTGCGCGCCGACTTCGGTCTCATCGACGGGGCCGTCGAGGAAGGGTTGCGCTACGACGGTCCGGTGGCGACCACCACCTTCCGGATCGCCAAGGAGGCGACCACCGTCGCCGGCACGGAGATCCCCGCGCACGCGCCGGTCTTCGTTTCCCTCGCGGGCGCCGACCGCGACCCGGCCCGCTTCCCCGAACCGGACCGCTTCGACATCCGCCGCGAACCGCGCGGCCACCTCGCCTTCGGGCACGGCCTGCACTACTGCCTCGGCGCCCCGCTCGCCCGCCTCGAGGGCACCGTCGCGATCCGGACACTCCTGGAGCGCTTCCCGCGGCTGGAACTCGACCCCGAAGCCGCTCCCTGGGAGTGGATGCCCGGCCTCCTCATCCGCGGTGTCCGCCGCCTGCCCGTCCGGTGGTGACCCGATGACCGACACCGCACCCACCCCGGACTTCGACCTCGACGTCGCGCGGAAGGTCCTCGACGCCCAGCCGTTCAGCCGGTTCGTCGGCGCCCGGCTCACCGCCTTCGGCGCCGGCGGGGCGACCCTTGAGGTGGACCTCCGCGAGGAACTCCAGCAGCAGAACGGTTTCGTCCATGGCGGGGTGCTCTCGTACGCCGCCGACAACGCGCTGACCTTCGCGGCCGGCGCGGCCCTCGGCCCGGCCGTCCTGACGGCCGGGTTCTCCATCCAGTACGTCCGCCCCGCCGTCGGCGTGACCCTGCGCGCCCGCGCCTCGGTCGTCCACGCAGGCCGTCGGCAGGCCGTGGTGCGCTGCGACCTGCTGACCGTGGACGGCGGGGGCACCGAGACCCTGTGCGCGGTCGCCCAGGGAACGGTGCTCGCGGCGACGGGCTGAGAGCTCCCACGAGCGCCCCGCCCGGTCCGCCTACGACGCGATCTCGTCCACGCGGACCGGGCGGCCCTCACGCCGTGAGCGCTCGCACGCCTCCGCGATCCGGAGCGCCTCCAGGGCCTCCCGGCCGTCGCAGGGGTTCGGGGCCTCGCCCCGTACCAACCGTACGAACGCGTCCAGTTCGGCCTCGTAGGCCGGAGCGAAGCGTTCCAGGAAGCCCGTCCACGGCTTGAAGGGGGCCGCGGGGCCCGCCGGCTCCACCGAGGTGAGCGGGGTCCTGTCGTCCAGGCCGACGGCGATCTGGTCGAGCTCGCCGGCCAGCTCCATCCGTACGTCGTACCCGGCGCCGTTGCACCGGGTCGCCGTCGCCACCGCCAGCGTGCCGTCGTCCAGGGTGAGCACCGCCGCCGCCGTGTCCACGTCGTCCGCCTCGCGGAACATCGCGGGGCCCGCGTCCGAACCGGTCGCGTACACCGAGACGACCTCCCGCCCGGTCACCCACCGCAGTATGTCGAAGTCGTGCACCAGGCAGTCCCGGAAGAGGCCCCCGGAGAGCGGCAGATACGCGGCGGGCGGCGGGGCCGGGTCCGAGGTCGCCGCCCGCACGGTGTGCAGCCGGCCGAGCCGCCCGGACCGCACCGCCTCCCGGGCCGCCACGTAACCGGCGTCGAAGCGGCGCATGAAGCCGAGCTGGAGCTCCGTACCCGCCGCCTCGACCGCCCGCAGCGCCCCGAGCGTGCCCGGCACGTCCAGGGCGATGGGCTTCTCGCAGAAGGCGGGCAGCCCCGCGCCCGCCGCGCGGGCGATCAGCTCGGCATGGGCGGCGGTCGCGGAGGCGATGACGACGGCGTCGAGCGCGTGGTGGTCCAGGAGGGCGTCGACGCTCGGCGCCGGCTCCGCGCCGATCGCCCCACCCACCCGCGCCGCCCGCTCGGCGTCCGCGTCCGCCACCACCAGCGACTCGACCCCCGGGTGGCGGGCGAGCGCGCCCGCGTGGAAGGCCCCGATACGACCCGTTCCGATCAGTCCGATACGCATGGCCCCAAGGTGGTGCCGGACCGGGACCCTGTCAAGGATTTGTCAGGACAATCGGACTTCACCACTTCCTGTCATCATCTCCTCGGGCTACGCTCCCGTCCGTGTCCAAGCAGCAGCCGCCGCCCGCCGAGCCGCCCCATCTCGCCGTGGACCGCACCAGCCCGGTCCCGCTCTACTACCAGCTCGCCCGGCAGCTGGAAGCGGCCATCGAGAACGGCTCCCTGGCACCCGGCAGCCTGCTCGGCAACGAGATCGACCTCGCCACCCGGCTCGGCCTGTCCCGGCCCACCGTTCGGCAGGCCATCCAGTCGCTGGTCGACAAGGGGCTCCTGGTCCGCAGGCGCGGCGTGGGCACGCAGGTCGTGCACAGTCAGGTCCGGCGTCCGCTGGAGCTCAGCAGTCTCTACGACGACCTGGAGACGGCCGGCCAGCGCCCCGCCACCCGGGTCCTCGTCGACCGCGTCGAACCCGCCGCGGCCCCGGTCGCGGCGGCCCTCGGCGTACCGGAGGGCAGCGACGTCCGGTACGTGGAGCGACTCCGTACGGCGCACGACGAGCCCATGGCGTACCTGCGCAACCACCTCCCGGCCGGACTGCTCGACCTGGACGCGGGCCGCCTCGAGGCGACCGGGCTCTACCGGTTGATGCGCGGCGCCGGTATCACTCTGCACAGCGCCCGCCAGACCGTCGGCGCCCGCGCCGCCACGGCCGCCGAGGCCGAACTGCTCGCCGAGGAGGAGGGGGCACCACTGCTCACCATGGAACGCACCACCTTCGACGACACGGGCCGCGCCGTCGAGTTCGGCTCCCACCTCTACCGGGCCTCGCGGTACTCCTTCGAGTTCCAGCTCCTGGTCCGCCCCTGACCTGCAGACCCGCTGAAGTCCGCGCGACCCCCATGACCGATACTGCAATGCACGCAGAAGGACACAAAGGAGGGCACGGCCTCGTGACCAGGCTTCGGACAGGAGGGGTACGCGCCGCAGTCGGCGCCGTGCTCGCGGTGGCGCTCACCGCCGCACTCGCGGGGTGCAGCAGCACCGGCGGGAAGCGCGCGGAGGATGCCCGCAAGGCGGCCGCGGCCCAGGGGAAGGCGGCCGTGAACACCCCCCGGTGGACCTTCGCCATGGTGACCCACTCGGGCGACGGCGACACCTTCTGGGACATCGTCCAGAACGGCGCCGAGCAGGCCGCCGTCAAGGACAACATCAACTTCCTCTACGCCCACAGCGACGAGGCGCAGGCGCAGGCCCAGCTCATCGACTCGTACATCGCGAAGGGCGTCGACGGCCTCATCGTCACGCTCGCCAAGCCCGACGCGATGAAGGCGGCCGTCGAGAAGGCGGTCAAGGCCGGCATCCCGGTGATCACCGTGAACTCCGGCTCCGAGCAGTCCAAGGCCTTCGGGGCGCTCACCCACATCGGCCAGGACGAGACCGTCGCCGGTGAGGCCGTCGGCGACGAGCTGGACGAGCGCGGGAAGAAGAAGGCTCTGTGCGTCCTGCACGAGCAGGGCAACGTCGGCCACGAGCAGCGCTGCGCCGGAGCGAAGAAGACCTTCGACGGCGAGATGGAGAACCTGTACGTCGACGGCACCAACATGCCCGACGTCCAGGCCTCCATCGAGGCCAAGCTCCAGTCGGACCCGGCCATCGACTCCGTCGTCACCCTCGGCGCGCCCTTCGCGGACGCCGCCGTCCAGGCGAAGAAGACCGCCGGATCCGCGGCCGAGATCGACACCTTCGACCTCAACGCCAAGGTCGCCACCGGGCTCTCCTCGGGCGCCCTCGGCTTCGCCGTGGACCAGCAGCCCTACCTCCAGGGCTACGAGGCCGTCGACCTGCTCTGGCTGTACAAGTACAACGCCGACGTCCTCGGCGGCGGCAAGCCGGTCCTCACCGGCCCGCAGATCATCACCAAGGACGACGCCACCGCGCTCAAGGGCTACACGGAGCGGGGCACCCGATGAGCGGGATCGCCCCGACAGGAGACGGCATCGACCATGTCGACGAGCGGCTGCTGCGCACCTCGCCGCTGAAGAAGCTCCTGGCCAGGCCCGAGCTCGGCTCGATCGTCGGCGCGATCGCCCTCTTCGTCTTCTTCTCGCTCGTCGCCGACAGCTTCCTGAAGGCGTCCAGCCTGGGCACGGTCCTCTACGCGGCCTCCACCCTCGGCATCATGGCGGTGCCCGTCGCGCTGCTGATGATCGGCGGCGAGTTCGACCTCTCGGCGGGCGTCCTGGTCACCAGCTCGGCGCTGATCTCGTCGATGTTCAGCTACCAGATGACCGCGAACGTCTGGGTCGGCGTCGGCGTCTCGCTGCTCGTCACCCTCGCCATCGGCGTCTTCAACGGCGTCATGCTGACCCGCACCAAGCTGCCGAGCTTCATCATCACCCTCGGCACCTTCCTGATGCTGACCGGCCTGAACCTCGGCTTCACCAAGCTCATCAGCGGCACCGTCTCCACGAAGTCGATCGCCGACATGGAGGGCTTCTCCTCGGCGAAGAAGCTCTTCGCCTCGCAGGTGACCATCGGCGGCGTCGACCTCAAGGTCACCATCCTGTGGTGGATCGGCCTGGTCGCCGTCGCCACCTGGATCCTGCTGCGCACCCGCTTCGGCAACTGGATCTTCGCCGTCGGCGGCGGCGCCGACGCGGCCCGCGCGGTCGGCGTCCCGGTCCACCGGACCAAGATCGGCCTCTACATGGGCGTGGCCTTCTGCGCCTGGATCTCGGGCCAGCACCTGCTCTTCTCCTTCGATGTCGTCCAGTCCGGCGAGGGCGTCGGGAACGAGCTGATCTTCATCATCGCGGCCGTCATCGGCGGCTGTCTGATCACCGGCGGGTACGGCTCCGCCATCGGCTCGGCGGTCGGCGCGTTCATCTTCGGCATGACCAGCAAGGGCATCGTGTACGCGGAGTGGAACCCGGACTGGTTCAAGTTCTTCCTGGGAGCGATGCTCCTGCTCGCGACCCTGCTGAACGCCTGGATCCGCAGGCGCGTGGAGGCAACCAAATGACGACGGAAGCCACCCCTCTCGTCGAGCTCGACGACGTCAGCAAGTTCTACGGCAACATCCGCGCCCTCGAAGGGGTCTCCCTGGAGGTCCACGCGGGCGAGATCACCTGCGTCCTCGGCGACAACGGCGCCGGCAAGTCCACCCTCATCAAGATCGTCGCCGGTCTGCACCGGCACGACGCCGGCACCTTCCGCATCGAGGGCGAGGAGGTCTCCCTGGCCAACCCGCGCGAGGCGCTCGACCGCGGCATCGCCACCGTCTACCAGGACCTGGCCGTCGTCCCCCTGATGCCGGTCTGGCGGAACTTCTTCCTCGGCTCGGAGCCCACGAAGGGCAAGGGCCCCTTCAAGCGCCTCGACGTCGAGCTGATGCGCGAGACGACCCGTACCGAACTGCTCCGCATGGGCATCGACCTGCGCGACGTCGACCAGCCCATCGGCACCCTCTCCGGCGGCGAGCGCCAGTGCGTGGCCATCGCCCGGGCGGTCCACTTCGGCGCCAAGGTCCTGGTCCTGGACGAGCCGACCGCCGCGCTCGGCGTCAAGCAGTCCGGAGTGGTCCTGAAGTATGTGGCCGCCGCCCGTGACCAAGGCCTCGGCGTGGTCCTCATCACCCACAACCCGCACCACGCCTATCTCGTCGGCGACCGGTTCGTCCTGCTCAAGCGCGGAGTCATGGCGGGCAGCCACACCAAGAGTTCGGTCACCCTGGACGAGCTGACCCGGCAGATGGCGGGCGGCAGCGAGCTGGACGACCTCCGACACGAGCTGGAGCGCCCGCAGGCGCCGTGACCCGCGGGGCTCCCTTCGTCACGGCCCTCCTACACCGCACCTGGCAGAATCGAGCCGATGAGTACCTACCGCGACCTCTCCCACCGCGGCGCCGCCCGGGCCACGGTGCTGCGGACCGTCGGCACCCGGGAACGGCGCTCCCACCTGACCGCGCCCCGGGTGCCCACCGTCGGCATCGACATCGGCGGTACGAAGGTCATGGCCGGGGTCGTCGACGCGGACGGCACGATCCTGGAGAAGGTACGGACCGAGACGCCGGACAAGTCCAAGAGCCCCAAGGTCGTCGAGGACACCATCGTCGAACTGGTCCTGGACCTCTCCGACCGGCACGACGTGCACGCCGTCGGCATCGGCGCGGCGGGCTGGGTGGACGCCGAGCGGGCCACCGTCCTCTTCGCCCCGCACCTCGCCTGGCGCAACGAGCCGCTGCGCGACTCCCTCCAGTCCCGGCTCGCCGTGCCCGTCATGGTCGACAACGACGCGAACACAGCCGCCTGGGCCGAGTGGCGCTTCGGCGCCGGGCGCGGCGAGGACCACCTCGTCATGATCACGCTCGGCACCGGCATCGGCGGCGCGATCCTGGAGGACGGCCGGGTCAAGCGCGGCAAGTACGGAGTGGCCGGCGAGTTCGGCCATATGCAGGTCGTCCCCGGTGGCCACCGCTGCCCGTGCGGCAACCGGGGCTGCTGGGAGCAGTACAGCTCCGGAAACGCGCTGGTCCGCGAGGCCAAGGAGCTGGCGGCCGCGGACTCCCCGGTCGCGTACAACATCATCGAGCGGGTCAAGGGCAACGTCCCGGACATCACGGGACCGCTCATCACCGAGCTGGCCCGCGAGGGCGACGCCATGTGCGTCGAGCTCCTCCAGGACATCGGCCAGTGGCTGGGCGTCGGCATCGCCAACCTGGCCGCCGCCCTCGACCCCTCCTGCTTCGTCATCGGCGGGGGCGTCAGCGCCGCCGACGACCTGCTGATCGGCCCGGCCAGGGACGCCTTCCGGCGCCACCTCACCGGCCGCGGGTACCGCCCCGAGGCCCGGATCACCAAGGCCCAGCTCGGCCCCGAGGCAGGTATGGTCGGCGCGGCCGACCTCGCCCGGCTCGTTGCCCGCCGCTTCCGCCGCGCCAACCGGCGCCGCGTCGAGCGCTACGAACGGTACGAGCGGTACGCCCAGGTCCTCCGGGCCGCCACCGAACCCCGCACCTCCTCCCGCACCACCCAGGACCCGCCTTCATGACCGTCCCCTCCCCGACCACCTCGCCCGAACAGAGCACGAAGATGCCGGAGGACCGGCGCCACATGATCCGCCGGCGCTGGCTGACCGCGATCATCATCGTGCTGCTCGTCGGCATCCCCGCCGGGTATCTGATGATCTCCGCGGGTCAGAGCCGCGACAGCGGCCGCGACAAGGAGCGCGAGTCCTCGGCCACGGGCCTGAGCGACAACTGGCCCTCGCTGATGAAGCGCCGGGTCTTCGAGGTGCCGATCCCGCAGGGCAGCTCGAAGGTCGCCTACTTCGAGACCAGCAACTGGAAGACCAGCCGGCTGTACGTCCAGTTCACGACGACCGCGGCCCGCCTCGACACCTTCCTGAACGGGGTCGGCTCCAGCCGCTCCGCGCTGACCTCCGGCACGGTCACCGTGAGCGACCGCGACGCGGACATCGTCGGCTGGACCTTCCCGGCCGACCGCGTCTGGTCCTCCACCACGGTCAACCGCCCGAAGCCCCGGCCGAACCAGGACATCACCGTCGACCTCACGGACCCCGCGTCCCCCACGGTGTACGTGGTGTCCACGACGACGCCCTGACAGGTCCCGCGCACCCGCCTAGGAGCCCGCCCGCTACCGGGCGGCGTCCGTCTGCGTCTCCCGCCCGCGCGGGCTCGCGCCCGTGTCCGGCTTCCGCCGCTCGGCGCCGCCCGTCGGGACGCGTACCGTCGCGACGACGAGCAGGGAGGCGACCGCCCCCAGCGCCGCCGCCACGACAAGGACCCCGTTCAGGCCGGACGCGAACGCCTCCCGTACCAGGTCTGCCATCTCGGCGCGTTCACCCTCCGGCCGGCCGGCGATGATCGACCGGGCCTGTCCGCCGCTCAGAGCGGCGGCCGTCCCGTGCGGGTCGGGGACACCGCCGTCGGCCCTCAGCACCCGCTCGATCCGCGACTGGAAGATCACGCCGAACACGGCGATCCCCAGGGCGAAGCCCAACTGGCGGAAGGTGTTGACCGCACCGCCCACCATGCCCGCGCGCTCCGGCGGGACCGTGGCCAGGGCCGCCGCCGACAGGCTCGGTGTCACGAGCCCGACCCCCAGACCGGCGACGACGAGCCCCGCCACCAGGCTGCTGCCCGAGGACCCCGCGTCGAGGCCGGCCTGCATGCCGGAGCCCAGGGCGATCAGCGCGAGACCTCCGCCGATGCACGCCCGGGGCGGCCAGGGGCCGAAGCGGCCCGCGAGCGCCGACATGACGAACGCGGCGGCGCACATGGGCAGGATGTACAGACCCGCCTGGACGGGCTCGTACCCCAGTACGGACTGCATCCACAGCGACTCGTACAGCAGATAGGCGAACGCGGCGCCCTGCAGGAACAGGGCGCTGATCATGATGCCGGTGAACGACGGCCTGCGGAACAGCGACAGATCCAGGACCGGGTGCTCGTGCCTCGTCTCGACCACGACGAAGAGGGCGAGGGCGACGGCCGCCGCCGCGAACAGGCCGAGCGTGAAGGGTGCCGTCCAGCCCTCGGAGTGGGCCCGGATCAGCCCGAACGTGAGGGCCCCGCTCGCCACCGTGAAGGTGACCACGCCGAGGACGTCCGCACGCTGCCGGCCCTCGCCCTTGGCCTCGCGCACCGAGCGCAGGGTCATTACGACGGCGGCCAGGCAGACCGGCAGGTTGACGAAGAAGATCCATCGCCAGTCCAGGTACTGGGTGAGGAGTCCGCCGACCATCGGCCCGGCCGCCGCCGCGACCGAGTTGGTGGCGCCCCACACGGCGAAGGCCACCCCCCGGTCCCGGCCGCTGTAGTGCATGCCGAGCAGGGCGATCGTCGTACCGAACATCCCGGCGGCGCCAAGACCCTGCACCGCACGGGCACCGATCAGCACACCCGCGTTCGGAGCGAGCGCGCACACCACCGAGGCCGCGGTGAAGACGATCAGCCCGACGAGGTACACCTTCCTGCGGCCGATCCGGTCGGCGCGGGAACCGACGCCGAGCAGCAGCGACGCCAGGGCCAGCGCGTAGACGTCCACCACCCACTCCAGGTCGGAGAGCGTGGTGCCGAAGTCCGCCGCCATGGCGGGCAGCGCCACGACCACGATCGTGACGTCGAGGAGCAGCATGAAGGTGCCCAGACAGATCGCCGCCAAGGGCCACCACTTGCGCATCCGAACCTCTTCCCTGCCCGCCGCACCGAAGCGGTGCCCTCGGCGGCCCCCATGGTCCACGGCGGAGCGGCGTTTCCCCTCAGGACCCGCGCGCCACGCCCATCGAGTGGACCGCAGGGAGGTATGCCCAGGTCCGCCTGGAGGATCAGCGGTGGCAGGTCGGAACGCCCGCTCATAGCTTCGACACATGACCAAACGACAGATCGCCGTCCTGGCCTGCACCGTGGCTGTCGTGGCCACGAGTCTCGGCGCAGCCGCCCCGACGACCGCAAGCCGCACGGTGCACCGGGTGAAGCCCGGCGAATCGATCCAGAAGGCCGTGGACGCCGCGAAGCCGGGCGACACCGTCGTCCTGTCTCCCGGCACCTACCGTGAGAGCGTCCGCATCACCACATCGGACCTGACCCTGCGCGGCTCGACCGTCTTCCCCACGGTCATCGCGCCCAGCAAGGCCGCTTCCGACGACACCTGCGCCAAGGCCGGTCACGGCGTCTGCGTGACCGGCAAGGACGGCAGTCCCGTCAAGGGCGTCACCGTGCGCTCGCTCACGCTCCAGGGCTTCGCCAAGAACGGCCTGTGGGCGTCCCGTACCGACCGCCTGAAGGTCCATCGGGTGACGGCCGAGAAGAACGGCAACTGGGGCATCGCCCTGGAGCGGTCCGTCCGCAGCGAGCTGACCCACAACGTCGCCCGCGACAACGCGGACGCCGGCCTCTTCGTCTCCAACACCACCGACACGGAGGCCGGGGCCGTCGACGCCGAGGGAACCCGGATCAGCCACAACCGGCTCTCCGGCAACCGGATCGGCATCACGGTGCGGCGCCTGCGGAACCTGACCGTCGACCGCAACGAGGCGACCGGGAACTGCGCCGCCGTGTTCGTGGTGGGCGACGAGTCCACGCCGCGCGCCGGGGCGATGAAACTGCGCCGGAACTACATCCACGCCAACAACAAGCACTGCCCCAAGACGCCCCGACTGCCCTTCCTGCAGGGCTCGGGCATCGTCCTCACCGGCGCCGAGGAGACGCTGGTGGAGCGGAACAGGATCGAGGACAACGTCGGCGCCTCGCCGCTCTCGGGCGGCATCGTGCTCTTCAAGAGCTTCGTCGGCGCCCTCAACGAGCGCAACGAGATCCGCGACAACGTCGTCCTGCGCAACGGTTCGGCCGACCTGGCCAACCGGGACACCGGCAAGGGCAACACCTTCAGCGGCAACACCTGTGAGGTCTCGGAGCCCGCGGGCATGTGCTGAACGGTCGGACCCACTCCCTCACCCACGGCACGACTGCACAGACAAGGCGACAGATGACGACTGTTGATCCGGCTCCGCCGCCGCCCATGAGGCTGCGGGAACTCGTATTCGGGGCGGCGTGCGCCGCCGCCGTACGTGCGGCCGCCCGCCTCGGCGTGGCCGACGCCCTGGGCGACACGCCCATGACCGTGGAGGACCTGGCCGGGGCGGTCAAGACCCAGCCGCGGACCCTGCGCCGGCTGCTGCGCGCCCTGTCCTGCCAGGGGGTGTTCACCGAGCTGGCCGACGGCACCTTCGCGCACACGGAGATGTCCCGGCTGCTGCGCGAGGACGACCCGCAGAGCCTGCGGTACATCGCACTGTGGTGCACCGAGCCGTGGACGTGGGACGTCTGGCCGAAGCTCGACGAGGCGGTGCGCTCCGGCCGCAACGTCTTCGAGGACGTGTACGAAAGGGAGTTCTTCGCGTACCTCAACGAGGACGCGCCCGAGTCCGCGTACGTCTTCAACCGGGCCATGACGACGTCGAGCCGGCAGTCGGCGCAGGACGTCGCCGAGCTGCTGGATCTGCGGGGCGTGACGTCGGTCGTGGACATCGGCGGCGGTCAGGGCCACGTCCTGGCGAGTCTGCTGGAGAAGTACCCCGACCTGCACGGCACACTGCTCGACCTGCCGAGGGTGGTGGAGAACGCCGATCCGCGCCTGCGGGCGGACGGTCCTCTGGCCTCCCGGGTCCGTGTCGTGCCCGGGGACTGCCGGGAGTCCATCCCGGTCCAGGCGGACGTGTACATCATCAAGAACATCCTGGAGTGGGACGACGACAGCACCCGCAGGGCGCTCGCCAACGTCCGCGGGGCGGCCCGCCCCGGCGCCCGGGTCGTCGTGATCGAGAACCTCGTGGACGACACGCCGTCGATGAGGTTCACGACCGCCATGGACCTGCTGCTGCTCCTCAATGTCGGCGGTGCCAAGCACACCCGGCAGAGCATGGTCGAACGGCTGACGGACGCGGGGCTCGTCATCGACGAGATCCGCCCGGTCAACGCGTACCTCCACGCCTTCGAGTGCACCGTTCCCGGCTGAGGCCGGGGAGACCCGAAACCCGAGGCCGCCCGCTCCGCGTCGTTCGCGGGGCGGGCGGCCTCGGGTTTCGCTGCCGTGCGTATCTCGGGGTCAGGAACCCCCGTCGCGCTCCCAGCGGTAGAAGCACTGGGCCATGGCGTCCTTGGGGCTCCGCCACGTCTGCGGGTCGTACGCGCTGACGTACGCCGACAGTCGCTCGCTGGTGTCCCGGAACTCCGGGTGGCCGGTCAGCTTCGCGATGGCCGGCGCGGGGTCCTGCTCCGACTCGATGAGGTGCAGGTACACGTCACCGAACTGGAACAGGCGACGCCGGGTGACGCCGACAAGGTGCGGGAGTTCGCCGCGGTCGGAGGCGGCGAACACATCGGCGATCGCCGGCGCCGAATCGGGCACCATGCGGGCCACGATCAGAGCGTGGTGCATCGAGCGTCCTTCCTGGGAGTGCGGGGGTGGGGGAGGGCGGGGACCCGGCCGGGTGCGGTCAGCCGGGCAGGACCGAGGCGCTCCGGCGGTCGCGGGCGACCTGCTCGATGCGGTCCCGGATGAGGGCCATCTGCGTCTGGGAGTTGCGGTTGATGTTGTCGGTCATCCAGGCGTCGTCGACGGGAGCCTCGGGCTTCATCGCGAAGTCCTGCACCCAGCGCATGTGGACGCCGGCCGGCGTCTCCTCGTACTCCCACCGGATGTTCATGTGGTCGAACGGGCCGGTCTCGACCCGGCGGGCGCGGACCGTCCGTCCGGGGCGGTCGACGGTGCGCTCCGACACCCAGCTCCAGACCTTCCCGTCCTTGTCCGGGTGCATGGTCAGGCGGAAGGTGGTGGAGTCGCCCTCGCGGGAGAGCACTTCGAGGGAGGCGTACTCGCTGAAGAGGCGCGGCCAGTTCTCGATGTCGTTGGTGATGTCCCAGACGAGGTCGAGCGGTGCGTCGATGGTGATGCTGTTGTCAGTGTGACCGGACAACGTCAGACTCCCGTCTTGAGGGCGGTGTTGACCAGGCCGAGGAACTCGGCCGGCGTCTTGGAGCGCTCGGCGTCCGTGGGCAGCGCCACGCTGTACCGGTTCTCCAGCTCGCCGACGATCCCGAGCAGGCCGAGCGAGTCGACGCCCAGGGTGGCGAACGGCGCGTCCGGCGCCTTCTCCAGCTCCCGGGCGTCGACGGTGACCCCGGCCGACTGCTTCATCAGCGCGGCGAGTTCGTCGAAGGTCAGGGTGGTGGTGATCATCTGTGCTCTCCTTCCCGCCCGGTCCTACCGGGCGGAGTCGTCACCGCGGCGCACGACCAGCGCCGCGTTGGATCCCATGAGTCCCCGGCTGAGGACCAGGGCCGTGCGCAGCTCGGCGGGGCGAGCGCGGGACATCACCAGATCGAGGTCGTGGCAGATGTCGAACACGTTGGGGGTGGGCGGGACCACGCCGTGCTCCATCGCGAAGACCGCGGCGGCGGTGTCCAGGACGGGCGCCCCGCAGTAGGCACGGCCGATGCCCGTCTTGGGCGCCGTGACGGGAACGCGGGTCGCGTGTGCCCCGAGGGCGTCGGCGATCGCCAGCGCCTCGGCGCGGTCCGCCTCCGGTACGCCGAGCGCGTCGGCGAAGACGACGTCGATCTCCTCGGGCGCGCAGCCGGCCTCGTCGAGGGCGACGCGGACGGCGCGGGCGAGTCCCTCCCGGGACTCCTCCCACCGGGAGGCGCCGGTGAACGTGGCGCCGTGACCGGCCACGACGGCCCGGACGGTGGCTCCCCGGTCGCGGGCGCGGTCCTCGTCCTCCACGACGAGCATCGCGCCGCCCTCCGCGGGGACGAAGCCGCAGGCTCCCGCGGTGAAGGGCCGGTAGGCGCGGTCCGGGTCCTCGACGGTGCTGAGCTCCGGGTATCCGAGCTGGCACACCATCGAGTACGGGGCGAGCGGCGCCTCCGCCGCTCCGACGATCACCGCACCGGTCCCACGCCGTACGGCCCGGGCGGCGTGGGCGATGCCGTCCAGGCCTCCCGCCTCGTCGCTCGCGACCACCCCGCACGGTCCCTTGAACCCGCTCCGGATGGAGATCTGGCCGGTGCTCGCGGCGTAGAACCAGGCGATGGACTGGTACGGGCCGACGAACTTGGATCCCTGGCCCCAGAGCTTCTGGAGCTCCCGCTGGCCGAACTCGCCGCCGCCGGAACCGGCCGCGGTGACGACGCCGATCTCGAAGGGCTCCGCCGGGTCGTCGTGGGCGATGCCGGCGTCGTCGAGGGCGAGCTGGGCCGCGGCCATCGCGTAGTGGCTGAAGCGGTCGGTCTGGACGAGGAAACGCTCCTCGATCAGGGAGGAGGCGTCGAAGCCCCGGACCTCGCCCGCGACCTTGAGCGGCAGGTCCTGGCACCCCTCACGGGTGATCCGGTCCAGTACGCCCAGCCCTTCCCGGACGGACTTCCAGTACGCGTCGGCACGCAATCCGTTGGGGGCGATCACACCGATGCCGGTGACGACGGCCCGCCGTGGGCGCTCAGTGCTCATCGTGTCCTCCCGCCCGGCCCCGTCAGGAGGACCGCGGACTGGAAGCCGCCGAATCCGCTGCCCACGGAGAGCACGTTCCTGAGCTTCCGGGAGCGGGCGGTGCGCGGCACGTAGTCCAGGTCGCACTCGGGGTCGGGGGTCTCGTAGTTCGCCGTCGGAGGTACCACCTGGTGCTTCAGCGCGAGGACGCAGGCGGCCACCTCGATCGCGCCGATCGCGCCCAGCGAGTGCCCCACCATGGATTTGATGGAGCTCATGGGCGTGTCGTAGGCGTGCGCCCCCAGGGACAGCTTCACGGCGGCGGTCTCGTGCCGGTCGTTCTGCCGGGTGCCCGAGCCGTGCGCGTTGACGTAGTCGATCAGCGTCGGGTCGAGCCGGGCCTGGTCGAGCGTGGAGTCGATCGCCCGGGACATCTCCAGGCCTTCGCCGGTCAGCCCGGTCATGTGGTACGCGTTGCCGAAGGTGGCGTAGCCGCCGATCTCGCAGTAGATGTGCGCACCGCGGGCCCTGGCGTGCTCGTACTCCTCGAGCACGAGCACGGCCGCGCCTTCGCCCATGACGAAACCGTTGCGGTTGTTGTCGAAGGGCCGGGAGGCGTGCTCCGGGTCGTCGTTGTCGGGCGAGGTGGCCTTGATGGCGTCGAAGCAGGCCATGGTGATCGGGGATATCGGGGAGTCCGACGCACCCGCTATGCAGACGTCCGCCCGGCCCTCCTCGATCGTGTGGAAGGCGTAGCCGACGGCGTCGAGGCCGGAGGTGCAGCCGGTGGAGACGGTCTGCACCGGGCCGCGGGCGCCGAACTGTTCGGCCACGACGGAGGCGAGCGTGCTCGGCGAGAACGCCAGGTGCAGCTTGGGGTCGGCCGTGCGGTGGTCCACGTCCCACCGCTGCCCGCCCTCGCTGACCAGGACGTAGTCGTGTTCGAGCCGGGTGGTGCCGCCGACGGCGCTGCCCAGGGAGACGGCGACGCGCCACGGGTCCTCGGCGTCGGTGTCGAGTCCGGAGTCGCGGACGGCTTCCCCGGCGGCGACGACGGCGAACTGGATGTACCGGTCGGCGTGGCGGCTCAGCTCCGGGTCGAGGCCGTGGTCCGCCGGGTCGAAGTCGCACTCGGCGGCTATACGGGAGCGCAGCCCGACCGGGTCGAACAGGGTGATGCCGCGGGTCGCGGTACGGCCGGCGGCGAGGAGGTCCCAGAACGCCTTCGCTCCGGTGCCGCCCGGAGCGACCACACCGATACCGGTGACGGCCACTCGCCGGGTCACTCGATGGCCCCGCTTCGCTCGGACACCTGTCCCGGGTCGCCCACGGTCAGGTGCGGGCCCGCCGCGGCGAGCTCGGCCTCGTCGGTGCCCTCCGTGTCGACGTGGCCGAGGCTCGGCCGGGGGGCGAGCGGGCCCAGGTGGAAGACCATGCGCGCCTCCACGTCACCCACGTTGCGGAAGCGGTGCCGCATGTCGATCGGGATCAGCAGACCCTGATCGGTCGTGAGCGCGTACGTCTCGCCGTCCAGATCCACTTCCAGCGCGCCCGAGACGACGTACACGAACTCCTCGGAGTACGGGTGGTAGTGCTCGCCGATGCGCTCGCCCGGTTGAACGATGGCCAGGCCCATGAAGCCGCTGGTGGAACCCACCGTGGCCGGCGTGAGCATGGCCCGCAGGTCACCTCCCCGCCTGCGGTTGGGTTCCGTCTCGTCCAGGTTCACGATGCGTGGACGCTGCTTGAGCATGGTTGGTACCTCCGGATGTGGCAGTGACGTGCTGGGGAGCGACTGCGACGGGGCCGTGACCGGCCGTCAGGAATCCGCCGAGCGGTCGGTGACGGGCAGCATGTCGGCGTGCGACAGGAGCCGGTTGAGGTTGCGCTCCGTCTTCAGGGAGCCCTCGACGCCGATCGCGGCGCCGTCGAGGAGGAGTTCGAGCTCCGCGGCCTTCCCGGAGCCCTTGAGCCCGAGGGAGGCGACGGGGTCGAGGTCGAGTTCGCCCGTGAGGTCGACCAGGCGCACCACGATGTCGTCGCGCTGGAACACGGTGCTGCCGTACACCGGGCTGTCCGGATCGTCCGCGGCGGCCCGGTCCTGGTGGGCGAGCAGCCGGGCCAGCTCCATCCCGCGGCCTTCCTTGGCCGGGTAGTACAGCGCGTGCCGCCGCAGCTCGGCCGGTGCCGGCCGGCTGGACACCACGTGCTGGACGGCCGGGAGCGCGGCCCGGGTGAAGAACACCCGCGCCGACTCGGGGTCGGTCAGGTCCCGGTCCTGCTCCAGGTACGGGTTGATGGCCTCCTCGACCGCTCGTACCTCGGGCTGACGGGCCACGTGCCGCAGCGCCACGAGGAGGTCGCCCTCCACCTCCACGGCCCGCACGACACGATTGCCGTGCATGAACAGGGAGGTACGGCGCAGCCGTGTGGTCTCGTCGACCTGGGCCCGGGGCGACTCGTACCCGGCCAGGAGCTCCGCCACCTTCGACTCGGAGCCCGGCTTGACGGTGAAGGTGAGGGCATGTCGGGCCACACCGTCGCCCACGCGCGGGGCGACCTGCACGTCCGCCGCTGCCGCGGCCCGCGAGGCCTGCTGACCCGGACCGGTCTCCCGGAGGATGCTGTAGCGCATCGAACGGGTGTCCCGGACACAGCTGTGCATCGGCTTGACCGTCTGGACGTGCTCCTCGCTGTTCACCCAGGCGAGGAACGGCGGAGCGCTCTCCCACTCGCTGGTGATGAGCCACTGCGAGGGGTTCTCGATGGACTGGCAGAGCTGGTCACTGATGTGACCGGGTACGGAGGCGACCTGCTTGCGCATGAGTTCGTACGCGTCCAGGAACTGCTGCTGAGCTCCTTCGTACAGGTCGAGCAGGAGGATCACTCGCAGCTTGGAGCCGTCGAACGCCGACTGCGAGATGCGTCCCGAGGGGGCCATCCGGCACACCTCTTCTCTTCTCGGTGGGGGGTGGGAACGACCTACGCGACCGAAACGCCGGAGTCGTGATGTGTCGATGGTTGACAGGAGCGCCGAGAGCGCGCGAGCCCGAACGAGCGGACGAGTGAACCGCGTGTCATCCGGGTGCCCCCGGCACGCGGACCCGTCACCGAAGGGCTTGAATCTGGATCCCATCCCCGACTCGCGTCGCAGGACGCCGGGAGACGAACAATGAACCGATTCGACGTGACCGGCGAAGCAGCAGGTCACCGCACGCCCGTACTCATCGTCGGCGGCTCGCTGGTGGGCCTGTCCACCTCGCTGTTCCTGGGACGTCTCGGAGTGCCGCACACCCTGGTCGAGCGCCACTCGGGTACCTCGATCCACCCGCGCGGCCGCGGCAACAACGTGCGCACGATGGAGCTGTTCCGCTCGGCCGGGCTCGAGCCGTCCATCCAGAAGGCCGCCTCGGTCCTGGCGGAGAACGGCGGCATCCTGCAGACGCCCAGCCTGGTGGGCGATGTCGGCGAGTGGCTGTTCAAGGAGATCGACCCCGGCGGCGGACTCGCCCGCTTCAGCCCCGCCGCGTGGTGCCTGTGCAGCCAGAACGACCTCGAACCGGTGCTGCTCGAACGCGCCCGGGAGCTGGGCGGGGATCTGCGGTTCTCCACGGAGCTGATGTCGTTCGAGCAGGACACCGAAGGGGTGACCGCACAGGTCAAGAGCCGCGACACCGGCGAGCACACCACCATCCGCGCGGACTACCTCGTCGCGGCGGACGGCCCGCGCAGCCCGGTCCGCGAGCTGCTCGGCATCGGGCAGAACGGTCCGGGCGACCTGTTCCACAACGTGAGCGTCACCTTCGTCTCCCGCGGCCTCGCGGACGTCGTCGGCGACCGGCACTTCATCGTCTGCTACCTGACGAACCCGGACGCCGACGGGGCCCTGCTGCCGGTCGACAACCGGGAGCGCTGGGTGTTCCACGCTCCCTGGCACCCCGAACAGGGCGAGACGCTGGAGGAGTTCACCGACGAGCGGTGCGCGGAACACATCCGGCGGGCCGTGGGAGTGCCGGACCTCGATGTGGAGATCACGGGCAGAGCTCCCTGGCACGCGGCCCAGAGAGTCGCCGAACGGTACGCGGACGGCCGGGTGTTCCTCGCCGGCGACTCCGCCCACGAGATGCCGCCGACCGGCGCGTTCGGCTCCAACACCGGTATCCAGGACGCGCACAACCTCGCCTGGAAGCTCGCCGCCGTCCTGGGCGGCTGGGCCGGCCCCGGCCTGCTCGGGTCCTACGACGCGGAGCGCCGGCCGGTGGCGGAGGCGACGAGCGCCCGCGCCTCGTCGCGGTCGGTCGAACACAGCCACCCCGGGTACGTCCCCGGCCCCGGTGCCGGCGCCGGTAGCCCGAAGGGAAGGAAGGGCGGCCTGCTCAACGAGGTGCTCGGCTACCGCTATCCGCAGGGCGCCGTCGTGGGCGCCGACCCGACGCTGCCGGTCGTGTCCGACGGACTGCGGCTGACGGGCGAACCCGGGAGCCGGGCACCCCACCTGTGGCTGAACCGCGCCGATGGCCGGGTCTCCACCCTCGACCTGTACGAGCGGTCCCTGGTCCTCCTGAGTTCCGAGGAAGGCGGGTGGCACACCGCGGCGACCCGCGTCGGGCAGGAGCTGGCGGTGCCGCTCGACTCGTACCGGATCGGCGACGGGCCCGACGCGGAGCTCTCGCCCGAGAGCGACACGGACTGGGCGGAGGCCCACGGCGTCACCGCGGACGGCGCGGTGCTCGTCCGCCCCGACGGGTTCGTCGCGTGGCGGTCCGAAGGGGCCTCGACGGATCCCGTGGCGGCGTTGCGGGAAGCCGTCACGGCGATCCTGGGCCGGGGCTGACCGCTTCCCGGGGACCCGCCTAGCCCGTTCGCGCGCGGGACGCCATGCGTTTCCGCGCAGCGCACGGGCCGCCGTGACCTGCGGCGATGATCAGCGGCAAGGACGATCAAGACCCCGACCGGGGGACATCGGGCGCGATCCTCCCGTTGCGGTGATCACCGGTCGGGGATCTTCTCGTGCTCGGAGCACAGCACAGGTGCCGCGCGGTCCAGCCGGCCAGGAAAGCTCCGCCGAAGGAGAGAAGAAGCATGCGTCTCGCACGTACAGGTTCCCAGCTCGCCCTGGTCCTGACCGCCCTCGCCCTGTCCGCACCCTCCGCCGTCGCGGCGCCCACCGGTGAAGCCTGGGTCAACCCCAGGAAGGCGACCCCCGGCTCCACCGTCACCGTCAGCACCACCGCGTGCGGCACGGAGACGTACGGCAAGGGGGAGTCGGTGGCGGGCGGCAAGTTCCACCTCCTGCCGGGCGACCGGAAGGGCGTCCTGGTGGGTGAGTTCACGCTCCCCACCGACGCCGTCTCCGGCACGGACACCGTGACCCTTAAGTGCCCGCCCCGCGTCCAGCTGACCGTGACCTATCAGATCTCCGGCCGGCCGAACGGTGCCGTGGCAGCGGGCTTCGGCTGGGCCGCCGCCGCGGAAGGGGACGGCGGTGGCAGTCCGTACGCCGTCGGCGCGCTGCTCCTCGGTGGCGCCGCCGCGGGCGTCCTGATCAGGATGCGCCGCCGCGCCACCGCCGCCCGGAACTCCGCCTGAACCCCACCCCCCACGCCCCCAACCCCCTCACGCCCCACGCACCACAGCCACGGCCCCGGCTCCGCGCGGAGATCCGGGGCCGTCATCCAGCGGAGGCACGATCCGCATGAAGAACGGCTCCGGGCCGAGGCCGGACGGAGCGCCGTCCCGGCGCGTCCCCTCGGTCAGGGCGCTCGCCTGGGCGACGCTCGTCGGCATCGTCCTGCTCGTCCACGTACCCGGAGGCGGCGACGGCGGCTCGCGGCCGCCGACGACCCCGCAGGCCACACCGGCGCCCGCCCGGCCCGCCGCCGGGGCCGAACGGGACCGCACCGGACCTCGGCCGCTGCCCGGGTCCGACGCGGCGTGGCTCAGGATTCCGGACATCGGGATCAACGTGGGCCTGATCCCCCTGGAGTTGGACCGCGCCGGAGCACTGCGCCCCCCGCCCACGTCCGACCCGACCGTGGCCGGCTGGTACGCCGACGGCCCCGCCCCCGGGGCGCCGGGCACGGCCGTGGTGGCCGGACACGTGGACACCCCGCTCGGCCCCGCCGTCTTCCACCGGCTCGACGCCCTCTCCCGGGGCGCCAGGATCGAGATCGAGCGCGAGGACGGACGTACGGCCCTCTTCACCGTCGACGCGGTCGAGGTCCATCCCAAGGACCGCTTCCCCGACGACAAGGTCTACGGCGGTTCGGGCCGCCCCGAGCTGCGGCTGATCACCTGCGGCGGTGACTGGTCGAGCGACACCGGCTATCGGGCCAACACGGTGGTCTTCGCGACCTTCACGGGGACGAAGTAGCGCCCGCCATGTGGGACAGGGGCCGCAAGTTTCGACCCGGCGACGTCCGAGCCGGTGAGAGATGAGAGGGTCTTGCGGGTGAGTGAGACACCGACGAACACCCTGCAATACCGCCTCGACGGGAGAGAAGACGCCCCGGTTCTGGTCCTGGGCCCCTCGCTCGGCACGACCATGCACATGTGGGACCGGCAGATACCCGAGCTGACCCGGCAGTGGCGCGTCGTCCGGTTCGACCTGCCCGGTCACGGCGGGGCGCCCGCCCGGCCCTTCACCTCCGTCGCCGAGCTCGGCGACCGGCTGCTCGCCACCCTCGACGATCTCGGCGTCCAGCGCTTCGGCTACGCGGGCTGCTCCATCGGCGGCGCCGTCGGCCTCGACCTCGCGCTGCGCGCACCCCACCGGGTCGCCTCGCTCGCCCTGGTCGCCACGTCGCCCCGGTTCGGCAGCGCCGACGAGTTCCGCCAGCGCGGGGTGATCGTCCGTGCCAACGGCCTCGACCCCATGGCCCGTACCGCCCCCGAGCAGTGGTTCACCCCCGCCTACTGCGCCGCCCAGCCCGCCATCGTCGAGTGGGCCGTGCAGATGGTCCGCACCACCGACCCCGGCTGCTACATCGGCGCCTGCGAGGCGCTCGCCCTCTTCGACGTCCGCGAGGCCATCGGCCGGATCGGCGTCCCCGCCCTGGTCCTCGTCGGCTCCGACGACCAGGTCACCGGCCCCGCCGAGGCCCGCACCCTGGTCGCCGGGATCGCCGACGCGCGGCTCGCGGTCGTCCCCGGCGCCTCCCACCTCGCCCCCGTCGAGCAGCCGGCCGCCGTCACCGAGCTGCTCATCGACCACTTCGCCGGGATCGTCCACGACACCCAGGCCACGCTGCCGGCGCCGCCGATGCCGCCCGCCTCCGCCTCCGTCGTGCCCGTCGCCGAGATCGCGCCCGCCGAGCCGGCAGCCGAGGCCACCGGGAGCGCGCGCCCCGACCCGTACGAACGGGGGGACAGGCTCCGCCGCGAGATCCTCGGCGACGCCCATGTGGAGCAGGCCAGGGCCGACGCGTTCGGCGCCGACCTCCAGGACCTCGTCACCCGCTACGCCTGGGGCGAGGTGTGGAACCGGGACGGCCTGGACCGCCGTACCCGCAGCTGCGTGACCCTGACCGCGCTGATCGCGGGCGGCCATCTCGACGCCCTCGCGGATCACACCCGGGCCGCCCTGCGCAACGGGCTCACCCCCGACGAGCTGCGCGAGGTCGTGCTCCAGACCGCCGTCTACTGCGGGCTCCCGGCCGCCGAGAGCGCCCTGCGCGTCGTGGGCAGGGTGATCAAGGAGGAGACCACCCCTCAGGCGTAGGCTGGCCGGGCCCGTACGGCCCGTCGTGAGGGGGAGTCCCGTGAAGCTGACGAAGAAGTCGCACGCCTGCGTCCGCCTGGAGAAGGACGGGCGGACGCTCGTCATCGACCCCGGGAACTTCAGCGAGGAGGACGCCGCCCTCGGCGCCGACGTCCTCCTCGTCACCCACGAGCACCCCGACCACTTCGACGAGAACCGGCTCCGGGCCGGTCTCGAGGCCAACCCGGCGGCCGAGATCTGGACCCTGCGCAGCGTCGCGGACCAGCTGTCGGCCGCCTTCCCGGGCCGCGTCCACACCGTCGGCCACGGCGACACGTTCACCGCCGCCGGATTCGACGTCCAGGTCCACGGCGAGCTGCACGCGGTGATCCACCCGGACATCCCCCGGATCACCAACATCGGCTTCTTCGTGGACGGCGCGGTCTTCCACCCGGGCGACGCGCTGACCGTCCCGGACCGGCCGGTGGACACGCTGATGCTGCCGGTGATGGCCCCCTGGAACAAGATCTCCGAGGTCATCGAGTACGTACGCGAGGTCATGCCGCGGCGCGCCATCGACATCCACGACGCCCTGCTCACCGACCTCGCCCGGCCGATCTACGACCGGCAGATCGGCGCGCTCGGCGGCACGGACCACGGCCGGCTCACCCCGGGCGACTCCACGCAGCTGTGACTGTCACACCCCGCCGTTAGGCTTGCGCTCATGCGCATCGCGACCTGGAACGTCAATTCGATCACCGCCCGCCTGCCTCGACTCCTGGCCTGGCTGGAGAGCACCGGCACGGACGTGCTGTGCGTCCAGGAGACCAAGTGCACCGCCGAGCAGTTCCCCACCGACGAGCTGCGCGAGCTGGGGTACGAGTCGGTGGTCAACGCCACCGGCCGGTGGAACGGCGTGGCCCTGATCTCCAAGGTCGGCCTGGAGGACGTGGTCACCGGCCTGCCCGGCGGGCCGGAGTACGAAGGCGTGCAGGAGCCCCGGGCCATCTCCGCGACCTGCGGACCGGTCCGGGTCTGGTCGGTGTACGTGCCGAACGGCCGCGAGGTCGCCCACGAGCACTACGCGTACAAGCTCCGCTGGCTGGAGGCGCTCCAGGCGGCCGTCGCCGAGGACGCGGCGGCGGAGCGGCCCTTCGCCGTCCTCGGCGACTACAACATCGCCCCGACCGACGACGACGTCTGGGACCGCTCGGCCTTCGAGGGCCTCACACACGTCACCGAGCCGGAGCGGGCCGCGCTGGCCGGGCTCCGCGAGGCGGGCCTCCAGGACGTGGTCCCGCGCCCGCTCAAGTACGACCACCCCTTCACGTACTGGGACTACCGCCAGCTCTGCTTCCCGAAGAACCGGGGCATGCGCATCGACCTGGTGTACGGCAACAAGCCGTTCGCCGACGCGGTCAAGGACGGCTACGTCGACCGCGAGGAACGCAAGGGCAAGGGCGCCTCGGACCACGCCCCGGTCGTCGTCGACCTGGACGTCTAGCCTCCGACCCCTCCCCGGGCCCCCGGCGTGGATGATCTCCGCGCGCCGGGTGGTGCCACGGGAGGGTGAAATGCGACGCTGTTCGGATGAACATCCCGTTCCTGGACAACTGGCGCAAGCGGCATGAGGCCGATCAGCCCCCCTTGGCCGCGGCCTTCGACCGCGACCCGGAAGGGGTGGGTGAGCTGCTCGCCGAGTGCGAGCTGCTGCGCGCCAGAGTCCAGGACCGCGGGGTGACCCTCGACGACAGCCCCCGCTCGCTCGCCGCCCTCGACCAGCTCTCGCCGCGCTGGCGCGACGATCCGGAGGAGCTGCCCTGGATCGGCAACGACGCCGGCCTCTATCTCGGCACCGTCATCGTGCGGAACGTGCCGGGCGCGAGCTGGCAGGTGTGGCCCGGCGGACAGCCGGTGGTGCGGCTCGCCTCGGGCCGGGAGATCAACGTGGTCGAGGCCGGGCTCGACTGGGCCATGACCGGGTCGCCGGAGCTCTCCCAGATGTACGGCGAGGCCGCCGAGTTCTGAGCGCCCGCACCCCCGCCGAACACTCCTTTGCAGTAAATACGGCTTATACCGGTTTTACGCGTGTCGACCATGAAGTCCCCTTTTGCGCCGGATAGTTTGCGCTGACCTCGACACGGCTGAAAAGGGGCAGGGGAGCGTATGGCGGTCGTCGATCCGTTGATCGAGCTGCGTGACGTCAACAAGCACTACGGCACGTTGCACGTCCTTCAAGGCATCAGTCTCACCGTCGGGCGCGGGGAGGTGGTCGTCGTCATCGGGCCCTCGGGCTCGGGGAAGTCGACCCTCTGCCGGGCCATGAACCGGCTGGAGGCCGTCGAGTCGGGCGAGATCATCATCGACGGACAGCCCCTCCCGGAGGAGGGCAAGGCGCTGGCCCGGCTCCGTGCCGAGGTCGGCATGGTCTTCCAGTCCTTCAACCTCTTCGCGCACAAGACCGTCCTCGCCAATGTCTCCCTGGCGCAGATCAAGGTCCGCAAGCGCAAGAAGGAGGAGGCCGACCGGCGCTCCCGCGAGCTCCTCGACCGGGTCGGCCTCGCCGCCCACGCCGACAAGTTCCCCGCCCAGCTCTCCGGCGGCCAGCAGCAGCGCGTCGCGATCGCCCGCGCCCTCGCCATGGACCCCAAGGCGCTCCTCTTCGACGAGCCGACCTCCGCCCTCGACCCCGAGATGATCAACGAGGTCCTCGAGGTCATGCAGCAGCTCGCCCGCGAGGGCATGACCATGGTCGTCGTCACCCACGAGATGGGCTTCGCGCGCTCCGCCGCCAACCGGGTCGTCTTCATGGCCGACGGCCGCATCGTCGAGGACCGCACACCCGAGGAGTTCTTCACCAGCCCGCGCAGCGAACGCGCCAAGGACTTCCTGTCCAAGATCCTCAAGCACTGAGCGGGGGCGGACACCACATGCACCGAACGCGACGTCATCCCACCGTCCTCGCGCTGCTCGCCGTCTCCTTGACCGCCCTGGTTGCCTGCGGCAAGGAGGGCAGTCCGCCCGTCAAGGGGCCGCAGCCCGACGAACTCCCCGTCTACCAGGTCCAGTCGGCGTTCCAACTGCCCGACTCTCCCACCTGGGAACGGGCGAAGAAGCGCGGTCACCTCGTCGTCGGCGCCAAGGAGGACCAGCCCTACATGGGGGAGAAGGACCCGGCCACCGGAACGTACTCCGGCTTCGACATCGAGATCGCCAAGATGCTCTCCGCCTCCCTCGGCTTCGACCCGGCCACGATCAGCTTCCGGACCATCGCCTCGGCCAACCGCGAAACCGCCCTGCAGAACGGCCAGATCGACTACTACGTCGGCACGTACACCATCAACGACAACCGCAAGAAGCTCGTCGGCTTCGCGGGCCCCTACTACATGGCCGGCCAGTCGCTGCTCGTCCGCACCGACGAGAACGACATCCACGGCCCCCAGGACCTCGACGGCAAACGGGTCTGCTCGGCCGCCGGATCCACCCCGTACCAGCGGATGGAGCGGGACTACCCGAAGGCGGAACTGGTCGCCTACGACACGTACTCCGTCTGCGTCGACAACCTGCTCACCTACCAGGTCGACGCGGTCACCACCGACGACACCATCCTCATGGGCTACGCGGCCAAGGTCCCGAACGAACTCAAGGTCGTCGGCAAGCCGTTCTCCAAGGAGCCGTACGGCGTCGGCGTCCCCCGGAACGACAACGCCCTGCGCTTCGCCCTCGACGACGCCCTCGCGTTCCACGAGAAGAACGGCGACTGGAAGAAGGCCTACGACGTGACCCTCGGCCTCTCGGGGGTGCCCGCCCCGCAGCCGCCCGCCGTCGACCGCTACCCGGCGAGCTGAGGAGGAGCCCGGCATGGACGTCCTGACAGACAACTTCGAGACCTACGGCGAAGGCTTCCTCGGCACCGTCGAACTCACCGTCTACTCCTCGGCCCTGGCCCTCGTCCTCGGCTTCGTGATGGCCGCCTTCCGGGTCGCACCGGTCGGCTCCTTCCGGGTCTTCGGCACGGTCTGGGTCACCATCCTGCGCAACACCCCGCTCACGCTGCTCTTCTTCGCCGTGATGCTGGGCCTGCCGCGCTTCGGACTCGTGCTCCCCTTCGAGCTCTTCGCCGTCCTCGCGCTCGGCTGCTACACCTCGGCCTTCATCTGCGAGGTCCTGCGGTCCGGCATCAACACCGTGCCGCGCGGCCAGGGAGAGGCCTCCCGCAGCCTCGGCATGACGTTCAGTCAGACCCTCAACGCGGTCGTGCTGCCCCAGGCGTTCCGCTCCGTCATCCCGCCCATCGGCTCCACCCTGATCGCGCTCGCCAAGAACTCCGCCATCGCCGGGGCGTTCAGCGTCAACGAACTCCTGGGCACCTACAAGACATTGAGCGAACTCGGCTACAACATCGTCTGGACCTTCGTCTGGATCGCCGTCGGCTATCTCATCATCACCCTCACCATCAGCGCGATCTTCAACGTCATGGAGAAGCGCTGGGGAGTCGCCCGATGACCGATTCCACCGCCCTCTACGACATCCCGGGACCACGCACCCGTCAACGCCACCTCCTCTACGGCGTCATCTCGACCGTCGTGATCCTCGCGCTCGCCGGCTGGATCCTCTATCTCCTTTTCGACACCGACCAGTTCACGGCCACCAAATGGTCGCCCTTCGAATACGTCGGCATCCAGGAGCTGTTGCTCCGCGGACTGGGGAACACCCTCAAGGCCTTCGCTTACGCCTCGGTGCTCTCGCTCGCGTTCGGCGCCGTCCTCGCGGTCGGTCGGCTGTCGGAACGCGCGGTCTTCCGCTGGGTCTCGACCCTGCTCGTCGAGTTCTTCCGCGCCATGCCCGTGCTTGTGATGATCTTCTTCATCTTCGTGGCGCTGAAGGTCCAGCCGCTGCCCGCCCTTGTCGCCGGACTCACCCTCTACAACGGCTCGGTGCTCGCCGAGGTGTTCCGTACGGGCGTCAACTCGGTCGACCGGGGACAGGGGGAGGCCGCGTACGCGCTCGGCCTGCGCAAGACCCAGGTGATGACCTACGTCCTGGCACCGCAGGCGCTGCGCGCGATGCTGCCCGCCATCATCAGCCAGCTGGTGGTGGCGCTGAAGGACACCTCGCTCGGATACCTCATCACCTACGAGGAGTTCCTGCACGCGGGGAAGCTGATCGCGTCGAACCTCGACTACGACCTGCCGTTCATCCCCGTCGTCATGATCATCTCGCCGATCTACATCGGGATGTGCGTGCTCCTCTCCTGGTTCGCCACCTGGGTGGCCAGGAGGGAGCGGCGCAGTCCCAAGACACAGGCCGTGGATGTCGCCCCGGCCGAACCAGGGACGCTGCTGCCGGGTGGGGGTCCCCCCACGCGGCCGTAGCGGCCGCGCAGTAGCTCGCGGGGAGCCAAGCCCGCCCGGCAGCAGCCGGTGATCACTCCGCTCGCAGTGGGACCGACAGGTACGAGGGGTCGGCCGCAGGGGAGGAGAAGGTCAGCTGCGCGCCGGTCGGGTTGTGCTCGATGTAGAGCGGGTCCACGGTGTCGACGACCACGGCGAGCCGGTGGCCCGCGGGGACGTCGTAGGCCGTGGAGAACAGCTCCAGGTCCACGGGGAAAGGAGTGCCGGGAGTCTTGCCGTGGAAGGTGTACGGCGCGTTGCTGACCAGTTTGCCGAGGCCGAGCGGGCCCACGTCGTAGAGGTACGCGACGAGGGTGCCGCTCTCCTTGGTGGAGGTGACCGTGGTGTGCAGCTTCGCCGTACCGCGCACCCGCTGGGGCGTGTCGTACCGCTCCGACTGCCACACGCCGGCGAAGGAGCGGGGGAGGAGGGGGATGGAGGCGACGGGCGGGGCCTTGACCAGCTGGTCCAGGAGGTTGGAGAGCAGGACCACACCGCCGTTGGCGCCGGAGTCGACGTTCGCCCAGATCCGCTGGGAGCCGCCGAGGGTGATCTTCCGCTCGTTCGCGCCGACCGACTTCCAGTCCGGGTAGCCCTCGTAGCCGCCGGTGGACCGCGACTTGAGCTGGACGGGCTGCTCGCGGTCGATGCCGTTGTCGACGCCCTTGAGGTGGTGGTCGAACCAGCGGTGGGCGCTGGTCCAGGTGTCGTTGGGCAGCCCGAGCAGGCCGGTCGCCTCGGCGGTGGCGTGGTCGCCGGGGCGGAACTCCAGGCGCTTGGGGCCCTGGAGCTTCTCGTAGAAGGAGGCGTACTGGTTGGGCGGGAAGATGGTGTCGCCCCAGGCGTTGCCGAGCATGATGGCGGCGCCGTTGGCGTTGATCTCGTCGAGGTAGGTGGCGGGTGACCGCTTCTCGCCCCAGGCGATCATCTCGCCTTCCTTGGCGAGGTTGGAGGAGAGGAAGTCGCCCAGGATCGCCTTGAGTTCGGGACCGGGGCGGCCGGTGAGATAGCCCGCGCCGCCGAGCAGGGCGGCGGCCTGGAGGTGCTGGGTGCGGCCGCTGTAGATGGACTCGATGAGGTCCGCCCAGCCGCTCAGCGCGGCGACGGCCTTGATCCGCTTGTCGTGCGCGGCGGCCAGGAGGCTGATCCCGGCGCCGTAACTCACGCCCGCCATACCGACCTTGGCCGGGTCGGCGGGCGTGTTCGCGAGCGCCCAGTCGATGACCTTGGAGGCGTCGGCCACGTCCTTGGGGCCCGCGGTCTCGATCTCGCCGCCGGACTGCCAGAAGCCTCGCGAGTTGTAACTCACCACGACATAACCGGAGTCGGCGAGCTTCTGGGCCTGGACGAGGTACTCGATCTGGGGCACGGCCCAGCTCGTGGGCAGCACGATCACGGGGTAGCGGGCCGCGGCGCCGGCGCCGGCCGGGGTGACGACGTTGGCCTTGAGGACGGTGCCACCGTCGCCGGCGATGTCGACGAAGGTTACGGAGGGGGCGGCGGTGGCGGCGGACGGGGCCGCGGTGGCGGCGGGGGCGAGCCCGAGGGCCGTCCCGGCCACCAGGGCGGCCGAGACGGCGAGGGCGAGGGGTACGCGCACGGGGGGTCACTCCTTGCTCGTGTCACTGGTGGGGACAGTGCAAAAGTGACCCGACGGTAACCGGCTGGGCTTACCTGAGGTAACTGGTCGGTAAGTTACGCGAGGGTAACGATTGTTGAACGCGCGAGGGACCGTGATCAGCGCAGCGCGCTCTTGGCCTGCCAGTCGGCCCAGGAGAGGTTCCACTCCCCGTACCCGTTGTTCAGGGCCTGCGTCCCCTTGGCGTCGGAACCGGTGACCTCGAAGGGGTCGCCGACCTGGACCGCGTCGTACACACTCTTCGCGTCGGCGTCGCTCATCCCGATGCAGCCGGAGCTCTTGTTGGCGTTGCCGAAGTACGCCGCGTTCCACGGCGCCGCGTGCGCGTACATGCCCGACCAGGTCAGCCGCATCGAGTAGTCGACCATCTTGTCGTAGGCGTCACCGAGGCCGACGGTCTCGGAACGCATGTTGATAGTCCCCTCCTTGGCCATCAGCACGGTCTTCCCGCGCCAGGACGCCTTCTCGCCCCCGGGCGTACCGGCCGACATGGGGACGTCCTTCACCGTCTGCCCGTCGCGCGTCAGCGTCAGCCGGTGGTTGTCGAGGTCCACCTTGACCACCTGGCTCTTCCCGATCGAGAAGGTGGTCGTGTAGTCGCGGACGAACCAGCCGCCGCCGGTGCCGGAGTTTATCCCGCTCAGGGAGGCGTCGAGCGTGACCTTCGTACCGGCCTTCCAGTACTCCTTCGGCCGCCAGTCGACCCGGTCCGAGCCCGTCAGCCAGTCCTGCATCCACCCCCAGGAACCCTCGGTGTTGTTCGAGGTGGTGACCTTGAGGTGCTTCTCGACCTCGGCCTTGTTCTTCACCGGGTGATCGAAGACGATCGACAGCGGCTGGGCGATGCCGACCGTGGTGTTCTTCCCCGGGGCGAGCGTCACCTTGTTGACCTTCTCGGGGGCTGCGGTC
This sequence comes from Streptomyces sp. NPDC001927, assembly GCF_053594455.1. Taxonomy (NCBI): domain Bacteria; kingdom Bacillati; phylum Actinomycetota; class Actinomycetes; order Kitasatosporales; family Streptomycetaceae; genus Streptomyces; species Streptomyces sp. NPDC001927. Next base: position 464,071 of record NZ_JBSFEN010000001.1, on the reverse strand, counting down.
GTGAACGCGGCCTTCGCCGTGGCCCCGGCACCGTCCCGCGCCTCGACGGCGTACGCGGTCCCGGGCGTGGCGTTCCGCGCCGACGTCCACGTCCTCCCGTCCGCGGCCACCTTCCCGTCGAGCCGGCCACCCTTGGAGTCGGTCACCGTCACCTCACGCAGCTTCCCGTCCGCGAGCGTCACGGTGACCGGCTCACCGGCCTTGGCGCTCTCACCGGTGAGGTTCACGGATATCCGCATCGGCGGAACCTCCTTCCCCCCGCCGTTCCCACCCTCGCCCCCGGCGGCCGCCGCACCCCCGGAACACGAACTGAGCGCGGCGACGGCGAGGACCCCGGCGGTGGCGGTGAGCAGGGCGCGCGGGCGGATGCGGTTCACAGGGACAACCTCCTGAGTGATCTCTCTTGCCGAGGGAAGAGGGCATCAGGGCGGAGGAGGTTGCGATAATCCGATCTATTTCGGTGATGTCGGATGTGAGATGGGCGATACTCGGCCACCGAAACCGCCTGACCGCCCCACCCCGAAGGAGCACCACCGCATGTCCGACACCCCCGGGCTCTCGCCGTACCAGAAGGACCTGAGGGAGCGTGTACTCGCCGCACCGCGGGTCGACCCGCCGACGCCCTGGCGCTCGGTGTTCCAGCCGTACGCCGCCGTGGGTGGACTGCTCGGGATCGGCTTCGGGGTCGACCCCCGCAGCGGGCACGACCTCGTCATGGTCGTCTCGAGTACCGGGCACGGACTGTTCGACGCCGTCTCCGGAGAGAAGATCGCCCGAGACAGGGACCCAGAGGACGACATCCCCGAAGGCCCCGATCTCTCCTGCCCCGGACTCGGGCCCCTGACGCGGCAGCGGGTGCACATCGCCGGGCTCTACGGCGGCGGGCTGCACACCACCGCCCACGGCGGGTGGAGCGTGGACGCCGTCGCGCCCGCCTGGCCCCACCATCGCGTCCTGCTCTCCGCCGAAGGCGGGGCGCCTTGGCGCGGGCTCCACGGCGAGACGTGGTGGCACGTGTTCGACGCGACCTGGTCCGAGTTCCGCGCCGTCGGCTTCTCCCCGTCCGGGCGGACGCTCGCCGTCGCGACGAGCAGCGACCTGAGCCTCTGGACACGCACCGAAGAGTGAGGGGCCGTCTGGAAATGCGGGGACCGGCGGGCCAGGGTGGGGGCGTGGCGAGTGACAGAGACGTTCCCGATGCCTTCGACGCCTGTGATGTCTTCGATCCCAGGATCTACGCCGACGGCGTCCCGCACGACGCCTACCGCGCACTGCGCGACCGGAGGCCCGTCGCCTGGCAGGAGGAACACGAGGTCCTCGGGTGGCCCGCCGGGAGCGGCTTCTGGGCCGTGACGCGGCACGCCGACGTCGTACGGGTACTCAGGGAACCCGACGCCTACTCCTCGTACCTCGGCGCCACGCAGATCCGCGATCCCGACCCCGCCGACCTGCCGTTCATCCGACGGATGATGCTCAATCAGGACCCTCCCCACCACGGCCGACTCCGGCGACTCGTCAGCCGGGCCTTCACACCCGGGCGGATCGAACGGTTCACCGACACCGCGCGGGCGCGCGCCCGGGAGCTGCTGCAGGGCGCCCTCGACGACGGACCCGAGGTCGACCTCGTCCGCGCCGTCACCGACGACTACGCGCTGCTCAACCTCACCGACCTGCTCGGCGTCCCCGCCGGCGACCGGGGACTGCTCCTCACCTGGACCGAGCGGGTCATCGCCTACCAGGACCCCGACGAGCCACCCGTCCTCGACCACCAGGGACGGCCCGTCAACCCCCGCTCACCCGCGATGCTCGCCGAGATGTTCGCGTACGCCCAGGAACTCGCCGCGTACAAGAGGAAGCATCCCGCTGACGACGTCATGACCGTGCTCGCCGGATCCGAACTCCGGCCCGCCGAGCTGGAGATGTTCTTCTTCCTGCTGACCGTCGCCGGCAACGACACCGTCCGCAGCGCCGCCCCCGGCGGACTGCTCGCCCTTGCCCGCCACCCCGACGAACGCCGCCGACTCTGGAGCGGCGAGGTCGCCCTCGACCGGGCCGTCGAGGAACTCCTGCGCGTCCACCCGCCCGTGCTGTCGTTCCGGCGCACCGCGACCCGCGCCACCGAACTCGCCGGCCGGCACATCGCCGCCGGCGACAAGGTCGTCGTCTTCCACGCCTCCGCCAACCACGACGAACGCGTCTTCGTCGACCCCCACCGCCTCGACCTGACCCGTAACCCCAACCTGCATGTCTCCTTCGGCGAGGGGCCGCACGTCTGCCTCGGAGCCCACTTCGCCCGGCTCCAACTCCGTGTCCTGCACGAGGAGGCGCGTCACACCCTGGGCGACCTCGAACTCACCGCTCCGCCCCGCCGCCTCGTCTCGAACTTCGTCAACGGCCTCAAGTCGTTGCCGGTTCGACTGCGGGCGCGATCCGCGCCGCCCGCGTGACATCGGCGACCAGCTCCACCACATCGGGGCCGTACGCGTCCGAGTTGACGACCTTCAGGAGCAGCACGAAGGGACCGGAGCCGTACTTCCGCGCCAACTTCTCGTGGTGCCGGGCCAGATAGCGGCTCGCGGCCCGGTTGGCGACCGCGGCCTGGCCGCAGAGCAGGAAGACCGGCAGCCCGCCCTCGCCGCCGGTGAGACGGGCGAGGACCACATGCTCGGTGGACCCGTTCACACACCGGTACACCTCGCCCCCGACCGTGAACATGCCCCGGTCCGCCGCCGGCTCCGTCTCCACGTTCATCGTCAGACCGGGCAGCAGGGACGACAGATGCGCCGCCATCCGGCGGTTGGAGTACGGCCCGCCGACGCAGAACTCCGCGCGGTCGCCGAGCCCCTGCCGGGCCTCGTCGTGCTGGACTATCTCCGGGCGCGCCCCGCAGTCCTTGATCAGGGCGGAGAGTTCGAGCAGAGCGGAGACGTCGACATGGTGCACCGCGCGCTCGCTGCCCGCTTGACGGTTCACCACGAGCAGGCACTCGGAGCCGTCGCGCAGCCCGAAGAACGCCTGCTTGCGTCGGAGTTTCCGGCGCCACAGATACGTCCGGGTCAGCCAGCCCAGTGAGGCGCTGAGCCCGGTCGCCAGCACGCCCAGCACGACATTGCGCAGGTCTTCGTTCATGGGCGCGCATGCTAGCGGTACGGCGTACCACTGTTCGAGGCGGTCCTGACGGGAGGGCGGGCCGGAAGTTACGCTGCGCGGACGGTTGTTGACTGGAGGTACGGATGCGTCGTTCCGCCGCTCGGAAGGTCTCTCTGCTCGCCGTCGCCGTGACGGTGCTCTCGGTGGGCGCGGCCGCGCCACCGACGGGGAGCGGCCCGCGGCCGCCCGTGAAGGAACCCGTCGCCGTCGGCTACGGCGGCGCCGTCGCGAGCGTCGACGCCGACGCCTCCGCCGCGGGCATCGAGGTGCTCCGCAAGGGCGGCAACGCCGTCGACGCGGCGGTCGCCGTGGCCGCCGCCCTCGGTGTCACCGAGCCCTACTCTGCGGGCATCGGCGGAGGCGGCTACTTCGTCCACTACGACGCCAGGACCCGTACGGTCCGTACGATCGACGGCCGCGAGACCGCGCCGGCCTCCGCGGACGCGAACCTCTTCGTGGAGAACGGCGCGCCCATCCCGTTCGAGGAGGGCATGACCAGCGGCCGCGGCGTCGGCACCCCCGGCACGCCGGCGACCTGGAAGGCCGCGCTCGACACCTGGGGCAGCAAGTCCCTGCGCACGCTCCTCGAACCGGCCGAGCGTCTCGCCCGCGACGGTTTCACCGTCGACGCCACGTTCCGCGCCCAGACGGCCTCCAACGAGGCCCGCTTCCGGGACTTCCCGGCCTCCTCGGAGCTGTTCCTGCCGGGCGGCCAACTCCCCGTGGTGGGCTCGACGTTCAAGAACCCCGACCTGGCGCGTACGTACGAGAAGCTGGGCCGGGAGGGCGTCGGCGCGCTCTACCGGGGCCCGTTGGCGCGGGACATCGTCAACACGGTCCGTAAGCCTCCGGTACGGGACGGGGCCACCCGGGTGGTCCGCTCGGGCGATCTGACGGAGCGTGACCTCGCCACGTACGAGACGGAACGGCGCAGTCCCACGAAGATGTCCTACCGGGGCCTCGACGTCTACGGCATGGCCCCGTCCTCCTCCGGCGGTACGAGTGTCGGCGAGGCGCTCAACATCCTGGAGCGCACGGACCTCTCCTCCGCCTCGCGCGCGGCCTACCTGCACCGGTTCATCGAGGCCAGCCGGATCGCGTTCGCCGACCGGGGCCGCTGGGTCGGCGACCCGGCGTTCGAGGACGTGCCGACGCGGGAGCTGCTCTCGCAGCGGTTCGCCGACTCCCGCGCGTGCCTGATCCGCGACGACGCCGTGCTGACCAGTCCGCTCGCGCCGGGCGACCCGCGTGACCCGAAGGCCTGCGCGAGCGGCGGGACGGCTGCGCCGACGACGTACGAGGGCGAGAACACCACGCATCTCACGGTGGCCGACAAGTGGGGCAACGTCGTCTCGTACACGCTGACCATCGAGTCGACGGGCGGCAGCGGGATCACCGTCCCGGGCCGCGGCTTCCTGCTCAACAACGAGCTGACGGACTTCTCCTTCGCCCCGGCGAACCCGGCCGTCCACGACCCGAACCTTCCAGGGCCGGGGAAGCGGCCGCGCTCGTCGATGTCTCCGACGATCGTGCTCGACCGGCACGACCGGCCGGTCCTCGCGCTCGGTTCGCCGGGCGGGGCGACCATCATCACCACCGTGCTGCAGACGCTCACGGGCGTCGTGGACCGGGACCTGCCGCTCGTCGACGCCATCGCCGCGCCCCGCGCGAGCCAGCGCAACCAGACGACCACGGAGCTCGAACCGGGCCTGTGGAACAGCCCGTTGAAGGCTGAGCTCGAGTCCATCGGCCACGGCTTCCGGCAGAACCCGGAGATCGGCGCGGCGACCGGCGTCCAGCGCCTGCCGGACGGCCGCTGGGTCGCCGCCGCCGAGACCGTGCGGCGTGGAGGCGGGTCGGCGATGGTGGTGCGGCCGGTGGGGTAGGCGATGTAGGTGCGTACGGCTGGTGGACGCTGTAGTGCTCCCCTCGGGGGGCGCTACAGCGCGGTCAGGATCCTGGGGCCGTCGTCCGTGATCGCGACCGTGTGTTCCGCGTGTGCGGCGCGCGAGCCGTCGACCGTACGCATCGTCCAGCCGTCCCGCGCCGTGTAGTAGTCGTCGCCGCCCCCGGCGATGACCATCGGCTCGATCGCGAGGACCATGCCGTGGCGCAGCGGCATGCCCCGGCCCGGTCGTCCCTCGTTGGGGACGCCCGGGTCCTCGTGCATCCGGCGCCCGATGGCGTGCCCGCCGAATCCGTCCGGGATGCCGTAGCCGGCGTTCCGGCAGACGCGGCCGATCGCGTGCGCGATATCGCCGATCCTGTTGCCGACGACGGCGGCGCCGATGCCGGCCTCCAGGGCGGCGTTCGCCGTGTCGACAAGCCGTGTGTCCTGCGGGCGGGCCCGACCGACCGTGAAGCTGATGGCGGAGTCGCCGGCCCAGCCGCCGAGGAGTGCCCCGCAGTCGACGGAGACCAGGTCCCCGTCGGCGAGGCGGCGGTCCTCCGGGATGCCGTGCACGATCGCGTCGTTGACGGAGACGCACACGACGGCGGGGAACGGTACGGGCGCCCACTCGGGGCGGTAGCCGAGGAACGGTGATCCGGCCCCGGCCGCTGTGAGGACCTCGCGGGCCGCCCGGTCCAGCTCCTTGCCGGTGACGCCGGGCGCCGCCTTCTTCCGTACGGCCGCCAGCGCCTCGGCGACCACCCGTCCGGCGGCGCGCATGGCACGCAGGTTCTCGTCCGTCTTGATCTCCACCATGCCAATTACTATACCGCAATTACTATACCGGTATTAGTATGGCGACATGGTGCGCACACCCCTGACCCCCGAAGAGCGCGAGCGCGGCGAGCGGCTCGGCCGCCTGCTCCGCGAGGCGCGCGGCGACCGCTCGATGGTCGAGATCGCGGCGACGGCCGGACTCTCGGCCGAGACCCTCCGCAAGATCGAGACCGGCCGGGCTCCGACCCCCGCCTTCTTCACCGTCGCGGCCCTCGCGGCCGCCCTCGGCCTGTCGATGGACGACCTCGTGGTGCGGTGCGCACTGGTCCCCGTCTGACATCGGGCAGCCGCCCCTGCGTACCCTCGACCGCATGATTCCCGAGGAGCTGCGGCGCGGCCGCTACGTCAGCCTGACCACCTTCCGCAAGAACGGCACCGGTGTTCCGACCCCGGTCTGGTACGCCGTGGAGGGCGACGAGCTGTACGCCTACTCCCGTGCTGACGCCTGGAAGGTCAAGCGGCTGCGGAACGACCCGCGCGCGGTGGTCGCGGTCTGCGACGTCCGCGGGAACGTGAGCGAGGGCGCGGTCCGACTGGAGGGCACCGGCCGGCTTCTGGAGGGCGAGGAGCTGCGCCGGGTGCGGAAGCTGCTCTCGCGCAAGTACACCTGGCAGTACTGGCTCGTCGACTGGCCCGCCACGATCGCCCGGCTGGGCAAGCGGCCGCACACGGGGATCGCGGTCAGCTTCTGATTCCGATGCGATCCCGACTCTGATTCCGATTCCGACCCGTTCGCCGTCGAGGTGATCGCGGGGCGAAAACAGTCCGTAGTCGTCCCGTAACACGACTGGGGTCGAATACTCGTGGACCGGAAGGTTCCAGTCGAGTGCACGGGCGGTGCGGGCGATATGACGGTGTATCAACTCCCGGTGGAGATCGGCGCGTTCGCGCGCTGGCTGGGCGGCGTGGCGGGGCGCCTGGTGCCGGGCGAGGGCTGGTACGGGGTCTTCGCCGGCCGTGACCCGGAGGGCCTGCGGGCCTGCTTCGGCGGTACGGAGATCCCGCCCTGGGACGTCGTCGAGTCACTGCTCCAGGACCTGGGCGAGTCGCCCCACGGCGTCGAGGCGGCCCGGGCCAGGGCCCTGCACGGAGCGGCGGCCGCCGCCCACGACCGGCGACCGGGCGGGGCGGAGGCGCTTCGGGAGCGGCTGGCGGCGTTGGAGCACGAGCGCCGGCACGCGGAGACCCGCACCTACGAGCTCACCGCCCGCCTCCGCGACACCCCGCACGCCCCGGACGGTGACCGGATCGCCGACGCGCTGGCCTGGGCGGGGGACGACCACGCCCGCGCGACGTCCCGTGTCGCGGAGCTGACGGCGCGGCTGGCGGCGCTCGGCCCGGACCGGGAACGCACTCCTGCCCCCGCTCCCGCCGCCCGGCGCAAGCCGCGCGGCGCCCGGTACGCCTGGTTCGACGGCGTCGAGGACGCGCAGGGCCCCGCACCCGCGCCCAGCCCCGAGGCGGTCGAGCTCCCCGTGGCCGGGGCCGCGCCCCGAGGAGCCCGGTTCGGCGGCGCCGACGCGTCGCACGGACCCGCTGCACGTGCCGCCCGTACCGCCCCCGTGGCGACCGAGGCGGACGCCGTCCGCGCCGCCGGCAACGCCGTGTACGCCCTCCGGCGGCTGCGCGCCCAGGGGCGCAGCGGTGAGGCGCACGTGCTGCTCTGCGAGGCCGTCGCCGGGCCGCCCGGCTGGCTTCCGGCGCTCGCGGCGGAGCTGCACCGCGTCGGCCTCGGCGCCGACTGGTCCACCCTCCTCTGGGAGGCCGCCTCGCTGCCGCCCGGACGTCTCGCCGCCGTCGCCGGGGCGCTCGCCGACGCGGGCCGGGCCGAGGACTGCGAGCAGCTGCTGCGGCAGGGCGTCGCCCGCCCGGTCGGCGAACTCGCCGGGGCGTGCGCCGCGCTGCGCGCCGAGGGCCACCAGCGCGAGGCCCGGGCCCTGCTCACGGCCTTCGTGCGGGTCCGTACCCCCGAGGACGCCGCGCGGCTCGCCGCGGACGACCCGCGCGATCTCGTGCCCCAACTCCGGGAAGCGGCCCGCGCGCTGTCCCCGGCCCGCGAGCGCGACCTGGTCCACGCCCTGCGCGTCGCGGGCCTGCCGGTGACCTGATGGGCTTACCGTACGTGTCGGTGCGTGTCCGACATGGACCACTCGGGTAGGAAACATGATCGACTCCGGCGGTTCACGGCGGTGGTCTTGCTCCGGGGTGTGACGGGGCTTACGTTCTCCTCCTACGCACCGCGTCTACGTGCGTAGAGGCTCTCTGACGCCGCGCCGAAGGAGCAGCTCATGACCGACGTCGTACGCGCCGCACTTGTCCAGGCGACCTGGACCGGCGACACCGAATCCATGATCGCCAAGCACGAGGAGCACGCCCGCGAGGCGGCCCGGCAGGGTGCCAAGGTGATCGGGTTCCAGGAGGTCTTCAACGCCCCCTACTTCTGCCAGGTGCAGGAGCCCGAGCACTACCGCTGGGCCGAGCCCGTCCCCGACGGGCCGACCGTCACGCGGATGCGGGAGCTGGCCCGCGAGACCGGCATGGTGATCGTCGTCCCCGTCTTCGAGGTCGAGGGCGCCGGGTTCTACTACAACACCGCCGCCGTCATCGACGCCGACGGCACCTACCTCGGCAAGTACCGCAAGCACCACATCCCCCAGGTCAAGGGGTTCTGGGAGAAGTACTACTTCCGGCCCGGGAACGCCGGCTGGCCGGTCTTCGACACCGCCGTCGGCAAGGTCGGCGTCTACATCTGCTACGACCGCCACTTCCCGGAGGGCTGGCGCCAACTCGGTCTCAACGGCGCCCAGTTGGTGTACAATCCGTCGGCCACCTCGCGCGGCCTCTCCTCCTACCTCTGGCAGTTGGAGCAGCCCGCGGCCGCCGTAGCGAACGAGTACTTCGTCGCCGCGATCAACCGGGTCGGCCAGGAGGAGTACGGCGACAACGACTTCTACGGGACGAGCTACTTCGTCGACCCGCGCGGCCAGTTCGTCGGCGAGGTCGCCTCCGACAAGGCCGAGGAACTCATCGTCCGGGACCTCGACTTCCGCCTCATCGACGAGGTGCGGCAGCAGTGGGCCTTCTACCGCGACCGCCGCCCCGACGCCTACGACGGGCTGGTGCAGCCGTGAACGACCTGTACCACCGCCACCGCTCCGTCATCCCCGACTGGGTCGCCCTCTACTACAAGGACCCGATCGAGATCACCCACGGCGAGGGCCGGCACGTCTGGGACGCGGACGGCAGGAGGTACCTCGACTTCTTCGGCGGCATCCTCACCACCATGACCGCCCACGCCGTGCCCGAGGTGACCAAGGCCGTCGCCGAGCAGGCCGGCCGGATCATCCACTCCTCCACGCTCTACCTCAACCGCCCGATGGTGGAGCTCGCCGAGCGGATCGCGACGCTCTCCGGCATCCCCGACGCCCGGGTCTTCTTCACCACCTCCGGCACCGAGGCCAACGACACGGCCCTGCTGCTGGCCACCGCGTACCGCCGCTCCAACCAGATCCTCGCGATGCGCAACAGCTACCACGGCCGCTCCTTCTCCACCGTCGGGATCACCGGCAACCGCGCCTGGTCCCCGACGAGCCTCTCCCCGCTCCAGACCCTGTACGTGCACGGTGGCGTCCGTACCCGCGGCCCCTACGCCCAGTACAGCGACGAGCGCTTCATCGAGGCGTGCGTCGCCGACCTCGAAGACCTCCTCGGGCACACCCGGGACGTCGCCGCGCTGATCGCCGAACCCATCCAGGGCGTCGGCGGCTTCACCTCCCCGCCCGACGGGCTGTACGCCGCCTTCCGCCGCGTCCTCGACCGGCACGGCATCCTGTGGATCTCCGACGAGGTGCAGACGGGGTGGGGCCGTACCGGCGAGCACTTCTGGGGCTGGCAGGCGCACGGCCAGGCGGGTCCGCCGGACATCCTCACCTTCGCCAAGGGCATCGGCAACGGCATGTCGGTCGGCGGGGTCGTCGCCCGCGCCGAGATCATGAACTGCATCGACGCCAACTCCATCTCCACCTTCGGCGGTTCGCCGATCACGATGGCGGCGGGCCTCGCCAACCTCGGGTACCTCCTCGAACACGACCTCCAGGGCAACGCCCGGCGCGTCGGAGGCCTCCTTATCGAGCGGCTGCGCGCGGCAGTCGCGGGCGTCGACGCGGTACGGGAGGTGCGCGGCCGCGGCCTGATGATCGGTATCGAACTCACCCGCCCAGGCACCGACGAGGCGGACCCGGCGGCGGCCTCGGCCGTCCTGGAGGCCGCCCGCGAGAACGGTCTGCTGATCGGGAAGGGAGGCGGTCACAACACCAGCTCCCTGCGGGTCGCGCCACCGCTCTCGCTCACCGTCTCCGAGGCCGAGGAGGGCGCCGCGATCCTCGAACAGGCCCTCCGTTCCCTGTAGTTCACCGCCATCAGCCAGGGGGAACACCCGTGAGCACCCGCACCCTCATCCGCGGCGGCCTCGTCGTCACCGCCGCCGACGAGATCCACGCCGACGTCCTCATCGAGGACGGCCGGATCGCCGCTCTGGCGGCGCACGGCTCCGACGCGGCCGCCGGCTGGACCGCCGACCGTACGATCGACGCCACCGACCGCTACGTCATCCCGGGCGGCGTCGACGCGCACACCCACATGGAGCTGCCGTTCGGCGGCACCTTCGCCTCCGACACCTTCGAGACCGGCACCCGGGCGGCGGCCTGGGGCGGCACCACGACCATCGTCGACTTCGCCGTGCAGAGCGTCGGCCGCTCCCTGCGCGAGGGGCTCGACGCCTGGTACGCCAAGGCCGACGGCAACTGCGCGATCGACTACGGCTTCCACATGATCATGTCGGACGTGAACGAGTCGACGCTGAAGGAGATGGACCGGCTCGTCCAGGAGGGCGTGAGCTCGTTCAAGCTGTTCATGGCCTATCCGGGGGTCTTCTACTCGGACGACGGGCAGATCCTGCGGGCGATGCAGCGGGCCGCCGACGACGGCGGGCTGATCATGATGCACGCGGAGAACGGCATCGCGATCGACGTCCTGGTGGAGCAGGCGCTCGCCCGCGGCGAGACCGACCCCCGCTACCACGGCGAGGTCCGCAAGGTCCTTCTGGAGGCCGAGGCCACCCACCGGGCGATCCAGCTCGCGCGGGTCGCCGGGGCGCCGCTGTACGTGGTCCACGTCTCGGCGGAGGAGGCGGTCGCGGAGCTCGCGGCGGCCCGTGACAAGGGCCTGCCGGTCTTCGGCGAGACCTGCCCCCAGTACCTGTTCCTCTCGACGGACAACCTGGCGGAGCCGGACTTCGAGGGCGCCAAGTACGTGTGCAGCACGCCCCTTCGGCCGAAGGAGCACCAGGCGGCGCTCTGGCGGGGCCTGCGGACCAACGACCTGCAGGTGGTCTCCACCGACCACTGCCCGTTCTGCTTCACGGGCCAGAAGGACCTGGGCCGGGGGGACTTCTCGAAGATCCCCAACGGGCTGCCGGGCGTGGAGAACCGTATGGACCTGCTCCACCAGGCCGTGGTGGACGGCCACATCTCCCGCCGCCGCTGGATCGAGATCGCCTGCGCCTCCCCGGCGCGGATGTTCGGCATGTACCCGCAGAAGGGCACCATCGCGCCGGGCGCGGACGCCGACGTCGTGATCTACGACCCGCACACCGTCCAGACGCTGTCGGCGGAGACCCACCACATGAACGTCGACTACTCGGCGTACGAGGGGAGGACCGTCACCGGCCAGGTCGAGACCGTCCTCTCGCGCGGCGAAGTCGTCATCGACCAACGGAAGTTCACCGGGCGCGCCGGGCACGGCGTCTTCACCCCGCGATCCACCTGCCAGTATCTGAACTAGGAGAACGACGACGTGGACTTCGGACTCGTCCTGCAGACCGACCCGCCCGCCTCGGAGGTCGTCGGCCTGATGCGCCGGGCGGAGCGCAACGGCTTCCGCTATGGCTGGACCTTCGACTCCGCAGTGCTGTGGCAGGAGCCGTTCGTCATCTACAGCCGCATCCTCGAACACACCACCAAGCTCCACGTGGGCCCGATGGTGACGAACCCCGGGACACGGACCTGGGAGGTGACGGCTTCGACCTTCGCCACGCTCAACGACATGTACGGCAACCGGACGGTGTGCGGCATCGGCCGGGGCGACTCGGCGATGCGGGTGGCGGGCCGCAAGCCCAACACCCTGGCCCGCCTCGGCGAGGCCATCGACGTCATCCGCGACCTCGCCGAGGGCCGCGAGGCGGAGGTGGACGGCAACCCGATCCGCCTCCCCTGGGTGGCCGGCGGCAAGCTCCCGGTCTGGATGGCGGCGTACGGCCCGAAGGCCCTCGCCCTCGCCGGGCAGAAGGCCGACGGCTTCATCCTCCAGCTCGCCGACCCGTTCCTGACCGAGTGGATGGTGAAGGCGGTCCGCCAGGCCGCGACCGACGCCGGCCGCGACCCCGACGCCCTCACGATCTGCGTCGCCGCGCCCGCGTACGTCACGGCCGACGACTCGCCCGAGGCCCTGGCCCACGCCCGTGACCAGTGCCGCTGGTTCGGCGGCATGGTCGGCAACCACGTCGCCGATCTGGTCGCCAGGTACGGCGAGCACTCCGGCATGGTCCCGGACGCCCTCACCGCGTACATCAAGGACCGGCACGGCTACGACTACAGCCACCACGGCCGCGCCGGAAACCCCGACACCGAGTTCGTCCCCGACGAGATCGTCGACCGCTTCTGCCTCCTGGGCCCCGCCGAGGCCCACATCGCCAAGCTCCGTCACCTGAAGGACCTCGGCGTCCACCAGTTCGCCGTCTACAACATGCACGACAACCGCGAGTTCACGATCGACGCGTACGGCTCCGAGGTGATCCCCCAGTTCGCTTCGTAGCGGCGGCGCTGAGAAATCCGCGGGGCGGACCTACCCTGAACCCATGGCGAGCGTGCACGTCGATGGGTTGAGGATCGCTTACGACCGCGTGGGCGATGGTCCGCCCGTGGTGTTCCTGCACGGTGCGGCGTCGGACGCCCGCCTCTGGCGGCCGCAGCTCGACGCCCTGGCGGACGCGTTCACGGTCGTGGCGTGGGACGAGCCCGGAGCGGGCCGTTCCGCGGACCTGCCGACGTCCTACGGCCTCCCGGACTACGCCCACTGTCTGGCCGCGGTCGTGGAGTCGTTGCGGCTCGGTCCGGCGCACATCGCCGGTCTGTCCTGGGGCGGCACTCTCGCCCTGGAGTTCTACCGCCGGCACCCGGACCTCGTGAAGACGCTGGTCCTCGCCGACACCTACGCGGGCTGGAAGGGCTCGCTGCCGGCGCGGGAAGTGCGGGCCCGGGTCGAGGGCGCGCGCAGGATGCTGGCCGTACCGCGCGACGAGTTCGATCCGACCCTGCCCGGACTGTTCGCCGGCGAACGGCCCGCCGCGTACGTACCGCTGTTGGACGCGATGGACGCCGCCGTACGCCCGGACACCCTGCGGGCGCAGTTGCTGCTCATGGCCGAGACGGACCAGCGGGATCTCCTGCCCACCGTCGCCGTGCCCACCCTCCTGCTCTGGGGAGAGCGGGACGTGCGCTCGCCGCTCGCCGTCGCACGGCAGTTCCAGGAATCGATCCCGGGCGCCGAGCTGGTCGTGTTCCCCGGCACGGGACACGTCAGCAACCTGGAACGGCCCGAGGAGTTCAACCGGGCCGTGCGCGGCTTCTGCCGCGCCCACTCCTGAGCAGCGCGCCCAATCCTGAGCCCACCGCACAGGCGCCCTCACTCCTGAGCCCACCGCACAGGTGACTCGGATGCCGCGTTGTCGTCGCTGTTTCGTATGCACTGTTTCTGGCAGTCTGGTCCGTTGTGTGCTTTATGTGACGCAGGAACGTTCCTAGGGAGTGCGCTTGAACGCGGTGAAGCGGAGCCGGACGACGGCGACCGCCGCTGGAGTCTCGGCCGCAGTGTTGCTGCTGCTGGCGGGGTGCGACGTGCCTGGGGTCTACCGGCCGGCCCGCCCCGCCACCGGCGGTCCGTACACCTTCTACGTGAGCCCCGAGGGCGACGACGAGAACGACGGCCTCTCGCCGGAGAAGCCCTGGCGGACCCTCGAGCATGCGAACGGCGTGCGCTTCCAGCCGGGCGACCGGCTCCGGCTCGAGGGCGGTGAGCGGTTCCGCGGCGACATCACCCTGGAGAAGGGCGAGGCGGGCAGCTCGACGAAGCCGGTCGTGATCGAGTCGTACGGCACCGGCCGCGCCACGATCGCTCCACGGGGCACGTCCGGCATCACCGTGCACAACACCGGCGGCGTGCAGATCAGGAACGTCTCGCTGGTCGGCGACCGGAAGGCGCTGCGCGAGGCGGGCGGGATCGCCTTCCGCAACAGCCTCCCGGGCGCCCGGCGGCTCGACCACGTCAGGGTCTCGAACGTGGAAGTGAGGGGCTTCCAGAACGGGATCAGCGTCGGCGCGGAGAAGGACGCCGTCGGGGGCTACAGCGACGTGCGGATCTCCGACGCCTCCGTGCATCACAATCTCGAGGGCGGACTCGTCTTCCACGGGCCCGAGTTCGACGAGGATCGCCCTGCCTACGCACACGAGGGGATCCGGATCGAGCGGGTCAAGGCCTACTCCAACATGGGCGACCCGGAAAGCGGCTCGCGCAACACGGGCAGCGGCATCACGCTCGGCAGCGTCCGGGACGCGAAGGTGATGCGCTCCGTGGCCCACGACAACGGCGCGAGGTCCGCCGCCGACGCCCAGGAGGGCCCGGAGGGCATCTGGGCGTACGACTCCACCCAAGTGGTCCTGGAGAACAACAAGTCGTACCGCAACCGCACCGGCTCACGGGTCGACGGCGGCGGATTCGGTCTGGACAACAACGTGTCCTCCTCGGTCATGCAGTACAACCTCGCGTACGGCAACGATGGGCCGGGGTTCCTCGTCTACTCAGGCCAGGCGACCGGCGCCCACAAGAACAACGTCGTCCGGTTCAACATGAGCTGGGACGACGCACGGAAGCTGCCCGAGTACGGAGGCATCGTCGCCTACGGCTCCCGCTTGACGGACTTGGACATCTACCACAACACGGTCGTCATGCGGACCGAGGACCTGGCCTCGGCGGAAGGGCTGAACCGGCCTCCGGCGCTGCGGCTGCGCGACGGCATGCGCGGCGTCCGTGTCCACAGCAACATCTTCGCCACCGACGGCGGCCCCTTGGTCCAGGCTCAGTCGTCGTACCGGCCGGGCACGCTCCGACTCCAGGGCAACGTCTACTACAGCACCGGCCGTTGGTCGCTGGAGTGGGGCACCCGGGGCTTCGCGGCGCTGGACGACTGGCGCACCACGTCCCGCCAGGAATTGCTCGACGGCGAGCCGACCGGCTCCAGCGACGACCCGTGCCTGCGTGCTCTGGTCGCCCCGGTCACCGACGAGGCCGGTCCCAGGAACCTGGTGCCGCGCTGCGAGGACGAGATGTCCGTCGGTCTGGGCCCGGAGGCGTCGGGTGTCGACGTGGGCCCCGTCGACTACTTCGGCAACCGGGTCCCGCAGTCACCGACGGCCGGGGCCGCGCAGACGCTCCGCTGACCGGAGCGGACGCCCATGGCATGGCTCTGCCCCGCGCTCACCGGTCGAGGACCATGAGCGCGGGGCAGAGCCGGTCGGATCCGGACGAGAGACCTCAGGCCCTGTGGGTCGGCAGTGCCTGAGCCATGGCCCCGGCGCGGTCCGGCTCGGAGGCCGGGGACGCGATCGTGGCCCGCAGGGGTTCCTCGGTCCGAGCGGCCCACGGCCCGGCCGACGGCGCGGGGCGGCCCAGCGCCTTGACGGTCCAACCGGCGGCCCGCCACTCGTCGTGCGGGAGCGCGTTCCGCCCGTCGATGAGGACCGGTTCGTGGACCACGCGGGCCAGCTTCACCGGGTCCACCTCGCGGTACTGGCCCCACTCGGTGAGATGCAGGACGATCTCCGCACCCCGGCATGCCGTCTGCAGGTCCGAGCTGCAGTGCAGTTCCGGGTGGGCGCGCCGGGCGTTCGCGGTGCCCTCCGGGTCGTGGACTCGGACGTCGGCACCCTGCCGGTGCAGCGCCATCGCGACGGCCAACGCCGGCGAGTCGCGTACGTCGTCGCTGTTCGGCTTGAACGTGGCTCCCAGGACGGTCACCCGGCGGCGGGTCAGATCGCCGCCGACCATCTGACGGGCGAGCGCGACCGTCCGGGTCCGCTGGCGTTGGTTGATCTCGTCGACCTGGTCGAGGAACTCCACCGCGGGACCGACTCCGAGTTCCCGCGCGCGGGCGGTGAACGCCCGGATGTCCTTGGGCAGGCAGCCTCCGCCGAAGCCCAGACCGGCGTTCAGGAACCGCCGGCCGATCCGGGTGTCGTGACCGAGGGCGTCGGCGAGCGTGACCACGTCCGCGTCCGCGGCGTCGCAGACCTCGGCCATGGCGTTGATGAAGGAGATCTTCGTGGCGAGGAAGGAGTTGGCCGCGACCTTCACCAGCTCGGCCGTGTTCGGGTCGGTGCTGATGTACGGGACTCCCGCCTCCAGCATCGGGGCGTACACCCGGCGCAACGTCGCCTCGGCCTTCCGGCTGGTGACGCCCACGACGAGCCGGTCCGGCCGCAGCGTGTCCTCGACCGCGAAGCCCTCGCGCAGGAACTCGGGATTCCACGCCACGTCCGCCCGCACACCCGGCGGCGTGAGACCCGCGATGCGGCTGGTCAGACGTGCGGTCGTGCCCACCGGGACGGTGGACTTGCCGACCACCAGACACGACGCGGGGAGGTGCGGCGCGAGCCCGTCGACGACGGCGTCCACGTACCGCAGGTCGGCCGCCTGGGAGCCGGCCTGCTGTGGGGTGCCCACGCAGACGAAGTGGACCTCGCCGTGCAGCGCCGCCTCGCGCAGGCTGGTACCGAAGCGCAGGCGTCCGGTGGCGAGTGCCCGGGTCAGGACGTCGTCCAAACCCGGTTCGTAGAAGGGTGGTCTGCCCTCGGCAAGGGCCGTGATCTTCTCGGCGTCGACGTCGACGCCGAGGACATCGTGCCCGATGCTGGCCATGCACGCGGCGTGCACAGCTCCGAGGTATCCCGTACCGATGACGGTCAACCGCATGCGCTGTTCTCCTGTCTGGGTGCGGAGGTGGGGGGAGGGGACGGGGTGGAACAGGTCAGGGTGTGTAGCCGTACGGGTTCTGCTCCTGGAACGTCCACGCGTCGCGGCACATCTCGTCCAGGTCGCGCCGCGCGCTCCAGCCCCAGGCCGCGGCGACCTTCGCCGGATCGGCGACGAGCTCCGCGACATCGCCGGGCCGACGCCCGGTGATCCGGTGCGGGATCGGCCGCCCCGACGCCTTCTCGAAGGCGTGCACGAGCTCCAGGACGGAGGCGCCGCGCCCGGTGCCGAGGTTGAAGACCCGCATGCCGGGCTCGTCGTCGATGTGGTCGAGGGCCACGGCATGCCCCTCGGCGACGTCGACGACGTGGATGTAGTCCCGCACCCCGGTGCCGTCCGGCGTCGGGTAGTCGTCGCCGAAGACGTGCAGCTCGTCGCGGCGGCCCACGGCGATCTGGGAGAGGAACGGCATGATGTTGTTCGGCACACCGCGCGGGTCCTCGCCCAGGAGCCCGGTGGGGTGGGCGCCGGCCGGGTTGAAGTACCGCAGCGCCAACACGCGCAGTTCGGGCACGTGCCGGCACAGGTCCGCGAGGACCTGCTCGCAGGTCCACTTGGTGGTGGCGTACGGGTTGGTCGGCGAGGCCGGGGAGTCCTCGGTCAGCGGGACGGTCGTCGCGTCGCCGTAGATCGAGCAGGAGGACGAGAACACCAGCCGGTGCACTCCGTGGTCGTGCATGGCCGAGACCAGGGCGGTGGTGCCGCCGACGTTGATGTCGTAGTACGTGAGCGGGATCCGCACCGACTCGCCGACGGCCTTCTTCGCGGCGAAGTGGATGACCGCGTCGATCCGGTGGCTCTCGAAGACGGCGTCCAGGGACCGCCGGTCACGCACGTCCGCGATGTGGGTTGCGGCGAAAGGACGCCCCGCGATCTTCACTACGCGTTCGAGGGCCTCGGGGGAGCTGTTGGAGTGGTCGTCGAGGACGACGACCTCGTGGCCGGAGCGGAGGAGCTCGACACAGGTGTGGCTGCCGATGAAACCGGCGCCGCCGGTGACCAGGACCGTTCGGGGCACGGGGGACCTCATTTCTCGTTCGGCCGCGAGGGCCGTCACCAGGCGTAGAAGCCGGCGAGGTAGGTGGGGAAGACGACGACGGCGAGCGCCAGGGGCACCAGGGAGAGCAGCCCGGCCGACAGCGGGGCGGCGGCGGTCCGCAGCGCCCGGTGGCGCCGGACGCCCGCGGCGCGTGCCGTCTCGCCGATGTGCAGCACACCGATCGCGAGCGTCACCGCCGTGTACGAGAAGGCGCCGAGGATGCAGAGGAAGACGTAGCCCACGGCGGGGCCGGTGAACTGGCCGACCACAGCGGCGCTCGACAGGGCCGTGGTGATCAGCAGGTACGGGGCCACGGCGCGCAGCGGAAGCCGCTCGAGACCGTCGCGCTCCTTCGGCGTGACCTTGAAGGTGATCGGACGGGGCCGCAGCTTCTGCATCAGGGCCGCGCCGACGCCCCAGGCGACATACGGCCAGCGGGCGAGACCGAAGAGCCAGATCTCCCAGCTGACCACGGGGGAGTCCTTGGGGCGCAGCAGGCCGCGCCGCCGGCAGAGCAGGGTGAGCAGCATCAGCCAGACGGACATGGTCCAGAAGCGGGCCAGGAACTCGAAGTAGTTGACGTTGATCCACGGGGTGCCGGTGAGCGCCGCGATCGGCGGCAACAGGATGCCGAGCGTGGTCGTCAGGGCGAGCAGCGGGTAGTAGAGGAGCGCGCAGGAGAACCGAAGGCGCAGCTTGCCGGGCATACGGCTCAGGTGGCGCGGCAGCATCCCGAAGAACATCACCGCCAGGCTGCGCGACCACTGGAACTCCTGGGTGATCATCGCGCCGAACGTGATCGGACCGTCGCCGTGTGCCTCCGCGTCGATCGCGAACGCGCCCTGCCATCCGGCCGAGTTGAGCAGGAAGGAGGTCGAGAAGTCCTCGGCGAGCTCGGGGCCGAGGCCGCCGATGTCCCGCAGCGCCCTGGTGCGGACGGCGTAATGGGAGCCGATGCACAGAGGGGCGAGGCCGGCGGAGTAGCCGAGCTGCACGGGGCCGTGGAAGAGGGCCTCGCGCTGAAGCCGACCGCGGGCCGCCCAGGACTGATCGGCGTTGGCGTCACAGACGCTGGGGGCGGCGACGTAGCCGATGGCCGGGTCGGCGAAGGGGCGGACCACCTCGGCGAGGTAGCGGGGGTGCGGCACGTGGTCGCAGTCGAGCTGGGCGACGACGTCGTAGCGCTCGTACCCCCAGTGGTCGTAGAAGAAGGCGAGGTTGCCCTCCTTGCACCGGGTCCGCCGCGGCCAGTCGGCCCGGTGGTAGTCGGCGCGGCCGCGCCGGCACGAGACGCCGACGCCGTGGGCGCGGCACCAGGCGAGGATCTCCTCACTGGGGTCCTCGTCGCACAGCCAGACGTCGTAGGCGTGGGGGAACTCCTGGCCGAGCATCGCGTCCAGGGTCGCCCGGGCGATGTCCCAGTGCTCGGACGGGGCACGGGTGACGACGAACGCGGTGCGCAGGACCGGCACCTCGACGGCCGGGTCGAAGCGCCGCATCCGGATCAGCGCGACCAGGAAGTGCACCGGCAGGTAGGCCAGGTAGAGCAGCAGGGCGCTGTTGACGACGAGACCGAGCCAGCCGATCCGGTGGGACGGCTCGAGCCACCACGTCCAGAACCAGACCAGGCAGGTCGCCCAGCCCAGGGAGAGCAGGGCGACCAGGAAGCGGTCGCCCCGGGAGAACGCCCGCACGAAGCTGTTCGGGCGGGTCTCGAAGTTGTGCCGAGGCATCGCCAGGACGGGTCCGTCCGGGCCGATGGAGGCCACCGAGCCGTTCGAGAGGGCCTTGATCTCGTTCCCCAGCGCTGCCCATTCGTCCGGTGAACCCGGGGCGGGGGCGAGGACGGGGAGATCCTGGGCGGTGCCGGTCCCGAGCGCGGGACCTTGCTCCAACGACGTCATGACAGCGAGTTCTCCGGGCGGTTCGATTCGGGCCGTGGGGCAGGGGAGGGAGCGGGCGTCGGGGGCGCGCCGCGGCCGGGCCGGCGGACCGTTCGGCCGCGGCGCGGAATCAGCTCCCCGACGCGGGCGAGCCGGACGCCACGCCGGTGGCCGCGGCCTGCGGGCCGGGGATCGTCTGCGGCGTGGTGATCATGGTCTTGACCGCGTCTAGCGGGACCGTCTCGCCCTGGCCGCCGCGGATCGCCGCGGCGGACGCGCCGAGCCGGTCCGGGCGGGCGCTGAAGTACGCGACGGTCCGGCGCAGGCCCTCGGTGATGTCGACCTCCGGCTCCCAGCCCAGCACGTCGCGGGCGCGGTCGATCACGGGGCGGCGGCGGACCGGGTCGTCGACCGGCAGCGGGTGGTACTTCACCTCGGAGGACGAGCCGGTCATGGTCAGCACGATCTCGGCGAGCTCGGAGACGGTGCGCTCGACCGGATTGCCGAGGTTGAACGGGCCCATCTCGGACGAGTCGAGGAGCGCGACGAGACCGCGGATCAGGTCGTCAACGTAGCAGAAGCTGCGGGTCTGCTTGCCGTCGCCGTAGATGGTGAGCGGTTCCCCGGTCAGGGCCTGGGTGATGAAGCTGGACACCACACGGCCGTCGTGCGGGCGCATCCGCGGGCCGTAGGTGTTGAAGATCCGTGCGATGCCGACATTGAGGTGGTGCGTGCGGCGGTAAGCGGCGGAGACCGCCTCGGCGTATCGTTTCGCCTCGTCGTAGACGCTGCGCGGGCCGATGGAGTTGACGTTGCCCCAGTACGCCTCCTCCTGCGGGTGGACCAGGGGATCGCCGTAGATCTCGCTCGTCGACGCGAGGATGAAACGGGCGTCGTGGCGCAGCGCCAGACGCAGCGCGTTCTCCGTGCCGCGGCTGCCGACGGCGAGAGTCTCCAGCGGCTGACGCAGGTAGTCGGGTGGGGAGGCGGGGGACGCCAGGTGGGCGACGGCGTCGATGCGGCCCGCGACCTCCATGGACACGCTCACGTCGGCGTGCTGGAAGTCGAAGGCCGGGTTGGACCGGAGATGTGCGATGTTCGCGGGGTCGCCGGTCGAGAAATTGTCCAGGCACACCACTGAGTCGCCGCGCCGCAGGAGCGCCTCGCACAAGTGTGACCCAAGGAAACCACCGCCACCGGTTACGGCAACGCGCATGTGTTTCTCCAGGAATGAGAAGCGGAATGGCCTCACGCCCCGCTTGCACGGACAGGTGAATGGCAGATGACCGGACGAGCCGACAAGCGGAGCGCCCTCGGAAGGTAGGACGAGAATATGGGCATGTGTTGTGATTTTTGCGGAGGCAACTCGAGGGCTGGGCTGTTCGGCGGCGGTCATGTGGGGCAGTGCACCGGGTCACCGCCCAGTTCGGGGCTCATCCCGCTTTCGAACGGCGTAATCCGTCCGGGTCACACGCATGTGTGAGGTCGGGTCGCGTATGCCCGATCGACGACCGGCGCATGCGCACATGTGACCTTGGTGCGTGAGTTCGAAAGGCGCGGCTCCGCCCAGGTGCGTCGCCCGTGCGTGGTCACCGGAACCACCCCACGTACGCGGCCCGCGCCGCGGGGAAGTCCGTCAGGGTGCCGCCGCCCCAGTCGTGGTCGAAGTACGACTGGTACGCGACCTCGCCCCAGGAGAAGTACTCGACCATCCGATCGACGAAGTACGCGTTGTCCCCGCCGCCCGCGAACGCGTCCCCGCGGCGGTACAGACCCCACTCGGAGCACACATTGCGCTTCCCGCGCGCACGGACGAAGGCCACATGTGCGTCGAGGCCCGACTCCTGCGACCGGATCCAGGCCCAGCGGTCGGCCGGGGACACCGTCGCGGCGCCCCACTTGAGGTCGTAGGCGTTCATGCCCAGCCAGTCGACGTACCCGTCCCCCGGGTAGTAGTCGGCGAAGGCGCGCAGCCGCCGTCCTGGCTGCACTCCGAGCGAGCTCGACAGCTCGAACGTGAAGCACGCCCCCGGTGTCGCGCGGAACACGTCGACGACGTGCCGGAACAGAGCCGCGTAGCCGGCTGGGTCGTCCGTCGCCTGCCACGGGCCGATCGCCCGGTTGTTCGGCTCCCAGCCGAGCCGGACGACCGCGTCGCCGTGCCCCGACTCCACCATCGCCCGTGCCGCCCGCCCGTATGCGGCGTCGAACTCGCCCGCCACCCCCCGCGCGAACGCACCGTCGAAACCGTCGACCAGCGGCGGAATGCCGTACACGAACGCCGAGCCCGGGCGTTCGTCCCGCCAGGCGCGCCACGGATCGAGCTGATACCGGCGCATCGTCGCCGGGTCGAACTCCTTCCAACTTCCGTGCGGCAGATAGTCGTTGCCGATCTCGACGGGCCGGCCCAGCAGGCTCTCGTGCCGGACCGTCGCGGCGACGGCCTCGGCGCCGAACCCCTTGTACACGCCGAGCAGCGCGGAGGCGGATCTGTCGACGACACACCTCCCGGGGTGCGGAACGGACTTCGATCCCTGTCAGGATCCCCGAGACCGGCCCGCCGGGCGGGCATCCTCGACGCTGGTGTCCCGCCCCCCGACCCGTGCCCCTATGCCCGGCGCAGGACCAGGCAGAGGAAGCCGAAGCTGTCCCGGTAGCCGTGCAGCCACTGCGAACGCTGGGCGTTCGCCGTCTCCAGGGCCTGGGCGGCGGCCGGGTCGGTGGGGTGGTCCAGGGCCCAGGAGGCCAGGGAGCCCCAGCAGGCCCACTCGTAGGCGTCCAGCTCAGCGCGGGTGCTCACGTGGCCGTGGACGGGGGTCCAGCCGTCGGCGACGACGCGGTCCACCGTGGTCGCCAGGTCCGCGAGGTCGCCGAACATCTCGACCGCCGCCGGCGAAGGGGCACGGTCCCAGAACGACTCGCCGATCAGCACGCGGCCGCCGGGGGCCAGGTGCTCGCGGGCCGCCGCGAGGGTGGGGAGGAGGCCGCCGAAGGCGTGGGCCGCGCCGACGCTGATCACCAGGTCGTACGGGTGTGTCGACGTGAAGTCCGCCGCCTCTTGGCGGTGGAGGGTCAGGCGGTCGTCCACTCCGCGATCGGTCGCCGCCTCGCGGGCCTGGGTCAGAGAGAGTTCGGAGACGTCGACGCCTTCGGCTCGCACGTGCGGGTGGGTCTTCAGGGCGCGCAGGAGCCATTCCGCCGTACCGCAGCCGAGGTCGAGCACGCGCTCGTCGCCCCGAGGGAGGCCGTGTGCGAGCAGACGGGTGACCGAGTCGTCGGCGAGCGGGGACTTTATCGGGTGGTCGGTGTGGGCGATCATGGAGATCTGCTCGCGGCTCATCGCGGCGTGGCCGTCCGTGTCGAGGAGCAGCTTCGCGGCCACCTCCGCGCCGTCCGTGCGGATCGTGGCTGCCGCTTCCTTCGCCCTCGTCTCCGTCTCCGGGGTCAGGGCCGTCCTCAGTGCCGCCGACAGGGATGCGAAGGTCGGGGTCGGGCCGTCGTGGGCCGCGCCGATCCCCAACTCGGCCACGCGCGCGGCCCAGTGCGGCTGGTCGACGAACTGGGGGACCACCACCTGTGGTGCGCCCGCTCGGGCGGCCGTGGTCGTGGTGCCCGCGCCGCCGTGGTGTACGACGGCCGCTACCCGGCGGAACAGAGCCTGGTGGTTGACGTCGCCGACCGCGAAGCAGTCGTCCGCGTCGTCCACCAGACCCAGGTCTGCCCAGCCGCGGGAGACGAGTACGCGTCGGCCCTGCGCGCGGGCCGCCTCGACGGTCGTCCGGGCGATGTCCGTGGCCGTGCTCATGGGCATGCTGCCGAAGCCGACGTACACCGGTGGCGTGCCGGCGTCCAGGAACGCCTCCAGGTCCGCGGACAGGGGGCGTTCGTCGGGCAGGATCCACGCGCCGGTCTGTACGAGGTCGAGGTTGGTCAGGTGCTGCCACGGGCCGAGGACCGGGTCGACCGCCAGCCACGGCCGTTCGGTGAAGACGTGGTCGCGGACGTTTGCCACCGGTGCGAGGCCGATCGCCGCGCGGTGGGTGTTGAGGGGTTGGAGGTAGAGGGCGTCGACCTTCTCGGCGTCGAAGTCCCACAGGGCCTGGTTGTCGGTCATGTCGGCAGGAGGCGGCGGGCCGGGCCGCCCCGAAGGGAGGTAGTGCGCGGAGGGCATCTCGAACGGGTGGAAGCCCACGTACACGTACCGGATGCCCAGCCTCTCGGCCACCGAGCGCGCGCCGGCCGGCATCAGACCGCTCGCCACCAGCACGTCACAGCCCTCGGCCGCCTTGCCGACCGTGTCGAAGTGCGCGGCGACCAACTCGGCCGCGAACGCGGCCGCGTCCGACGGCGGAGCCCCCGTCCGCAGCGCCCGTACGTCCCGCCCGAAGGGCACCAGCTCCGCGCCGACACCGGCAAGGAGCTCCGCGAACTCCTCGTCCGGCGGCGCGCACACGCGCACCTCCGCGCCGAGGGTCCGCAACTGCGCCGCCAACCCCGCCAGCGGCACGATGTCGCCGCGGGATCCGTACGCCATCAACAGCACACGCATGTCGTGTTGCTCAATTCTGTCCGTAGTGGGGGGAGTTCTTCAGCCGACGGTGTCGAGGAGCAGCCGTGCCGCCCGCATCGCACCGTCGGTGTGGACCCTGGCGGCCACGGCCTTCGCCCGTGCCTCCGTCTCTGGGTCCAGGGCCGTCCTCAGCGCCGCCGACAAGGACTCGAACGTCGGGGTCGGGCCGTCGTGCGCCGCGCCGATGCCCAGGTCGGCCACGCGGGCGGCCCAGTACGGCTGGTCCGCCAGCTGGGGCACCACCGCCTGCGGAGCGCCCGCCCGGGCGGCCGTCGTCGTCGTACCCGCACCGCCGTGGTGCACGACGGCGGCCACACGGCCGAACAACCGCTGGTGGTTGACCTCACCGACGGCGAAGCAGTCGTCCCGGTCGTCGATCAGGCCCAGTTCCGCCCAGCCGCGCCCGACGAGCACCCGACGGCCCTGCGCGCGGACCGCCTCGATGGCCACCCGGGCCGCCTCCTCACCCGCACGTACGGCCATGCTGCCGAACCCGACGTACACCGGCGGCGCGCCGGCCTCCAGGAAGGCCACCAGGTCCGCCGGGAGCGGCCGCTCGTCGGGCAGCGTCCACGCGCCGGTCTGTACGACGTCGAGGTCCGGCGTCTCCAGCCACGGGTCGAGCACCGGGTCCGTCGCCAGCCACGGCCGGTCGCCGAAGCCGTAGTCGCGGACGTTGCGCACCGGGGGCAGGCCGATCGACGCCCGGTTGGTGTTCAGCGCCTCACCGAACAGCGCGTCGATGCTCTGCGCGTCCAGCTCCCACAGGGCCCGGTTGTCGGTCACCTCCGGCGGGAACGGCCGCCCGGGGTAGGCAAGCGGCGGGCGGTGCGGCGACGGCAGCGTCAACTGCTGGAAGATCGCGGACACATAGCCGATGCCCAGCTTCTCGGCCACCGACCGCGCCCCGGCGATGGCCGGCATCGCACCCGTCGCCATCAGGACGTCGCATCCCTCGGCCGCCGCGGGCATCACCCGCATCTGACTGGCGATCAGTTCAGCCGCGCGCTGCGGCAGATTGGCCTTCGACGGCGGCGGAGCCGCGGTCGTCAGCGCGCGCGCCGACTGCCCGACACCCACCACGGACACGCCCACCCCGGCGAGCCGCTCCGTGAAGTCCTCGTCCGGCGGCGCGCACACCCGCACCTCCGCACCGAGTTCCCTCAGCCGGACCGCGAGCCCCACCAGCGGCTCGACGTCCCCACGCGACCCATACGTCGACAACAGCACTCGCACTTCGTGAATCTCCTGCTTCTGTGGTTTCTTACTCGGATTCCGTGGATTCTGTGGCTGTGACCCCGTGGTCACGCCGCCCATTCGACGAGCTGGACGACGACGCCGTTCGGGTCGGTCATCTGGAACAGCCGCTCGCCCCACGGCTCTTCACGCAGCGGCATGGTGATGGGGGCGCCCGCCGCGCGCAGCCGGGCCTCCTCCGCCGCGAGGTCGGTGACGGTGAGCGCCAGGATCAGACCGGCCGCGCGCTGGTCGCGCTGCTCGGGCGGGAGGACCTCCGTACCAGCGCGGAGCAGGACGACATCGACGGCGGCGTCCCCGCGGGTCAGGGACGCGAATCCGTCGTCGGCCATGGCCACCTCGTAGCCGAGGTGGGTGCACAGGAACGCGCGGGAGGCGTCCACGTCGGCGACGGTCAGGGAGAGGGTGGAGGAGGAGACGTTCATGACTGCACCTTCGCGAAGTGAGTGAGGGAGAAACCGGAGTTGAAAGATCGCGTGCCGACCGGCGCGAACCTCGTCGGAGTGAACGGGCCGTCGAACAGGGGGATGCCGGAGCCGAGGAAGATCGGGTGGCGCTTGATGATCAGTTCGTCGATCTCGTCGCGCAGGACGGCCGCCAGCTTGCCGCCGCCGCACAGCCAGATGTCCAGGCCGCCGTCCTGCTCCTTGAGCTCTCGGACGAGCGCGACCGGGTCGTCGACGACGGTCACCGCCGGATCGGGGCTGACGAGCGTGCGGGAGACGACGTACTGCGTCAGGTGGGCGTACGGGCTGGTGAGCCCGGCCTTCAGGCCCGGGTCGTAGGTCGCGCGGCCCATGATGACGGTGTCGAACCGCTGGGCGGGCCGGTCGGCGACGCCGAACGGCGCACGTGCGGGCGTGGGCATGGTCTCGGGGAAGTCCGCCAGGATCGCCGCCGCTTCCTCCCCGTCGAAGGGGAGGAAGTCGTACTGGCCCTCGGGTCCTGCGATGAAGCCGTCGAGGGTGGCGGAGATGTAGTAGATCAGCTTGCGCAAGTGCTTCTCGTTTCTAGGTGGGTGTGGGTGTGGATACGGTCAGGTCGTGGGCACGTCGAGCTGGAACTCGCGCGTACGGCGGTAGGCGTGGAACCCCAGCCGGTCGTTGACCGCCAGCATGTGGACGTTGTCGTCGGCGTTGTCCGTCTCGATCTCGACGACGTCGGGGTGCTCGGCGCCCAGCCGGCGCACCATGGCGGCCTTGACCCACAACCCGAGCCCGTGGCCGCGGTGTTCGGGAACCACCGCCGTGTCGTACTGCTGGGCGCGCGGCCCGGCGCCCTGCGGGAGCAGGATCTCGGTGTAGCCGGCCATGGTGCCGTCGTCGTGGACGGCCGCGAGGGTCAGCAGCGAATCCCCGCGATCAGCTACCACCTTGGCCATGGCGCGGACGCGGTCCGCGTCCCAGGCCACGCTGCCGTAGTCCAGGTCACCGACGGGCATGTCGTTCATGGCGTTCTTGGCCGCGGCGAAGGCGTCGGCGAGGCCGTCGGGAACCGTTCCGGTCCAGCCGGTCAGCCGGTAGCCGGGGTGCTCGGCATCGGCGTACCGGAGCAGGTCGGCCCGGGCGGGCTCGTCGAGGCGCAGCGTGAGGTGGTTCAGGGTCAGGGCGCGGCGGAAGCCCCGCCGTGCGCCGAAGGCTTCGCCCGGGCCGTCGGCCGGGGCCGTCGTGATCAGGCTGCGCCGGTTCTCGGTGCGGCAGGCCGCCACGACCGCCTCCAGCAGGAGGGAGCCGGTTCCCAGGCGGCGGTGCGCGGGGTCGACGTGGAGTTCCAGTTCGGCCAGGTGATCCTGACCGGGGGAGGTGAACACCCGCAGGGCGGCGACGCCGACCGGGGCGCCGTCCGCGTCCGTGGCCAGCCAGGTGAGCCGGTGGCTGCCCAGGGCGGGCCCGGTGAGCTGGGCGTGGATCTGTCCGGGGTCGGGGGTCGGCTCTCCGGGCAGGTCGTGGGCCATCGAGGCCACGACGACCTGGTGCCAGGCGAGGGCCTCGGCGGCCGAAACGCTGTGGAGCTGGTTGATCTGTATCGATGTGGGCAAGGTGATGGTTCCTTCAGTCGGTGTGGCGTACGAGCGGCCAGTCGATGGCGACACGGGCGGCCGCCGCGAGGTAGTTGGTGAACACGTTGAGCGCGACATGGGCGACGACCTCGACGATCTGTCCGTCGGACAGGCCCGTGCGGCGGGCCGCGGCCAGCTGCTCGTCGGCGACGGTTCCGCGGTCACGGACCACGACGGCGGCCAGGTCCAGGACGGCGGCGGCCCAGGGGTCGTCGGCCTTGCCCCGGCGCGCCAGGGTGGCCTCCGTCGTACTCAGACCGGCCGTCCTGGTCCCGCGGAACGTGTGCACGGACAGGCAGTAGTCGGAGCCGTTCTCCTGCGCCACCAGAAGCGCGATGCTCTCGCGCACGGCCGCCGACAGGGTCCCCTCCGTGTTCAGGGTGGTGAGGAGGTCCACGTACCCCTTCAGTACGGCCGGGCTGTTGGCCATCACCCTGGCCAGGTTGGGGACGACCCCCAGGGCCTGGTGGGTGGCGGTGAACAGAGCCGCGGACTCACCGGTCGCGATCTCCGGTTCGACGGTGTGGAGTGACATGCCGGTAACCATGCAGGTCGATCTTGATACATTCCCGATGCTTCCTCGATGCACGAGCCGGCGACCCCTGGAGTGACGGCATGCGGTTCACGATCCTCGGACCGGTGGAGGCCGTGGCACCCGGTTCGGACGCGCCCGGCCTGGCACCCCGGCATCGCGCCGTGCTCGCCTATCTGCTGCTGCACGCAGGGGTCGTGATCAGTACGGATCGCCTGATCGACGCCATGTGGGGGCCGCTGCCGCCGGACTCCGCCCGCGCACAGATCCAGACCACGATCGCCGCGATCCGACGGATGCTGCGCGCTTCGGGAGCCGACGGGATGCTGGCCACGCGGCCCGCCGGGTACGTGATCACTCCCGAGCCTGGACAGCTCGATCTGGACGAGTTCACCGGCCTGGTCGCCAAGGCCCCGGCCGTCTCCGACGTCCCAGGGGGCGCTGGGGACACCGGGGACGCGGCGGACTCCGCGGACTTCGCGGATCAGATACGTGCCGCGCTGGCCCTGTGGCAGGGCGAGCCGCTGGCCGGCATCACCGCCCACTACGCCGAGGGCGCCCGAGCCCGTCTGACCGGGCAGCGGCTGACCGCCGTCGAGCGCCTGGCCGAGCTGGAACTGGCCAGGGGCCGGCACGAGGACCTCATCGACGAACTGTCCGTCCACGCGGCGGCCCACCCCTTGCGGGAGCGGCTCTGCTGCCAGCTGATGCTCGCCCTGCACCGCGCCGGACGCCAGACCGACGCGCTGGAGGCGGCGAGAACCTTCCGGGCCACCCTCGCCGAACAGCAGGGCCTCGACCCTGGCCACGCGTTCAGCAAGCTCGAACAGGACATCCTGCGGGACGCCCCCGATCTACAGCCGCCGGTCACCGCGCCGCCGCCGGCGAAGCCGCAGGGGATCAACTTCCTGCCGTACGACGTCCCGGACTTCACCGGACGCGAAGGCGAGCTCGACGGGCTGATCCGCCTGTGGTCGGGCAACAACGGCGGCGTCGTGACGATCTCGGCCATCGACGGGATGGCCGGGGTCGGCAAGACGACGCTGGCGGTCCACCTGGGGCACCGCCTCGCGGAACAGTTCCCGGACGGACAGCTCTTCGTCGACCTGCAGGCGCACACCGCGGGCCAGGCGCCGCTCGACGCCGGTGCCGCGCTCGAACTCCTCCTGGGACAACTCGGCCTGCCCGCCCAGCAGATACCCGCGTCGGTCGCCGATCGCGCCGCGCTGTGGCGGTCCGAACTCGCCGGCCGACGCGTCCTCGCCGTGCTCGACAACGCCCTCGGCGCCGACCAGGTACGCCCGTTGCTGCCCGGAACCTCCCGCGCCCTCGTCCTGATCACCAGCCGTCGCCGGCTGACCGACCTGGACGGGGCCCACGCTCTGTCCCTGGACGTACTGCCCGCCGCGGACGCCGTGGAGTTGTTCACCGCGATCGTCGGCGAACGGGCGGCCGCCGAACCCCTCGCCGTCCTCGATGTCCTGCAGTTGTGCGGCTTCCTGCCGCTGGCCGTCCGCATCGCCGCCGCCCGCCTGCACCACCGGCCCCGCTGGACCGTCGCGTACCTGGCCGACCGGCTGCGCGACCAGCGCCGCAGGCTCTCCGAACTGGCCACGTCGGAGCGTGGAGTGGCGGCCGCGTTCACGCTGTCGTACGAGCAGCTGACTCCGGATCAGCAGCGCATGTTCCGGCTCCTGGGGCTCCAGCCGGGTCGTGACATCAGCCCCGAGGCGGCCTCCGCGCTGGCCGACCTCCCGCTGGACGATGCCGAGATGCTCCTCGAAGACCTCCTGGACGCCCACGTCCTGACCCAGCATCAGCTGGGCCGCTACACCTTCCACGACCTGCTGCGCGAGCACGCCCTCGCCACCGCCGCCGCCCAGGAGTCCGCCGACGACCGGAGCGAGGCCCTCGGGCGGCTGTTCCACCACTATCTCCACACCGCGAGCGCGGCCATCGACCACCTCTACCCCGAGGGCAAGAACCGCAGGCCACGCATCCCCGCCCCGGACACCCCGACCTGGCTCCCGCAGGACGAGGCCGAGGCGATCACCTGGCTGAACACCGAACGCGCGAACCTCCTGGCGACCGGCCACCACGCGGCCGAGCACGACCGGCTCCCGCACGCCGGCCAACTGGCCGCCACCCTGCACCGCTACCTGCTCGGCCACGCCCACCAGGCCGACGCGCTGGCCCTCGGTGACCTCGCACTGCGAGCCGCCCGCCGGAGCGGCGACAAAGCCGCCGAAGCCCGTACGCTCATCGATCTCGGCCAGGTGCACTTCTGGTGGCACGGTGCCTACGAGCAGGCGGCCGAGCACTACCGGAGCGCCCTGGACCTCGCGCGCGAGACCGGCGACCAGGGCACCGCGGCCGCCGCGCTGCACGCCCTCGGCAACGTCTCCAGGCGGCGGCGAGAATTCGACCAGGCCCACGACCACAGCGCGCAGGCCCTCGCGCTCTTCCGCGAGCTCGGCGACCGCGTGGGCCAGGCCAGGTGCCTGACCGACCTCGGCATCGTCCACGGCCGCCGAGGAGCCTACGAGGAAGCCCACGAGCACCATCGGGAGTCCCTGGACGCGTACCGCGAGGTGGGATCCCGCATCGGCGAGACCGTCGTGCAGAACAACATCGGCCTGCTGTACCAACGACAGGGCCGCCACGACGAGGCCCGGCGCCATCACCACCAGGCCCTGGAGCTGAGCCGGAAGTTCGACTTTCCCGGGGACGAGGCCGAGTCGCTCAACGCCCTCGCGGAAGCCGCCCGTTCCATGGGTGACCTCGCCACGGCCGCCGCCGAACACGACACCGCCCTGACCCTCGCCCGCGAGTTCAGCTACCGCCCCGAGCAGGCCCGCGCCCACGACGGCCTGGCGCACGTCCACCGCGACCTCGGCCACATCGACCTCGCCCACGACCACGCCCGACAGGCCCTCGACCTCTACACCGCCCTCGCCGTCCCCGAGGCCGACGAGATCCGCACCTTCCTCACCGAACTGCCGCCGACCGCGAACGAGCCCACCGTCAACTCCTGGCCGCCGTAAGCCCATTGGTGGGCGCCGTGGGCAGACCCGGCGTCTGGACGACCTTGCCGGTTGTGTTGACGGCGAAGACCTCGCAGTGGGGGCGGGCGGCCGCCCAGGCGATGCCGTCCGGGCCCAGAGCGAACGCCGCCGTCGCCGTCGCGTCCGCCTCCGTGAGGGTCGGGGCGACGACCGTGAGGGAGAGCAGGCCGGTGGCGGGGCGGCCGGTGCGGGCGTCGAGGATGTGGGCGCCGCGTTCGTAGTGGCCGGAGGTGGCGACCGCCGCGTCGGTCAGTTCGAGGACCGCGCAGAGCCGGTCGGCCTCCTCGGGGTGGCGGATGCCCACCCGCCAGGGGCCGCCGGCCGCGACCACGTCGCCGCCGGCGTTCAGGCAGAACCGCCGTACCCCGGCCGCCGACAGCAGCTCGGCGGCGCGCTGCACCGACCAGCCCTTGACGACGGCGCACGGGTCAAGCCCCCGGCCCGGGAGCCGTACGTCGAAGGCGCCACCGCTCTCCTTGCGGTACTGCTCCGACAGCTCCAGGACATGGGCGAGGTCCGCGCTGATCTCGGTCGTGCTCAGCTCGCCCCGGTCCAGGCGGGACACCTCGCTGTCCGGCTTGAACGGGCTGAATCGTGCGTCGACTTCGCGCAGCCACGCGAAGACCGCGTCCGCGGCCCCCTCGGGGACGTACGCGTCGTCGATGCGCAGGGAGACCGGCAGGCCCATGACGTGCTCGACCCGGTTCACGTCAGGCGCTCTTCTTGTCGAGGGCGGCCTGGAGGGACTCCTTGTAGCCGTCGCTGGTGATCGTCGCCCCCGTGACCGCGTCGATGTCGGCGCTCTGGGCTTCCAGGGTCGACTCGACCAGCTTCGGCAGGGCCGACGTGGTCTGCGGGTGCGGGGGCGCCTTGAGTGCGCGGACCGCGGTGATCCGGCCCGCTGTCAGCGTCACCTCGACCTGGACCTCGCCCTTCTCGGTCGGGACCGTCGAGCCGGCTATCACCTGGGTGGTGGAGGGCGCCGTCGGGGAGGACGTCGGGGGAGTGGTCGAGGTCGAGGAGGGGGCGGGTGCGGGGAGTGCCTCCGCCGGAGTGGGGGGCGGCTGCTCGGAGGACGTGGCGATCCCCGGCGTGTACAACCAGACCGGGATCAGGGCCGCGACCGACAGGACCAGGGCGGGGATTGCTCGCTTCACGTGAGGGTCCTCTGTGTCTGCTGTGTCGCCGGTCAGCCGGCCAGGCTGAAGCGTTCGAAGTGGACCTGCCGCTTGGGTACGCCCAGGGTGCGCAGGCTGCGCAGCACGGCGCCGGTCATGCCGGGCGGGCCGCAGACGTAGACGTCGCGTTCGGCGAGGTCGGGGACGAGCGCGGACAGCGCGTCCGGCGCCAGCGGGTCGGGGGTCGGCGGGCCGCTGATCAGATGCAGCTCCGCGCCCTTGGCGGCGGCGAGTTCGCGCAGTTCGCCGTAGAGGACCGCGTCCTGCGGGGCGGAGACGCGGTAGACGAGCACGGCGTGGCCGTGCAGCTCCTCCAGGAGCGCGCGGATCGGGGTGATGCCGACTCCGCCCGCGATCAGCAGGGCGTCCTGGCGGGTGCGGTGGAGGGTGGTGAAGGCGCCGTAGGGGCCCTCGGCGAAGACCCGGGTCCCGGGCTGAAGGTGGCGCAGGGACGCGGAGCCCGCGCCGGATGCCTTCACGGTCAGCCGCAGGTGGGTGCCGTCGGGGGCTGCCGACAGGGAGTACGGGTTCGCCTGCCACCAGCGGTCCTTCGTCAGGAACCGCCACAGGAAGAACTGGCCCGCGCGGGCGGGGAGCCGGTCCAGGTCGCGGCCCGTCAGGTACACCGAGACGACGTGGTCGGACTCGGGCACGACCGCCGACACCCGCAGCTTGTGCCGCAGGTTCCGCCGCAGCGGAAGGGCGACGCGGCCGACGAACACCGCGCCGAGCGCGCAGCCCCACAGGCCGTACCAGTACGCGGTGGCCGCCGGTGAGGTCGTGAACGTGGTGCCGGCCGCTACCTGGTGCGTGAAGGCGAGGACCACCGCGACATAGGTGTACAGGTGGATGAAGTGCCAGGTCTCGTACGCGAGTCGGCGCCGCGCCCAGCGGGCCGAGGCCCCGCCGACGACCAGGATGAGGACCATCGCGACGATCGCCCGCAGCACGCCCTCGGTGGTCTCTGCCAGGTCGATCAGCTGGTCGACCGGGCCGAGCGAGGACGACTCGGCGTAGCCGAAGGCGATGAAGACGCCGTGTCCGACCAGCGTCCACAGCAGCCCGAAGCCGGTCACGCGGTGCCAGGACGTGAGCCGGTCCATGCCGATCCGTCGGTCGAACCACGGCAGCCGGGCGACCAACAGCAGCTGGAAGGCCATGAACAGGGCGCCGTAGAGGCCGAAGAGGCGGCCGAGGACGATCAGCGCGTTGGACGCGAAGCCCGCCTGGGAGAAGAAGTACGCGACGACCGCCGCGTTCGCGGCGAGCAGGGCGTACAGGCCGGTGCGGGCCACCACCCGGGGGCGCGGCCCGGAGCGGGGATCGGAGCGGGGATCGGGCGGGGCCGGCGTCGGGGACGGCGGCGCGGACGTCGCGGGGACAACAGCGGTCACGGGCCGGAACCTCCGGGATCGAGTGGGTCGAGTTGGCCGAGCAGGTCGAGCGGGTCGCGTCGGTCGACCCGTTGGAGAGAGCTTGGCCGCAGGTACCTGTCGATCCCCTGTCAGGAGACTTTCAACTCCGTATCGAAGTGCCCCGGCCCTGATCGACGGGGGTCGCGCCGCCGCGCGCGTGGCGCAAGATGGGCGGGTGGAGAAGATACGTGTGCTGGTGGTGGACGACGATCCGCCGATCGCCGACCTCGTCGCGACGGTCGCCCGCTACGAGGGCTGGGACGCCGTCACGGCCAACTCGGGCCGGGACGCGCTGCGGCTTGCCGCCGACTTCGCCCCCGACATCGTCGTCCTGGACCTGATGCTGCCCGACATCGACGGCTTCGGTGTGCTCGACGGGCTGCGCGCGGCCGGGACGATGGTGCCCGTGGTCTTCCTCACCGCGCGCGACACCGTCGCCGACCGGGTCGCGGGGCTGACTCGCGGCGGCGACGACTACCTGGTCAAGCCGTTCGCCGTGGAGGAGCTGATGGCCCGGCTGCGCACCGTGCTGCGGCGCAGCTCCGGGCCGGAATACGAGCGGTCCGTCCTGCGCGTCGCCGATCTGACGATGGACGAGGACACACGTGAAGTGCGACGCGGGGACGACCGGTTGACGCTCACGCCGACCGAGTACGAGGTGCTGCGCTACCTCATGCGCAAGTCCCCGACCGTGCTCACCAAGGCGCAGATCCTCGACCACGTGTGGGAGTACGGATTCGGTGGCCGCTCGAACGTCGTCGAGCTGGTCGTCAGCCGGCTGCGCCGCAAGCTCGACGCCACCGGAAGCCCGCTGATCCACACCGTGCGCGGCTTCGGCTACGTGGTGCGGGAGGCCGCCGCATGAGCAGGCCGCGGCTGCGCGACACGTACCGCCGACTCCGTCTCGGAACCCGGCTCGCGCTCGGCCTCGGCGTGCTGTCGCTCGTGGCGTTCGCCGTCGTCGGCACGGGCCTGACCGCGTACATGCGCGACTACCTCGGCCACCAGCAGGTCGCCCAGTTGAAGCTGGTGCAGAACGTCCAGGCCAAGGACGCCGCCCAGCACGGTACGGTCAAGCGGCAGCCGTACTACGGGTGGTACACGGCCGTGTACGACGTCAGCGACGGTACGGCCGCGCTGCGCAGGCCCGCCGACGTGCCCGACGACACCGCGGGGTTCACCGCCCTCGCCCAGGCGCGCGCCGACGCCACCGGTGACATGACGAGCACCACGTACGTCGACGGAAAGGGCGCCTACCGGCTGCGGGCCTGCGAGGTCGTGCCCGGAGTCGTCCTGGTCAGCGCCGCCCCGATGGCGGAGATCGAGGACACCATGGAGCAGCTGATCACGGTCCAGGTGATCGCGTTCACGGTCGCCCTGCTCGCCCTCGTCGTCTTCGGGCGGATCCTGCTGCGCCGCGGCCTGAAACCCCTCAGCGACATGGCGCACACCGCCCACGGCATCGCCTCGCACGACCTCAGCGAATCGGCGGCCCGGCTGCCGCTGCGCGCGGACCGTGCCGGCGGAGGTCCCGAGGTCGAGGAGTTGCGGACCGCCTTCAACACCATGCTGGAGCACATCGACGACTCGCTCGCCGTGCGCGCCGAGGCCGAGCAGCGGCTGCGCCGCTTCGTCGCCGACGCCTCGCACGAACTGCGCACCCCGCTGATGTCCGTACGCGGCTACGCGGACCTGTTCCAGTACGCCGCCGCCAACGTCCCCGAGGAGCGCGACCGGCACCTCGCCCGGCTCCGCTCCGAGGCCGCCCGCATGGGCGTCCTTCTCGACGACCTGCTGCTGCTCGCCCGGCTCGACGCCGCCGAGGTGGACGCGCCGCTGCGCCTTGAACCGTACGATCTGGCGGACCTCGTCCGGCAGGCCGCCGACGCCTTCCGCGCCGCCCACCCCGGCCATCCGCTCACCCTCGACGCCGGGTCCGGGCCGTTGCCCCTGAGCCTCGACCCGGTCCGCATCCGCCAGGTCCTCGACAACCTGCTCACCAACGCGGCCGTCCACACGCCCGCGGGGACGCACGTGTCCGTGACGGTCGGCGTGACGGCGGAGGCCCTCCGCGTGATCGTGGCCGACACGGGGCCCGGCATACCGGACGCCGACCACGGCCGGATCTTCGACCGCTTCTACCGCGTCGACAAGGCCCGCAGCCGCGACAACGGCGGCAGCGGCCTCGGCCTCGCGGTGGCCCGTTCCCTGGTGACCGCGCACGGCGGGACCCTGACCCTGCGCAGCGAGCCGGGCGCCACCGCCTTCGTCCTGGAGCTGCCGCGCGTGGAGCTGCCTCCGGGGCCTCCGGCGGCCGTTGCCCGATCGGCTCGGGGTTCTGCATGACCGCACACCATCGTGAGCCGTTTGTCGGCGGCAGTGGCTTTTGCGAGGTATCTCCTACCTAACAGGTAAGTAGATTGCTCGCGGTATCAACACGGGCCATGGAGGGGAATCATGGTGGTCGCGTCCGCGAGCCCCGCTCACATCGCGGTGGTCTCTCTCGACGGGGACGAAGGATGGGTGGCCATGCTCCGGCGTGCCTGCGGCCACGCCCTCGTCCCGCTGACCTGGAGCCAGGCCGTCGAGCGCGGGCGGGACGGCCGGCGCGGCCGACTGACCCTGCTCGACAGCGCGACCCCGCGCGCGACCGGCGAACTGGAGTCGTACGTAAGGTCCTTGGCCCTCGTCACCCACGTGGTCGTGGCGACCGCGCAGGCCGGGAACTCGGCCGCGCTCCTCACCGCCGGGGCGGTCAACGTCCTGGACCGCAACGCCCTGCCGGGAGTCCTGGGCGCCCGGCTCGGCGCGGATCTGCGCTGGCTACGGAGGATCAGGCCCGCGCCCACCCGGGACGGGGACGCAGAGGAAGCGACTCCGTCGTTCCGTACGCAGGCCCTGCTCCTCGAGGTCCTCTGCGCGCTCCCCGGACCCGTCTGCTGTCACGACATCCGCCGACTCCTCGGTGCGCCGGGGCGGTTGATGACGCTTCCCGCCCTGAGGGGTCGCATCCAGCGGCTCGGTCCGCACCTCGCGGAACGGGGCCTCGCGTGCGGGAGGACGGTGAGGTGGGGAGCCGACACCATCACCGTGCACCCGACGCGATCCCCTACAGCGTCTCGCTCGCCGAGTCGATGAGCCGGCGGCGGGCCGTCTTCACGGCGGGCGCCAGCGCGGCGGCCGCGCCGACCGCGGTCGCCGCGGCGACCAGGGTCGCCAGGACGAGCGGTGAGGGGACGTGGGCGATGCCCGAGCCGATGCCGCTGGAGCGGCCCTCCGCGTCGACGAGCCACCGCCCGAGCGCGGCTCCGACTACCGTGCCCAGAAGGGCGGCGACCAGGGTGGTGAGCGCTGCCGCCGTGACGATGACGGCGCCGATCTGGCGGGGGGTGAGGCCGATGGCCTTCATCGCGAGGAGGTCGCGGATCCGGGCCCGTACGCCGGAACTGATCAGCGTGAGCAGCTCGACGAGGGCGATGAAACCGAGGACGGCGATGAGCGCCGCGATGACTCCGCGCGGGGTGTCGAGGCGATCCGCGGGGGTGGGGGTCTCCCGTATCTCCAGGGCGCCGTCGACGGTTCCGGAGACGGCGGCCGCCACCTCCCTTGGGTCGGCACCCGGGCTCAGGACAAGCGCGTGGAAGCGCGCCTGCATCGCCGGGTCGCCCTCCCTGAGGCTGTCGAGCGAGGTGGAGATCACGCGGCCGCCCTGCTCGGGTTCGACGCTGCGGCCCACGACGTGCAGGATCTGCGGGCGGCCCTCGACCGTCATCCGGACCCACTCCCCGACCCGTACGCCGAGCAGGTCGAGCAGCCCTTGCCCGGCGACCGCCTCGTCCGGGCCGGACGGCGCCCGGCCCTCCACGACGCTGTGCGGGTACGGTCGCTCCTGGCTGCCCAGGCCGCGCAGGGTGATCGTCCCGGTCTGGCCGGGGACAAGGGCGACGAACTCCGCGCCCGGGAAGCTGTCTTCGACGCCCGGGACCTGGGCGAGGGCCCGTGCGAGCGCCGGATCGTCGGCCGGACCCGGCTTCTCGGCGCGTACGGTCAGGGCGGCGGCGCGGCCCATACGGGCGGGGTCGCTGCCGAACTGGTCCAGGGTCGACCAGGCGACGAGGGCCACGGTCATCAGGGCCACGGGGAGCGCGAGCCGGGATATCGGCACCAGGCTGCGGCCGCGGCCGGAGAACGCGGAGCGCCAGCCGAGGACCAGGGCCGGCGACAGGCGCAGGGCGATGGCGCGGCGGCCGAGGCGGGTGAGCGGGGCGGCGGTGAGGAGCGCCGACCTGGCGGCGGGGACGGGCGGGACGCGGCCGGCCCGCCAGGCGGCGAGCCCGGTGGCCGTACCGATGAGGAGGACGGCGGCGACGGGCAGTCCTGCCACGATCGCCCGGTGTCCGGGCAGCTCGGGCCAGAGGACCACCGCCTCGCCGATCCGGCCCGGTATCCAGCGGCCGAGCGTCAGGGTCGCGACCGTACCGAGCCCGGCGCCGAGGACCGCGAAGCCCAGGTGCTGGACGAGGAACCCGCGCGTCACCTGGCCCGGGGTGAAGCCGATGGCCTTCAGGACGGCGATGTCCTTCAGCTGGCTCCGTACGCGCGCCCTGACCGCGCCGGAGACGGCGACCGCCGCCGCGAAGAGGGCGGCCAGGCCGAAGGCGGCGAACATCTGGCCGAGCATCCGGTCGTCGCCGCCCACATCGGCCTTGGCCTCCTGCCAGTTCGTCACCCGGTCGACTCGGTGCGCGCCCAGCAGCGTCACGGCCCGCTGGACGACGTAGTCGGTGTCGTCCGGGTCCTTGAGCCGCAGCCCGACACTCTGTCCCGTACCGGCCGAGGTCGAGGCCGCCTGACCCGTAGCACCGGTCGAGGCCGCCTGGCCCGTACCCGTACCTGCCGAGGCCACCCGGTCGAGCGCCCCCGGCAGCACCCAGGCCACGCCGGCTCCCTGGCCGGCCCGGTAGAGGGGTTCGGCGCTCTCCGCGATGCCCGCGATGCGCAGGGCGAGCGGCGCGCCGTCCGCGCCGGTGACCGTCACCGTCTCGCCGGGATCGGCCCACAGGGCCCGCGCGAGCCCGCTCTCCAGGACGATCTCGCCCGGGCCGGCGCCGGTGGGCGCCGACTCCAGCCAGCCTCCCTCGGTGATGAGGGGGCGGGCCACGGTGGGCGCCTGGGGGCCCGCGCCCCGCAGGACGACCCGTGCCCGCGCGCCGGCCACCTCGACGGTGGCCTCGGTCGTACGGAAGGGGCCGGACACCCCGGCGACCTCGTCGAGGGAGGCGAGCGAGGCGACCGAGGAGGCGTCGAGGTCACCCCGGGTGTGCAGCCAGATGTGCGCGCCCTCGGACTGGTTGAACACCCGCTGCCAGGGGTTGACGGCGTAGCTGAGGAGCGCCCCGGACAGCAGGAGCGAGGCGATCACGCCGGCGCTGGCGAGGACCGCGAACAGGGCCTCGCCGCGATGGGCGCGCAGGTCGGAGTGAGCCCACCGCAGAATGGCCCGCACGACGCACCGCCTCAGTCTCGCAGTTCGAGCACGCCGGAGACTCCCGGCCGTGCGGTGCCGCCGTCGCCGAGGGCCGCGTCGTCGGCGACCTGGCCGTCGAAGAAGCTGATGACCCGGTCGGCGGCGCTGGCCATCCGGGCGTCGTGGGTGACCATGAGGATGCTCTGGCCGCGCGCGTGGAAGCGGGAGAGCAGCCGCGCGACGTCGCGGGTGCCCTTGCTGTCGAGGCTTCCCGCGGGCTCGTCGGCGAGCAGCAGCGCGGGGTTGTTGACCAGGGCGCGGGCGAGCGCGACCCGCTGCTGTTCGCCGCCGGAGAGCTCTCCCGGCATCGACCGCTCGCGGCCTTCCAGCCCCAGCTCCTCGAGGAGTTCCGCTCTGCTCTTCCGCGCCGACTTGGGAGAGACCCCGGCGAGGAGCGCCGGCAGTTCGATGTTGTCGGCGACGGTGAGGTTGGAGACCAGGTTGAAGAACTGGAAGACGATGCCGATGTGGCGGCGTCGCAGCATCGCCCAGCGGGCCTCGGAGTAGCCGTCGACCTGCTCTCCGTCCAGCCACAGGCGCCCGCTGTCGGGCCGTTCGAGGCCGCCGACGAGGTGCAGCAGGGTGGACTTCCCGGCCCCGGACGGGCCGGTGATCGCGACGAACTCGCCCGGCCGCACGGTCAGGTCCACGCCTCGTACCGCCTGGACAGGGGCGCTGTCGCCGTGATGGGTCTTGGTCAGACCCTCGGCGTGGACGATCGTCTCCTGTGGGGGCGCCGCGACGGGACCTCCGGTCATTCCAGCTCCTCCTGACAGCGCTCCAGCCAGTCGAGGTCGGCCTGCAGGTGCAGCATGGCTCCCTCGATCAGGAGTTGGGCGATCTTGTTGCCGCGGTCCTCGGTCGCGGCGAGCTTGGAGAGGGTGCGCATGGTGTTCAGGTGTTGGCGCCGCTGCTTGTTGATCAAGGTGATCGGGTCGGCGAGTCCCGACAACGGAGCCAGCGCGAGCTTCATGAAGAACTCGTCGCGGACCCTCGGCTCGTCGGCGGTCTCCTCGAACCACGCGGAGACGGCGTCGCGCCCCGCGTCCGTCAGCTCGTACGTCCGCTTGTTGGGGCGACCGGACTGTTCGACATCCTCACCCTTGATCAGACCGCTCTTCTCCAGTCGCCCGAGGGTCACGTAGACCTGGCCGACGTTCGGCTGAGGGTATGCGGAGCCGAGGAGTTGTTCAAGGCCCTGCTTGAGCTCGTAACCGTGGGCAGGACCCCGGGTGAGGAGTGCCAGCAACTGCTGCCGCACACGCTCCCCCTTCTGTGTCGTTCCGGCACCCGATGGCGGAGCTGTGACCGGTGGATCGGGCGACGGCCAAGTGATCTGGGGGCCCAGTATCCCCGATTCCCCCGGCTCGACATATGCCACGATGGTCCCCGTCGCGTCCGGGACCACGTGCAGGAGGAGCCCATGCGGTGGATGCGAGCCGTACGGAGGGGGATTCTCGCGGCGGCGATCGTGCTGGCCGGGT
Source organism: Streptomyces sp. NPDC001927 (assembly GCF_053594455.1). NCBI lineage: Bacteria > Bacillati > Actinomycetota > Actinomycetes > Kitasatosporales > Streptomycetaceae > Streptomyces > Streptomyces sp. NPDC001927. The sequence goes on along the minus strand of NZ_JBSFEN010000001.1, from coordinate 423,042 downwards.
ACACCGGCGTCGCGCAGGGTGCCGGTGAGCCGGCGGCCGGCGGCCGGGGTCCGCTGACGTTCGTCACGGCGGGCGACCTCACGGCCTACCTCGGTCCGCTGGTGGCCGACTGGAACCGGGAGCATCCGGGCGAGCGGGTCACGCTCGTCGAGCTGCCTGACTCGGCGGACGAGACCCGGGCACAGATGCTCAGCGAACTGCGCTCCGGCAGCAGCCGGTTCGACGTGCTCAACCTCGACGTGGCCTGGACCTCGGAGTTCGCCGCGGCCGGTCTGATCAGCCCGCTGGACCGCGACCGGTTCGAGCTGGACGCCTTCCTGCGTCCCGTGGTCGACACCGCCACCTTCGAGGGGCGGCTCTACGCCGTCCCGTACGTGACCAACGCCGGGCTGCTGTACTACCGCAAGGACATTCTGGACGCGGCCGGCGAGAAGCCGCCGACGACCTGGGCCGACCTCGCCCGACAGGCGCGCACACTCGCGCCGCGGCACGGCCTGGAGGGGTACGCGGGGCAGTTCCTGCCCTACGAGGGCCTGACGGTGAACGTGACCGAGGCGATCCAGTCCGCGGGCGGGACCGTCCTGCGCGACGACGGCACACGGGTCGCGGTCGACTCGGACGCGGCGCGGGCGGGCCTCGCGTTCCTCGCGGACGGGCTGCGCGAGGGCTGGATCCCCGCCGAGGCCCTGCGGTACAAGGAGGAGGAGTCCCGGGCCGCCTTCGAGGAGGGCCGGCTGCTCTTCCTGCGGAACTGGCCGTACGTGTACTCCGACGCCAACGGCCCCGGGTCGAAGGTCGCGGGACGCTTCGGCGCCGTGCCGCTGCCCGGTCTCGACGGGCCGGGTTCGAGCGTGCTCGGCGGATCGAACCTCGCCGTCTCCGCCCGCTCGAAGAGCGCCGCCACGGCCGCCGACTTCCTCGCGTACATGACGAGCGAGCGGGTGCAGCGCCAGGTGCTCACGCGGGGCGCCCTGCCGCCGGTGCGGGCCTCGCTCTACGACGACCCGGCCCTCGTCGCCTCCCATCCGTACCTCCCGATCCTCCGGCAGAGCGTGCTCGCGGCCGTGCCCCGCCCCAAGAGCGCGCGGTACGACCAGGTCAGCCTGGTCGTCCAGGCGGTCGGGCAGGACGTGCTGGCGCTCCGCGAGACCCCCGAGGAGGCCGTGCGGCGGCTGACGCGCGAGCTGGGTGCCATCTCGGGCGGCTCGTGAGGTTCCTGCGCCGCCCCCTACGCTCCTCCCTGGGCCACTACCTGCTTGTTGGGTAGTGGCCTTCCCCTTTGTCCTACCTCATGGTTCAAACAGTCTTCCCAAACGCGCATCTCGACAGACAAGTTCTGCAGCGTCGTTGACATCGTGCCGTCACTGATACTTAACATGAATGCATAGCAGAGGCCCGATCGGGTGCTCTCGCCTTCACTGCAGACAGGTCGACGCGAGATGCTCAGCACTCTTGCGGCCGATGCCGGCCGCTCTTCCCACCCCCGCTCCGCAGCCACCCCCTGGTGGCGGGACGCGGTGATCTACCAGGTCTACGTCCGCAGCTTCCTCGACAGCACGGGGGACGGCGTCGGAGACCTCGCCGGCGTCCGCGCCGGACTTCCGTACCTGCGGAAGCTCGGCGTCGACGGCGTCTGGCTGAGCCCGTTCTACCCCTCGCCCCAGCACGACCACGGGTACGACGTCGCGGACTACCAGGACGTCGACCCCGTGTACGGCGACCTCGCCGAGTTCGAGCGCGTGGTGACCCAGGCCCACCGGCTCGGGCTCAAACTGCTGATCGACATCGTTCCCAACCACTGCTCCACCGAGCACCGCTGGTTCCGGAAGGCGCTGGCCGCAGGGCCCGGGAGCCGGGCCCGGTCACGGTTCCACTTCGCCCCGGGCCGCGGCCCGAACGGCGACCTGCCGCCGAACAACTGGCACGCCATGTTCGGCGGCCCCGCCTGGAGCCGCGTCACCGAACCGGACGGCACCCCCGGCGAGTGGTACCTCCACCTCTTCACCCCGGAACAGCCGGACCTCAACTGGCGCGACCCCCGCGTGGGCGACCACTTCGAGCAGGTGCTGCGCTTCTGGCTGGACCGCGGCGTGGACGGCTTCCGCATCGACGTGGCCGCCGGCCTGTTCAAGCACCCCGAGCTCCCGGACTCCGACGACCCGACGGCCGACGAGCGCACCCGCGACTCGGTCAACCCGCTGGCCTGGAACCAGCCCGAGGTCCACGACGTGTGGCGGCGCTGGCGGTCCGTGTGCGAGGAGTACACCGCGCGCGACGGCATCGAGCGGCTCCTCGTGGGCGAGGTGTCCGTGCCGACCGCGCGCGAACACGCCCTGTACGTACGGGAGGACGAGCTGCACCAGGCGTTCTTCTTCGACCTGCTCAGCGCCCCCTGGGACGCCACCGCCTTCCGGGCCGTCATCGACGAGGCCCTCCGCGACATCGCCGGTACGGGCTCCACGGTCACCTGGGTCCTCAACAACCACGACCAGGTCCGCACCGTCACCCGGTACGCGGGCGGCCCCGGCGCCGAGCACGTGGGCTCCGCGCGGGCCCGCGCGGCCGCGCTCCTCATGCTGGCGCTGCCGGGCGCCGCGTACGTCTACCAGGGCGAGGAGCTCGGACTGCCCGAGGTGCTCGACCTGCCCGACGACGTCCTGACCGACCCGATCTTCCACCGCACGGGAAGCCGCGCGCGGATCCGGGACGGCTGCCGCGTCCCCCTTCCCTGGTCGGGCCAGGCGTCCCCGTTCGGGTTCAGCGAAGGCGCGGCCGATGTGCGCCCCTGGCTGCCGCAGCCGGAGTGGTTCGCCGAGTACGCCACCGACCGCGCCCTCGCCGACACCCGCTCGTTCTGGCACCTCTACCGCGACGGGCTCCAACTGCGGCGCGGACTGCCCCAGTTGGGCGAGGGTGAGCTGCGCTGGCTGGAGGCGCCGCCCCAGGTCCTCGCCATGGCCCGCGGGGACGGTCTGGTCTGCGCCGTGAACTTCGGCTCCGAGACCGTCCCCGCCCCGGTGCCTGGTGCGCCGCTCCTCGCGAGCGGACCCTGCCCGCCCGGTGAACTCCCCGGCGCGACCGCCGCCTGGTGGTCCGTCGACACCCCCACCTCCTGACCTGCTCCGCCCCTCTCCCCAAGGAAGGAAGGACCGTCATGAGACGATCCGCCGCCATAGCCCTCCGTACCACCGCCACCGCCTCCACGGTGCTGGCCCTGGCCCTCACCGCCACCGCCTGCGGCGGGAACGCCGAACCCGCCTCCGGCGGCGGCGAACTCGACGGCAAGACGGTCACCGTCGCCGGAGTCTGGACCGGCAGCGAGCAGAAGAACTTCAAGAAGGTGCTCGACGCGTTCAGCGCCAAGACCGGCGCCAAGACCGTCTTCGTCCCCTCCGGCGACAACGTCTCCACCTTCGTGGGGAGCAAGATCGAGGGCGGCAACGCCCCCGACGTCGTGCTCGTCCCGCAGGTCGGCGTGCTCCAGCAGTTCGCCAAGGAGGGCTGGCTCACGCCCCTCTCCCCGAAGACCACGGAGACCGCCACCGCGGGCCTCGCCCCCGTCTGGAAGAACTACGGCACGGTCGACGGGAAGTACTACGGGCTCTACTTCAAGGCCGCCCACAAATCCACCATCTGGTACGCCCCCGAGGCGCTCTCCCAGGCCGGCGTGAACGAGCCGAAGACCTGGGCCGAACTCCTCACGGCGGGACGGACGCTCGCCGACTCCGGCCGGCCCGCCTTCGCGGTCGCCGGCGAGGACGGCTGGACGCTCACCGACTGGTTCGAGAACGTGTACCTCTCCCAGGCAGGACCGGAGAAGTACGACCAGCTCGCCCAGCACAAGATCAAGTGGACGGACGAGAGCGTCGTCGCCGCCCTCACGACGCTCGCCGAGGTCTTCAAGGACAAGCAGCTCGTGGCCGGCGGAGCCCAGGGCGCCCTGCAGACCGACTTCCCGGGCTCCGTGGAGAAGGTCTTCGGCCCGCAGCCCGAGGCCGGCATGGTCTACGAAGGCGACTTCGTCGGCGGCGTTGCCAAGGACGAGTTCGGCAAGAAGCCCGGCGAGGACGCCAAGTTCTTCCCGTTCCCGGCGGTCGGCGCGGGCACCGCGCCCGTGGTCAGCGGCGGCGACGCGGCGGTGGTCCTCAAGGACGCCAAGAACGCCGACGCGGGCATGAAGCTCCTCGAGTTCCTCGCCACCCCGGAGGCGGCCGAGGTGTGGGCCGGCGCCGGCGGCTTCCTCTCCCCGAACAAGAACGTCGATCCCGACGCGTACGGCGACCCGACCACGCGGGCCACCGCGGCCTCGCTCGTCGCCGCGGGCGACTCGGTCCGCTTCGACATGTCCGACCAGGCCCCCGCGGCCTTCGGCGGCACAAAGGGCGCCGGCGAGTGGAAGCTGCTCCAGGACTTCCTGCGGGACCCGTCGAACCCGAAGGCGACCGCGGCGGCCCTGGAGGCCGAGGCGGCCAAGGCGTACGGGAACTGAGGGCCGCCCCGTCATGGCCCACACCCCGAAGGCGGGCGCCGCGGACAACCCGCGGCGCCGCGCCCTGCGCAGAAGGCGCCTCCTCGGCGCGCTCTTCGTCCTCCCGGCCCTGCTGCTCCTGGGCGCCCTGGTCGTCTACCCCGTCGTGTTCTCGATCGGGCGCAGCCTCTTCGACGCGACCGGCGACCGGTTCGTCGGCGCCGACAACTACCTGGAGATGTTCCAGGACCCGGCCACGCTCAAGGCCGTCCGCAACAGCGCGATCTGGGTCGTCGTCGCGCCCGTGCTCCTCACCGGGCTCGGGCTCGTCCTCGCCGTCCTCACCGAGAAGGTGCGGTGGGCCACCGCGTTCAAGCTCGTGCTCTTCCTCCCCATGGCCGTGTCGTTCCTCGCCGCGGGCATCATCTTCCGGCTCGCCTACGAGCAGAACCCCGACCGGGGCGTGCTCAACGCGGCGATCGTCGGCGTCCACGACGCGATCGACGAACCCTCCCCGTACCCGACGGCACGCGCGCGTGAGGGCAAGGGGCTGACCGGCAGCCCCGGCGCGGGCTACACGACCGTCGAGGTCAGGCCCGGGGACGACATCGCCCTGCCCTTCGTCGGCATCGCGCCCGAGGCCGTACCCAAGGGTGCGGTGCCCGCCCGGATGCCGGAGGCTGCGGCCGGGAGCCTGTCGGGCGCCGTGTACCTGGACTTCACGCCGGGAGCGGGCGGCCGGCAGGGCCAGATCGACCCGAAGGAGAACGGCCTTCCCGGCGTGACGGTCGAGGTGCTCCGCGCGGGCACGGTCGTCGCCTCCGCGGAGACGGGCGACAACGGCTCGTTCACCTTCGGCGGGCTCGGCGACGACGCCTATACGCTGCGGGTCCCCGCGTCCAACTTCGCCGCCGGGTACGCCGGCGTCGACTGGCTCGGCCCGACGCTGGTCACCCCGGCCATCATCGGCGCCTACCTGTGGGTCTGGACCGGGTTCTCGATGGTCCTGATCGGGGCCGGGCTCGCGGCCATCCCGCGCGACGCCCTGGAAGCGGCCCGCGTGGACGGCGCGACCGAGGGCCAGATCTTCCGCAAGATCACGGTCCCGCTGCTCGCCCCCGTCCTCACCGTCGTCTTCGTGACCCTCGTCATCAACGTCATGAAGGTCTTCGACCTCGTCTACATCATCGCCCCCGGCCCCGTGCAGGAGGAGGCCAACGTGCTCGCCACGCGCATGTGGCTGGTCTCCTTCGGCGGCGGCAACGACCAGGGACTCGGCAGCGCGCTCAGCGTGCTGCTCCTCGCCCTCGTCGTCCCGGCGATGATCTTCAACATCCGGCGCTTCCGGAAGGGCGGATCATGAGCAGCCACACCGGAACCAGCAGCCGCACCGGCGTGAAGAGCCGTACCCGTACGGAGAGCCACGGCGGCACGAAGAGCCGTACCGGTCCGACGCGGTGGCTGAGCAACACCGCCGTCCAGGCCCTCCTGGTCTTCGTCGCCCTCGTATGGATCACCCCGCTCGCCGGGCTGTTCCTCTCCTCGATGCGCTCGGAGCAGGACAACGCCTCGAACGGCTGGTGGACCTCGCTGATCGACCCCGCGCAGCTGTCGATCGACAACTACCGCGCCCTCTTCGAGGATTCGGGTCTCGTCCAGGCCTTCTGGAACACCGTGCTGATCTCGGTGCCGACGACGGTGCTCGTCGTCGGCATCGCGGCCCTCGCGGGATACGCCTTCGCCTGGCTGAGCTTCCCCGGCCGGGACGCCGTCTTCCTCGTGGTCGTCGGCCTGCTCGTGGTGCCGGTCCAGATCGGCCTGCTGCCGGTGGCCAAACTCTTCGGCGCGGTCGGCCTGTTCGGCACCGTCGCGGGCGTGATCCTCTTCCACGTGGCGTACGGCCTGCCCTTCGCCGTCTTCCTGTTGCGGAACTACTTCGCGGAGATCCCGAAGGAGATGCTGGAGGCGGCGCGGCTCGACGGCGGCAGCGAGTGGCGGATCTTCCTGCGCCTGATCCTGCCGCTCGGCCGGCCCGCCATCGCGAGCCTGGCGATCTTCCAGTTCCTCTGGGTGTGGAACGACATGCTCGTGGCGCTGCTCTTCGCCGACAGTGAGTCGCAGCCGCTGACCGTGGCGCTGCAGTCCCAGATGCGCCAGTTCGGCAGCAACATCGGCGTCCTTGCGCCGGGCGCCTTCCTGTCGCTCGTCGTCCCGCTCGTGGTGTTCTTCGCCTTCCAGAAGCACTTCGTCCAGGGGGTGATGGCGGGCTCGGTGAAGTAGGGGGCCAGGATGAACACGTAGCCCTCTTGGCCCCGGACGGAAGGCTGACCACGGTGCCCCTCGGCGCACCCCCGGACCCCCGACAGGTCTGGCTCCCCGCGGAGTTGACCTGTCTCACCGGCCTGCCGACGGGACTGCGCTACGCCCACTGGGACGGGCGTTCGCCGTTCCCGTCGGATCCGGCCGCCGTGGAGTTCTACGTACCTCCCCTCGTCCAGGACATCGGCGTCATCAGCAGGCCGCTGGACCGCATGACACGCCTCAAGGCCGTCCAGGCCCTCAGCTCGGGAACCGACGGGCTGAGGACGCGGCTTCGCCGGCTGCCGGGCCGGGTCACCCTGTGCAATGCCCAGGGTGTGCACGCCCGCAGCACGGCGGAGCTGGCGCTGACGCTCATCCTCGCGTCCCTGCGCCGGATACCGGAGTTCACCGGCGCCCAGGGCCGCGGGGCCTGGCGGCCCGAGGCGTCGGTGTCGCTGTACGGGCGTTCGGTACTCATCGTGGGGTACGGGGCGGTCGGCTCCGCCCTGGACGAACTCCTCAGCCCTTTCGGCTGCGCGGTGACCCGTGTCGCGCGCACGGACCGGGACAGTCCGCGCGGGCCCGTGCACCGCGTCGGCCTGCTGCCCCGGCTCATCGCGAGCGCCGACGTCGTCGTCCTCGCGACCGCACTGACCGCCGAGACCCACCACCTGGTCGACGCCGCACTGCTGGCCCGCGCGCGGGACGGCGCGCTCCTTGTGAACGTGGCCAGAGGAGCGGTCGTCGACACGGCCGCCCTGCTCGCGCGGGTGCGCGACGGCCGGCTGCGGGCCGCGCTCGACGTCACCGACCCCGAGCCGCTGCCGGCCGACCACCCGCTCTGGTCCACGCCGGGCGTCCTGATCACCCCGCACGCCGGCGCGCTCACCACCACCATGTGGCCCCGCCTCGAAGCCCTCATCCGCCGGCAGCTGGAGCGCTTCGCCGCGGACGAGGAGCTGGACAACATCGTCGTCTACTGAGAAGGGCGGACAATGACCATGGGCCCCGCAGCCCCCGACACGGCACACGGAACCGGCGCCGACTCCCTGGTGGAGACCGCCCGCTCACTCGTCCGGCTCCTCGCCGACGAGGCGCCCCGCACGGAGGAGCGGCGCCGGCTCACCGACACGGCCGTGACCGCCCTGCGCCGCGCCGGCCTCCTCAGGCTCGGCACGCCCGAGGAGTACGGCGGCCGGGGCGCCGGCGCCCGTACGGCGGTGGACGTGTGCGAGGAACTGGCACGGGGGTGCGCCGCGAGCTCCTGGACCGTGGGCATCGCGTACGGCGGCGCCCTCTTCGCCTCCCAGCTCGACCACTCCGCGCGTAAGACGCTGTGGCAGGACGCCCCGGACACCATCGTCTGCGGCACCGCCAACCCCTCGGGAACGGCGCGGCGCGAGGACGACGGCTGGACCCTGAGCGGCAGGTGGCCCTGGGTGTCGGGCATCCACCACGCGGCTTGGACCGTGCTCGGCTTCGCCTGGCCGGGCGCGGACGGAGAGCCGCAGCGCGGCATGGCCGTGGTCCCCACCTCCGCGCTGACCGTCGACGACGTCTGGCACATGGCCGGCATGCGGGGCACCGGCAGCGACACGGCCGTCGCGGAGGAGGTGTACGTCCCCGACTCCCGCACCCTCTCCCTCACCGACATGGCGGACGGCGTCTACCGGCGACGTCACCCCGGCGAGCCACGGATCACCTTCCACCTCTCCATCAACCTGCCCCTCGTGGCCACGGCGGTCGGCATCGCGGCGGGCGCGCTTGAGCAGGTGCTGACCGCCGCGGCCCGGGGCAAGCGGGCGGTCTCCCCGCTGCACCACCTGGTCGCGGAGGCCCCCGCCCATCAGCTCAACGTCGCCGAGGCCGCGACGCTGATCGACACCGCGCGCCTGCACCTGCGCCGCGCCGCCGACGAGGTCGACGCGCACGGCCGCGCGGGCCGCCGCCCCGAACTCACCGAACGCGCCCGGCTGCGCATGGACGCAGCCCACGCCATGCGCTGTGCCCGGGAGGCCGTGAGCCTCCTGCTCGACACCGCGGGCGCGGGCAGCTTCGCGGACGGCTCGGAGCTGCAACGGGCCTGGCGCGACATCGAGACGGCGTCCCGGCACGCCGCGCTCAGCCTCCAGACCAGCAAGGAGATCTACGGCCGAGCGCTCCTCGGCGCCCCGCTGCCGCCGAACCCGGCCATCTGAGGGGAGCCGACCATGACCACCCCGACCATGATGACAACCCCCTCCCGCGTTGCCCTGGTCACCGGTGCGGGACGCGGCATCGGCGCCGCGATCGCCACCCGGCTGCACGGCCTCGGCCACCGCGTGGCGCTCCTCGACCGCGACGGCGGAGCCGTGACCGAACTGGCTCGCACCCTCGACCCCGAGGCGCGCACGACGCTGCCGCTCCCGGTGGACGTGGACGACACCGACGCGGTCGCGGCCGCGCTGGACGAGGTCTCCGGGAGGTGGCACGCACCCGAGATCCTGGTCAACAACGCCGCCCGCACCGCCCCGGGTTCGGTGTGGGACGTCGAGCTGGACGAGTGGGACGCCGTGATGGCGACCAACCTGCGCAGCGTCCTCGCCCTCACCCGGCTGTGCGCGCCCGCGATGCGAAGCGCCGGATGGGGCCGCGTGGTCAACCTCGCCTCGCTCGCGGGCCAGCAGGGCGGCACCCTGGCAGGCCCCCACTACTCCGCCGCCAAGGCGGGCGTCCTCGTGCTGACCAAGGTGTTCGCCCGGGAGCTGGCGCCGCACGGCGTGACCGTGAACGCGGTCGCCCCGGCAGCCGTCGAAACGCCCGCGGTGACTGAGCTCGGAGCGTCGGCGGTCGCCGAGGCGGTACGGAACATCCCCGTCGGCCGCATGGGCCGCCCGTCGGAGGTGGCCGGCCTCGTCGCCCACCTGGTGAGTGAGGACGGCGGGTACGTCACCGGCGCCACCTTCGACATCAACGGCGGCATCCACATGCGCTGATCTCGTACAGCCCCTCAGGCCGGCCGGGTCTCCTCCTGGTAGCCCAGCTCCGAGAGCTTCTGGTAGAGCGAGGCCCGGGAGGTGATGCCGAGCTTGGGGAAGAGGTTGTACAGGTGGGTGCTCACGGTGCGCGGCGAGAGGTAGAGCCGGCGGCCTATCTCCTTGTTGGAGAGGCCCGATGCCGCGAGGCGGCCGATCTGGAGCTCCTGCCGGGTGAGGTCGGCCGGGTTGTCGGCCGGACCCGCGGGGACCGGCAGCAGCGGGGGCACCGCCGCCCGCTCGTGGTCGCGCTGCGGCCGGGGGATGACCGCCCGGACAGCGGGCCCTGAGCGCACCTCGGCCTGCGGTACGACGCCGGTTCCGGCGCCGCCCGGGGTGCGGCGCCTGCGGTCGAAGGCCAGGCGTAGACGGGCGTACGCGAAGGGGTGCCGCTCCCGCTCGGAGGCGCCCACCGCTGTCTCGAAGAGCGACTCCGCCTGCTGCGGCGGCGCGAGCAGGGCCCGCGCGCCCGCGAAGAGGAGGAGGTGCCGGGCCGAGCGGTGGGGGAGCCCCGCGGCCTGCGCCGCCGCCAGGTGCATCTGCCCCTCGTTGGCCCTGCCGGTCAGTACGGCCGACTCCACCAGGGTCAGGAACACCCAGGGCTGCAGAGGGGACAGGGCGGCGCTGTCCGCCGCCGCGCCCGAGGCCCGCAGCGCATGCGCGTAGGCCTCGGCATACGCGCCCTCGGAGAGGGCCGCCCAGGCGCTCGCCTGATGAACCATCAGGGACGTGAGGCCCGAGAGACCGTTCACGGCGGTCAGTTCGCGAATCAGCGTGCGCGCCGTGCCCGCGTCGCCGTGGGCCGCCGCGATCAGCGCCGACTGCGCCTTGGCGCGCCGGGCCGTGAGGACGAGTCCGTGCTCCTCGGCGAGGTGCAGCATCCGGGAGGTCGCCTCCTCGGCGGCCTCCCGCAGGCCGCCGAGGAGGAGGTCCAGGCCGAGGACGCCGAGTCCGTCGGCGCAGTCGACGACGGCGCCCCCCTCCTCGCTCGCCTCGACCACCGTCCGCAACCGGCCCTGGAGCGGGCCGAGTCCGTCGAGGGCGAGCGCGAGGTGGGCGAGCCGCAGCACCTCCGTGCCGCCGGCGTCCGGGGGGAGGTCCTTGACGGCCGCGTCCAGCGGCGCCGGGGACCTCGGGACCCCCTCGGTGAGCGGCGCGGAGAACTCCTTGACGAGGCGGGCCCAGGAAGGACCCGTACTGAGCCGGGAGGCGATCGCGTGCCAGTGCTCCGCGTCTCCGGAGACCACGGCGAGGGAGAAGAGCCGGGTGAGGAGTTCGTCGCGCCAGGCGCCACGGGGGCCGGAGTCGGGGCCGGGCGCGTCCCCGCACGAGTCGAAGGCGCCCAGGAGCAGCTGGAGGGAGGCCCGGCCGTCGCCGTCCCGCTCGGCCAGCAACTGCGCCTGCGCGAGGGCGAACGCGGGGCCCTCCGGTCGCGCCGCGCCCGCGGAGGCCCGGGCCAGGAAATCTGCCGCGAGCGTGAACCGACCCGTGCGCCCGGCACTTTGGGCGGCGAGCGCCAGCAACTCGGCGCGCTCGACGGAGCTTTCGCACAGGTCGGCCGCGCGGTCGCGCGCCGTGAGGGCCAGGTGCTCCAGGCCGCGCCGGGCCGCGCGGGCCGCACCGGCCGCCAGCGCGTCCGCCACATCGGGGTCGAGCCCCACGGCCGAGGCCACCAAGTGCCGTACCTGCTCGACCGGTTCCTGGTCGAGTACGGAGGCCAGCGCCCGGTGCGCGGCACGCAGCCGGTCGGCCGCCGCGGTCGCGACCACCGCGGCGCGCAGCAGGGGCTCGGTGAACACGAGCCGCCCCCGCTCCCCGGCGATCCGCAGGACGCCGGCGTTCTCGGCGGCCACCAGCGCTTCGCCCGCGGCCTCCCAGCCGTGGCGGTAGGCGGCCCACACCGTACGCGTACTGCCGTGCGCCTCCAGGGCCGCCAACAGGAGCAACTCCCGTACATCCTCCGGCAGGGCCTCCACCCGAGGTCCGTACACCCGGCGGAGCGGCTCGCCGAGGGGCAGGACGGCGGGCAGCGGTTCGTGCCCCGCCCGCTGCGCCTCGGACAGCGCCCCGGGCAGCTGCACGAGCGCCAGCGGGCTGCCGCCGGCGGCCTCGACGATCCTGCTCCGCGGCTCGGCGGCGAGGGCGGGGTGCCGTGCGTCGAGCAGCGCCGCCGCGTCGCTCGGGGACAGCGGGCCCACGGGGCACGCGGCGGTCGGCGCGTCGTCGAGGAAGGGCCGGGCGTCGTCAACGGTGGCGGCGACGAGCGAGATGCGCGTGCCGGTCAGCCGGCGGGCGAGGAAGCCGAACACCGCGTGGCTCTCGGGGTCGAACCAGTGGAGGTCGTCGAGCACCAGCAGGACGGGTTGTTCCTGGGCCGCGTGCCGGAGCAGGGCCAGGACCGCCGTGGAGAGCCGGAAGACATCGGCGCCGGAGGTGTCGCCGGTGTCGAGAGCGGTACGGAGCGTCGTGCGCTGCGCCCCGGGAAGCCCGTCCAGGTCGTCCTGGACGGACCAGAGGACCTGGTGCAGGGCCGCGTACGGCAGGGACGCCTCGGTGCGCACGCCCGCCGCCCGGAGCACCAGGGCCCCGGCGGCCCGGGCCCCGGTCGCGCAGTGGTCGAGAAGAGCGGTCCTGCCCATGCCGGGCCGGCCGCGCAGCGTCAGCACCTGGCCGGCGCCCTCGTGGGTCAGCCCGTGCACGAGCGCGTCGAGTCGGGCCGACTCCCGCTCCCTGCCCATCAGTTGCCGGGGGGTCCTCGTCTGTGCGGACTCCATCGTGTTCGCCCCCTCGCGTCGCGTGCTCTGCGGTACGACCTTCAGCACAGCACGCGGCACCAGGGGATTCACGCCCTTGAGAGCGCTCTCCGCCTCTTCGTGCAGGAGGCGTGCACGGCTGGGCAATGGCGAGACCTCCGCCCGGCGACTGCTGCCGGACGGAGGCCTCTTGGGCACTTCTCCCCAGGTCAGTACTGGGTGCCGCTGCCCCACAGGAACCTGCCGTCGGCGGCCTGGATCGTGACGTTGCCGTCGGCCTGCAGGACCATCTGGGCCCCCGGGTTCCCGTCCGTACGGGAGGACCACACGGTCCTGCCGTCGGCCGCGAGCACGGTGAAGTTGCCGTCGCCCTGGAACACCGCCCGGTCACCCTGGCCGGACGTGCCCGAGGACCAGCGGGCCCGGCCGTTGCTGTCGAGGATGACCAGATTGCCGTTCTGCTGCATCGTCAGCGAGATGCGGTTGGTGGTGACCGACTGGCCGCGCCCGATCACGTACGTACCGTGCAGGACCTTGGTCTGCCCCTCCAGCGCCGTCGGCGTGGAACGTACGTCCCGGGTACGGGGCTTGGCAGGCGCACTGGTCTTGGCCGGGGCCGGAGCGGCCGCCTTCACCGGCTTCGGAGCCGCGGCCTTCACCGGCTTGGGAGCCGGAGCGGGGGCCGGCTTGCTCGCCGTCCTGGTGCCGGAATCCGAACCGGAGTCGGTGTCGGTGAGCAGAGCCCGCTGGACCCCGGGGTTCGGCTTCGGCTCGTCGGCCGTGGTGTTCGAGGCCGCCACGACCGTCTTGGGGGTCTTGAGCGGCCGGTCGCCGGCCGCCGTGTCCGCGTCCGGCGTCGTGGTGCCGGGGTTGGCGGTCCGGACGGGCGGGAGCGCCCCCAGCGGGCCGGTCGGCAGACCGTCCGCCTTGCGGTCCGCCGCCCGCGTCGACTCCATCGCCTTCTCGTCGGCCGGCGTGATCACCGGTGGCGTGTAGGTGGAGCCCTGCACCGGATCCGGCTTGGCCTTCGCGGGAGGAGTGCCCTTGGACGGCTCGCTCGCCGGGGGCTGCTGCTGGAGCCGCTCGGAGTGCTCCCGCACCTGCTCGTCCGTACCACCCTGCGTGCTGGGCCAGGTGGCGCCGCCCTGCTCACCGAGCAGGGCGACGGGAATGGAGGCGGAGGTGGTGACGTCGCCGATGGCGTGCGTCGCCTTGTCGTTGTCCGATCCCTGGCTCACCACCAGCGGTACGGAGACCAGCACCGCTCCCGCGATGGCCGCCGCGGCCATCAGGGGACGACCGCCACCCTGGCCACCACTCCCGCTCGCGGCCCTGCGGGTCGGCGGCGAGGAGCTGTTCGCCGCGGCGCGCGGGGGCGTCGCGGTGGGCGCGGCCGCCGCCGTGCCCGTGGGGGCGGGACCGCCCTCGTCCGGCCGCTCGGCCGCCGCCGTCGTCGTCGGGGAGGCCGGGGCGGTCGAGGCCGGGGAGGCCGGTGCGGACTCGGCGGTCTCGGCCTGTGCGCGCGGCGCCGTCGACGGCACCGCGCGGAGCGCCGGGCGGGGCTGCGACGCGGAGCGTGAGCGCCGGCGGGCGCGCCTGGCCTGGCGCGAGGGTGCCTGCTCCTGCTCGGCCGCCGGGTCGGCGGGGGTGGGCCGGGAGACGAGCACCGGCCCGGAGGCGGGGCGTTCCGACGTGCCCGCGCCGCCCAGCGCCACCGCCTGGCGAATCCTCGGGCGTTCGCCGCTCTCGGGCCGGGACCCTGGAGGGCCCTGGCTCATGGTCCGTTCCTCTTGTGACACGGGAATCTCCTCTGTCGATGGATGGGGGGCCTGTCCCTCAGGACAGGGCTGGTGCGGGGCCGACTGCCGGGGGCCGCGCACCGGGCCGCTCCGTCAGCCGGCCGGCGCAGCGCTCGGGCCAGGCGGTCGACTCGTCCCAGCGCGGTTCGGAGTCCGCGAGCCAGGTGACGAGCCGTTCCTCGAACAGCGCGTCCTGGGGGTCGAGTTCGCCGGGTGTGGCAGGCGGGGCCGAGTCGGGCATCTCCCGGAGCAGGACCAGCCGGCCGCCGGCCTGGCCGTCCCGTACGCCGATCACGCGCAGGCGGGTCCCCGCGCCGAACACGACCTCCTCGACGGTGTCGGTGCCCGGGGCCGTGTCGTCGAGCAGCGGCCGGATCCGGCGCGCGGTCGCCGACCAGATCAGGTACCGGTCACCGCTGCCCCGGGGCAGCGTCCGGTCCGCGGCGAGCGCGCTGATCGGCCCGTCGAAGCTCAACTCCGTACCGGGTACCGGGTCGTCCGCACCGGCGCCGGGGCCGGTGCTCCGCAGCGCGGGTCCCCGGTACGAGGGGAGCCGGCGCAGTCCCGCGTTGATCGCCTCGCGGCGCCGGCCCTCCGGCAGGACGCCCGCCTCGCCCGTCAGGTGCAGGTGCAGGGCCACCAGGTCGGACCGCATCGCGTCGTCGGCGCGGCTGCGCACGGACGGCAGCCGGGTCAGCGCGCGGACCACCGCCTGGTGGTGCCGCTCCCACGCCGGGCCGAGCAGGGTACGCAGATCGGTCGCGCCGCCGCCCGCCGGTCCCGGGGCGGGCGCCCCGGGAACGGGGGCCGTCGTCGGCGCCGCCGGAGCGGGCAGGATCGACGCGGGTGCGGGCGGCGGGGGAGCCAGTACGGACGCGGGTTCGGGGGCGGTCGGCGGCGGGGGAGTCGGTGCCGCGGCAGCCGGTTCGGGTGCGACTTCCGGCGCCGGTTCCGGTGCCGTCTCCGGTACGGGCTCCGGTGCCGGGGCGGGCTCGGCCTCGGCGGTCCGCTCGGCCGTCACCTGAGCTGTGGCCGGAGTCGTAGCGGGTGCCGGTGCCGCCGCTGTCTCCGTCGGCTGGGCGGCGGGTTCCTCCGCGCGGATCGGTGTGCCGGAGGTCAGCCAGCCCGGCAGGGCGCTCGCGGAGGCGGCCGCGCCCGGTCCCTCGGCGATGCCGACCTGGGGCAGGGCAAGGACCTGGGTGGTCTCCGGGCTCACCGCCTCGGGGGCGGGGGCAGCGGCGGGCTCGGGTTCGGCCGGGGCCAGCGAAGGGGTCGTGGAGGACATCAGGGACGCGGGCGCGGAGGCGACGGTGGCGGCGGGTTGTTCCTGCTGAGGCTGCTCTACGGCCACCACCGCCGGGGCCTGGCCCGGCAGGTACGCGTTCGCCCCCACCCCGGGCAGCCAGCCCCGGCGCGCCAGGCCGATGCCGTGCCGGACCGTGATCCGGCGCAGTTGCGTCAACTGGTCGGCGGTGCAGTCCGCGTGGACCTGGAGCATGGCCCGCTCGCGGCCCGCCGTCTCCAGCCTGGAGAGCATGCCGTCGAGCGCGGGCAGCAGCGAGTCGTCCGTGGCGACACCGGGCAGCCCGACGTCGATGGCGAGCACCTCGGCCTCCACCGGGCGTTCCCACGCGCTGGTGTCCTGACCCGCGGGGCCCACCCAGAGCCCCGCCCGGGTCACCGTCACCTGCCACTCGTCCGAGAGCCGGTAACTCCCGTCCTGCGCCCCGGGGGTGAGCCCCGGCATCGGTGGCCGCCAGCGCTTGAGGCGTCCGCCGGGACCGTCCTGGGGTCCGTAGACGACCGATTCCACGTACGCGTTCCAGGTCGGGTCCCCCTCGGAGTTGACCAGCAGGGTCTGCGACTCGGGCGTCTCGCCGTCCTCGGCGTCGAGCAGCAGCGGCAGTCCTCCCGCGACCTCCACCTCGGTGTCGAGCAGGTGGGCGACCTCCTTGGCCAGTGGCAGCAGGTCCCCGGACCAGGGGATCAGCCGGGTCGCGCGGCGGATCCGGTCCGGCAGGGCGGCGAGCACGCTGGCGACGGCCTCGGCGGAGGTGCCGACGGCGCCGGGACCTCCGACGAGCAGGGCGGCGCTGGTCAGTTCCATGGGTACGGTGTGCGCGAGCGCGGGCACGGGGGGCGCCGCGTACCGGTCGGGGCGCAGGATGATCCCGGCCGGGATGTGGTCGATGCGGTGCCCTTCGGCCGTGTCGGCGGCGAGCCGGGAGAACGCGGCCTGCCAGACGGGTGCGGGGAAGCGGCGGCCTACGGTCTCGGGCGCGCGGCCGGGGGCGAAGCGCAGCCAGCCGTGGTGGGTGAAGAGGATGCCGCCCGGCCCGACGACGGGGATCCCGTGGCAGGCGAGCACCTCGACCGGCCAGGCCTCGGTGATCCGCTGGGCGATCCCGGAGTCGGCGCCGTCGGCCATGACGAGCGCCACGCGGTTGACCCGGTGGCCCACGGCGGCGGCAAGGATCGGGGTGAACTGGTCGAGGAGCGAGGAGGCGTCCTCCACCCCGCTGTCCACCAGGAACACCACCTGGTCCGTGGCCACCGGCGTCAGCCAGTGGGCGGCGTCGCTCAGGTGCTGCGGCGGGTGCTGCGTGGCGTGGAAGAGGTAGACGCCGGCGGCGCCCTCGGGCGCGTGCCGCTCGGCGCCGGACGGGGCGCTGCGCCCGCCGCCCGACGTCCGCCTGCCGAGGAAGCTCTGCCACAGGCTCATGAGCGGGCACCCCCGTCGTGCTGGAGAACCTTCCGCTGCCCGCCGTGCGCGCCGGGTCCGTCGGAGGGCGGTAGATCCTCCGGCAGCAGTTGGCTCAGGGCCTCCAGGCTGGGGTCGGCCACGCCCCTCAGCCGGCCGGCCTGGCGGGTCATCATGGTCTCCACGATCTGGCGGGCCAGGCGGGCGTTGCCGAAGGACTTGCCGCGCGGAGTCGCCTCGAAGAGCCCGCGCAGCGCCTCCAGGGTGTCCGGGGCGCACTGGTAGCCGAGTTCGAGCGTGTGCCGGTCGGCGATGGTGACCAGCTCGTCGTTGGTGTAGTCCTCGAAGGTGACGTGCCGTGAGAAGCGGGACGCCAGACCGGGGTTGGAGTCCAGGAAGCGACCCATCTCGCCGGTGTAGCCGGCGACGATGACGACCACCTCGTCGCGGTGGTCCTCCATCAGCTTGAGCAGGGTGTCCACCGCCTCCCGGCCGAAGTCGGACGGGGCGTCGAGCGGGGTGAGGGTGTACGCCTCGTCGATGAAGAGCACACCGCCCAGGGCGCGTTCGAAGGCCTCGCGGGTGAGCTGCGCCGTGTGTCCGATGTAGCGGCCGACGAGGTCGGCGCGGGCCACTTCGACGAGCTGGCCGCGGGGCAGCACCCCGAAGGAGCAGAGCAGGTCGGCGTAGAGCCGGGCGATCGTGGTCTTGCCCGTGCCGGGAGGCCCGGCGAAGACCAGGTGGTGGCTGATCCTGGGCGCGGCCAGACCGGCGGCCTGGCGCTGCCGGGTCGCCTCCAGGAGGTCGACCATGCCCCCGACCTCCTCCTTCACGGCGGAGAGGCCGATCATGCCGTTGAGACGGGCGAGGACCTCCGAGTCCGCGGGCCGCTCCTCGACGCCCGAGCTGACCGCGGCCGCCTCTTCCTCGCCGACGTCCTCGGCGACGAGCTCCGCCAGGTCGGACTGGCTGATCTCGGCGCGGGACGCGAGCCGGTAGGCCTGCCGGTCCACCATCTCCTCGAACACCTTGCGAGCGGCACGGCCGTTGCCGAAGCTCGCGTCCCTGGGCATCCGGGTGAAGTGCAGGGCGAGCGCCTCGCGGGCGGTCGGCGCCAGCTGGTAGCCGTGGGCGGCGCACATGTTCTCGACGATGGTGACGAGTTCGTCGACGGTGTAGTTGATGAACTCGATGGACCGGGTGAACCGGGAGGCGAGACCGGGGTTGGCGGACAGGAAGGCCTGCATCTCCTTGGAGTAGCCGGCGACGATCACGACGACCTCGTCGCGGTGGTCCTCCATGAGCTTGACCAGGGTGTCGATGGCCTCCTGGCCGAAGTCGGCGCCCGAGCCCTTGCTGTCGGAGAGCAGGGTGTACGCCTCGTCGATGAACAGGACGCCGCCCAGGGCCCGTTCGAAGGTCTCGGTGGTCTTGATGGCCGTACCGCCGATGATCTGGGCCACCAGGTCGGCCCGGGAGACTTCCACGATGTGGCCCGAGGGGAGCGAACCGAGCTCGGCGAGGATGCTGCCGTACAGCCGGGCCACGGTGGTCTTGCCGGTGCCGGGCGGGCCCGCGAAGACGAGGTGGCGGCTCATCGGCGGGGCAGGCATCCCCAGGCTGGCGCGTTGCTGGGCAAGGCGGTTGAGGTTGATGAGCGTACTGACCTGGTGCTTGACGCCCTCCAGGCCGACCAGGGCCTCCAGTTCGCCGAGCGGGCCCTTCGGGGGCTCCGGGGCCGCGCCGCCCGGGGTGGTCTCCGCCGGGCCTCCGTTCGCGCCGGCCGCCGGGATCTCCTGCTTGGGCGCGCCGTCCCAGATGTCGGCGGCGCCGTTGCCGGTGCTCACCAGGCCGTCCACCGAGAGCCGGGTGCCCTGCCGTGAATGCCGCAGCCCGGCGCCCCGGTTGGAGCGGACCGCGCAGTCCGTGATGGTGACCTGCTCGGTGCTGTCGACGCGGATGCCGTCGCCGGTACTGCCCTCGAACCCGCAGGAGTTGACGGCGGCCCGGCCGCCGGCCGCGACCAGGATGCCGTGGGCGCCTGCCTCCTTGACGTTCACCCGGGTCAGGGCCAGCTCGCCGCCGTCCTCCACCGACACGCCCTCGGTGCCCGTCCCGCTGATCTCGCAGTCCCGCAGCGAGCCCCGGCCGAGCGACCCCACCGACACCCCCGCCTGCTTCGAGCCGCGGATCGTGCTGTTGCCGATGTGCGGGTTGCCGTGCCCCTCGATGCGCACGGCCGCCGAACCGGTGTTCTCCACCTCGCAGTGCTCGAGCCTGCCGCGGCCGTCCTCAGCGACCTCGATCCCGTACCCCTTCGTGCCGTTGACGCGCACGCGCCGCAGCAGCGGGTTGGCCCCCGAACGCACCGAGACGCCGTGGCCGCCCGCGTCGAGGACGTCGAGCCGGTCTATCTCCGCGACCGACTCGTCCACCAGCAGCACGGCGACGCCTTCGGTGTCCCGCACGGTCGTCCCGGTCAGGACCGGGCCGCTGGACTCGGCGACCCGGACGGCCGCCTGCGCCGAGGTACGGAAGACACAGTCCTCGTACGTGCCACGGGACTTGCCGGTCACGAGCAGGCCGCTGCCCCGGGTGTCGGCCGTGCCGCAGCGGCGCATCACGGGGTCCGCGCCCGCGGCGACGACCATGCCGTGCCCGGTGGTGTCGGTCACCTGGACGTTCTCCAGGACCGTGCGGGAGGTGCTGGTCACATAGACGCCGACGGTCACGCCGGTGACGGTGACGTCCTGCACGGTGACGCTGCTGGAACCCTCAAGGGCCACCGCCGGCTTGTCCGTCGAGGAGATCTCGCACTCCTCGACGGAGCCGCGGGCCTCGCCGTTGGCCAGGATCCCGTTGCCCCGCGCGTCGCGCAGCCGGCAGCCGCGCACGCTGATCCGGCCCTGGTCCACCACCACGACGGCCGAGGTCCCCAGGTGCTCGATGACCGAGTCCTCGACCGCACTCGGCTGGGCCGAGGTCACCACGATGCCCGCGCCGTCCGGGTTCGTGATCCGGCAGTTCCGCAGGGCGAGCGAGCCGGAGTCGGAGGCCGACACGGCCGTCCAGCCCTTGCCGACCACCTCGCAGTCGCGCATGGCCAGTTGGCCCCGGGCGGCGTGGACCACGGGCACGTCGCTCTCCCCGCCGCGCAGCAGCAGATCGGTGAGCATCACCGCCTCGGCGGCCAGCGTGATCGCGGTGTCGCGGCGCGGGGTGATCTCCACGCTCCCCTTGGGGCCGTCGGCGACGATGGTGACCTGCGTGGTCACCAGGAGGTTCTCCACGTACCGGCCGGGCTGCACGCTGATCACCGCGCCCGTGCGGGCGTGGGCGAGGGCCTCCTTGATGGTCCGGTACTCGCCGGAACCGTTGTGATCGACGGTGAGTACCTGGCGTACCACGGCGGTGCCTCCCCTGGTGGTGCGGTGATCGGCAGTGCGCGAGGCGTGTCGCGCCGGGCTCACAGGCTGCCGGGGGTCGGGGGGACGGCACTACCGAACAATGACTGGTTCGCGCGACGTAGCGGGCTCGGCCGATGACGTAGATTTCGCCGATACGGACCCCGGGGATGCCGAACTCCGCTTGCGGGGGCACCTGTTGAGGTACGACGCTCCTACGCTGCGTCCATGAGAGCGATGCGACGGGGCGCGGCCCCCCTGATGTCCGCGATGGCTCTGGTCGCCGCAGCGGCTGGCCCCGGCGCGGCGGCCGAGGCCGCCGACGAGACCCTCCCGGTGGTGGTGCAGGCCCTGGCCGATCGCGCGCCCTGTCGTCCGGCCTCCGACAAGCGGGCCGAGAAGCCGCCGTGGACCCAGGACATGCTCGGCTTGGAGCGGGTGTGGCGCATGACCCGCGGCCAGGGGGTCGACGTCGCCGTGGTCGGCACCGGGGTCGGCACCACGATCCCCGCGCTCCGCGGCCGGGTCACCCCGGTCGGGGCCGGCAGCGGCCAGGACTGCGTGGGCCACGGCAGCTTCGTCGCCGGGCTGATCGCCGCCGGGCCGCGCGAAGGCTCCGGCTTCACCGGGGTGGCCCCCGAGGCGCGGATCCTCGCCGTACGGGTCACCACCCTGCGGGGCGGGGTCACCGCGGCCGAGGTGGCCCGGGGGATCGAGGCCGCCGTCCGCACCGGGGCCGAGGTCGTCGCCGTCCCCTACGCCTTCCCCGGCCGCGACGCCCGGCTGACCGCCGCCGTGAAGCTGGCCCGGAACTCCGACGTCCTCGTGGTCGCGCCCGCCGCGCCGGACAAGGCGCCGACCACGAGCGGTACCGGCGCCGTCAAGCCCCAGAACTACTGGCCGGCCGCCGAGCCCGGCGTGCTGTCCGTGCTCGACTTCGGCGCCGACGGCTCCCGGCCCCAGAACGCCGGCGTCCCGCTCCGCGCCGACCTGGGAGCCCCGGGGGACGGGGTCGTCAGCGTGGGCCCGGGAGGCGAGGGTTCCTTCACCGGATCGGGCTCCTCCCTCGCGGTGGGCTTCGCCGCGGGCGCCGCCGCCCTGGTCCGTTCGTACGAGCCCGGCATCGGCGCCGATCACACCCGCACCCGGCTCCTCGGCGGCTCGTACACCTCCGCCGTGCCGCGCCTGGACCCCTACGCGGCCGTCTCGGGGGTGCTGCCCGCGGACTCCGCGGCGGCCCTGGAGCGGTCCGGTCCGGTCACCCTTCCGGCGCCGTACGACGACGAGGGTGCCCGTTCGCGCAGCATGCTGATCGCGGTCGGCGGCGTGTCCCTGGTCCTGATCCTCGGGGCCCTCGGCCGGCTGCTGCCCAAGGCGCGGGCACGCGGCTGGCGGGCCGGCTGAGCGAGGCCGCCCAGCCGCCCCCCCCGAGCCTCAGTCCTCCAGGAGCGCGGTCTGGATCATCAGGCTGCGCCGCCTGGCGATCCGGACGGCCCGTCCCGCCGGCAGCAGCTTCGGCCGGACGTTCCCGAGGAAGGTGCCCTCGCTCGGCGGGCAGGACATCAGCAGGGACGTGCTGTTCGCGTCGAGCAGGCTCCGGATCATGACGTCCGACGCGCCGCGCACCGCGCCCGACGAGGCCCTCGCCAGAACCATGTGCAGGCCCACCTCGAAGCCGAGCGGGATGTGCGGGAGCAGCGACTCCAGCGGCGAGTTGAAGCCGCTGCCGACCATCTCGTAGTCGTCGACGAGGACGAAGAGCCGGGGCCCGGTCCACCAGTCGCACAGCTTCATCCGGGCCGGCGGAATGTCCTCGCCCGGAGTCCGCTCGGACATGGCCTGGGCCACGCCCTGCGCGTACTCGCGCAGCGCGTCCCCGGACACGGCGTGGCCGAGCCGGTACTCCGGCGGCACCGCTTCGACCAGCTCGCGCCGGAAGTCCGCGATCAGGATCTTCGCCTCCGTCGGCGAGTACCGGGTGGTGATCGAACGGGCCAGCGAGCGCAGCAGGTTGGTCTTGCCGCACTCGGTGTCGCCGACCACCACGAGGTGCGGGCTCTCCGAGAAGTCGTGGTGGACGGTGGAGAGTTCGTTCTCCTCGATGCCGATCGGCAGCTTGTGCCCCTCGGGTGCGGGCAGCTGCCCGTATCCGAGTCGTGCGGGGAGCATCCGGACCGCGGGCGCCCCGGGGCGCCCCGCCCAGCCGTCCGACACGGCGCTCACCAGGCCCGCGACGCCCTCGGCGAGGTCGTCCGCCGACTCGGCGCCGTCGATCCGCGGCACGGCCGTGAGGTAGTGCAGCTTGGTCTGGGCGGTGAGGCCCCGGCCCGGGGTGTTCGTGGGGACGGTCGCCGCCTTGCGCATGTCGATGGTGGAGTCCATCGGGTCACCCATGCGCAGCTCCATCTTGGTGCCGATGGCCTCGCGCAGGACCGGGGTCAGCTCCATCCAGCGGGCCGTCGACAGCATCACGTGAATGCCGTAGTTGAGCCCTCGCTGGGCGATCTTGTTGACGTCGTCGACCAGGTGGTCGAAGTCCTGACGCACCGTAGGCCAGCCGTCGATGACGAGGAACACGTCGCCGAACGGCTCGTCGGCGAACTCCCCGGCCGCCCGGCGCTGCCGGTAGGCGGCGACCGTGTCGATGCCGTGGTCGAGGAAGAACTGCTCGCGCCGCCGCAGCAGGACGCTCACCTCGCTGACCGTACGGCCCACCCGGTCCTCGTCGAGTCGGCCCGTCACCCCGCCCACGTGGGGGAGCCCGGCCAGACCGGAGAGCGTGCCGCCACCGAAGTCGAGGCAGTAGAACTGGACTTCGCGCGGAGTGTGGGTCAGCGACAGCGAGGCGATCAGGGTACGCAGCATCGTGGACTTGCCGCTCTGCGGACCGCCCGCGATCCCCACGTGCCCGCCGGCCGCCGACAGGTCGACGGTGAGTAGGTCCCGCAGCTGCTCGAAGGGCTTGTCCACGACGCCGATCGGGACCCGCAGCCGAGGCTCCCCGTCCACGGCGGTGAGCCCCCGTTCGTGGTGGGGCTCCAGCGGCGGCAGCAGCATGTCCAGAGGTGGGGAGGCGGCCAGCGGCGGCAGCCACACCTGATGGGCCGCGGGGCCCGAACCGACCAGCCGGTCCACGGCCACCGAGAGCAGCGAGTCGGACTCCTCCTCGCTCGCCGCGCGCGCCTCCTCCTCCGTCGGCTCCACAGGCTGCCTCGGCACCACCCAGGTGGTCGTCCACGGCACGATCTGGCCCGCGACCCGGGAGGTCGAGACGGCGCCCGCCCGGCTCTTGTACGGCCCCGACACGTACGCGGCGCGGAACCGCGTCAGCTCCTCGACACCGGTCTTCAGATAGCCGTTGCCCGGCTCGGGCGGCAGCAGATAGGCGTCCGGTACGCCGAGCACGCCCCGGCTCTCCATCGCGGAGAACGTGCGCAGACCGATCCGGTACGACAGATGGCTCTCCAGCTGGTGCACCCGGCCCTCGTCGAGCCGCTGCG
The DNA here is from genome assembly GCF_053594455.1 of Streptomyces sp. NPDC001927. Classification (NCBI taxonomy): domain Bacteria; kingdom Bacillati; phylum Actinomycetota; class Actinomycetes; order Kitasatosporales; family Streptomycetaceae; genus Streptomyces; species Streptomyces sp. NPDC001927. The sequence continues at coordinate 399,102 of NZ_JBSFEN010000001.1, read as the reverse complement.
AGGCAAGCAGCAGGTGGACGCCCAGCGAGCGGCCGAGCCGCCCGATCATCACGAACAGATCCATGAAGTCCCGGTGCGCGGAGAGGAGTTCACTGAACTCGTCCACCACGACCACCAGACTCGGCAGCGGGGGGATCGCCGCGCCGCCGGCCCGCGCCTGTTCGTAGTCAAGCGCCGAGGCGTAGTTGCCGGCCTGCCGCAGCAGCTCCTGACGGCGCATCAACTCGCCGTGCAGGGCGTCCTGCATACGGTCCACCAGGGCCGCCTCGTCGGACAGGTTGGTGATGACCGCCGAGACATGGGGGAGCGTGTCGAGGCCGAGGAAGGTCGCGCCGCCCTTGAAGTCGACGAGCACGAAGTTCAGCCGCTCCGAGGAGTGGGTGAGCGCGAGACCGAGAACGAGCGTCCGCAGCAGCTCGCTCTTGCCGGAGCCGGTCGCCCCGATCAGCATGCCGTGCGGCCCCATGCCGCCCTGCGCCGACTCCTTCAGGTCCAGCTCCACCGCCCCGCCGCTCCCGGCCACCGCGATCGGCACCCGCAGGTGCTGGTGGGCCGAGCGCCGCTGCCACAGGGTGGCCGGCTCGTGGCGGCGCAGGTCGTTGATGCCGAGAAGCCCCGTCAGCTGGATGTCGGAGGCCAGCGGCTCGGCCGACTCCCCGCCCGTCGTCGCCCGGAACGGCGCCAGCTCCTTGGCCAGCGCACGGGCCGCGTTCGGCCCGAGCACGTCGGGGACACCGAGCACCGTCGACTGCTCCCGCCGGTTGCTGTCCGTACGGACCAGCTCGACCCGGCCCTCGGTCAGCGCGAGCCGCAGCGTGGTGCGGCCCGGACGCCAGCGCAGCTCCCCGGTGAGGTCCAGGACCACACAGTTGCGGAAGCCCGCGCCGTCGAACCGGTGCCCCGAGGGCACCTGGCCCCCGTCGATCACCACGACCACCAGGGGCTCGTCCCGGGTGGGTGAGGCGGTCGGATCGAAGGGCGGCCGCTCGGCGAACTCGGCGCCGATCAGGTCGGTCAGCTCACCGACGGCCGCGGCGGCCATCCGGGTCGGCCCCGCGCCGTCCGTGGCCTGCGGGTGCAGCGCGTGCGGCAGCCACTTCGACCAGTCCCACTCCTCCTTCACCTCGTCCGAGACGCACAGCGCGATCCACACGTCGTCCGGGCTGTGCAGGGTCGCCAACTGCCCGAGCACGGCCCGCGCGAAGGCCCGCGACTCCTCGGGTTCGGCCCGTACGAGCACTCGCGACCACGCCCGCAGGTACACGGCGATCGGCTGGTCGGGTATCTGCCCGTACGCCTCCACGAAGCACCGCAGCGCGTGCGCGGTCAGCGGCTCCAGGTCCTCCACCGGGCGGGTCGTCACCGGCGCGAGGCGCAGCCCGAGCCGCTGCGATCCGCGCGCGATCCGCACCTCGGCGAAGTCCTCGTCACTCACCCGCCGTTCCCACAGCCGGGGGGACCGCGCGAGCGACCACAGCGCCCCCGGCGCGGGATGGCGCCAGGCCAGGGCGTCGCCCTGCTCCACGATGGCCCGGCGCACCCGGCGCCGTACCTGCGACAGATAGCGCAGGTAGTCGCGCCGTTCCCCGTTCATCTTCGACTTGCGCTCGCCCCGGCGCTGCATGGCCTGGCCGACCAGCATCGCCACCAGGCCCAGGACCATCATGCCGACCGCGACGTACATGAACACGCCGCCCGAGCCGGGCCGCAGGAACATCATCATCATCGACAACGACATGATGCCCATGGGCAGGAACGTCCAGACGCCACCGGCGTTCGGCTGGGCCTCGGCGAGGACCGGCGGTTCCTGGAGGCTCAGCTCGCCGTCCGGCATCTCCGGCCCGCGCCGACGGGCCGGCCTGCGGAAGAGGACCACGCTCACGGACTCGCTCCTTCGTCTGCGCACGCCCGCGCGGGGCGATTCCGGCGCGGCGCTACGGGTTTCCGCACCCTAGGACGCCCCCGGGGCCGCCCGGACGGCTCGCCGGAGAACACCGTCATCCGCACCGCGCAATTGCGTCATTCGTCGGAAGGGAGCGGCGCGTCCCCGCCCGTAGGGTGCGGGCCATGAGTGAGAGTCCCCTCGCCGGGCTGAGCCGCCTGACCATCCAAGTACCCGGCCGTAGAGTCGAGTTGGCGGCTCCGGCCGACATCCCCGTCTCCGACCTGCTGCCGGCGCTGCTCGGTTTCGCCGGCACCGCGGCCGAGGAGACCACCGTCGAAGGCCAGGGCTGGGTGCTCCAGCGCCTGGGCGAGGCGCCGCTCGACCCGGAGGGCACGCTGGCCGGCCTCGAGGTGCGCGACGGCGAGACCCTCTATCTGCGGTCGGCCGCCGACGCCATCCCCGAGGCCCACTTTGACGACATCGTCGACGGGGTAGCCACTGTGATGGGACGCCTCGGCGGCGACTGGACCGAATCCAGCAGCCGTACGTTCGTCCGCGTCGTCGCCGCCACCCTGCTCACCGCCGTGGCCCTGGTCCTGGCCATGCCCGGACTGCCGTCCGTCGACCGGGGCCTGACCGCCGCCCTGTGCGGGATCCTCCTGCTGGCCGGCGCGGGCACCGCGAGCCGCGCCGTCGGCGACGCGTTCACCGCCGTCATGCTGGGCTGCGCAGCCGTACCCTTCCTGGCCCTGGCCGGCTGGCTGCTGCCCGGCGGGCCGGCAGGCGCCGAGCTGCTCGGCCCCCGACTCCTGTCTGGTGGGGCCGCGGCGGCCGGTGGCGCCGTCCTCGCGCTGTCCGTGGTGGGCGCCTCCGCCGCCGTCTTCCTCTCCGTCGGGGTGGTCGCCGCCTTCGCGACCGCCGCCGGGGGACTGATCGCCGCCACCGGATTCCCGGCGCCGGACGTGGCCGCGGTGGTCGCCGTCGGGGCCGTGATCCTCGGCGGGTTCGTCCCCGCGCTCGCCTTCCGGATGTCCGGCATGCAGATGCGCCCCCTTCCCACCTCGCCCGAGGAGCTCCAGCAGGACATCGAGCCGCACGAGAGCGAGGACGTGGCCCGGCGCTCGGCCGCGGCGAACGCCTGGCTCACCGCCCTGTACGCGGCGACCGGGATCGTCTGCACCTTCTGCGTCACCGTCCTCGCCCAGCACTTCGGCCTCGCGGAGGCCATCACCGCGGCCACCCTGACGGTGCTGCTGCTCCTGCACGGCCGCAACCTCGGCAGCGTCTGGCAGCGGATCTCGATCCTCGCCCCCGGCGTCTGGGGCGTCGCCGTCCTCGCCATGGCCTGGGCCGACGCCCTGGACGGCGGAGGCGGCCGACTCGGCCTGGTGGCGGGCCTCGTGGCGCTCGCCATCGTCCTCACCATCGCCATCTGGACCGTACCGGGACGACGGCTCGTGCCCTACTGGGGACGCGCGGCGGAGATCCTGCACTTCCTGGTGGCGCTCGCGCTGCTGCCCCTCGCCCTGTGGGTCCTGGGCGTGTACGGGCTGGTACGCGGGATGACCGGCTGACACCGGCCGCGCTGGAGCCCCCGTAGACCTTTCGAACACCGACGAGCAGGCCGGAGGGCCCCGTGCAGTCAAGGCGCGACCAGGTACAGGCCCATCTCTTCCTGATGGGCCGGCTCACCTCGGGGATGCTCCGCGAGAACCCGGACCACCTGGAGCCCCCCGGTGGGCGCACCAACCGAGGCATGGCCTTCGGGGCGATCATCGGCGTGGTCGCGGTCCTCATCTCGGCCTTGTGGGGCCTCTTCTCCCCGGGTGGCTCGACCAGTTGGCGGGCCGAGGGCACGCTGGTCCTGGAGAAGGACACCGGCAACCGGTACGTCTTCGCCCAGGGCCGACTGCGCCCCGTCCTCAACTACGCCTCCGCTCGCCTGCTGTTGGGCGGCGAGATGAAGTCCGCGACCGTCAGCAGCTCCGCCACGAAGGACGCCCCGCACGGCCCGCCCGTGGGCATCCCGGGCGCCCCCGACTACCTGCCCGGCCGGAGCAGCCTGCTGTCCTCGGCGTGGCAGGTGTGCGGGGCCACCACCACCCAGACCTCGGGCGAGGTGGTCGTACGGACCCGGCTCGCCCTCGGCGCCGCCGACAGCGGACGCCCGCTGGGCGCGGGCGAGGCGCTCCTCGTCCAGGGACCCGACGGGCGCCGCTCGCTGCTCCTGGACGGCGAACGCCACCTCCTCGACGAGACGACGGGCGCGGCCACCTCCCTCGGTTACGGATCGGCCGCCCCCCACCCCGTCTCGGCCGCCTTCCTCGTCGCGCTGCCCGCCGGCGCCGACCTCGCCGCGCCCGCCGTACCGGGGCGCGGCGAGGCAGGGACCGAGCTCGACGGGCAGCCGACCCGCGTCGGCCAGGTCTTCAGCGTCGAAGTCCCGGGCGCGTCGGGCCAGTTCCACCTGCTGCTGCGGGAGGGGTTGACCCCGCTGACCGAGACGGAGACCGCCCTGGTCCTCGGCGACCCGCAGACGCGCAAGGTCGCGTACGAGGGGCGGACCCCGGCCGCGCGCCCGCTCGGCGCCGAGGCCGCCCGGGGCCACCTCGCGTCGGCGGCGAGCCGCCCGGGCGGCGGCGGCCTGCCGGCCTCACCGCCCCGCCTGGTCCGGATCCCCGGCGGCACCGAGCCCTGTGCCGTGGTCCGGCCGAGCGACGGCAAGGCCATGGGCGTCAACGTCGCCTTCGCCCCCGCTGTCGTCGCCGAGGACCACGTGGCGCAGCCGCCCGCCGACTCGGTCGCCCCGGCCTGCCTGCCCGTGGACCGGGTGGAGGTACCGCCGGGCAAGGGCGCCCTGATCCAGGCCCTCAGCAGCGCGGGCACCCGGATGGGCGACACGATCTTCCTCGTCACCGACTCGGGTGTGCGCCACCCCGTCGCCCCGGACGGAGCCCTGGAGGCCCTCGGTTACACGGCGGCGGACGTACGGGGTCTGCCCTCGGCCCTGCTCATGACCCTGCCGACCGGCGCGCCCCTGGAGGCGGCGGCCGCCGCCCAGCCGCCGGCCGCGGACTCGGGGGCGCCGCGCAGGAGCTGCCCGGGCGCCGCGGACGCCGCCTCCCCAGGGACGACGCCGGGCAGCGGCCCCACGCAAGCCGTCAATGCCTCAGCGGAGTAGGGGAGTTGACGTAGATCCGTCCCGCGCGGCGGCAGCTACGTAACGCGACGCAAGCATCCGGGACCCGGCCGGAGGCAGGCTCGCACCCAAGAACACGACCCACCACAGAGAGGGTGAAACCCGATGCCCGATGACATTCCCGGCGGCGGATACAAAACCACAGTCGAGGCGAACCTCAAGGTCGCCGAGCTGATGCAGAACGCCCACGACGACATCACCCGGATCCGGGGCATCGTCCGCACCTCGGCCAACGACCTCGTCGGCCCCAACGGCTACGCCGGCGCCGACGGCCAGGCCTACCAGAACCTCCTCGCCTCGTGGGACGCGGACGTGATGAAGGTCGAGCGGGGCATCGAGAGCGTCAAGGACACCATGATCCGCAACTCCGGCCAGCAGCAGGGCCAGCAGGAGGAGCTGACCGGGCGGATCCAGCGCATGCAGAGCACCATCGAGGGCCTCAGGGGCTGACCCGCGAGGGGCCGATCCGACCGGCCCTCACCGCTGACCCCGAACCACCACACAGACGAAGGAGGACCTCGTGCCCGAGGCCAATTACGACCACGGCAGCATCAGCATCAACTACGGCGCCACCGACGGCGTGACCGCCCAGCTCATCAACGCGAGCGAGGCCATCGACACCGTCCTGAACAATCTCCAGACGGCCATCGCCCAGTGGTCCGACAGCTGTGTCGGTATGGACAAGGGCGCGTTCAACGAGAAGTTCGTCGAGTGGCACGGCTACGTCGACCACGCGGCGCAGGCCGTGGCCGGCAGCGGAAAGCTGCTCAGCGACATCGCCGAGAGCTACGGCGTCCTCGACCGCGGCCTGGCCCAGGACTGGGGCAACCTCCAGGTCTACTGACCACCCCTCCGGACCCAGGGAGTGTCCACGTGCCCACCCAGGCGAACCTCACCAAGCTGGACAGCCCGGCGATCCAAGCGTTCATCAACGGGCCCTTCGCCGAGTTCCTCGCCACGCTCGAACAGCTCGGCAAGGACTCGGGGACCGATCTCTCACCCCGCAACATCGCCCGGGGCTACACCAACCCGGACAACTTCTCGCTGGTCAAGCCACTCGCCATCGGCATGATGACGACCAGCGACAACATGCACGGCCAGTCCTTGAACGGCAACACGCAGGTCTTCACGGAGAGCATCGACAAGATCCTCCAGTTCATCCAGAACCTGTCGCAGGAGATCAAGGACACCCTCCTGAAGATGATCGACGAGTTCCTCAAGAAGCAGGGCGGGACGCTCGACGACATCAAGGCGCAGGAGTTCCTGAACACGATCAAGTCGGCCGGCAGCCCGAACAACCCGAACACGACCGGACTGCCGAACGACCCGGCCAACACCGACTCCTGAGCCGTCGGCCCGGAGAGCGAGAGGGAAGAGCGGAGGGTATTCATGCCTGGGGACGACTGGGCGAACGCCATCAAGAACCTGACGGGCTATCCGATGCCCGAGCGGTCCAACCTCTTCCAGGAGCTCTCCGGGAGCGACGGCAAGGTCCCGCTGATGAACGTCACGATCGAGACCTTCGACAGCGTGACGGTCCAGTCGAAGGTGGGACCGAGCGTCGGACCGAACGTGGACGGCCACTCGTACGTGCTTGCGTACTACACGCAGCGCAACATGGGCAGCCTCAACCTCAACAAGATCACCATCGATTTCCTCTGGAACCCGGCCGAGCGTCCCGCCCGCCCGGGGACCCCGCTCGACAACTACATCTTCGGTCCGCTCAACATGCTCAACCGGCTGGTGAACAACCCGTTCTCCACCCAGGACGGCAACTACGGCGGTCTCGCGGTCGACCCGCAGAACGTCGTCAAGCTGCGGACCTTCTCCGACGTCGCAGGCGCCTACGACCGCTCGTACCTGTACTTCCGTGATCAGGAGGAAGTCCTCAAGAAGTGGGCCGAGTCCCTCGGCCACGAGGACGCGGACATGCGGGGGACCGCCGCCGACGCCTTCGCGGCGCTGATCAGGCGGATGGAGGAGAACTTCAAGGGGTACAAGGAACAGCTCAGGCCCGAGGGCTTCTCGCCCAAGAACTTCGCCCTGTACCCGGTGTACGGCCAGGGCGCCTCCCAGACCAAGCCGGGCGACGCCCTGATCGGCGCCGCGAACGCGGTGCACCAGGCGGGCTACGAGCTCGTCCAGGCATGGCACAACTGGGCGGGGAACTCGCTGTCCAACCCGATGCAGACGCTGAACAAGGTGGTCTACGACCTCGCCGTCTGGATCCAGGGGAACAACATCGGCCAGGTGTTGATGGACACCGGCACGAACGGCGACAACTACTGGATGGCCCCCGGCCCGTCCTTCTGGCAGGACCACCCGACCTACGGGAACCTCAGCCAGCTGGACACCTGGACGAGGATCGGCAACGACGCCATCAAGGCCTGGAACGACTTCCTCGACAGCACGCTCGTGCCGAAGGGCACCGAGCAGATGAGCAACGTGAACAACGCCTTCATCAGCGCGACGGCCGACCTCGTCAATCCGCTCGCCACCCGCAACACCTCACCGCTCGGCAGCGACAACAAGGGCGGCAACGACGGCAAGGGCGGCGGCTCCGGCAACGAGAGCGTCGACGACATCCTGAACAAGCTGGGCCTCGGCGGGGACGACGGCGACGACGGCGCGAACGGCGACGACGGCAAGGGCGGCAACAACAACACGAGGATCCCGCCGCCCGACCTCAACAACCTGGGCGGCGACGGGAACAACGGGGCGAACGGAGCTGACGGGAGGAACGGCAACGGCAACCAGGGTGGCGGCGACGGCGGCCTCGGCGACCCGAACCGATTCCTCGCGAACGTCCCCCCGCCCGGCCTCAACAACCCGGGAGGCGGCGGCTCCGGCCTGAACACGCCGGACGGCCTCCCGGGTGGGACCCCCGGCGGCCTGCCCGGCAGCACCGGATCCGGCGGCCCCGGCGGCACGGGCAACCCCAGGACCCTCGTCAGCCAGCCGGCGCCCGACCTCGGCCTGCCGGACATGGGCACGCCCGGTTCCGGCACCCCGGGCTCCGGCCTGCCGTCGTCCCGGCTGGTGCAGCCGGACCTGCCCGAACTCGGCGGACCCGGTTCGGGACTCTCCGGCGGCAGCGGCCTTCCCGGCACCACCAACCCCGATGGGACCACCGGCCCCAACGGCACCACCGTCCCCGTCGTGCCCGGCGGGGGCGGCGGCTCCCGGCTCAGCGTCAAGCCGCCCGCGCTGCAGGACTGGGACGGCTCGGGCCTGCCGACCACCTTCCCCGACGGCAGCAGCAGGACCGTCCTGCCCGACGGCAGCTCCGTCACCACCAGCCCGGACGGTACGAAGGTCACCCGGCGGCCCGACGGCACGATCCTGACGGAGCAGCCCGACGGTACGAAGGTCACCACGACGCGCGACGGCACGACCACGACCGAGAAGCCCGACGGCAGCAAGAAGGTGCTGCACCCGGGCGGGATCGTCACCCTGACCTCACCCGACGGCGAGACCTCGTACCTGGGCCCGGACGGCAAGCCGCTGGGCGACCGGCCCGACGTCAGTCTGACCACGCCACCGCTACCCTCCCTGAGCCCGCCCGGCCTCGATCTTCCCGGGGTGGGCACCGCCTCCGGCTACGACACCGCCGGCGGCGGTGTCACCGGCGGCGGGGGCGGCGGCACGCTGGAGAGCGGGAGCGGGAACCCGCTCCAGGCGACCACGCCCCGCTACGAGGAAGCCGGCTACGACGTGTCCACCGACTTCCCCGGCTACGGGGTGAACGCCCTCGGCGGCAGCCCCGACCTGGCCCTCGGCGGCACGCCGAACGGCGGCTCCCCGACCGGGACCCCGATGATGCCCGGCATGGGCGGCATGGGTGGCGCCATGGGCGGTGCGGGCGGCATGGGCGGTGGCGGCGCCGGAGGCATGGGCGGCGGCGACCGGGTCCGCGAGTTCGTGGGCGATCCCGCAGGCTCCCCCAACCGGATGGCCCAGAATCCCAACGCCACGGGCTCCGGCACACCCCCGTACATGCCACCGGCCGGCGGCCAGAACGGCAACGGTCAGCAGACCCAGAGCAACGACCGCGAGCGGGCCAACTGGCTCGCCGAGGAGGAGGACGTCTGGGGCACCGAGGACGACGTCAACCCGGCGGTCCTCGGCCGTGCGGAGCCCGGCACGAGCAATGGGTCGAAGAACGCCTTCATGACGGGAGAGAGCCGATGAGCACGTCGAAGCACTCGATCGAGGAACGCCTCGCGATGGCCATCGCGGACCTGGACGCCTCGGAGCGCGCCGCCGCCCAGGCCCAGGAGCAGGTCCGCGGCATCAAGCTCTCGGCCACCTCCAAGGACCGCAGCGTCGAGGTGACCGTCGCGGGCACCGGCGAGATGGCGGGTATCCGCTTTCTGGAGAACAAGTACCGGACCATGGCCGCCCCGCAGCTCGCGGCCTCCGTGATGGAGGCGTTCGGCAGCGCCAGGGCCCTCGTGTCCCGGGACGTGACCGAGATGGTCAAGCCGCTCACCGACAGCGTCAACGCGCTCAGCGCCATGTCCGGGATGCCCACGCTGCCGGGAATCCCCGGCACGCAGGCCGACTGGGGCGCGCTGATCGGCCAGTTCCTCGGCCCGGCGGCCCCGCCGGAGCCCGAGCGTCCCGCCGATGGCGCCGGCGGCAGGCGCCGCAAGGGCCGTGCCCTGTACGACGAGGTCGACGGGGACGCGAACGACTGAGCCGGCCGCACCCTGAGCCGGCCGCACCACCGCGTGCGCCCGGGGCCCGCGACGTACGTCAACTGACGCAGGCGTCTGTGGATCTCCGGGTGCAGAATCCCCTCGACACCGCACCACCGCCGCACGCCGCAGCGTGGCAGATTCCGGGAGCAGGCCATGGCCTCGAAGTTCGAAGCGTCAGCCGACGACGTCATCACCGCTTCCAACGTGCTGCGGGACTTCACGACCAACATCAACAACCTGGTGCAGCGCTACGAGTCCGACTCGGACGCGACCAAGGGCTGGCCCGGGGAGGGCGACGACGAGTTCGCGAAGACGCAGCGGCCGATCTACCTGGAGCAGACCGGGAAGATCAGGGATGCGCTGAAGGGCTTCACCGAGGTCTTCCTCGCACTCGCCGAAGGCACGGTGAAGAACGCCAACGAGTACATCAACCGCCAGAACGACGTCCTCTCCTCGATCAAGCAGGAGCAGGACGGCCAGTCGGGCCCGCGCGGATGAGCACCCCCGGCGACCCCGGCCTCGGACCGTGGCCCCCGTGGGCCGTGACCCTGTGCAGGATCCTCATCGGTGAGGACCCGCCGAGCGGCATCCCGCAAATGGCCCAGGACGCCGGTCAGGTGCACGAGCGGCTCGCCCGCGACATCGACGTCATGATGCAGATGGCGCGGGACGTCACCCTGAAGATCGGTGACGGAATGCCGGAGGAGGCCCGCAAGCAGTTCGAGGAGACCGTCAAGAGCTTCACCTCCGGCCGGGGCAAGACGTATCTGGACCAGTTCCAGCAGCAGTTGCGCGACGTGCGGATCGACCTGGACCAGAAGTCGCGTGACCTGTACGAGATGTACTGGCAGATCATGGCGGCCCTGCTCCAGATGCTGGCGCTGCTCGCCTGGGTGGCGTTCCTCGCCGCGTTCGGCTTCGGCGGTCTGGGCGGCCTCCAGACGGCCATCCTGAACCGCGCCCGGGTCGCCGTGCTGGCCTCGATCATGCAGTTGATGCAGCGGATCAAGGTGCTGCCCGGCGTGTTCGAGGCGGTCGAGGAGGCGCTCCTCGCGTTCGCCGTCCAGCTCGGCAACATGGCCTTCGGCAACAAGAACTTCCGGCGGGAGTCCCTCGACTTCAAGTCCATCGGCAAGGACGCCCTCTTCGGCTTCTTCGCGGGCGCCATCGGTGAGATCTTCGGGAACGTGTTCAAGGGAGGCAAGGACCTCCTGTCCAAACTGGGCCGGAACGACAACGACTTCGGCGACTCCTGGATGAACCCGCCTAACTGGAACCGGTTCACCAAGGAGACGTTCGGCAACGCGAACGACTTCGCGTCCGAAGGCTTCGGCGAGGCTCTCGCGGCCGGAGTGATGGCCGCCATCTTCGGCGGCCCCGGCTTCACCTGGTCGACCGTCCTCTCGGCCGGCGGCAGCTCCGTCGTCGAACGGAACCTGGAGCAGGGCGTGGAGGGCGCCGCGCACTGGTTCCACAACAACTGGGTGAACCCTCCGCCGACCCCGAACGGGGTGAACACCGGCTCCGGAGTCTGGCCGCCCCGGAACCTGAGCTCGGACGGGACTCAGGACGGGAACACCGACCGGGACGCGAACGGCAGCACGAACGGGGGGCCGGGTACGGGCTCCGGGTTCCCGCTGAACCTCGACCGGGACAACGGCGGCGGAACGCGTCGCCCGCCTCAGACGTCCTCGGACCTCAGCGGAGACAACGGTTCGGGCGGGGGAAACCCCGACCGGAGCACCAGCGGCGGCACGAACCCCGGCCCCAACGGAAGCAGCACCTGGGACGGCAGCGGAAACCCGAACACCTTCACCGGCACGAACGAGAACGGCAGCGGCAGCGGGAACAGGAACGGGGTTCCGAACGGCACCGGCATGCCCGGCGGGGACGGCTCCGGCCGCCCTCCATCCGTGTCCACCGGCGTCCAGGACCTCCCCGACCTCTCCACGTACCGACCCGGCGGCGACACCCCGGCGCCGCCGTCCACGACGCCCGCCTCCGTCCAGGACGTCCTGCGCGGCGGCCCCGTCCAGAGTTCAGGTCAACTCCCCAACGAGCCGCAGCAGTTCAGGGCCGACCCGGCCGGGAACCCCGCCGGCACGACCATGCCCACGCCCGCGCCCGGCGGTCGGGACGATCGTTCGATCCCGGAGGGCCGCCCCGGATCCACTCCCGGAACCCTGCCGGGTGCGAACCCCGTGGCCGGGGACGTCACGCCGGAGCCCTGGCAGATGCCGGAGCCCACCGTCGACGGGAATCCGGTACAGACTCTCGGCGAAGACCCGGTGCTCGCACCCACTCCGGAGGCCCGCTACTTCAACACCGGCGACCTGGAGTTCGAGCTCCTGGACACCCCCTCCAGCGACGGATCCATCACCGACACCACCACCGACACGTCCACCGTCACCAGCACGACCGACGCGACCAGCACGACCACGACCGACACGACCAGCACGACCACAACCACCACTGCCGGCGAATCGCCCTTGATCGCACAGGAGGTCCCCGGGCAGCGTGAACTGACGGTAAGTCAGCAGGATTTCCTGATCGGCCAGGGCGCGATCCCGCGCGCCTCCGCCCCCGGCGAGGACAGCCTCGTCCTCGCGCTCGGCGCCGCCGCCCCCGATGTCGTCACCGGTACGCCGGCCGACGTCCGGGCCCGCCTGTCGGACGCCCTCGTGGCCGAGCTGGACACGCCCGCCGACGCCGGTTCCCGTTCGCTCTGGGGCACCGTCGACACCCAGGCGCAGGTTGCGGTGGCCGAGGACCGTACGGCGGACCGGCTGCGCCAGGGGGAGACCCTGTCGCGGCAGGAGATCTACGCCCAGGAGCTCCAGAGGGTCCACAACACCTGGGGCGACGACGAACGGCGCTCGCTGGCCGAGGCGATGCGGACGTACACCACCGCGTCCGACGCCACGGACGACATCCTGCCGCTCGTGGCCGGCCAGGTGTACGGACTCACCGTCAACGTCGTCCAGCCGAACGGCGGTACGGTGCTCGTCGGCGCCCAGGACGGACGCCCCGTGACCGTCGCACGGCTGCCCAGGGCCACCCGCCGGGGCAGGAAGGGCGGGAGCGGCAAGGACCGCGACCGTTGGCTGGGCGCGTCCAGGCCCGAGGAGTCGACCCGGTCCACGGACCGGCTGTCGGACGGGGACTTCCAGGCCCATTGGGATCAACTCCCCACGGACACCATGGGGTTCGTCCGGTCGGTCGACAAGGCCCGGAAGCTCATGGCCGACCTCGGCCGGAGCACCGAGCCCCTCTCTTCGACGCCGTACTCCCGGCTCGGCGACGACGACCGTGCCCTGCGCCGCCTCGCGGTCCTCCTCTTCGAGGACCGCGGCCTCCAGAAGGACGAACGTCGGGACGAGGCCCTCGCCCGAGCCCTTGACCTGCTCGACGGCGACCCCGGACCGGCCCGCCCGGAGACCGAGTCCTCCCTGGCACCCGAACGGGAGCCTCGCGCGACGCCCGACACCGTGTCCACGACGAGCTCGGACTCCGAGACCCTCGTCGAGGACGAGCGGGACGAGCGGGACGAGCGGGATGACCCGGACCGCGGCGGCCGGCCGACGGAGCGTTCCTTCCAGCGCCGCTGGGACAAGATCAATACGGACACGCCCGAACTGGCGGCCGCCGCCGCCACGGCGCAGTCCCTGCTCGCCGAGCACGGCCGGGTCACCGACCCCCTCACGCCCGCTCCGTTCGCCGAACTCGACCGCGCCGACCAGGCGTCCCGCCGCCTCGCGGAGATCCTCCACAGCGACCCGGGTCTCCGGAAGGACCCCGCCCGTCGGGACGAGGCCCGCGCGTGGGCGCTGCAGCTGCTCGACGACCCGCTGTTCCCGGTCCCGAGGAGGGATTCCACCCCGCTTCCGGACGACGCGAGCGACACCGCCTCCGTCTTCTCCACCGTCTCCTCCGCCCCGTCCGTCGACTCGCTCTCCTCGGAGGAGGGCTGGCAGCGGCTCCCCGACGAGGACGGGGACAGCACGGTGTACGAGGACTCCGACGCCATGGACGACGAGGAGTCCGCACCGCTCCTGCCGCCGTCGGACGACTCCTCGCCGGAACCGCCCGCGTACGCGGAGCAGGAGCCGGAGCCGGAGCTGCCCGGCTACACGGGGACCGAGGCAGCTCCCTCGTACCCGCGGCGTGGCGCACGCCCCGACCGCTCGCCCGAACTGGTCGCGGTCATCTCCAAGCACCTGCGGACCGGTCGGCGGCGCGCCCGCCGGCTGCTCCGGTACGGCTGGTTCGACGTCAACGCGACGGACCGGCTGCGGCGGGAGATCGGGCTGCGCAAGAGCACCGACATCCTCATCCTCGCCGAGACCATCGGGCGGATCCCCGACGACCTGCCGCGGATCGCTGCCGACCTGGGGGTCACCCCGAAGAACCTCTTCACGATCGCCCGCCAACTCGGCGCCGACCCCCTTCACGTCTCCGCCGTGCTCGGTCCGGTCCTGCGCGAGGGCGGGAACGTGGTGACGCGCGATCTGACGCTTCTGGCGCGCTGGAGCTTCGCCGAACGCGACTACCGGCCCCGCCAGATCGCCGAGGCCCGGCGCAGGGCGGGTTGGCTCATGGCGGTCGCCGCCCACCACCAGGTCGGCTGGCAGGAACTGACGGATCCCGAGCAGGGCCTCGCCCCCTTCCTCGACGAGTATTCCTCGGACGTTCCCGACCTGGCACGCGCCGATCATCCCGACCTCACGGTCCTGGTGGAGTCCTGGCGCCAGAACGCGCGGTTCGACTCGAAGGATCGATCCTCGGGAGACCTCACCACCCCGCCCCCCGTCGGGGCGACGGCTCCCTCGGCGCTGGATCAGGTGGCTCAGGTCGCCAGGGTCACCCGGCAGGCCCGGGCCGTGGTGAGCGACCTCCTCACGGACCGGGGTGCCATGGTCACCCCGGCGCAGCGGATCATGCTCACCGAAACCGCGGCGGCCCACCTCTTCCGCGACCCCGACGACTCCAAGGGGGCCCGGACGGCCGCCGCGCGGGTCCTCAACGAGGGGGACGCCGCCTTCGAGGCCGCGGTACGCCGCTCCACCGCGCCCTTCGACCCGGTCGCGTTCGACAGGCTCTGGGAGAGCCTCCGGCGGGAGGCCCACAGCGAGGTCCTGGACGAGGCGCTGGCCGACGCGCACGAGCTCGTGGCCCCGCTGCGCAGGCTCCCCGTGGCCTTCGACCGCGACACCGACCCGTACACCCGCCTCAAGGCCGGGGACCAGGTCGTACGCCGTGCCGCGCACCACCTGTACACCTGGCCCGGCGACATCGAGGGGGCTCGAGCCCTCGCGGAGCGGCTGGTCGGGGACCTTCCTCAGGAGCCGCCGAACCCGTTCGTGCGGGAAGGCGGCGGCAACGGCAAGAAGAAGAAAAGGAAGAAGCAGTCCCAGGACGATCAGCAGCAGGCGGCGGTCCCGGCGACGGACTCCACGCCCGACACGACCGGAGCGCCGGGCCCGTCGACGAGCCAGGACGCACCGTCCACGAGCACGGTCGGTGCCCCGCCCGCTCGCATCACGGGCGAGGAAGCCCGGCGGCTCGCCGAGCGTGCCGTGACGCGCTGGATCGAGGAGAACCCGAGGTGGGTCCCCCCGTCCGACGCGGACCCCGACGCCGCCTCGGAGGCGGACTCCGAGGCCCCCGCCACGAGGAACGTCGCCGCCGACCCCGAGGGCGCGATCTCCGATGTCGCGCGCCTCCTCGAGGCCCGTTCCTCGGTCATCCCGCCGGAGCTGCGCATCGAGGTCGCCGACCTCCTGGTCGCCCTGCGGAGCTCGGACATGTCGGCCGTCCCGCGGCCGACGTTGCGCGAACTCGTACGCCACCCCGACGTGCTGGTGGCGGCCGCCAACTCCGACCTGGCCGCTCGCCTGATGGTGACCCATCCCGACCTGGCGGAGCAGCTCTCGACCCGTCCGAACCTCCTCGCGTACCTCACCGACCGGGACTACCCGCGCCCCGCCTGGAACCTCCTCCAGGACGAGGCCGCGACCGAGAGGATGATCGCCGGCCCGGCGCTGCTCGACGCCATGGAGTCCGACGACGTGTTCCGCTCCAGGATCATCAGCAACGCGTACGTCGTGAACGACTTCCCGGGCCGGCTCGACATCCTGCGGGAGCTGGTCGCCGACCTCCGTTCGGCGGTCATGATGGTCGTCCGGGTGGCTCCGGCGTTCAGCGAGTTCCTGAGGACCCTGGACGACGACGAGCGGCACCTCACCTTCGCGGACATCGACGACAACGTCGCACTGCTCGCCGCGATCGTCGACAACGTCCAGAACCTGCCCGATGCCGCGGCCTTCCGGACCCTCTTCCGAAATGACGCACTTCAGAAGGAGTTGCGCGAGCGTCCGCGGCAGACCAGGACGGTGCTGGCCATCCCGGGGATGCTGGACCGGGCGGCCGAGAACCCCGCGATCATCCGGACGCTGGACGAGAACCCCGACCTGTCCGACGTGTTGATCGAGAGCCCGGACCTGGCCGTGACGCTGGCCGGATCGCCGGACCTGCTGGGGGCGGCGTACGGGAACGAGAACCTGGTGGAGGTCTTGTCGGCGCATCCGGACGCCTTCGACCTCCTGCTGGACCGGCCGGAGTCGCTGCGGGCGGCGCTGGTGGCCGAGGACACGTACGCGTGGCCGCCGCGCGGTGAGGTCGACGAGAACGCGGCACCGCTGCGGCGGCTGCTGGCCGAGCCGCTGGTCGTCGCCGCGTATCCCGACCCCCACGAATTCCTCGACCGGCTGGCGCGGGAAGCGGGTTTCACCAAGGTTCTCGCGGACCACATCGGAGCCCTGAGCTTCCCGCACGAACTGCGGAGGCTGCTGAGCGACGAGTCCGCCGATCTGCGAGACGTCCTCGCCTCGACACCGGACTTCCCGGTCGACGCGGTGCTGCGCGCGGCGGGCCGGCACGAGTCGCTCCGCGAGGCACTCGTCCATGACGCGAACGTCAGCCTGGCGGTGGCAACGCTCACCGACGAGAATCCCGGGGCCATCGACGCGCTGATCGAGAATCCGGCCCTCGCCCATTTCCTCGTGGTCAGCGGTGCCAAGGAAGCCGTCATCAGCGTGACCGCGGTGGCAGACCTGTGGGATCACGCCCAGATGAACTCCCAGGTGTTCGCCGCGCTCTTCAAAGACCTGGACGCGGGGATGCTCCTCTCGGACGCCGAGACCCTGACGCCTCTCCTCGCGGACCGGGGCGCCCTGTTCCGGCTCGTGCGGGCCTTCCGGCACGTCAGCATCGCGATGCGGGAGAACCCGGAGATCCTCACCGTCGCTCAGGGCCGGGGCGAACTCTTCCACGACATGGCCGACTCCGCCGCGATCGCGTACCCGGACGAGAAGGCCGTCGGCGCCGACGTCTGGAACCGCTTCCTGTCGGACGGGGACTTGCTCGAAGTCCTCGCCCGGGAGGAGAACGCCGCTCTGCCCCAGGCGTTCGGGGCCGCCCCCGAGCTGCTGGTCTCGGCCATGCGGCGGCCCGCCTTCCGCGATGCCCTGATCAGCGACCCCGCACGGTTCGCCCGGCACGGGGACGATCACGCCGCGCTGGCCGCGGAGATCGAGGAGACGGGCGAAGCCGGGTTCACGGAGGAGGGCTGGCAGATCCTCCCGTCGTTCCACGAGACGCTGGACCTGGTGCTCCAGCCGATGGAGGAGGGCCTGGCGGCGATCCAGCGGAGGTGGCCTGGGGAGGACGACGCGTCGGAGCGCGCCCGGCTCACCGACCGGCTCCGGGCCGCGCATCTGGCCTTCCAAGAAGTCCCCGGTCTGCTGCGGGCCGCCACGGACAGTGTGTCGATCCGGTACCTGCTCATGTCCGGCCCCGCGTTCACGCCGACGTTGCGGACCCGCCCGGGCCTCCTGCCCTTGGTCGTGGCCGATGCCGACGTACGCAGGACGTTGGAGGAGCACCGGTCCTTCACCGAGGCCCTCGCAACCAACCCCAAGTTGTACAACGCCTTCCTGACCGACGCGCAAGTGCGCGAGTCCGCGCACAGGGACGAGCCGATCAGATGGGCCATGGCCCACAACCGCCACATGTGGCGCGTCACGTCGAACCAGGCCGTGACCGACATCTTCTCGCTCGTCGAGGGCTCCCTCGAGGTGCTGAGCGCCAGTGAGTCGCTCGCCGAAGCCGTCTTCGACGTTCCCGGAGTCTCCGACGTCCTCGCCGGGGCGCACGACGTCGTCGACCGCCTCTACGAGGTCCTGGGCGACCGGTCCCCCGAGCGGATCGAGCACCTGGACATGGTGGTCCGGGCCACGCTGACCCTTGGCCTCGACTCGCTCGACGTGGTCGTCGACGACCCGGCGAACATCAATGTGCTGGCCCTCACGCCGAACGTGGCCAGGGCATTGGGCGAGCAGCCAGGGGTCCTGCCGACAGCCGAGTCCTTCCGAGCACTGCTGGACGACGTGGACCTGGTGGCTTCTCTGCAGGAAGGGGAGGCGGTTGCCCGCCAGGTCCTGGGCAGCAGGGAGTTGGCGCTCGCCGCCCTCGACAACCCGCCGCTCGTCGTCGCCATGAACGAGGTGCCCGCACTCGCGAATCTGCTCAGCCACAACGCGGACGTCCTCGCGCTGCTCACCACGCACCCCGGACTGATCGACACCATTCGGGATCACCCGGCGGTCGTCCCGACGCTGCGCGGCCGGCCCGACCTCGTCTCCGCGCTGTGGGCCGACCCCCGCCTCGTCGACGAGTTGTCCGCACAGCCGATGCTGTGGGACCTGCTGCGGGTCCACCGCGTGCTGGTGCAGGACGCCGCGGAGCAGAAGGAGGCCTGGCAGGTACTGGTGGCGCAGCCCGGTCTGGTCGGGGCGCTGATCGACGCTCCGCGGCAGCTGGGCCGGTTCGAACGCCGGCCGGAACTCTGGCAGATCCTGATGTCCACGGGTACCGTCCTCACCCCCGGGCAGGCCCGGAGCCTCCTCGGCTCCGAGGGCCTCATGGCGGTCCTCGGCTCCCAGCCGGAGGTGGCGGAACTCGTCGTCAGTGACGCCGAGCTACTGGCGGCCGCCGTGAGCACCCCGGGTTTCGCCCGCACAGTGAAGGACCACACCAGCAGCCGTTCGGCGACGGCGCGCCTGGTCTCGGGTGGTGCCGACGCGCTCCGGGCGTTGATCGCCTCCCAGGACGCCGACCGCCACGCTCCGCGCCCGGCCACGGAGACGGAGACGGAGACCGACGCCGCTCGTCCGGGCCCGGGCCCGGACGAGTCGGCCGGAACCACGAGCGACGAGGAGCCCGCCGACCCGGCCTCCCCGCTGAGCGGGCCCCGGAGCGACACACCGCCTACGTCCGGGTCGGAGGCCTCGGCGCAGGCCGAGGCGGAGGCCGAGGCGGCGATCCCTCCCTGGCAGGATCAGGAGATCGCGCACTGGATCGCGGACACGCCCGATGTGGACGCGACGCTCGCCGAGCACCCGGAACTCAGGAGCCTGCTCTTCTACTCGCAGGGTCTGTTCGACGTGGTGCACCGAGACCCCGGGACGCTGACGTCCTACGCGTTCACGACCTTCGCCGCGTCGGAAGGGCTCTCGTGGAACTTCGAGGCCGACTTCCAGGCGTACCACGAGTCGCTGGACGTGATGCCGTCGACCCCGGAGGGGTACCGGGCGGTTAAGGACGCGACCCTCGCGACCTGGCGGGGCATGGAGTCCGTCCAGCGGGAGGCCGAGGAGGGGTGGCTGGCGGATGTCCGCAGGCGGCTGAGCAGGTTCTCGGCGGTGGACACGTCGACGTGGGAGCTCAGCGGGCGGGTGGTGTACGCGCACCCGAAGGGGGAGGAGTACGGGCGGGAGCACTTCGCGGCCTTCGAGGGGGAGCTCACGGGGGTCGCGACCGGCACGGGCGTCCGTGAGGGTGGCGTGGCGGTGCACACGGCCATGCACGCCCATGGCATCGGCGGTTCGGGCGGTGTCTCCTTCACGTACGTACTCAACCCGGAGGACGGCCTGGTCGACGCGCTGGCCTATGCGCGCAGTACACGCCGGACCAGGAACGGCTACCGGTGGGACGGGCACGGGAGCAAGCCGGTGTCGGGCCCGCTGACGATCACCGAGGCGGAGGACCACCCTCGGTTGCAGGCTTCGGTACGGCTGGTCGAGGCGCTGCGGACGCCGGAGGGTGTGACGGCCGCGGTGGAAGGGCTGCGGAAGGGACCGGCGGGCTGGGGCGGCCCGGCGCCGCAGGATCAGGCGGCGCCGCTGGTCACGGACGACGGACCGGGCAACGGGCCGGTCGACGGACCGGCCGACACACGGGACAACAGGCCGGACGGCGCACGGGACAACGGGCCGGCCGGCGACTCCGACCTGGCCGCGTTCCATGCCGGGTGGGACCGGTTCATGGGTTCGCGCCAGGACCGCGTGAAGCTGGCAGCCGCGGTCGCCGAGGCACGCGTGCGGTTCGCTTCGGTCCGGCACCTGCCGTCGACCTTCGTCGACAACACCCTCCCGTTCGACCAGCTGTCCGCCGAGGACCAGGTGGTGCGGCGCCTGGCGTACTTCGCCGTGACCGACGGCCTCGGGGACGAGGACGCGATACAGAACAGGCTGTTCGACCTCGTGACGGCGCTGCCCGCCGCCGTGCCGAACCCGCTGCTGAAGGTTGGCGGGCCCCCGCTCAAGCGGAAGAAGGGAAAGAAGTCCAAGGGGACCAAGGACCGAAATGCCCCCTCGACCTCCACCGGCCCCGGCACGGCCGCCGACCCCGTTCCGTCCGCCGGCGACACCGGAACGGCCCCCACCGACACCACTCCGGCCGCCACCGACACCACCCCGGGCCCGGCTCCGGGCACCCGCGGGACTCCTCCGGCCGGTTCCGGAACCACCCGGGCCGCCGCCACCCAGATCACCCTGCCCGAGGCCCGGCGGCTCGCCGAACGGGCCGTCACACGCTGGAACGAGGAGCACCCGCCCACGGTTCCACCGACCGAGACCGTCCGCGCGCGCACGACCGACGCCGTCGCCCGTTTCCTCGTCGGCCACTCCGCCGAGATCCCCGGCGGACTGGGTCTCGAAGTGGCCGACTTCCTGGTCGCCCTGCGCAGCGACGGCCCGCGCGAACCGTCCCGGGACGTGATTCGGCAGTTGGTGCGCCACCCCGAGGTGCTGGTGGCGGTCTCCGACTCCCTGCCGGCGGCCAAGCTGGCGGCCGCCCTGCCCTACCTGCCCGAGCGGCTTTCGACGCGCCCCAACCTCCGCCGACTGCTGGCGAATCCCACCCGTCAGGACTTCGCACGGAAGCTGGGGAACTGGCCCGCCGAGACGCGGGTCCTGCTGAACAGCCCGGAACTGCTGGACGCCATGGAGGAGGACAACGCCTTCAGGGACCGGTTGACCCTCGACTTCGCGTTCGTCGGGTACTTCCCGGGCCGGACCGACATTCTCCGTGACCTGTTCCGGGACTTCGCCACGGCCGGCGTCGTGCTCAGCGACAAGAGCCCCGGCTTCCGGACATTCCTGAAGCAGCGGAACGCGACCGAGCGGAACGCCGTCCTCGTGGCGCTCGACGACAACATCGACCTGACGATGTCGCTGCTCACCAACGAGCGGGTTCTCCCGGCCGACGCGTACCCGAAGCTCTTCGCCAGTCACGATCTGCTGCGGACGATGCGCCATCATCCGTGGCAGACCAGGACGGTGCTGGCGATCCCGGGAATGCTGGATGTGGCGGCAGCCGATCCGGCGATCCTGGAGACCATGGACACGGACCCGGATCTGTCCGACGTCCTGATCGAGAGCCCGGAACTCGCGCTGAAGCTGGCCGGGTCGGGGGAGCTGCTCGACACCGCGTACGGGAATCCGGACCTGGTGCGGGTGCTGTCGGCGAATCCGCATGTCTTCGACGCTCTGCTGGGCAGCCCGGACGAGTTGCGGACGGCGTTGGCGCAGGCGTCGCACCAGGCAGAGGCACCCGGCCGGGTCGCGAGCGACGCGCCGCCGCCGACCCGGCTGTGGGCGCATCCGTCGATCCGTGCCCTCTTCGCCAACCAGCGGGAGATGATCGGCCGGTTCGTGCGGGAAGGGAACTTCCCCCGGGTTCTCGCCCAGCACATCGGCGAGCTGCGCTACCCGCACGAGCTGCGGAGGCTGCTCGGCGACGACGCCCAGCCGCTGCGCAAGGCCATGGCCGAGGACGCCTCCCTCCCGGTCCGCGCGGTCCTGCGGATGGCCCTCTGGCACCCCGCGATGGTGAGCGTCCTCCTGACACATCCGGGCAAGCGGGACAGGATGGTGCGGTTCCTCGAAGAGGTGCCGGTCGACTCCCGGGACGACACCCTTCGCAGCCCTGGTCTCGCGTTCCTCATGGCCTTCGGCGCGGGCGAGCGGTTGCTCAAGTTGCCCCGGATCGAGGGAATCTGGGAGAGGGCGAGGAGGGACGCCCATCTGCTCGCCGCCGCCCACAAGGACGCGGACATCGGGTACGCGGCCGCGCAGAACCGACAGGTCGTGCCGGCGCTCATGGAGGACGACGGCGCGCTGTCCCACCTGGTGCGGCAGTTCCGGGTCGTCTCCAGGGCGATGCAGAACGAGCCGAGCATCCTGATCAGCGCCCAGGGCCTGGACAACACCTTCCATGTCATGGCGGCGGCCGGCGCCGCGGCGCGCCAGGACGGCTCGCGGCTGAGCCCGGACGACTGGGTCCGGTTCCTCGGCGACGAGAATCTCCTGGAGGTCCTCGCCGAGGAGGAGAACACGGATCTGGTCCGGGCGTTCGGAGCGGAGCCCGACCTGCTCGCCTCGGCCGTGCGACGCCCCGCGTTCCGTGACGCGTTCCTCGCGGACCCCGACCGTTTCGCGGGCATCCTCCGCGACCGGACCGACCCCGAGAACGCCGACGGCCCGGCCGCACCCGTCGATCCCATGGCCGCGCTGCGGGCCGAGATCGCATCCGTCGGACCGCTCGAATTCACCGAGGAGGGCTGGCGCGTCGAACCCGCGCTGCGGCGGATCCACGATCTCGTGCTCGAACCGCTCGCCGACGGCCGGGCCGCGCTCCGGACGGCGGAGGCGGACGACGACACCGATCAGGAGCGTGCCGCCCACCTGGCCAACCTGACGGAAGCGCACCTCGCCCAAGACATGGTCCCCGGCCTGCGGGAGGCCGCGGCCGAGAGCGCCTCGATCCGGCATCTCCTGATGGAGAACCCGCACTTCGGGCCCCTGCTGCGGCGGCGCCCCGAACTGCTGCCGCTCGTCGTGGGAGAAGCGCGTACCCGCACTCTGCTCCTCGACCAGCGATTCACCCGGACCCTCGCCGTCAACGCCAAGCTCTCCGCGGCCTTCCTGGCCACCGACTTCCTCCGCGACATGCTGGCCAAGAACGACAACCTCAGATCGATGCTGCCGGCGAATCGCCATATATGGCGCGTGTACTCCAACACCGCCATGGGCACCCTGATGACCAACCACGACGGTGCCTTCTACATCCTCGGCGTGAGCGAGCCCCTCGCCGAAGCCGCCTTCGATCGCCCGGGCGTCATCGAGGTCCTCCAGCGGGCGCCCGTCCTCTTCCGGCAGCTGACCGAGCTGGTGCCCGTGGCCACGCCGGAGCGGACCGCGAACCTGAATGTGCTCGTCGAGGCCATGCTGACCACCGGTGCGGAGTCCCTCGCCGCGATCGTCGACCACCCCGGTCTCACCGACGTCCTGGTGAGCGCTCCGGTGGTGACCCGCGCGCTCGCCGACCACCCGGGCGTGCTGCCGACCGGTGACGACTTCCTGAAGCTGCTCCGCGACCGCGACCTGATGGCCGCGCTCTCGGAGAACGAGGACGTCGCCCAGCTGATCCTGGGCAGGACCGAGCTCGCGCTCACCGCGCTCGACCACCGGGAACTCGTCGACGCGGCCCTCTCCCTGCCGGGGTTCTCCGAGTTGCTCGGCCACAACGAGGACGCCGTCGCGCTCTTCTCCCGGCGCCCCGGGCTGATCACGGCCCTCGCCGACCACCCGGCCGCCGTGCCCACCCTGCGCGGCCGCCCCGAACTGGTGTCGGCGCTGGTTCTCGACACCACCCTGATCGACCAGCTGACCGGCCGGCCGCAGTTGTGGGACGTGCTCCGCGTCCAGCGCGGTCTGGTGCAGGACGCGATCACCCATGGCGACGCGTGGAGCGCGCTGGCCCGCCAGTCGGGCCTGGCCGAGGCCGTACTCGACCGGCCCGCCCTGCTGCGCCCGCTCACCAGGCAGCCCGGACTCCAACGGGCCCTGATGGACTCGCCGATGGCCCTCGACCGGGACCAGGCCGCCGCACTGCTCGCACACCAGAGCCTGATGACGGCCCTCGAACGGCACCGCGATCTGGCGGGGCTCGTCCTCGCCGACCCCGACCTGCTGAACTACGCCCTGACCACGCCGGAGTTCGCCACCGAGGCCCGAGGGCTCGCCGAGTCCCGGCGGTTCACCGCGCTGGTCGCGCGCGGCCCGGAGGCGGTCCGTACGGAGGTCGCCGGCCGGATCGCGAAGAAGGAGGCCGCCCGCGCCGCCCGCGAGGCCCGCGCCGCCGCCCCCGCCCCCGTACGTGCGACCTCCGTCGACCAGGAACAGAGCACCGCGGCACCCGTACCGGGGCCCGCGCGGAACGAGCGGCCGGCGACGGCCGGACCCGAGGCGGCCGTGGACCCCGCCGCCCTGGCCGATGCCGAGATCACGGGGTGGATCGGGTCGACGCCCGAGATCGCCGACTCCCTGGCCGCACACCCGGAACTGAAGGAGCTGCTGTTCCACGCCCCGGGCGTCTACGAGGCGGTGCGGTCCCGTCCGCGCACGCTGATGGACTACGCGTTCACGACGTTCGCCGCGTCGACGCAGCTGTCGGGGAACTTCGAGGCGGACTTCCAGGAGTACCAGGAGTCCCTGGACGCCAATCCGTCGACCACGGAGGGGTACCAGGCGGTGAAGAACGCCGCCATGGTCTCCTGGCGGCGGCTCGCGGACGCGCGCCGGGCGGCCGAGGACAGGCGGATCTCCGAGATCCGTGAGCGCCTGCGGAGGTTCTCGCCGGTGGACCGGCAGACGTGGGTCCACAGCGGGGAGGTGGTGTACGGCGACAAGCGGGGCAAGGACTGGTTCGCGCAGTACGCGACCGATGTGGCGCGGGTCGCCCGCGGCACCGGTGCCGAGGAGAACCGCATCCGGTTGAACAGGGCGCTGCACGCGCACGCGGACAGCGGTACGGGCGGCATCTCCTTCGCGTACGTGATGAATCCGGCCACCGGTCTGATCGACGCGCTGGTGTACGGACGCAGTACGCGGCGCAACGACAACGACTACCGCTGGGACGGACACGGGGGCGTCGCGATCGCCGGCCCGCTGCCGATCAGCGAGGTGGAGGGGATGCCGGAGTTCCGGGCCTCCGAGGAGTTGGTGGCCCAACTGCGTGACCCGGGCAACCTGGCCACCGTGGTGGAGGGCATGCGAAGCGGCCCCGCACCCTTGGCGCCCGCCACGGTCGCCGGGCCGGACGCCGAGTTCGACGCAGCCGTGTTCGCCGTGCGCTGGGACCGGCTCATGCGCCCGGCCCGGGGCCGCCGCGAGCTGGGGCGGACGGTGGCGCGGGCGCGCACGCTCTTCGCCGAGGTACGCCCTGTGGCGCCGGTGTCCGTGGACAACAGGACACCGTTCGGGGAACTGTCCCCCGAGGACCAGGTGGTACGGCGGCTGGCGTACTTCATGGCGACCGACGGAGGCGACGACTGGGCGGCCGCCCGGGCGGTCCGCAACGACCTGGTGGCGACCCTGCCCCCCGCCGAGCCGGACCCGCTCCGTCGGGTCGGCGCCGGCAGGGGCAAGAGCAAGAGCAGGAACACCAGGAAGAACCCGCAGCGACGGGACACCGGGAACACGCCGGGGCCCGCTGCGGCCGGCAGCTCGACCGGGCCCGACACGGTCGCCGGGATCGACCCGGCCGCCTTCGCCGGCCCCGCGGCACCGCCTCCGTACGAAGCGGCGAACGCGGTCAGTACGGCTCCGCTGACCATCGACAACGCCCGCGAACTCATCGGCGACGCCTACGACCAGTGGCGGGCGTTGAACCCGGGCGGCGATCGGGAGGACGGGGATCGAGAGGACTTCCTCGACCAAGCGGTGCCGATCCTGCTCGACTACGCGGGCGAACTGACGCGGAGCGTCCCGGGGTTCGTCGTCGACGGCGCCGTGCTCTCGTTCCTCTTCTCCCACCAGCGGCACCCCGACCGGCCCGACAAGCTGCGGCCGTCCACGCTGGTCGCGCTCGCCCAGAACCGGCCGGTCATGGAGGCCGCCGGCCGCTCCGCCGACCTCGCCAAGGCCATCGACGGCGCCCCCTGGCTCATCGCGCCGCTCGCCGACCACCCGGATCTGCTGGACACGCTCGGGAACCCGGACCTGCAGGGTGAGGTCGGGCCGCTGCTGCGCGACGAGGACGCCGTGCGGCGGATCCTGGGGGACCACGCCACCCTGGGCGTCCTCGAGGACGACCGGAACGTCCGCCACATCGTCCTGCGCAATCACCGCGTCGTCATGGCTCTCAAGGGCGACCTCGAACTCGTGCGGCTCGTCATGGGGCACGACCAGCTGTCCATGCTGGACGTCCTGGTGGCCGACATTCCCCCGGTCGCGCAGCTGATCGTCGGACTCCACGCCCAAGGCCCGGACGGCAGGACGGAGCTGCTCCGGGTGCTCGGAGCCCTCAAGGACAACCTCGACCTCCAGTACGAGATGTACGACCGCCGGGACGGCTTCGCCGACACGGACGAGATCCACCGGCTCCTCACCGACGGTCCCCTGCTGGCAGCGATGCGCGCCCACCCGGCCCAGATCAAGACCGTGCTGCGGGTTCCCGGCATGCTGGCCGCCGCGCACCGGGACCCCGACACCCCGGCCGTGCTCGACAGCGACCCCGCCCTCTCCGACGTCCTCCTGGACGTGCCGTACCTGGGGCGGAGACTGGCCGACGACCCCGGGCTGCTGCGGACCGCGTAC
The DNA here is from genome assembly GCF_053594455.1 of Streptomyces sp. NPDC001927. Classification (NCBI taxonomy): domain Bacteria; kingdom Bacillati; phylum Actinomycetota; class Actinomycetes; order Kitasatosporales; family Streptomycetaceae; genus Streptomyces; species Streptomyces sp. NPDC001927. The sequence continues at coordinate 372,315 of NZ_JBSFEN010000001.1, read as the reverse complement.
GCCAACTCCCGGCTCGCCGCGACACTCTCGTACCGGCCGGACGCACTCGTGGCGGCGCTGGCCGCGGGGGACCGCGCGACCATCGAGGAGGTCCTCACCTCGGCGGCGCCGCCCGCCGGCAGCCGCGACGGGGCCGCCCTCCCGCCGGACGTCGTCGCGGACCTCGCCGATCACCCGGAACTGACCGGCATCCTGCTACGGAACCCCGAACTGCTCACCCGACCGCACGAGTACCGGCGCCTGCTGCGGCCCAGGGACGGCAAGGACGCCCGCGAGCTGCTCCTGACCCACACGGACACGCTGCTCGTCCCCGGTGTGCTCCGGGCGCTGCTCCGCCACCGCTGGGTCCAGGGCATCAGCACCGTGTACACCGAGGAACTCGGCGTGTTCGCGCAGCGGCTGCGGGAGCGCCCGGAGATGGCGGGGACGTACGTCCGCAGCGGGGCCTGGATGATCCGGGCCATGATCAACCCGAACTACTTCGCCGTCGCGACCACGACGGAAGGGTTCGCCGAGGGCACCGGCCGGGACGGCCTGCTGCTCTCCGTCTTCAACCAGCACGAAGACGTCATGCGCCTGCTGCACCAGGCGCCGGACGCCCTGTCCGCGCTGCAGGCGGGGGACAGCGCGCTCCTGGAACTCTCGGCCCGGTTCCCGCTCGTCGTGAACGCGCTTCTCGCCACTCCCGCAGCCAAGGAGGCGGGCGGCCGGCACAGCCGCGTTCTGAAGAAACTCGCGGCCGCCGCCGCGCGGACACCCGAGAGCGCGCCGACCCCGGACTCTCCCACCACCACGCGCACGACCGGGCACTGGTCCCGCCTGCTGCTCGACGACGGACTGCTCGACGCGCTCGCCACCGAACGGGCCGCGCCGCTGCTGCCGCTCCTCGCCGGTGACGCCGAGCTCTTCAACGCGGTCGTGGAACGGCCCGCCGTCACCACGATCATCCGGGAGAACCCGGAGCGCCTCACCGCGCTCGTCGACAACCGCGCCCGCCTCCTGAGCGAGATCGTGTCCGCCGACGCGCGGACCATGAGCGAGACCGGCCTCGACATCTCGCCGCATGACGCGGCCCGGTTGCGCACCCTGGCCCTGCCCCCCGACGCCGCCCGGAACGTGCTGCGCGGCGCGCGGGACGAAGCCGGACTGCGGATGCTCGACGCTCTCCAAGAGGCGTACCAGGAGGTCCCCGGACTGCGGGACGCCGTCACGGCCGACGAGGGCCTCCTCCACCTGCTGCACGCGAACGAGGAACTCCTCCCCACCGTCCGCCACCGGCCGGACCTGCTCCCCCTTCTCACCGACCCCTCGAAGCGCGCCCAGCGCGCGCTCCACCTCAACACCGGGCTGACCCGCGCACTGCGCACCAACGGCCCGCTCCATCAGGCCTTCGTCCAGGACTCGTTCCTGGTCGAGGAGCTGGCACGGGACTGGGACGCCGGGCAGCGGATCGCCGAGAACCGGAACCTCTTCAGGTTCATCCGGATTCCGCACCTGGCCGTCGCCTTCCGCTACGGGTCGCCCGGCGACCGTTTCGTCGAGCGCAACGAGGCCATGACCGACGCGCTGCTGCGCGACGGCTTCCGCCTCCTCCCACCGCTGCTGGACAACGACGCCTTCTTCGAGGAGCTGCTCGCCCTCCGCGGCGACGGCACCCCGGAGCGGCTCCACCGCGTCGACACGCTCGTGCGCGCCCTGACCGCCGACGCCGACAGCCCGATCCTGCCGGTCGTCGCGCGCACCCCGGGCCTCGCCCGCACCCTCTACGACGCGCCGATCCTCACGGCGGCCCTCGCGACGCGCCCCAAGGCCTTCCAGCACGCCGAGGAGATACGCGGCCTCCTGACCGACGCCCGCCTGGTGGCGGGCCTGGACCAGTCGTCCGCCGTGACCGAGCAGATCCTGGCCTCCCGCGAGCTGCTGTCCGCGTTCGCCGACGAACCGCGGCTGTCCGAGGCCCTGCGGACCGTCCCCGGCTTCGCCGACCTGCTCGACAGCCATCCCGGACTGCATCCCCTCGGCGCCATGGGCCTGGCCACCGACGTCCTCGCGGACCCGAACCTGGTGCCCGCCCTGCACGGCCTCGAAGGCCTGGCCCAGGCCCTCATCGCCGTACCGGACCTCTCCGGCCAGCTGCGCAAGCCCGGGGTCCTCGCGCTGGTCCGGTCCCACCGGGTCCTCGTCCACCACGCCCACCAGCAGAGCCGGCTGTGGCGCGCCCTCGACCGCCTCCCCGGGCTCGTCACCGCGATCACGGCCGACTCCGCGCTCCTGGCCAAGGCGCACGGCCGGGCGATGCTGCTCGACAGCATGGCCGTAGCCTCCCCGGAGCTGACCGGCGACGACCTGCGTCGGCTCTTCGCCGACCAGGCCCTCACCACGCTCCTGAACAACCAGCCCCTGCTCGCCAAGGCCGTCCTCGGCGACCCCGAACTACTGCGGTACGCCTTCACCCAGCCCCACTTCGAGGCCGCCCTGCTCGCTCTCGGCACCGGCAAGGGGCGCGGGCTCGGCAAGGCCGCGAAGGCCGGCTCCGGCAGGATCCGGGAGGTCGTCGACGCGTACGGAGCCCAGCACACCGCGCCGCCCGTTGCCACGGCCACGTCGGATCCCGGACCGGACGCGGCCCAGGACCCCGGCGACCCGGCGACAACCGCCACCGATCCCGCAGCGGGCTCCACCGACCCGGTACCCGCACCGGTCCCAGGGCCGGTGACCGACCGCCGATCGGCGACCGCCACGGCACAGTTGGCGGCGCTCGCCGAGGCCGACCCCACCATCGCCTCGCTCCTGGCCCAGGACGAGGAGCTGACCGCCTGGCTCGTGGACCGCCCCGCGATCCTGACGCGACTGCCCGCCGAGCCGGAACTGGCGGCCCTGCTGGTCCTCCGGCCCGACCTTGTGGAACTCCTCACCGAAATGCCCGAGGACGCGTCCACCCTCACGTTCGCCCACTCCGTCGCACGGGAGCCCCTCACCGGGGACCTGGACCGTGACGTGGACGGGTACCTGGGCTCCATTGACGTCGCTTTGGCGGACGGCAACCGCGCGCTCGTGCGCGACGCCATCAGGCCGGCCTGGCGGCGGGCCGACGACGCGCGCCGCGCGGCCGTGGAGGAGCGGGTCGAGCAGGTCCGCGCGCGCTTCACCAGGCTGACGGCGACCGACCCGAGGACCTGGGAGTTCAGCGGCGAGATCCGCTACGTGAACCGGATGCACGAGGACCTGCTCGCCGGGCACGAGGAGCTGCTGGCCGGGCTGGCCTCGGGAGGGAAGGACCCGCAAGAGGGATCGGCGTACCTCAACGGTCCCCTGCACGTGCACCTCGGCAGGGGCTGGGGCGGCCTCTCCTACATGTACGTCGTGAACCCCGACGACGGCACGGTGGAGCTGCTGGTCTACGGGCGGGCCACGCGCCGGGGAGGCCGCACGGGCAACGGCTACGTGTGGGAGAACACCGGCGGCCAGGCCACCGACGGCCCGCTCTCGATCGACTACGTCGAGGACACCCCCGAGTGGATCCGCTCCCGTGACGCGGTCGAGCGCGCGAGGACCCGGGCCGGGGTCGACACGCTGGTCGACGCGTACCGCACCAGGCAGGGTCCGACCGGACTCCGCCCGTCCCAGGCTCCGCCCTCGGACCTGCTCAGCCTGGGCGTACAGGGACCCGGGCCTGTCACGACCGGCACGCCCGCGGACGCCGCCTGGGCCACGCGCCGCGACGGCGCCCCGGTGGCGACCCTCGGCACCGAGCGGTTCGACCCCGCGCGCACCATGGCCGAAGGCCGTACCACCCTGATCCGGTCGCAGATCCGGCGGATCCAGGCGACCCCGGACCTGTGGGTCCGCGACGTGACCCTGGACCTCCCGGTCACCGGCCTGAACCCCGACGAGCGCGAGGTCTTCCAGCAGCGGCTCCAGAGCCTCCTGGACCGGGCGCTCAACGACCACGGGCGCAGGCTCCCGAACTCCGGAGACCAGCTGCACGTACGCGTCGCGCTGAGGCGCGGCAACACCGAGGAAGAGGCGATCACCGTCTCCTCGACCCCGGCAGGGGAGCCGCTGGCGCGGCCGGACCAGCTGCACCTCGACCTCGGGGCCGGGGACCCCGCCCTGCTCCACGAACTGCTCCACTACCTCGGTGAGTCGGACCGCTACGTCGCCGAAGGCACCGTGTTCCGCTCCTCGCCCGACTCGACGGCCGTGCGGACCGGGGGAGTCATGGCCGACGTCGAGGGTGGACTCGACGTACCGGACGACGCGCTGGCCGCCATCGAGGCCGCGCACGCCTCGGGTCCCGTGATCCGGGACCACCCGCTGCCGTTGCCCGTGGAGCCGGCGCCGATCCCCGAGGACGAGACGCACCACGTCATGTTCTCCGAGGGCGTCCAGGTCAGCACCGCGCAGACGGACGCGCTGCGTCCGCTGGCCCGGCGGCTCGCGGCCTTCGCACACGAGCGGGGCGGCGGTACGCACGGGGCCGTGCCGCAGGTCCGGATCGTCGGATACGGCAACGGGCAGATGTTCGTCGGCTCCCGGGCCGACGCCCGGCGGAAGGGCGAGCGGCGCGCCCAGGAAACGGGCACGGTGCTGCTCCGCCTGGTGACGGAGGAGCTCGCCTCGCTGGGCGCGGCGCCGGGCGCGGCGGACCGGTTCGGCCTCACCACCACCGGCGCCGCCACGACGCACGGTGCGCGGGCTCTCATCAAGCCGGAGCTGCGGACGAGTGGCCGTAGCGCGGTCGTCACCGTCTCCTACCCGGCGATGCCGGAGGCGGAGACGGAGCCGGAGCCGGTCCGCCCGATCACCGAGACCGGACCCGAGTCCCGGCCGGAGCCTGTCGCGGCGCCGACCATCTTCTCGACCGAGCCGGAGTCGGAACCCGAGTGGGAGCCCGAGCGGGAGTGGGAGTCGGATTCGGAGGCCGACCCGGCGTTCCCGAAGCGCCAGGACACCACTGAACCTCTCATCCCGCGCGAGCCGGAGCGGACGCGGACCGAGGATGAGGCCGGGGCCGAGGAGCAGCAGGCCCCGCAGACCGCGCCGACCGAGCCGGCCGACCCGAGCCCGCAGGGCCTGTTCCGCGCCCTGGCGGCCCTGGCGTCCCAGTACGCCCTGGAGCCCGGCCTTCGGGACGCCGACGGCCGCCCCGACCTGGCGGCGCTGCGCCGGTGGGTCGCGGGTGTGCTGATCGAGGGTGACCGACCGGACGGTCCCGCCGACCTCACCGGCTCCGCCATCGCCACAGGCGAACTCCAGGACGCCGGTATCCAGCTGACCACAGGTCAGAAGACCCGTGCGCTCCTCAACGGCGGCACCCTGCGCCCCGACGCGCTGGAAAGCCTCCAGCTGACCCGCTATGCCCTCGTCACGGCCCCCGAGTGGTCCGAGTCCGTCTCCCGGGCGGCCTTCACCGCGGTCTCCCGCGTCAAGGGCATCGACCTGGGCGACCTCCACCGGCTCTCCGCCCCGACGGACCCCGAGACCACACGGGGCCCCGAGACCACACGCGACCCCGAGACCACACGCGACCCCGAGACGGCGCCCGAGTCCGACCTCGGACCGCAGCCCGCTCGCCCCAACCCGCCCGTCACCACCACCGTCCCCGTCGACGAGGACCCGCTCGGGGCTGTGGCGCCGATACAGGGGACGGACTCGGGCGAGACGCACGAGGCCGAGCACGAGCCGGCCGACCGGGTTGCCGAACAGGACGCCGCCGACGACCTGTTGGTGTTCGCGCCGCCGAGCCACCTCACCGACGCCGACTTCCGCCTCGCCACCGGGAGCGAGGGGTACGAGATCGTCGACGACGCGCTGCTGACCTCCGTACGGGACGAAGTGCTCCGGCTGCTGCCGCAGTCCCTGCGCGCCCAGGCAGGCCCAGCCCTCGACCGGCGCCTGAGCGGTCTCGCGTCCGGCAACGACCTGCACGCCGCGATCAGCGACGCGCTCATCCTTCCCATCGGCCGCGGCGACGCCGCCTTCACCCTCATCCTCCGCGCCCGCCCGGCCGGCTGGACGCAGTTGACCAACCCCCGCGGCGAAGTCCTCGCCGGTACCGATGTGTTCGACACGACCACGCGCGAACTGCGCGAGGAGGACGGTGGACGACAGGCCCGCGTCCACGGGATGACCGACCGGCGGGCCACCCAGTTCGCCGGCCGTACCCGGACCGGAACGGCCGAGCAGGACTCCTCCGTGTCCGGCGCCGTCACCCTGGGCGGCCGTCTGAGCGGCCTCGGCGCCCTGCTGCGCGGTCCGTGGACGATCGGGAACACCGCGGAGACCACGTACGCGGGCTCCACCGTCCTCGACCACCAGGGCGTCAAGCACTCCTCCTACCGCGCCGTGACGTTCCTGGCCGGCCTCGGCCTGGACGCCGTCGTCCTGTTGCCGGGTGGCGGGCGGGGCCAGTGGCACGGCTTCAGGGACAACGCGCTCTTCATCAACGTCGCGCGCGAAGCCGCCCGTTCCCGCCCCCGTACCGAGGGCGGACCCGACTACGCCACCTCCGCCACCTGGAACCAGCAGACCGGCACCCGCGAGGCCGACCCCGACCTGCTGCGTGCCGCGCTCGACAACGCCTCCCTCCTGCGGGAGCAGAACGCGGCAGCGGGCCAACTCGACTGGCAGGCCTGGACCCCGGCCGACAACCCGGTCCCGACCCCGCCGAACCCGACCGCCCCCGTACGCCTCGGCAACCGCGCCACCTTCGAGGTGCTCCAGGGCGCCGCCGGCTTCCGGGCGGCCGTGTTCCGGCTCGCCGGGCCCGAGTTCACCGACGTGGGCCACCCGAGCCACGCCGCCCTCATGGACTTCGCCTCCTTCGACACCCTGATCGGCGGCATGCACGACGCCACCGACGGGTTCTTCCGCTCGCCGGAGTACTTCTCCGCCGGCGGCAGCCGGCACGGGACGATCAGCGTCGCGGCCCGTCACCTGAACCCGAGCGTGGTGCGCGACGACGACTTCAGCCGTACCGAGTTCGAGCGGGCGCACATCACGACCTCCGGGCGCCAGCTCACCAAGACGGACCGGCTGCAGCTCGGCGGTTCCGTCAACTTCACGGCCGGCACCGCACGGGCGCGGCTCACCGCCAACTTCGGGCTGACCGGCACCCGTACCGTCCGCACGAGCACGCCGGGGGAGTCCGTAACCGGGCTCGACACGGCCAAGCTGATGCTCCACGAACGCTCCACGGTGGTCCGGTTCGACACCGAACTGACCCTCACCGACGAGCAGGGCCGCGTCGAGACCGTCCCGCTCACCTCGTACGTACGCATGCTCGCCGCCGAGGTCCCGGACGGCTGGCGTACGGAACCCGCCGAGGAGCCGGAGGCGCACGGTGCGGAGCAGCTCGCCCGCACGGCCCCCGAGCGCCGCCTCGCCGTTCCGGACAGGTTCCGCGACTACCTGCCCGGCGCGGCCTGGATCGGCGACCTCGACCCGGAGGGCCCCCGGCAGATCCTGGAGCGGACCCTGGCGCTGGTCCGGGCCGAGTTCCCCGGCTTCCTGCCGCCCGAGGGCACCCGTGGACCGGGCCCGCGCGCCGACGCGGAGACCCTGCGGCTGCACGGCAACCTCACCAAGCTGACGGCGTTCCTCGGCGGCCAGCAGCTGCGCGGTCGCCTCCCCGCCATGCTGAACGTCGGCGAGTCGATCGTCCTGACCGGGCAGGACGACGAGCACCAGATCCACGTCACCGCGACCGCCACCTACGACCAGGAGCGGGCGTCCAAGGTCCGCACCCTCACCGGCGACATGGAGATCCTGAGCGGGTACGGGCACGACCTGACGACGACCTCCACGCGCGCGGGCGCCCTCACCGGCGCGGCCGACCTGTCCCTGAACGTGGCCGCCGCCCGGATCGGTCCGCTCGACGGGGTGGTGCCCCGGGGCAACGTCTCCCGCGGTATGACCCGCACGCGGATCACGCAGAGCGGTGTCACCGCGCGCGCCGGCACGGGTGTACTCGCCGAGTGGATGACCGAGTTCACGACGGAGTTCACGGTCCAGGTCGGCGTGGAGCAGAAACTGCCGGTGCCCGACCCGGCGCCCGCCCCCACGCCCGCTCCCCCCGCCACCACCACCACCGGGACCATGCCCGGCGCCTACCCGGACGACGCCGACTCCGATGTCGACAACGCCAACGACGTCGGTGCGGAGGACACGGACCCGGGCGACGCCGACGCCGGGCTCCCGCGCCCCGTCACCGCCGGAGCCGGCGCGACGCCCCGCACGCTCAAGACGCAGGCGGTCACGTTCTCCGGGTCCTTCGTCCTGCCCGACGAACTCCTCGACGAGACGCCCACCGACGGCGACGACCCCGTCTCCGTGATGTCCCTGAAGTCCGAGGAAGGACCTGACGGCCGGGCCGTCCGTGTCCCCACAGGACACGCCGACAACGGCCTGGTGGGGACCCCCGACCCCACCGGGAACCTGCCCGTCGACACCCTCACCTACCTGCACACGGGCCCGGCGCTCACCGTGATCGAGGCCGGGCTCGCGAGGCTCGGCGTCAGCGGCGTCCACGCGGTCGACCACGCGGCCCTGCGCTCGATCCTGCACACGCTCGGCCAGCGGCTGCCGGACTTCACCGGAGGACCCCAGACGCTGTTCCAGCGCGAGGTCGGCACCCACTGGTCGGGGGCCAAGGAGATCGCGACCGTCACCCTGCACGCCGAGGTCGTGGGGCTGACGTCCATCGGCCCCACCACCTCCCTGGGCTACTCCCTGTACGGGCACAGCGCGCGCACCGTCGTCACCCAGAACAGGAGCAACGCCCTCAACGGCCTCGGCGGGGGCGTGGAACTGCCCTTCGGACTCCCGGACGACCAGACCCTGCGCGCCCGCGGCGGCTACCAGTACTCCCAGGACGCCCCGGAGACCTCGATCGAGGGCCTGATCGGCCGCACGGATGTCATCGACGCCTCCATCGGCGCCCAGGTGTGGGCCGACGCCCGGGTGCGCCTGCGGCTCGGCTTCTCCACATGGAACGAGAGCGGTCTGCCCGAGGCCGTCGGCGGCGCCCTCGGCCTCGGCCGCTTCAACGAGCGGGCCGGCAACGACGACGTGGTCGTCGACGGCGTGATGATGTTCAACGCCGTGGAGGCCGCGGCCATGGACCTGCTGCCGGAGGGTCACCCCCACGCGGCTCTGCCCGAGGTCCCCGAGGACGCCGCAGGCGTCGACGGCGCCGCCACGGACGGACCCGTCGAGCAACTGGTCGCGCCCGTCCAGGAGGACGGCTCGGTCGGGATCACGCTGGTCCGCGAAGTACCCGACCTGCGGACGTTCCTCGCGGACCAGGTGATGCCGTGGATGCGGGCCAACCTCGGACGCGAGCACGCCGCAGCCGTGGAGCGGGAGTTCGTCAAACTGTCCTCGCGCACCGGCCTCCGCTCGGCACTGGACGCCCTGCTGGACGGGCTCACCCTGCACGTCCCCGATCGTGACCCGGTCAGCACCTCCGTCGCCGAGATCGCGTTCAAGGCGAGCGTCCACCGCGGCGTGCCGCTGGGCACCACGACCGAGATGCGCCTGTGGGACCGGGCCTCCGTCGCCACCCGGCTGCGCCAGACCGCGGCCGACGTCGTCGCCTCCCACGGAGCGCAGGGCAACCTCGCTGTGGCCGGCGCCAACTTCGCGCCCTGGGACATCAACCGGGACGCGACGACCACGCTCCAGGGCACCCTCACCCGGACCGGCGGCTTCCGGCAGTCGGTGTCGACCGAGCACACCGTCCTCGGCGCGCTGCGCGGCATGGACGTGCTCCGACTCAGCGGCCACACGGTCACCATGGCCGTCGACATCCGGGTCCACCGCGCCCTGACGGCGGGTCTCCCGGCCGTGGGTTCGTTGCTGCCCCCGATGGCCGTTCCGGTACTCGCCCCCGCCGTCGGGCGGGTCGTCAGCCACCGCATCGGCCCGGCCGACCTCCCCGGGCAGCTGCGGCTCGCCTTCCCGAAGGAGATCGGCGTACGGTCCGTTCCCGCCGCCCACACAACCCCCACCGCGCCCTTGATCACCCGGGTCGACGCGGCCCCCGACCGTACCGGACTGCCCCTCACCCCGGTGCTCCTCAGGGACACCCTGGTCTCCTCGGTGTCCGGGCTCGGGACCCTGCGGCAGGCGGCCCACGACCTGTTGAGCGGCTTCTCCCCGGCGGCCCACTCGTGGCACGGGATGCCCATCTCCGTCACCGAGGCTCTCGAAACGGTCTTCGGCCCCGCGTCCATGCCGGGTCGCTTCCTGCCGATGACGCAGGCGGGTCTGGACATCGAGCTGACGATCCCGGGCGTGCTCGGCGACACGACCGGAGTGCTCACCGTCTCCGCGGACGTCCAGAGCCTCCGCGCCGTGAAGCCCGGCGCCCTCACCATCTCCGGAGCGACCAGCCGTTACTTCGTCCGGTCGGGCAAGAAGGCGTGGAGCAACCAGTACCACGCGTCCTTGGTCCGGGGAGACCTGTCCCTCCGCCTCAACCAGCGGGTCTCCGGCCCGAGCACGACCCCGCCGACCGGGAACGTGCACGAGGGCGTCACCGGCATCGGCACCCTCGCGACGAACTGGATCGCGGAGACCGGAGGCGACCGCAACACCGCGGACACCGGCGAGAAGCGCAGCCGGCGCACCTACCGGCACCTTCGGACCGGCGACGTGGCGTGGACCCTCACCTGGCGGCCCGAGGGCGGCACACCCGCCACCGCGCGGGTCGTGATCCCCGAGGGTGCGGTGCTCTTCAGCCCCACCGCCGCGGCCAACGCCCTGACCCGGCTCAAGCCGATCGTCCCCGGCCCGCAGCCGTACAACCTGACCCTGACCCCGAACCCGCCGGTCACCACCTCGACCGAAGACCAGCAGGCCCTGGAGACCATCCAGGAGGACCCGGAGAACGAGGAGTCGCGGAACGAGGAGCGGACGGACGAGTCGCAGCCCCAGGAGTCGCAGCCTCAGGAGCCGCAGCCTTGGGAGCGGGAGACCGAGGAGCGCTCCCTCACCGCCGAGCAGCCGCCCGTCCCCGAGCGGATCGCGTTCTCCCAACTTCCGGCGGAGAAGTCCGAGAAGCCCCCGGTCGTGCCGCCGGCCTTCGTCCGGGGCGGTGCCGTCGGCTCGATGACCGTGGAGACCGTCCCCGTCTGGACCGAGCAGCGTGCCCGGCTGTGGGCCGCCGCGAGCGCCCACGGACTGGACGAGTCGATTCGGCCCGAGGTCGAGGACGCCATGGTCCAACTCCTCCTGAACAACACCCCGGAGGCCTGGTCCGCCCTCTTCCGTGACGGTGTCCGGCTGGCCGTCGGGGACAAGCTCGTCTGGCTGCTTCCCACCCCCGCCGCTCTCAAGGTCCCGCTGCCCGGCTCCGGGCCCGCGCCGGGCGCGCTCACCCGCTACCGCATCGCCTTCGGCTCCACCAGCGACAGCGGGGAGCGCTCGACGGAGACCACGACCGGCCTGGAGTCGATGCTCCAGCTCGGTTTCCAGCTCGCCTCCTCCTTCGCCTCGGCCGCCACCGCGGGCGTACCGCACCTCGGCCTGAACTTCGCGCGCGGCCGGGCCCGCAGCTGGGAACAGGAGGTCATCTCCGGCCAGAAGCCGCTCACCAGGGGAACGGCCACGTTCGGAAGCTCCCTGCGGATCCAGGTCTTCGTGGACGGCGTCCAGGAGGCGACCTCCGCCGTCGTGCCGCGAGACATCGGGGTCGAGTTCCCGAAGATCTTCTCAGCGCCGCCCGTGCCTCTGCGGCTCGACTCGCTCAGTTCACCCGCGGACATCCCGGCCGGTCAGGAGAACGACGCCGACCACACCCAGGGCACGCTGCACGCCCTCGACCTCGTTCCCGTCGTCGCCAGGATCCAAGCCGGGCTGCGCGGGGCGGGACTGCGACCCGACGCGGTGGCCACGGTGTCCGGCGAGATCCAGAAGGTCGTCAGCGAGGCGGCCGCGCTGGACCGCAGCCGCTTCTGGTTCACCAGCGGCGACCGTGCCGCGCCGATCCGTCGCCGGCTCACCCGGTTCGGCGAGTTCCGTGGCCACGTCGTGATCCGCGCGGAGGTCGCCGACGCCACCCTGCGCGAGGTGACCGAGGCCCTGCGCACCCGGGCCGACCTCGGCCTCGGTGCCACCCGCGGGCAGTCCCGCACCGGTTCGAGCGGGGCCTCCATCGCCTTCGGCAACTCCGTGCTCGGACTCACTCACCTCCCGGTCGAGGACCGGGCGCGCGGTGTGCTTCCGCTGGCCGCGCTCTCCTTCGGCTCGAGCCGGAGCGACGGTTTCTCGACCTCCGCCAAGACCCTGAGCCACACCGTGCTCAACACCTCCTCCCAGGAGTACGCGCGCTACGACGCGAGCGTCCGGCTCACCGTCACCATCGAGTCCGACACCCACCCGGACATCCAGCCCGTGGTGGAGGAGACGTACGGCGAGATCGGCGTGCCCTGGCGGTACGGGCAGGGCGCGGCCGACTGGGAGACCCGTACCCTGGGCGCCGTCCGCACCCAGGGACTCGACATCCACGCCGGCGTCGAGCCTCGGACGACCGGGATCACGGAATCGACCACGGCCCCGGACCCGGCCCCTGAGGCCGAGTTCAGCCTCTCGCCCGCGGTGCTCGCCCTCATGCGGGAGGCCGGCCTGCCGAGCGGCGGCGGGCCGCGCCGGGAACCCCCGCGACCGCCACACGCCTCCGAGCCGCTGCCCCTCGCGGCGCGCCGCGACCAGGCGCAGGGTCTCGGTTTCAGCACGCTCCTCGCGCTGCCCGGCTCGGAGTCCGTCCTCGACGAGTTCGCCGACACCCTGCGGACCATGGCGGGCGAGGCTCACGTCACGGCCCCCGTCCTGCGCCGGCTCTCGGTCTTCTTCGGCACTCCCGCCCTGGAGGCCTCGCTGTCCGATCTCCTGGTCGGGCGGACGCACGTACTGCGCCTGAACGGCAAGGAGTACCGGCTGGGCCTGAGGGCCACGCTCGGACGACGTCTCGGCGGCGCCGACTACGCGATGTCCGTCAACACACGGGCCACCGCGGCCTGGGGCCTCACCGGCAGCATGTCCACCGGGTGGAGCGTCTCCGGGGGCCTGGGCGCAGCCTTGCGGGTCCCCGTGGGCTCCAAGCTGCGCCTGCAACTGGGCGCGTTGCGCGGCCGCCTGGAGTACGAGAGGGAGCGTGGCGAGGACGTCGTCGGCACGGTGAAGGAGACCAACCGTCACGAGACGGGCGGCCAGGTCCACCAGGGGAACTACGAGCTCCGCTGGGAGCTGGCGGTCCACCGGATGTCCTCGACGGGTTCCGTCCGCAGCAGCAGGGTCTGGGAGATGAACAGGCCGGGAGGGTCCTCGGCGCAGGTTCTGCTGCCGAAGGTGTTCGCCCCCACGACCCCGCTCGCCCCCGCTGTCCTGGCGCCGGTCGGGACGGTCACGCACCACGGGACGGCACCGGACGACGCGCCCGGTGAGGTCCGCGCCGACTTCATCACGACCGGCTCCTCCGGCGTACGCCCGGCGTTCCTCGGGGTGCGGGCCCTCGGACGGCACATCGCGGAGGTCTACCAGGGGCTGAACGCGATGCCGGGCCACTGGCTCGCCGACTCCGCCCTGTGGCCCGAGGAGTTCCTGGAGGCGACGGGGCCGGACACCCTGGCCGCGTACTTCGGGGCGCTGACCTCCGCCGAGGGCATGGAGGTCGGCCTGCCCGACCGCGACGGCTGGAAGCAGCGCCTGACGCTGCGGATGTCCGCGTACAACGCCCGTAACCAGGGCGAGACTTCCGACCCCGTGGAGATCGAGCAGTACAGCCAGCTCACCTCGCGCCGCGCCGTCGAGGACGGCCGCGCCGCCACCGCCTCCCTGGCGTTCCAGTTCGGCCCGCAGGGGAGCTGGGGCGGTCGGGACGAGGGCTCGTCGATGGACGACGACGAGGACGGCGGCACTTCGGAGCAGGGGCAGCAGAGCGGTGCCACGAAGAACCGCGCGGCCGGGGTCCTCCAGGTGTCGGGCAGCGCGGTCAGCGGCGTCTCCCGGAAGACGGCCGAGGGCATGATGAGCATCAGCCGGGCCACGTACGCGGGTACGAAGGACCGGCTCACTGCGGACCCGGTGTTCCACGTGCGGCTCGAACGCCGCAAGGGGAACCGTACGGAGACGGGGGAGCGGTGGCTGCGGGTCCAGGGCGGCCTGGAGATGCTCATGCCCGCGTACCGCGCGGCGGAGATCCTCCGGCCGGCGCTCGTGCTCACGTCGGCACCGACACCGGAATCGGCACCCGCCCCCGCACCGGAGGCTGTCGCGGACCCGGCTCCGAACGCCCCGACGCACACCTACGACGGGCAGCTGCTGCGCGTCGGTGTCGCGCACCCCGAGGTGTTCCGCGCGGACGGCGTGCTGGGCGGGATCCAGCGGATCCTGGACGCCCACGGGGTCACCTCACCGGGCGTTCTCGACGCCGTGCGCTCCGCGTTCTCCCCGCGCGCGCTGGGCGCACAGGTCCCGGCCCTGCTCGGCTCGGGCGTGCTGCGGGTGATCCCGAAGCCGTCGCCGTTCGGTACGACCGAGTACCTGGCCGTCCGCGTGCGCATGGAGTCCGTGGCCGCCGCCCACGAGCAGGCGGACCACGACGACGTGGAGCTGACCGGCCGCGCCCAGGGTTCCACCGAGGAGGCGGAGAACGAGACGACCGGACGCTCCTTCGGCGCCGAGGCCGGGGTCAGGCTGCGGCTCGCCGCCGAGGACTCCGGCACGACCCACGGGCACGGCGGCTTCGAGGCGATCGGCGGCTACTCGCGCAGCCGCGGCGCCGGTACGACGACTTCGGCCACCGAGCTGGACATCCACCGGATGACCGTCGGCGGGGCCACGGCCTTCAGCCACGCCTTCACCCTGCGCGTGAACGTCAGCATGTCGAAGCAGCCCATGGAGCTCGTCTCGGCGCCGATCCGCCTGGTGACCGGCGCGCTCGACGCGGCGCTGAACCTGCCCGTGGTCGCGAGGGGCCTCGGAGTGCCGTTCAACCCGACTCTGGGGACCGGACTCGGCAGGTACGCGGAATGGCACGACTCGGCGACCGTCGACGGCTCGATGCGCCTCCTGGTCCCCACCCGGTTCACCGTTCCGACCGAGAGCGGACCCGCGGCGGAGCGGTCTCCGCTGATCCATCGCCCCCAGGGCGACAACCCGCGCTGGGTCGACCTCGCACCGCGCGGCGACACCGCCGCGACCTCGCCGCGCGAGACCGCCTCGGGCGAGCCGGCCTCGCGCGGACCCGTCGACATGGCCGCGCTCCTCGCGGACCACGTCCTCCCGCTCGACATGCCGGCGGCCCACGCCGTACAGCGGTGGGCGAGGTACGCGCCCGCGCCCGTCGGGCGGCGCCCCGACCTCGAAGCCCTCGCGGCGGAGGAGGACTCGGGGCCGACCCCGTCCGAGCTGACGACGATGGCCGGTCTGCGGTACGCGCACGCCACCAGCCCCGAGGTGATGCGCCCGCGCCTGGAGGACCTGCTGCGCGGCTCGTACGAGGTTCCCGTCGGGAACACCAAGCGGACGGTCCGCTTCGAACTCTCCCGCGTCCGGCGGTTCGGGCCGGCCGAGGGCACGAACCTCACGGCCCGGCGCTATCAGCAGTCGGACAGCTCCGCCGAGGCGTCCACCCACGCCTCCTCCGGAGTGGAGACCACCCTGGGGCCCGACGGCGGCGCCGACACGGACGGCGTACGGCTCTTCGAGCGGCTCGTCGGCTCGTACGGCAGGTCCACCGGAGACGACACCGCGGGCGGGCAGAGCCGTACCGAGGAGGTCAACGCGGTCTCCCAGGGCGTCTACGGCGGCCTTGAGGCGGACCTCACGGTCACCGTCGGCGGAGTACTCCGCTTCGACGTCCCGGCCGGTCTGCACCTGCTGATCCGGCTCGACTCCGAGGGGCGGATGGTCGACGAGACCGTCGACGGGCTGCTGTCGGCCCTGAGCGACGAGGCCGGGGAGGACGGCTCGACTCGGCAGCCTTCCGAGAGGTCCCTCGGCAAACGACGGTCCACGGAGGGTTCCGGCACCGAGTCGTCCGGTACGGACGGGAAGGCCGAAGTCCGCGACGGCAATGAGGAGTTCGAGGGCGCGGACCAGCTGAGCCCGATGGCCGTGGAGGCCCTCGCCCGGCTGCGCCGCGAACTGCCCGACACTTGGCAGGATCAGCTCGGCGACGCGTCGAGCCTCCTCGCCCTGCCGTGGGCGGCGACGCCGGAGGACCAGGCCGCGCAGCGCGAGGCGACGGTGCTGACCGCCGCGGCCCTGCACGAGTCGCTGCACGAGACGATGGCCCTCCTCGGCCACCACGGCTCCCGGCGCCGTGACGAGAACGAGCCGCCCGCCCGTGACACCGCCCTTCTCACCGCCGTGCACGAGGTGCTGAGCGACCTCCCCGTGGGCCAACACCGCAAGAAGGGCGGCTCGTTCTCGGGCGGCGGCGGGCTGGCATACGGTGACATCTTCACCCCGGGCGCCTCGGGCTCCGGCACCCGCCACTCGGAGGAGCGGGATTCCGAGGACGTGGCGCTCCGGCCCAGCGCCTTCATGAGCAGTGAGCCCGAGGCCCTGAGGACCGACCTGGGTCCGGCGGACCAACCGGCGGAGACTCTCGCGGGCGGGGGCCAGGACCCGGATCCCGGGGACGGGGACCCGGCTCCCGAGCCGCTCGCCGTGGCGGCTCCCTGGAAGCTCCCCGATCGGACCCCCACGCAGTGGGTGCAGGACCAGGACGCCCTGGACCGGGACCTCCTCTTCGCCCCGCCCGAGGCCCTCACCGCCGTGAACCTCAGGCAGTCCGCCGGGGCCGGCACCTTCGACCTGCCGAGCCCGGCCCTCCACACGGCGATCAGCGACGCGATCGTGGCAGCGACGCCCGAGGCCAGGCGCGACAGCGTGCGGCGGGCGCTCGAACAGCGCTTCTCGGTGGAGAACTTCATCAGCGAGCTGCCGCAGGCGATCGGCGACCGCCTCGTCCTCGGCCTGCACGTGGACGGCAGGCACTACGAGGTCGCCGTGCGCGTCCGGGTCGGCGACTGGCTGCAGGTCACCGACCCGCACGGCCGCCCCCTCTCAGGACCCGACGGGATCCTCCTGCCCACGGTGTCCGAGAAGCGGGAGCCACGCACCCGCCAGCTCTTCGAGTCGGGCGAGGCGGTGGCCAGCAGCCGGACCCTGGCGCACGGCGTCGCGCTGCCCGCCGGCATGCTGCTCAACCAGACGCTCGAATCGATCCCGCACCTCGGCTCGGTCGCGGCCGTCTTCAACTCGGTCCTCGCCGGGTACAACGCGTCCTCGACGAGCACGGTCTCCTCCGGAGCCACCACCGCCCGCTACACCAAGGGCACGTACCGCGCCGTCGACTTCCTCTACGACGTGCTGTACGACGTCACCGTCCAGAGCGCCGACGGATCCACGGCACCGAGCCAGCGCCAGGCCGTCCTGGAACGGGCGCTGGTGGGCCGGCACGACCGCCGGCTGCTGCGGAGCCGCCCCCGACCCTCGGCGGAGGTCACCCACGCGACCTCCAGGTGGTGGAACGACCCGGACCCGGAGTCGGAGCCGGAGCACCTGGACACCGGCACCGGTCTGCTCAAGACGGCCCTGCCGACCCTGGGGCTGCACCGGGAGAACGCCGGACCGAACACCGTGGCCTACCAGGAGTGGTGGCCGTTCGGCAGGCCGAACGAAGAAGCGGAAGGTACGGACCCGGCTCCCACGAACCCGGCCCCCGCCGACGCCCCCGCCGACGCCCCCACCACGGACCAGGCCGTCACGCCTCCGACCCCGACCCCGTCGGTCGTCCCCGTGCACGTCCCCCGTACCTCGGTCGTCGAGTCCTTCGACCACACCGAAGAGCTGCGCCGCGCCGTGTTCTCCGTACTGCCCGACTCGATGTCGCGGATCGGGACACCGGAGAAGGCCGCGATCGACACCTTCACCGGCGTCCACTCGATCGCCGGCGCCCTCCACCGGGCCATGGCGGGCGGCTACTACTCCGTCCCCTTCAACACCAACGGTGGAGCGACCGAGTTCGTCGAACTGACCACCGTCTTCCACGAGGCGGACCTGGTCACCGGGGAGGACGGCAAGCCCCAGGTCGACTGGATGATCCACATCGACACCGAGGACGTGAACGTCGACAACGTCGCCCACCGCCACAGCGGCAGCGACGCCCTGTCCGCCTCCACGGCGGCGCTGTTCGGAGCGGTCTCCGGTCAGTTCGGGTCCACCATCTCCGTCCCCACGCTCGCCGGCAGCCGCTCGGTGGGGATGTCGGACCCCGGACAGCAGGCGGGCTCCGTGACCCTGCACAAGGTCAAGCTGGAAGAGCCCACCGTCGTCCTGGCCGGACGCACCAGCACCACGGTCAGGGGCCGCGGCGGCCGGACGGCGACCGTGGAAGGCACCGCGCGGGTGCGCATCCTCCTGCGGGACGCCGAGCGGATGCGGCTGATGACCGGGTACGTTCCCCGCGCCACCGTCGACGGACCGCACGCCGGCAACGTCGAGCTCCACGCCCGCAGCGCCCCCGGCCGGCAGCTGCGCTTCTCCTCGACCCTGGGCACCTGGCTGCCCCAGCTCAGCCGGGTCGACTGGGTCAGCCACGACGACGCCGGGAGGCTGTACGACCGGGTGATGCGCGCGGTACGCGCGGCGGCCCCGGACATGCTGCCGCCCGAGGAGAACAACAGGGGGAACCTGCTGGTCACGCTGGCAAGAGAGGTGCGTGGGGTGAAGGCCCACGAGTACACCAACCTCATGACCATCGCCAACCTCGTGCGTCCCGAACCGCTCGCGGCGCGGCTGCACGACATCCTCAACGGCGGGATCTCCGTCATCCTGAGCAGGATGGGGCCCGGTGGCCCGCAGGAAGTGGTCCTGAACCTCTCCGGCACCCTCGACCCGGCCTCCCTCACCCACCGCAAGGGGATGATGTGGGACGGCAACAGCGAGACGTACTACGGCGGCTTCTACGAGCTCCAGGGAGACCGGTCCACGGCCTACTCCGTGGAGGGCGGCTTCGACGTACCGCTGAACTACAGCACGAACCCGGACGAGTTCAGACTCCGCGGCGTGGGCGGCCGCATCGGGCCCCGGATCGGCACCAGTTGGGTGAGGAGCACCGGCGGCGGGTTCTCCGTGGGCGGTGCCTCGGGCGGCGGATCGCGGTTCATGGCAGGCTTCGAGGGCACCGTCGGCATCACCGTCAAGGTGACCCCGTCCCCGCGGCCCGCGCCGGCGCCGGCCGCCCCCGCACAACAGCCCGCCCAGGTCACGGACGGCGGCAACACCGTGGAGCTGACGACCTTCGCGCCCACGAACGTCCCGCCCACGACCGGCACGGTGGCGACGCAGGAGACGCCGGAGACGACGCCGGCCGCCGCGGAGGAGGGCCGGGCCGAGGACATCACCGCGCCCGTCCCGCTCGCCATGCGCTTGATGGTCGCCGACGACCTGCTGGAGGAGCGGGGGTCGGACGGGGCGTGGCGCGACTCGGTCGCCCTGCGCTCGGAGCTCCACCCCGAGACGGGGGCGCCCCGCCGGGCCGTCGGCCCGGTCTCGAAGGAGCCGCTCCACTACGTACCCGACGAGAACGAACGCCCGCCGCTGCACACCCTGTTCATGTCGGACACCAGCCAGATGCACCCCGCGGTGGACGAACTGCTCACCGAACTGGGCGTGACCCTGGAGCCCGCCGAACAGGTCGGCCTGCACACGGCGCTCAACGCCATGGGCTCACGCGTCGAGGACTTCATCGGCGGCAGCCGCCCCTTCTGGACCCGCACCATCGGCCGGGACGGCTTCGGCATGCGGCGCCGCCTCGAACTGAAACTCCGGGCCGTCGTTCGGGGGATGCGGACCAGGGGCGTCAGCCAGACCTCGTACCAGTACGACCACACCCTGACGACGGCTTCGATGAGCGACAGCGCCACCCGGGACCTGCTCCAACTGAGCGGATCCATCGGCGTGAACGCCTCCTTCACCTCCGACCCCACCCCCCAGGACTACGGCGGCACCGCGGACGAACGGAACGCGGCGACGGACCACTCCCACACTCCGACGGCCGGTTACCGCTACGGAGTGGGCGCCCCGCGCACCCTGACGGTCGGCGCCGAGGGGCAGAGCGACCGGGTCGACATCGTCACCGGCCCCCAGGAGCACATCCGTGCCCGGATGGAGTACCAGCTCGTCGCCGAGTTGTCCTCCCGAAGCCCCGTACGCCTGGGGCTCGATCCGGCCGCCACGCGCTCGTACGGTCTGCGCACCGCCGAGCGTACGATCCGCGACGCCCACGCCCTGCTCGTGATTCCGGAGGGGCGCGCGAAGCGGATGCGTGAGCACGGCCGCCCACGCGTGGCCGATACGGGCGTGCCCGGGCCCTCGCGACTGGCCCCGGTCGCGGAGGTCCCGGAGGTCGAGGAGGTTGCGGGCACCACGGAGGTTACGGAGGTCCCGGAGGTCCCGGAGGTCCCGACCACCGTCTCCGCCGGCCTGCTTCCCAGCACCCACCCCTCCGACGGCCTGGGCCACGCGGTGCTGTACGACATCCCCGACCTCATGCCGGTGGTCGAGCAGGCCCGGGGCACGCTCTTCCGTGCGCTGGACGCCGATCACGCCGAGCTCGTGATGACCCGGCTGCGCGCCGGCCTGGCCACCCGACAGGGCACCAAGGCCGCCATCGAGCCCATGGCCTCCGGTGTCTTCCGGATCGTCGTGCCGTACCGAGGTGACGCCTCCACGGCGCTCGCCGTGGTTACGGCCAGGGTCGACCTCACGAACGCGCGCCACACGGGCGACGCGGACACCCTCCACGTCCTCGAGGGCAAGAACGTCCGCAAGGACGACGTCTCCTTCTCGACCTCGCACTCCTGGTCCCACGGCTTCAACGCCGGCTGGAACTACGGGTTCAACCCGCACGACGCGAACCCGCCCATCGTCGTGGACGGCGGTGGTGGCGTCGGCTTCTCCGCCACCTACGGGCAGGGGCGCTCCCTCAGCTCGTCCCTCGGCCAGACGCGCAGCTCCGGCATGCTGCACGTGGACAAGAACCCCGCCCTTGTGGCGTACGACGTCCGGGTCACCATCTCCCTCGACGCCTACTGGGGCGCCACCGCCTCGACCGCCTTGGTCGGACCGATGCTCTCCCTCGTCGGCGATCACACGCAGCACACACTCGTCGAGACGGACCTGCCCGGAGCGCTGACCCTCGCATATCCGCAGCAGCTGATGCAGCCTCAAACCCCCACGTCGAGCGCCGGCCGGCCGGCGCCGCGGACGACCGCCGCCCCCGAGGTCCGGGACCGCACCGGCCTGCGACCCGAACCGGCGCACCTGACCGAGTCGTTCATCGGCACCATCGGCGGACTGCGCGAACTCCTGGCCCAGGCCGAGAACCTGCTGAACGACAACGTGTCCTCGGCGCTCGGCAGCAACAGCTGGCACGGCGCCCGCGCCCACGTCGCGAGCCGCCTCGCCGTCGTGTTCAGCATGGCCTGGCTGCACCAGCGCGCCGTGCACCTGGTGAGCGGCGGCACGATCCGTGTCGCCCTCACCGACCCCGGCATGTTCGTCAACGAACAACTCACCCTCGTCCTCTCCCTCGACCACGACAACCTGGGCCGCACCTCGACCCACGGCTCGGGCGAGGGGACGATCACCGGCACCATCGTCAAGGACTTCCGGCGCTCGCACCGCTCGGTCGGCGGCGCCGTCGACGCCGCCCTCGGCCTGCGGGGATCGGCGGCGCTGCGCTCCGGCTTCGCCACGGAGGGCCCGGACGTCCTGCGGCCCGGCGTCACCGCGGACGCCGGACAGACCCGGGGGACCGGGCAGCGTGGCGGTGGCCTCTCCAGCATGCTGGAGAGCGGGGACAAGTCGGCGGGCACCTGGGGCGCGGAACTGGCCGACGCGGACCAGCGGAAGTACGCCCACCTCTCCGTGGGCCGTGCGCACTGGAACATCGCCCTGGAGCGGGAGAACGGAACCGCGGTCGGCATCCGGACCACGGTGGAGCAGGACGCCCTCACCTTCTTCGCGCCCGAGGAACGGGCGGCCCAGCTCCTCGCGCTCGAACCGACGCCCCTCACCGAGGCCCTCGTGGGCTCGCAACCGCCGAAGAGCGGCCTCCGGCGCCTGATACCGGGCGGCTGGCCGTCGGACCCGGACCCGGACAGTGACAGCGACACCGACAGCGACACCGAGCCGGCAACGGAGCAGGAGCCGAGGACGGAGAGGTCACTCGGCAAGCGCAGGGACACGGGGGGCGCCGGTCCCGAAGAGGCCGGCGCTGCCGTGGACCGGGAAGCGGCGGACGAGGAGGCGGAGCCCGAGGACGCGGAGCTGAGCCCGCTGGCCGCGGGGGCCATGGCCCGGTTGCGCCGCGAGCTCCCCGATTCCTGGCAGAGGCAGATGGGCAAGGCTTCCAACCGCCTCGCGCTGCCGTGGGCCGAGACGTCGGAGGAGCAGATCGCGCACCGCGAGGCGACGGTGCTGACCGCCGCGGCCCTGTACGACACTCCGGGTGAGACGGTGGCCCTCCTCGAGCACCACGGTTCCCAGAACCCCGACAAGGGCGAGCCGCCCGCCCGGGGTACCGTCCTGCTCACCGCCCTGCACGAGGTGCTCAGCGATCTGCCCGTCGGCGATGCCCCCAAGAAGGGCGGCGCGCAGCCGGCCGACGACCCGGCGGACTACGACCTCGCCACGCCGGGCGCCTCGGGCTCCGGCTCCGACCCGCTTGCCGTTGCCGACCCGGTGCGGGTCGCCGACCGGTCCCCGCAGGACTGGATACGCGACCGGGACACCCGGGACGAGGAGCTCCTTTTCGCCCCGCCCGCGACCGTCACCTCCGCGAGCCTGAGGCAGTACGCCGGGGCGGGTACGTTCGACCTGCCCGACGGGCGTCTGCACGGGGCGATCCGCGACGCGATCGTGCGGGCGGCCCCCGAGGGCGTGCGTGAGGAGGTGCGGCGGGCACTGGACGTCCAGTTCTCGGTGGAGAGCTTCATCAGCGAGCTGCCGCAGGCGATCGGTGACCGTCTCGTTCTGGGGCTGCATGTGGACGGCAGGCACATCGAAGCCGCTGTCCGCGTGCGGGTGGGTGACTGGCGTCAGATCACCGATCCGCACGGCCGCCGCCTGTCCGGAACCGAGGACTATCTGCCGCTGACGGTGTCCGCGAAGCGGGAGCCGCGTACCCGCCAGCTCCTGGAGTCGGGCGAGTCGGTCAGCAGCAGCCGGACCACGGCCCACGGCGTCGCCCTGCCCGCCGCGATGGTGCTCAACTACACGCTCGACGCGATTCCGCACCTCACTTCGGCGGCGGCGTTGTTCAGTTCGGTGCTCGCCGGGTACAGCGCGGCTTCGACGAGCACGGTCTCCTCGGGAGCGACCACCGCCCGCTACACCAAGGGCACGTACCGGGCCGTCGATTTCCTCTACGACGTGCTGTACGACGTGACCGTGCAGGGCGCCGGCAGCTCCATGGCACCGGGGCAGCGCCAGGCCGTTCTGGAACGGGCGCTGGTGGGCCGGCACGACCGGCGGTTGGTGCAGAGCCGGCCCAGGCCTCCGCAAGGGGTCACCCACGCGACCTCCGAGTGGTGGGACGCCCCGGCTCAGGACGGCCGGGACGCCGGCACCGGCCTGCTCCGGAGCGCCCTGGAAACCCTGGGGCAGCACCGGGGACGCACCGACCGGGACGCCCTCGCCCATCAGGAGTGGTGGCCGTTCGGCCGACCGGAGGAGGAAGCGGGCGGTACGGACCCGGCCGTCACGCAGGTGGTTCCGGATCAGTTGCGTCGCCCGTTGCGTGTGCCGCGTACGTCGGTCGTCGAATCCTTCGACCACACCGAGGAGTTGCGCCGGGCGGTGTTCTCCGTGCTGCCCGCGTCGATGTCGCGGGTCGGTACGCCGGAGAAGAGCGCGGTCGACGCGTTCACGGCTGTCCATTCGATCGCCGGCGCCCTGCACCGGGCCATGGCGGGCGGCTATCTGTCCGTTCCCTTCAACACCCGTGGCGGGGTGATCGAGTCCGTCGAGCTGAGCACCGTCTTCCACGACGTGGAGCTGGTGACCGAGGACGGCACTCCTCAGGTCGACTGGATGATCCACATCGACACCGAGGACGTGAACGTCGACAACGTCGCTCACCGTCACAGCGGCAGTGATGGCCTGTCGCTCTCCGCGGCGGGGCTGTGGGGCACGGGCACCGGGCAGTTCGGGTCCACGTTGTCCGTTCCCGCGCTCGGGGGCAGCCGCTCGGTGGGGGTGTCGGACCCCGGACAGCAGGCGGGTTCGGTGACCTTGCACAAGGTCAAACTGGAAGAGCCCAGCGTGGTGCTCTCCGGGCACACCCTGACCACGGTCCAGGGCCGCGGCGGTGCGAAGACCGTGGAGGGCACGGCCCGACTGCGCATCCTCCTGCAGGACGCCGTCCGGCTCGGGCTGATGGACGGATTCCCCGTTCCCCGGGCCACCGTGGACGGGCCGCACGCCGGCAATGTCGAACTGCACGCCCGTACGTCTCCCGACCGGCGGCTGCGTCTCGCCTCGACGCTGGGCAGTTGGCTGCCTCAGCTCAGCCGGGTCGACTCCGTGGATCACGACGATGCCCGACGCCTGATGGAGCGGGTGGTGCGCGCGGTGCGCGCGGCGGCCCCGGACATGCTGCCGCCGGGCGACCAGGTGCAGGGGGCGAAGGCCCACGAGCACACCAACTTCATGACCCTCACCAACCTGGTGCGCCCGGAACCGCTCGCCGCGCGGCTGCACGACATCCTCAACGGCGGGATCTCCGTCGTACTGAGCAGGCCCGGACCGACCGGCCCGCAGGAGGTCGTCCTGACTCTCTCGGGCACGCTCGACC
Source organism: Streptomyces sp. NPDC001927 (assembly GCF_053594455.1). Classification (NCBI taxonomy): domain Bacteria; kingdom Bacillati; phylum Actinomycetota; class Actinomycetes; order Kitasatosporales; family Streptomycetaceae; genus Streptomyces; species Streptomyces sp. NPDC001927. The sequence goes on along the minus strand of NZ_JBSFEN010000001.1, from coordinate 347,438 downwards.
CGGACGGCCTGACCCACCGGGGAATGTGGGACGGCAACAGCGAGACGTACTACGGCGGTTTCTACGAGCTCCAGGGTGCCCGGTCCACCGCGTCCTCCCTGGAGGGCGGCTTCGACGTGCCGCTGAACTACAGCACGACGCCCGACCAGTTCACCTTCCGCGGTGCGGGCGGCCGTATCGCGCCCCGGGTGGGAACCGGTTGGGTCGCGACCACGGGCGGCGGTTTCTCCGTGGGGGGTGCCTCGGGCGGCGGGTCGCGGTTCATGGCCGGCTTCGAGGGCGCGGTCGGTATCGATGTCACGGTGACCCGGTCCCGCCCGCCCGCGCCCGAGCAGGCCCAGCCGCCCGCGACGGTCACGGACGGCGGCGACGTCGTCGAGTTGACGACCGTCCGGTCCACGACCGGGGCGCCGGAACAGGGCCGGGAGGCGGATCCGGGCACCGTGGAGGAGGGCCGGGCCGGCGAGGACACCCTCGCGCCGGTCGCGCTGAACGTGCGGCTGATGGTCGCCGACGACCTGCTGGAGGAGTGGGGGCCGGACGGGGAGTGGCACGACTCGGTCGGCATGCGCTCGCACCTGGACCCCGACACGCGGATGGCCGAGCGCGTGCTCGACCCGGACCGGCAGGAGCTCGTCCACGAGCCGGACGAGAACGAACGCCCGCCGCTGCACACCCTGTTCATGGCGGACACCAGCCGGATGCACGCCAAGGTGGAGGAACTCCTCACTGAACTGGACGTGGATCTCGAGCCCTCGGAGCGGGTCGGTCTGCACACGGCGCTGAACGCGATGGGCTCGCGCGTGGAGGACTTCATCGGCGGCAGCTACCCGTTCTGGACCCGCACCGTCGGCCGGGACGCGTTCGGCGTGCCGACCCGGCTCGAATTCCAACTCCGGGCGACCGTCAAGGACATGACGACCAGGGGAGTCAGCCAGACGTCGTACCAGTACGACCACACCCTGACGACGGCCTCGGTGAGTGACAGTGCCACCCGAGACCTGGTCAACTGGAACGTATCCGCAGGTGCGAACGCCTCCTTCACCTCCGACCCCCGTCCCGACGGTTACGGCGGCACGGCCGAGGAGCGGAACGCGGCCACCGACAACTCACACACTCCGACCGTTGGTTACCGCTACGGGGAAGGAACTCCGCGCACTCTGACGGTGAGCGCCGAGGGGCAGAGCGACCGGGTCGACATCGTCCTCGGTCCTCAGGAGCACATCTACGCCCGGATGGACTACCGGCTCGTCGCCACGCTCTCCTCACGCAGCCCGGTGCCCCTGGGCGGCGATCCGGCCACCGCGCGCACCTACGGGGAGCGCACGGCCGACCGTCTGATCGACAACGCCCACGCCCTGCTGGTCATGCCGGCCGGGCTCGCGGAGCAGATGCGCGCGCGAGCTCAGGGGCGCGCGTCGACCGGGACCGCCGAGCCGGGGCCCTCGACATCGTCCCCGGAACTCCCGGAGCTGTCGGTCACGGGCGGCGAGGGCCCGTTCCCCACCACCCATCCGGCCGACGGTCTGGGGCACGCGGTGCTGCACGACGTCCCCGATCTCAGGCCGGTGGTCGAGCAGGCCCGGCGCACCTTGTTCCAGCAGCTGGACCCCGATCACGCCGAGCTCGTACTGACCCGCCTGCGTGCCGCTCTGACAACCCGGCAGGGCACCAAGGCCGCCATGGAGCCGATGGCTTCGGGTGTCTTCCGGATCGTGGTGCCCCATCGGGGTGCCGTGTCCACGGCGCTGGCCGTGGTCACGGCCCGGGTCGACCTGTCCAACCCCCGCCACACGGGAGACGCGGACGCTCTCCACGTCCTCGAGGGCAAGAACGTCCGCCGGGAGGACGTGTCGTACTCGACCTCCTACGCGTGGTCGCACTCCGGCAACGCCGGCTGGAACTACGGGCACGCGCTGCACGACCCGACCCAGCCCGTGGTGGACGGCGGCGGCGGTGTCGGTTTCGGAGCCGCCTACGGGCAGGGACGCAATCTCGGTTCCTCGCTCGGTCAGACGCGCAGTTCTGGTCTGCTGCACGTGGACACGCCCGCTCTGGTGGCCTACGACGTCCGGGTCACGCTCTCTCTCGACCACTACTGGGGGGCGACCGCGTCGACCGGTGTGATCGGCCCGATGCTCTCCCTGGTCGGCAAGCACACCCGGCACCAGCTCGCCGAGTCGAACCTGTCGGGCGAGCTGACGCTGGCGCATGCGCAGCAGTTGATGCAGCCCGCACCTCCCACGGGCACCGACCGGCCGGCGCCGCGGACGGTTCCCGCGCACAGGGCCGGGCCGCGCACCGGGCTGCGGCCGGTTCCCGAGGACCTGACCGAGTCGTTCATCGGCACCATCGGCGGACTGCGTGAGCTCGTGGCCCAGGCGGAGAGCCTGGTGGAGGAGAACGTGTCCCCGGCGCTGGGCAGCACCGGCTGGCACGGGGCCCGCGCCCACCTCGGAAGCCGTATGGCCGCCGTGTTCAGCATGGCCTTCATGCACCAGAGGGCCGTCCACCTGCTGAGCGGCGGCACGCTCCGCGTCCCCCTCACGGTCCCGGGCATGTTCACCAGCCAGGGGCTCACCCTCGTCCTGTCCCTCGACCACGACGACCTGAGCGCCATCTCGACGCACGGCGCGGGTGAGGGGACGATCACCGGATCCATCGTCAAGGACTTCCGGCGTTCGCACCGCTCGGTCGGCGGTGCCGTCGACGCCGCGCTGCGTCTGACGGGTTCGGCGTCGTTGCGTTCCGGTCTGGCCTCCGAGGGCCCGGACGTCCTGCGGCCCGGTGTCGGTGCGGACGTGGGGCGGAGCCGGGGGATCGGACAGAGCGGTGGGGGCCTCTCCAGCATGCTGGAGAGCGGGGACAAGTCGATGGGCACGCTGGGCGAGGAGCTGACCGACCCGGACCAGCGCAAGTTCGCGCACCTCTCCGTGGGGCGGGCCCGCTGGAACATCGGCCTGGAGCTGTCCGGCGGTACGGGAGCCGGTGTCCAGGTCACGGTGGAGCAGGACGCCCTCACCTTCTTCGCGCCCGAGGAACGGGCCCAGCGGCTCCTGGCGCTCGAACCGACGGCCATCACCGAGCCCCTCGTGGGCGGGGAGCCTCCCGCGCGAGGCGTCCAACAGCTGATGCCGGGCAGCTGGGGCGCCCCGCGCGGGGGCAGCGACGTCGAGTCGGAGACGGGGCGGCCCGCCGCGCCTCGCTCCGAACCCGCCACCGTCCCGGCCGAGTCGAACCTGCCCGCGGCCGAAGCCCTGACCGACCTGCGCCCGGACGGCGACGTGGAGCCGGGAACCCGGGTGGACACCCGGCACCTGCACCCGGCGGAGGACGGAGGGCCCGAGCCCGTTCCGGCACCCTGGGCGGCCGACCGGGTGCGCTTCCTTCTCGTCGAGATCGACGACGACGCCGTGATGCTCAGCGACCAGGACGGGATCACGGAGCAGTACGCCCCCGACCAGGCGGCGCAGCTCATCGAGGACACCCTCCGGCACGGCCGCGAAGCCGGAGCGGTCCCCGCGGCCTACGTCCTGGTCGGCGAGGGAACCGGCGACGGCCGGCCGGACCTCGCCGACCACCTGTCCTACAGGTTGCGCACACCGGTATGGATCTCCGCCGAACCGTCACGCCTGGAGGCGGGCGACGACGGGATCGCGCGCGTCCGCACCGAGGCGGGCGCCGAGTGGGAACGCGTCGACCCCCCACGGTCCGAGGACCTCGGGGAGCGGGAGCAGACGGACGGCCCTGGGCCCGATGACGACCTCGGAGGCGACCCCGAAGCGGAGGGCGAAGCCAGTGGGGCCATCGACTCCCCGACGTTCCGGCCGCCGACGAAGGAACGTGTCGTCGACTTCGCCATGAGTGCGATCGGTGGGCATGCGATGGATGTGCAGCCGAGGGCGTTGTGGGCGAAGGCGGAGATGGAGCGGGCGGCGCTGCAGGGGCCGGATGCGCTGAAGGTGTTGGCGCGGAGGCTGGCCGGGGAGACTCCGAAGCGGAGTCTTGCGGGCGAGGGCCTGACGAATCTCTACCTGACGCCTGACGGGCTCACCGAGTTGAGGGCGAGGGTCCGTGTGGCGCTCTCCGAGGATTCGTTGTGGGAGCAGGTCGGTGCGGGGCGCCAGAACGCCGCGGTGGAGCTGGTGGCCCACGAGTACTGGTCGCACGGCGTCGGCGCGGCGGCGAAGCTGGCCGACCAGCTGCGGGACGAGGAGGTCCTGCGGACGTCCCTGTCGGATCCGGCGCTGCTCAGGACCGGGTTGGAGGCCGCGTACGAGGTCATCGAGCGGCACTACGCGGGATGGTCGACGCTCAGCCTCAGCGACGCCGAGCGGCACCAGAAGCTGATGCGGATCGCCAACGATCTGCATGGGCCCGGAAACTCTCCGGAGGCCGCCGTCGAACGCGCGAAAGGCTGGGACGCGGAGCATCCCGGGTCGCTGACGCCCAAGACGTTCCAGTTGCGGGTGCTGGACACCGCTGTGCCGCATGCCAAGGTGTTCTCGTTGCTCGCGGACGACGAGCGCGCGTACAAGCCCGACCGATGGAGACTGCACAACCCCGACGGGGCGGACTCCGCGGTGTTCCATCTGAGCCCGAAGGACCCGAAGGGTTCGCGCAAGATCCTGGACACCAAGACGCATCAGTGGAGCGGGCCCACGGCCTATCTTGACCTGCACGCGTATCCGGAGAGCTTTTTCCCTGCAACGTACGAACACGGACACGTCCGGGTGCCGCCCGAGACGATCACCGATCTGCTGCGGAGGATGCCGGCGTTCACGGAATTCCTCGACCACTGGAGGGCGCAGGACAAGGAGCCCAACATTGTCATCGTCGGGTGCCGGGCGGGCAAGCAGACTGTGCTGGCGACCCTTGCGGCGCAGGCGGTCGCCGACGCTCTGGACAGCGCGAACACGTTCGCCTCGCCGTACGAGGTCTTCCTCATGCCGTCGGGCGAGCTCGCCGTCTCCCCGGACGACCCGGCTGACCAGGTGTCCGAGACGCCCTTCATCCGGTTCAAGGCCGCTTCGTCGGGGCGGAAGCGGGTAGCCGTGGCGTCCCCTCTGTTCTCGGGTGCGATCTCGCTGGACGGTCCTGGGAACTCCCGGATGCGTCTTCCGTTTGTTCCGGACGACGCTCTCAAGAAGCTGATCGAGGACCGGACTCCGGGTGGCAGGCCGTTCGTCGTCCACGCCCAGGGCTTCGGACCGCATGTGAAGGTCTATGACCCCGTTAGGAAGAGCTTCGGCGAGAACATTGGTGAGCGGGAGTTGGCGCGGTGGATCCGTGAGATCCCGGACGCCGGCGGAGAGTTGTACGTCGAGGGCCAGCCTGTTCTGTTGCTCTGGGACAACGCGGGCTTGGGCGATGTGGCAGAAGTGGCGCCGGAGGGAGCTGACAACGCGGGAGACGTGCTCGCACGGACGCAGAGCATGGCGGAGCGTCTCGTCCCGGCACTGAACGCGTACGTTTACGCTCCCGCGGGCCGGGTGCACCAGGGCGACCTCAACGGCCGGCTCGAGCCCGTGATCGCCGTGGCCCGCCCGGGCGACGTCGTACGCACCGGTGACGAGAACTGGCAGCCGTGGAAGGTCTTCCAGCCGGCCGACGACGGTCCACGCCCGGAAGCCCCCGCGCCGTCCACCGGCCAGTCTCAGGAATCCGCCCCGGAGTTCATCCCGCCGCAGGGACCCCCTCCGCTCGACCCCACGTCGGCCGAGTGGCTGCGGAGCCGTAACGTGCACCTCCACGAGAACGCGGCACCGCTCACGACGGGCTTCATCCCGCTGCCCGCACCTCGTTCCGCACACACCCAGCACAACCCCTGGTCCCGCTACGTTCCCCTGACAGAGGTCGACTTCACGACGATCCGAGCCAACCAGGACGGCACCCCGCCCCAGTACCGGTATGACGAGAGTCTGCTCTTCCTCGACCTCGAAACCGACAACCCGAGCGTCCTGGACCAGGTCTTCGCCAACGGGATCCCGCCGACGAGCGAGGGACCCCTGCCGGACCTCGTGACGTATCTGGTCGACCCCGAAACCATGGGCTATGTAGCCACCAGCCGCTCCGACAGCACTGGCGGCGCGGAGGAGGGCGTGGGCATCCGACTGTTCATCGACGCCCCCGGCGGATTCGACATCCTCGCGACCTTCCCGGATTCGGAGGGGACGGACTTCGAGGACACCGTGCTCCACCCGGACAGCATCGCGCCGCGCTTCATCGTCGGCGCCGAGATCGTGAACGGAGCGGAGCTGGACAGCGAGACGGGCCGGTACACGACGCCGGTCACCTTCGTACCCAACCCGCGGTACTCGCCCACGCACCGGCCGGCGATCAGCATCGCCGCGCTTCCCGCCGACAGGGTGCGCGACGAACAGCGCCGGTTGCAGGAGACAGAGCCGGCCGTCTTCACCGAGACGTGGGCGGAGGCCGGGCGCATCGTCGAGCGTCACTTCCCGGACGGGCCCTCGGCGACCGCCCGACGGGACTGGGCGCAGCCTTGGGTGGCCTACGCCGTCCACCTCTACCGCGCCCATGGCTCGGCCGTCGCCGAGCAGGTGGCGGCACGGCTGAACGACCGACTGAGCCTCGCGTCTCCCGTCACTGTCGAGCCGGACCGCGCCTCTCACCGACAAGCGGAGATCGTGGAGGAGGTGCGGCAGAAGGTCGGGCCGCGCATACCCCGGGCGTTGGATCTGCCGGGCCTTGAGCAGGCGGTCGCGGATGTTCTGGCCGCTCACCCGGGACAGAGGGGCGAGGGAGCGGGCAACCGGGCCGATTCCGGGCCGGCGCGGCTGTCTACGGACGCCATGACCGAGCAGGAATGCCTGATCCTGCTGCACGCGCTCCGGGACAGGCTGTTCCCGGAGGGCGTCGCCCCTGCCGGGCCGCGTGCCGTGGACGACAGCGTGCTGGATGTCCGTCCGCAGGAAGGTCCCTTGGCTCTCGGCGAGGGCTGGAAGCGCGTCGGCTCCTGGGGATCCGTGAAGTCCGCAGTCGCGGCCACCGGTCCTGGCAGCGTCGCGTTCGTTCTCGCCCGACGCCCCAACGACAAGGGTCATGCCTTCGCCGCGTACGCGCTTCCCGTCGGCGACAACGGTAAGGGAAAGACGCGCGTCGTCTGGGTCGACCTTCGAGACCCGAGCCGGCGGCACATCAGGAACAAGCCTCCGCTCATCGCACCTTCCGAGGCACGCGCGATCGTCGTCGACGGCACCGCCCGGGTCGCCGCCGACGCCCTCCCCGGCCACATCGAATCCACCTCACCGGAACACGTACTGGTCGACCCTGCCGTCATTCACGAATTGGGCAAGATCGGCTGGGAAGTCGAGTTCGAATACATCCTCGAAGGAGTCGGTCTTCTTCCCAAGAAGGTAGTGGCCAGGCATCCCGCTTCCCAGTTTGAGATCCTCACCGACGAACGCGAGTTCTTCCGCGGCCAGGACGACATCTGGTACAGGACGCGGGAAGAGGCGGTCGAGGAATCAGGGGGAGTTTCGCGTTCGGAAATAAAGTTGATCGCCGAGTTGGTCACTTCGCCGCTGGCAGTGCTGGAGGAGGACGCCGGGTGGGTGGACAGCCAGGTGGGGTTCGACCTGCACGTGCGCACCCGTCAGCTCCTGGAGAGGACCGACCGAGAGGGTCGATTCCCTCTGGCTGAACTCCTGACCCCGGAGGAAGGCTGGGAGATGGCGCATGAGACGCCCGTCGAGGTCCTTCCGTCTCCCGCGGGAGCGGGCCATGCCGCCTACACCCAGTTCACCGTCGGCGTTCCCGCCGCCGGACTCGGCCCCCTGCTCCAGCTGGTGCGCTCCCACCTGGAGTACCCGTGGTTGGGCATGCTGATGGACGAGGGACGTGGCTTCGCGGACCGTCTGGCCGCGGACTACGCACAGCGGCGGCTCGGGCAGCTCGGACGACCGGTGACACCGGACGAGGCGCTGTTCCTGACCGATCTCCTCGGTCTGGACGAACTGCACGGCTACGCATGGCTGGCCTTCACCCATGTCGCAGCTCTCCCCCTGTGGAAGAGGAGCGGGTACAGCACGCTGGCCAAGAACATGCTGGCGGCCGCGTCCCGGACGCCCCTCGATGTCCTGCGCGGGTCACTGGACGGAGAGGTCAAGGACTTCCTGCGGGACCACGAGGCCGCCATCACGACCTTGTTCGAGAACCACGTGCGCAAGCTCGCGGACGAGTTTCGAGTGGCCTTCCCCGAACACGCGGACGACACGCAGCAGATCCTGGAGGAGACCTGGAATCAGGGGACGATATCCACGAGGGACTACCTGGAGACGGCTCTTCTCGGCTCTGCCCGGTCCGGCGCCGAGGTCACCCAGCATGCCTTGCTCGCGATGGAGGACTACCCGGACCTGGACGACAACGGCGGACGTATGACCGCCAACCCGCTGGCCCTGATAGAACTGCGCTACTTCAGCGCGGACTCCGCCCGACCTGCCGCGGGCCAGGACCGCCGATACCTGACGGATGCGGTCCTCCAAGGGGCTTTCGACGAGATCAGTGATCTCGCGGTCGAGGCCTACGAACAGGCCGGCCGCATGAGGCTGTCCCCCGAACAGGCCGTGCACGTTCTCAACCAACCCCTGGTCGTCCAGGTCGCCGATGTCTTCGAACGCACAGGCAATCTGGCGCAGCCCGACTCCGAGGGCAACCCGCACCCCGTGCTGTCCACCCTCGACAAAGCCCTGCTGGCCAAGGAGGTATCCGCCCACGCCAGGAACGCCCTGCTCCAGTCGTCGGACATCGGCCGGCGGCTCAACGAGCTCCACACGAATCTCCAGTACGGGCTCGCCTCCCTTCCTGCCGGTGTCGCCCCCGACATCCGGACGAATTTCGAGCAGGCCGCGGAGGCCGTGAGCGAAGCCCTCCGCACCTTCGCCGCCATGGCACATCAGCCGTGGCAAGTCTCCTCCCCGTCCGCCGAGTCGGTCTCGGAGGGCGAGGCCGAAGTGGTGGCCCTGCTGGAAGGTCTGTGGCGCCGGGAGTACGAAGGCACGCTGGACCTGGACCTGGTGGCCGGCACCGTACTGCACCTGCGGCCCGGCAGCGAGGTGGACGAATCCCACCGCATCGCCGTGCTCGACCTGGTCGAGGCAGTCATCGGTGCGGGCCGGGCAGCCGAGTTGACCTCCCTGGCCGACTTGTCCCTCCACCACCTGATGCCGCTGCTCGCAGGGGGCTCCCTCTTCCGCGACGCCCACGGCCGACCCGGCCGGAACTGGGCCGTCCACGACGCCGCGGCGGACCTGGGCACGCTGGTCACCGACGAGGTCCTGGTCCCCGATGCCACCCCAGGCCAGCTCACGTACGACGTGTTGACGCCCGCACCCTGGGTCCGTGCGAAGGGCAACGCCTACCCCGTCCTGCTGCGTCGGGACGAGTTCGGACTCCTGCTTCACCACGCCGGCACCGACTACCACCTGGGTGACGAGGAACTGGCGCAGCTGCTGGCCCGTGATCCCCTGCTGGAAGACCAGCCCACCGCTGTGCATGTGGTGCTTGCCGGATCCGGCATGGGCAGCGGCCCGTTGACGGCCCCGCGCGCGGTCGCGAACGCGGTGGGCAGGCCCACCTGGTCGTACACGAGCACGCTCTTCCCGCGCGAGGTGGTCCAGACGGGCCCGGACGGAGAGGAGACCACCCGTCTGCTCTTCGGCGCGCACCGTGACGACCGGCGGAACGTGCCGACCGGAGTATGGGTCAGGTCCGATGTCGGCGACAGCCACCTGTTCCCCGGCCTGAGCGGGCCGACCGGCCCGACCGACCCCCTGATCAGCGACCCCATGGTCGACGGCGACGGGCGCGCGATCGGTCGCGCCTCGCTGCCCCCGGACTTCTGGGCCGGGACCGAGCGCTTCTTCGGAACGCTGAACTCCGTGCGCACCCACGGCGTCATCAACGTCGCGGCCAACGCGGTCGTACGCTCCGGCCTCCCGCTGCCCTGGGCGGAGCGTGGCGAGCAGCCGTACTTCTTCAGTGCCCACGCCGCCAACCAGACGGTGCACGTACTGCGCAGCGACGGCAACGAACACCCGATCGACCGCGGCGACTTCGCGCAGGTGCTACGCCGTCGGCCCAGTCTGTCCGGACGCCCGGCGGCCGACCCGGTCGTGCTTCTCGCATGCAACTCCGAGCTCCTGCTCCCCGATGAGGATCCGCTCACCCACCTCACCGTCGGCGGGCAGCTCGCCAACGAAATCGGTCGCCGGGTCTACGCCTCGAACGCCAAGGTGACCATCATCGTCCCGTGGCGAGCGCCGGACGGAAGCCTCCGCGAGGCGTCCCTGAACCTTCGCAGCGATGTCCCCGACCCGCGGTGGATCGAACGGCGACCGGAACCCGACCAGGCGCAGCTGCAGCAGCTGGTCGGCAAGAACGGGATCCCCGACGTGGAGACCGCGCTCCGCCTGGTTCGTCTGGTGCGGCACGTCGACGGGGCCAGCATCGAGGACCAAGTGGATGGCCACTTGAAGGCCATGACCCTGTACGCGACCTTGGAGACCCGGCGTAGGGCGCACCCGCAGTTCGCCGACCGGCCGCTCACCGCCGCGACCATGCACGCGTACGCGGACTTCCTGCTGTCGTCGCAGGACACCTCCGAGGCCGGGCGCGACAACCCGATGAGGAACGTGCTGCAGCGGCTCCTGGAAGCCACTCGGCCGACGCCCGTCCTGCCGCAGGCGAACGCCGGAACCGCCCCTGCCCCTGACGAAGTCCTGCCCCCGGGATTCGACCTGTCCGCACCCGAGGCGTCCGTGCGGAGCCAGGCCACGGCCCCCGGCGCGGCCGGGATGGTCAACAGCGCGACCTCCCCCATGCTGTGGCCGGACGAACTGACCGTCGCAAGCTACAAGGGGACGGCCGTACTGGCGGTGTCGGATGGCTCAGAAAACACTGCCGTCATCAAGATCGACGTCGAAGCAGACAGTCCCCACAGATTCACCTTCTTCTATGCGAACACCTTTGTGCGGAGAGTTCTGGGGGTACCGACACCGCACGGCCGCCTGTATTCCGCGAAGTCCCCGAGCGGCCAGAAATTGAATCAAATCCTGCGTCCGATCACCGCAGAAAAGTCGCAAGAGTATTGGGGAGAGGATGCCGATCCGGACTCATTCGATGATGAAATCCGAGACGACATGAACGCCCGGAAAGACCTGATTGTATCCGCCGAGGAAGAAGAACGGGACACCTTCTTCGTCATGGACCGGGCCCCTGGAGTCGCGATCGAACGCATCGAGGAGGAGGGGCGTTTGGCTCTCCTCGATGATGAAATCTCTCTCAATCAGTACGGTGCGATGCTCGTCGAGGATGCTCTCATGGGTGAGGAAAAACGCTTCGATGCGCTGCGCACGGACAACGTCTTCTACGACCCTGCCGGTTCGCCGGGGAATCGCTTGACGGCGATCGACAGTATGTTCAACCCGCAGGCGCAGGGTGAGGATCCCCTGACGTCCAGGCGGCTGCGACTCCTGTTGGGTGTGGTGGACGACCGACAGCTCGCGAGCAACGTTGACGACCTGCTGGATGCGATTCTGGTCGACAGCTTCGGGAACAGTGTGCGCGAGGAGTACCCGGACAGCCTCGTGAGCACGGCGGGGCGGTACATCGCCGCAGGTGCCAGGCGGGCCCTCGCCTCTGTTTATCCCAATTTCATGAGGGTCAGGGATTCAATGAGGGAGGAGGTCCGCAATGTGGGCATCGAGGGGGGAATAGGAGATCCTTCAGGAGGTGCCCCGGTAGACGATTCGTTCATCGAGAAACTCGCCGAATATGCGCACATGGTGTCCCACCTCCACGACCGAGGAGTGGCGCAGGAAGTGCTGCACGTCTACGAGGAGGTCAACGCATCCCTGGGTGCGCCTGTCACTGTCTGGGAGTTCGTTCGGGCCATGCGGGACATCCCTCTCGGTGAGGGGGGCGATCCTGTCGCTCGCGGGCCGGCCGTGGAACGGGCCGCCGCAATCATCAGGGGATTCCGCAATTTCAGTATCGATGGTCTTGGCGAGCCGGTGACTGCGACGAGCCTCTTCGATTCAGTGAATGCGACCCTGACCAGGGGCGGAGAAGCCCGAGCCACCGCCGCGGAGTACAACCGCGCCATGGCTGAGGTACTTCCTCTCGGCCTCGGCGACGAGATGGATCTTGATGCTCAATGGCAGGCCGCGGCACGTGCCGCAGCGATGATCCGAGGGTTCCGCGGCGATGCGGCGGCGACGTAGACCGTGAAATGCGCGGCATGATGCCGACACCCCGGGACCGCGGTGTCGCGCCCGGCCGCCGGCGGTTCCAGGCGCTCCGCGTGCAAGCGCCCGTGCCCCTTCGGGCGGTGCCGGTACCTGTTGGTGCGGGGTTCTGGCCGAGCCTGCGTCCGGCGCCGGCCCGCCGTGCTTCCCTCCTCCTCGAACCGACGAGTTCTGGAGGACCACATGGGGTACGAGTCTGCGAGTTCGCCCGGCGCCGGATCGGTTCTGCTCGCCGCGCCCAGCGGGTTCTGCGCGGGGGTCTCGCGGGCCGTCGAGACCGTCGAACTCGCCCTCGCCCGTTACGGGGCGCCCGTCTACGTGCGTCGCCAGATCGTGCACAACCGGCAGGTCGTGGAGCGGCTGCGGCGGGCGGGTGCCGTGTTCGTCGCCGAGGTCGACGAGGTGCCGGCGGGGGCGGTCCTCGTCCTCTCCGCCCACGGAGTGGCGCCGGGGGTGCGGAAGGCGGCGGGGGAGCGGGGACTGCGGTCCATCGACGCCACCTGCCCGCTGGTGACCAAGGTGCACCGTGAGGCTCGGCGGTTCGCCGAGCTCGGCTACGAGATCCTGCTGATCGGGGACCCCGGCCACGACGAGGTCGTCGGGACCGCCGGCGTGGCCCCGGGGCGTACACACGTCGTGGACGGTGTCGAGGGCGCACGGGCCGTCGAAGTGGCGGACCCCGGGCGGCTGGTGTGGCTCGCGCAGACCACGCTCACCGTGGAGGAGACCGAGCGGGTCGTGGTGGAGCTGCGGAAGCGGTTCCCGGGGATCCAGGACCCGCCGAGCGACGACATCTGCTACGCCGCCCAGAACCGGCAGGCGGGCGCGAAGCACCTGGCCGGGGCGAGCGACCTCGTCCTGGTCGTGGGCTCCGCGAACTCCCACAACTCCTGCCGCCTCGTGGAGGTGGCGAGGGCCTGCGGCACCCCGGCCCACCTCGTCGAGGGCCCGGCCGCGATCGAGGACGCGTGGCTGGACGGCGTTGCCGTCGTCGGGGTCACGGCGGGGGCCTCGGCGCCCGCGGAGTCGATCGGGGCGCTGCTCGCGGCGCTCGCCTCTCGTGGGTACGAGGACGTGCGGACGGTGGAGGTGGCACGGGAGGGCCAGCACTTCTCCCTCCCGCGCGAGCTGACCGAATTCAGCGCCTGAGAAGCGTCCCCAGGCCGAACTCGAAGCGGTCGTCGAAGGAGTCGCCGGCCAGTTGGTCGAGGGTGCGGTGGAGCGCGGGGTGGCTCGTCTCCGAGACGGCCTCGGCCAGCCGGTCGCCCAACTGCTGCCGCTCCGCCGCCTGTTCCTCCTGGGTGAGGCCCAGGGTGAAGTAGATGGCCGCCCAGGTGGTCCAGGCTGCCTCCCGCTCGCTCCGGCCGCCGTCCAGGAGCGCGCCGACGATCGCCTCGGCCAGGCCCAGGGTGTGCGGCTCGGCGGCGTACGTACCGACGACCAGGGCCGCCCCGTCGCGGTGGGCGAGCAGGGCGCGGCGGTAGCGGCGGACCAACTCGCCCGCACGCAGGTCCGGTTCCTCGGGCAGGCCGTCCAGCGGGACCTCGCCGATCACCGCGTCCGCCATCAGCTCCAGCATCCGGGCCTTGGTCTTCACGTGCCACAGCACGGTGTTCATCCGTACGCCGAGCCGCTCGGCCACCGCGCGGGTGGAGAGCGCCTCCAGGCCCTTCTCGTCAAGGAGTTCCAGCGCGGCCCGGATCACGGTGCCGGGTGCGAGTCTGCCGCCCGCCGCTTGCCCATTGGTCATTGACCTAGTTTACTGCGAGGAGAAGCTATTGGTCACTGACCAAGAAGGGCTGGATTCGTCATGGAACCACAGCAGCAGCGCCACGTCGTCATCGCCGGAGCCGGGCCCGTCGGGCTCTGGCTCGCGGCCGAACTGCGGCTCGGCGGAATCCCCGTGACCGTCGTCGAGCCGCGCACCGAGATCGACCAGCGCTCCAAGGCGCTCACCATCCACCCGCGCACCCTGGAGGTCCTGGCCTCGCGCGGGGCCCTGGAGCCCTTCCTCGCCGAGGGCATGCCGATCCCGAACGGCCACTTCGCGATGCTGGCGAACCGGCTCGACTTACGGGACCTGGACACCCCGTATCCGTACACCCTCTTCCTGCCCCAGGCCCGCACCGAGGAGCTGCTCCAGGAGCGCGCCCTCGCGCTGGGCGCCACGGTCCTGCGCGGGCAGCGCGTCACCGGGTTCACCGAGGACTCCGCATCGGTGACCGTCCAGGTGGACGGACCGCGGGGGGCGTACGAGGTACGGGCGGCGTACCTCGTCGGGTGCGACGGCGTCCGCAGCACCGTGCGCGCCGCCGCCGGCATCGACTTCCCCGGCACCCCGTCCACGGTCCTCGGCTGGCTCGGCGACGTCGCCCTCGACAGCCCGCCGCCGCCCGGGTTCAGCGCCTTCACCCTCCAGGGCGGACTGATGGTCGCGCCGCTGCCCGGCGGACGGTTCCGCGTCGTCGGGACCAGCCCCGACAGCCTCACCACCGAGTGGCCCGGCGACCTCACGCTGGACGAGCTGCGGAAGAAGGTCGTCGCCGTCGTCGGCGAGGACTTCGGCATGCGCGACCCGTCCTGGCTCTCCCGCTTCGGCAACGCGACCCGGCTCGCCACCGCGTACCGACGCGGCCGCGTCCTGCTGGCGGGCGACGCCGCCCACCAGCACTACCCGACCGGGGGAGTCGGCATGAACGTCGGCATCCAGGACGCGCACAACCTCGGCTGGAAGCTGGCCGCGACCCTCAATGGTCAGGCGCCAGAAGGGCTTTTGGACAGGTACCACTCCGAACGCCACCCGGTGGGGGCCCAGTTGATGGAGCACAGCCGCGCCCAGACCGCCCTGGTGACCACCTTCACCCCCGAAGGGCTCGCCCTGCGCTCCCTGCTCAGCGAACTGATCGTCACCCGGCCGGAGTTCAGCCGCGAACTGGCCGAACGGCTCACCGGCCTCTCCGTCGGCTACCCGCCCGCCGACCCTGCGGCCCATCCGCTCACCGGCACCCGCGCTCCCGACCTGGCCTGCACCGGTACGGACCGGGGACTGCTGAGCCTCCTGCGCCCGGACGCGCACCTCCTGCTCGACCTCACAGCCGGCGGCGCGCTCGCCGCCCGCTCGACGGAGGCCGAGCCCGCCGTTCACGCCTCGACCCCTGACGGCCTCCCGGCCGCCTGGAACGGCGTGCGCGCCGCGCTCGTCCGCCCCGACGGTCACGTGGCCTGGGTGAGCAGCGAACCGGAGGACGACCGGCTCGCGGCCGCCGCGAACGAGGCGGTCAAGGCGGCCGTGGGGTAGGAACCCCGCGCTCACGGGAAAATCGCGTGCGCCGGGGCGAAAGAGATCCCGCGCGCGGCGGCCGAGAGTGGGACGGGCGACACCGTCCCACCCAGATCAGGCCGCAGTCCTTCGGGCTCCGGCGCGAGCCCGAAGGACCCACCCCCATGACCTTGACCCCCTCCGTCCACACCGTCCGCGGGCCCGTGCCGATCACTGATCTGGGCCCTGTCCTCATGCACGAGCACGTCTTCGTCCTGAGCGAGGAGTTCCGGCGGAGCATGCCGGAGACCTGGGACGAGGAGGAGCGCGTCGCGGACGCCGTGACCCGGCTGAAGGCCCTGGCCGCCACCGGCGTCACCACGATCGTCGACCCCACTGTGATCGGCCTCGGGCGGGACGTCCGTCGCGTCGCCCTGGTCAACGAGCAGGTGGACCTGCACATCGTCGCCGCCACCGGCATCTACACCCTGGCCGACGTACCGGACTTCTTCCGCTACCACGGGCCGGGCACGATGCTCGGGGGCCCCGAGGGCATGACCGACCTGTTCGTCCGCGAGATCGAGCAGGGCATCGCCGACACCGGCATCCGGGCCGCGTTCCTCAAGTGCGCCATCGAGGCCGACCTCACCCCGGGCGTCGAGCGGGTGATGCGGGCGGTGGCCCAGGCCCACCTCCGTACCGGAGCGCCGATCACCGTGCACACCAACGCGGCCGCCCGCACCGGCCTCACTGCCCAGGAGGTCCTGCGCAGTGAGGGCGTTGACCTCGGGGCCGTCGTCATCGGGCACAGCGGCGACACCGCCGACCTGGACTACCTGCACCGGTTGATCGACAACGGCTCGTACGTCGGAATGGACCGCTTCGGTCTCGACATCCTGCTCCCCGCCGACCAGCGGGTGGCGACCGTCGCGGCGCTCGCCCGCGAGGGTCTGGCCGACCGGATGGTCCTGTCGCACGACGCCTCGTGCCACATCGACTGGTTCCCGCCGGGCGTGCGCGAGGCGGTCGCCCCGGACTGGCACCACACCCACCTGCACGACCAGGTGCTCCCCGCGCTGCGCCGGGCCGGCGTCACCGAGGCGGAGCTCACCACCATGCTGGTCGACAATCCGCGCCGCTACTTCACCCCGCCCGGCTCCTGACCCGTCGCCGCGGGCGGCGGCAGGAGCGCGCCGTGCCGCGCCTCACGCGGTGTCATGCCGAACTCCTGCCGGAACGCCGTGCTGAACGACGCGTGGCTGCCGAAACCGCAGGCGTGCGCGATCCCCGCGATCGACTGCCCCGCCCAGCCCGGACTCGACAGTCGGGTCCGGGCGAGGAGCAGCCGTTCGCGTCGGATGAGGTCGCGCGACGTCGTTCCCGCGTCCCGCAGCACCTGCTGGATGTAGCGGGTTGACCAGCCCAGGGCGCGTGCGATGCCCACGACGTCCAGGCCTTCGTCGCCTGCGTGGCGGCGGACGTACCGGCGGACATCGGCCTCGACCGTCGCCCGCTGCCCGGCGGGGGCCGAGTCGACGGCGCCCTCGGCGGCCAGGCACACCAGGTCGAGCAGCCGCTCGCAGGCGAGGTCGAACGTCGCCTCCGAGAGCTCCTCCCGCTCCTCCTGCAGTGCGGTCACCATGGTTCTGACCAGCCGGCCCAGACCGCCGGCTCCGCCGAACAGCCGCGGCTCGCGCGAGACCGCCGGGCTGCGGGCGAGGATCTCCCGGGCCGGCACGATCAGGGAGATCGAGCGGAACCCGGCGTTGTGCGCGAAGGCCATCGGCCGGTCGATGGAGCACAGGGCCATGACACCGGGCGCGATCTCGCCGGACTCCGGCCCCTGTTCCACCCAGGCGGTCCCGGCCAGCGGGACGAGGAGTTCGTACGTGCCCCGGGGGTCGCGCCCGATGTGCCGGGCCGTCCGGGTGACCGTCTGCCGCCCGCCGGTGCACAGGGCGATGGCGTAGCTCGGCGAACGCTGGCAGTCGAGCCGCCCGGTCCACGGGGCGGTGCGATCCGGCACCGAGACGCGGCTCGCGCCGTGCAGACCGGTGAACGCGTCGTTCCACTCGCTCACCGACGGAACGGGGCCGACCGCCGTCAACTCGTACATGCCTCCATCCTCGCCCACGGGCCGCGGGGAAGTCCTCCCGTCCGGGCAGAGGAGTCCGGTGAACGGGCAGGCCCCGAACGGCTTTTGGGCGCGCGGCCTACGAGCGAGGCAATCATGAATCCCACGACGAATCACCAGGAAGGGACAGACTCATGAACCTGACCTCATCCATGAAGCGTGCCGCAGCCGCCGCCGGAGCCACGGCGATCGCGGCCGCAGGAGTGGTGATGGGGGTGGCGGCGCCGGCGTCCGCCGCCAGCGGTACGACCACCATCTGCGCGTCCGGCAACTACAACATCCGCTTCGAGGTCCCCCAGCAGGGCAACTCCGGCTACGTCGCCCGAGGAGCGTGCTCGACCGTGGCGCTGTATCCGGGCACCAGCTACGTCAAGATCTGGGGCTACTGGAACACCAACCCCGGCACCTTCTACGTCGGCACCGGGCACCCCCAGAACCCGGGTTCGACGTGGTTCCACGCCAGCGGCACGACCGCCAACCCCTACCTCACCTTCAACTGACCGGTCGGGCCGCCCGGGGTGGGGTGCCCCTGGCGGCCCGGCCTCGGGCCGGGCCTGAGGACCCCCGCCTCAGGCCCGGCCCAGCACCTCCGCCGCCACCGACGCCGCGTACTCCAGCGCCTCCCGGGCCTGCGCGGCGGTCATGGCGGCGGGGCCGCCGCCGCGCAGGGCCCCGCCGCGGACGAGCACCGCCAGGACCGCCGCCATGAAGGCGTCGCCCGCCCCGATCGTGCTGGTCACGGTCACCGGCACGGCAGGCACGGAGACGTGGACGTCGCCCGGCAGGAAGGCCGAGCTGCCCCGCGCCCCCCGGGTCAGAAGCACCAGGCGCCCCTCGGCCGCCAACTTGCGGCACGGAGCCTCGGGGGCATCGCCCGGCCAGAGCAGGCGGGCGTCCTCGTCGCTGACCTTGACGACATGGGCAAGCGCGCACAGCTCGCGCAGCCGGCGCAGACCGCTCTCCGGATCGAGCGTGCGGTCCGTGCGGACGTTGGGGTCCACCGCGAGCACCGAGTGACGCGCCGCCGCCCGCGCAGTGGCCAGCACCACGTCCGCCGCCGGCGGCACGACAGCGGCGAGCCCGCCCACGTATACGGCGGCGAACTCCCCCACCCTCCCCACCACGTCCGGCAGTTCGAACGTCGCCGTGTCCCGCAGGTGGAAGTGGTAGCGCGTCCCTTCCTCGCTCGGGTCCGCCACCGCGAGGGCCGTGGGCAGGCTGGAGCGTCCGCAGAGGTCGAGCTCCACGCCGAAGCCGCGCAGCCGCTCCTCGTTCCGGCGCCCGAAGTCGTCCTCGCCCAGTGTGCCGGCGAAGGCCGTGCGGACCCCCAGACGGGCCAGCTGCGCGGCCACGTTGGCGGGCGCGCCCCCGGGCTGCGGACGCAGGGTCCCGCCCTCCTCCGGTACGAGATCGGTCAGGGCCTCGCCCATGACGAGGACCGCGTCCTCCCGCCCCCGGTCGAGACCGCTCACGGCTGCACCACGATCTTGCGTCCCTGGCCCGCCTTGAAGCGGTCGATCGCCTCCGGGTACTGCTCCAGGGGCAGCCGGTCGCTGATAAAGACGGTGGGGTCGAGGACACCGGTGGCGAAGAGCGCCGCGGCCCGCTCGAAGCTGTGCAGGACGGCCATGGAGCCGGTGATGGTGATCTCCTGGTTGTAGATCCGGTACGGCTCGATGACCGCCCGCGTCGCGTAGTCGGCGACGCCGAACTGCAGGAACGTACCCCCCTTGGCGACGCGGCCGAGGCCGTCCTGGATGGCCGCCGCGTTGCCCGTCGCGTCCACGACCACGTCCCAGCCGCCTGGCCGCTCCAGCTCGGCCGCCGCGGCCGCCGCACCCGAGACGCCCAACAGCTGTGCCGTGGCGAGGCGTTCGGGGTTGATGTCGACGACGTCGACCGCGGCGGCGCCGGTGCGCTTGGCCAGTTCCAGCATCATCAGGCCCATGGTGCCGGAGCCGTAGATCAGCACCTGCGCCCCGAGCGTGCCGCTGAGCACGTCGTAGCCGCGCACCGCGCAGGACAGCGGCTCGATGAGGGCGGCGTCCCGCGCGTCGATGTGCTCGGGCAGCCGTACGCAGTTGGCGACGGGCGCGACGGCGTACTCGGCCGCGCCGCCCGGAACGGTGACCCCGATGGCCGCCCATCGGTCGCAGAGGTTTCCGCGTCCCGCGCGGCAGAAGCGGCACTCGTGGCAGGGCAGTGAGGGGTCGACGGCGACCTGGTCGCCGATCGACACCTCGGTCACCTCGGAGCCGATGGCGACCACCTCGCCCGCGAACTCGTGGCCGGGCACGATGGGCAGCGTCGGCGCGAACTCGCCCTGCAGGATGTGCAGATCGGTGCCGCACAGTCCGCACGCGGCGACCTCGACGACCACGTCACGGGGCCCCGGTGTGGGGTCGGGGAGCGTGGTGACCGAGACCTTGCCGGGCGCCTCGACGATTGCTGCCCTCATTTGACGGCTCCAAGGGAGAGGCCCTGGACGAGCTTGTCCTGGGCGGCGAAGCCGGCGGCGAGCACCGGCAGGGACACGACGACCGAAGCGGCACAGAGCTGGGCGAGGAACAGGCCCTGGCTGGTGACGAATCCGGTGAGGAAGACGGGCGCCGTCTGCGCGGTGACCCCGGTCAGGACGCGGGCGAACAGCATCTCGTTCCAGCTGAAGATGAAGCAGATCAGCGCGGTCGCCGCGATGCCCGGAGCGGCGATGGGCGCGACGATCCGGGCCAGGATCGTGGGCAGCCTGGCGCCGTCCACCTGGGCGGCCTCGATGATGGACACCGGTACATCGGCGAGGAACGACTGCAGCATCCAGACCGCGATCGGCAGATTCATCGAGGTGTAGAGGATGACGAGCAGCCAGATGTTGTCCAGCATCCCGACGTTCTTCGCGAACAGGTAGATCGGCAGCAGGCCCGCCACCACCGGCAGCATCTTCGTGGAGAGGAAGAAGAACATCACGTCCGTCCACTTGCGGACCGGCCGGATGGACAGCGCGTACGCCGCCGGAAGAGCGAGGACCAGGACAAGAACGGTCGAAACCACGCTCGCCGTCGTCGAGTTGATGAGTGAGGGCCACGGGTCGGCGCCTCCGCCGGCGCCGAAGAACTTCTTGTAGCCGTCCAGGGTGAGCGCCGCGCCGAGCGAGGGCGGGTTGGTCGCCGCGTCCGGCTCGGAGTGCAGCGAGGTCAGCACCATCCAGGCGACCGGCAGGCAGAAGAGGATGCCGGCGCACCAGGCGACCACACCGAGCCCGGCCGAGCGGCGCCGTGCCTTGCGGGCGGCGGGCGGGAGCGAAGCCTCGCGTACGGAAGGACGTGCCGGGGCGAGCGTGGTCATCGGCGGTTCACCTCTTCGTTGAACAGGGACGAGACCACCCGCAGCGCGAAGGTCGCGATCACGATCGTGCCGATCACGACGAGCACCCCGGCCGCCGAGGCGAGACCGTACTCGTGGGCCTGGTAGAAGGTCTGGTAGATCGTGTACGGCAGGTTGGCGGTGCCGAGACCGCCCGAGGTGATGGTGAACACCGCGTCGAAGTTCTGCACGATGTAGATCGAGCCGAGCAGCACACCCAGTTCGAGGTAGCGGCGCAGATGCGGCAGCGTGACGTATCGGAACATCTGCCAGTCGGAGGCCCCGTCGAGACGGGCCGCCTCCATCACCTCGGCCGGCCGGCTCTGCAGCCCCGCCAGCAGGATCAGCATCATGAAGGGCGTCCACTGCCACACCAGGGCGCCCACGACGGCGAGCAGCGGCGAGTCCGAGATCCAGTCCGGCTGCGTGGGCGTGTCGTCGCCGAACAGGCCGGCGACCCATGTCCAGGCCCCGTTGAAGAGGCCGTACTCGGGGTTGTAGAGGGCGTGCTTCCACAGCAGCGCCGCGGAGACCGGGACAAGGAGGAACGGGGTGATGAGCAGGGTGCGGACGAAGCCCCGGCCCACGAACGTACGGTCCATGAGCAGGGCGAGCAGCAGCCCGAGGACCACGGACGCCACGACCACGGAGGCGGTCAGGACCACGGTGGTGAGGACCGACTCGCGCAGGGCGGGATCGGTCGCCAGCGTCGCGTAGTTCCCGAACCAGCTGAGCTCACGGGCGTCCGGGTCGAGGGAGTTCCAGTCGAAGAAGGAGATCACCAGGGTAGCCACGAAGGGCAGTTGGGTGACCGCGATGAGGAAGACCAGGGCGGGCAGCAGGGGCGCGCGGGTCGCCCACGCGGACGGCCCGCCCTTCTTCCCGGAGCGCTTCGCCGTGCCGCCGGTGCGCCGGGGTGCCCCCGCGGTCGCCGGTGGGGAGGTGCTGACCGAGGTGGTCACCGGTACTCCTCCGCGACCTTCTCGGCGAACGCCTGGCTCTTCGTCAGGGCCTCGTCGACGGACTGACGGCCCGCGATCGCGGCACTGATCTCCTGCGACACCTTGGTGCCCAGATCGGTGAACTCGGGGATGCCGACGAACTGGATGCCGGGCGCGGGACGCTCCTGCACACCGGGGGCCTCGGGGCGCGCGGACTCGATGGCCTTGAGGGTCACGTCGGAGAAGGCCGCGGCCTCCTTCCTGTACGCGGGGTTCTGGTACGTCGAAGCCCGCTTGCCGGCCGGGACGTTGGCCCAGCCGATCTGCTCGCCCACCAGCTCCTCGTACTTCTGGCTCGACGCCCAGGAGATGAACTTCCAGGCGTTGTCGGAGTTCTTGGAGGCCTTCTGGATGCCCCAGGCCCACGTGTAGAGCCAGCCGGAGCTCTCGGTCCTGTCCACCGGGGCCTGGACGTACCCGATCTTGCCCTTGACGGGGGAGTCCTTGGCCTCCAGGGACCCTGCCGCCGCGGTCGCGTCGTACCACATGGCGGTCTTGCTCTGGGTGAGGTTGTTGAGGCACTCCGCGTAGCCCGCCTGCGGGGCGCCCGCCTCGCCGTGCTCGCGCACCAGGTTCACGTAGAACGACGTGGCCTTCTTGAACTCGGGCGAGGTCAGCTGCGGCTTCCAGTCCTTGGTGAACCAGGTGCCGCCCATGGTGTTCACGACCGTCGTCAGCGGGGCCATCACCTCACCCCAGCCGGGCAGCCCGCGCAGACAGATGCCCTTCATCCCCGGCTTCGCGCCGTCGGCCTTGGCCGCGAGGTCGGCGACCTGCTGCCAGGTGGGCCGCTCCGGCATGGTCAGCCCCTTCTCCGCGAAGACGTCCTTGCGGTACATCAGGAAGGACGACTCGCCGTAGAAGGGTTCGGCGTACAGCTTGCCGTCGGCGGCGGTGAGGGACTTCGTGAGGGGTGCGAGGACGTCCTTCTGGTCGAAGGCGGTGTCCTTGGCCACGTAGTCGTCCAGGGCGTGCAGCCAGTTGTTCTTGGCGTAGATGGGGACCTCGAAGTTGCTGATGGTCGCCACGTCGTACTGGCCCGCCTGATTGGAGAAGTCCTGACTGATCTTGTCGCGGACGTCGTTCTCCGGGAGCACCGTGAAGTTGACCTGGATCCCGGTCTCCTTGGTGAAGTGCGCCGCGGTGAGCTTCTGCAACTCCACCATCTGCGGGTTGTTCACCATCAGGACGTTGAGGGTTTCGCCGCCGGAGGAGGCGGAGCCGCCCGCGCCGGCGCAGGCGGCGAGGAGCGCGCCGGCGGCACCGGCCGCCACGACACGCGCCCCGAGGGCACGGCGTCGGCGGTTCAGGGGGACGGCAAGGGAACGGTTCTGGACAGACATGGCTGCCTCCTGCGGGTGACTGCTGCGGGTTGAGGTGAAGCTTCGAGGTGGTGAGGTGATGTGATGTGGTGGGGTGAAGTGAGGGGCGGGGGTGTTCACACGGCTGGTGTGTTCACACCCGGATGACCTGGGGGCCGAGCAAGGAGTAGCGCTGGGCCTCGGCCGACGGCAGGCCGGTGTCGGTGACGATCGCCTCGACGTCCCGGATCTCGGCGAAACGGCAGAAGCTGACGACACCGAACTTGGTGTGCGCGCCCACGAGCACCCGGCGCCGGGAGGCGCGGACCGCCTGCTTCTTGACCTCGCCGACGGCCGGATCGGGCGTGGTGAGCCCGTACTCGCGTGAGATGCCGTTGGCACCGATGAAGCACAGGTCGATGACGAGGCCGGCGAGCATCCGGGAGGCCCAGTGGTCGACCGTGGCCAGGGTCCCCGGTCGCACCCGGCCGCCGAGCAGCAGGACCGTGGTCTGCTCCGCGTCGGTGAGGGTGTGGGCCACCGCGAGGGAGGCGGTGACCACGGTCAGCGGACGGTCGCGGGGGAGTGCGGCGGCGATCAGCTGCGGGGTGAAGCCCTCGTCGACGAAGACCGTCTCCGCCTCGCCGAGCAGCTGGGCGGCCGCGGCGGCGATCCGGGTCTTCTGCGGAACGTGCTGGGTGGTGCGCTCCACGAGGGTCGTCTCGAATCCGGCGCTCTCCACGGGCCGCGCACCGCCGTGGTTGCGGCGGATCAGCCCCTTCCGTTCCAGGGCGGCCAGGTCGCGGCGGATCGTCTCCCTGGCGACGGTGAACCGCGTGGCCAGATCCGACACTTCCACGGATCCCGAGCCGCGCGTGATGCTCAGGATCCTGCGCCGGCGCTCGTCCGTGTCCACGCCACACCTTCCCGCCGGGGTTCTGTCCTGCCTGTCGCTGCCCGTTCGGGCCCGTGGTCCGTTTTTACAAGGGCTTCGACTGAGGTGACCAGGCTGTTCGCCGTGTGGATGCTGCCCGTTCATGCCCGATTGCCCGCCACCGTTTCCGCAGATCAGGCGGCCGGCGGCGGTGGGAGCGGGCCGCGCCCCTGTCCGTTGGCGGGGTGAGCGGGGCCCATTCCGTGCCCGAATGGCCCGGGTGGGCTCGCCGGCATGCCGTACGTTCTCGGTCATCCTGCCGATGTCTCCGGGGCTCCCCGTGCCACATGATGGTGCGCGGTCGGGCCGCGACCGGGGGCCTTCCTAGCGTCGAGGTGGTGAGGGGTGTGACTGCCGAGGACCGTCGCCGTGCGATTCTCAGGGCCGCCCGCCGTGAGGGGGCGGTCCACGTGGTCTCCCTGGCGGAGAAGCTGGCGGTCTCCCTGGAGACCGTCCGCCGCGACCTGCGGGTTCTGGAGGACCACGGGCTCGTCCGCCGTACGCACGGCGGGGCGTACCCGGTGGAGAGCGCCGGGTACGAGACCACCCTCGAAGCCCGCACGGTGCGGCACGTGGCGGAGAAGGCGCGGATCGCCCGGGCGGCCGCCGAACTGCTCGGCGAGGCGGAGACCGTCTTCGTCGACGAGGGCTTCACGCCCCAGCTGATCGCGGAGGCCCTGCCCCAGGACCGTCCGCTCACCGTCATCACCGCGTCGCTCGCGACCGCCTCCGTGATGGCGGCGCGGGACCGGGTCCAGGTGCTGCTGCTCGGCGGGCGGGTGCGGGGCGGCACGCTCGCCACGGTGGACCACTGGGCCACGGAGATGCTGGCCGGCTTCGTCATCGACCTCGCGTACGTGGGGGCCAACGGGATCTCTCGTGAGTACGGGCTGACTACCCCCGACCCCGCGGTGGGCGAGGTGAAGGCACAGGCGTTGCGCTCGGCCAGGCGGCGGGTCCTCTCCGGGGTCCACACCAAGTTCGGGGCCGTCAGCTTCTGCCGGTTCGCCGAGGTCCGGGAGTTCGAGACGATCGTGACCGACACCGCGCTGTCCTCGGCCGAGGCACATCGGTACTCGTTGCTCGGGCCTCAGGTCATCCGCGTGTAGACGCGTCGCACCGGCGCCCCGCGCGAAAGCGCATTCTTCGCGTAACTCCTGAATCCTGCTTGCTTGTTAAGTAGGTTGGCCCGATATTGGGTCCGACGAATCCAGAGGGGATTCCCCGCAGAAGGAGGCCTCCTCATCAACGCCCTACCTCGCTTCGCGGAACTGCTGCGGCGGCACCGGCACGCCGCACGCCTGACACTCGAGCAACTCGCCGCACTCTCCGGAGTCAGCGGCCGCACCCTGTCCGACATGGAGCGGGGCCGCAGCAAGGGGCCTCAGCACCGGACCGTCACCGCCCTCGCGGACGCGCTGGCCCTGGAAGGGCCCGACCGCAAGGAGCTCATCGAGCTGGCGCGCGACGGGCGCCTGCGAGACCACTGGAAGCGCCCGACCGGACTGTGCGAACTCCCGCGTAGCATCGACGACTTCACGGGCCGTACGGCGGAGCTGGCCTGGACGCGGAGCCTCGTCCGCGACGAGGACACCGAGGCCGTCGCCCAGGTGGGACTCATCACCGGCGCCGCCGGTCTCGGCAAGACCGCGTTCGCCATCCACGCAGGCCACACCCTGCGCCCGGACTTCCCCGACGGGGTGTACTTCCTCGACCTGTTCGGCATGTCCGCGCGCCCACTGCCCGTCGACCAGGCCCTGGCACAGCTGCTCCGCGCCCTGGGCGTACCGGACCAGCAGATCCCCGCCGACCTCGCCGAAGGCGCGTCGCTGTACCGGTCGTTGCTGAGAGAGAGACGGGCGCTGGTCGTGCTCGACAACACCTCGTCGGAAGAGCAGATCCGTCCCCTGCTGCCGGGTGGAGGCCACGGCCGGGCCCTGGTGACCAGCCGCCGGCTGCTCGCCGGCCTGGAGGGCGTACGCCGCCTGAACCTCGGCCCCCTGCCCCTTCTCGACACCACTCACCTGCTGAGCGGGATCACCCGGGACCGAGGCGCCTCGGACGGCGAAGCGGTCCTCACCGAGCTCGCGCAGCTGTGCGGCGGCCTGCCCCTCGCGGTACGGATCATCGGCAACCGACTCGTCAGCCGCCCCGGATGGAGCGCCGCCGAACTCATCGCCCGGCTCGCCGACGAGGAGCGCCGTCTCGACCAGCTCAAGGCGGGCGACCTGAAGATCGCCAACGCCTTCGGGATGTCGTACGAGCAACTGGCCCCGGACGCCCGCAAGCTCTTCCGCCGGCTCGCCCTGGTGACCGGCCACGACTTCGACGCCGCCCTCGCCGCCGTGGTGGGCGAGATCTCCGTCGAGGACGCCTGGAACGTGCTCGACGAACTGATCGACCTCGGCCTCCTCCAGGACAGCGGGGCCGGCCGCTACCGCTTCCACGACCTGGTCGGGCTGTTCGCGCGCGAACGGCTCAAGGCCGAGGACCCGGCGGACGAGCGGGAGGCGGTCGAGCGGACGACGGCGTCCTGGCTGGTGCGGAAGGCCTCCGTCGCGGGGGGATGGTTCGAACGGGATCAAGGCCGCGCCGGCCGGCCCGCCGACTTCGCCGACCTGTCCTCGGAGGAGGCGGCCGACCAGTGGCTGCGCGTGAACGTGGACAACTGGCTGGGGGCGCTGCGGGCGGCGGCGAGCGACGCCCGGCACCCCGAAGTGCTCGACTGCGCCGAGTCGTTGCACTGGTTCTCCGACCGCTGGATGCACGCGCCGCACTGGCACGAGGTGTTCACACTCGGGGTCGACGCCGCCGCCGCACTGGGGGATCGGACCCGTCAGGCCCACCAGCTCAACTCGCTGGCCTGGGTCCATCTGCTGCCGCGCGACGACCCGGAGACCGCGCTGCGGTACACCACCGAGGCGATGGAGCTCGCCGAGCGCACGGGAGCCACGGAACACGTCGCCTCCGCCCTCCACAACGAGGGCGGAGCGCTGCGCAGACTCGGACGGCTCGACGAGGCCACCGCGTCGGAGACCCGGGCGGCGGAGCTCTTCAAGTCCGTCGGTGACATGGACTCGTACTGCCAGTGCCTCGGCGCCCTCGGTACCTGTCTGCGGGACGCAGGGCACCACGCCGAGGCGCTGCGGCGGTACCTCGACCTGGGGGAATTGCTGCAGGACCCGGAGTCGGGGGTGAGGCCGACGGTGGCGGCGTTCATCCGGCCGATCGCACTGGCTCGCGCCGGCGAATGCCTCGGATCGCTCGGCCGTCGGCCCGAAGCCATCACCAAGCTCGTCGAGGCGATCGGCCTCATGGAGCAGGCCAAGTTGTCCGTCCCACAGGCCCATTCCCTGGAGACACTCGGATCCCTGCTCGGCGACGAGGGCCGGCGGGACGAGAGCATCCGGGCCTACGCGCAGGCGGCCGAGATGTTCGAGGAGGTCGGCGACGACGAGGCCGGCCGTCGTTGCCGTGACCTGGTGTCCACCGGTCCCTGAGATGTCCAACGGGTGACGGCACGCAGAACTCCGCGTGCTGTTCTGCGTGCTGTTCTGCATGGGCAGACGGCCGCCGTGAGCGTTGACTGGAGGGAGTCGGACGGGCCTGTGGGGGCCCGTCCACCCACTCCGGGAGCGCCCATGGCGACCATCGAGAACATCGTGCTCGTGCACGGTGGCTTCGTGGACGGGTCCGGTTGGCGGGGCGTCTACGACGAGCTCGCCAGGGACGGCTTCCGCATCCGGATCGTGCAGAACCCGACGCTGTCGCTCGAGGGTGACGTCGCCGCGACCCGCCAGGTCCTCGACACCCTCGACGGGCCGGCCGTCCTGGTCGGCCACTCCTACGGCGGGGTCGTCGTCACCGAGGCGGGTACGCACCCCAACGTCGCGGCCCTCACGTACATCGCCGCCTTCGCCCCGGACACGGGGGAGTCGGCCGGCACGTTCCTCGCCGACCCGGCGCCCGGGGCGCCGGTGCCGCCGCTCCTGTCGCAGGGCGACGGCCTCCTCCACCTGGACCGCGACAGGTTCCACGACGCCTTCGCCGCCGATCTGCCCGTACGGCGGACCTCGTTCATGGCCGACGCCCAGGTCCCCTGGGGCGTGGCCGCCCTCGGCGGGGCGGTCACCGAACCGGCCTGGAAGCACAAACCCAGCTGGTACCTGGTCGCCACCGAGGACCGCATGCTCCCGGCCGCTGCCCAGCGGGCCATGGGCCGGCGCACGGGCGCGACCGTCGTCGAGGCCATCGGCAGCCACGCCGTCCACATCTCGCAGCCCGGCGCGGTCGCCGGCCTCGTTCGCGAGGCCGCCACCGCCTGACCGCAGGAGCCGCGCCTCTCGCGTCTTCCACCGCCGCTCGCAGGGGAAATCATGACCACTCTTCTCACGCCGCCACACGCCACCGCCGGTTCCGCCACCGCCGGTTCCGCCACCGCCGGTTCCGCGACCGCCGCCCCGTCCAACGTCGTCCCGCTGGCCGAGCACGCCCCCGCTCAGGTACAGGCCCAGGGCGGCACGAGCGCCCTTGTCGGGCGGTCGGCGGAACTCGCGCTGGTCGACAGGCTCCTGGCCGAGGCGGCGCACCGGAGTGCCTCGCTGTTCCTGACCGGAGCGGCCGGCGTGGGCAAGAGCGCGCTGCTCGACGAAGCCGCGCTGCGGGCGGAGCGGGACGGATTCCGCGTGGTGCGGGCCGCCGGCGCCCGCTTCGACCAGCACGTCGGCTTCGCAGGGCTGAACCAGATCCTGCTGCCGCTGGCGGGCGAGCTGGCCTCCCTGCCGGCCCGGCAGGCGCGCACTCTCGAAGTGATCCTCGGCCTCGCGGCGGGTGAACCGGAGGAGCTGTCGACCGTCGCGTACGCGGTACGGGAGCTGCTCTTCCGCACCGGTACGGCACGCAGCCCGCTGGCCCTGATCGTCGACGACTACGGATGGCTGGACCGGCCCAGCGCGGTGGTCCTCGCGACAGTCGCCCGCCACGCGGGCATCGGGCGCGTCGCGCTGCTGGCCGCCTCCCGGCGGGGCGAGGCATTCATCCCCGGTACGGGGACCCGGACCCACAAAGTGCCGCCCCTCGACGCGAAGTCGGCGACGAAACTGGTGGCCGAGCGGTTCCCGGACATGACCTCCGCGGTACGCCGACGGCTCCTCGCGGAGGCCGGGGGCAACCCCCTCGCGCTGCTGGAACTGCCCGTCTCGCTCAGCCTCGTCCAGCAGACGCGCGTACGGTCCCTGCCGGCCGTCCTCCCGCTGACCGAGCGCCTGCGGACGATCTTCTCGGAGCGGGTCGCGGCCCTGCCGGACGCCACCCGGAAGCTGCTCCTGCTGGCCGTTCTGGACGACACGGGCGACCTGGAGGTGCTGCGGGGGAGGGGCGAGGCGGCGGGGACGCCGGCCGAACTCGCCCCCGCCGAGCATGCCGGACTCGTACGGGTCGACTCCGCCGCCGGGCGCCTGGCCTTCCGGCACCCGCTGACCCGCTCGGCCGTCATGGAGCTGTCGACCGGCGCCGAGCGCCGCTGGGCGCACCGGGCGCTCGCCTCCGCGCTCCCGGAAGGGTCCGAGCGCCGAGCGCTGCACCTGGCCGGCGCGACCGTGGGCCCGGACGACCAGGTGGCCGCTCTGGTGCACGAGGCCGCCTACAGCACCCTGCGCCGCGGCGACTCCGTCGGCGCCGTCTCCGCTCTCGTACGCGCCTCGGAGCTCAGTGGCTCTCGTACGGCCAAGGGGCGCAGGCTCGCCGAGGCCGCCTGCCTGAGCGCCCACGTCACCGGCGACCTGCGCGCCGTACGCGCCCTGCTCGACGACGCCGCGGCCGTCGACCCGTCGAGCGCCTCGTCCCCGGCCGCCGCCGCGGCGGCAGCGGGGGAGCTCCTGCACTGGGACGGTGACGCGGACGGTGCTCACCGGCTGCTCGTCGGAGCGATCGCCGGCCACACCCCCGGGGGCCCGGCCGACGCCGTCATGCTGCGCGAGGCGCTCCACACCCTGCTCCTGGTGTGCGCGTCCGGCGGGCGGCCCGACCTGTGGCAGTCCTTCGACGCGATCCTGGCGCGCCACGGCATGGACGCCTCCGACCCCCTGCTGCCGGTCCTGCGCGGCGCCCTCGGCGACCCGGCGCACGCGGCGCTGCCGGTCCTGCCCCGCCTCGACGAGCTGGTCGCCGGGCTCCACCGGCAGACCGACCCCACGGCCATCGTCCGCACGGCCGTCGCCGCGACCTACGTCGACCGCCTTCCGGGCTGCCGCAGCGCCCTGCTCCGCGTGGTCGACAACGGCCGCAACGGAGGAGCCGTGGCCTCGGCCATCCCGGCCCTCCTCCTCCTGGCCGACGACGCCTACGCGGGCGGACGGTGGGACGAGGTCGCCGAACTGACCGACGAGGCGCTGCGGTGGTGCGCCTCCCACGACTACCGGCTCCACGCCTGGCGGGGCCGCCTGCCGCAGGGCCTGCTGGCCGCCGCACGCGGTGACGACGACACCGCCCGGAGCCTCGCGGACGGCCTCGCCTCCTGGGGCAACCCGCGCGGCCTGGTTGGGCCCCGCGTCCACGCGGCCCACATCAACGCCCTGTCCGCGCTCGGGCGCGCCGACTTCGAGAGCGCGTACCGGCACCTGACGCCTCTCAGCCCCGCGAACCGGCCCGCGGCGCATGTCCCGCACGCCCTCAGGCTCGTCTGGGACTTCACCGAGGCGGCGACCCGTACCGGTCACCACGAGGAGGCGGCCGCGTTCCTGGCTGCCGTCCGGGACGCCGGCGTCCCCGCCCTCTCACCACGCCTCGCCATGATCACCGACGCGGCGACCGCGCTGGCCGACCCGAACCGCCTCGATCGCCACCTCTTCGAGAAGGCCATCGCGACACCCGGCGCGGAGCAGTGGCCCTTCGATCTGGCCCGGATCCGCCTCGGCTACGGCGAACGACTCCGCCGAGCCCAGGCGAGCGTCGCGGCGCGGCCTCACCTGGAGGCTGCCCTGGACACGTTCGAGCGCCTCGGAGCCGCCCCGTGGAGCGCCCGCGCGCTGGGCGAGCTGCGCGCGAGCGGCCAGGCCCCGGCCGCCCCCGTCCTGCCCGTGGCGGGTGCCGAGCCGCCGCTGACCCCGCAGGAGTGGCAGACCGCCCAACTCGCCGCCACAGGACTGACGAACAAGCAGATCGCCGCCCAGCTCTTCCTGTCCCACCGCACCGTGGCGGCCCATCTGCGAGGCGCGTTCCGCAAGCTGGACATCACGTCCCGCGGCGGGCTGCGCGACGCGCTGACCGGTCTCGGTCAGCTGCCCGAGGACAGCCCCGGACGGCGGGCCGTCTGAGACATCTCCTCAAGAGGTGAGTGACGTGAAGCGAACGACATGGAGGCACATCTCCTGGCTCTGCGAAGCTGCTGATGATCCGTCAGCATGCTTGACCGCGTGGGCGAGCGACCCCCGAGCACCGTACCCCCTGCCCACGGGCCGCACGTTCGACGTGGTCTCGGTCGACCAGCGGCTCGGCCTGGAGGCGCTCGGCCAACTCCTGCACAGAGGACTGCCCATCGGCCCGACCGTGCTCGACCACCGGGCGCGACGCATGGGCTTCCTGCTGGCCCCGAGGAGTCGGCAGGCCTTCACCCGCCAACTCGGGCGCGGTGAAGGAACGCCTCCCGCACACCGCTATCTGAGCCGTGGCTCGGTGGTCGTCGTGCCAGGGCCCCGGCCCGTGTTCGGCGACCGCTACGAGTGGCTCCGCGCCCCGACGCGGCGACCGCCGACGGGGCCGTACCTCCCGGTCGCCCTGGCCGCCGCGCTCGTCGCCTCCGTCGAGGCACTCACCTGCGCGGACCGGTACGGCACCTTGCGCAGCCCCCTGTATGGCGCGGCCTGATCCAGGCGCTCTACGGTCGAGTGACCAGTGCCGGAAGGGATCGTGGGATGCGGGACGCAGTCGAAGCGGCGCGTGTGGAGGATGCGATGCTCACGCGCGCGGCGCAGGCCGGTGACATCGCCGCCCTGGGCTTGCTCCTTGAACGCCACAGGGCGGGCATGCGTGCGGTGGCGTTGAGCATTCTGGGGCCTGGCGCGGACGCCGACGACGTGATGCAGGACGCGGCCCTGACGGCGCTGCGGCGGATCGGGGACGTACGGGACCCGGGGGCCGTCGGCCCTTGGCTGCGGATGATCGTGCGCAACGCCGCCCGGTCCCTGCTGCGGGGCGCGGTCACGGCGCCCCAGCCGGTGGACGAGCTCCCGCTGCCGTCGCCGGAGGACGGCCCCGAGCAGTGGCTCGAACGGAGCGCGGTACGGGACTGGGTCTGGGAGGCGCTCGAGCAGCTCTCGCCGCTGCTGCGCCTGCCGTTGGTGCTGCGGCACTTCACCACCGTCGTCACCTCGTACGAGCAGATCGCCCGCGTGTGCGGCGTCCCGGTGGGCACGGTGCGCAGCAGGCTCAGCCTGGGCCGGGCCAAACTGGCCGCCGCTCTCGCCGCCACGGCCGACTCCGCGCACGGTGACACGGAGCAGCGGGTGTCGGCCAGCCGTACCGAGGCCCGGGAGACGCTCGCCGCCGCCGAGAGCGGCCGCTTCGGCCGGCTGATGACGGAACGCTGGTCCCCCGACATCGCCCTCCTCCGGGGAGCCGACCGCCTGGGCGGCTGGGACCTTCTCGTACGCACCATGGACGCCGACGTTGAGGACGGGGTCCGCCAGCGCCTCGTCCACGCGGCTGCCGGCCGGTCCCTCACGGTCTGGGAGATGGACATCATCAACCCACCGAACCACCCCGACCACTGCCCACCGGCGGTCGCCTGGCTCATGACCCTGGACGCCGCCGGCCGCGTACGCCAGCTACGGCTCGCCCACCCCCGACCCGTACAACGCCTGGACCTGCTGCCCGCGGGCTGAGGTGGATCGGCTGAGGGAGATCGCTGAGGGAGACCGGCTGAGGGAGATCGGCCGAGCGAGGCCGGTGCTACGTCGCCCCCTCAGCCGCCACTAGGTCATTCGACCGAAGCGCCCCGAGCGCGCCGCTGGCTAGCTTTCACCTGCAACGGAGGTTCTTCACAGATCACAGGAGCCATGACATGAGCCCCCTGAAGAACGTCGTCCTCGTCCATGGGGGCTTCGTCGACGGTTCCGGCTGGCAGGCCGTGCACCGCCTTCTCACCCGCGATGGCTTCCGCGTCAGCGTCGTGCAGAACCCGACCCACTCCCTCGACGGCGACGTCGCGGTCGTACGCAAGGTAATCGACGCCCAGGACGGGCCGACCGTGCTCGTGGGCCACTCCTACGGCGGCGTCGTGATCACCGAGGCCGGTCGGCATCCCAAGGTCGCCGCGCTCGCCTATGTCGCCGCCTTCGTGCCCGACAAGGGCGAGTCGGTCAGCGCGCTGATCGCCGACCCGCCGCCGAGCGCGCCCGTTCCGCCGATCCTGCCGCCCGAGGACGGCTTCCTCCTGCTCGACCGCGACAAGTTCCCGGACTCCTTCGGGGGCGATCTGTCGCTGGAGTACGCGCGGTTCATGGCGGACTCGCAGGTGGCCTGGGGCGTCGACGCGCTCAACGGCGTGGTGGCGGAGGCGGCTTGGCGGTTCAAGCCGAGCTGGTATCTCGTGGCGACCGCCGACCGGATGATCCCGCCGTCGGCGCAGCGCGCGATGGCGGAACGGGCGGGAGCCACCACCAGCGAGGTCCTCGCCAGCCACGCCGTCTACATCTCCCGCCCCGACGCCGTCGCCGAGTTGATCAGGCATGCCGCCGCGTGAGCGCGTCCCGAAGGCCGGCGCGCGACGTGACGTTCAACTTCGGGAAGACTCCGCGCAGATGGGCGGCCACGGTGCGGGGGGACAGGAAGAGCTGGGCCGCGATCTGCTTGTTGGTCAGCCCGGTGGCGGCCAGCTGCGCGATCTGCTGCTCCTGAGGAGTCAGCGGCGAACGGCCGTCCTCGGCCGAAGTCGCGGCCGGGACGTGGCCGTGGACGTTCACACCGCTCGCCCGTAGTTCGTTCGCGGCGCGTGCGCTCCACGGCTGGGCCCCCAGGCGCTGGAACGTGCTGAGCGCGGCCTCCAGGTGGATCCCGGCGGCCCCTCCTGCCTTGGCCCTGCGCAGCCTCTCCCCGTAGGCGAGGCAGATCCGTGCCCAGTCGAAGGGCCATCGTTCGGCCCCCGGAGTGGCGATGGCCCGCTCGAACAGCTCGTGATCGACGACGTCCGGCTTGGCCACGGCCTCGGCGGCGTCGGTCAGCATGGCCAGGCGCGGCGAGATGGCCGGGACACCGGACGCCCTCACCGCAGCGATGTGCTCGACCGCCTCGGTGTGGTGACCGGTCCGGGCGGCGGCTTCGGCGAAGTCCCAGAAGAGCGAGAGGGCATGGGGCGTGTGCGAGGGGAGCTGCCCCGGTGTGCCGAGCGATCTCAGACAG
Source organism: Streptomyces sp. NPDC001927 (assembly GCF_053594455.1). Lineage (NCBI taxonomy): Bacteria > Bacillati > Actinomycetota > Actinomycetes > Kitasatosporales > Streptomycetaceae > Streptomyces > Streptomyces sp. NPDC001927. Next base: position 312,785 of record NZ_JBSFEN010000001.1, on the reverse strand, counting down.
CGGTACGCGCCCTCGAAGTCCGCGCCGCCGAGCGCGGACAGCGCCCGCATGTGGGAGGCGTACACGTGCAGCATCCCCAGTCCTCTGGGGTTCCCCCACGAATCGAGCCGGTCGGCGATGTCGAGGGCCGTCCGGTCGTCGCCTCGCGCGGCGGCCAGGACGCCTCGCAGGAACTGCCCCGAGCAGCCGAGCAGTCGGTAGTTGTGCGTCTCGCACCAGCGCAGACCTTCGTCGGTGAGGACCGGGACGTCGTCCCACTGTCCGCCGGCATAGGCGTCGTTGGCGAGAAGGAAGTGGGCCTCGATGGCCGTGGCGATGGCTCCTCCGTTGCGGCCGTCCTCCGCGACCCGCCGCAGGGCGCTGCGGCAGTCGGGCAGCCGGTCGACATAGACACCCGCGATCGCGGTCCGCACGATGCTCCGGGGATCGGTCTCCCGGGTGAGGCCGAGGATGAGGCCGTCCAGCTCGTCCAGGACCGCCACCGCGCTGTGGGCGGGATCGCCGAAGGCGGCGCGGAGCACGCTCAGCAGGGGATCGGGCGCGTGCCGCAGCACATCGGCCACGGCGCTGTCGAAGGCAGGCCAGTGGTCGGGCCGGCCGCTGAAGAAGCACACCATGAGCAGCGTGTGCAGGGCCTCCCGGAGGATGTTGTCGTCCGTCCGACCGGGTTGGGCGTTACTGCGGATCGCGCCGACGAGCAGCCGGTGCGCGGTGTCCGCGTCGCCTTCGCCGTTGAGGAGCTGACTGGCCGCGGCCGCCGCCACCGCCGGCGAGTCCGCCCCCACGGGATCGGCCGACCTGGCGTTGTCGAGGAGGGACCGTACGTTGCGCAGGTCACCGGTGATGTTGGCGCCGAGGACGGCCGCCTCGGCCAGCATGCGCCCCTTCGTCGTCCCCGAGCCGCTCAGCTCGGAGGCCCGGAGCAGGGTGGTGAGGGCGCCGACGGCGTCGCCGCGGCGCAGCGTCCGATAGGCCACGTCGTGCAGGAGGGCGGCCACCTCGTCGTCCGGGCCGCCGGCCGCGGCGGCCAGATGGCGGACCCGGCGCTCCGAACCCTCCGGGAACTCCTCGGCCAGGTCCAGGTGCATCCGCTGCCGCTCGGCTCGGGTGGACAGCTCGATGACCGCGGAACGGGTGAGCGGGTGCCGGAAGACCAGGCGGCCCGTCAGGGAGTCCACCCACACCAGGCCTGCCCGCTCGGCCGGGCCCAGCCTGGTGAGGACGTCCGATCCGGCGAGGGCTCGTTCGAGTACGTGCAGATCACCGGAGCCCTCCAGGACGGCGAGCAGGAGCAGCTCCTGCGTCGCGCGCGGCAGGGCACCGACCCGTACGGAGAATATCTTCTTGAGGCGTTCGGAGAGTGGCAGCACGGCCGGCAGCGGCCCCCGTTCCGTCTGCTGGGCCTCGTTGAGGGGGACGGGCAGTTCGAGCAGGGCCAGCGGGTTGCCGGCGGCTTCCGTGACAAGGCGCTGCCGGACCCGGGGCGTCATGGCGGGGAACCGTTCCGCCACCAGCGCGGTAGCGGACTCTTCGTCCAGCGGCTGCACCTCGTGCGTAGGTATCCCGGTGCCGCTCAGGAAGGACTCGTCGCCGGTCCTGGACGCCGCGAGCAGGACCAGGGAACCCGTTCTGACGTGCCGGGCGACGGTCCCGAGCACCATGGCGCTGGGGCGGTCGAGCCAGGCCGGGTCGTCGATGACCAGCGTGAGGGGGCCACGGGTCGCCACGGTCCGGGTCAACAGGACCTGTACGGCGTTGGAGATGCTGAGCAGCTCGGCCGGCTGCTCGTCGGAGAGGCCCCGCACCGCCTGGAGGGTCTCCGCCTGCCGGGCCGGCAGGGCCGGGATCTCCTCGGCCAGCGGCTGGAGCAGTTGGGCGAGGCCCGAGAAGCCGACGTCCTGCCCGAACTGCGAGCCCACGATCCGTACGACGGTGAACCCCGCCTCGGACGCGCGCTCCGCGGCGATGTCCAGCAGGGCGCTTTTCCCCACGCCCGCCTCTCCCGTCAGCATCAGCGCGGTGCCCCGGGAGGCGGGATCGAAGAGATCGTCGACGAGCGCCTGCTCCACCGAACGCCCGACGAGGCCGTTCGAGGCTGGTGACGTGGGGAACGACATGAGGACCTTCCAATCTGCTCGGGCCGGATCAAGGGCATGACGGAAGGAACACCCGGAAGTTCGCTCGATGAGACGTGAGCCGCATCACACTGCCAGATGTCGTGTCGTGAGCCAAGACCCGAGGTCGCGCGTCAGGCGGCCCCCTGCTCCGTCGTGACCAGCCCCGGAGGACGCTTCCGCGCGAACGCGCCCTCGATGAGGGAGAGTTCGGTGGGCCGCGCCGTCGCCCGGGTCAGCTCCTCCACCGTAGTCGCGTCCCACCACTCGACGGCTTTAGTGGTCTTAACGGTCTCGGCGTTCTCGATGGTCTCGGCGGTCTCCCACGGGAACATCTCACGCAGCATCACGCGGGCCCCTCGGCCGTCGAGCGCGTCGACCACCTTGAGGACCTTGAACCGGGTGCCGGGAGTGAACACCAGCCTCCCGGTGGCGTACGGGTCGACGGAGTCCGTACGGCGCCCGGTGAGCGACCACACCACATACCCGGGTCCACCTGCACCGAGCACGGCCGGCGACGAGGCCGCCTGCCAGAAGCCGTGGTCGACGGCCAGGGGGTTCTGCCGATACCACTCCACCAGGCTGCCGGCCACACCGGTGCGCACGATGGCGGGCCCTCGGTAGGCGGGCAGCCTGCGCAGCCCCGACGCGACGCAACGCGCGAGCGGCATGTGCACACCGGGTTCCCCGGCGAGCATCATCGGATCCACCCAGGCCCACTCCTCGTCCAGGTAGAGACGGACGGCGGCCAGGTCGGCGCGGGCGCTGACGTCGAGGGCGCGGCGGCTGTCCAAGGCCGCCCACTCCTTCGGGAGTGCCGCTCCGACGCCCGACATGGCCCGGCGGAACCGATCGCCGTACAGACTCATCAGCCGGAGCCGGTCCCGCGCGATTCCGCGCCCGCCGGCGGAGACGATCCGGGCGGCGGCACGCGGGGTTGGCTGCGCCTGGACAGAGGGTTCGGTCGCGGTTTCGAACGGAACGGCCGTCGTGGTCGGATGCATGGCGTCGCTTCTCCCTGGGCCGCGGGGGATGGAGGAGTCGGCAGGAGCGGCTGCGGTGGTTCGGTGCCTTTGTCGAGGACTGTAGGAACGCCATGCGGCCCGGCAATCCCGCGTGAGACACGTGCGTGCGAAAGGGCACGGACGCTTCCTGTTCGTACCGTCGGGTGAACTCGGCCGATGCGGGCAGCGCGACGGGAAGGCAAGCTGACGTCATGAGGGTCGGGGAGGGGACCAGGTGGTTGACGCAAACCACCCAAACCAATTCAACCACCCTGAAATCCTACTGGGTCATTTGACCGAAGCTGGGTCACCGGCGGTCGCCGTACTGTGCCGATACGGCTCGAACTCCACTCGCACCGGGGTGGGAGCGTCGAGCGTGCATGTCGGTTCTATCTGGGGATTGCTGAAGTGACTCTGACTGTGACTCAGACGGGTGGAACGGGATCCGCGACGCTGGCAGATCCGATCCGAGTAGTCCTGAGGGCGAGCGACGCCTTCCTGGAACATGCGACCAGCGCCTACCTGCAGTCGCGTTCCGGCGTGAACATCGTCGCCCAGCAGGGACTTCCCGACGCGGACGTGTCGGTCATGCTGCTCCACTCCCTGAACGACGACTGGTTGAGGGTGCTGAGGCAGGATGCCGCCCGCGCCGCCGGCGCGCCGGTCCCCGTCGTGGTGATGGCGGATCGCGTCAGCGAGCAGCAGCTCACCCAGGCGGTCGAGTACGGCCTCACCAGCTTCCTCTACCGGAGCCGCTCGAGCCTTGAGAACCTGCTCGACGCGACCGTCGCGGCGAGCTCCGGGCGCAGCCGCTTCCCGAACGAACTGGTGGGACATCTGATCGCCGAACTGGGCCATCAGCAACGGCAGCAGACGCTCGCGCAGTTGTCGAGAAGGGGCGGCCTCGCTGCGCGGGAGATAGAGGTGCTCCGCATGCTGGCCGAAGGCATGAACACCCTGGAGATCTCGGAGAAGATGAGCTACTCGGAGCGGACGATCAAGGGCATCATCCACGAGACGGTGAAGCAGCTGAACTGCAAGAACAGGACGCAGGCCGTCGCGCGTGCGGTCAGGACGGGTCTTCTCTGATGCTGGAACAGCTGCTCGCCAACTGCCGTGACTACTGGCTCGGCTGGGGCTCGGCCGAGCGCGTCGACGGTCAACTGGCGTACTACCGAAGCGGGCTGGCGAACGGCCAGCTCAACGGAGTTCTGCGACTGGGCGACATCGACCGGCTCGAACAGTCGCTCAAGGACGCCACCGAACGGCTGGCCGGAGTTCCGTGGATGTGCTGGGTGGGACCCGACAGCGCCCCGGGTACGGCGGAAAGGCTTCCCGGGCTCGGTGGGGTGAGGCTCGGCGCGATGCCCATCATGGCCATCGACACGAAGGACGTGGTTCCCGCCGAAGGGCCTGCGGACCTGGAGATCGAGACAGTGCGAGGGCTGCCCGCGCTGAAGGAGTGGGTGCAGACCTACACCCCGTCCTTCGGCGTCCCGCCGGAACTCCTCGACGACGTGCTGCGCAACGAACTGGACCGCCGCGACGCCGCCCGCATCGTCAGGTTCGTCGGCCGCCGCGCGGGACGTCCGGTGGGCACGTCGCTCCTCTACGAAGCACACGGCGTGGCCGGCATCTACGTCGTCACGACCACCGAGGACCAACGCCGCCAGGGCATCGGCGCGGCACTCACGGTCGCGGCCCTGGAAGCCGGCCGCGCACGCGGCCTGACGGTCGGCACTCTCCAATCCAGCCCGGCCGGCTTCCCGGTGTACGAGCGCCTGGGGTTCGAGACGGTCGCCACGTACGAGCTCTTCCAGATTTCCCCCGCAACCCTGCGATGAACGACCCCGTCCTGGCACCTGGCTGGATGTCTGCGTAGCCCGGAGCCGCGCGGAACCGGAGGTGGCAGTCGGGCGTGACAGGGAAGGTAGGGGAGAACGTAGGGGAGTTGGGGAACGGCGGGGGAGAGTTCCGGGATGCCCGACGAAGGTACGTTGCGTGAAGCGCGGCGCGAGGCCGACGAGTTGAGGAGGCTCGCGCGGGTCGAGCCGGTGCGGTATCTGCCGCATCTCGCGGTGTGTCTGCACGGGCTCGCCTCGGTGCTCGCCGAGTTGCCCGAGCGGCTCGAGGAGTCGGCCGAGGTGCTTGGCGAAGCCGTTGAGGTCTTCCGGAAGCTCGTCGTGCTCGATCCCCAGGGGCACACCGCCGGTCTTTCCGCCACGCTCGGTCGGCGCGCGCTCGTTCTCGGGCTGCTCGGTCGGCGGGCGGAGGCGTACGACCTCGCCCGCGAGGCCACCGGTCTGCTGCGTGAACTCGCCCGGCGGGAGCCCGACGCCCATCTGCCCGATCTCGCCTGGTCGCTCACCAACCTCGGCAACCAGCTCGCGGAGTTGGGGCGCCATCACGACGCCCTGGAGTCGATCCGCGAAGGCGTCGCGATCCGGCGCCGGTTGGGCGACCGGGACGGCCTCGCCTCCGCGCTCGGGGAGCTGGGCATCAAGCTCGGCGAGATGGGGCGCAAGGACGAGGCGGTCGTCACCCTCCGCGAGGCCGTCGACCTCTTCCGCGCCGTCGCGCCCTACGCGACGCAGGGGGAGCACTACGCGACGGTCCTCGCCCTCATCCACGAACTGCACCAACTCGACCGCGAGGCCGAAGCAGCTCCGTACGTGGCCGAGTTCGTGGCCCTGCGCCGGTCCATCGCCGCGAGCGAGCCCGCCCGGCTTCGGCTCATGGAGGCGCTGTTACGCAGGTATGGGTACACGGTGACGCCGGAAGGCCGATTCCGGCGCGCTCAGTCGTCGGACTCGACCACCACCACCCCCACCTCCTCCCGGCTCGACCGCGTGCACGCCATGAACGGTCAGGCCCTACGGCTCGTCTCCGCCGGCAACCTCGACCTGGCCGCCGAGACCCTGCGCGACGCCGTCGTCCTGTGCCGTACCTCGCCCACCATGACCACGGACGTGGCCCTGGCCCTCGCCCGCTCCCTGCAGAACCAGGGCCTGACCAACGGCTGGCTCGGCCGCCACGCCGAGGCCCTCGCCTCCGCCGACGAGGCCGTCCACCTCTACCGGCGGTACCTGAAGACCAACCCGGGTCGCATCCGGCCCGCCTTGGCCGACGCCCTCGACAGCCTCGGCAACCGGCTCGCCGCCCTGGGCCGCCACGCCGACGCGCTCGTCGCGGCCAAGGACTCCGTCGCCCTCTTCCGGCAGCTGGCCGAGGACGACCCCGCCACCCACCTGCCCGGTCTCGCCCGGGCGATGAACCACCTCGGCATCCGCCTCACCGACACCGGCCGCCACGACGACGCCCTGCGCTCCTCGCGCGAGGTCGTGGGGATCTACCGCAGGCTGCGCGCGGACGACCCCGAGAAGTACGTGTACGGGCCGATCCACGCCCTCTCCAACCTTGCCCTCCGGCTGGCCCGCGCCGAGCGCGAGGACGAGGTCCTCGCACCCACCATGGAGGCCGTCGACCTCCTCTTCGACACCCGGGGCCCCCACCACCCGAGCAACGACGTCGCAAGCCTCGCGGAATCCCTCACCTGGCTCGCCTGGTACCTGAGAAAACACGGCCACCGCGGCGATGCCCGCACGGTACGCAGAGCGGCCGACGCACTGCGCCGCTGAGGGGCGGAGAGCCGGAGGGCGGCCTAGCCCTGTCTGCGGACCATTTCGTTGATCCACACCGGTGCGAACGGAGACGTGCAGCCGGGAGACGTCGGGTAGTCCTTGAGCACCTCCAGCTCCTCGCCGATGCCGATCGCTCGGCCGCGGTACTCGGGGTGCTCGATGCCGATCTGGGCCAGGCACGTGTTCATCGCCCACTGGAGGCGGTCCGGGGCGGCCTTCATCTCCGTCTCGATGACGTCGAGCAGGCCCGCGAGGTCGAGGCCCGCCGGTTTCTTCACCACGCGTTCGGAGGTCAGTGCCCAGCCGGCGCTCGCGACCGCGGGGTCCGGATCGGCGGTCCAGGCGACGCGCAGCTCCTCGGCGTGCGGGTTCTTCTTCACCACGTAGTTCACGAGCCAGTCGTGCACCTTGGGGGCGCGCGCCTCGCGCAGCATGGTGTCCAGTTCGTCCCGTTCGAACGCCTTCGGGCGGCTGATCAGGATCGCCAGCAGTCGCGCCGCCGTGTCGTCCGTCTCCCAGAGCTCGCGCGAGAGCCCCTGCTGCGTCTTCAGCCGCTTCGCGACCGCCCGCAGCTTTCCGAGGTTCACCCCGTGATCGTCACCGTGCTTCTCGTTGACCGCGCGCGCCTTCGGGTCCTCGAGCGCGGCCAGCTCGGCCATCACCTCGGCGACCGTCGTCCCGTTCGCGCCTGTCCCAGCCACCTCGGCCTCCTCTCGCCACCAGCGGGATCAGCCTACGACGGAGGTCCGACAGCGGGCGCCCGTGACCCTGCTGACAAGGAGGCTACTCTCCAGTAGGGTCACGGCATCCGTCGAGACGAGGGGGCTGGCGTGAGCACGGTCGAGTACAGCGGACTGGCCGAGCAGGCACGGCAGTTGGCCGAGGGTACGGTCACCTCGACCGCCCTCGTGCAGGCGGCCCTCGACCGCATCGCGGCCACGCAACCCACCCTCAACGCCTTCCGCTGCACGCGGCCCGAGGCCGCCCTCGCCGAGGCGGCGGAGGCCGACCGCAGGCTCGCCGCAGGGGAGCGGCTGCCCCTGCTCGGCGTCCCGATGGCCGTCAAGGACGACACCGACGTCGCCGGACTGCCCACCCGCTTCGGCTGCGCCGGGGACATCCCCGACGCGGCCGAGGACGGCGAGGCGGTACGACGGCTCAAGGCCGCCGGAGCCGTGATCGTCGGCAAGACCAACTCCTGCGAGCTGGGCCAGTGGCCCTTCACCGAAGGCCCGGCCTTCGGCGCGACCCGCAACCCGTGGCACACCGGGCACACCCCCGGCGGGTCCTCCGGCGGCTCCGCGGCCGCCGTCGCCGCCGGGATCGTGCCCGCCGCGCTCGGCTCCGACGGCGCGGGCTCCATCCGCATACCCGCCGCCTGGACCCACCTCGTCGGCATCAAACCGCAGCGCGGCCGGGTCTCCGTCCACCCGTACGACGACTGCTTCCAGGGCCTCACCGTCAACGGACCGCTCGCCCGGACCGTCGGCGACGCCGCCCTGCTCCTCGACGCGGTCGCCGGGCCGCATCCCGGCGACCGCTTCCAGCCGACCGTCGTCGACGCCTCCGCGGCGGCCCGCCGCGAGCCCGGCCGGCTGCGGATCGCGCTCGCCTGGCGGGCGCCGTTCACCGCCACGTACAACCCGCTCGACCGCTCCATCCGCCGCGCCGTCGCCGATCTCGCCGACGCGCTCACCGGGCTCGGCCACACCGTCGAGGAGGCCCGCCCGCGCTACGGCCTCATCGGGCTGAGCTTCCTGCCGCGCGCGACCGCCGGAATCGCGGAGTACGCCGACCGCCACCCCCAGCCCGAGCTGCTCGACCCGCGCACCCGCAGCGCGGCCGACAGCGGCCGCCGCCTCGCCGGGCGGGCCCTGCGCGCGGCCCGCGCCCGCGAGGCCCGGCAGCACCGCAGGATCGGCACGCTCTTCGACACGTACGACGTGCTGCTCGCCCCGACGACGGCCGTGCCGCCGCCCCGGATCGGCACCTTCGACGCGATGCCGGCCTGGCGCACGGACCTGACGATGGCCTCCGCCTGCCCCTACGCCTGGCCCTGGAACGTCCTCGGCTGGCCGGGCGTGAACGTCCCCGCCGGATTCACCCCCGAAGGCCTCCCGATCGGCGCCCAACTCCTCGGCCCTGCGGGCAGCGAGCCACTCCTGATCTCCCTCGCGGCCCAACTGGAGGCCGACCAGAAGTGGTTCGCCCACCGCCCGCCGTCCCCGACACCGGCCCCGGCGCTCTAGAGACCCTCGTACGGATCAGGCCGCGTCCGGTCTGCTGACCATGTCCCAGATCCGCCGGGTCGTCTCCGGCTGCCACCAGTAGGCGTCGGTGTGGCCGAGTGACTCGAGCCCGGCGGTGATCACCATCGCCAGGTCGGCCACGCCGTGGATGTCCTCGGCCTCTTCGTGGTCCGCGGGGCAGTTCGCGACGATCTGCTCGCGCACCTTCGCCAACGCCTGCTCGCGCAACCGGGGCGGGGCGTTCGTACCGTCGGGTCCGATCCGGACGCCCGCGCGCACCAGGTCCTCGTCGAGGAGCGCCGCGCACAGGGCGATACTGAATTCCGCGGGCGCTTCCGAGGCGGATTTCGATTTCCTGTACGACTCGTCGAACAGTTCGTCCACGCGTGCGCGCGCCTGGTCGTAGACCCGCGCCACCAACTCCGCGATGGAGGCGAAGTGGTGATAGAGAGCGCCTCTGCTCACCCCGGCCGCCCGGCAGATGTTCACGAGCCCGACGTCGGTGAACGGGCCGTCGGCTATGAGACCCGCCGTGGCGCTGATGAGTACCTGACGGGTGTGCTCGGGATGTCTCTCCATCAGCTTCCTGCTCTTCAGTCCCGCTACGACCCCTGTACGGCTGCTGAATCAAAGAGACGCACATGGGCAAGATGGGGTAGGGGGTTACCCCACCCCGAAAGCATACAACCCTGCCTGTTTTTTCTGACAACCCTTGTGCGGTTAATGGGCTTGATTTCTCTGTGTCTCTTTAATGATGTCGGGATTCTCGCCGGTTCGCGGGCGGTCGTGAACTGCCAAGCAGACAGGTCTGTATGGCGGCGGGACTGAACGCATACGGAAGGCGAAGGTGCGCGCGTCGAATCCGCGTGCGTCGGTGTGCGCGAAGGGAAACGCCGGTGCGCGGCGCCCGTCCCACGTCGGGGACGTGGGACGGGCGCCGCGCACCGTTTGGCGTGGGGCCTCGGAGCCGTTCGGACTACTCCCGTACGGCACCGGACAGTTCGGCCGAAGCCGAAGCCGATGCCGGCGCCGGAGTGAGGCGCAAGTGGCCGATCATGCCCGGGTTGACGAGGCCCGGCACCAGGAACCGCCACATCATGGCGACGCGCTCGGGCAGGTCCTGCCGGCCCGTCTGGACCTGCGACATCACCTGTATCCCGGTGAACGTCCCGGTGATCATGTCCGCGGCCTCGGCCAGGTCGATGCCGGGGAGCAGCTCGCCCTGCTCCTGCGCCTGACCCAGCAGGATCTGAATGGCCTCGCCGGACTGCTGATAGGGCGTGAAGGCGTGGCTGCGGAAGGTGCTCTGCTCCACCGCGAGGCGCACACACGCGCGCAGCACGGGGTCGCGCTGGAGCCCGAAGGCGAAGTCGAAGGTGTGGTCGATGACGGCCTGGAGCCGCACCGGCTGCGCGGCCACGGTGACCGCCTCGCCGTGCAGGGCGAGCAGGGCGACGGCGATGGCTTCCTTGGAAGGGAAGTGGTGGTAGAGGGCGCCGCGGGTCAGCCCCGACCGCTCGAGGATCTCGGTGGTGCTCGCCGAGTCGTAGCCGCGTTCGTCGATGACCTCCGCGGCAGCCCTCAGAAGCAGATTCCGGGATTTGATCCCGCGTTCCTGCAGTGCCATCTCTCGTCCCTGTGCTCGCTGGCAGACCGACTTGTCTGCATCATATGGCCCGACCTCTCTCCAGTGGGACGTCCGTGCCCAAAGTCAGGGGCGAGCGGCCGTCCGGGGGCGGTCGGGCGGGTGGGGGTGCGGGAGGCTCAGGGGTGGCCGAGGCGGAAGCCGACGCCTCGGACCGTGATGATCCAGCTGCTGGAACCGAGCTTGCCGCGCAGGCTGCTGACGTGCGTGTCGATGGTACGTCCCCGCCGGGACCAGGTGTCGTCCCAGATCTGCGCCATCAGTTGGCGGCGCGAGACGACGGCTCCGGGGCGCATGGCGAGCAGATGCAGCAGGTCGAACTCCTTGCGGGTCAGCTCCACCGCGTCGCCGTCCAGGGTGACCTCGCGCGTCGACGCGTCGATGTGCAGCGGTCCGTGCGAGATGGCGTGCGCCGTCCGGGTGCGGGGGGCGGAGCGCCGCATCACCGCTTCGATGCGGGCCAGGAGTTCGCGGAAGCCGTACGGCTTGACCAGGTAGTCGTCGGAGCCGGCCTGGAGGCCGAGCACCCGGTCGAGCTCGTTGCCGCGCGCGGTGACGGTGATGATGGGGGTGTCGCTGACCGTCCGGATGCCGCGGCAGACCTCGAGGCCGTCCAGGTCGGGCAGATCGAGGTCGAGCAGGACCAGGTCGGCTTCGTGGTGGGCGTTCAGGGCCGCGCCGCCGGTGTCCACGTGCTCGGCGTGGTGGCCCTGTCGCATCAGGCCCTGGACCAACGCGTCGGCGGCGGCCTTCTCGTTCTCCACGACCAGGATGCGCAGGACTCTGTGCTCGACCGCGGACGCGGGCGAGAGCAGAGGAGCAGGCGTGGTTGTACGCCCTGGCAGCGGGCCCGTGGGGCGGTCCCGTTTTGTGCGGTGAGGCCCGAATGTGTCGATGACCTGCGGGTTCATGGTGTTCTCTCCTGGGTGACAGGCGTGGCTCGCGGGCTGTCGGAGGGTGACAATGCCCAAGGTACCAAACAGACTTGTCTGATTGTAAAGAGAGATACAAGTGATGCCTAAGACACTTGACGAGGCGTCAAAAGGGAGCCTCTGGCTCCGGTTGGGGGGTCGGACGGCCGGTTGGCGGAGGGTGTGGCAAGTGACGGTAAAGCGGCGGTCAAGTTTTACTTGCTTTATCGGACAGACCTGTCTGTACTTGGGGGGTCCGATCATCGGCACGGGGGCGCCGCCGGTTTCTGGGGTGTTTTCCCCTGCCCACAGCAGCTCAGGAGTGGCACGCATGTCGACGCAGACCCATGCCTTCTCAGTGCACGAGCCCCGGCGGAACGTCAGGACGCACAGGTCGGGAGCGTTCGGAACCACCGCTGTCGTCGATCTGCCGGCGATGACGGACAGCGTCCTGACCACCACCGTGCCCCGCGAGTTCGTGCACCGTGCGGCGGTCGCGGAGGTCCTGCTGACCGACTGGCAGGCGGTCGCGGAGCCGGAGGGGGCGGGCGAGTCCTTCGTGGTCCGGGCGCAGTGGCCGCGCGGCCACTCCCTCTTCACCCGGTCCGGCGGCTACCAGGACCCGATGCTCCTGGTCGAGTCGGTCCGTCAGGTCGGTTCCCTGCTGGCGCACGCCGAGTTCGCGGTGCCGCTGGGGCACCAGTTCATGATGCGCGACATCGCTGTCACCACGAGCCCGGAGCTGCTCCTCTCGAGCCCGAAGCCCACCGAGGTCGAGCTGTACACGCGGTGCCGCGATGTGGTCCGGCGGGGCGGGAAGCTCTCCGGCATGCGCTACGACGTGACCGTGATGATCGGCGGCAAGAGCCTGGCCACCGCCTCCGCGTCCTTCGCCTGCATCACCCCGGACGTCTACCGCAGGCTGCGCAAGGGCCGGCCCACCAGCACGACGCAGGTCGCGGGGCCGCCGGTCGACCCGGCGACGGTCGGGCGGTTCAGCCCCGAGAACGTGGTGCTCACCGAGGACGTCGACAGCGGGCCGGTCATCGGGCAGGGCGGCGCGGCCGACGGCCGTCGCTCCTGGGCCGTGCGCATCGACAGCTCGCATCCGATCTTCTTCGACCACCCCGTCGACCACATACCCGGCATGGTGCTTCTGGAGGCGGCCAGGCAGGCCGCGTACGCGGCCACCGGCTGCCCCGACAAACTCGTCACCGGAATCGACAGCACCTTCACGCGGTACGCCGAGCTCGACGCGCCCTGCCGCATGGAGGCGGTCCCGGGCGAGCCCTTCGCGGGTGTGACACCCGTGCGTGTGAGCGGCGTGCAGGGCGGTTCGACCGTCTTCACCGCCGACATCACCCTGAGCACGCCGGCCCGTTGACCCCGCCCGCAGAGCCGAGAGGTGCCCGGTGAAGACCGTGATGATCGCCGGCGCGGCGGGGTTCGCAGGCCGCCATGTCGCTGCCGAAGCCGCCCGGCAGGGCGCCGCCCTGGTCCTGATGAGCCACCGCCGTACGCCGGACCGGCCGGGAGCGGGCCCGGTGCGGTTCGTACGGGCCGACCTCGCCGAACCGGACTCGCTGCGCGGAGCGTGTGACGGGGTCGACGTCCTGCTGCACTGCGCCTCCCTGATCGGGGGGACACCCGAGGACAATCACACCGTCAACGCCCGGGGGACCGCCGCGCTCGTCGCCGAGGCGCAACGCGCCGGAGTCTCCCGCCTCGTCCACCTCAGCACCGCGTCCGTGTACGGCCGCGGCACCTTCCGCGGCGCACGTCCGGAGGAACTCGAACGCAGCCCGGGGTCGCCGACGTCACGGAGCCGGGCGGCGGCCGAGGACGCCGTCCTGGCCGCCGGAGGCATCGTGCTGCGCCCTTACCTCGTGTACGGCCGCGGCGACGACTGGGTCGTACCCGGGCTCGCCCGGCTGCTGCGGGCGCTGCCCGGCGGGACGTCGAGCTGGGACGCCAGGCTCTCCGTCATCTCCGTGGCCGAACTGGCCGCATTGATGGTGGGCGTCGGGCTCGCCCCGGCGGCGCGCCTGTCGGCGCCCGTCTACCACGCGGCGCTGCCCGCTCCGGTCCAGGCGTCGGAACTGCTGCGCGCCGTGGCCGGCGTCGCGGGGCTCGCGCCGACGCTGCCGGAGCTCTCTCCCGCGCAGGCCCGCGACCTTCTGCGCGAGGACCCGGAAGCGTCGCGCGCCCTCGCGATGGTGACCACCGACCACTGGTTCGACAGCACACCGATCTGGACCGATCTGGGGCGGTCGGCGCCGGGTACGGCGCAGGACGCGCACTTTCCGCGGATGCGTGCGTGGTACGCGGAGCCGGCGGAGTGCGCTTGATGGTCAACTTGCTTCTTTGATAACGGAGTTGACGAAGACATGTACAGGCACGCCTGGACCTGTGGGGCGAGCCGCAGCGAGGCTGAAGTGAAGTAGTAGGACCAACGGGGGAGTTGATACGTCGTGCGCAAGGTGCTCATCGCCAACCGTGGCGAAATCGCAGTCCGTGTGGCCCGGGCGTGCCGGGACGCGGGGATCGCGAGTGTGGCCGTCTACGCCGAGCCGGACCGGGACGCATTGCACGTCCGCGCGGCCGACGAGGCGTTCGCCCTGGGCGGTGACACCCCGGCCGCCAGCTATCTGGACATGGCCAAGGTGCTCGCGGCGGCGAAGGACTCGGGGGCGGACGCGATCCACCCGGGTTACGGGTTCCTCTCCGAGAACGCCGACTTCGCGCAGGCGGTCCTGGACGCCGGTCTGACCTGGATCGGCCCGCCGCCGCAGGCGATCCGGGACCTCGGTGACAAGGTCGCCGCCCGGCACATCGCCCAGCGCGCCGGCGCCCCGCTGGTCGCCGGCACCCCCGACCCGGTCTCCGGCGCGGACGAGGTCGTCGCGTTCGCCGAGGAGCACGGCCTGCCGATCGCGATCAAGGCCGCTTTCGGTGGCGGCGGTCGCGGCCTGAAGGTCGCCCGCACCCTCGAAGAGGTCCCCGAGCTCTACGACTCCGCCGTCCGCGAGGCCGTCGCGGCGTTCGGGCGGGGCGAGTGCTTCGTCGAGCGCTACCTCGACAAGCCCCGTCACGTCGAGACCCAGTGCCTGGCCGACTCCCACGGCAACGTGGTCGTGGTCTCCACCCGTGACTGCTCGCTGCAGCGCCGTCACCAGAAGCTGGTCGAGGAGGCCCCCGCGCCGTTCCTGACCGAGGCGCAGAACGAGCAGCTGTACGCGGCGTCGAAGGCGATCCTGAAGGAGGCCGGCTACGTCGGCGCCGGCACGGTCGAGTTCCTCGTCGGCATGGACGGCACGATCTCCTTCCTCGAGGTCAACACCCGCCTGCAGGTGGAGCACCCGGTCACCGAAGAGGTCACCGGCATCGACCTGGTGCGGGAGATGTTCCGGATCGCCGACGGCGAGGAACTCGGCTACGACGACCCGCAGATGCGCGGCCACTCCTTCGAGTTCCGCATCAACGGCGAGGACCCGGGCCGCAACTTCCTGCCCGCCCCCGGCACCGTCACCACCTTCGCGCCGCCGTCGGGCCCGGGTGTCCGCCTGGACGCGGGCGTGGAGTCCGGCTCGGTCATCGGCCCGGCGTGGGACTCGCTGCTCGCCAAGCTGATCGTCACCGGCGCCACCCGAGAGCAGGCCCTGCAGCGCGCGGCCCGCGCGCTTGCGGAGTTCAAGGTCGAGGGGATGGCCACCGCGATCCCGTTCCACCAGGCCGTCGTGGTCGACCCCGCCTTCACCGCCGACCCGTTCACGGTCCACACCCGCTGGATCGAGACCGAGTTCGACAACCAGATCAAGCCCTTCGCCCCCGCCGGCACCGACACCGAGGACGACGGCACCGGGCGCAGCACGGTGGTCGTCGAGGTCGGCGGCAAGCGCGTCGAGGTCTCTCTGCCGGAATCGCTGGCCATGCCCGTCCGCACCGGTGGGGCGCCGGGCGCCCGGCCGAAGCGACGGGCCGCGAAGAAGTCGGGCCCGACAGCTTCCGGCGACACCCTCGCCTCCCCGATGCAGGGCACCATCGTCAAGGTGGCCGTAGAAGAAGGCCAGGAGGTCAAGGAAGGCGACCTGATCGTCGTTCTCGAAGCCATGAAGATGGAACAGCCCCTGAATGCGCACAAGGCCGGCATCATCAAGGACCTCGGAGCCGAGGTGGGCGCCTCCCTCACGTCCGGCGCCGCGATCTGCGAAATCAAGGACTGACGCCCGACAATTCCCCTGTTCGGCCGCCCCGGAGAAAGGAACCGGGGCGGCCGACTGTATTCCGTAACCCTGCGGAAACCGATGGGAAGGGCTCCGGAAAATACGAGTGCCCGGCCGTTTCCGTCCCGGTGTCTTCACCTGGGACGGCCACGGCCGGGCGGTGTGCGGAAGGAATTCAGGCGGTACGGCGCAGAGCGCTCAGCGTCTTGTGGACGTCCGCGTCGTGGTAGTACGTACGGCCCTGCTTGGTGCGGCGGCGCCACTGCTGCTGGCTCGCGTGGCGGTAGACCGTACCCGACGGAATGTTCCACAGCCGGGCGACGTCGGCCGCGCTGAACCAGCGGGTCCTGACCACCGAGTCCGCTTCAGGGAGCGCGTCCGTCGACACCCCGGCCGTTCCGCCGTCCGCCGCCACCGCCAGGTCCTTCCGCGCGCTCATCAGGCGGCTCAACTGCAGCCACTCGTGGCCGAACCAGCGGTGGTCGGCCGCGGCGTCGCAGGTGATCTCGGCCGGGACGCCGGGCTGCTCCGGACGGACCGACGCCGTGAGCCGGCCCGGGCATCCGTCCTCCACACAGCCGCCGATAGCGAGGCGCCTGCTCGGCCCCAGATCGATCACCCGCGTGGCGCCGCGCGCCAACCGGGCCACCTCCTGGGAGAACTCGCCCGCGGCCGCGTGCGCGGCGAGCCAGCCGGAGTGCCGCAGCAGGAACTCGGCGAGCCGCTCGACCACGCGTCGGGGCGCGGCGACCCCCCGTTCCTGGGAGACCGCGGCGGACCAGGAGGACAGCACCGAGACGATCGCGGAACGCGCCTCCATGGCCGCCGTGTTGAGCGGAAGGCCGGGCAGCGGACCTCCGGAGACCCGGTCCCGCTCGCGGTCCGCGCTGATGTCGAGCCGCCGCGCGCACTCCTCGTACAGCGCGGGCAACCGCCGCAGCTCCCGCACCAGCCGGTCCCGGCACGACAGGCACAGCATCGTGCCCGACACCGCGAGGCGCCGTGCCTGTCCGGCGGCCTCCCGGTGCCGGCATCCCACGCCCGCGCACCTCGTGGTCACCATGCCCGTACGGATCGATTCCCGGTTCACCGAAGCCCCCAACTCGTCATGGAATCCAGGACCGGAAACGTAATTGCGTGCGTCCTGGAAGGGCAACCGGACAGGGCATGTTCTGTTGAAGCTCTGACATGCATTTGAAGCTGGCCGCGCATGCTGCTGAGAATCTGACGGAAACCCCCTGCAGAGGGCCGACTTTGCATGCCTCTGTAGGTTCTCTGGACTCCTCCTTCCATTCGCACACCTGCCTGACGGAACCTCACGGAGACGTGAACATACGGCTCTTGTCTTTCGTTTCCCCGCCGAAGAAGCTTCTTACTAGCTTCCGCAGTTCTGTCTTGAGCTGCACCTCGAAGGAATTTCCACCGAACGCCAAGGAGAGGTACATGGACGCTGCCGTCATAGTCGT
Organism: Streptomyces sp. NPDC001927; assembly: GCF_053594455.1. NCBI lineage: Bacteria > Bacillati > Actinomycetota > Actinomycetes > Kitasatosporales > Streptomycetaceae > Streptomyces > Streptomyces sp. NPDC001927. Next base: position 295,532 of record NZ_JBSFEN010000001.1, on the reverse strand, counting down.
GGGCGCGGGCCCCGCCGGAATGATGCTGGCGGGCGAACTGCGGCTCGCGGGCGTCGATGTCGTCGTCCTGGAGCGTCTCCCGGAGCGTACGAGGGAGTCCCGGGGCCTCGGCTTCACCGCACGCACGATGGAGGTCTTCGACCAACGGGACATCCTGTCCCGGTTCGGCGAGGTCGAGACCAGCAACCAGGGGCACTTCGGCGGACTGCCGATCGACTTCGGTGTGCTCGAAGGCGCCTGGCAGGCCGCGAAGAGCGTGCCCCAGTCGGCGACCGAGACCCACCTGGAGCAGTGGGCGACCAGCCTGGGCGCCGACATCCGGCGCGGCCACGAAGTGCTCTCGCTGACCGACGACGGCGCCGGGGTGACCGTCGAGGTGCGCGGCCCGGACGGCGAACACACCCTGCGCGCCCGCTACCTGGTGGGCTGCGACGGCGGACGCAGCATGGTCCGCAAGGCCGCCGGCTTCGACTTCCCCGGCACCTCCGCGACGATGGAGATGTTCCTCGCCGACATCAAGGGCATAGAACTGCAGCCCCGCATGATCGGCGAGACGCTGCCCGGCGGCATGGTCATGGTCGGCCCGCTGCCCGGCGGCATCACCCGCATCATCGTCTGCGAGCGCGGCACCCCGCCGCAGCGCCGCGAGACCCCGCCGACCTGGCACGAGGTCGCCGACGCCTGGAAGCGGCTCACCGGCGACGACATCTCGCACGCCGAACCGGTCTGGGTCAGCGCCTTCGGCGACGCGGCCCGCCAGGTCACCGAGTACCGTCGCGGCCGGGTGATCCTGGCCGGCGACTCGGCCCACATCCACCTGCCGGCCGGCGGGCAGGGCATGAACACCAGCATCCAGGACGCCGTCAACCTCGGCTGGAAGCTCGGCGCCGTCGTCAACGGGACCGCCCCCGAAGCGCTCCTGGACACATACCACAGCGAGCGGCACGCGGTCGGCAAACGGCTGCTGATGAACACCCAGGCGCAGGGCCTGCTCTTCCTGAGCGGCCCCGAGGTGCAGCCGCTGCGCGACGTGCTGACCGAACTCATCCGGTACGACGAGGTCGCCCAGCACCTCGCGGCCATGGTGAGCGGTCTGGAGATCACGTACGACGTCGGCGGCGGCAGCCACCCCCTGCTCGGCAGGCGGATGCCGAACCTGGAGCTCACCACCGCGACCAGGCCGACGACGAGCACCGCGCTCCTGCACTCCGCCCGCGGTGTCCTGCTCGACCTCGCCGACAACCCCCGCCTGCGGGCCCGCGCCGCGGCCTGGTCCGACCGGGTCGACGTCGTCACCGCGGAGCCCGGCCCCGTCACCGCGACCAGCGGGCTGCGGGGCACCACGGCCGTCCTGATCCGCCCCGACGGCCACGTCGCCTGGGCCGCACCCGGCAGCCACCACGACCTGCCGATGGCGCTGGAGCGCTGGTTCGGCGCACCCCTCAACGGCTGAGCCCCGGACCACGGACCGGCCCGCTCACCCCAGAAAGAGAGAAGAGATGCACAGCACCCTGATCGTGGCGCGGATGGACGTCGAGTCCAGCGCCCAAGTCGCCAAGCTGTTCGCCGACTTCGACGGGTCCGAGATGCCGCACCGCATGGGCACCCGGCGCCGTCAGCTGTTCTCGTACCGAGGCCTGTACTTCCACCTGCAGGACTTCGACGGCGAGAACGGTGGCGAGCTGATCGAGGAGGCCAAGACCGACCCGCGGTTCGTGCGGATCAGCGAGGACCTCAAGCCGTTCATCGAGGCGTACGACCCCGCGACCTGGCGTTCGCCGGCCGACGCGATGGCCACGCGCTTCTACGACTGGACGGCCGCGCGATGACGCCGTCCTCCGCCGACACGATGGGAGGCCACGACCAGTGGGCCGACGGGTAGTCATCACAGGAGTGGGAGTGCTCGCGCCGGGTGGTATCGGCGCCAAGAACTTCTGGAGTCTGCTGAGCGAGGGACGCACGGCGACCCGGGGGATCACCTTCTTCGACCCCTCCTCGTTCCGCTCCAGGGTCGCGGCCGAGGCCGACTTCGACCCCGAACTGCACGGGCTGACTCCGCAGGAGATCCGCCGCATGGACCGCGCCGCCCAGTTCGGCGTGGTCACCGCCCGCGAGGCGCTCGCCGACAGCGGGCTCGACCTCGCCGGCTACGACCCGTACCGCACCGGCGTCACCATCGGCAGCGCCGTCGGCGCCACCACCGGGCTCGACAACGAGTACCGCGTGGTCAGCGACAACGGCAGGCTCGACCTGGTCGACCACACCTACGCGCCGCAGCACCTGTACAACCACTTCGTGCCCAGCTCCTTCTCCGCGGAGGTGGCGTGGGCGGTCGGCGCCGAAGGCCCGGCCACCGTGGTCTCCACCGGCTGCACCTCCGGCATCGACTCGGTCGGCCACGCCGTCGAGCTGATCCGCGAGGGCACCGCGGACGTGATGATCGCCGGCGCGACGGACGCCCCGATCTCGCCGATCACCATGGCGTGCTTCGACGCGATCAAGGCCACCACACCGCGCAACGACGACCCCGAGCACGCCTCGCGGCCCTTCGACGGCACCCGCAACGGCTTCGTCCTCGGTGAGGGGTCCGCGGTCTTCGTCCTGGAGGAGTACGAGAACGCCAGGAAGCGCGGCGCGCACATCTACGCCGAGATCGCCGGCTACGCCTCTCGCTGCAACGCCTTCCACATGACCGGACTGCGCCCCGACGGGCGTGAGATGTCCGAGGCCATCGACACCGCACTCGCCGAGGCGCGGATGAACCCCGAGCAGATCGACTACATCAACGCGCACGGCTCCGGCACCAAGCAGAACGACCGGCACGAGACCGCCGCGTTCAAGCTGAGCCTCGGCGACCACGCGTACCGCACACCGGTCAGCTCCATCAAGTCGATGGTGGGCCACTCGCTCGGCGCGATCGGCTCGATCGAGATCGCCGCCTCGGTGCTCGCCATGGAGAACCACGTCGTGCCGCCCACCGCGAACCTGCACACACCCGATCCCGAATGCGATCTCGACTATGTGCCGCTCACCGCGCGCGAACACCGCACCGACGCGGTGCTGACCGTGGGCAGCGGATTCGGTGGGTTCCAGAGCGCGATGGTGCTGGCCCGTCCCGAGAGGAGCGCGGCATGAGCACCAGGACGGTCATCACCGGAATCGGCGTCGCCACGCCCAACGGGCTCGGCGTGGACGAGTTCTGGGCCGCCACCAGGGTCGGCAAGAACGCCATCGGGCCGATCACCCGCTTCGACCCGTCGTCGTACCCGTCCCGACTGGCCGGTGAGATCCGCGGGTTCGAGGTCGCGAACCATCTGCCGAGCCGGCTGATCCCGCAGACCGACCGGATGACCCAGCTCGCCCTGGTCGCGGCCGACTGCGCCTTCGAGGACGCGGGCGTCGAGCCGGGCAACATCCCCGAGTACGACATGGGCGTGGTCACCGCCTCCACGTCGGGCGGCTTCGAGTTCGGCCAGAACGAGCTGAAGAAGCTGTGGAGCCAGGGCAGCCAGTACGTCAGCGCGTACCAGTCCTTCGCCTGGTTCTACGCCGTCAACAGCGGCCAGATCTCCATCCGCAACGGCATGAAGGGCCCCAGCGGCGTGGTCGTCAGCGACCACGCCGGTGGCCTCGACGCCATCGCCCAGGCGCGCCGGCAGATCCGCAAGGGCAGCAAACTGATCTTCTCCGGCGGCTTCGACGCCTCGATCTGCCCCTGGGGCTGGGTCGCGCAGCTCGCCGGCGGCCGGATCTCCCGGAGCGAGCGGCCCGAGCGGGCGTACCTGCCCTTCGACGCGGACGCGAACGGCTACGTGCCGGGCGAGGGCGGTGCGCTGCTGATCCTCGAGGACGAGCGGACCGCCCGCGAGCGGGGCGCCGAGAAGATCTACGGCGAGGTCGCGGGCTACGGCGCCACCTTCGACCCGAAGCCCGGCAGCGACCGGGAGCCGGGGCTGCGGCACGCCATCGAGGTGGCCCTCGCCGACGCCGGTGTCGCGGCCGGTGACATCGACGTGGTCTTCGCCGACGCCGCGGGCAGCCGGGACCTGGACCGCCAGGAGGCCGACGCGATCACCGCCGTCTTCGGTCCTTCCGGGGTTCCGGTCACCGCGCCCAAGACGATGATCGGCCGCCTCTACTCCGGCGCCGCCCCGGTCGACGTGGTCTCCGCCGTCCTGGCGATGCGCGAGGGCCTGATCCCGCCGACCACCAACGTCGAGCTGTCGCCCGAGTACGACCTCGACCTGGTCACCGGTCAGCCGCGCACCGCGTCGGTGTGCACCGCCCTCGTGCTCGCGCGCGGTGTCGGCGGCTTCAACTCCGCCGTCGTCGTCCGCGCGGTCGACTGACCTCCCCTGCCGGCCCGCCGGCCCACCGGCGGCGGTACCTCACCGCTCCGCACCCAACGGGGGTACGGAATCCCAGAAAGGGACCCTTATGTCCACCAAGGAATTCACCATCGCGGACCTCAAGCGCATCCTCCTGGAGGCCGCGGGCGCGGAGGAGGGTGTCGACCTCGACGGCGACATCCTCGACACCGACTTCGAGGAGCTGGGCTACGAGTCCCTGGCGCTCCTGGAGACCGGTGGCCGCATCGAGCGCGAGTACGGCATATCCCTCGACGACGAGGTCTTCACCGACAACCGCACCCCGCGGTCCCTGGTGGACGCGATCAACAGCCACCTCAAGGAGCCCGTCGCCTCCTGACGGACGGTCGAGGGCCCGCACCGGGCCCCGTACCGCCCCTTCGTCACGGCCGCCGCGCCGCTCCCCGGCGCGGCGGCCGTGCACCACCACGTCCCTTTGTTGATGGAGAACAACGACATGTCGCAGCAGGACAAGAGGGTCGCCCTGGTCACGGGCGGCACCAGTGGAATCGGCCTCGCCGTCGTCCGGCTCCTGGCCGCCCAGAACCACCGGGTGTTCATCGGCGCCCGCACCGCGGAGAACGTCGCCGCCACCGTGAAGGAGCTCCAGGAGGAGGGCCTCGACGTCGACGGCACCACCCTCGACGTGCGCTCCACGGAGGACGCCCGCACCTTCGTACAGGCCGCGGTCGACCGCTTCGGCACCGTCGACGTGCTGGTCAACAACGCCGGCCGCAGCGGCGGCGGAGTCACCGCGGACATCACCGACGAGCTGTGGGCCGATGTCATCGACACCAACCTCAACAGCGTCTTCCGGCTGACCCGCGAGGTGCTCACCACCGGGGGCATGCGCGCCAAGGACCGCGGTCGCGTCATCAACATCGCCTCCACCGCGGGCAAGCAGGGCGTCGTCCTCGGCGCCCCCTACTCGGCCTCCAAGCACGGTGTCGTGGGCTTCACCAAGGCCCTCGGCAACGAACTCGCCCCCACCGGCATCACCGTCAACGCGGTCTGCCCGGGGTACGTCGAGACGCCGATGGCGCAGCGGGTCCGCCAGGGCTACGCGGCGGCGTACGACGCCACCGAGGAGGCGATCCTCGAGAAGTTCCAGGCGAAGATCCCGCTGGGCCGCTACTCGACCCCCGAGGAGGTCGCGGGCCTGGTCGGCTATCTCGCCTCCGACACCGCCGCCTCCATCACCTCGCAGGCCCTCAACGTCTGCGGTGGGCTCGGCAACTTCTGAGCCGAACGGCCGGGCCGGACACGCGTGTTCCGCCCGGCCCACCACCCGAATCCGACCCTGAAACCGAGGAGTACAGCATGTCGCAGCCCGGCCTGCGCGAGGTGGAGCACGAGATAGCGGTCGCGGCCCCGGCCGCCGCCGTGTACCGGCTGATCGCAGAGGTGCAGAACTGGCCGCGGATCTTCCCGCCGACCATCCACGTCGCCCGCGAGGCGCAGGGCGAGGGCGCCGAGCGCATCCACATCTGGGCCACCGCCAACGGCGAGGCCAAGAACTGGACCTCGCGCCGGACCCTGGACCCCGAGCGGCTGCGGATCACCTTCCGGCAAGAAGTCTCCGCACCCCCGGTCGCCGCCATGGGCGGTACGTGGATCATCGAGCCGCTCTCCGAGGGCGAGTCCCGGGTCCGGCTCCTGCACGACTACCGGGCCGTCGACGACGACCCGAAGAGCCTGGCGTGGATCGACGAGGCCGTCGACCGCAACTCCCGCTCGGAGCTCGCCGCGCTGAAGGAGAACCTGGAGGCCGCGCACGCCGCCGAGGACCTCACCTTCTCCTTCGAGGACACGATCCGCGTCGACGGCTCCGCCAAGGACGTCTACGACTTCGTCAACGAGGCGCAGGCTTGGCCCGAGCGGCTGCCGCACGTCGCCGCCGTCCGCTTCGAGGAGCCCTCTCCGGGCCTCCAGGAGCTGGAGATGGAGACCCGCGCCAAGGACGGCTCGGTGCACACCACCAAGTCGTACCGGGTGACCTTCCCGCACGAGAAGATCGCCTACAAGCAGGTGACCCTGCCGGCGCTGATGACCCTGCACACCGGCTACTGGACGTTCACCGAGGACGACGAGGGCGTCGCCGCCTCCTCGCAGCACACCGTCACCCTCAACACCGCGAACATCGCGCGGATCCTCGGCGCCGACGCGACCGTCCAGGACGCCAAGGAGTACGTGCGCAGCGCGCTCTCCACCAACAGCCGGGCCACCCTCGGCCACGCCAAGGACTACGCGGAAGCCCGGGCCTGACCATGACCGGGGACTACACCGAGACTCAGGTGGTCGTGGTCGGCGCGGGCCCCGTCGGACTGTTCCTCGCGGGCGAGCTCCGGCTCGCCGGCGCGGACGTGGTGGTCCTCGAACAGCTCACCGCGCCGACCACCGAGTCGCGGGCCTCCACCCTGCACGCCCGCACCATGGAGATCCTCGACAGCCGTGGCCTGCTCGCGCCGCTCGGCGAGATACCGAACGAGCCGATGGGCCACTTCGGGGGCATCCCCCTCGACCTCACGCTTCCCAGCCCCTACCCGGGCCAGTGGAAGGTCCAGCAGACCCGCATGGAGGAGCTGCTCGGACAGTGGGCGAAGGACCTCGGCGCGGACATCCGACGCGGCCACGAGGTCACCGCCCTGACCGCGACCCGCGACCACGTCGAGGCCGAGGCGCGCACCGCGGAGGGGACGACGGCGCGCTTCCGCGCCGGGTACGTCGTCGGCTGCGACGGCGAGCACAGCGTCGTACGCCGCCTGGGCGGCTTCGGCTTCCCCGGCGCCGACGCGGAACGCGAACTGCTGCGCGCCGACGTGGCGGGCATCGACATCCCGGGCCGCCGCTTCGAACGGCTCGACGGCGGGCTCGCGATCGCCGCCCGGCGTCCCGACGGAGTGACCCGGGTGATGGTCCACGAGTTCGGCGCGCGGCCACGCTCCACCCAGCCGCGGTTCGAGGACGTCGTCGACACCTGGAAGCGCGTCACGGGGGAGGACATCGGCGGCGGCACCCCGCTGTGGGTGAACTCCTTCGGAGACGCCTCCCGGCAGGCGGAGAGCTACCGCGACGGCCGGTTCCTCCTCGCCGGGGACGCGGCCCACCAGCAGATGCCGATCGGCGGCCAGGCCCTCAACCTCGGCCTGCAGGACGCCGTCAACCTCGGCTGGAAACTGGCCGCGCACCTGACCGGGCGCGGCCCGGACGGACTGCTCGACAGCTATCACGCCGAACGGCACGCCGTCGGCGAGAAGGTGCTCAGCAACATCAGGACCCAGGCGCTGCTGCTCCTCGGCTCCGCCGAGGTCGAGCCGGTCCGCCAGGTCGTCGTCGAACTGGCCACGGAGAGCGACAACGTCCGCGCCCACCTGGCCGGGGCGATCTCGGGCCTCGACATCCGCTACGAGGTCGGGCCGGGCGAACACCCCCTGCTCGGCCGCCGGTTGCCGCACTGGCGGCTCACCACGGACGAGGGCGCGGTCACCAGCACGGCGACGCTGCGCCCCGGGCGGGGCGTCCTGCTCCTGCTGCCCGGCGACGAGGCCCGGCACGCGGCGCTGCGCTCCGCCGCCGCCCCCTGGGCGGACCGGGTGCGGATCGTGACCGCCGGCTCGTGCTCCGGGGGCGAGGCCCCGGAGGCCGGAGCGCTCCTGGTGCGGCCGGACGGACACGTCGTCTGGGCCGACACCCCCGGAACGGACCTGGAGCAGGCGCTGCGCCGCTGGTTCCCGGCGCCGGCATCCCGCCCTGCCCCGGCGGCGCCGGCCACCGGGGCCTCGTCGACCGCGGCGCCGGCCACCGCAGCGAGGGCGAACAACAACTCGTCGGCCACAGCGACGGCGAAGAAGTGGAGAACACACATGAACAGGCTCACGGGCAAGACCGCGCTGGTCACCGGCTCCAGCCGGGGCATGGGCCGGGCGACCGCGCTCCGCCTCGCCCAGGAGGGCGCACTCGTCGCGGTCCACTACACCGCGCGCAAGGACGCGGCCGACGAGGTCGTCGCGGAGATCGAGAAGGACGGCGGCCGGGCCTTCACCGTCCGCGCCGAACTCGGTGTCCCGGGCGACGTGCACGAGCTCTTCCTCGGTCTGGAGAGCGGCCTGCGCGAGCGCACCGGCGCCACCGACCTGGACATCCTCGTCAACAACGCCGGTGTCATGGGCGGCCTCAAGCCCGAGGACACCACCCCGGAGAAGTTCGACGAGCTCTTCGCGGTCAACGCCAAGGCCCCGTTCTTCCTCATCCAGCGCGCGCTGAAGAACATGCCCGACGGCGGTCGCATCATCAACATCACCTCCGGCCTCACCCGGTTCGCGAACCCGGACGAGATCGCGTACGCCATGACCAAGGGCGCCGTCGACCAACTCGCCCTGCACTTCGCGAAATACCTCGGCCCGCGGCGTATCACCGTCAACTCCGTGGCGCCCGGGATCACCCGCAACGACAACCCCGTCTTCGGCATCCCCGAGGCGGTGGAGCAGATGGCGCAGCTGTCCGCCTTCAACCGGGTCGGCGAGCCGGAGGACGTCGCCGACGTGGTGGCCTTCCTCGCCTCCGACGAGGCCCGCTGGATCACCGGCTCCTTCGTCGACGCCACCGGCGGCACCCTGCTCGGCTGATCCGCCGGGCCCCGAGACCGCCGACGCCACGTCCCCCGTGCGTCGGCGCGGCCGGCCGCGAGTCCCCTGGGCTCGCGGCCGGCACCGTTCCGCCGTCCGGAACAGCCACCGTCACCGACTCCGAGGGGGAGACCGCACCATGAAACGCCCGACGCCCCCGCGGGCCGAGGCGTCCGCCGCTCCCGATGGAGCCGACGGACGGTGGAGCCCGGCCCTGTGGGGTCTGCTGTTCGTCCTCGCCGCCAACATGCTCATCGACGCCCTCGAGGTGTCCGTCGCCCTGGTGGCGCTTCCCGCCATCGGCGCGGACCTGGGGCTCGCCCCGCACCAACTCCAGTGGGTGGTCTCCGGGTTCGCCGCCGGATTCGGGGCGCTGCTGCTTTTCGGCGGCCGGCTCGTGGCGATCCTGGGCCGACGCCCCGTCTACCTGGCGGCGCTGCTGGTCTTCGCCGCCGCCTCACTGGTCGGCGCGCTCGCGGACCACGCCGCCCTGCTCGTCGCCACCCGGTTCGTGAAGGGCTTCTGCGCCGCGCTGACCGCCCCCACCGGTCTCGCCATCATCGTGTCCGTCTTCCCCGAGGGACCCGCCCGCGGCCGGGCCCTGTCGGTCTACTCGCTCTTCGGCGCCAGCGGATTCTCGGTGGGTCTGCTCCTCTCCGGGGCGCTCACCGAGGCGAGTTGGCGGTGGACCTTCGCCTTCCCGGCCCCGGTCGCGCTGCTGCTCTTCGCCTTCGCGCGGCGACTGATCCCCCGCGACACACCGGACCCGAAGGCCCCACGGAGGTACGACGCCAAGGGCGCCCTCAGCCTCACGGCGGCGACGCTGCTCGCGGTGGCCGGGATCGCGGCAGGCCCCGCCTTCGGCTGGACCCACTCCCTCACCCTCGGCGCCCTGCTGCTCGCGGCGCTGCTCGCCCTGGTCTTCGTACACGTCGAACGCTCAGCGGAACAGCCTTTGCTCCCAGGGGAGTTGCTCCGGCAGCCCGCTCTGCTGCGCTCCGCGCTCGGCGCCGGCGCCCTCAACGGCTCGTATCTGGGGCTGCTGTTGGTGAGCACCCTGCACCTGCAGCAGCAGGCCGGCTACGGCCCCTGGCGGACCGGTCTCGCCTTCCTGCCGGCCGCTGCCCCGCTCGCCCTCACCGCCCTGTACTCGGGGCGGTTCGTCGCCCGCCTCGGGCCCGCCCGGCTGATCGCGGCGGGCGCGGCCGCCGCACCGCTCGGCTATCTGCTCTACCCGCGCGAGGGCGCCGGCGTCCGATACGCCACCGATGTGCTGCCCACGATGCTGCTCGTCGGCATCGCGTTCGTGCTCGCCTTCACCGCCTTCCACGTCCAGGCCACCGGCTCGGTGCCGGATCCGCTGCGGGCGGTCGCCGGCAGCTTCTACCAGACCGCGGTCCAACTGGCCGCGGCCCTGACGACCGTGCTCTGCGCCGCGCTGTACCCGGCGGGCCAAGGCCCGGCCCTCGCGCTGGTCACGGCCGTCGCACTGGCAGGCCTGGCCGTCGCCCTCCACGGCCTCCTGCCCCGACGGGCCCGACGAGCCCGATGAGCCCCACGGGCCCCTCAGGCCCCGGACGCGGCACCCCGTCCCGCCGACACCGACACCGACCACCCAGGGAAAGACCATGACAGCGACCTCGTACGCCGGGCCCCGCCCGGCCGACACCGTGGTGAGCGTTCCCGACCTCGCGGCCCTGGCCGCCGCGACACCCGACGAGCGCACCGGGATGCTCGACACCTACGTACGCCAGGAGCTCGGCCGGATCCTGGGCATCGCCCCGGACCTCGTCGACACCACGGGCCGGCCGATGAACAGCCTCGGCATCGGGTCCATCGCCGGACTCGAACTCCAGTACCGGCTCGAGGACGCCCTGCGCGTCGAACTGAACCTGCAGATGCTGCTCCTCGCCAACAGCGCCGCCGAACTGATCGACTGCCTCGCCGGTCAGCTCGGCGGCGCCCGTACGCCGCACCGCGAGGCATCGGCGGTCCCGGCATGACGGAAGCTCACCGTGCGGTGAGACCTGCGGAGTTCACCGTGGCCGAGGGGCGGCTCGACCTGTGGCTGATCCGCCGCCCCGATGGGCCGGACGCCGCCGGACTCGACACCTCGGAGCTCGATCCCGTGGAGCGCCACCGGGCCGACTCGTTCATCCGCCCCGCCGACGGTCTGCTGTACGCCGCCGCCCATGTCGCCCTGCGCCGGCTGCTCGGGCGCTACACCGACACCCCGCCGCAGGACGTACGGTTCGTCCGCGAACCCTGCCCCGGATGCGGCGGGGCCCACGGCAGACCGGCCGTCGCCCCGCGTTCGCTGCACTTCTCGCTGTCGCACAGCGCCGGGCTCGCCCTGGTGGGCGTGGCCGCCGTACCGGTCGGCGTGGACGTGGAGAAGCTGCCCCGCCAGGAGACGGTCGAGGTCTGCGGCCGGGCGCTGCACCCCGGCGAACGCGACGAACTGGCCGATGTCCAGGGCGCGGAGCGCACGGCCCGATTCGGCCGGATCTGGACGCGCAAGGAAGCCTTCCTCAAGGGCATCGGCACCGGTCTCAGCCGCCCCTCGACCGAGGACTACCTCGGCGCGGACGCCCGGCGCCACCCCCAGGGCTGGACGCTGGTCGACATCCCCTGCGACGCGACCCACTCCGCCGCCGCCGCGGTCAAGGGCCCCGCACCCGTCACCGCCACCGTGCGCAGCCTGCCCGAGCACTGGCTGGGCGCCGCGCCGGTGCTCGCCAGTTGAACACCTCACACCGACGACCGACCACCACCGATCACAGAGAGGGTGGGCCCCGCATGCCCGCACCGGACGAGACGATCCTCGACCGCATATCGGAGCTGACCGAGATCAAGGCCGCGGCGCGGCTCGGCCCCGACCCGGCGGCCACCGAACGCCAGCACGCCAAAGGGAAGTTGACCGCGCACGAGCGGATCTCCCTGCTCCTCGACAAGGGCTCCTTCAACGAGGTGGAGCCGCTGCGCAGGCACCGCGCGACCGGCTTCGGCCTGGAGGACAAGAAGCCGTTCAGCGACGGCGTGGTCACCGGCTGGGGGAGCGTCCACGGCCGCACGGTCTTCGTCTACGCCCATGACTTCCGCATCTTCGGCGGGGCGCTCGGCGAGGCGCACGCCCAGAAGATCCACAAGATCCAGGACCTCGCCGAGGCGGCGGGCGCCCCGCTCGTCTCCCTGAACGACGGCGCCGGCGCCCGGATCCAGGAAGGCGTCACCGCGCTCGCCGGCTACGGCGGGATCTTCCAGCGCAACACCAGGTCCTCGGGCGTCATCCCGCAGATCTCGGTCATGCTCGGCCCGTGCGCCGGCGGCGCGGCCTACTCACCGGCGCTCACCGACTTCGTGTTCATGGTGCGCGAGACCTCGCAGATGTTCATCACGGGACCGGACGTCGTCAAGGCCGTCACCGGTGAGGAGATCACTCAGAACGGCCTCGGCGGCGCCGATGTGCACTCCGCGACGTCCGGCGTCGCGCACTTCGCCTACGACGACGAGGAGGCGTGCATCGAGGACGTGCGCTACCTGCTCTCCCTGCTGCCCGCCAACAACCGTGAGCTCGCGCCCGTGGAGCGCTCCGGCGACCCGGTCGACCGGCTCAACGACTCCCTGCTCGACCTCGTTCCTGCCGGTGCGGGGCAGGCGTACGACATCCGCAAGGTGATCGAGGAGCTCGTCGACGACGGGGAGTTCTTCGAGGTCCACCCGGCCTGGGCCACCAACATCGTGTGCGCCCTGAGCCGCCTGGACGGCCATGTCGTCGGCATCGTCGCCAATCAGCCGGCCTCGATGGCGGGAGTGCTCGACATCGAGGCCTCGGAGAAGGGGGCGCGCTTCGTCCAGTTCTGCGACGCCTTCAACATCCCGCTGGTCACTCTCGTCGACGTGCCGGGCTTCCTGCCGGGCGTCGACCAGGAGCACAACGGCATCATCCGGCGCGGCGCCAAGCTGCTGTACGCGTACTGCAACGCGACCGTGCCCCGGATCTCGCTCGTGCTGCGCAAGGCGTACGGCGGCGCGTACATCGTGATGGACTCCCGCTCCATCGGCGCCGACCTCGCCCTGGCCTGGCCCATCAACGAGATCGCGGTGATGGGTGCGGAGGGTGCGGCGAACGTGGTGTTCCGGCGCGAGATCAACGCGGCCGAGGACCCGGAGGCCGTCCGCCGGGAGCGCATCGCCGAGTACAAGGACGAGCTGATGCACCCGTACTACGCGGCTGAGCGCGGCCTGATCGACGACGTCATCGACCCGCGCGACACCCGCGCGGTCCTGATCCGCTCGCTCGACATGCTCCGCGCCAAACACGCCGACCTGCCCACCCGCAAGCACGGCAACCCGCCGCAGTGAACCGGCCCGCCACCACGGCGCCGGCCCGTCGGAATGGAGGAGCGGACATGCCCGAGAACCAGACCGTGCCAGAGACCAGGACCGGCCCCCTGCTGCGTGTGGTGAAGGGCAGCCCCAGTCCCGAGGAACTGGCCGTGCTGACCGCCCTGTTGCTCACCCGCATGGCCTCGCCGGGCGAGGACACGGGCCCGGCCGGACCCGAACCGACCACCGCGGGATGGAGCAGACCCGAGCGCCGGTCGGGGTTCCCCGACCCACGCACCTGGCACCGGCCGTAGGGCGTTCCGGCTGCCGCGGCGGCGCCTTTCGGTCTCGTATGTCAGAGCCGGGTGCACCCCATGTCAATTCGAGTACAAGCCCGTTGAACTGCGGACTTACGCCGAAGAAGCTGTGTCGCAGCATCCGGTGCCCTGTCTTCGGAGCATGCCGACAGGGCACCAGGCGTACGCGGAACCACCGGGCGGAGAGCAGGAACGAACCATGACGTCGACACCGGCCGACCCCATCGACCCCACGGCCCGGCAGCTGTCCCGGTGGGCCGATCGGGCGGCGATCTCGGAGCTCATCGACCGCTACACCGTGATCCTCGACGAGCAGGACAGGAACGGCTTCGACGAGACCTGGCCGCGCTCGTTCTTCACCGCGGACTGCCGGCTCGACTTTCCCATCGGCGGACACCAAGGCCTCGCCGGCCTCGCGGAGTTCCACCACCGGGCCAAGCAGAACTTCACGGCGACCCATCACCTCAGCTCGAACCACCTCATCGAGCTCGACGGCGACCGCGCCGCCGTCCGCTTCCAGATGATCGCCGTCCACATCCACCCGCGGGAGGTCCGCGAGCGGGCCCCCGTCGACCCGGGGGCGCTGTTCAAGATCGGCGGCTACTACGAGGGCGAGACCGTGCGCACCCCGGACGGATGGCGGTTCTCGCGCTGGACCTTCCACGTGGTGTGGACCGACGGGGTGTCGCCGGCCCAACTCTCCTGAGCCCCACCCCGACCCGTACGACCCCGAAGGAGCCGACCCACGATGCTGACCCCCGACCCGCCGTCCGCGCAGGCCGTGAGGCGCTGTCAGGAGGCGCTCAACAGCCTGCACTCCACTGTCTACTTCACCCCTGACCTCCCCAAGGCGCTCGCCCCGTACGGCATCACCGACGACATGGGCGCCTACCTGGTGGGCCGGGCCGCGGCCCTCGGCGCCGTCGGCCCAGGCCTGGTCACCGCGGTGTTCTACAGCTTCAAGCACGCCATGGTCGCCCAGCACCTCCCCGCGGCCTGGGAGCGGATCTCGCCCGCCCAGGCGTGGGAGGAACGCCTGGGCGCCGCCGACGCCACCCTGCGGCAGGCCCTGGGGGCCGGTGCCTTCGCCGCGGAGCCGGTGCGCGAGGCGGCCGGGCTCGCTCTGACAGCCGCGGCCGCGGGGCGCCACGAGGCACGGCCGATGTTCGCCGCCCTCGCCGACCGGCCCGTACCGCAGGAGCCGCACCTGGCGCTCTGGTACGCGGCCACCCTGCTGCGCGAACACCGGGGCGACAGCCACATCGCCGCCCTGGCCGACGCCGGACTCGACGGTCTCGAAGCCCTCGTCTCGCACTGCGCGAGCGCCGCCGGCATGCCCCGCGAGATGGTGATGACCAAGCGCGGCTGGACCCCGAAGGACTGGAGCGCGAGCGAGGACCGGCTGCGTGGCCGCGGGCTGATGACGGCGGACGGCACCCTCACCGACCGCGGCGAGGAGCTGCGTGCCGCGATCGAGGACGAGACCGACCGCCGGGACCGGGCCCCGTACGAGCACCTGGGCGCGCGGGGCGTGGCCCGGCTGACCGAGCTCTGCGAGGGCTTCACCCGCTCGGCCGCGGCGGCCGGGATCTTCCCCCAGCCCTTGGTGGGCTTCTTCGTGCCCGAGGGCCGGGAGAACGAGACGGGGGCGCCCGCGTGATCCGGAAGCGACAGCCGGCCGTGTGGTCGGCGCTCACCGCCACCGTGCTGCTCGTCTGCACGGTGCAGGCGCCCGCCGTCCACGCCGCCGACCGCGCACCGGTCACCTCGTCCCCGGCCGCGCCCGCGGCCCAGGACGGCCGCACGCTGCGGGTGACCACGGGCGCGGGCGGCGCACTCACCGCCCCGACCTGGGCGGCGGCGGGCCGGGTCACCTTCGACGTCGCCACCACCGACCCGGACGGGGGCTGGATCGGACTGGCCCGGCCGCGCCAGGACGCCGCATGGGAGACGGTCCGGTCGGCCCTGAGGCGTACGGTCAGCACTCACGGCCCGGACATCGTCGCGGGCTCCGCCGAGCTGCACGCCACCGCGGAGCTGCTCGGCGGCACGGTGGTGCATCCCGGCTTCGCCGCCTCCTTCACCGCTCAACTCGGGCCCGGCACCTACTGGTTCTTCGACTACGCCCGGCTCGACGACCCGACGGCGACGCCGCATGTCCTGCGCGTCGAGGGTCCCGCCGCGGGCGAGGAGCCGGAGCCCGCCGCGACGCTCACCGCCCGGCAGGTCGACGGCCGGCCCCGCTTCGTCCTGCGCGGCACGCCGACCGAAGGGCGGCCGCTGCGCTTCACCAACGCCATGTCGCCGGGACAGCCGGCGGAGGCCATCTTCTTCCGCCTCGACGACGGCGTCACCGACAGCGCCCTGAAGACCTGGTTCGACTCCTTCGGCGACCACGGACAGTTTCCCGACGGCCCGGCGCCCTTCGAGCTGAACCGGGGGACCGGGAGCCTGCCGGTGCACGCGGGTTCCTCCTCGGTGCTGCGGCTGCCCCTGCGCCAGGGACGGTACGTCGTCGTCGACTGGATGAAGAGCGCACGGGACGGTACGAGCCTCGTCGGACAAGGCCAGTACACCGTCGTCGAGGTCACCGCCCCGACGGCACGGGACCTCCCACCCGACCCGGCCGCCCTGCGCGGCCCGACGCCCTGACGCCCCACGCCCCGAAAGCGAGAACACGTTCATGAGCATCACGGCCCCGCCCCGCGCCGGCCGACGCGAATGGATCGGCCTGGTGGTCCTGGCACTGCCCACGGTGCTGCTGTCCATGGACCTCACCGTGCTGCACCTGGCCATCCCCACCATCAGCAGCGAGCTGCGGCCCAGCGCCCCCGAACTGCTGTGGATCACCGACATCTACGGGTTCACGCTCGCCGGATTCCTCATCACCATGGGAACGCTCGGCGACCGCGTGGGCCGTCGCCGGCTGCTCCTGATCGGTGCCGTCGCCTTCGCCGCGGCCTCGGTGCTCGCCGCCCTGTCCACCGGTCCCGGCATGCTGGTCGCGACCCGTGCGCTGCTCGGCGTCGCCGCCTCCACGCTGATGCCGTCGACGCTGTCGCTGATCCGCAACATGTTCCTCGACGACCGTCAGCGCTCGGTGGCGATCGGCGTGTGGATCACCAGCTTCATGGTCGGAGCCATGCTCGGCCCGCCCGTCGGCGGCGTGCTGCTCGAATGGTTCTGGTGGGGTTCGGTGTTCCTGCTCGCCCTGCCCGTGATGGCGCTCCTGATGGTCGTCGGCCCGATCGTCCTGCCCGAGTACCGCAACGAGAACGCCGGAAAACTCGACCTGGCCAGCGCGCTGTTGTCACTGCTCGCCGTCCTCGGCGTGGTCTACGCCGTCAAGACCGTCGCCTCGCACGGCTTCACCGCCGCGGCCTCCGCCGCCCTGGTGGCCGGGATCGTGCTCAGCGTGACCTTCGTACGACGCCAGAAGCGCCTGGCCGAACCGCTCCTGGACATCGGCCTGTTCCGCAACCGCACCTTCGCCACCGCGCTGACGGCCATGACCGTCTGCTCCCTGGTCATGATGGGCAGCAACTTCCTCGTCGCCCAGTACCTCCAGCTCGTGCTCGGCCTGTCGCCCCTGAAGGCCGGCCTGTGGATGATCCCCAGCACCCTCGCGTCGATCGCCGCCGTCATGCTCGTCCAACGGCTCGTGCGGACGTTCCGGCCGGCCGTCCTGATGAGCGTCTCCTTCGTCGTCGCGGCGATCGGCTTCGTCGTCATCACCCAGGTCGAGGGGCCCGACTCCCTCGGCACGGTGCTGACGGGCACCTGCGTCTTCGCCTTCGGGCTGGCCGCCCCCGGCGTGCTGAGCGCGGACATCCTCGTCGGCTCGGGTCCGCCCGAGCGGGCCGGAGAGGTGTCCGCGATCCAGGAGACCAGCACGGAACTCGGCGGCGCCTTCGGCCTGGCGATCCTCGGCAGCGTCTTCAACGCCGCGTACCGTCTCGGGGTCGCCGACACCGTGCCCGCCGGCACCCCGGACGCCGCCGCGTCGGCAGCGCGCGACACCCTGGGAGGCGCGGTGGACGCCGCGCACCGGGAACCGGACCAGGCGTGGAGTGCGGACCTCCTGGACGTCACCCGTTCCGCCTTCGTCGACGCCTTCCACACCACCGCCCTGGTGTCCATCGGAGTGGTCCTGCTCACCGCCGCCCTGGTCGCCTCGGTACTGCGCCGGGCCGATGGTCAGAAGACGCCCCACTGAACGTCAATTCCCGGTGAACCGCATTGATTCACCGCGACCGTGCGAAGAGTATTTCTTCTAGCGTCCGGTGTTGTGTGTTCACCGACACCCGTTCCCGTCGTGCAGATTCCTGCACCCGCGCCCGCTTCCCGTCGTGCGAGGCGATGCCCGCAACGATGACCAGGCTCGATGTCCGGAGGACTCGTGATCAACGTATTCCAGCCCAGCCTCGGCGATGAGGAACTCGCCGCGATATCCCAGGTGTTCGCCGACAACTGGCTGGGCCACGGGCCGCGCACCAAGAAATTCGAGGAGGAGTTCGCCGGCCATCTCGGTGTGGCTCCCGAGCAGACGCTGTTCATCAATTCGGCGACCGCCGGACTCTTTCTCTCCGTCGAGCTCCTGGAACTGACCGCGGGCGACGACGTGGTGATGCCCTCGATGAGCTTCGTGGCCGCCGCCAACGCCGTCGCCGCCAGCGGCGCCCGGCCGGTGTTCTGCGACGTCGACGAGCGCACCCTGAACCCGACGGCGGCCCACATCGAACGCGCCCTCACCCCGCGCACCAAGGCCGTGCTGATCCTGCACTACGGCGGCTACCCCGGCGACATCGCGGCCATCGCCGACCTCTGCCGCGAACGCGGCATCACCCTCATCGAGGACGCCGCCTGCGCCGTCGCCTCCCGGGCCGGCGGCCAGGCCTGCGGGACCTTCGGCGACATCGCCATGTGGAGCTTCGACTCGATGAAGGTGCTCGTCACCGGCGACGGCGGCATGCTGTACGTCAAGGACCCCGAACTCGCCCGCAAGGCACGGCAGTTGGCGTACCACGGACTCGAGCAGTCCAGCGGGTTCAGCGCCGCGAAGGTCTCCCACCGCTGGTGGGAGCTGAACGTGCGGAACTACGGTCGCCGCGTGATCGGCAACGACGTCACCGCCGCCATCGGCTCCGTACAGCTGGGCCGGCTCGCCGGCTTCGTCGCCCGACGCCGCGCCATCGCGGAGAGCTACGACCGGCTCCTCGCCGACGCCGAAGGCGTCGTGACGCCCCCGCCGCTGCCCGAGGGCCACGAGTCGACGTACTACTTCTACTGGGTGCAGCTGGACCCCGCGATCCGCGACCAGGTCGCCGCGGACCTCCTCGACCAGGGCGTGTACACGACCCTGCGCTACCCCCCGCTGCACAAGGTGCCCGCCTACCGCGCGGGCGGCGAGGACCTGCCCGGCACCGACCTCTGCTCCGAGAGCACCCTGCTCCTGCCGCTGCACCAGGGCATGGACGACACGGACGTCGACACGGTGGCGGCGGCACTGCGCACCTCCGTCCGGCGGCGCTCCGCCGATGCCGGACGCTGAGCCGTGCGGATCACCGAGACCAAGGTGCCGGGAGCCTACCGAGTCGCCCCGGACCTGATCACCGACCCGCGCGGCAACTTCTACGAGGGCCTGCGCACCGACCTTCTGGAGCAGGCCACCGGCCGCCCCTTCGCCCCGCGGCAGATCAACTACTCCGTCTCACGACGCAACACCCTGCGCGGCATCCACAGCGTCACCGTCCCGCCGGGCCAGGCCAAGTTCGTCACCTGCGTCCGCGGCGCCCTGCGCGACATCATCGTCGACCTGCGCATCGGATCCCCGACCTTCGGGGTGTACGACACGAACGTCCTGGACGCCGATTCAGGGCTCTCCGTGCTCGTCCCCGAAGGCGTCGGGCACGGCTTCCTCACCCTCACCGACGACGCCTGCATCTGTTACGTCCTGTCCAGCGCGCACGTCCCGGGCACCCAGGTCGACATCAACCCCTTCGACCCCGACCTGGCGCTGCCCTGGGACGCGGACGGGCCGCCGCTGCTGTCGGAGAAGGACGCGGGAGCCCCGACCGTGGCCCAGGCCGCGGCGTCCGGGCTGCTCGTCACCTGGGACGAAGCCCTCGCCGCGGCCGCCGCCGCGGTGCCGTCGCCGTGACCACCGGCACAGCCGAAGGAGGAACACCGATGCGCGTTCTGTTCGCCATAGTTCCGGCGGCGGCGCATGTCTATCCCGTCGTACCCCTGGCGTGGGCCCTGCGCGCCGCCGGCCACGAGGTCGTCGTGGCCAGCCACCCCGACGTCGCCGACACCGTCACCGCGGCCGGACTGACCGCGGTGTCGCTGGGGGAGAGGAACTTCCTCACCACCGAGGTCCCGGCGGACCGGGCGGCGGTCCTCGACCTCATCACCGACGAGCTGGAGCTCGGTCCCGACGAGGCCAACTTCCGCACCGCGATACGTCACTTCATGCTGGAGACCTTCGGCCTGTACCACCCCGGCCGGGCACCGGAGGCCGGATCCTTCACCGACGAACTCGTCGGCTTCGCGACCGCCTGGCGACCGGACCTCGTCGTCTGGGACCCGCTGTGCTTCCCCGCCGCGGTGGCGGCCCGCGCCTGCGGAGCGGCCCACGCCAGGATCCTGCACGCCTTCGACCACTTCGGATGGGCACGGCAGCGCTTCACCGAGCGGATGACCACGGACCGGATGGCCGCCATGGCGCGGCCCACCCTCGACCGGTACGGCATCCCCTTCGGCGAGGACCTGCTCGTCGGCCAGTGGACCCTCGACCTCAAGCCCCCGCGCACCCGCCTCCCGGTACGCGTCGACTCCCGTCCGCTGCGCCGGGTCCCGTACAACGACGACGGCCCCCTGCCCGGCTGGCTGCACGAACTCCGCCCCGAGCGCCCCCGGGTGTGCCTCACCCTCGGCGTGAGCCGGCGCGACTTCTTCGCCGGCGGCGACGAACACCCCGTGGCGGAGTTCTTCGACATGACCGCCGACCTCGACATCGAACTGGTCGCCACCCTGGACGCCGGCCAGCTGGCCTCCGTCGGCACGGTGCCCGACAACGTCCGCGTCCTCGACTACGTACCGCTGACCTCGCTCCTGCCGACCTGCTCCGCCGTCGTCCACCACGGCGGCGCGGGCACGCTCGCGGCGGCCACCGCCCACCGGGTCCCGCAGCTGATCATCCCCGCGGTCGGCGGTGCGGACCGCGCGGAGACCGGGCAGTACGTCGCCGAGACGGGAGCCGGACTCGTCCTCACCGACCCGGAGATCACCCCCGAGGTGCTCCGCGACAGCCTGCTGCGCCTGCTGACCGAACCCGGCTTCCGCGAAGGCGCCGACCGCCTCCACCAGGAGTGGCTCGACACGCCCAGCCCCGCCGCGACCGTGCCGATCCTGGAGCGGCTCACCGCCCGGCACCGACCCGGGCTCCCGACACACGGACCGGCCCGCTGATGAACGTCGTCGTGCTGGGCGGCACGGGCTTCCTCGGCCTGCACGTCTGCCGGACCCTGGCCGACGCCGGCGCGCGGGTGCTCCAGGTCTCCCGAACCGCGAGCAGCGGCCCCGTACCGGCACCGGCCGGGCGCATCACCCCGGTCGACCACGACCTGGCCGGCGGCGGCAGAACCGAACTGGCCCGGCTGCTCGACGACGCCGACGTCGTCGTCAACACCTACGGCAAGGCCTGGAGCGGGACACCGGCCCAGATGAGCGAGGCCAACTCCCGCTGGGTCGGCGACCTCGTGGACGTGATGACCGCGCTGCCGCGCCGCCCCCGGCTCATCCAGATCGGCACCGTCCACGAGTACGGGGCGATCCCGGCGGGCACGGCCGCGACCGAGGACCGTACCGCCATGCCCGTCACCGCGTACGGCAGGACGAAACTGCTCGGCACCCACCGGGTCCTGCGCGGCGCCGCCGACGGCCTGGACGCCACGGTGCTGCGCATCACCAACGCCTGCGGCCCCGGCGCACCACGCGCCAGCCTGCTGGGCTCGGTGGCCCACCACCTCGTCGACGCCGCCGAGCGGTACGCGGGCGGCGAACCACCCGAGGCGCTGCGGTTCGCCTCGCTGCGCGCCGGGCGGGACTTCATCGACGTACGGGACGCCGCCGAGGCCGCGCTGGCGGCGGCGCGCGCCCCGCACGGCGTCGCCACCGGCCGGGTCGTCAACATCGGCGGCGGCCGCGCCGCTCCGGTGCGCGAAGCCGTCGCCCGGATGGTCGCCCTCAGCGGTGTCCCCGTCCCCGTGACGGAGGACGAGCCCGACGCGGCGCCCGGCCCCTCCCGGGCCGAGTGGCAGCAGGTGGACATCTCGCTCGCCGCGCGGCTGCTCGGCTGGCGGCCCCGCCGTGACCTCGACACCTCGCTCCACGACCAGTTGACCGACCTGCGGCGCGACGCCGCGCAGAGAGAAGGGCCGGACCGATGCGGGTGATGCTCACCGTCTCCAACTGGACCACGCACTGGCTGGCCATGGTGGCGCAGTGCTGGGCGCTCCAGGCGGCCGGCCACGAGGTCCGCGTCGTGTGCACGCCGGACCAGGA
Source organism: Streptomyces sp. NPDC001927 (assembly GCF_053594455.1). NCBI lineage: Bacteria > Bacillati > Actinomycetota > Actinomycetes > Kitasatosporales > Streptomycetaceae > Streptomyces > Streptomyces sp. NPDC001927. The sequence continues at coordinate 273,329 of NZ_JBSFEN010000001.1, read as the reverse complement.
GCGGGCCGTGACACGCGCCGGGCTCACACCGGTCCCGGTGCTCGAAGCGGTCGACCAGGCCGTCAAGGCCCGTACGCACAACCACTCCCAGGCCCGCGCGGGCCGCTGGCCCTTCCCGGAGCCCCCGCCGCACCCCGTGACCGGCGCGCCGATGGCGTCCCTGGACGACTTCGACGCGGCGGCCTGGATGGAGGAGAACTGGGAGCTGCTGCTCGGCATGGCCACGCGCAGCGCCGACGCCGCGGTCTCCTTCGCCCGCTGGTGGCGACCGCACCTGATCCTGCACGACCTGGTCAGCATCGAAGGACCGCTCGTCGGCCGCGCGCTGGGCATCCCCACCGCGCTCCACCTGTGGGGTCCCACGGGCCCCGACGACCAGGTCCCGGGAGCGCCGGACGGCGTGGGCTTCGTCCCCCTGGACGTCTACGGCCTCTTCGAACGCCACGGCGCCGGCACGATGGGCGCCGACGTCTACGACCTCGTGATCGACCCCTCGCCGCGCAGCCTCGCCCCGCCGCTGCGGCGGGCCGCCCGGCTGCCGGTGCGGCACGTGCCGTACAACGGGCCCGGCGCCATGCCGCCCTGGCTGCGGGACAGGCCCGACCGGCCCCGGGTGGGCGTGGTCTGGGGCACCTCGGTCACCAGGATGTTCGGGCCCGCCTCGTTCGCGGTGCCCCGGGTGGTCGAGGCGCTCGCCGACCTCGACGCCGACGTGGTCCTCGCGGTCACCGCCGAGGACCTCGACACCCTCGGCCCGCTGCCGCCCCACATGCGGGCGGTCGCGCACCTGCCGCTGCGGCTGCTGCTGGCCGACTGCGACCTGGTGGTCCACCACGGTGGCGCCGGCAGCGTCATGACGGCCCTCGCCGCGGGCGTGGTCCAACTGGCCCTGCCCAACGCCCTGGACCAGGAGCTCATCGGCGAACGCCTGGCGCTCGCCGGCGGAGCCCGCGCGCTGCACAACGCGACCGCGACACCGGCGGCGATCCGCGGTGCCGCCACCGAGCTGCTGAAGAACACCTCCGCACGGGCGGTGGCCGCGAGGCTGCGCGCCGAGATGGAGGAAGCCCCGACCCCCGCCGCACTGGTGGCCGTTCTGGAGGAACACGCGCATGCACATCGTGGGTAACGGATTCCTCGCCCGGAACCTGCGGGCGCTCTCCGCCCGGCACCCGGACACCGTGGTCCTCGCGGCCGGGGTCTCCTGGGCGGGAGGCACCGCGCGGGCCGACTTCGACCGCGAGGAGCGGCTGCTGAGCGACGTGGCGGCCGACTGCCGCGCGACGGGGCGCCGGCTGCTCTTCTTCTCCACCGCCTCGACCGGCGTCTACGGCAAGGTCCGCGGCCCCGGCCGCGAGGACGGCCCCGTGACCCCCTGCACGCCGTACGGAGCGCACAAACTCGCCCTGGAGGAGCGGCTGCGCGACTCCGGCGCCGACCACCTGATCCTCCGCCTCGGACATCTCGTCGGAGCCGACCAGCCCCCGCACCAGCTGCTGCCGCTGCTGGTCCAGCAGATGCGGACCGGCAGCGTACGGGTGCACCGCGGCGCCGTCCGCGACCTCATCCACGTCGACGACGTCGTCGAGATCATCGACCGGCTGCTCGGCCAGGGTCTGCGCGGCGAGACCGTCAACGTGGCCTCGGGAGAGGCCGTGCCGGTGGAACGCATCGTCGACCACCTCGAAGCGCGGCTCGGCCTGTCCGTCGAGCGGGAGTACCAGGACGTCGACGCGCACCACATCATCTCCACCGAGAAGCTCCGGGCCCTCGTCCCCGAGGTGGCCGGGATGGGCTTCGGCCCCACGTACTACCGGCGGGTCCTGGACAGCTTCGTCGACCACCAGCTCGCCGCCGCCCGGACCGCGGCCCCGTCGTCCGAGGAGACCTGATGCGTGCCCTGATCGTCACCACGCCCGTACCGACCCACTTCATGCCGCTGGTCCCACTGGGCTGGGCGCTGCGCGCCGCAGGCCACGACGTCCTCGTGGCCGGCCAGCCGGACATCATGACCGCCGTCCGCTCCGCGGGCCTGGGCGGCGTGAGCGTGGGGGACTGGTTCCGGGTGAGCGAGCGGATGCGCGGCGCGCTCAAGGACGGGGAGCGCGCCATCGACGCGTTCGGCCGCCCGGAACCCGTGACCCGGTTCCCGGACGTCTGGGCGGACCACAGCGACAGCGTGCTGCCCCACTACCTGGAACTCGCCCGCGCCTTCCGCCCGGACGTCGTCGTCTCCGACACGATCGAGTGCAACGCGCTGATCCTCGGCGGGGTGCTGGGCGTTCCGGTGGTGCAGTACCGGTGGGGTGTCGACCCCCTGTCGGGCCCGCTGCGCGCCGCGGCCCGCCCCGCGCTCCAGGACCGCTGCGAGCGACTCGGCCTCGACGGCCTCCCGGCCCCGACCGTGCTGCTCGACCCGTGCCCGCCAGGACTGCAACTCCCCGGCGCCGAACCGGGAACGCCCATCCGCTACGTGCCGTACAACGGCGGGGGAACGCTCCCGCCCGGCCTCGACCGGGCGCCGCGGGACGGCCTGCGGCGCGTCGTGGTGTCCCTCGGCGTACGGACCCTGGAACTCAACGGAGTCCCGCACGTACGGCGCATCCTGCACGCCTTCGACGGGCTCGCGGACACCGAGGCGCTGGTGACCGTCGAGGAACGCTACCGGGACGAGATCGGGCCGGTGCCCTCGCAGGTCCGCATGATCGAGCCGACCCCGCTGAACCTGCTGCTGCGCCACTGCGCCGCGGTGGTCCACCACGGCGGCTCCGGCACCGCGATGACCGCCACGTCCTTCGGCCTGCCGCAGCTGGTCCTGCCGCAGCTGGCCGACCAGTTCGCCCACGGCGACCAGCTGGCCGCGGCCGGCGCTGCCATCAGCCTCGACACGGCCGTCGACCAGGACGACCCGGAGCTCCTTGCCACCGCGCTGAAGACCCTGCTGACCGACGACACCCCGCGCGACAGCGCCCGGGAACTCGCTCGGCTCATGGCGCGGATGCCCTCGCCCACCGACGTGGCGGCAGACCTGGCCCGGCTGGTCTGACCCCGCCCCGCACCCCATGTACAGGAGAGACCCTTGCGCGTCCTCTTCGCCGTCTTCCCGTCGGCAGCCCACCTCCATCCCGTCGTCCCGCTGGCCCGCGCGCTGCAGAGCGCGGGCCACGAGGTCCGCGTCGCCATGCACCCGGACATGGTCGGCACCGTCACGTCCACCGGGCTCACCGCCGTACCCGTCGGCGCGCCGGACGACCTGCGGCCCGTGGTCGAGCTGAGCCGCCACCCCGAACGGCTCGACCAGCTCACCGCCAACCTCGCCCTGGACACCGAGGATCCCGGCGACTGGCGGGAGAAGTGGCGGCACGTGTGCAACGTGCTGTCCCTCTACCCTGCCGTCCTCGACGACCTGGTCGCCTTCGCCCGCGGCTGGCGTCCCGACCTGGTCGTCTGGGACACCTTCTGCCTGCCGGGGGCGATCGCCGCGCACCTCGTCGGCGCCACCCACGTCCGCTACCTGTGGGGCCAGGACAACATCGGATGGCTCCGGCAGCGGTCCCTCGCCGCCCAGGACGCGGACGACCCGCTGGCCGCGCTCATGAAGCCGCTGCTCGCGCCGTACGGCCTGGAGTTCCGCGAGGAGTTCCTGCTGGGCCGGTTCACCCTCGACCTGATGCCGCCGGGCATGGCCCTGCCGACCGACGTGCGCCGCATCCCCGTACGCCGGGTGCCCTACAACGGCGTCGGCCACCACCCCGCCTGGTTGGCCGACCGGCCGGCCAAACCCAGGGTCTGCTTCACCCTGGGACTCGGCGGCCGCGGACGGCAGTTCTTCCGGGAGACCGGGGTCACGCTGCCCGCGCTCCTGGACGCGGTCGCGGACCTGGACATCGAGCTCGTCGCCACCCTCGACGACGGCCAGGTGGCCGAGCTGACCGACATCCCGCCCCATGTGCGGACGACCGGCTACGTCCCGCTCGACCGGCTGCTGCCGACGTGCGCCGCGGTCGTCCACCACGGCGGCGGCGGGACGTTCGCCACGGCCGTGGCGCACGAGGTTCCCCAGCTGGTCGTCCCGCTGCCGTTCTGGGCCGAGCTGGCGACCGCCCGCCACGTCCACCGGCAGGGCGCCGGAATCCACCGGCCGAGCTCCGAGTTCTCCACCGACACGTTCCGCGAGGACCTGCGGCGCCTGCTCGGCGAGGAGAGCTTCCGCCGCGGCGCCGCCGTGCTCCACGAGGAGTCGCTCACGACGCCCGCACCCGGCGACGTCGTTCCGGTCCTGGAACGGCTGGCCGCACGGCCGGCCCGCACCTGACACCCCGCCCCCGCACAAGGAGTACTCCCGATGCGCGTCATGCTCGTGGCGTTTCCGCTGAGAGCCCACTTCTACGACATCGTCCCGCTGGCCTGGGCGCTGCAGGGCGCCGGCCACGAGGTCGAGGTGGTCAGCCAGTTCGGCATGACGGACGACGACGTGGCGGAGCTGATCAGATCCGCGGGCCTGCCCGCCACGGCGCTGGGGGACCGGGCGGACCTGGCCCCGCTCGTCGCCGCCCGCAAGGCAGGCCGCACGCCCGAACTCAGCCCGCACGCCCTGGCCGTGGACGAGACGTACGACGAGACGATCGAGGGGACGAACGTCGGGCCGAACGACGGGACGACCCCCGACGGCGCCGCCGGCTGGAAGTGGAACCGCCACTGCATGGCCACCCAGTTCGCCATGACCTACCCGGTCGAAGGCCTCCCGGCCGGCCATCGCCCCTACGTCGACCTCCTCGTCGACCACGCCCGCTCGTTCCGCCCCGACCTGGTCGTCTGGGACACCCTGTGCTTCCCGGCGGCGATCGCCGCCCGCGAGGCCGGCGCCGCACACGCCCGCTTCCTGTGGGGCCGGGACCACGTGGGCTGGATCCGAGCGCAGTCCCTGCGGGAGCCGCGACGCGGAACCGCGCCGGGCGCGCCCGCCGAGGCCGACCCGCTGACGGCCTGGCTGGAGCCGATGCTGGAGCGCTACGGCCACACCTACGAGGAGGAGTTCCTCCTGGGGCAGTGGAGCATCGACCTCACGCCGACGCCGATGCAGCTGCCGGTGGACCACCCGCGCGTGCCCGTCCGCCGCATCCCGTACAACGGGGCCGCCGCGCTCCCCGCCTGGCTGCGCGAGGCGCCCGAGCGCCCCCGGGTGTGTCTGTCGCTGGGGGTGACCGGACGGCTGCGGGGCCCGGGCACCGGGAACGGCGAGGTGTCCGTGGCCGATCTGCTCGCCGAAGTCGGCGACCTGGACGTCGACATCGTCGCGACCCTCACCGCGGCGGAGCTCGCCACGGCGGGCAGCCTGCCGGCCAACGTCCGGGCCGTCGACTACGTACCGCTCGATCTGCTGCTGCCGACCTGCTCGGCGATCATCCACCACGGCGGAGCGGGCACCTACGCCGCGGCGGCGGCGCACCGGGTACCTCAGCTGATCGTCCCCGTACCCAAGTGGGACGAGCCGGCGCTGGCCCGCTACGTGGCCGACCGCGGCGCCGGCCTCGCCCTCGGCCCGGCGGAGCTGACGCCAGGGGCGGTGCGGCAGGCGCTCACCCGGCTCCTGGCGGACCCCGGCTTCCGGGACGGGGCCGCGGCACTCCACGAGGAGGTGCTGGCCATCCCCAGTCCGCGGGACACCGTCCCGGTCCTGGAGGCGCTGACCGCGCGCCACCGGACCGGATTTCCACGCTCTCACGAAGGAGTCCGGACCAGCGCTTGACTTAAACCCACGTTCAACTACGAAGCTCTACGTGTTGCCGAGAGACAGTTCAGAAACGCTCAAGGAGATTGAGATGTCGGAAAAGCCGCTGCGCCTTGTCATCGTCGTCGGAAGCGTCCGCGAGGGACGCTTCGGCCTGCCCGTGGCCAAGTGGTTCGCCGAGGAGGCGCGCCAGTTCGGCCGGTTCGAGGTCGACGTCGTGGACCTTGCCGAGCACTCCCTGCCGATGGTGATGCCGGACTTCGGCGGTCAGCCGGACGCCGCGACGGCCGCCGTCCAGGCGGAGATCTCCGGACGTCTGGCCGAGGCCGACGCGTTCGTCCTGGTCACCCCCGAGTACAACCACAGCTTCCCCGCCGCCCTGAAGAACGTCCTGGACTGGTTCCGGGCCGAGTGGGGCGCCAAGGCCTTCGGCCTCGTCTCCTACGGCGGCCAGGGCGGCGGCATCCGGGCCGCCGAGCACCTGCGGCAGGTCATCGCCGAACTGCACTCGGTCACCGTGCGCGACGCGATGAGCTTCCACAACGCCTGGGAGCTCTTCGACGAGCAGGGCGAGGCCACCGACGAGGGCGAGTGCGCCTCCGCCGCCAAGCGGATGCTGGCCCAGCTCGACTGGTGGGCCACCGTGCTGCGCGAGGGCCGCGGCGCCCGCCCCTACCCGGGCTGATCGCCGAGAAGCGCGCTTCTTCAGAAGCGCGCTCCATCAGAGGCACGTTCCCTCACAGGCACGTTCCTTCAGAAGTACGTTCATCCACAAGCGCGTTGGAGGCGGGAACCGGCCGGGTACGACACCCGGCCGGTTCCCGCCTCCGCGTCGTCAGGACGTGAGCCGGGCCGGCCCCGTCGCGTTCCGGCCGTACACGTCCTCGGGGTTGGCCAGCGCGCACCGCTTCAGCGACAGACAGCCGCAGCCGATGCAGTTGCTGAGCTCGTCCCGCAGCTCCTCCAACTGCCTGATGCGCGTGTTGAGATCCTTGTGCCAGCAGTGGGACACCATCGCCCAGTCCTCTTCGGTGGGCGTCCGGTTGTCGGGCAGCAGCCCCAGCACTTCGCGAATGGTCTCGAGCGAGATACCGACCCGCTGCGAGGCCCGGATGAAGGCGACCCGCCGGAGCGTGTCGCGGCTGTAGCGGCGCTGATTTCCCGTCGTCCTCCGGCTGATGATCAGCCCGTGCCGCTCGTAGTAGCGCAGCGCCGAGGTGGCGACCCCGCTGCGCTCGGCCAATTCACCGACAGTGAGTTCTTGCGCTTTCCAGGAAACGGAGGTCATGACTTCACGGTAACCGAATGACAGACACGCACCCCTTTGCCGCCCCGTGGCCGCCCGATGAGGCGGCCACGCGCATTTCTTTCCAGACATGGTGAGGAGAACTAGTCCATGAAGGCACTGGTGTTGTCAGGCGGATCCGGCACGCGATTGCGGCCGTTCAGCTACTCCATGCCCAAACAGCTCATCCCGATCGCCAACAAGCCCGTCCTCGAGCATGTGCTCGACGACATCAGGAACTTGGGCGTCACCGACATCGGCGTCATCGTCAACAGTGCCTGGGCCTCGGAGATCGCGGAGGCGATCGGCGACGGCAGCCGGCTCGGTGTGCGGGTCACCTACATCCCGCAGGACGCGCCGCTGGGCCTCGCCCACTGCGTCGCCCTTGCCGAGCCCTTCCTCGGCGACGACGACTTCGTCATGTACCTGGGCGACAACATGCTGCCCGAGGGCACGGCGTCCATCGCCGAGGAGTTCCGTACCGGCCGGCCCGCGGCCCAGATCGTGGTGCACAAGGTGGAGGACCCGAGGGCCTTCGGCGTGGCCGAACTGGACAGCGAGGGCCGGGTCGTACGCCTGGTGGAGAAGCCGCGGGAGCCCAAGAGCGACCTCGCCCTGATCGGCGTGTACTTCTTCACGCCCGACATCCACCGGGCCGTCGCGTCCATCACGCCCAGCGCCCGCGGGGAGCTGGAGATCACCGACGCCATCCAGTGGCTCCTGGAGGACGGAGCCGAGATCAAGGCCAGCGAGTACCAGGGCTACTGGAAGGACACCGGCCGCGCCGACGACGTGCTGGAGTGCAACCGCCACCTGCTCGCCAGCCTGCGCCCTGCCCTTCTCGGCGAGGCCGACGAGGCCAGCGAACTGATCGGTCAGGTACGCATCGAGGCCGGCGCGCGCGTCGTGCGCTCCCGCATCGAGGGACCGGCCGTCGTCGGCGCGGGCTGCGTCATAGAGGACTCCTACATCGGCCCGGACACCGCCATCGGCAAGGACTGCACCCTGCGCGACACCCGCATCCGCGACTCCATCGTCCTCGACGGCGCCACGATCTCCAAGGTTCCCGGCATCCAGGGATCGATCATCGGCCGGAACGCGACCGTCGACACAGGCGGCGACGACGTCGGCACCTACCACCGGATGGTGGTGGGCGACCACACCCGAATCGAGGTGGCAGCATGAAGGTACTGGTCACAGGCGGGGCCGGATTCATCGGCTCGCACTACACACGCACGATGCTCGACGGGGACCACCCCGGCTTCGAGGACGCCGAGGTCACGGTCCTCGACCGGCTCACCTACGCGGGCAACCGGGCCAACCTCCCCGAGTCCCACCCCCGTCTCACCTTCGTCGAGGGCGACATCTGCGACGCGGGACTGCTGCGCGAGGTCCTGCCGGGCCACGACGCCGTCGTCCACTTCGCCGCCGAGTCCCACGTCGACCGCTCGCTGCACGCGGCGGCCGAATTCATCCGTACCAACGTCGGCGGCACCCAGTCGGTGCTCGACGCCTGCCTCGCCACCGGCGTGGAGCGCGTCGTGCACGTCTCCACCGACGAGGTGTACGGCTCGATCCCCGAGGGCGCCTGGACCGAGGAGTGGCCGCTGCTGCCCAACTCGCCCTACGCGGCGTCCAAGGCCTCGTCCGACCTGATCGCCCGCTCCTACTGGCGCACCCACGGCCTGAACGTCTCCATCACCCGCTGCTCCAACAACTACGGCCCGTACCAGCACCCCGAGAAGCTGATCCCGCTGTTCGTCACCAACCTCCTGGAGGGCGAGCAGGTCCCGCTCTACGGCGACGGACGCAACATCCGCGAGTGGCTGCACGTCGACGACCACTGCCGGGCCATCCAGCTCGTCCTCACCGGCGGCCGGGCCGGCGAGATCTACAACGTCGGCGGCGGCAACGAGCAGACCAACCTGCAGATCACCGAGCGTCTCCTCACCCTGCTGGACGCCGAGCCGTCGATGGTGCGCCGGGTGCCGGACCGCAAGGGCCACGACCTGCGCTACGCCCTCGACGAGACCAAGATCCGCGAGGAACTGGGCTACGCCCCGGCCATCTCCTTCGAGGACGGCCTGGCCGACACCGTCGCCTGGTACCGGGACAACCCCAACTGGTGGAAGGCGGTCAAGCACCGCCCCGCCGACGCCGAAGGAGCCTGAGCATGAGCCAGTACAAGTCTGAGGTCCTGGACGCCACCCGCAAGTACCACCACGACGTCCAGCCGACCGGCGGCTTCGTGCCCGGCGTCACCGAGATCTGGCCCTCCGGCGCCGTGCTCGACGAGGACGACCGGGCCGCCCTCGTCGAGGCCGCCCTCGACCTGAGGATCGCGGCCGGACCGGCCTCCAAGAAGTTCGAGTCGGCCTTCGCCAAGCTCCTCGGCCGCCGCAAGGCCCACCTCACCAACTCCGGCTCCTCCGCCAACCTGCTCGCCCTCACCGCGCTGACCTCCCACACCCTCGGGGAGCGCCGGCTGCGCCGCGGCGACGAGGTGATCACGGTGGCCGCCGGCTTCCCGACCACGGTCAACCCCATCGTCCAGAACGGCCTGGTGCCCGTCTTCGTCGACGTGGAGCTCGGCACGTACAACACGACGGCCGAACGGGTCGCCCGGGCCATCGGGCCCAAGACCAGGGCCATCATGATCGCGCACGCGCTCGGCAACCCCTTCGAGGTGGCCGAGATCGCCCAGCTCGCCCAGGAGCACGACCTGTTCCTCGTCGAGGACAACTGCGACGCGGTCGGCTCCACCTACCAGGGCCGGCGTACCGGCACCTTCGGCGACCTGACCACCGTCAGCTTCTACCCCGCGCACCACCTCACCATGGGCGAGGGCGGCATCGTCGTCACCAGCGACCTGAAGCTGGCGCGGGTCGTGGAGTCACTGCGCGACTGGGGACGCGACTGCTGGTGCGAACCGGGCAAGAACAACACGTGCTTCAAGCGGTTCGACTACCAGATGGGCACCCTGCCCCAGGGCTACGACCACAAGTACATCTTCTCCCACGTCGGGTACAACCTGAAGGCCACCGACCTGCAGGCGGCCCTGGGCCTGACGCAGCTCACCAAGCTCGACGGCTTCATCGAGGCCCGCCGCCGCAACTGGCGCCGCCTGCGCGAGGGGCTCGACGGCGTGCCGCACCTGGTGCTCCCCGAGCCGACCCCGGGCAGCGACCCCAGCTGGTTCGGCTTCGTCATCACGGTCGACCCGCAGGCGCCCTTCCACCGCTCCGAGCTCGTCGACTTCCTGGAGAACCGGAAGATAGGCACCCGCCGGCTCTTCGCGGGCAACCTCACCCGGCACCCCGCCTACATCGACCAGCCGCACCGCGTCGTCGGCGACCTCACCAACAGCGACATCATCACCGAGCACACCTTCTGGGTGGGCGTCTATCCGGGGCTGACCGACGAGATGCTCGACTACGTCATCTCCTCGGTCAAGGAGTTCGTGGGGGCCCGCGCATGAGCATGACGCTTCCCAGCCCCGTCCTGAACGCCCGCGAGGACGCCGGCGTGGCCGCACGGATCGCCCGGTCCGCCGCCACCACGGCAGGCGCCCGGCTGCGCACCGAGGACTTCGCCGACTGGCTGGACGGCCGCCGCCGCGCCCACAAGTTCCGGGTCGACCGCATCCCCTTCGCCGACCTGGACGGCTGGGCGTTCGATGAGACCACCGGCAACCTCGGACACCGCAGCGGACGCTTCTTCACCGTCGAGGGGCTGCACGTACGCACGGGCGAGGAGCCCTACCCCGAGTGGCGCCAGCCCATCATCAAGCAGCCGGAGGTGGGCATCCTCGGCCTCCTCGTCAAGGAGTTCGACGGAGTCCTGCACTTCCTGATGCAGGCCAAGATGGAGCCCGGCAACCGCAACCTGCTGCAGCTCTCGCCCACGGTCCAGGCCACCCGGAGCAACTACACCAAGGTGCACAAGGGCGCCGACGTGAAGTACATCGACCACTTCGTCCGGCCGGACCGGGGCCGCGTCATCGCCGACGTCCTGCAGTCGGAGCACGGTTCGTGGTTCTTCCACAAGAGCAACCGCAACATGATCGTCGAGACGGACGAGGACGTGCCCCTCGACGACGACTTCTGCTGGCTGACCCTCGGTCAGATCGGCGAACTCCTGCACCGGGACAACGTGATCAACATGGACTCGCGTACGGTCCTGGCCTGCGCGCCGCTCCCGCACGACGAGCCCGGGGCCCTGCACAGCGACACCGACCTGCTGTCCTGGTTCACCGCCGAGCGGGCCCGCCACGACGTCCACGCCGAACGCATCCCGCTCGCCGAGGTGCACGGGTGGCACCGCGGCCCGTCGTCCATCGACCACGAGGACGGCCGCTACTTCCGCGTCATCGCCCTCGACGTGCGGGCCGGCAGCCGGGAGGTGTCCGGCTGGACCCAGCCCCTGTTCGAGCCCCGCGGCCTCGGCGTCACGGCCTTCCTGACCCGTGACATCGGGGGCGTACGGCACGTCCTCGCCCACGCCCGGGTCGAGGGCGGCTTCCTCGACACGATCGAACTCGGCCCCACCGTCCAGTACACCCCCGACAACCTCACCCACCTGCCGGGCGACCAGCGCCCGCCCTTCCTCGACCTGGTGCTCGACACCCCCGCGTGGCGCATCCGCTACGAGGCCACGCACTCCGAGGAAGGCGGCCGGTTCCTCAACGCCGAGAGCCGCTACCTCCTCGTGGACGCCGACGACGATCCCCGGGTGCCGCTCGACCCGCCGCCCGGCTACCGCTGGGTCACACCGGGGCAGCTCACCTCCCTCGTCCGGCACGGCCACTACGTCAACGTGCAGGCCCGCACCCTCCTCGCCTGCCTCAACGCGACGGCGGGCCGCGGATGACCGGAGTCCTGCGCATCGGGGTCCTGGGCTGCGCGGACATCGCCCGGCGCCGCATGCTCCCCGCGATCGCCGCGACGGAGGGGGTCGAGCTCGCCGCGGTCGCCAGCCGCGACGGGGACAGGGCGCGCGAGACGGCCGCGCCGTACGGCGCCCGCCCCGTCCGCGGCTACCAGGAGCTCCTGGACCGCGACGACATCGACGCCGTGTACGTTCCGCTGCCCGCGGCGCTGCACGAACGGTGGACGGAGGCGGCCCTGCGGGCCGGCCGGCACGTCCTCGCCGAGAAGCCGCTGACCACCGACCCGGCCGCCACCGAGCGCCTGCTCACCCTGGCCCGACGGTCGGGCCTGTACCTGACCGAGAACGTCATGTTCGTCCACCACGGACAGCACGACGCGGTACGGAAGCTCCTCGCCGACGGTGCCATCGGCGAGCTGCGGGGGTTCAGCGCCGCCTTCGCCGTACCCCGGCTGGCCGACGGCGACATCCGCTACCGCGCCGACCTCGGCGGCGGCGCCCTCTGGGACACCGGCGTCTACCCGGTCCGCGCGGCCCAGCACCTGCTGGGCGACGCGCTGACCGTCCGGGGCGCCGTCCTCACCCGGGGCCCCGGCCAGGAGGTGGACACCGCGGGCACGGCGCTCCTCAGCACACCCGAGGGCGTCGCGGTCCAACTGGCCTTCGGTCTCGACCACGCCTACCGCTCCGGCTACGCGTTCTGGGGCAGTGAAGGCACGCTCAGCGTCGACCGGGTGTTCACCCCGCCCGCCGATCACCACCCCGAAGTACGGCTCAGCCGGGGAACCGACACCCGGACGCTGCGACTGCCCGCCGAGGACCAGGTCGCGGCGACGGTCGCGGCGTTCGCCCGGGCCGTCCGCTCCGGCGCGACACCGGACGACACGTCCTTGCGGCAGGCGCACCTGCTGGACGCGATCCGCAGGTCCGCCGGCCGTTGACTTCAACCCGAGTTCAAGTTGTTCCCTGGTTCGGCCGCCGGCTTTCTGCCACAACCCCGCGGAGGCGTCAGTGAGAGTCCTGTTCGTGATATTCCCGGCGACGGCGCACGTCCACCCGGTCGTCCCGCTGGCCTGGGCCCTGCGGGCCGCAGGGCACGAGGTGCGCGTCGCCACCCACGCCGGCATCGCGGAGACGGTCGGCGCCGCCGGGCTGAGCACCGTGCCCGTCGGCGATGTCGAACCGCTGCGGCACGTCGTCGAGCTCAGCAAGGACCCGAGCCTCCTGGAGGAGCTCGACGCGGGACTCACCCTCGACACCGAGAACGCGGACGACTGGGAGACCACCTGGCTGCGCACCGTCCGCAGCCTCTCCGTCTTCGGTCACGCCCTGGACGACCTCGTCGCGGTCTGCCGGTCCTGGCAGCCCGACCTGGTCGTCTGGGACCCCTTCTGCGTTCCCGCCGCCCTCGCGGCCCGCCTCGTCGGCGCCGCCCACGTGCGGTGCCTGTGGGGCCAGGACAACGTCGCGTGGCTGCGCGCCAGGGCCCGGGAGCAGGCCGGCCACGACGGCCCCGACGAGATCCTCGCCAGGCTCATGGAGCCCCTGCTCGAGAAGTACGGACTCGCCTACGACGACGAACTGCTGCTGGGCCAGTGGACGATCGACCCGGGCCTCGACGGACTGCGGCTGACCACCGGCCTACCGACCCTGCCGATGCGCCAACTGCCCTACCACGGGGCCGCGACGCCGCCGCCCTGGCTGGACGAGCGCCCCTCCAGGCCCCGGGTCTGCCTGACCCTCGGCGTGGGCGGCCGCGGCCGGCAGCTCTTCGCGGAGACGGGCGTCTCCCTGACGGACGCGGTGACCGAACTGTCCGCCCTGGACATCGAACTGCTCGTCACCCTCGAGCCCGGACAGTGGCCCGCCGATGTCGCCCTGCCGGACAACGTACGGCTCATCGACTACGTCCCCCTGGACCTGCTCCTGCCGACCTGCACGGCGGTCATCCACCACGGCGGCACCGGGACCTTCAACGCCGCCGTCGCCCACCAGGTCCTTCAGCTCATCGTGCCCATGCCCTTCTGGGAAGAGCCCACCAACGCCCGCCACCTGCGCGAACGCGGCGCCGGAGAGACCATCGACCCCGCGATGTTCAGCGCGGACGCCCTCCGGGAGCGCCTCGCGCGGCTCCTGGAGGAGCCCCGATTCCGCGAGGGCACCCGGCAGTTGCACGAGGAGTACCTGAAGGCCCCCGCCCCCCACGACCTCGTGGCGGATCTCGAGTCCCTGACATGGGACCACCACGACCGCGCCCCCCGGCCCGACAACGTCGACTGACGAAACATCAGCAACAGCCCGCGTGACCCCACCAGAGGTGAAGCATGTCCGAAGAAGCAGCCCCGACCGACACCCGCTTGAGCAAGGCGCAGATCCGCAAGCTCTACGTCATCGTCGGCTCCGTGCTGATAGCCATGATGCTGGCGACGCTGGACAACCTCGTCCTCGGCACGGCGATGGCCACCATCGTGGGGGAGTTGGGCGGCCTCGGCCAGCTGAGCTGGGTCGTCACCGCGTACGCGCTCGCCAGCGCCGTCTCCACGCCCGTCTGGGGCAAGCTGGGCGACATGTACGGGCGCAAGGGCGTCTACCTCGTCTCGATCGTGGTGTTCCTCATCGGCTCCGTACTGGCGGGGCTCTCCCAGTCCATGGGGCAGCTGATCGCCTTCCGCGGTGTGCAAGGGCTGGGCGCGGGCGGTCTGATGGTCGGGGCGCTGGCCATCATCAGCACCGTGGTACCGCCCCGTGAGCAGGGCCGCTACCAAGGCCTGGTCGCCGCCGCGATGGGCGTGACGATGGCCGCGGGGCCGCTCGTGGGCGGCCTGGTGACCGACACCCTGGGCTGGCGCTGGTGCTTCTACATCAACGTCCCCCTCGGGCTGCTCGCCCTCTTCATGGTCAGCTCCGTCCTGAAGCTGCCCAAGCACCGCTCCGAGGCCCGCATCGACTACCCGGGCGTCGTGCTGCTCGCCGTGGCCATCAGCGCGGTCGTCCTCGTCAGCGCCTGGGGCGGCACCGAGCACTCCTGGGCCTCGCTCGTGATCCTCGGTCTGATCGGCGCGGGCGCGGTCGCCGCGGTCCTCTTCGTGCTGGTCGAACGCCGGGCGCAGGAGCCCGTGCTGCCGCTCGGCCTGTTCCGCAACGCGAACTTCTCCCTCGTCCAGATCAACGGTCTGCTCGTGGGCGCCCTGATGTTCGCCCTGATGACCTTCCTGCCGCTGTTCCTCCAGGTCGCCGGGGGCGCCTCGGCGAGCAACGCCGGTCTGCTCCTGCTGCCGACCTTCATCGCCATGATGGCCACCAACATGACGGTGGGACGCCTCATCACGGCCACCGGACGCTACAAGGCGGTCATGGTCGCGGGCGGTGCGCTGTCCGCCGCGGGCATGCTGATGCTCGCCCGCATGACCGCCGACACCTCGTCGTTCTACTCCGGCACCGCCATGGTCCTGGTGGGCTGCGGCACGGCCTGCATGATGCAGACGGCGATCCTCGTCTCCATCCAGAGCGTCGAGGCCAAGGACCTGGGCGTCGCCGCGTCGACCGCCACCCTGTCCCGTACGATCGGCGGCTCGGTCGGCATCTCCGTCATGGGCGCCGTCTTCGCCACCACGATCGGCGACGCCCTCAGCGGCCTCGCCGGGGGCGCGCACGCCGGCGAGGGCAAGCCGCAGATCGACCCGGCCAAGCTCGCCGAACTGCCCGAGAACGTCCAGCGCGTCTACCAGGAGGCCGCCGCCGACGGCACCGGCAGCGTGTTCCTCCTCGCGACCGGGCTCGCCCTCGTCGCGGTCGTCGTCTCCTGCCTGGTCAAGGAGGTCGAGCTGCGGGACACGGCCGCCGTCGAGGTGGACGCGGACGAGGAGGCCGACGACAAGGGCGTCAAGACCGTCTGAACGGCCCCTGAGGCCCGACGACAGACCCAAGCCGTGTCCGTCCGGTCCCACCCCCAGCCTCCGGGCCGGGGTGGGAACCGGGTGGACACGGCTCACTCATGCCCGGGAAGAGGGCGGACCGCCCGGTCGGGCCGCTTGACTGGCCACGTCGAGTAACCGCTCGGTCCGAGGGAGAAACCATGCAATCCACCGCTGACGACGCACCGGACCAGGTGCGGGGGCTCCGCCCTGCCGCCCCGTGCTCGGGGGCGCCGGAGGCAGCGGCCGGGGCCGGCGCCCCGGAGATCCGCAGTATCACGCTCGACGCCGCGGGCGTTCCGCTGTCCGCCCTGCTCGCCGAGCCGGCCGGCCCACCGCGCGCGGTGGTGGTGGCCATCCACGGCGGCGGCATGAGCGCCGGCTACTTCGACAGCCGGGCCACGCCCGGCCTCTCCCTGCTCGAACTGGGCGCCCGGCTCGGCTACTCCGTCCTGGCGGTGGACCGGCCCGGGTACCGGGCGTCCGCCCCGTACCTGCCCGAAGGGCAGACGGTCCGCCGGCAGGCGGCGACCCTGCACGCCGCGCTCACCGACTTCGCCTCCACCCACGCCACCGGTGCCGGCTTCTTCCTGGTGGCGCACTCCAACGGCGGCAAGCTCGCCCTGGCCGCCGCGGCCGACTCCACCCGCCCGCTCGTGGGCCTGGACATCTCCGGGCTCGGCACCACCCTGGCCGTGGACACCCACCGGCTGCCCGGCCTGGACGGCCACGGCGACTGGCGCCGGCACTGGGGCCCCCTGCGGTTCTATCCGCCCGACGCGTTCCGGCTCGGCCGCGCGCTGGTGTCGCCGGTGCCCGTCATGGAGGCGCAGGAGGGCCCCCTGTGGCCCCGCCTGTACCCGGACATCGCCGCCCGGGTCACGGTCCCGGTCAGGTTCACCTTCGCCGAGCAGGAACAGTGGTGGCGCTTCGACGACGAGGCCGTCGCGGCGCTCAGAGCACCCCTGTCCGCGGCGAAGGTGACCGTGGAGCTCCAGCCGAACGCCGGACACAACATCAGCCTCGGCTGGGCCGCCCGCACCTACCACCTGCGGGCGCTGGGATTCCTGGAGGAGTGCCTGCTGGCGCGGGACGCGGCCTGCCCCGCGGACCGCTCGCCCGCCGTGTGTGAGGCCACTAAGGGGTGAACCGGTCCAAAGCACACTCCGTGGGTGAACGGAGGGTTACGAAGGCGACGCTTCGGGTGTCAGACCGCCGTGCTTAGCTGGAGGCATGACTGCAGTGACTGGACGCATGACCGAAGAGTTCCTCGAGCACGTCCTCGCCGGTGGCACGACCGAGGTGGAAGAGGCGGTCCGCAAGGCCGCCGCCGCCGAGATCATGCCCCGCTTCCGGCAGCTCGCCGCCCACGAGATCGACGAGAAGAACGGGCCGCACGACCTCGTGACGGTCGCCGACCGGGCCGCCGAGGAGCACCTCACCGCCTCCCTCACGGCCCTCCTTCCCGGCTCCGTGGTCGTCGGCGAGGAGGCCGTCCACGCCGACCCGACGGTGTACGAAGCGATCCAGGGCGACGCCCCCGTGTGGATCGTGGACCCCGTCGACGGCACCCGCCAGTTCGTGCGCGGCGAGGCCGGATTCTGCACCCTCGTCGCCCTCGCGGTCCGCGGCGAACTCCTCGCCTCCTGGACGTACGCCCCCGCGCTCGACGAGATGGCGATCGCCGTCCGCGGACGCGGCGCGACGCTCAACGGCGCGCCGATACGGTCCGGTTCGCCGACCCCCGGGGCCGACCTCGAAGTCGCCTCCTCCCACCCCGACTACACCACCGACAGCGAGAAGGCCGCCCTGCTCCGCCTGAACGTCGAGGGCGTACGGCCGCGTCCCTGCGGCTCCGCCGGACTCGAATACCTGGCCGTGGCCCGGGGCCTCCTCGACGCCACCGCCTTCTCCTGGGAGTACGCCTGGGACCACGCGGCAGGACTGCTCCTGGTGGCCGAGGCGGGCGGCGCGGACACGACCGTCGCGGGCGAGCCGTTCCGTATCACCGGAGGCAACGCGCTGCCGTTCACCGCGGCGCGCGACCAGGCCACCGCCGAGCGGATCCGGACACTGCTCAGGGGTCGGTGAAGCGCGCCGACGCGCCGGAATATCCTGGGAGTCTTGGCCATCGGCTGACTGACGAAGGAGTCCAAGGTGCCGTCGATGCTCGATGCTGTCGTCGTGGGGGCGGGGCCCAACGGACTGACCGCCGCCGTGGAACTCGCCCGACGGGGCTTCTCCGTCGCCGTGTTCGAAGCTAAACCCACCGTCGGGGGTGGCGCCAGAACCGAGGAGCTGACCCTCCCCGGCTTCCGCCACGACCCCTGCTCCGCCGTGCACCCGCTCGGGATCGGCTCGCCCGTCTTCAAGACGATGCCGCTCGACCGGTACGGACTTGAATGGCTGCAGCCCCGGCTGCCCATGGCACACCCGTGGGACGACGGCACCGCCGCCGTCCTCTCCCGCTCCGTCGCCGAGACCGCCGCCTCCTTCGGGCCGCGCGACGCCGGCACGTACCGCCGCCTGGTCGCCCCGTACCTCGGCAAGTGGGACACCCTGACACGGGACTTCATGTCCCTGCCGCTCACCGCGCTGCCCCGGGACCCGGTCACGCTGGCCCGGTTCGGCCTCGACGGGCTGCGCCCGTCGACCTGGCTCACCCGCCGCTTCCAGGACGAGAAGGCGCGCGCCCTGTTCTCCGGCCTCGTCGGCCATGTCATCGCCCCGCTCGACGGGTTCGCCACCTCGGCGGTCGGCCTCGTCTTCGCGCTCGCCGCGCACGAGGGCGGCTGGCCGCTGCCCCGGGGCGGCTCCCAGTCGATCTCGGACGCCCTCGCCGCGTACCTGAAGGACCTGGGCGGCGCGGTCCACACCGACTACGAGGTCAAGCGGCTCGACGACCTTCCGCCGGCCCGCGCGTACGTCTTCGACACCTCACCCACCGCCCTCGCCCGGATCGCCGGCTTCGGCGGCTACTACGACCACTACCGGTACGGCGCCGCCGCCTTCAAGATCGACTACGCGCTCGACGGCCCCGTGCCCTGGACGGCCGAGGAGGCCCGCCAGGCCGGCACCGTCCAGATCGGGCCCACCAGCGGGGAGATCGGCACCGCCCTGCGCCAGGCCTCCTCCGGCACGGCCCCCCGGACACCGTTCCTCATCACCGCCCAGCCCAGCCTCGTCGACCCCGGCCGCGCCCCCGAGGGCAAGCACGTCTTCTGGGCGTACGGCCATGTGCCCAACGGCTGGGACGGCGACCTCACGGACGCCATCGAGCGCCAGATCGAGCGTTTCGCGCCCGGCTTCCGCGACCGCGTCCTGGCCCGCGCCACGGCGGGCCCGGCGGAACTGGCCGCCCGCAACGTCAACTACGTGGGCGGCGACATCGCCTGCGGCGCGGCGCGCGGACTCCAACTGCTGTTGCGCCCCAAGCTCTCCCTCTTCCCGTACGCGACCCCGCACCCGGCCGTGTTCCTCTGCTCCTCCGCGACCCCGCCGGGCCCGGGCGTGCACGGCATGTCCGGGCACAACGCGGCGAAGGCGGTCTGGCGCAGGCTCCGGGCGACGGGGCGATGACGCGGCGATGACGGGGCGAGACGGGCGAGGCCGGGCGACGACAGGGAAATGACCGCGATCGCGGGCGACGACCGGGAGATGATGACCGTATGACCACACATCCGGGCCTCGTCCTCGTCTTCGGCGACATCACGGACCAGGACGCCGACGCCGTCGTCAACGCCGCGAACTCCTCCCTCCTCGGCGGAGGCGGCGTCGACGGCGCGATCCACCGCAGGGGCGGCCCCGAGATCCTGGCGGAATGCCGCGCGCTGCGCGCCGGCCACTACGGCAAGGGCCTCCCCACCGGCCAGGCCGTCGCCACGACGGCCGGCCGGCTCGACGCGCGCTGGGTGATCCACACGGTCGGCCCGGTCTGGTCCCGCGACGAGGACCGCTCGGACCAGCTCGCCTCCTGCTACCGCGAGTCGCTCCGCGTGGCGGACGAACTGGGCGCCCGTACCGTCGCCTTCCCCGCCATCTCGACGGGCATCTACGGCTGGCCCATGGACGACGGCGCCCGCATCGCGATCGAGACGGTACGGAGCACGAAGACCGCCGTCGAGGAGGTCAGGTTCGTCCTCTTCGACGAGGAGGCGTACCGGACGTTCGCGACCCAGGTCCGCATCCGGTAGGGCCGCCGAGGCAGAACACCGTGTGCGGAACATCGTGTGTCGTCCTCGTCCGGAGCTGAGGGAAAGAGGCGGTCGTTCATGAAGTGCCTGGTCACCGGCCCGGGTGGGTACATCGGCGGGCGGCTCGTGCCCGAGTTGCTCGACGCCGGGTACGACGTCCGCTGTCTGGCCCGCACGCCCGCCCATCTCCGCGACCACCCGTGGGCGGACCGCGTCGAGGTGGTCCGGGGCGACGTCAGGGACGCGGACAGTCTGCGGCCCGCCTTGCGCGACGTGGAGGTCGCGTACTACCTCGTGCACTCGATGAGCTCCGGGCGGGACTTCGAGGAGACGGACCGCCTCGCCGCCCGTACCTTCGCCGAGGAGGCCCGGGCCGCCGGGATCCGCCGCATCGTGTACCTCGGCGGCCTCACCCCCGTCGGGATCCCGGACGACGAACTCTCCACGCACCTGCGCTCCCGCGCCGAGGTCGGCCGGATCCTGCTCGCGTCCGGGGTGCCGACGACCGTCCTGCGGGCCGCCGTCGTGGTGGGTTCCGGCTCCGCCTCCTTCGAGATGCTCCGCTACCTCACCGAACGCCTCCCCGTCATGGTCACCCCCAGCTGGGTCAGCACCCGGGTCCAGCCCATCGCCGTCCGCGACGTCCTGCGCTACCTCGTCGGCAGCGCCCGCATGCCCGCCGACGTCAACCGGACCTTCGACATCGGCGGGCCCGACGTCCTCACGTACCGGGAAATGATGGAGCGGTACGCCCAGGTCGCCCGGCTGCCCCGACGGCTGATCCTGCCGGTGCCCATGCTCACCCCGGGTCTGTCCAGCCACTGGATCGGCCTGGTCACGCCCGTACCCGCCGCGCTCGCCCGGCCCCTCGCCGAGTCCCTCCGGTACGAGGTCGTGTGCGCCGAGCACGACATCGCCCGCCACGTGCCCGACCCGCCGGGCGCGCCCCTGTCCTTCGACCGGGCCCTCGCCCTCGCCCTCCAGCGCGTACGCGACGCCCAGGTCGTCACCCGCTGGTCCTCGGCCTCGCTGCCCGGCGCCCCCAGCGACCCGCTGCCCACGGACCCCGACTGGGCGGGCGGCAGCCTGTACACCGACGAACGGGAACGGGACGTCGAGGCCGACCCCGAGGCCCTCTGGCGGGTCATCGAGGGGATCGGCGGGCAGAACGGCTGGTACTCGTTCCCGCTCGCCTGGGCCGTACGCGGGTGGCTCGACCGCGTCCTCGGCGGGGCCGGCCTGCGCCGAGGACGCCGCGACGCCGCCCGGCTGCGCGTCGGCGACGCCCTGGACTTCTGGCGCGTGGAGGAGATCGAGCGGGGGAGCATGCTCAGGCTCCGGGCGGAGATGCGGCTTCCTGGCAAGGCCTGGCTGGAGATGTACGCGGAGCGCGACGGCGACGGCCGGTCCCGGTACCGGCAGCGCGCCCTCTTCCACCCGCGCGGTCTCTCCGGGCAGCTCTACTGGTGGAGCGTCGCCCCCTTCCACGCGGTCGTCTTCGGCGGCATGGCCCGCAGGATCGCCCGTACGGCCGAGGAAAGCACTGCGGAAGGCACTGGGGAGGGTGGTCGGAAAGCTGTCGAGGAGGCCGTCGAGCGGCGGCTTTAGCCGTCGGCGCATCCGTGTGGGGGCCCGGGGCGAAGAAGAAGCGCAGTGCACGCGCGACAACAGCCAGGAACGGTGCCATGAACCCCTCGGTCGTCCTGTTCACCTCCGACCTCCGCCTCCACGACCACCCACCCCTGCGGGCCGCCCTGGAAACGGCGCCCGAGGTGGTGCCGTTGTTCGTACGGGACCCCGCCGTGGACCGGGCAGGCTTCGCCGCGCCCAACCGGCTGGCCTTCCTCGCCGACTGCCTCACCGACCTCGACGCCGGGCTGCGCGCCCGCGGCGGCCGGCTCGTCGTCCGGCACGGCGACACGGTGGCCGAGGTCCGCGCCCTGGTCCGGGAGGTCGACGCGGACGAGGTGCACATGGCGGCGGGGTACAGCGCCTTCGCCCGCGAGCGGGAGCGGCGGCTGCGCCGCGCCCTGGAGTCCGACGGGCGTCGGCTGTACGTCCACGACGGCGTGATCACCGTGCTGCCCGCGGGGGAGGTCACCCCGGCGGGCGGAGCGGACCACTACGCCCTGTTCACGCCGTACTACCGGCGCTGGTCGGGCGTGCCGCTGCGCTCCCCGGCTCCCGCGCCCAGGACGGTTCGGGTGCCCGCCGGTGTGCGGTCGGAGGCGGTGCCCTCGCGGGCCGACGTCCCGTCCGTGTCCGAGGGCCTTGCCGTCGGCGGCGAACGCGCGGGGCGCGAGCGGCTGACGGCGTGGATGGCCCGGCAGGTCGACGGGTACCAGGACCGGCACGACGACCTCGCCGGGGACGCGACCTCCCGGCTCTCCCCGTACCTGCACTTCGGCGCCCTCTCCGCGGCCGAGGTGGTGCACAAGGCCAGGGCCGCGGGAGGCGCGGGCGCGGAGGCGTTCGTACGGCAGGTGTGCTGGCGGGACTTCCACCACCAGGTCCTGAACGCCCGCCCGGAGACCGCCACGGAGGACTACCGGCCGCGGCACGACCGCTGGCGCCACGGCAAGGGGGCCGAGGCGGATCTCCGCGCCTGGCAGGAGGGCCGGACGGGCTACCCCCTGGTCGACGCGGCCATGCGCCAACTCGCGTACGAGGGCTGGATGCACAACCGCGGCCGGCTGCTCGCTGCCTCCTTCCTCACCAAGACGCTCTACCTCGACTGGCGGCTCGGCGCCCGCCATTTCCTCGGGCTCCTCGTCGACGGCGATGTCGCGAACAACCAGCTCAACTGGCAGTGGGTCGCGGGCACCGGCACGGACACCCGGCCCAACCGGGTCCTCAACCCCGTTCTCCAGGCGAGGAAGTACGACCCCGACGGCGCCTACGTCCGCCGCTGGGTCCCCGAACTCGCCGACCTGGATGCCCCGTCGATCCACGAACCGTGGAAACTCGGCCCGCACGAGAGGGCGTCGGGCGACTATCCGGAGCCCGTCGTGGGGCTCGCGGACGGCCTGGCGCGGTTCCGCCGCGCCCGCGAGCTCGACTGAGGACGGCCGACGACGCCCGACCGGTCCAAGGAGCGCAAAACGACGCACAAGCGATGCGTTTTGCGTCGCCGCTTCCGTTCGCCGGAACCTGAGGGGGCCGGAAGCGGAGGAGGATCGTCATGACCACAGCCCTCACAGCCCTCACGGCGCAGCCGACGGACGCGGAGATCGGCGCCGGGCTCGCCCGGGGCGACGAGGAGTGCCTGGCCCTGGCGTACCGGCGCTGGGGCGGCCTCGTCCACGCGCTCGCCCAGCGGACGGTCGGCGACGCGCGCGAGGCGGAGGACATCACGCAGCAGGTCTTCCTCGCCGCCTGGCGGGGGCGCCACGGCTACCGTCCCGAGCGCGGGCCCGTCCCGGCCTGGCTGGTCGGCATCGCCCGGCGGAAGATCGCCGACGCCCTCTCGGCCCGGACCCGCAGGACCGCTCTCGTCGCCGCCGCGGGCGCCGCGCTCGCCCCGCACCGCGCACCGGTCGACGGGGCCGACCAGCTGCTCGACCGGATCGTGGTCACCGGCGAACTCGCCAGGCTCCCGAGCGTCCAACGGGACGTCCTGACCCTCGCGTTCTTCGGCGGCCTGACGCAGACACAGATCGCGCACCGCACCGGGATGCCCCTGGGCACGGTCAAGAGCCACGCCCGCCGCGGCCTCCAGAGGCTCCGCCTCCGCCTGGATCAGAGCTGATGCTCCGCCCGGATCAGAGCTGAGGCAGGCTCGCGTACCGCTGAGTGAGGAGGCCGAGCGCCTCGCGCAGGCCGGCGGGGCGGAGCATGCCCGGAGCCGGCGTCCTGCCGGCCCAGCCGGGACCGGCGAGGAGCACCAAGGGGTGGGTGCGGGCGCCTCGGACGCCGAACGAGGTGTCGGCGACGTGCCGGGCCAGGGCGTGGGCGGCGGTGGAGCGGGACTGGGACCAGAGGACGACGGCCGTGGGGCCGAGCCGCCGGACGGCCGAGTCGAGAGCTTCGGCGGGCACGGAGGCGCCGAACATCCGGGTAGGCAGGGACTGTTCGGCCAGACCTGCCGTCAGGGCCTCCAGGGGGAGGGTGTGTTGTTCGCCGGGAACGCAGGCGAGCAGGACCGGTGGGAAGTCGCCACGGCGGGCGTCGACGGTGTCGGACATGCGGCGCAGGGCCGTGGAGATGTGCCAGGAGAGCAGGTGCTCGACCTCGACGTACCGGTCGCCCGACGACTCCCACTTGCGGCCGACGGCGTGCAGCGTGGGCCCCATGACCTCCTCCCAGGAGGTGACGAGTCCGTGCGCGGCCAGCAGGTCGCGCAGCAGCGTGTCCAGGGCCGGGCTGTCGAGTCGTACCGCGGCCCGGGCAAGCCCCCGGAACACCTGATGGACGGGGGTGGCCGGCGGCTCGTCGCCGGACCCGGCGGCGGGCGTGGGCGGCTCGTTCCGGAGCCCTGCTTCGGCGTCGGGCGCTATGCCGGTCCCGGTCCCGGCGCCCGTCAGGGCCAGGCGGGCGGCCTCGGCGGGGGGCACGCCGGACGTGGTGAGCCGGCACATCGCCTCGAGCACGGCGACGTCCGTCGGCGACCAGCGCCGGTGGCGGCCGTCCTCGTGCGCCGCCGGGCCGATGCCGTACCGCTGGTCCCAGGACCGCAGCGTGGTGGGGGAGACCCCGAGGCGTCGCGCCACGGCCCCCGTCGTCATACCGGTCACCGGCTCACCCATGCGTCCACTCTACGACCGTCCGACGCACAAGCGATGCGCGTGCCGGAAGGTGCCTCGACGGAGGCTCATCCGACAGGGGGTGTCGCGCCGAATACCTTCCGGGGGACCGGCAGGAGGAAGACCATGAACACCTCGCATCCCACCCATCCCACACGCCCCACCCACCTCAGGGGCCGCGCGGCAGCCGCCGCGGCCGCCTTCTCACTCCCGGTGCTGCTGGGCGTACTCGCCCCGCAGGCCGTCGCCGCGGAGACGGACGGGCCGTTCGGTCCGGGCTGTGCCGCGGTACCGGCCCAGGGCGAGGGCAGCCTCGACGGCATGGCCGACGACCCGGTGGCGACCGCCGCGTCGAACAACCCGGAGCTGTCCACGCTCGTCTCGGCCGTCAAGGCCGCCGGACTCGTCGACACCCTGAACAACGCCGAGGACATCACCGTCTTCGCGCCGACGAACGACGCCTTCGCCAAGATCCCGAAGGCCGACCTGGACAAGGTCCTCGCCGACAAGGAGCAGCTCACCAAGATCCTCACCTACCACGTCGTGGGCGAGAAGGTCGACAAGGGCGACCTTTCCGACGGCTCGTTCAAGACGCTCCAGGGCGGCACCGTGACGACCGACGGCTCCGGCGACGCCTTCGTCGTCAACGACACCGCCAAGATCGTCTGCGGCGACGTCCCGACCCGGAACGCCAACGTCCACATCGTCGACACCGTCCTGATGCCGAAGTGACCGTTCCCTTCCGTCCCACTCCGCGCGTCACGCCCGGGCGGGGAACTCGCGGGCGTGCGCCGGAGTTCTCAGGGGGACCGCGCGGTACTCGCGCGGAGGAGCGAACGCGTACGCGAGGTGGCACGGATGGCGATGTGGGACCGGATCAAGGACCAGGCCAAGGGGCTGCAGCAGCAGGCGCAGGGAGCACGCGGTTCCGGCGCCGGCGGCACGGCGCGGCCTGGTCCGGGAGCGGGCGGGGGGTCGAAGGCGCAGCTCGTGGGCGTCCTCAAGACCCAGCTCGCCTCCCTCAAGACGGAGCTCAAGAGCGGCGCGTACCGGGACGCCAGCATGGCCATGTGCGCGCTGGTCGCGGCGGCCGACGGGTCCGTCGACCCGGCCGAGCGCCAGCACGTGGAGTCGCTGATCCTGCAGAACGACGTCCTGAAGAACTTCCCGCCGGACCAGCTGCGGCAGCGGTTCAACAAGCACGTCGACCAGCTGACGTACAACTTCCAGCAGGGCAAGGCCGAGGCGCTGCAGGAGATCGCCAAGGCGGCGAAGAAGCCCGTGGAGGCGAAGGCGGTCGTGCAGACCGGCTTCGTCGTCGCCGGCGCGGACGGCTACGTCGCCCCGGCCGAGGAGCAGGTTCTGCGCGAGGCGTGCGCGGCGCTCGGCGTGTCCCCGCAGGAGTTCGGCCTCTGACAGGCCCTTGAGAACGTCCCCCGCGCCCGCCCGAGGCCTCAGGGTCTCAGGCCGGGCGCGGGTAGATCTTGGACTGCTTCACGCTGCCGTAGGCGAAGCTGGACTCGATCGAGGCGATGCCCGGGATGGCGTGGATCCGGTGGCGCACCAGGGACTCGTACGCCTCCAGGTTCTCGATCACGACCCGGAGCAGATAGTCGCTGCTGCCCGCCATCAGATAGCAGTCCTGGATGTGCTCGATCCGGCCGACGTGGTCCTCGAAGACGTCGACGATCTCGCGCGTGTGACGCTCGAGCCGGATCCGTACGAAGACGGTGATCGGCAGGCCGAAGGTGACCTGGTCCACCACCGCCGTGTAGCCGCGGATCAGGCCCGCCTCCTCCAGGCGCCGCACCCGGCGCAGGCAGGGTGACGGGGAGAGCCGGATCCGGTCGGCGAGGTCCTGGTTGGAGAGGCGGCCGTCCGCCTGCAACTCGCGGATGATCTGGAAATCCACGGCGTCCACGTCGTCCACTCCTTCGCACGTCCTCGACCACTCTTCGACGGTTTCCCGACGCATCCCGACGCATCCCGACGGGTCCCCGGCCGCTCCACGACCGATCTCGGCCGATCCTTGGCAGATTCTGCCCTCACGCTAGGTCTGGAGGGCAGAACTGGCAATCGGCTGCCCCGCCCCAAGCCCTACCGTTGCTCGAAAGCAGTGGATTCGAGCGGGAGGCTCCTTCGATGGGGGGTATACGGACGGCGGGAGCACCGCCGCTGGGTGAGGCGCGCCGCGCCACCCGGACCGGCATCACGCTCTCGCCGCAGGCCATCGGCCTCGTCGCCCTCCTCCTCACCGTCGCCATCTGGGCCGCCTTCGCGCTGAGCGCCCGCGCGCTCGGCGCCTCCACCCTCCTGCCCGCCGACGCGGCCCTGCTCCGCTTCGGCGTGCCGCTCGTGGTCCTGGCCCCGGCCCTCTGGCGGCGCCGACGGCAGCTCGTCGCGGTACGCCCCGCGACCGCCGCCAAGATCGTCTGCGGGGCGGGCGTCCCCTTCTTCCTCGCCGCCATGTACGGCGGCTCGCTGACCTCGGCCGCCTTCGTCGGCGCGATCGTCCCCGGCATGGTCCCGCTCTTCGTCTCCGCGCTCATGGTCGCGGGCGGCAAGAGCGTCCCGCGCGGTACGCAGGCGGCGGGTCTCGCCCTGATCGTCGCCGGAGTCGCCGCCCTGGTCTGGCGGTACACGGCCGCCCTGGACGCGGACGTCCTGCTCGGTGCCGGAACGTTGCTGCTCGCCAGCGGCCTCTGGGCCCTCTACACCGTGGGCCTGCGCGAGGTCGACCTCGACCCGGTCGGCTCCATCGGCCTGCTCTGCCTGCCGTCCTTCGCCGTCGTCGCCCTCCTCGCGCTCACCGGCGTCCTGCCCACCGGGATCGCCCACGCCGCCGCCGGTGACATCGCCCTCTTCCTCGTCGTCCAGGGCCTGGGCGTCGGGCTGTGCGCCGGACTGCTGTACGCGTTCGCCATCCGCCGCCTCGGCCCCGAACGCAGCTCGGTCGTCGGCTCCCTCAGCCCGGTCGCCGTCGTCCTGCTCGCCGTACCCCTCCTCGACGAGTCGCCGACCCTGTCCGTCCTCGTCGGCGTCCCCCTCATCACCCTCGGCGTCGCGCTCGCCAACCGGCGCCCCCGAACCAAGGTCGCCGCCCATGCTTGAGCTGCTCTCCGCCCCGCCCGTGGACCCGCTGTGGGACCTGTCGGCCGAGTTCGCCGCCGACCCGCGCCCCGAGCGCCTCGACCTCGTCCTCGGCGTCTACCGCGACCACACCGGGGCCACCCCGGTCATGGCCGCCGTCAAGGAGGCCGAGATACGCCTGGCCGACCGGGCCGTCTCCAAGGAGTACCGGGGCCTGTCCGGCAACACCGCCTTCAACCGGGCCATGCTCTCCATGGTCCTCGGCACCGACGCCAGGACCGCCCGCGCGACGGCCGTCCAGACCGTGGCCGGCACCGGGGCCCTGCGCCTGCTCGCCGATCTCGTCCGCCAGACTCGCCCCGGCACCACGGTGTGGATCAGCGACCCCGCGTACGTCAACCACCGCCCCATCCTCGAAGGCGCAGGCCTCACGGTCCGTACGTACGCATACGGCGGTGGCGACGACGTCATGCTGGAGGATCTGCGCGCCGCGCGCCGGGGCGACGTGGTCCTGCTCCAGGGCTGCTGCCACAACCCCACCGGAACCGACCCCGCCGCGGAGACCTGGGAGGCGCTGGCCGGGCTCGCCGAGGCGAACGGCTGGGTCCCCTTCGTCGACCTCGCGTACCACGGGCTCGGCGACGGCCTCGACGCCGATCTGTGGGCCACCCGGATGCTGGCCGACCGGCTGCCCGAGGTCCTGATCGCCGTCAGCTGCTCCAAGAACTTCGGCCTCTACAGCGACCGCACCGGCTGCGCCATCGTCCTCGGCCCGTCACGGCAGACGCTGCGGCACGTCGAGACGGCCCTGCAGAACGCCGCCCGCGTCCTGTACTCGATGCCGCCCGACCACGGCGCGGCCGTCGTCGCCACCGTTCTGGAGGACGCCGGGCTCCGGGCCACCTGGCGGGCCGAACTCGACGCCATGCGCGGCCGGATCGCCGCCAACCGGGCCGACCTCGTCGCGCACCTGGAGGCCCTCGGCTGCCCGGACGTGGCGGCCTCGCTCCGGCGCCAGAAGGGCATGTTCTCCATGCTGCCTCTGACGCCGGAGCAGATGCGCCGGATGCGCGGACAGTCCGGCGTCTACGGGACGAACGCAGGACGCATCAACATCGCGGGCGTCTGCGCGCACCGGATCCCGTTCCTGGCGCAGGCCGTCGCCGCCACGCTGGACTCCCCGGCTACGCCGCCGGGCGGCACAGCAGGGCAGCCGGCGACGGCCGGGACCCGAACCGCGTGGTGAACGCGATCCCGGCCGCGTACTCGCCGGGCGCGCACTGCCCCTTGTAGTGGCCCTGCGCGTACTCCCTGCCGGGCGCGCCGGCCGGGCGGTTGTCGCCGCGGTCGAACCACAGCGTGCGGCCCGCGGCCGCCGGGAGCGCCGTGCCCGCGGGGGCGCACAGCGCGGCGGAGACACGGGTGCCCCGCAGGCTGTACCCGATGAGGAACTGCCCTGACGGGCACTGGTACTTGGTGTAGCCCGAGGCCCAGTCGCCGCCCGCAGGGACGTGCGACTCGTCGCGGACGACCGTGTGCCCGCCGGAGGCGGCCCGCAGCCCCGAGCTCACGCAGAGGCCCCGGCCCCCGGTGTGGCTGAGCCCGGCGAGCCGCGAACCGTCGGGGCAGACGGCCTTTCGGGCGCCGCTGTCCCAGTCGCCTCCGGCCCGCACCCGCAGGGAGGCGTTGTGGTCGCGGTGGTCGGTCGTCAGCTGGTACCAGGCGGTGGAGACGGGAACGGCCCCGGTGTGCCCCGGCGTGGAGGCCAGGCCGTTCCAGGCGGGGGTGCGCCAGTCGCCCGCGTCCAGGACGCCGGTCCGCCGGCCCTCGGAGTCGTACCGCAGCAGCGCCCAACTGTCCCCGCCGCCCGAGCCGTTGTTCCAGCCGACCAGCGGCCAGTACGCGAAGTCCACGTCGGCGTCCCGCAGCAGCTCGGTCAGGTTGCCGAACCAGGCGCGCGGCTTGTCGACGCGCTCGTCGGCGCCGATGCCGAACTCGCTGACCCAGACCGGGGCGGTGAAGTGCGTGCCGGTCTCGGCGGAGACGTAGAGCGCCTGGTCGTGGACGACCTGGCGGAGCTGCTCGCGGGTGAGGTCCTGGTAGCGAGGGTCGGTGGTCTCGCCCATGCCGGTGGCGCCGCTGTGGTTCGGGCCGGTGTAGCCGTAGAAGTGCGCCGAATAGACGAGCTTGTTGGACACCACCAGGGTGTGCGAGAGGGTACGGACCGGGGTGAGGGTCGGGCGGCCGTGAGGGAGGCCGTCCACCGGGATGCCCTGCCAGTTGATGCCCTCGACCACGATGAGCAGGTCCGGGTTGGCCTCGGCCAGAATGCGGTCGCCCGCCTCCTGCGCGGCCGCGTGCCAGTCGTGGTTGTCGCCGAGGCCCCAGTTGGGGTCGTCCCAGATGTCCCGGCGGACCTCGTTGTACAGGTCGGCGCCGACCACGCGCGGGTTGGCGCGGTAGCGCTTGGCCATGAAGACCCAGTCGTCGGCCCACTGGGCGGTGGACTGACCGCTGCTGTTCCAGCGCTCGTTGCCGTCCACGGCGCAGCACCAACGGGTCGTCACGGTGTGGT
Organism: Streptomyces sp. NPDC001927; assembly: GCF_053594455.1. Taxonomy (NCBI): domain Bacteria; kingdom Bacillati; phylum Actinomycetota; class Actinomycetes; order Kitasatosporales; family Streptomycetaceae; genus Streptomyces; species Streptomyces sp. NPDC001927. The sequence continues at coordinate 242,912 of NZ_JBSFEN010000001.1, read as the reverse complement.
TGTTGAGGACGACGGCGAACCCGCCGTCGGTGAGGGCGGTGACGACGGCGTCGAAGACCTGGAGCGGGTTCTTGCCGCGCAGCCCCGGGTTGGCGGCGACGGCCGAGTCCGGCACGGGCGCCGTGGCGCGCAGCATCTCGTTGGAGAACGGCAGCCGGATGCTGTTCAGGCCGAGGGCGCGGAAGTCGGCGAGGAGCGTGGGCAGCGGGGTGCGGTCCAGGCCGATCGGGATGCCGTTCGCGTTCTGCCCGGCGTGGTGGTTGGCGGGGTCGGCGATGTCGCCCGAGCCGTTCCACGAGCCCTGGGCGCCGTCCCAGTTGGCGGAGCGCAGCCGGAAGCGGTCGCCGTCGGCGTCGACGATGTACCGGCCGCGCGTGGACAGCGGCGGCGTCCACTCGACGGCGGCCGCGACGGGCGCCGCGGAGGTGGTCACGGAGGAGGGGCCGGGCTGCGCCGCGGCGGCGCCCGGCACGACGGCCGGGACCAGCAGGGCGCCCACGAGCAGGGCGCCTCGGGCTGTGCGTAACAAGCTCTGCATCTCGTACCTGCCAGGACGGTGGGGAGTGGGCGGCGCCAAGTTACCGGCGGGTCGGTGACGGCGGAACCCCCGGCGGCCCCGCTTCCCCGGGCGGCCCCCACTGCCCCAGCGGCCCCCACTGCCCCAGCGGCCCCCGCGGCCCCGCTTCCCCGGGCGGCCCCCGCTTCCCGGTCGCCGCCCCCGCCACCCGCTGGAGCCGTACCGCAGGGCTCCGTGACAAGGGCTCGGATAGGGTGATCGGGTAGGAGAGCACCCCCCGGGGTTAGGTCGAACCGTTGGACACTACTGAGTCGGCGAGCCAGATGCCGGAGCGACCGCCGGCGGCCATCGGTTACGCCGGTGTCCTGCGGGAAGTCCTCCCGATCGCCCTCTGGCGGGAGGACGAGGACGGGCGCGTCGTCGAGTGGTCGCTGGCCGCCCAGGACCTGCTCGGATACCGCCCCGAGGACGTGATCGGCCGCCCCGCCGCACCCATTCTGGTGCCCGACGCCAACCGGCAACTCGCCGACCAGCTGACCCGGCGCGTCCATTCCGGCGAGACGGTCGTCGGCACCCTGCCCGTGCGGCACCGGGACGGTCACGAAGTGACCATGGAGATGTGGATCGTCCCCGAGGTCGACCCCCAGGGGCGGCCCGGGGCCATGCTCATCGCGGTCGAGACCTCCGAGGTCCTGCGCATGCGGGACTCGCTCGCCGCGCTCCAGAGCCTCTTCACCCAGTCGCCGATCGGCCTCGCCACCCTCGGCACCGACCTGAAGTTCATCCGCGTCAACGACGCCCTGGCGCGGATGAACGGCCTCCCGCCCGCCGAACACCTCGGGAAACGGCTCACCGAGGTCGTGCCCGGCGTCAACGCCGTCGCCCTGGAAGCCACCATGCGGCAGGTCCTGGAGAGCGGCCGGGCCGTCGTCGACGTACGCCGCACCGGCCGGACCCCGGCCGACCCCGACCACGACCGCACCTGGTCCTGCTCCTACGCCCCGCTGGTCGACGGCTCGGGCCGCCGGCTCGGCCTGATCGCCTCCCTCATCGACATCACCGAGGGCCAGCGGGCGCTCGTCGAGGCCGAACGGGCCAACCGGCGCTTCGCCCTGCTCGCCGAGGCCGGCACCCGGATCGGCACCACCCTCGACCTGCGCCAGACCGCCGAGGAGATCGTCCACCTCCTCGTCCCGCAGCTCGCCGACTCCGCCGACGTCCAGCTGCTCGAATCCGTCCTCGAACCCGACGACGCGGGCGCCTCCACCCACGGACTGCTGCGCCGCCTCGCCGCCGTCTTCCCCGACCCGACCGCCCCCACCGCGGTGCTCGTCCCCGGACAGACCTTCCAGATCCCGCTGGGCACGGTGTACGAGCAGGTCATCACCGACGCCCGGCCGATGAACCTCTACCACTCCGACCTGCCCGCGCTCTTCCCCGACCCGCGCACCGAACCCCTGCGCGCCTACTTCGAGGCCAGCATCGGCTGCGCCCGCATCGTCCCGCTCGTCGCCCGCGGCAAGGTGCTCGGTACCGTCTCCGTGACCCGGCTCTACGACCGCGAGACCTTCGACGAACAGGACTTCGTCCTCATCGACGAACTCGTCGCCCGCGCCGCCCTGAACATCGACAACGCCCGCCTGTACACCACCCAGCGCGAGGCCGCCCTCACCCTCCAGCGCAGCCTCACCAGCAACGTCCTGCCCAAGGCCGAAGGCCTGGAGCTGACCGGCCGCTACCTGCCCGCGAGCGACCACGACGTCGGCGGCGACTGGTTCGACGTCATCGCCCTGCCCGAGGGCAGGACCGGGCTCGTCATCGGCGACGTCATGGGCCACGGCATCCACGCGGCGGCCGTCATGGGCCAGCTCCGTACGGCCGTACGGACCCTCGCCCGGCACGGCGTGCCCCCCGCGGAGCTGCTCCGCTCCCTCGACGCCGTCGTCGCCGACCTGGGCGAGGACGAGATGGCGACCTGCGTGTACGCCGTCCACGACGCGGCCACCGGCAGCGTCGTCCTCGCCCGCGCCGGGCACCCGCCACCGGCCGTGGCCACCGCCGACGGGTTGATCACCTTCCTGGAGGGGCCGCCCGGCACCCCGCTCGGCACCGGCGGCCAGGACTTCGCCACCGAGGAGGTGCTGCTGCCCCCGGGCAGCCTCCTGGTGCTGTACACCGACGGCCTCATCGAGGCCAGGGACCGCGACCTCGACGAGGGCATGGACCGGCTCGCCGAGGCACTGGTCGACCTCGAACGGCCGCTCAGCCAGGTCTGCGACGCCATCCTCGACCAGCTCCTGCCCTGCGCGCCCCCGGACGACGTGGCGGTGCTGCTGGCCCGTACGTCTCTTTGAGGTGACGGCCGCCCGCAGGGGCCGGGCCCCGGCTCACCAGGCGAGGTCCTCCAGGGCGTCCAGGTCGGGCACCGGCAGCGGCGGCAGCTCCGAGTCGGCGGTGGTCAGGGGCAGTTCGGCCCAGATGACCTTGCCCCGGTCGGTGTAGCGGGTGCCCCACCGCTCGGCGAACTGCGCCACGAGGAAGAGCCCGCGGCCGCCCTCGTCGGTGGTCGCCGCGTACCGCAGGTGCGGGGCCGTACTGCTGCCGTCGGAGATCTCGCAGATCAGCCGGCGGTCGCGGAGCAGCCGGACCCGGATGGGCTCGGCGCCGTACCGGATGGCGTTGGTGATCAGTTCGCTGAGGATGAGCTCGGCCGTGAACGCGACCTCGTCCAGGCCCCAGGCGGAGAGCTGCGCCGCGCCCGCGCCCCGGATCCGGGAGACCTCCGCCGGGTCCGGCGGAACGTCCCACTCCGCGATCCGCTCGGGTTCGAGGCGGCGGGTGTCGGCGACGAGCAGCGCGATGTCGTCGTCGGGCGCGGGCACGAGCACCTTCGTCAGGACGTCGGCGCAGGCCTGCTCGGGGCTGCGGCCCGTGGTGCCCAGGGCGTCGCGCAGCAGCGCGAGACCGGTGTCGAAGTCCCGGTCGCGGTCCTCCAGGAGGCCGTCGGTGAACAGCACCAGACGCGAGCCCTCGGGCAGGAACAGCTCGGTCGTCTCGAACGGCATCCCGCCTACCCCGAGCGGAAGCCCCGCGGGCAGCTCGGGGTACTCGACCAGGCCGTCCTGATGGACGAGCGCGGGCCCGGGGTGCCCGGCCCGGGCCATGGTGCAGCGGCCGTCGGCGGGGTCGTAGATGATGTACAGGCAGGTGGCGCCGGTGATCCGCTCCTGCCCCTCGCCGCCCTGGGCGGCCCCCGCACCGCCGTCGGCCGTCGTTCCGCCCTCCGGGCCGCCTTCCGCCGGGCCCCGGTCGATCCGGTCGATCAGCTCGTCGAGGTGGCCCAGGAGCTCGTCCGGCGGCAGGTCCAGGGTGGAGAAGTTGAGGACCGCCGTCCGCAGCCGGCCCATGGTGGCCGCCGCGTGCAGCCCGTGCCCGACCACGTCGCCGACGACGAGCGCCACCCGGGCACCCGGCAGCGGGATCACGTCGAACCAGTCGCCGCCCACGCCCGCCTTGGCGGGCAGATACCGGAACGCCACGTCCACGGCCGACAGGTCGGGCAGGATCCGGGGGAGCAGGCTGCGCTGGAGGGTCACCGCCATCTCGTGCTCGCGGGTGAAGCGGCGGGCGTTGTCGATGGAGACCGCGGCGCGCGCCGTCAGCTCCTCGGCGAAGTTCAGGTCCTCCTCCCCGAACGGCTCCTCGGTCTCCGAGCGCCAGAAGTTCGCCATGCCCAGGACCACGCCCCGGGCGACCACGGGCACCGCGACGAGCGAGTGCAGCCCGTAGTCGAGGGCCCCCTGGGCGCCCTCGGGGTCCTGGGCACGCCAGCCGTCCGCCTGGGACAGATCGGCCACCAGGACGGCGTGACCGCTGTCGAGCGCCTGCGCCATCGGGGTGGTCGGCACGACGCACCGGATCCGGTCGCCCACCGGCTGGAACGGATGCTCCTCGCGGATGCCCCGCAGCGCGGTCCGCCGCATCTCGCTGAGCGCCCGCGACGGCTCCTCGCCCCGCAGCACCGATTCCGGCAGCTCCACCGTGACGAAGTCGGCGAAGCGCGGCACCGCCACCTCCGACAGCTCCTCGGCGGTCCGCACCACGTCCAGGGTGGTGCCGATCCGCACCCCCGCCTCGTACAGCAGCTGCAGCCGCCCCCTGGCGACCTCGGCGCGGCCGGAGAGGCTGGCGAGCTCGGTCGAGTCCCGCAGCGTCATCACGGTGCCGGTGGGGCGCCCCCGGTACGGCTTGGTGGGGCGTACGTTGACGGCGATCAGCCGGTCGCCCGCGAGGTGCACCTCGTCGTTGACGACCCGGTCGGCGGAGAGCAGCGCGGCGGTACGGGGATCGAGACCCAGCTCCGTGACGTGCCGCTGCTCGGCCTCGGGCCCCAGGTCGAGCAGCCGCCGGGCCTCGTCGTTGGCGAGCAGCAGCCGCCGGTCCGCGTCGATGATGAGCACGCCCTCGCGCACGGCGTGCAGGACGGCCTCGTGGTGCTCGTTGATCCGGGTCATCTCGACCGGCCCGAGCCCGTGGGTCTGCCGGCGCAGCCGCCGGCTCACCAGCGCCGCGCCGCCCACCGCGAGCAGCAGCGCGCCCGCGGCCGTACCGAGCAGCAGCGGCAGCTGGCCCTCGACGACGTTGCCGACGTTCTCGACCTCGATGCCGGTGCTGACCAGGCCCACGATGTCACCGTCGTCGGTGCGCACCGGCACGATGGCCCGGACCGCGTCCGACGGCTCACCGTGGAAGATCTCCGTGAACGACTCGCCCCCACGGGCCCGCGCGATGTCACCGGTGGTGCGTTGCCCGATCAGCTCGGGCCGGGAGTCGGTGTAGCGGATCCCGTCCGGGGTCATCACGGCGAGGAAGTCGAGCCCCGCGGCCGTCCTGGCGCTCTCGGCCCGCGGCTGGAGCTCGGCGCTCGGGTCGGGCGCCCGCAGGGCCTCGAGGAGCCCGGGGGCGTGCGCGAAGGCCTCCGCCGCGGCGAGGGAGCGATTGCGCGCGTCGGTCTCCGTGTTGTACCTGGCCTGGAAGATCAGGGCGAGCGCGCCCACGGTGACCAGCACCACGACGATGACCGCCTGGAGCGCGAACACCTGCCCCGCGACACTGCGCAGCCCCAGCCCCCTGGGCCGGTGGCCAAGCCGTCCGCTCATGGGGTGCTTCTCGGTGATTCGGCTGTCGTCAGGGTTTCTGCAGTCACCCGTCCACTTCCTCGGTTCCTCGGCCCGCCGGCGGCCTCGGGGATCCACTGCTTCCATGCTGCTCCCCTCACGGTCGGATATCGAGGCGGACCGGGCCACCGGGCGGGACCCGAGGCGAGCCGAGAGGTCCGGCGCGTGCCCGCTCGGGCGAGGTCCATGTCGTTTTCTCGCCAGCGGACGCGTCCGCGGTCCTCGACCATGGAGCCATGTACACCGACACCGAGCGCTGCGTACGGGCCGTCAGGTCGAAGGACGCCCGCTTCGACGGCGTGTTCTTCACGGCCGTCCTGACCACCCGGATCTACTGCCGTCCCAGCTGCCCGGTCGTCCCGCCGAAGGCCGAGAACATGGTGTTCCACCCGAGCGCCGCGTCCTGCCAGCGCGCCGGGTTCCGGGCGTGCAAGCGCTGCCGCCCCGACACCAGCCCCGGCTCCCCGGAGTGGAACGTCCGCGCCGACGCCGTCGCCCGGGCCATGCGGCTGATCCAGGACGGCATCGTGGACCGCGAGGGCGTGCCCGGGCTCGCCGCCCGGCTCGGCTACTCCACCCGCCAGATCGAACGCCAGCTCCTCGCCGAACTCGGCGCGGGACCGCTCGCCCTGGCCCGCGCCCAGCGCGCCCAGACCGCGCGGCTGCTCATCGAGACGACACCGATGCCGATGGCCGAGATCGCCTTCGCGGCCGGGTTCGCCTCCATCAGGACCTTCAACGACACCGTCCGCGAGGTCTTCGCGCTCACCCCCGGGGAGCTGCGCACCCGAGCGGCCAGGTCACCCGTCACCCCCGACACACCGAGCACCCCGGGCGTCATCGCGCTCCGGCTGCCGTTCCGCGCCCCGCTCAACCCCTCCAACCTCTTCGGCCACCTCGCCGCGACCGCCGTCCCCGGCGTGGAGGAGTGGCGGGACGGCGCGTACCGGCGGACCCTGACCCTGCCCCACGGCCACGGCATCGTCGCCCTCACCCCCAGGGCCGACCACATCGCCTGCCGGCTCTCCCTCACCGACCCCCGCGACCTGACCCTCGCCATCAGCCGCTGCCGCTGGATGCTCGACCTCGACGCCGACCCGGTCGCCGTCGACGAACAGCTCTGCACGGACCCGCTGCTCGCCCCGCTGGTCGAGCGGGCGCCCGGGCGGCGCGTGCCGAGGACCGTCGACGCGGCCGAGTTCGCCGTACGGGCCGTGCTCGGCCAGCAGGTCTCCACGGCCGCCGCCCGCACCCACGCCGCCCGGCTCGTCACCGCGCACGGCGTCCCCGTCGAGGACCCCGAGGGCGGCCTCACCCACCTCTTCCCGACCCCCGAGGCGCTCGCCGGCCTCGACCCCGACTCCCTCGCGCTGCCCCGCAGCCGCCGCACGACCCTCCTCACCCTCGTCGGGGCCCTCGCCGAGGGCTCCCTGAGCCTCGGCCCGGCCACCGACTGGGACGAGGCACGCGCCCGGCTCCACGCCCTGCCCGGCTTCGGCCCCTGGACCACGGAGGTCATCGCCATGCGAGCCCTCGGCGACCCCGACGCCTTCCTCCCCGGCGACCTGGGCGTCCGCCGCGCCGCCGAAGGCCTAGGGCTGCCCTCCACACCCGCCGCGCTCACCACCCGCGCCGCCCGCTGGCGCCCCTGGCGCGCGTACGCCGTCCAGTACCTGTGGGCCACCGACAGCCACCCGATCAACCACCTCCCGTCCTGAGGAAGCCATGACCGACGTCCGCCACACCGTCATCGACAGCCCGTACGACGCGCTGACCCTGGTCGCCGTCGACGGCGTCCTGAGCCGTATCCACATGACCGGCCAGCGCCACCGCCCCGCCGAGGAGACCTTCGGCGCACCGGACCCGCGCCCCTTCGGCGAGACGGTCCGCCAGCTCGACGCGTACTTCGCCGGTGAACTCAACCGTTTCGAGCTGCCGTTGAAGCTGATCGGCACCCCGTTCCAGCTCCGCGTCTGGGAGCTGCTGTGCGCGATCCCGTACGGCGAGACCCGCAGCTACGGCGAGTTGGCCGAGGAGCTCGGCAACCCCGGGGCCTCGCGCGCCGTCGGCCTCGCCAACGGCAAGAACCCGGTCAGCATCGTCGTACCGTGCCACCGCGTCGTCGGCGCGAGCGGCTCCCTGACCGGCTACGGCGGCGGCCTAGACCGCAAACGGCGGCTGCTGGCCTTCGAGTCGGGAGCCGCGGCGCCCGAGGACGCGCTGTTCTAGATCCCGCTCAGCGGAGCCGCTCCAGGAGCGCCGGCAGCGCCGTGCCGATCGGCTCGCGCACGATCTCGTCCGCGAGTTCGTCGTACGGGGTGGGCTGGGCGTTCACAATGATCAGCCGCGCCCCGTGCTCGGCGGCGATCCCCGCGAGCGAGGCGGCAGGCTGCACCTGGAGGCTCGTACCGACCGCGATGAACACCTCGGTGCCCTTGGCGATGGACATCGCGTTGCCCAGCACGACCGGATCGAGCCGCTGCCCGAACATCACCGTCGCCGACTTCAGGATCCCGCCGCACACCGAGCACTTCGGATCGTCCTCACCGGCCCGCACCCGGTCGAGCGCCTCCTCCATCGAGGAGCGGGCGTGGCACGCCGTGCACACCACCGACCGTGCGGAGCCGTGCAGTTCGAGGACCTTGCGCTCCGAAAGGCCGGCGATCTGATGCAGCCCGTCCACGTTCTGCGTGATCACCCGCACCGGGTTCCCGGTCCGCTCGAACCCGGCGATCGCCCGATGCGCCGCGTTCGGCTCGGCCCGCAGCACCGGCCCGTCGAGCCGCATCCGCCACGCACGGCGCCGGACGTCGGCGTCGGCCATGTAGTGCTCGTACGTGGCGAGCTTCTCGGCCTCCGGGTCGCGGGTCCAGACCCCGTCGGGGCCCCGGTAGTCGGGGATGCCGGAGTCCGTGGAGATACCGGCTCCGCTGAGAATCGCGACCATGGTCATGGGGCCGAGCGTAGGCCGGTCCGAACGCCTCCCGCGAACGGATTACCGGCTGCTACGTTCCCGCCATGCCCACCCCACGCCCCACCCCGCGCCGCGCCGCCCGGATCGCCGTCCTCGACCCCCACGGGGCCGTCTTCCTCTTCCGCTACGACAACGACGCGGACGGCGTGCACTGGGCGATGCCCGGCGGCGGGCTCGAACCGGGGGAGAGCCCCCGGGAGGGTGCGGTGCGCGAGCTGCGGGAGGAGACGGGTTGGGAGGGGATCGAACCGGGCGAGCTGCTGTTCACCTGGGAGCACGACTTCACCCGCGTCGGCGTGCGCGTACGACAGCACGAGCACGTCTACGTGGCGTACGGGCCGCGCCGCGAACCGGCCGGGGACCTGACCGCCGCGCACGCGGCCGACCGCATCCAGTACGGGCGCTGGTGGAGCCCCGAGGAGCTCGCGGCCGCCGACGAGGCCCTCTGGCCACCGGACCTCGCCGACCGCCTCGCCCGCTTCCGCGCGGCCACCCGCGACGGAGGCGAGCACACCCCGCGCTGAACCGGGGGCGAGACGGCATCATCGGGAGGGAGGCGGTCCCGGCTCCCTTCTGCGAACGGAGCGGTGCCGCACCGGTCGACGAAGGAGTGCGGTCTCATGCGCGTCCTCATGGTCGGGGCGGGCGGCGTGGGCACGGCGATCACCAGGATCGCGGCCCGCCGTTCGTTCTTCGAGCACGTCGTCGTCGCCGACTACGACCCGAGGCGGGCCGAGGCCGCCGTCGCCGCCCTCGGCGCGGACGAGCGCCGCTTCACCGCCGCCCGGCTCGACGCCTCGGACACGGCCGCGGTACGGGCGGCCCTCGCCGAGCACCGCTGCGACGTCCTCCTCAACGCCACCGATCCCCGCTTCGTCCTGCCGCTCTTCGAGGCCGCGCTCGCCGAACGCGCCCACTACCTCGACATGGCGATGTCCCTGTCCCGGCCGCACCCCACGCGTCCGTACGAGGAGTGCGGAGTGAAGCTGGGGGACGCGCAGTTCGACCGGGCCGCCGAGTGGGAGGCGGCGGACCGGCTCGCCCTGGTGGGCATGGGCGTGGAACCCGGCCTCGCGGACGTCTTCGCCCGGCACGCCGCCGACACGCTCTTCGACGAGATCGAGGAGATCGGCGTCCGCGACGGCGCGAACCTGGTCGTCGACGGCTACGACTTCGCCCCGTCCTTCAGCATCTGGACGACCATCGAGGAGTGCCTGAACCCGCCCGTCGTCTACGAGGAGGGGCGCGGCTGGTTCACCACCGAGCCCTTCAGCGAGCCGGAGGTCTTCGACTTCCCCGAGGGCATCGGGCCCGTGGAGTGCGTGAACGTCGAACACGAGGAGGTGCTCCTCGTCCCCCGATGGGTGAAGGCCCGCCGCGTCACCTTCAAGTACGGCCTCGGCGAGGAGTTCATCGGCGTCCTGCGCACCCTCCACAAGCTGGGCCTCGACCGCACGGACCCGGTCACCGTGCACGGCGCCGACGGTGAGGCCGCCGTCTCCCCGCGCGACGTCGTCGCCGCCTGTCTGCCCGACCCCGCGACCCTCGGCGACCGCATGCACGGCAAGACCTGCGCGGGCACTTGGGTGAAGGGCACCAAGGACGGCCGGCCCAGGGAGGTGTACCTGTACCACGTGGTCGACAACCAGTGGTCGATGCGCGAGTACGGCAGCCAGGCCGTCGTGTGGCAGACCGCCGTCAACCCGGTCGCCGCCCTCGAACTCCTCGCGACCGGGGCCTGGCACGGCCGGGGCGTCCTCGGCCCCGAGGCGCTGCCCCCGGCCCCCTTCCTCGACCTGCTCACGGAGTACGGCGCGCCCTGGGGCATGCGCGAACAGTGACCGTCGGGCGGCCTCCCGCACATGCGGGGCGGACCGGCCCTCCTTACGATGAAGGCAGCAGTCTCCCTGTTCTGTCCGGGTACGACCGGGGCGGAGGGACCTATGGCCACCGAAGACACCGCCCCCGAGGACGCCGCGCCCGCAGGGCGCCCCGCGGGTCTGAAGGCGAATGCCATCGGGTTCGTCGACGCCCTCGTCATCGGACTCAACTCCACCTCGCCCGCCTACTCCCTCGCGGCCGTCATCGGCCCCGTCGTCGCCCTGGTCGGGATCTACGCGCCCGGCGTGATGTTCGCGTCCTTCGTGCCGATGCTGCTCATCGCCTCGGCGTTCTACTACCTGAACAAGGTCGACCAGGACTGCGGCACGACCTTCTCGTGGGTCACCCGCGCCATGGGCCCCTGGGCCGGCTGGCTCGGCGGCTGGGCCATCGCCATGACCGGCGTCCTGGTCGTCGGCTCGCTCGCCGACGTGGCCGTGAGCTTCGCGCTGCTCGCCTTCGGACTCGACAGCTGGGTGGACAACGCCTTCGTACGCCAACTGCTCACCGTGCTCCTCATCCTCGTGATGACGGCCGTGTGCGTCATCGGCACCGAGCTGTCGGCCAAGGTGCAGAACGTCCTCATCCTGGCGCAGGTCGCCTGTCTGCTGATCTTCGTGGCCGTGGCGCTCTACGCCGTCTACGCCGACACCAGCGTCTACGAATCGGCCGAACCCTCCTGGAGCTGGCTCAACCCCTTCGGCGCCGGCGGCGCCGCGCTGACCGGCGGGCTGCTCCTGGGCGTCTTCATCTACTGGGGCTGGGAGTCGGCGGTCAACCTCACCGAAGAGGTCAGGGACTCCGCGAGCGCGCCCGGCCGGGCGGGCCTCTGGTCGACCGTCATCCTGCTCGTCACCTACGTGTCCGTCGGCTTCGCGGTCGTCGCCTACGCCGGTCCCGCGTTCCTCGCCGAGAACGCGGACGAGGAGGAGTTCATCTTCGCCCAGCTCGCCGGGGACGTCCTGGGTGGCTGGGACTGGATCCTGCTGATCGCCGTCTCCACCTCGGCGATCGCCTCCACCCAGACCACCATCATCCCGGCCTCGCGCACCGCGCTGTCCATGGCCCGCCGCCGGGCGCTGCCCGAGCACTACGGCCACATCAGCCCACGCTTCCGTACCCCTGACGTCAGCACCTGGTGGGTCGCCGCCATCGCCATCGGCTGGTACCTCGTGGTGAACCAGATCAGCAGCAACGCCCTCTACGACTCGCTGACCGCGCTCTCGCTGCTGATCTCCTTCTACTACGCGCTCACGGGCCTGGCCTGCGTCGTGTACTACCGCCGCCATCTCTTCGAGAGCGTGCACAACTTCCTGCTGATCGGCCTCGGGCCGCTGGTCGGCGCCGGACTGCTGACCTGGCTGCTCGTGAAGTCGGTCTCGGACATGTCCGACCCGGCCAACTCCTACAGCGGCACCTCGTGGTTCGGCCTCGGGCCCCCGCTCGTCATCGGCATCTGCATCGCCCTCACCGGGGTGGTCATCATGATCGTCCGACGCTTCATGGCCCCGGCGTTCTGGAGCGAGCGCCCGAGCGTGGCCGACCCGGACCTGGTGCACGGCCACGGCCACGGCGCTGGTTCCGGCTCGGGCTCCGGTTCCGGTTCCGGCTCGGGCTCGGGCTCCGGCGAGGAGAGCTGAGATGTCGGTCGTGCTCGGATACGACGAATCCCCCGGCGCCGCCCGCGCGTTGCGGATCGCCGTCGAGGTGGCGCGCGCCTTCGACGAGACGCTCGTCCTGGTCTACGGCGCCGCGGTCCCCGGTCCCATGGGCGAGGAGTACCGGTCCCAGCAGGCGGCCATCCGGGAGGCGGGCCGCAGCGGCCTGCGGCACGCGGTCACGGAGGCCGACCGGGTGGGCGTGCCGACCGTCGTCGAGGTGATCGACAAGAAGCCGCCGGAGGCCCTGATCGACGCGGCGAACCGGCACGCCGCACGCGTCATCGTGGTCGGCAGCTGGGGCGAGAGCCCGATGCGCGGCGCGCTCCTGGGCTCGACCCCGCACAAGCTGCTGCACATGTCCCACGTACCCGTCCTCTGCGTACCGCCGGACGTCCTCTAGGGCCCTGGCTCCGGGCTCAGCGGACCGGGTGGCCGTTCTCCAGCTCCACCGGGCCGCCGCCGCGCGCCAGGGCGTCGAGGGCCGCGACCACCCGCCGGCCGAGCGAGCCGGGGAGATGGGCGAGCGCCTCGGAGGGGTCGATCAGCTTCCAGGAGAGCAACTCCTCCTCCTGGAGCCGGATCGCGGCGAACCGCTCGTCCGGCAGCACCCCGCCGTCGTAGATGTACGCCACGATCGGCGGCCGCTCCGTGCCGTGCACCCAGTCGACCGCGAGCAGCGCCCCCAGTTCCAGATCCAGGCCGATCTCCTCCGCCGTCTCGCGGCGCGCCGCCTGACGGGGCGTCTCACCCGCGTCCGACTCGATCGTGCCGCCGGGCAGCGTCCACCCCTCGCGGTAGTTCGGCTCGACGATCAGGACGCGCCCCTCGCCGTCCCGGAAGAGCGCGGCGGCTCCGGCGAGGACGCGGGGCAGGCCGGCGATGTACAAGGCGTAGTCGTTCGTCGTCATACGGTCAGCGTAGCCAGCCGCAGCGTCCGCTCGGCCAGCTCGCTGATCCGCACCCGGTCGAAGCCGAACACCGCGCTGCGCACCCGGTCCCGCAGCGGCTCCGACCACTGCGGCGGGATCGCCGTCGCCCCGCACATCACCCCCGCCACCGAACCGGCTGTGGCCCCGTTCGAGTCGGTGTCCAGGCCGCCCCGTACGGTCAGGGCGATCGTGGCGGTGAAGTCGCCGCCGCCGTACAGCAGTCCGGCCGTGAGGACCGCCGCGTTCGGCACGGTGTGGATCCAGCCCAGGCCTGCCGTCCGCTCCGCGAGTTCGGCGAGGGCGTCGGACCACTCCACGCCCGACTCGTGCAGCGCCATCGCGTGCCGGACCGTGCGCGCCAGGCGGCTGCTCGCCGGGATCCGTTCGAGCGCCGTCTCCAGGGCGGTGCGGACGTCCGGCGCGGTGAAGGCGGCGGCGATCAGGGCAGCCGCCCACATCGCTCCGTACACCCCGTTCCCCGTGTGCGACAGCACCGCGTCCCTGCGGGCGAGCGAGGCGGCGCGGCGGGGGTCGCCGGGCGAGGTCCAGCCGTACACGTCGGCCCGGATCAGCGCGCCGATCCACTCCTGGTGCGGATTGTCGTACGTGGCGGTGAGCGGCGGCTTCAGCCCGTTGGCGAGGTTGCGGTAGGCGGTCCGCTCGGCGGTGAACGTCTGGAGGTACGGCAGCCGCAGCAGCCAGACCTCGCCCAGCTGCTCGGTCGTGAAGGCGAACCCCCGGGTCTCCAGGAGGTGCAGGCCGAGGATCGAGTAGTCGACGTCGTCGTCCCGGCAGCTCTCCTGGATCCGCCCGCGCACGCATTGCGGCCACTCGGGCCGCAGCTCGAACCCCTGGGCCAGGGCGTCGGGCGGCGGTGGGGGCAGGTACTCGGTGAGCGGGAGGGCGTCCGTGACGCGCAGGTACCGGTCGATCAGCTCGGGCGTCCACAGATCGCCGCGCTCGACGGGCTTGCCGAGCATGTTCCCGGCGATCCGCCCCGTCCAGCCACCGAGGATGCGGTCGCCGAGTTCGCTCTCCTTGAACGCCATACATCCGGTCTACCGAATGCACCCCTGTCCCGCCCGCCGAACAAGCTGATTCGAACGAGGGCCCTAGCCCCGGCCCCACCGTCGGCGAGGCCGGGGCTGGGGAACTTTTGATCGATCGGATCCGATTCCGAGCTCATATGGCCCCACTATGGTGCGGAATATCGCCTTATCAGGGGGTGGCACGCCGTCTGGGGGTGCGGATAGGGTCGGCCACGGCGCGACTGCACGTTCGAAAGCAAGGGATGCAAGGTGACGGACGGAGCAGTAACTGAGGTCGCACGCGTACTCGTCGCGGCCGACAAGTTCAAGGGCTCGCTCACGGCCGTACAGGTCGCGGAGCGGGTCACAGCAGGTCTGCGACGGGTCGTCCCGGAGCTGGAAGTGGAGACCCTGCCGGTGGCGGACGGCGGCGACGGTACGGTCGCGGCCGCGGTGGCGGCCGGTTTCGAACGCCGTGAGGTACGGGTGACCGGGCCGGTCGGCGACCCGGTGACGGCGGCGTTCGCGCTGCGCGGCACGACGGCGGTCGTGGAGATGGCGGAGGCCTCGGGCCTCCAGCTCCTGCCGACGGGCGTGTTCGCTCCTTTGACGTCGACGACGTACGGCTCGGGCGAGCTGCTGCGCGCTGCGCTGGACGCGGGCGCGACGACGATCGTGTTCGGCGTCGGCGGCAGCGCGACGACGGACGGCGGCGCCGGGATGCTGGCCGCGCTGGGCGCGGTCTTCCTGGACGAGGCGGGCGAGCCGGTGGGCCCGGGCGGAGCGGCCCTGTCGTCCCTGGCGACGGCGGACCTGTCGGGCCTGGACGAGCGCTTCACCTCGGTGGACCTGATCCTGGCGAGCGACGTGGACAACCCCCTGACGGGCCCCAAGGGCGCGCCGGCGGTCTACGGCCCGCAGAAGGGCGCGACCCCGGAGGACGTGCAGACCCTCGACGCGGCGCTCACGCACTTCGTGACGGTCCTGGAGAAGGCCATCGGCCCCAAGGCGTCCGAGTGCGCGGTCGCGCCGGGCGCGGGCGGCGCGGGCGGCATCGGGTACGGCGCGCTCGTCGGCCTGAACGCGAGCTTCCGCCCGGGCATCGAGCTGATGCTGGACGTCCTGGGCTTCGCCCCGGCCCTCGACCGGGCCACGCTCGTCATCACGGGCGAGGGCTCCCTGGACGAACAGACCCTCCACGGCAAGGCCCCGGCGGGCGTCGCGGCGGCGGCCCGCGCGGCGGGCAAGGAGGTCGTAGCGGTCTGCGGCCGCCTGGCCCTGACGGAGACCGCCCTGACGACGGCAGGCATCAGCCGCGCCTACCCCCTCTCGGCCCTGGAACCGGACCCGTCCAAGTCCATCCCGAACGCGGGCCCCTTGCTGGAAGAGGTAGCGGCAACCATCGCCCGCGACTACTTGGCGTAGCCCCTGGGCGGGGCCCTCTGTGGTGGGCGCGGGGCGCAGCCCCTCGCCCACCCCCACCAGCCCCCGGACGGGGTTCGGGAAGGGGTGGGGTGGGGGCGCCGCGCCCCGGCCGCCTCACCCCGCCCCCACCCCCGTCAAGCGGAACGCGTCCAGCGCCAGGGTCATCTCCGTCAGGTCCCGGGGGCGGGACAAGGACCTCGCGGTCAGTTGCTCCAAGCGGCGCAGGCGGTTGAAGACCGTGTTCCGGTGGCAGTACAGGCGGGACGCCGCCCGCCCCGCAGAGCCCTCGCAGTCCAGCCAGACGTCCAGCGTCTCCAGCAGGATCGCCCGATCCGCCGGGTCCAGCTCCAGCAGCGCCCCCAGGACGTCCGCCACCAGCAGGCCCGCCAGTTCCGGCTGCCCCACCACCAGCGCCCCCGCCATCCGGCGGTCGAGGCGGACGATCTGCCGCGACTCCGGCGGACTCGTCCGCAGCGCCAGCTCCGCGAGCCGCCGCGCCCGGCCCAGTTCGGCCAGCCCCGTCACCACCGGGCTGATCCCGCCCGGACCCGGGCACCGCCCCTCCAGGAGCTCCGACAGCGCGTCCAGGCCCGTGCCCTCCGTCAGCGACACGACCCCGAACTCGCAGTCCGCGCCCATCCGCCACAGGAACCGCACCCCGGCCCCCTGAAGCCGCCGGTGGAACGGCTCCGGCACCTCCCGGCGGTCGTGCCGCAGCACCACCACCGCGTACCGCCCGTGCTCCGGCAGGTCCAGGCCCGCCGCAGCCCGTGACGTGACCTCGGGCGAGCGCTGCCCGTGGAGCAGCGCGTCGAGGAGCGCCTGGAGCTGCTCGTCCGTACGCCGCCGCAGCTCCAGCTCCGTCGCCCGGTACGCCTCCGACGCCGTGTCCGCCTGCGCGTCCACCGCCGACCACATGATCGTCGCCGACTGCGTCAGCGCGGCGAGCCGGGACGGAAACCCCGACGCGTCCTCGATCAGCGCATCCCACACCAGCTGCCCCGCATGCCGGTACGCGTGCACGACCAGCTCCAGCGGCATGCCCTGCTCCGCCCGCCGCCGCCCCAGCTCGTCCGCGTGCTCCAGGTCCCGCCGGGGCGAGTCCCGCGGCGCCGAGATCATCTCGATCCCGATCCGCAGGGCCTCCTGGGCCTCACGCCAGTGCTGGTCGTACGGCACGATCCGGCCGTACGCCGGCTCGTACTCGTGCAGCTCCCTCAGATGCTCGTCCACCAGCTCCGGCAGCCGCTCCAGAAGCGCCGTGCACGCCTCCGACAGCAGCTTCCAGTCGTCGCCGGTCCGCGGTCTGCGCCGTCCCATGCCCGGAGGATGCCACCCCCGCCCCCTTCCCGACAGGCCCCTGACACGCGGTGTTGTGCGCGTGCACAACCCACCGCCGCGCCCGCTGGTCACCGGCAGCGTTTCGGCCGCCGCACGTGGACGGGCGGGCACCGCGGTGCTGGGGTGAGCGCCACTGAACGGGCCACGGAAGGGGAACCATGGGAGGGACCGCACTCGCCCTCGAGGTAGCGGACCTGTCGGCGGGATACGGACCGGTACGTGCGCTGAGGCAGGTGTCGCTCACCGTGCCGGAGGGCGGAGTCGTCACCGTCCTCGGCGGCAACGGAGCGGGCAAGTCCACGCTGCTGCGAGCCGTCTCGCGCACACTGTCGTTCCACGGCGGAGCCGTCACCTCCGGCACCGTGACCTTCGGCGGCCGCCCGATCGGCGGGCTCGCCCCCGACCGGGTCGTCGCCGCCGGGGTCTCCCAGGTGCCGGAAGGGCGACAGGTCTTCGCGCGGATGACCGTCGAGGACAATCTGCGCGCCGGGGCGCTCGGCGCGAGCGGCGACCGCGCGGCGAAGGCGACGGCCCTGAAACGGGTCCACGAGCTCTTTCCCGTCCTCGCCGAGCGCGCCCACCAGCGCGCCGGGCTCCTCTCCGGCGGCGAGCAGCAGATGCTCGCCGTCGGCCGGGCCCTGATGGCCTCGCCGAAGCTGCTGCTCCTGGACGAGCCCTCGCTCGGCCTCGCCCCGCTGATGGCCGCCCGGATCGCCGACACGATCCGCGAGATCAACGCCCAGGGCACCGCCGTGCTCCTCGTCGAACAGAACGCGGCGCTCGCGCTGCGGCTCGCCACCCGGGCGTACGTCCTGGAGGTCGGCGAGGTCACCCTCTCGGGACCGGCCGCCGAACTCGCCGCCTCCGACGAGGTCCGCCGTCGCTACCTGGGCGTCGTGGACGAGGACGCCGCCGCCGACGCGGCGACCGCCGCCACCGTCCACCCGGTGCTCTCCCGCTGGCAGGAGGCCACGAAGCGATGACCCCCACAGCCGAGCACCCCGAGAGCTCCAAGAACTCCAAGAGCCCCGAAGCCCTCGAAGTCCGCGACCTCACCGTCCGCTTCGCCGGGCTCACCGCCCTCGACGCCGTCTCCTTCACCGTCCGCCCCGGCACCGTCCACGCCGTCATCGGCCCCAACGGCGCCGGCAAGTCCACCTGCTTCAACGTGCTCTCCGGGGTCTACCGGGCGACCTCCGGCAGCGTCCGCTTCGGCACGCACGAGCTGACCGCCCTGCCCCCGCACAAGATCGCCGAGCTCGGCGTCGCCCGGATCTTCCAGAACCTCGCGCTGCCGCCCCGCGCCACCGTCGAGGACAGCCTGATGCTCGGCCGGCACCGGCTCACCCGGACCGGCTTCGTCGCCGCCGGGCTCCGGCTGCCGTCCGCCGCCCGCGAGGACGCCCGCCACCGGGCCCGCGTCCGCGAGATCGCCGCCTTCGTCGGCCTGGAGAAGCAGCTCCGGCAGCCCGCGGGCTCGCTTCCGTACGGGCAGCAGAAGCTCGCCGAACTCGCGCGTGCCCTCTGCATGGAGCCCCAGCTGCTCCTCCTCGACGAACCCGTGGCCGGCATGACCGCCGACGAGCGGCGCCGTACCGCCGCCGTCATCGCGGGTGTCCGGGACAGCCTCGGGATCTCCATCGTCCTCGTCGAGCACGACATGGGAGTGGTGATGCGGCTCGCCGACGCCGTCACCGTCCTCGACTTCGGCCGCCGGATCGCCGACGGCGCCCCCGGCGACGTACAGAACGACCCGGCGGTCGTCCGCGCCTATCTCGGAGAGGAGACCGCCGAGTGACCACCTTCGCCGAACTCCTGCTCAACGGCGTCTCGTTGGGCTCGATCTACGCCCTCATCGCCCTCGGTTTCGTGGTGATCTTCCGCGCCACCGAGGTCGTCAACTTCGCCCACGCCTCGCTGCTCCTCGCCGGCGGGTACTTCACCGCCGTCCTCCACGACGACATCGGCTTCTGGCCCGCCCTCGCCGTCGGCATCGGGGGAGCGGCGGCCGTCGGCGCCGCCGTCGAGTTCCTCGTGATGCGCCGCTACCGGGGCTCCGACCACAGCGTCCTCGCCATCGTCACCATCGGCGTCGACATCCTGCTCGCCACCGAGCTGACCCGCCGGATCGGTACGGACATCCTTTCGCTCGGCGACCCGTGGGGCGACGCCGTCGTCACCGTCGGCTCGATCACCCTCGCGCAGACCCGGATCGCCGCCTTCCTCCTCGCGGGCCTGCTCATCACCGCGTTCCTGCTCGCCTTCCGGTACACCTCCTGGGGCGTCGCCATGCGCGCCGCCGCCGAGAACCAGGAGACCGCCGCCCTGATGGGGATCCGGCTCGGCCGGGTCTCGCTCGGCGCCTGGGCGGTGGCCGGCGGCCTCGCCGCCGTCGCCGCGCTCTTCCTCACCGTCTTCCCCACCCCCGGCCTGGAGCGCTCCACCTCCTTCGCCGCGATGAAGGCCTTCCCCGCCGCCATCCTCGGCGGCCTCGACTCCACCACCGGCGCCCTCGTCGGCGGCCTCCTGGTCGGCGTCACCGAGTCCCTCGCCACCGGCTACCAGGGCGATCTGACCTTCCTCGGCCGGGGCATCGGCGACCTCGCCCCGTACCTGGTGATGGTCGCGGTGCTGCTGATCCGCCCGGCCGGACTCTTCGGTACGAAGGAGCTGGCCCGTGTCTGAGACCCTCGCACCCCGCTCCTTCGCCGCGCTCGCCCGGCCCCGCGTCTACGGGTGGGCCGCCGCCGGCCTCGTCCTCGCCGCGTTCCCCTTCTACCTGGACCGCTTCTGGCTCCAGGCCGGGCTCTTCGCCATGGCCGCCGCGATCGGCGCCATCGGCATCAACCTGCTGACCGGCGCCACCGGCCAGCTCTCCATGGGCCACGCCTTCTTCCTCGCCGTCGGCGCGTACGGCTACTGCGCCTTCGCCGGCGACGGGGCGGACGGGCTCACCGGGCTCGGCCTGCCGGGCTGGCTCGCCGCCGTCCTCGCGGTCGTTCTCGCGGGCCTCGCGGGTGGCGTGTTCAGCCCCATCGCGGGCCGGCTGAGGGGCGCGTACCTCGGCATCGCCACCCTCGCGCTGATCTTCATCGGCCAGCACGTCCTCTTCAACGCCCACGACCTCACCGGCGGCTTCAACGGCCGCGCGGTGCCCCCGCTGAGCCTCTTCGGGATCACCTTCGACGACAGCGAGCTGCTCGTCGCCCAGGTGCCGTTCGGCTCCGCCGAGAAGCTCTGGTACCTGGGCCTCGTCCTCCTCCTCGCGGGCGCCCTCTTCGCCCGCGGGGTCCTGCGCGGCCGCCCCGGCCGCGCCATGAACGCCATCCGGGACCACCGGATCGCCGCGGGCGTCATGGGCATCCCCGTGGCCCGCTACCGCGCCGCCGTCTTCGTCCTGTCGTCCATGTACGCGGGTCTGGCGGGCGTGCTCCTCGCGCTGGTCTTCCAGCGCACCGTGCCGGAGTACTTCGGCATGCTGCTCTCCCTCGAATACCTGGCCATGATCGTCATCGGCGGTCTCGGCTCGGTCGCCGGCGCGGTGGTCGGAGGCGTCTTCGTCTCCCTGCTGCCGCAGCTCCTCAACCGGTACAGCGACGCGCTGCCCCTGGTCTCCGCCCCCGGGACGGGCGGGATCGCACCGGGGGAGGCCGCCCGCTACCTCTACGGCGCCGCCGTCGTCGCGGTGGTGCTCTTCCTGCCCGGAGGCCTGGTCCGGCTGGCCGCCCGGAAACCCAAGCGATCCACCCAACCCTCGACCTCGCACTCCTCTGGGGAGGAACGATGACCCACCGACGACTGGCGTCCAGAACCCTGGCCGTCGCGCTCGCCACCCTCGTCGCCCTGACCGCCGCCGGCTGCAGCTCCAAGGCCAAGACCGGCGAGGACAAGGGCACCGGCGCCGGCGGGGTGAAGACCGGCACGGGCGTCACCGACAAGACGATCACGCTCGGCGCGCTCACCGACATGACCGGCGTGTACGCCACGCTCGGCAAGAGCGTCACGCAGGCCCAGCAGCTGTACGTGAAGCAGGTCAACGCGGCCGGCGGGATCTGCGGCCGGCAGCTGGAGCTGACGGTCCGCGACCACGGCTACGACCCGCAGAAGGCGCTCTCCGCCTATACCGAGCTGGAGCCGAAGGTGGTCGGCTACGCCCAGTTCATCGGCTCGCCGTTCGTCGCGGCGGTCAAGCAGCGCGTCGACGGCCAGGACAAGGGGCTCGTGCTGCCCCAGGCCTGGTCCGCCTCCCTGCTCGGCTCCCCGTACATCCGCGTCCTGGGCTCGACGTACGACATCGAGACGATCAACGCCGTCGACTTCCTGGTGAAGGAGAAGGGCCTCAAGGCGGGCGACAAGCTCGGCCACGTCTACTTCGAGGGCGACTACGGCGAGAACGCGCTCGCGGGCTCGAAGTACGCGGCCGAGAAGGCGGGCCTGACCGTCGTCGAGCAGAAGATCAAGCCCACCGACAACGACATGTCGGCGCAGGTCGCCGCGCTCAAGCAGGCGGGCGTCAAGGGGATCGTGATCAGCGCGGGCCCGCGCCAGGCCGCCTCCCTGGTCGGTGTCGCGGCGGCGACCAAGCTCCAGGTGCCGGTGATCGGCAACAACTCGGCCTTCGCCCCGCAGCTGCTCGGCACCCAGGCGGGTCCCGCCCTGGAGAAGATGTACTGGTTCGCCTCGCCGAGCCTGCCGATCGGCGCGGACACGGAGGCGGCGAAGAAGCTCGTCGCCGACTACAAGGCCGCGTACCCGAGCGACAGCCTCGACAACGGCATCGTCGCCGGCTGGACGGCCGCGAGCGTCTTCGGCGAGGCCCTGAAGAAGGCCTGCGCCTCCAAGGACCTCACCCGCGAGGGCATCGACAAGGCGCTGCTCACCCTGAAGGACGTCGACCTCGGCTTCGGCATGAAGCACGACTTCAGCGACCCGAAGGCCCCGTCCTCCCGCGAGTCGGTCATCATCCAGCCCGACAAGACCGTCCCCGGCGGCATGCGTACGGTCCGCGAGCCCTTCGTCTCCGACACGGCGAAGGAGTTCACCCCCAAGGCCGGCTGACCCCCACCGCCCCGATCGCCCCGCCCCGCCCCCGCGCGGCGGGGCTCCGGCGCGTCACCTCCACGAAACAGACCCGTGTGAGGCTCGGCCCCATGAACACCCACACCCCCGCGACCACGGTCGACCGCCTCGACCCCGCCCGGATCCGCGCCCACGCCCAGGACGGCCTCGCCGCCCTCCTCGTCGACGCGGTCGACGGCGGAGCCTCGCTGGGCTTCCTGACGCCCCTGGACCCCGCCGAGGCGGCCGGCTACTGGCAGGGCGTCGCCGACGAGGCGGAGCGGGGCGTACGCGACGTCTGGGCGGCCCACGCCCCGGACGGCGAGGTACTCGGCGCGATCACCCTCGCCCGGACCGACAAGCCGAACGGCCGCCACCGCGGCGAGATCGCCCGGCTGATCGTCCACCGCTCCGCGCGCGGCCGCGGCCTGGGCGCCCGCCTCCTCGCCGCCGCGGAGGCCCACGCGGCCCGCGAGGGCCTCACGCTCCTGGTCCTCGACACCCAGACCGACAGCCCCGCCGAGGCGCTCTACCGCAAGGCGGACTGGACCCCGGCCGGCACGATCCCTGACTACGCCGCCGACCCCACGGGCACCCTCCACCCCACCACGCTCTACTACAAGCGCCTGACCTGAAGCGGACAGCGGACAGCGGACACGACGAAGGGCCCGGAGACCAAGTCTCCGGGCCCTTCGTCGTACACGTACACCTGCTTGCCTACGGCACCTGCGCGGCCTCCGCCTGGCGGGCCTCGCGGCTCTCGCGGCGGTTGTCACGGAAGGTGTTCACACGCCGGGCGGTCGCGAAGAGGGGGATCACGGCGCCCAGGACCACCTGCAGCGCGCAGCCGGTCTGGAGCAGCAGCTGCCCGCCCGGGGCGTCGAACGCCCAGGCCGCCAGCATGCCCATCGCGCCCACGATCCAGCTGAGCATCGCCACCGCGAGGATGCCCCGCGGCTTCGGGTACTCGACCCGGCTCACCATCAGCCAGGCGACACCGATGATCGCGAGCAGCGTCGGGACGAACGGCAGCTCGAGAAGCACGATCGAGACGACCGTCAGCGCGCCGAAGGGGCTCGGCATGCCCTGGAACATGCCGTCCTTCATCGTCACGCACGAGAATCTCGCGAGCCTCAGCACCACCGCCAGCAGCACCGCGACCGCGGCCACCGCCGAGACCTTCTGCTGCGCCCCGTCCGGGACCGCGACCATGCCGTACACGAGTACGAAGTAGGCCGGGGCCAGACCGAAGCTGATGAGGTCCGACAGGTTGTCGAGCTCGGCGCCCATCGGCGACGAGCGCAGCTTGCGGGCCACGATGCCGTCGAAGAGGTCGAAGATCGCCGCGGCCAGCATGAGGATCACGGCCGTGGCGGCGCTGTTGCGCGCCATGCCGGTCTCCGTGCTGCCCGTGAGGTGCGGGATGAGGATTCCGGTGGTGGTGAAGTACACCGCCATGAATCCACACGTGGCGTTACCGAGCGTGAGGGCGTCCGCTATGGACAGCCTCAGCGACAGCGGCATCTCCTCCGACTCCTCGGCCTCCTCGGCGTCGGAGTCGGCCCAGTCGGCGGCCCGGGTGTCGGGATCAATCACGGTCAATGCGAGTCACCCCCGCGGTCGTGGTCTGACCGACCTCGACGGCGACGTCGACACCTTCCGGAAGGTAGATGTCAACGCGCGACCCGAAGCGGATCAGACCGATGCGCTCGCCCTGCTCGACCTTCGTCCCCTGGGGGATGTACGGCACGATGCGCCGAGCGACGGCACCGGCGATCTGCACCATCTCGATGTCACCGAGCTCGGTGTCGAAGTGCCAGACAACGCGCTCGTTGTTCTCGCTCTCCTTGTTGAACGCCGGGACGAACCCGCCGGGGATGTGCTCCACGGACGTCACCGTGCCGGCCAGCGGCGCGCGGTTGACGTGGACGTTCAGCGGGCTCATGAAGATGGCGACCCGGGTGCGTCCGTCCTTCCACGGCATGATGCTCTGCACCACACCGTCGGCGGGGGAGATGACCCGGCCCTGCGCGATCTCGCGCTCGGGGTCGCGGAAGAACCACAGCATGCCCGCCGCGAGCGCGGTGGTGGGCACGGCGATGGCCGCGGCACGCCGGGACTTGCGCGCACGCGCGAGGCTCAGCGCCGCGGTGGCGACGGTCGGCAGAAGCCACGGCGATGCTCCGCGTGCGATGCGTACGCCGGAGAGGCTGTCGCGAGGTGCAGAGGTTTGGCTGTGGGGCATGGATGACCTTCGTAGCGGATGATGCCGCACTGGCAACGGGGACGGCGGCTTTCAAACGATGCTATCGGTTGCGGGCCGCAACTGGGTAAGCCAGAAGCCGAGTCGGCGGCCGGAAGACGAACACGGGGTGTGATCTTCTTCGCGGCCGAACCGACTCAAAGGCGACAATCAACCCTGGAACCGGTACTCCTCGAGGAGCCTACGACCGATGATCATTTTCTGGATCTCGGCGGTACCTTCACCGATGAGCAGCATCGGCGCCTCACGGTAGAGGCGCTCGATCTCGTACTCCTTCGAGAACCCGTACCCACCGTGGATACGGAAGGCGTCCTCGACGACTTCCTTGCAGTATTCGGAGGCGAGGTACTTCGCCATCCCCGCTTCGAGGTCGTTTCGTTCCCCGGAGTCCTTTTTGCGTGCTGCGTTCACCATCATCGCATGAGCGGCCTCGACCTTGGTAGCCATCTCGGCGAGCTTGAACTGAATCGCCTGGTGCTGGGCGATCGCCTTGCCGAAAGTGTGACGTTGCTGGGCATACGAGACGCCCAGCTCGAAGGCACGCTGCGCGACACCGCAGCCACGGGCCGCGACATTCACGCGGCCGACCTCCACGCCGTCCATCATTTGGTAAAACCCTCGGCCGGTGGTCCCGCCGAGGACCCGATTGGCCGGAATGCGCAGTCCGTCCATGATGAGTTCGGTCGTGTCGACGCCCTTGTAACCCATCTTGTCGATCTTCCCCGGGATGGTGAGGCCGGGGCGGACCTCTCCGAAGCCCGACTCCTTCTCGACGAGGAAGGTCGTCATCGACTTGTGGGGCGCCGTGCCCTCGGGGTGTCCTTCGTCACTTCGGACGAGAACGGCGACCAAGGTTGACGTTCCGCCGTTCGTCAGCCACATCTTCTGGCCGTTGAGGACGTACTCGTCGCCGTCCTTGACGGCCTTGGACGTGATGGCCGACACATCCGAGCCGAGGCCCGGCTCCGACATCGAGAACGCGCCACGCGTCTCGCCGGCCGCCATCCGCGGAAGGAAGTAGTCCTTCTGCTCCTGGGTGCCGTGCTGCTTCAGCATGTACGCGACGATGAAGTGCGTGTTGATGATGCCGGAGACCGACATCCAGCCACGGGCGATCTCCTCCACGCACAGCGCGTAGGTGAGCAGCGACTCGCCCAGGCCCCCGTACTCCTCGGGGATCATCAGACCGAAGAGGCCGAGCTCCTTGAGCCCGTCCACGATCTGCTGCGGATACTCGTCGCGGTGCTCCAGCTCGGTCGCGACCGGGATGATCTCCTTGTCGACGAACTCCCGGACGGTCTTGAGAATCTCCTGCTGGACGTCCGTGAGCCCGGCGGTCTGGGCGAGTCGGGCCATGGCTACTTCTCCGTCTTCTTCGCGGGCTCGATCAGCTCGGGGCGGCCGGGCTGCTCGCCGCCGCGCTCCTTGATGTACGTCTCGGTGGGCACCATCACCTTGCGGCGGAAGACGCACACGAGGGTGCCGTCCTGCTTGTAGCCCTTGGTCTCCACGTAGACGATCCCGCGGTCGTTCTTCGACTTCGACGGGGTCTTGTCGAGGACCGTGGTCTCGCCGTAGATGGTGTCGCCGTGGAAGGTCGGGGCCACGTGGCGCAGCGACTCGATCTCCAGGTTGGCGATCGCCTTGCCCGAGACGTCCGGCACGGACATGCCGAGCAGCAGCGAGTAGATGTAGTTGCCGACGACGACGTTCTTGCCGAAGTCCGTCGTGTTCTCGGCGTAGTTCACATCCATGTGCAGCGGATGGTGGTTCATCGTCAGCAGACAGAAGAGGTGGTCGTCGTACTCGGTGACCGTCTTCCCGGGCCAGTGCTTGTAGACGGCGCCGACTTCGAACTCTTCGTAGGTACGGCCGAACTGCATCGGGATCAGGCCTCCGGGATCTCGAACTTGCTGGTGCGCTGCATGCCGGCGGCGCGGCCCTTGCCCGAGATGACCAGGGCCATCTTGCGGGAGGCCTCGTCGATCATCTCGTCGCCGAGCATGGCCGAGCCCTTCTTGCCGCCGGCCTCGGAGGTGTAGTAGTCGTACGCGTCCAGGATCAGCTCGGCGTGGTCGTAGTCCTCCTGCGAGGGCGAGAAGATCTCGTTCGCGGCGGCGACCTGGTCCGGGTGCAGCACCCACTTGCCGTCGAAGCCGAGGGCCGCGGCGCGCTGCGCGACCGCCTTGTAGCCCTCCTGGTTGCGGATCTGCAGGTACGGGCCGTCGATCGCCTGGAGGTTGTTGGCGCGGGCGGCCATCAGGATGCTCATCAGGATGTGGTGGTAGGCGTCCGCCGGGTAGCCGGGCGGCTGCTCGCCGACGACCAGGGACTTCATGTTGATGGAGGCCATGAAGTCGGCCGGGCCGAAGATGATCGTCTCCACGCGCGGCGAGGCCTGCGCGATGGCGTTGACGTTGTTCAGGCCCTGGGCGTTCTCGATCTGCGCCTCGATGCCGATCTTGCCGACCTCGAAGCCCATCGTCTTCTCGATCTGCGTGAGCAGCAGGTCGAGCGCCACGATCTGCTGGGCGTCCTGGACCTTCGGCAGCATGATGCAGTCGAGGTTCTGGCCGGCGCCCTCGACGACCGTGACGACGTCCCGGTACGTCCAGTGGGTCGTCCAGTCGTTGACCCGCACGACGCGCGTCTTGCCGGTCCAGTCGCCCTCGTTGAGGAACTTGACGATGGTGTGCCGGGCCTCGGGCTTGGCGAGCGGCGCGCAGGCGTCCTCCAGGTCCAGGAAGACCTGGTCGGCGGCGAGCCCCTGGGCCTTCTCCAGGAAGCGCGGGTTGGAGCCGGGGACCGCCAGGCACGAGCGACGCGGGCGGAGACGGTTCACAGTCATGCGGGGACCTCCAGGGGGTCGAGCTTGTTCGCTTTCCGGATCTCGTCGACGATACGGCCGATGATCTCGGTGATGCCGAAGTCCTTCGGGGTGAAGACGGCGGCGACACCCGCCCGCTTCAGTTCTGCGGCGTCGGCGTTCGGGATGATCCCGCCGACGATGACCGGGACGTCGTGCGCGCCCGCCTCGCGGAGGCGGTCCAGGACGTCGGGGACCAGCTCGGCGTGCGAGCCGGAGAGGATCGAGAGGCCGACGCAGTGCACGTCCTCGGCGAGGGCCGCGTTCACGATCTGCTCGGGCGTCAGCCGGATCCCCTGGTAGACCACCTCGAAACCGGCGTCACGCGCGCGTACGGCGATCTGCTCGGCCCCGTTGGAGTGCCCGTCGAGGCCCGGCTTGCCGACCAGGAGCCGCAGCCGTCCGGAGCCGAGCTCCGCGGCCGTCTTCGCCACCTTCTCCCGTACGAGAGCCAGCGGCGTGCCCTCCTCGGCCGTCACCGCCACCGGGGCGGAGGAGACGCCCGTGGGGGCGCGGTACTCGCCGAACACCTCGCGCAGCGCCCCGGCCCACTCGCCCGTGGTGACCCCGGCGCGCGCGCACTCCAGCGTGGCCTCCATGAGGTTCGCGGAGCCCTTGGCCGCCTCCTTCAGGCGCTCCAGCGCCTTGCAGGGCCGCGGGTGGTTGAACGGCGGCTGGTAGCGGGTGTCGCGCCAGTGCCGGAGGGAGGCCACGACCTTGGCCTCGTTCGCCGGGTCGACCGACATGATCGCCGTGTCGAGGTCCGCGGTGAGCGGGTTCTCCTCGGTCGACTGGAAGATGTTGACGCCGATGATCTTCTCGTCGCCCGCCTCGATCCGGGCCCGCCGCTCGGCGTGCGAGGAGACAAGCTGCGACTTCAGGTAGCCGGACTCGACAGCGGCCATCGCACCGCCCATCTCCTGGATCCGGTCGATCTCCGCCAGGCACTCCTCGACGAGCGAGTCGACCTTGGCCTCGATCACGTGCGAGCCGGCGAAGATGTCCTCGTACTCCAGCAGGTCGGACTCGTGGGCGAGCACCTGCTGGATGCGGAGCGACCACTGCTGGTCCCAGGGGCGGGGGAGCCCGAGGGCCTCGTTCCAGGCGGGCAGCTGGACGGCACGCGCGCGTGCGTCCTTGGAGAGGGTGACGGCCAGCATCTCCAGGACGATCCGCTGGACGTTGTTCTCCGGCTGCGCCTCGGTCAGGCCGAGCGAGTTGACCTGGACGCCGTAGCGGAACCGGCGCTGCTTCTCGTTCTCGATGCCGTACCGCTCCCGCGTGACCTTGTCCCAGATGCGGCCGAAGGCGCGCATCTTGCACATCTCCTCGATGAAGCGGACGCCCGCGTTCACGAAGAACGAGATGCGGGCGACCACTTCGCCGAAGCGGTCGGCGGGGACCTGGCCGGAGTCCCGGACCGCGTCGAGCACCGCGATCGCGGTGGACATCGCGTACGAGATCTCCTGGACCGGAGTGGCCCCCGCCTCCTGCAGGTGGTAGCTGCAGATGTTGATCGGGTTCCACTTCGGCATGTGGTTCACCGTGTAGGTGATCATGTCCGTCGTGAGGCGGAGGGAGGGGCCGGGCGGGAAGACGTGCGTCCCGCGCGACAGGTACTCCTTCACGATGTCGTTCTGGGTGGTGCCCTGGAGCTTGGTGACGTCCGCGCCCTGCTCCTCGGCGACCACCTGGTAGAGCGCCAGCAGCCACATCGCCGTGGCGTTGATGGTCATCGAGGTGTTCATCTGCTCCAGGGGGATGTCCTGGAACAGCCGGCGCATGTCACCGAGGTGCGAGACCGGGACCCCGACCCGGCCGACCTCGCCGCGGGCGAGGATGTGGTCGGGGTCGTAGCCGGTCTGCGTGGGCAGGTCGAACGCGACCGAGAGGCCGGTCTGACCCTTGGCGAGATTGCGGCGGTACAGCTCGTTGGACGCCTCGGCGGTCGAGTGGCCGGCGTAGGTCCGCATGAGCCACGGCCGGTCCTTCTGACGCTCTGTCATGGACGTGTCCCGCTTTCTCAGATGTTGCGGAAGCGGTTGATGGCGTCGATGTGCTTCGCGCGCATCTCCGGGTCGCGGACGCCGAGGCCCTCCTGGGGGGCGAGTGCGAGGACGCCGACCTTGCCCTGGTGGAGGTTGCGGTGGACGTCGTAGGCGGCCTGGCCGGTCTCCTCCAGGGAGTAGACCTTGGAGAGCGTCGGGTGGATCTTGCCCTTCGCGATCAGCCGGTTGGCCTCCCAGGCCTCGCGGTAGTTGGCGAAGTGCGAGCCGATGATGCGCTTCAGGGACATCCACAGGTAGCGGTTGTCGTACTCGTGCATGTAGCCCGAGGTCGAGGCGCAGGTGGTGATGGTGCCGCCCTTGCGGGTGACGTAGACGCTCGCGCCGAAGGTCTCGCGACCGGGGTGCTCGAAGACGATGTCGATGTCCTCGCCGCCGGTCAGCTCGCGGATGCGCTTGCCGAAGCGCTTCCACTCCTTGGGGTCCTGGGTGTGCTCGTCCTTCCAGAACTTGTAGCCCTCGGCGTTGCGGTCGATGACCGCCTCCGCGCCCATCGCCCGGCAGATGTCGGCCTTCTCCGGGGAGGAGACGACACAGATCGGGTTGGCGCCGCCGGCGAGGGCGAACTGGGTGGCGTACGAGCCGAGTCCGCCGCTCGCGCCCCAGATCAGGACGTTGTCGCCCTGCTTCATGCCGGCGCCGTTGCGGGAGACCAGCTGGCGATACGCGGTGGAGTTGACCAGGCCGGGGGAGGCGGCCTCCTCCCAGCTCAGGTGGCCGGGCTTCGGCATCAGCTGGTTGGACTTGACGAGCGCGATCTCCGCGAGCCCGCCGAAGTTGGTCTCGAAGCCCCAGATGCGCTGCTCGGGGTCGAGCATCGTGTCGTTGTGGCCGTCCGAGGACTCCAGCTCGACCGAGAGACAGTGCGCGACGACCTCGTCGCCCGGCTTCCACGAGTTCACGCCGGGGCCGGTGCGCAGCACGACGCCCGCGAGGTCGGAGCCGATGATGTGGTACGGCAGGTCGTGGCGCTTGCTGAGCTCGCTGAGCCGGCCGTAGCGCTCCAGGAAGCCGAAGGTCGACACCGGCTCGAAGATCGAGGTCCAGACCGAGTTGTAGTTCACGGAGCTGGCCATGACGGCGACCAGGGCCTCGCCCGGGCCGAGCTCGGGGAGCGGCACGTCGTCCAGGTGGAGCGACTTGCGCGGGTCCTTCTCGCGGCTCTCGAGGCCGGCGAAGATCTCCGTCTCGTCCTTGTGGACGGTCACGGCGCGGTACGACTCGGGGAGCTTGATGTGGGCGAAGTCCGAGGACGTGGAGTCCGGGGACTGGATCGCGTCCAGGATGTCCTTCACGGGGTGCCTCCGGCGGAGCGGTGAACGTCAGGGGAGTTACTGCGGTGGAGGTGTGCCGTCGGTTCGGCGGGGGTGGTGCGGTGGGTCGCGCCTGGTGGGCGCTGACGTTGCCTGTGACGCAGGCGTCCGGGCGCACAATCACGATCGCTTGTGGGGACAGCCGGCGCACGAGGAGATCTCTGCGCGCCGGCCGCCCGGACACCATCAACGTATGGCACCGCGTGTCACCTGACAAGGCACTGCGTGCCAACAATTTCACTCATATGCAATCTGCTGGTCACACATGAGCGATGATCGATCGAAGTGGCCCTGAAAACGCCACGAATACGACGAAGGCCGCCCCCGATGCCGGGGGCGGCCTTCGTCGTACGTGAGGGGTGCGTGAGGGGTGGCTCAGCCCTTCAGGGCCTCCTGGATCGTCCGCATGACCTCGTCCAGGGGGGCGCCCGTGCGGGCCACGGCGATCACCACGTCGCCCTCGCCGGTCACCGTCGCCGCGGCCGGACCGGACGCCGGACCCGACGCCGTTGCGGGCGTCTGCGAGCCGCCCTGCGTGGCCGACGCCGGCCGGGCGCCTATGCCGGAGCCGAAGGTCTCCCGGACGATCGCGAAGGCGTGGTCCAGCTGGGCCTCCACGTCGCCCTGGCCGCCCGCCCGCAGCCAGCGGCGCAGCACGTGGTTGTGGGCCGTGACGACCGCGGAGGCGGCCACCTCGGCGAGCAGCGGGTCGTCGTTGCCGTCGTGGTGGTCCCGCTCGTCGAAGTGGCCGAGAAGATAGCGGGTGAACAGCCGCTCGTAGCGGGCCACCGAGGCGATCTCGCGCTCCCGCAGGGTGGGTACCTCGCGGGTGAGCCGGTAGCGCTCCACGGAGACCGCCGGGGACCCCGCGTACATCTTCATGACTTCCTTGATGCCCCGGCAGACGGTGTCCAGCGGGTGCTCGTGCGGCGGCGCGGCGTTCAGCACCGCCTCCGCCCGCACCAGGGTGTCGTCGTGGTCCGGGAAGATCGCCTCTTCCTTGGACCGGAAGTGGCGGAAGAACGTCCGGCGGGCGACCCCGGCCGCCGCCGCGATCTCGTCGACCGTCGTGGCCTCGTACCCCTTGGTCGCGAAGAGCTCCATCGCCGCGGCCGCCAGCTCACGGCGCATCTTCAGGCGCTGCGCGGCCGCACGGGTGCCCGCCGCGCTCTCCGTGTCGGCGGTGGACAGGGACGTGGCACGGGGTGACTTCGCGGCCTTGGACATGTCCTGAACGTACTGCATCAGTGCGGGAGTGTGCCCAGGTGGGGGAGGGTCGCCAGGGCCCGTGCCCGGGGTGCCGGAGGCACTCCCGGGGCTCAGCAACCCTCCCCAGCCCGCGGAGGGCTCAGCGACGGGCATATTCGCGGAAGCCGCGCCCCGTCTTGCGGCCCAGGCAGCCGGCCGCCACCAGGTGCTCCAGGAGCGGCGCGGGGGCCAGACCCGGGTCACGGAACTCGCGGTGCAGCACCTGCTCGATCGCGAGCGAGACGTCCAGGCCGACCACGTCGAGGAGCTCGAACGGCCCCATCGGGTAGCCGCCGCCCAGCTTCATCGCGGCGTCGATGTCGTCCAGGGTCGCGTAGTGCTCCTGGACCATCTTGATCGCGTTGTTCAGGTACGGGAAGAGCAGCGCGTTCACGATGAAGCCGGCCCGGTCGCCGCAGTCCACCGGGTGCTTGCGGATCTTCGCCGTCACCTCGCGGACCGTGGCGTGGACGTCGTCGCCGGTCAGGACCGTACGGACGATCTCCACCAGCTTCATCGCGGGCGCCGGGTTGAAGAAGTGCATCCCGATCACGTCCTGCGGGCGCGAGGTCGCGCGGGCGCAGGCGACGACCGGCAGGGACGAGGTCGTGGTGGCCAGCACCGCGCCCGGCTTGCAGATCTTGTCGAGGCGCGCGAAGAGCTCCTGCTTGATCGCCAGGTCCTCGGCGACCGCCTCGACCGCGAGGTCGACCTCGGCGAAGGCGTCGACGGAACCGGCCGGGGTGATCCGGGCCAGGGTCTCGTCGCGGGCCTCGCCGGTCATCCGGCCCTTGTCGACCGAACGGGCGAGGGACTTCGCGATCCGGGCCTTGGCGGTGTCGGCCTTCTCCTGCGAGCGGGCGGCGAGCACGACCTCGTACCCGGCCTTGGCGAAGACCTCGGCGATCCCGGAGGCCATGGTGCCGGAGCCGGCCACGCCGACCGAGCGGACCTCGCGGCCCTGGGCCGTGGCGGCGCTCTCCAGCGGGGTCAGCGCGTCGCGGACCGTCGTGGCCGAGCCGGCGGCGTCGTACGTGTAGAAACCGCGCCCCGACTTGCGGCCGGTGAGGCCCGCCTCGCTGAGCTGCTTGAGGATCGGGGCGGGGGCGTGCAGCCGGTCGCGCGACTCGCTGTACATCGCCTCCAGGACCGTACGGGCGGTGTCGATGCCGATCAGGTCGAGCAGCTCCAGCGGGCCCATGGGCAGACCGCAGCCGAGCTTCATGGCGGCGTCGATGTCCTCGCGGGAGGCGTACTTCGCCTCGTACATCGCGGCGGCCTGGTTGAGGTAGCCGAAGAGCAGCCCGTCCGCGACGAAACCGGGGCGGTCGCCGACCGCGACGGGCTCCTTGCCGAGGTCGTGCGCCAGCGCGGTGACGGCCTCGACGGCCTGCGGTGCGGTGAGGACGGAGGAGACGACCTCGACCAGCTTCATGGCCTGGACGGGGGTGAAGAAGTGCAGCCCGAGCACGCGCTCCGGGTGCGCGGAGTCGGCCGCGAGCCGGGTCACGGAGAGGGCGTTGGTGCCGGTCGCGATGATCGCGTCGGGCCGGATGATGCCGTCCAGGGCCCGGAAGACCTCCTGCTTGGCCTCGTACGACTCGGGCACGACCTCGATCACCAGGTCGGCGTCGGCCGCCGCCTGAAGGTCGGAGTAGGTACGGAAGCGGGCGAGGACGTCCCGCCGCTCCTCCTCGGTGATCCGCTCACGGGCCACCGCGCGGGCGGTGGACGCCTCCAGGGCGGCGACCGCCTGGCCGGCGGCGGCTTCGCTGATGTCGATACCGATGACCTCGCGGCCGGCCCGGGCGAGGACATCGGCGATGCCCTTGCCCATGGTGCCGAGACCGACGACGGCGATGGTGGAGAGAGGGGTGTCCATCAGGGGACTCCAGGAGGTGAAGAGTGACGACTGAAGGCGGCGATCGCGGGAGCGATAAGGCGAATCGCGAGGGCGAAATCGGATCGCGTGCGGGCGAACACGAATCGCTCGGGGGCGAAACAGGTCGCGTTGCGGGCGCGTGTGGAACGCGCGGGAAAAGGGGCGACGGACTCTGTCCCGGAGTCACGTCTGAAACTGCCGAACCGACACACTCGATCTCACGACGGCTGCGTCACCAGGCCGTTGTGAGGGGTGCGGGGGTGACCCGCTCACCTGAGATTAACCGGCGGGTAACGAGCGCGCCAGTCCCGGGGAGTTCGGAAAATGTGATCTGGATCGCGGATACCCTGACGGCCATGGAAATCGCCCAGGACCCCGAATTCTGCTCGATGATCGATCGATTGCGGGACGAGATCCAGGACGGCGGCGAAGCCGATCGAAAAGCATTCGAGGAACTCGTCGCCACCGACGATCACGAGGAGTTCGCGCGCGTCCTGACCGCGCCCGGCCAGCCCCTCCGGTCCCGCGAGCTCGCCGCCTTCCGGCTCGGCCTCGCCGGTGACCCGCGCGCCTTCGAGGCCCTGGTCCTGCTCCTCAACCACCGCGACCCCGAACGGTGCGTCTCCGCCGCGTACGCCCTCGCCCGGCTCGGCGACCCCCGGACGGCGCGGGCCGCCGCCGCGCTTGCGACCAACGAACTCCGCGTCGCCTACGCCCTCTTCCCGGTCCGGCTCCTCACCGACCTGCGCGCCCCCGAGTCCGTACCGACCCTGATGGCCGTCCTCGAACGTCGCCTGGCGCGCGACGATCCGCACTGGCGCGTGGGCCTCGCCTGCGTCGAGGGCCTCGGCACGCTCGCCGACACCCGGGCCAGGCCGGCCCTCGAAGCCGCCCTGCCCCACCCCCGCCTCGGCCCGGCGGCGGAGGCGGCCCTCGCCCGGCTCGCGGACCAGGCCTATCGGGCCGACAGGCCCTAGCGCTCGCCGTCCTCCGCTGTCAGCGCGAAGGCCTCGATCTCGATCAGCAGCTCCGGGCGTACGAGTGCGGCGACCTGGACCGCCGAGCTCGCCGGGAGCGGCGCGGTGCCGAACGCCTCGTCGCGCGCGGCCCGGACGGCGGGCAGGTGGGCGACGTCCGTGACGAAGTACGTCAGCTTCACGACGTCCTCGAACCCCGCGCCCGCCGAGGCCAGGCAACGGCGCAGGTTCGCGAAGACCTGACGGGCCTGCGCCGCCGGGTCGTCCGCCCCGACGACCGCGCCCGAGGCGTCGAAGGAGCACTGGCCGGATATCGCGACGAACCGGCCCGTGCCCCATACGACATGGCTGTACTGGGGGCTGGCGGCGACACCGTCGGGGGCGGACACGTGGGTCAGGTGCGAACTCATGCCCGACATCCTCGCGCACGCCACTGACAGTCCGGGCCGGGCCCCGACGAGGGGGCCCGGCCCGGTGGAGCGAAGTGCGGAGTGCCTCAGCGCTCGTGACCGAGGAGCGCGTGCAGGACCTCCCCGCCCGTGGCGGCCGGCGCGACCGCGGCCCGCTTCTCCGCGGGCTTCTTCGGCATCGGGTTCGCCTTGGGCTCCGGGAGCGCCGAGCAGACCGCGTCGGCCTCCGCCTGCCCGTCGCCGCGCGGCACGACCCCCGTCGCGAGGTACGACACCAGGTGCTCGTCCATGCAGTCGTTGCCGGCCAGCGTCACCCCGTGGTTCCCGCCGCCCTCCTCGACCACCAGGCTGGAGCCCTGGACCATCCGGCGCAGCGCCACACCGCCCTCGTAGGGGGTGGCCGCGTCGTCCGTCGCCTGGAGGATCAGGACCGGCGGCACCTCGTCGTTCGAGACGTCCGGCGGCGTCAGCGAGTCCACCGGCCAGAACGCGCACGGAGCGTTGTACCAGGCGTTGTTCCAAGTGGAGAACGGCGCCTTGGTGTGCACGTCCCAGTTGTCGGTGCGCCAGGTGCTCCAGTCGCGCGGCCACTTCGCGTCCCGGCACTGCACGCTCGTGTAGATCGAGTAGCTGTTGTCGGAGGCCGCGTCCATCGCCCCGTAGTTCTCGTACGCCCGGGTCAGCGGGGCCGCGTCCTTGTCGTTGACGTACGCGGAGAACGCCTCGGCCAGCTTCGGCCAGTAGCCGTTGTAGTACCCGCCGGGCAGATACGTGTCCTCCAGCTCGCCCGGCCCCACCTTGCCGCCCGCCGGGGTGGTCCGCAGCGCGTCCCGCATGCCGTACCAGGCGGCTTCGACCGCCGCCGGGTCCGTGCCGAGACCGTACGTGGCGTTCTCGCGGGCCACCCAGGCCATGAAGTCCTTGTGGCGGGTGTCGAAGGCGTAGTCCTGCGCGATGTTGTCCTCGTACCAGACGCCCTGCGGATTGACGACCGAGTCGAGCGCCATGCGGCGCACCCGCTCCGGGTAGAGCCGCGCGTACACGGCGCCCAGGTAGGTGCCGTAGGAGTAGCCCAGGTAGGTGAGCTTCGGCGCGCCGAGCGCCGCGCGGATCGCGTCCACGTCCCGCGCCGTGCTGACCGTGTCGATGTACGGCAGGACGTCGGCGTACTTGTCCCCGCAGGCCTTCGCGAAGGCCTGCGCCCGCTCGACGCCGAGCTGCTCGCCCTCCGCACCGCTCGGCACCGAGTCGTGCCGCACCGGGTCGAAGTGGCCGGGCCGGCAGTTCAGCGCGGGCTCGCTCTTGCCGACCCCGCGCGGGTCGAAGCCGATGACGTCGTACTCCGCCGCGACCTTCGCCGGCAGCGAGGCGGCCACGAACCCGGCCATGGTGCGTCCGCTGCCGCCCGGCCCGCCCGGGTTGACGACCAGCGGGCCCTGGAAGGTCGCGGCGGTGTGCGGGATCCGGGTGAGCGCGAGCGAGATCGACCGGCCCGCCGGGTCGTCGTGGTTCAGCGGCACCTTGAGCGTGGCGCACTGGAGCTTCGGATACGCCGCCGTGGCGCAGCCGCTCCAGACGAGCGGCGCGATCGGGCGGGGGGACGGCTCGGGCCGGGGAGCGGCGGACGCGGGCAGGACGGTGGCCGTCCCGGCGACCAGCGCCCCAGCCGCGATCAGCATTCCTGCGCGTGTGGTCATAGGGCGTCCGTGCCCAGAAGGAAAGGGAAAAGGACCTGTTCCGCCCAGAGTTGACCCGAACAGACGATCCGTCAGTTCATCGGACAGCGGAATCCGGCGGAACGCGAGCCGTCGTTCGGATTCAGATCAGGCTGAGCTGCTCGGCCTCCCCCGGGAGCGGCGCGGACTCCTCCGGTACGGGTATCCGGCGCGGCGCGCGCCGTCCGGCGGGTCCGATCCCGAACTCGGCGGCCAGTTCGTGCACCTGACGGGTGATCCGGCGCTGGTACCAGGTCGGCGCGTAGGCCCCGTCCGCGTACATCCGCTCGTACCGTCCCACAAGGCCCGGGTGGTGCCGGCGCAGCCAGGTGAAGAACCACTCGCGCGCCCCCGGCCGCAGATGCAGCACGAGCGGGGTCACGGAGGTCGCGCCGGCCTCGGCGATGGCGCGCACGGTCTCCCGCAGCTGCTCGGGCCGGTCGCCCAGGAAGGGGATCACCGGGGCCATCAGCACCCCGCAGCCGATGCCGTGCTCGCCGAGCGTCCGTACGACGTCCAGGCGCCGCTCCGGGGACGGCGTGCCGGGTTCGACGGTGCGCCAGAGCTCCTGGTCGGTGAAGCCGACGGAGACGGAGATGCCGACCTCGGTCACCTCGGACGCCTGGACGAGCAGATCGAGGTCGCGCAGGATCAGGGTGCCCTTGGTGAGGATGGAGAAGGGGTTCGCGTGGTCCCGCAGGGCCTCGATGATCCCCGGCATCAGCCGGTAGCGGCCCTCGGCGCGCTGGTAGCAGTCCACGTTCGTGCCCATCGCGATGTGCGCGCCCTGCCAGCGGCGGGAGGAGAGCTGGCGGCGCACGAGCTCCGGCGCGTTGATCTTCACGACGATCTGGGAGTCGAAGCCGAGACCGGTGTCGAGGTCCAGATAGCTGTGGGTCTTGCGGGCGAAACAGTAGACGCACGCGTGCGTGCAGCCGCGGTACGGGTTGACCGTCCATTCGAACGGCATGCGGGAGGCGCCCGGCACCCGGTTCACGATCGAGCGGGCCCGCACCTCGTGGAAGGTGATCCCGCGGAACTCGGGGGTGTCGAAGGTCCTGGTCGTGACCGCGTCCGTGCCGAACAGCGCGGTCTCGCCGGCGACGGCGTTGTCGCCCAGATTGTCCCAGCGCATGGACGCCTCCTCGGTAGCAGTGTCCTCAGCCGTTCCCAGAATAGAACACCTGTTCCCTTGATCGTCGCAAGCCGGAAAGGGAGTCCCAGCGGGAATGTCAGGGGGAACCCGGATTTGGGAGGCCCGCGCGCAGGTGGTTGGCTGGGCGCCACACCCCTGAAGAACCAAGTGCTGGAGGAAGTGCCATGGCGCAGGTCGAGGCCACGACGGAGCGGATCATCGCGGCGGACCCGGAGACGGTGTTCGACACCCTCGCCGACTACGCCGGCAAGCGCGCGCAGCTGCTGCCGGAGCACTTCAGCGAGTACGAGGTGCGCGAGGGCGGCGACGGCGAGGGCACGCTCGTCCACTGGAAGCTCCAGGCCACCAGCAAGCGCGTCCGCGACTGCCTCCTGGAGGTCACCGAGCCCACCGACGGGCAGCTCGTGGAGAAGGACCGCAACTCCTCCATGGTCACGACCTGGACCGTCACCCCCGCCGGTGAGGGGAAGTCCAAGGCCGTCGTCTCCACCGTCTGGAACGGCGCCGGTGGTATCGGCGGCTTCTTCGAGAAGACCTTCGCGCCCAAGGGACTTGGCCGGATCTACGACGCCATCCTCGCCAACCTCGCCACCGAGGTGGAGAAGTAACGCCCACGCGCTCACCGATTCGAGTGGTTTTCCCGCGACCCCCGCAAGAGCGCCCCGCGCACTCGGGGGTCGCGCGGCTCTCCGTAAACGCGCTGATGAGCGCCCCAAGTGCGCCCTGTGGCAGGCCCGTTCACGACCATGGGCGGCACTGAGCTTCCGTACCGTCCGACTTGCTCCCGCTTCGCGCCCAATGCGAAGAATGGCGCGGCGCTGATGTCGTGACGAGGGGAGCAGCACGTGGGTGCGATGACGCTGGTGAAGGGCGAGGTGCCGGGCGTCGCGGACGATCCGCCGGCCGGCTCGGCTCCACCGCTCCCGGCCGAGGACGGCGCCCTCGATCCTCGCCGCGTCCGGCTCGTCTTCATCGGCCTGATGCTCGCGCTGCTGCTCGCCGCGCTCGAGCAGATGATCGTCGCCACCGCCCTGCCGAAGATCGTCGGCGAACTCCAGGGCCTTGACCGGATGTCCTGGGCGATCACCGCCTATCTGCTGACCGCCACCATCGGCCTGCCGATCTACGGCAAGCTCGGCGACCTCTTCGGTCGCAAGGGCGTCTTCCTCTTCGCCATCGTGGTCTTCGTCATCGGCTCGGCGCTGGCCGGCTGGTCACGGTCGATGGACGAACTCATCGCCTTCCGGGCCGTCCAGGGCGTCGGCGCGGGCGGGCTCATGATCGGTGTCCAGGCGATCATCGCGGACATCGTCCCGGCCCGGGAGCGCGGCCGCTACATGGGCCTCATCGGCGCCGCCTTCGGCCTCGCTTCCGTCGCCGGACCGCTGCTCGGCGGCTTCTTCACCGACCACGTCTCGTGGCGCTGGTGCTTCTACTTCAACGTGCCGTTCGGGCTCGTCACCCTCGCCGTCGTCGCCGTCGTGCTCAAACTCCCCAAGCCGAAGACCCGCGCCAGGCTCGACGTCCTCGGCGCGATCCTGCTCGCCGCCGCCTCCACCTGCCTTGTTCTGCTGACCAGTTGGGGCGGGACCGAGTACGCCTGGGACTCCAAGGTCATCCTCGGTCTCGCCGCCGGCGCGGCCGGAACGGCCCTGCTCTTCCTGGTCGTCGAGCACTTCGCCCCCGAACCCCTCATCCCGCTGCGGCTGTTCCGCGACTCGGTCTTCACGGTCACCAGCCTCGTCGGAGCGGTCGTCGGCATCGCGCTCTTCGGCGCCGCGAGCTATCTGCCGACCTTCCTGCAGATGGTCGAGGGCGCCACCGCCACCGAGTCCGGCCTCCTCATGCTGCCGCTGATGGGCGGGATCGTCCTCGCCTCGATCGTCTCCGGACAGCTCATCACCCGTACCGGCCACTACAGGATCTACCCGGTGGCCGGCGGAGCGATCTCCGTCGTCGGCATGTGGCTGCTCTCGCGGATGGAGACCGACACCCCGCGCCTGCACCACAGCCTCTGGCAGGCCGTCCTCGGCATCGGCATCGGCCTGGTCATGCCGGTCCTGATCCTGGCCGTCCAGAACTCCGTCCGCCCCGCCGACCTCGGCACCGCCACCAGCGCCCACAACTACTTCCGGCAGATCGGCGGCAGCGTCGGCGCCGCGATCTTCGGCACCCTCTTCGCCTCCCGCCTCGACGACGCCCTCGCCGACTCCCTGCCCCGCACGGCGAGCGCCCCGCTCCCCGCCGCCGAATCGATCACCCCGCAGGCGGTGCACGCCCTGCCGCCCGCGCTGCGCGACGCCTACATCCAGGCGTACGCGGACGCGATGCCGCGCATCTTCCTCTACCTCGTGCCGGTCCTCGTGCTCGGCCTCGTCCTCGCCTTCTTCCTCAAGGAGAAACCGCTGGTGTCCCACCACACCCCCACCACCGAGGCCCCCACCGCCGTGCCCCGCGCCCGCGCGTCCGCCGCCCCCGCCGCCGCGTACACCGCGGGACTCCCCGTCTGCGGCACGGTCCAGCACCACGACGGCAGCCGCGTCCCGCGCGCCGCCCTGACCCTCATCGACGTCCAGGGGCGGCAGATCGGCCGCGGCGGCAGTGGCGAGGACGGCCGGTACGCGCTGAGCGTCCCGGGCCCCGGCGCGTACGTCCTGATCGCGGCGGCCGGCGGCCATCAGCCGCAGGCCGTCTCCGTCACCGTCGGCGAGCGGCCCGTCGAGCTCGACGTGGTCCTCGGCGGCGCGGGCCGACTGGCCGGCTCTGTCGTGACCGCCGACGGAACTCCCGTACGGGACGCGGCGGTCACCCTCACCGACGTACGCGGCGAGGTCGTCGCCTCCACGCGCAGCGGACGCGAGGGCGGCTACGTCATCACGGAGCTGGTGGCGGGGGAGTACACGCTTGCCGCCAGCGCCCCGGCCTTCCGGCCCGCCGCGCTGCCGGTGAGCGTGCAGGCCTCCCGCGAGACCCGCCAGGACATCGAGCTGGCGGGTGGGGCGGTGCTGCGCGGGACCGTACGGGCCGGGGGCGGCCGGCCCGTCGAGGACGCGCGGGTGACGCTCCTCGACGCGGCCGGGAACGTCGTCGACACCCTGACGACCGGCCCTGACGGCACGTTCCGCTTCGTGGACCTGTCCTCGGGCGAGTACACGGTGATCGCGGCCGGCTATCCGCCGGTCGCCACCGTGCTCCAGGTCGCGGGCGGCGGACGCACCGAACGCGACCTGCAGCTCGGCCACGAGGACTGAGCGGAGCCCGGTCGGCCCGGTTCAGGAGGCGGCGGTCGCCTTGCGCAGCGTGTCGATGCAGCTGTTGATCGCCGCCTGGAGGGCTTCGAGGCGCTGGAGCATGTCGTCCTCCATGACGTCCTCCTCCAGGACCTCGTCGAGGGTCAGCTCCTCGAAGACCTTCGTGGCCTTCTGCAGGCTGTTGTAGAACTTCGTGCGGCGCTCCTGGACGCGCAGCGCGGGATCGGCCTCCACGGCCTCCGCGACCATGACCTTCACCGCGTCGTACGCCTCACCGGCCCACTCGCCCGCCTCCTCGGTGTCGTCGAGCTCGTCGATGAGGGAGAGGTGGCGCTCGGCCTCCGCGCGCAGCGCGGCGGGCGCCTCGACGGTCTGCCCGGCGGGCGTCTTGATCTGCCCGTTCTCCACGATCTGCCGTACGTAACCGATCCGGTCGGCGGCCTTGGCCTCGTTCGCGACGGCCTTCTTCAGGTCGCCGGTCCTGGCGATGGCGCGGGCCATCTCGGTCTGCAGCGCCGGGTCCTCCTTCATCCGGTCGAGCAGCGCGCCGCGCGCGGCCTCCGCCGTGCCGGGGTCGGCGAGGATCGCGGCCCGCAGGGCGGTCGGGTTCTCGGCGACCTCGAGGGCCTTCGTCGGCCGGATGCCCTCGGCCTCGGCGGCGGCGGTGATCGCGTGGCCGCGCACGGAGGAGGCGCTGGAGCGGGAGGAGTAGTACGAGAGCCAGACGTCGGCCTCGGGCAGCTCGATGTCCTCGCCCGGGGCCAGCGCCTCGAACTGCGGGACAAGGCCGTCGTCGGCGGCCATGTCCCAGGCCTTGTAGAACCGCATGACCCGCTCGGGGGAGCACTCGGCCAGCTCGGCGAAGGCCTTCGCCGAGACCTTCCCGGACTCTCCGGCGGCCTGCCCGCCGGGTCGTACGCTCCGCGCCACCTTGAGCGCGAACGCCCAGCCGCCGGTCCGGGCGTAGACCCCGAACTCCCGGGCGTCCCGCACCACGACATCGGGCACGTCCTGGACGACGAAGTCGGCCGCCTCGGGGGCGGTGGCTTCCGAGGGGGCGATCACGGTGGTCACCGAGAGGTCTCCT
Organism: Streptomyces sp. NPDC001927; assembly: GCF_053594455.1. Taxonomy (NCBI): domain Bacteria; kingdom Bacillati; phylum Actinomycetota; class Actinomycetes; order Kitasatosporales; family Streptomycetaceae; genus Streptomyces; species Streptomyces sp. NPDC001927. Next base: position 200,687 of record NZ_JBSFEN010000001.1, on the reverse strand, counting down.
GACGCAGGGGGTAGGGGGCGCGGGGCGAAAATCCGCAGCGGCCAGCCTATACGGACGGGTTGACGAGATATCGCCCGAATTCGGATCAAGGCGGGCATGGCGCCGCGATCAGTATTGGACCGTCCAGTCCAATACTTGCTACGGTGCTCGCATGGCACGCCCGAAGACGTTCGACGAGGCGCGCGCCCTGGACGCCGCGATGCTCCTGTTCTGGGAGAAGGGCTACGACGCCACCTCCACCCAGGACCTGTGCGAGGCGACCGGTCTGGGGCGCAGCAGCATCTACAACACCTTCGTCAGCAAGCACACCCTGTTCCTGCGGGCGCTGACGCGCTACACCGAACTGACGACGGACACGCAACTCGCCCTCTTGGAGGACGAGTCGCTGCCGCCCGCCGACCGGCTGAAGGGCGTGATGGCCTCGGTCGTCGCGATGGAGGAGACCCACCGCAGGGCGGGGATCGGCATCGGCTGCCTCGGCGTCAACACCACCGTCGAACTCTCCGGGCGGGACGCCCAGGTGGCCGCCCTCCTCGGGCGGGACCAGGAGCGCCGGCTCGCGGCGCTCACGGCGACCATCGCCGCCGGTCAGCGCGACGGCGTCTTCTCGCGGAACCGTCGGCCCGACGAGTTCGCGCGCTTCTTCACCGCCGCCGTCGCCGGAATGCGCGTCTCCGCGCAGAACGGCGCCGACCGCGCCGTCATCGAGTCCGTCGCCGCCGTCGCGCTGGACGCCATGACCGTCTGACATCTGTCTGTCGCGCCTGAGGGCGGCCCCGTCGGGGGTCCGCCCCGCTCCTCCGCGCCTTCATTTCGTACTGATCAGTCCAAAACTGACCCTCCCGCCCCGAGCAACGAAGGACGTGAACCCACGTGCCACGCGCCGTGTACGTACTGGCCATCGGCATCTTCGCCATGGTCACCAGCGAGTTCGTCGTCGCGGGCCTCATGCCGCAGATGGCGGCCGGGCTCGACGCGACCGTCCCGCAGATCGGCTACCTCATCACCACCTTCGCCGTCGCCATGGCCGTCGGCGGTCCCTTCCTCACCGTCGCCGTGCTCAAGCTGCGCCCCAAGCCCGCGCTCCTCGTGCTCTTCGGCGTCTTCCTGGCGGGCAATCTGCTGGCCGCGACGGCCACTTCGTACGGTGCGATGGTCGCCGCGCGCGTCATCACCGGCGTCGCCTCCCAGGCCTTCTTCGGCGTCGCCATCTCCGTCTGCTCCGCGCTGACCCGGGAGGAGATCCGCGGCCGCGCCATCGGCGTGGCGATGAACGGTCTGATGCTCGGCACCCTCCTCGGGCTGCCCCTGGCGACCTTCATCGGCGGGCACCTGGGCTGGCGCGCCGCCTTCTGGGCCATCGCCGTGCTTGCCGTGCTCGCCGCCGCGGCGGTGGCGGTGGGCGTGCCCCACCTGGAACTGCCGGGGAACGGAGGCGGTTCCTTCCGTGCCGAGGTCCAGGTCTTCCGTCGGCCCCCGCTGTGGGCGGCGCTCGTCACCAGCACGCTCATCATCGGCGCGACCTTCGCCGCCTTCAGCTACTTCAACCCGATCCTCACCGAGGTCAGCGGCTTCGAGGAGGGGACCGTTCCCCTCCTGCTCGTCCTCTACGGCGCCGCCACGGTCGTCGGGAACACCGTCGTGGGCCGGCTCGCGGACCGCCGCACCCTCGGGGTGCAGGTCGTCGGACTCGCCCTCAACGTCCTGTTCCTGAGCGGCTTCGCCCTGCTCGCCGACGTCGGCCCGGCCGCCGTGGGCCTCATGATCGGCATAGGCCTGGTGGGTGTCACCATGAACCCGGCCATGGTCACCCGCGTCCAGCGCGCCGGAAACGCCGGGCCGCTGGTGAACACCGTCCACTCCTCCTTCATCACCCTCGGCGTCATCATCGGCTCGTCCCTCGGCGGCCTCCTCGTCGACGCGCACGGGCTCCGTGCGCCGCTCTGGCTCGGCGCCGTCCTCGCCGTCCTCGGTCTGCTGTCCCTGCTGCCCGCACGCGCGCGGCGGCGCGATGGCGACCGTGTGCTCCTAGAGGTCTAGACCATTAAACCTTCTCGGGGTCCTGGCCTGGCCCTTCCTCGCGGCGTAACGTGACGCCGCAGGAGCGTCGTCGTCACCGAACGTGAGGGGACAGGGCTAGTGAAGATCCTGATCAGCGCCGACATGGAGGGCGCCACCGGCGTCACCTGGCCCGGCGACGTCCTGCCAGGGACCCCGCAATGGGAGCGGTGTCGGCCCATGTTCACCTCCGACGTGAACGCGGCGGTCCTCGGCTTCTTCGACGGCGGCGCCGACGAGGTGCTGATCAACGAGGCGCACTGGTCCATGCGCAACCTCCTCCTGGAACAGCTCGACGAGCGGGCCGAGATGATCACCGGGCGGCACAAGACCCTGTCCATGGTCGAGGGGGTGCAGCACGGCGACGTCGACGGCATCGCCTTCGTCGGCTACCACACCGGCGCGGGAACCGAGGGCGTCCTCGCCCACACCTACCTGGCCAACTCGATCACCGGCGTCTGGCTGAACGGCGTCCGGGCGAGCGAGGGGCTGCTCAACGCCCGTGTGGTCGCGGAGTACGGCGTGCCCGTCATCCTCTTCACGGGGGACGACCTGGCCTGCGAGGACGCCCTCGGCTACGCGCCCGAGTCGCGCAAGGTCGCGGTCAAGGACTACGTCTCGCGGTACGCGGCGGTGTGCCGGACCCCGAAGCGCACGGCGAGCGAGATCCGGGCCGCCGCGAAGGACGCCGTCGCCCTCGCCGTACGGCACGAGCCGGTGGAGGCCGGCCCGTTCACCTTCGAGCTGGAGTTCGACGCCGAGCACCTGACCGGCGCCGCGACCGTCGTCCCGGGGGTGGCGCGGAGCGGCGAGCGCCGTGTCGCGTACACCAGCGAGAGGATGTACGAGGGCATTCGTACGTTCAAGGCGGTCATCACGATCGTCTCCGCAGCGGTGGAGGAGCAGTATGGCTGAGCCCTTGCGGAGCCTGGACGGCGCGGCGCTGGACGAGGTCGTGACCTTCACCTCCGAGCTGATCCGGATCGACACCACCAACCGGGGCGGCGGCGACTGCCGCGAACGGCCCGCCGCCGAGTACGTCGCCGAGCGGCTCGCCGCCGCCGGGCTCGAGCCAAATCTCCTCGAACGGACCCCGGGCCGGACCAACGTGGTGGCCCGGATCGAGGGCACCGACCCGTCCGCCGACGCCCTCCTCGTCCACGGCCACCTGGACGTCGTCCCGGCCGAGCCCGCCGACTGGGCCGTCCACCCCTTCTCCGGCGAGGTCCGCGACGGAGTGGTGTGGGGGCGCGGCGCCGTCGACATGAAGAACATGGACGCGATGGTCCTCGCCGTCGTCCGCTCCTGGGCGCGCCAGGGCATCCGGCCGCGACGCGACATCGTCCTCGCCTACACCGCCGACGAGGAGGACAGCGCCGTCGACGGCTCGGGCTTCCTCGCCGACCGGCACGCCGGCCTCTTCGAGGGCTGCACCGAAGGCATCAGCGAGTCCGGCGCGTTCAGCTTCCATCCGCAGCCCGACCTCACGCTCTACCCGATCGCGGCGGGCGAGCGCGGCACCGCCTGGGTCAAGCTCACCGCGCACGGCCGGGCGGGTCACGGCTCCAAGGTCAACACCGCCAACGCGGTCACCCGGCTCGCCGAGGCCGTCGCCCGGATCGGCGCCCACACCTGGCCCGTCCGCCTCACCCCGACCGTACGGGCCGCGCTCACCGAACTCGCCGCGCTGTACGGCATCGAGACCGACGTGACCGCCGAGGGCTTCGACGTCGACGCGCTCATGGAGAAGCTCGGACCGGCCGCCGCGCTCGTCGAACCGACCGTGCGCAACAGCACCAACCCGACGATCCTCGACGCCGGTTACAAGGTCAACGTCATTCCCGGGCAGGCCGTCGCCTACGTCGACGGCCGCATGCTGCCCGGCGGCGAGGAGGAGTTCGTCGCGACGATGGACCTGCTCACCGGGCCCGACGTGGAGTGGGAGTTCCACCACCGCGAGGTCCCGCTGGAGGCCCCGGTCGACTCGCCGACCTTCGCCAAACTGCGGGCCGCCGTCGAGCACTTCGACCCGTCCGGGCACGTCCTCCCGTTCACCATGTCGGGCGGCACCGACGCCAAGCAGTTCTCCCGGCTCGGCATCACCGGTTACGGTTTCTCCCCGTTGAGGCTACCCCCGGAGCTGAACTACGGCGCGCTCTTCCACGGCGTGGACGAGCGTGTGCCCGTCGACGCCCTGCACTTCGGGGTCCGGGTCCTCGACCACTACCTGAAGTCGGCGTAGGTTGCGTCGAGTTCGAGTTCGCGTGTCCCCGCCCGAGTCCGTGTAAAGGAAGTCGCGATGGTACCCACGGGCGCCTACGGCACCTGGCCTTCCCCGATCGACGCCGCGCTGGCCGCCCGCCACGACGGGCGGCCCGAGTACGTCGGCGTCGTCGGCGACGAGGTGTGGTGGACCGCGCCCCGCCCCACCGAGGGCGGCCGGCGGGCGCTCGTACGCCGGCGCGCCGACGGCACCGAGGAGTCGGTGCTCCCGGCCCCCTGGAACGTCCGCAGCCGGGTGATCGAGTACGGCGGACTGCCCTGGGCGGGCCAGGCGCGCGAGGGTGACGGCCCGCTCGTCGTCTTCGTCCACTTCGCCGACCAGCGGCTGTACGCGTACGAACCCGACGCTCCCGCCGGTGCCGGGCCCCGGCCGCTCACGCCCGTCTCCTCCGTCGGCGGCGGACTGCGCTGGGTCGACCCGGTGTTCCACCCCGAGCGCGGCGAAGTCTGGTGCGTCCTTGAGGAGTTCACCGGCCGCGCGCCCACCGACGTGCGCCGCGTTCTCGTCGCCGTGCCCCTCGACGGATCGGCCGCCGAGGACCGGGGTGCGATCCGTGAACTCTCCGACGGACGGCACCGGTTCGTCACAGGACCCCGGCTCTCCCCGGACGGCCGACAGGCGGCCTGGATCGGCTGGGACCACCCGCGCATGCCCTGGGACGGCACGGAGGTCCTCCTCGCCGACATCACCCCCGACGGCACCTTCGGCCCGGCACGGACCGTGGCCGGCGGACCCGAGGAGTCCGTGCCGCAGGTCGGCTGGTCGGCCGGCGGCCTGCTCCTGTACGTCAGCGACCGCAGCGGCTGGTGGAACCTCTACCGCACGGAGACCGAGGACGGCGGCGAACCGGTCGCCCTGTGCCCGCGCCCCGAGGAGTTCGGCGGACCGCTCTGGAAGATCGGCCTCAGCTGGTTCCAGCCCCTGGAGAACGGCCTCGTCGCCGTCATCCACGGCAAGGGCGCCACCGCCCTCGGGATACTCGACCCCGAGAGCGGCGAACTCGTCGACGCCGCGGGACCGTGGACCGAGTGGGCCGCCACCCTCGCCGTGCTCGGCGACCGGGTCGTCGGCGTCGCCGCCAGCCCGCGCAGCGCGTACGAGGTCGTCGAGCTGGACACCCGCACCGGCCGGGCCCGGGTGCTCGGCTCCGCCCACGAGGACCCGGTCGACCCGTCGTACTACCCCGAGCCCCAGATCCGTACCTTCACCGGGCCCGACAACCGCGAGATCCACGCCCACGTCTACCCGCCCCACAGCCCCGACCGGACCCCCTCCGGGCACGAGCTGCCGCCCTATGTCGTGTGGGCGCACGGCGGGCCGACCGGGCACGCCCCGCTCGTCCTCGACCTGGAGATCGCCTACTTCACCTCCCGCGGCATCGGCGTCGCCGAGGTCAACTACGGCGGCTCCACCGGCTACGGACGCGAGTACCGCGAGCGGCTGCGCGAGCAGTGGGGCGTGGTCGACGTCGAGGACTGCGCCGCCGTCGCCGAGGCGCTCGCCGCCGAGGGCACCGCCGACCCGGCCCGGCTCGCCGTCCGGGGCGGCAGCGCGGGCGGCTGGACCACGGCCGCCTCCCTCGTCACCTCCGAGGTCTACGCCTGCGGCACGATCATCTACCCCATCCTCGACCTCCTCGGCTGGGCCACCGACGAGACCCACGACTTCGAGTCCCGGTACCTGGAGTCGCTCGTCGGGCCGCTCGCCGAGGTGCCGGCCCGCTACCAGGAACGCTCGCCGCTCGACCACGTCGAGCGGATCTCCGCACCCTTCCTGCTGCTCCAGGGCCTCGACGACGTGATCTGCCCGCCCGCGCAGGCCGAGCGGTTCCTCGCGCGGATGGCGGGACGGGGCGTCCCCCACGCGTACATCGCCTTCGAGGGCGAGGGGCACGGCTTCCGCAGGGCCGAGACGATGATCCGCGCACTGGAGGCCGAACTCTCCCTGTACGCGCAGACCTTCGGGGTCGTGCGTTCCGACGTCCCGCCGCTGGAGCTGAGGAAATGACCGTGACCCCGCCGACCCGGCCCGCGCGACTGCGCCCCGGCGCCCGCGTCGCCGTCGTCGCCCCCAGCGGCCCGATCCCGGAGGAGCGGCTCGCGGCGGGACTCGACGTCCTGCGCGGCTGGGACCTGGAACCCGTCGTCGCACCCCATGTCCTCGATGTCCACAGCGAGTTGGGCTATCTCGCGGGCGGCGACGAGGACCGGGCCCGGGACCTCCAGGAGGCCTGGTGCGACCCCGGCGTGTCCGCCGTGCTCTGCGCGCGGGGCGGGTACGGATCGCAGCGGATGGTGGACCTGATCGACTGGTCGGCGATCCGGGCCGCCGGACCCAAGGTGTTCGTCGGCTACAGCGACGTCACCGCCCTGCACGAGGCGTTCGCCGTCCGCGCCGGACTCGCCACCCTGCACGGCCCGATGGTCGCGGCGGCCACTTTCCTCAAGGACCCGCGCACCCAGGAGTCCCTGCGCGCCACGCTGTTCGAGCCCGAGTCGGTACGGACCCTCGGCCTCGCCACCGCACGCCCGCTGGCCCCCGGCCGGGCGCACGGCGTCACCCTCGGCGGCTGCGTGAGCCTCCTCGCCGCCGACCTCGGCACCCCGCACGCCCGCCCCTCGGCCCGCGGCGGGCTGCTGCTCCTGGAGGACGTGGGGGAGGAGCCGTACCGGCTCGACCGCATCCTCACCCAACTCCTGCGCTCCGGCTGGCTGGACGGTGTCGCGGGCATCGCCCTGGGCTCCTGGGCGGAGTGCGGTCCCTACGAGGACGTCCGCGCGGTCCTCGCCGACCGGCTCGGCGGACTCGGCGTCCCGGTGGTGGAGGAGCTGGGCTTCGGGCACAGCGAGACGGCGCTCACCTTCCCGCTGGGCGTCCCCGGAGTCCTGGACGCGGAGGCGGCGACGCTGACCCTGGACGTACCGGCGCTCGCCTGAGGTACGCGCCCCTAGGCGCCCGCTCGCCCCGACCTTCACTGAATCTCCGTCAACAACCGCTGTCGGGCGCGTTGACGAGATCTGACACGTGTCACACCATGGGCCCGGTTCGGTACTTACCAGTCGGTATCCTCAGCGTGGAGGCCCCGTGTCCGTGTCCCGTGCGCTACCGCTCTCCCGAAAGCTCCTCGCTCTGGCCGCGAGTTCGGCGCTCGCCGCGCCGCTCGCCCTGGCCGGCCCCGCGAGCGGCGCCGAGCCCGGCGCGTACACCGTCACCCCGCTGACGTTCACCGTCGAGGCGGGCGGGCGCACCTGCGCCGTCGACGCCGACCTGTACCGGCCTGCCGGGGTGGACGAGGCGCACCCGGCGCCCGCCGTGCTCGCCACCAACGGCTTCGGCGGGAGCAAGGCGGACGGGTCCACTGACGCCATCGGGAAGGCCTTCGCCGCGCGCGGCTACGTCGGACTCGTCTACTCCGGGCTCGGCTTCGGCAAGTCCGGCTGCCTGATCTCCCTCGACGACCCCCGCATCGACGGGCAGGCCGCCGCCCGGCTCCTCGACTTCCTCGGCGGCACCCGGGCGGCCGACGACGGCACCCGCGCGGACTTCGTCACGCAGGACGGCGCGGGCGACCCGCGCGTCGGCATGATCGGCGGCTCCTACGGCGGCGCCATCCAGCTCGCCACCGCCTCCGTCGACCCCCGGCTGGACGCGCTCGTCCCGCTCATCACCTGGAACGACCTCGCGTACTCCCTCGCCCCGAACGCCGCCGACCGCGCCACCCCCGGCGTCTTCAAATGGCAGTGGGCCAACGGCTTCTACCTGATGGGGGAGGGGCAGCCGCTGCTCGTCCCGTCCCTCGATCCGTCCCGGATCAACAGCCTGCGCTGTCTGCACTTCGTCACCGACGCCTGCGACACCGTCCGGCTGCTCAACTCCGGCCGCTACCCCGCCGCCGAGACGAAGAAGATGCTCGACTTCGCCCGGAGCGTCTCCCCGGTCTCGTACCTCGACCGGGTCAAGGCACCGACCCTGATCGTCCAGGGCCAGGCCGACAGCCTCTTCACCCTCAACGAGGCCCAGGACACCTACGAGCGGCTCCAGGCGCGCGGCGTCGAGACCAAGATGATCTGGCAGTCCTGGGGCCACAGCGGCGGCCAGGCACCCGGCGAACTCGACCTCGGGCAGGGGAACCTGGAGAGCAGTTACGTCGGCGGGCGCGTCCTCGCCTGGTTCGACCGGTACCTGCGCCGCGACGCGAGCACGGACACGGGCGCCGAGTTCGCGTACTACCGCTCCTGGCAGAGCGGCTACGGCACCGCGGCCGGCGTCCCCGCCCTCAGCCAGAAGCTCTACCTCTCCGGGGACGGCAAGCTCGTCGACAACCGCGCCAAGGTCGCCCGCGGGTCCCGCACGTACTCCAACTGGCTGGTCCCCACGAGCCACTCCGAATCCTCGCTCGCCGGCCTCATCGGGCTGCCCGACCCGCAGCCGTACGACATCGCGGGCACCCACCTCGCCTGGACCAGCGCCCCACTGACCGCCCCCGTCGACCTCGTCGGCGCCCCGAAGGCGACACTCCGGGTCGTCTCCCCGAAGGCCGAGCGGGTCCAGGACTCCGGCGACGCCGCCGACAGGCTGGTGCTCTTCGCCAAGGTCTACGACGTGGCACCGGACGGGAAGAAGACCCTGGTCAACCGGCTCGTGGCGCCCGTGCGCGTGCCCGACGTGACCCGGCCGTTCACGGTCGAGCTGCCGGGCATCGCCCACCGCTACGAGGCGGGCCACCGGCTGGAGTTCGTGATCGCGGCGAGTGACGACGCGTACGTCGGGAACCGGGGGCTGAAGCCGGTGATCGTCACCGCCGCGCCGGAGGACACCGGCATCCTTGAGCTGCCACTTGTCAAGGGCCGGGTGGGTTAGCGGCCAGAAGGGTGGATTCACGGGACCTTCGGCCGGTCTTTACCTGTTCTTTTCCCACTCCGCGGGCAGCGGGCCGCAGACTGTGCCTCCGCCTACGCACCGTGAGACGCCGGTGCGGGTGGCATCTCCCCGCCTCGTAGAAGGACCGAAGGCCCCGTGCCACTTTCCCTTGTGCTGTCCGGCCGCACCGTACGGCTGGAACCCCTCGCACCACAGCACGCCGTCGCGATCGCCGCGGCCGGCACCGAGGACCGTACGACGTACGCGTTCACGCCCGTCCCCCACAGCCTGGACGCGGCGGAGATCTATATCGAACGGGCCCTGGCCGATCAGGCCGCGGGCCGGGCGCTTCCCTTCGCCGTCGTCAGTACCGCCGACGGGCGGGTGGTCGGCTCGACCCGCTTCCTGGAGCTCGACTACTGGCAGGGACCGCTGGTCTGGCCCGCGGTCCCCGGGGTGCCCCACGGCGACCCGCTCACCGCGGTCCCCGACGCGGCCGAGATCGGCAACACCTGGCTCTCACCGGGAGCCCAGGGCACCGGCATCAACACCGAGGCCAAGCTGCTGATGCTGCGCCACGCCTTCGAGGCGTGGGGCGTCCGCCGCGTCTCGATGCGCGCGGACGCGCGCAACCTGCGCTCCCGGGCCGCCATCGAACGCCTGGGGGCCACCTGCGAGGGTGTGCGCCGGGCCCACTCGCGCGGCCTGGACGGGGCCGTACGGAGCACCGCCTTCTACTCGGTCCTGGACGAGGAGTGGCCGATGGTCCGCGGCATCCTCGAAGCCCGCACGGCGCACCACGCCCCGCGCGCCTCCGACGCGCAGACCGCCACGGACCCCCGGGGTCCGCTCGTCTGCGCGTAGGCCGTCGCGCGAAGCCGCAGGGCAGCCCCCCGCTCGGACCCGGGGGCTGCCCTGACGTGCTCTCAGGCCTCGGTCCGCCGCTCCAGGCGGCTTCCGCGCGGCCGGGTGAGGGACATGATGTCGCTGGGGCCGTTCAGCGTGATCCGGTGCCATCGGCCGCGCGGCACGACCGCCGCGGTCCCGGCCGCCAGCTCGATCCCCTCCTCGGCCCCACCCGGGGACTCGGGGCGGAAGGAGAGCCGTATCCCACCGGTCAGACAGGCCACCACCTCGTCCGCCTCCGTGTGGATCTCCCAGTGGTCGGCGTGCACGTCGGCGTCGTCCTCGACGTGGAACGTCATCACCTGCCAGCCGTCCCGCTCGGGGTCGAACTCGGGAGGCACGGCGTGCACCTCACCGCCGGGGTCGATGCGGAGGAACGAGGAGAAGAGGTCGATCGGGGTGACGCTCATGTCGTGAGGCCTTTCCTCGGTGGTGGTCGGGTGGTCGTCGTTCACCCGGTGGGCCCGGTCAGCGCGCGGCGCAGGGCCGCGCCGAGTTCGGCGAGCTGCCGCTGGGAGACGTCGGCCGACAGGATCGCCTGCGACCCGTGGAAGGTGCCGGGCCACTGGTGCAGTTCGACCGACACGCCCGCCTGGAGCAGGCGCAGCGCGTAGGCGATGTCCTCGTCGCGGAGCGGGTCGAACTCCGCGGTGGAGAGGTACGCGGAAGGGAGCCCGGACAGGTCGGTCGCCCGGGCCGGCGCCGCGTAGGGGGTGGCCTGCCCGGAGCCCAGGTAGTGCCGCCACGCCATCGCGACGGTGGCGCGGTCCTGCGCGGGCGTGTCCGTGAAGGTGCGCTGCGACCAGGTCTCCTGCCGGTCGTCCAGGGCCGGCTGATTGAGCAGCTGGAAGCGGATCGGGGGACCCTGCTCGTCCCGCGCCCGCAACGCCACCGCCGCCGCGAGACCGCCGCCGGCGCTGTGCCCGCCGACCGCGATCCGGTCCGGGTCGACGCCGAGCTCGGCCGCGTGCTCGGCCGTCCAGGACAGCACGGCGTACACGTCGTCCAGGGCGGCGGGGAAGCGGTGCTCGGGAGACCGGCGGTAGTTCACCGAGATCACGACCGCGCCGGAGCCGGCCGCGAGCCGGGCGCCCCAGTGGCGCTCGGTGTCCAGGTCGCCGACGACCCAGCCGCCGCCGCTCAGCCAGAGGACGGCGCCCTGGGCGTCCTTCGGCCGGTAGATCCGTACCGGCACGTCAGGATCGGCGGGCACCGTTCGGTCCTCGACGTCCAGGCCCGTGGTGTCGGGCGCCGGTATCGAGGCGGCGAGCGCGGCGACCCTGGCCCGGGCGGCCACCGGGTCGGTCAGGTCCAGTCGGGGGAGCAGGGGGACGAAGGGTTCGAGTTCGGGATCCATGCGCCTCATCCTCACGGCCCCCGACCGCGCGGTCACCCCGTCGCCCGTCGCGTCTCCCGCCCCGATCGCGCACCGATCGGCGCGCCCCTCCGCGCCCCTCGCGCGCTCTACTCTTGCGCCATGGAGGCACTCGCCGTACGGCTGTCGGGACTGGATGCGTACGCCGAAGGCGCGATCCGCGTCGTCGCGTTCTACGACACGCTCATGCGCCGCCGGGTGGACCTTCCGGCGCTCGCGCGGGCCTCTGCGGGGCTTGCCGAGTGCGTGGCCGGGATCCGGCTCCATGGCACGGGACGGGCGCTGCGCGTCGCGCCCGACGGCAGCCCGCCGGCGGATCCGCCGACGCCTGTACCCGGGTCCGCGCCCGTGCCGATCACCCTGGACGAGGAGGAGATCGGCGAGGTGTGGCTGGAGCGGCCCGGACCTCCGCTGCTCCTCGACGTGGTGGTCCTGGAGCGGCTCGCCCTGGCCGCCGCGACGGTCGTCGAGCGGTACGGACCGGCCCGGACCACCATGGCCGATCCCGCCCTCGTCGAACTGGTCATCAGCTCCGGCGGCGACGAGGCCGCCACGGCACGGGCGTTACGGCTCCTGGGGTTCGCCCCCGACGTGCCGGTGGAGGTCGTCGCCGTACGGTCGCGGCTGCCCCTCCACCGGATCGGCGCCCTGGTCTGCCCGGGTCGCCCGGTGAAGGCGGCCACGGTCGGCGACGTGGGCGTCCTCCTGACCACGGGCGTGGACGAGGACCGGTTCCCCGCGGACGCCCGCGCGGGCATCGGCGCCGCCGACGGCCCGGAACGGTCCTGGCGGCAGGCCCGTACCGCGCTCCGGTTCACCACCCCGCACCGGCCGGTCGTCCACCACGCCCGGCTCGGGGCGCTCGCGCTCCTGGCGCAGGTGCCGCCGGGCGCCGCACGGGAGGACCCGGACGTGGCGGCGATCGCCGCCCTCGCCGGCAACGCGGGCGACCTCGCGACCCTGGACGCCTACTGCGCCACCGGCTCCCAGCGCCGGGCCGCCCAGCTCCTCCACCTGCACCACAGCAGCGTCGCCCGCCGCCTGGAGCAGATCGGGAAGGCCCTGGGCATCGACCTCGCCGAACCCGCGGGCCTTGTCCGGGCCACCGTCGCGCTCACCACGTGGCGGCTGCTCGCCGACCGCGAGAGCTGACCGGCCCGGACCGGGGTCCCACCCCCTACGCGGACGTGAGCGCCGCGTATCCCGGGCGGACGATCTCGTCGATCAGCCGCTGCCGCTCCGGAAGCGGGAGGAAGGCGGCGTCGAGGGCCGCGATCGTGAACTCCTCGAAGACCTCCGGGCCGTAGCCGAAGGCGTCCACCATGTGCTGGAACTCCTCGCTCATGGTGGTGCCGGAGACCAGCCGGTTGTCCGTGTTCAGCGTGATCCGGAAGCCGAGGCGGCGCAGCTCGTCGATCGGGTGCGAGGCGTAGTCCTTGGCGGCGCCCGTCTGGAGGTTGGAGGTCGGGCAGACCTCCAGGGCGATCCGGTTGTCGCGGACGTACGCGGCCAGGTGGCCGAGCGTGCCGTCCTCGGCGATGTCGTCCGTGATCCGCACGCCGTGACCGATCCGCTCGGTGCCGCAGACCTGCACGGCCTCGTGGATCGACTCCGCGCCGACGGCCTCGCCCGCGTGGATCGTGAAGTGGCAGTTGTGCCGCTTCAGGTGCTGGAAGGCGGGCAGGTGACGGGCCGGCGGGTTGCCGATCTCGCCGCCGGCTATGTCGAAGCCGGCCACGCCCTGGTCCCGGTGCGCCACCGTGAGCTGGGCGATCTCCAGCGAACGGTCGGTGTGGCGCATGCCCGTGAGGAGGGTGCGGACGGTGATCCGGCCGCCCGAACGGCGCTCGCCCTCGCGGAAGCCGTCGTTGACCGCCTCGACGACCTCGTCCAGGGTCAGCCCGGCCGCCTGGTGCTGCTCGGGGGCGTAGCGGATCTCGGCGTAGACGACCCCGTCGGCCGCCAGGTCCTCGGCGCACTCGGCCGCGATCCGGTGCAGCGCCTCGCGGGTCTGCATGACCGCGCAGGTGTGGGCGAAGGTCTCCAGGTACCGCTCCAGCGAGCCGGAGTCGGCGGCGTCCCGGAACCAGACCGCGAGCGCGGCCGGGTCCTCGGTGGGCAGTGCGGTGTAGCCGCACTCCCGGGCCAGTTCGACGATCGTGGCGGGGCGCAGGCCGCCGTCCAGGTGGTCGTGGAGGACGGCCTTCGGCGCGCGGCGGATCCACTCGGCGACGACGGCAGGGGCAGCGGCAGGGTTGTCAGACAAGTGCATGGCGCGGAAGTGTACGCCACGGCGGGGGCGGGGCGCTGTGACGGCCGTCGCCCGCTCAGTTGGACTGGAGGACCGGCAGCGCCGGCGCGCCCGTGGGGAGCATGTGCTTGGCGGCCAGGACCGGGGTCTCCCCGACCCGTACCACCTGGGTGACGAGGACCGCCGGGGTGTCGGCGGGGCGGCCGAGCTGCTCGCCCCTGCGCTGTCCGAGCAGGGTCGCCGTCACGCTGCTGTGCGCGCCGAGCGACACCCCGCGCGAGGCCCCGGCGAGCACCGCCAGCATCGAGGTCCGCGCGGGCGCGGGCTCGGTGCGCAGTGCCTCGGCGAAGGCCGGGTGCGCCCGCTCCAATACGTCGTCGGCCGCCGCCCACTCCTGGCTGAGCGCGGCCGCCGCACCCTCCCCGGCCAGCAGCGACTCCCAGAACCGCAGCTCCGCCCTGGCCGGCGCGAGCAGGTGCTGGGTGGTGAAGTCGGTCGGCTCCTCGACCGCCCGCAGCAGCGCCCGTACCCGCAGCGGCGCGCCCGCGCCGATCAGCTCCTCCAGGGGCTGGATGTGCTCGAAGCCCCGCCGGGGCGGGTGGTCGTTGACCGTACGGCCGACCCCGCGCCGTACGGAGAGCAGGCCGTCCTCCTGGAGCAGCAGCAGGGCCTCGCGCAGGGCGGGGCGGCTGACGCCCAGTTCGCCGGCGAGCTTCGGCTCGGAGGGCAGGGTCGAGCCGGGGGGATAGGTGCCGTCGTGGATGGCGTCGGCGATGCGCTCGTAGAGCACCACGACCGGTCGCCGCTGCTGTCCGCTGACCGCCACTGCCCCTCCTCCGTCGACTTGTCGGCAAGTGAACGGTATTCCGAATCACAGGTCAAAGGGTCTTGACGTGTGACGCGCGTAGAACTCACTCTGTTCGGGCGTTGCTTGTCAGACAAGCTCGGTTCATCGTTATGACATCCACGGCAAAGGGGCCCACATGTCAGCCACATCCGACCTCAAGGGCCGAGGTCCCATGCTCCTGGCGATGGTGCTCGCCGTTCTCGGGTACCAGATCAACGCCACCATGCTCAGCCCCGCACTGCCGGATGTCATCGAGCGCCTCGGCACCACCACGGCCGCCGCCGGTCTCTCCCAGACCCTCTTCTTCCTGATGGCGGCCATCGGCCAGGTCACCCTCGCCCGCCTCAGCGACCAGCGCGGCCGCAAGCCGATGATGATCGTCTGCGCCTTCGTCCTGATCGCCGGCAACCTGCTCTGCGTCTTCGCGCCGAACATCGAGATCTTCATCGCCGGCCGCATCCTCCAGGGCATCTCGGCGGCGATGTTCACCCTCGCCTTCCTCACCCTGAACCAGCTGCTCACGCCGGCCGGCTTCGGCAAGGCCGCGGGCATCATCACCGCCGTGAACGGCGGCCTCGCCGGGATCGACGCCATCGCCGGAGGCCAGATCGCCGACACCATCGGCTTCCGCGGCATCTTCGTCTGCTCCACCCTGATCGCCGTCGCGGGCCTGATCGGCGTACGGAAGTACGTCCCCGACGTCCCGCCCACCGCGACCGACGGCCGCTTCGACTCCCGGGGCATCGCCGCCCTCGCGCTCGGCCTCACCGGCATCCTCGTCGGCCTCGCCCAGGGCGCCGCCTGGGGCTGGACCTCGCCTCTCACCCTCGGCTTCCTGCTCGGCGGTCTCGCCTCGCTGGTCTTCTTCGTCGTCTCGCAGAAGAGCGCGGCCAACCCGGTCATCGACCTCGACGTCCTGGCCTCCCGCCGCGCCTGGCCGCTGCTGCTCACCACCGTCTGCACCCTGGGCGGCGCCTTCGGCGCCATCGCGCTGACCATCCCGCTCTTCTCGCAGGACGCCCGGGTCGGCCTCGGGCTCTCCGCCGTGACCGCGGCCGTCCTCTTCCTCACCCCGATCCAGCTGATCGGTGTGGTCTCCGCCCCGCTGACCGGGCGCCTCGGCCCGAGGATCGGCTGGCGGAAGATCGTCGTGACCGGCGCGATCGCCAACTTCGCGATCTTCCTCCTCGCCACCTTCTTCCTGCACGACGAGTGGATCCTGGTCGCCTCGCTCGCGGCGCTCGGCGTCACCTACGGCGGCTTCATGCTGACCGGCCTCAACGGCCTCGCCGTCACCACCGCCCCGAAGGACAAGCCCGGTTCGCTCTCCGGCCTCAACGGTGCCTGCTTCGGCATCGGGGCTTCCCTCGGCATCGCCCTGGCCTCCGCGATGATCACCGCGGGCAGCGACGCGGGCGGACCGACCGAGGCGGGCTACCAGCACGCGATGTACGCGGCCCTCGCCCTGCTCGGCATCGGCGTCGTCACCGCCCTGCTCATCCAGCGCCCCGACCCGGCTGAGGAGCCGGCCGACGAGCCGCAACTGGTCCTCGCCCACCACTGAGCCGGTCGGCCCACCGGCCGGGCTCACCGACCAGGCACGACGGGCGAGGCCGCACCCTCACCCGTACGGCCCTCCCACCGCCCCCGTGCGGACCGGATCCCTCCATCCTGGTCCCACGGGGGCGGCCGCGTACGACGGAGGAGAGGTCCGGGCATGAGTCCCAAGGAGACATCGAGCGGCGCAGCGCCCCGCTCCACCGGACCCTTCACGCCCGGCCGGATCGCGATGGCGGCCGTCGCCGTCATCACCCTCGTCCTGATCTTCGAGAACACCCGCCAGGTCAGGATCCGGCTGCTCATTCCCGAGGTGACGATGCCCCTCTATCTGGCTCTCCTCGCCACGACCCTGCTCGGCGGGGCCTGTGGCTACTACGCGGCGACCCGGCGGCGCGCATGAGGAAGGCGGCATTCCTCGGCGCCGGTGCCCTCCTCGCCCTCGCGGCCGTGGCGGTCACCTCGGCGGACGACGCGGTCGCGGCCGACGACGGCGTGCCGGTGCCCGCCCGGCCGATGCCGGCCTTCGTCGGCAAGGGCCTCTGGCGGGTGTTCACCGCCCTCGCCCCGCGCACCCGCCTCGACGTCCACGACGTCGGCGGCCGCGACCGACGGGTGCTCTGGCCGCCGAGCTGGTGGGTCTGCACGCAGTACCCGGACGAGGGCGCGGCCCTCGACGGCCGGACGACGGTCGTGATCGGCGTGGTCAAGCGCGGCGAGACCTGCCCGCCCCGCGTCCGCTCGGCCCGCCGCTGACGTCCCCGCCCTGGCACCCTGGGACCATGTCCGACGATCTTGACCCGTACCCGTACCTCACCGCCGGCCCGCGCGTCGGCCTGCGCGGCTACTCCCTCGACGACGCCGAGGAGTTCACCGCGCGGGCGCGCGAGAGCCGCGCCACCCACCGGCCCTGTCTCTTCCCGCCCGACCGGCCCGAGCACTACGTCGCGTACGCCAAGGCGCTGACCGAGGACCCCGCCAGGGCGGGGTTCCTGGTCTGCGAGCGGGCGGAGCAAGGCCGGATCGCCGGGTTCCTCAACATCAACAACATCGTCCGGGGCGCGTTCCTCAGCGGCGCCCTCGGCTACGGCGCCTTCACGCACGCGGCCGGCCGGGGACTGATGAGCGAGGCCCTCGGCCTGCTCCTCCCGTACGCCTTCGGTCCCCTCGGGCTGCACCGCCTGGAGGCCAACATCCAGCCGGGCAACGCCGCTTCGCGCGCGCTCGTGCGCCGGGCCGGCTTCCGGCTCGAAGGGTTCTCGCCCGCCATGCTGCACATCGACGGCGCCTGGCGGGACCACGAGCGCTGGGCGATCACCGCGCCGGAGCCTCCAGCCCCCGCTCAGCGCTTGTAGTTGATCTTCATCGTGTCCATGTCGGTCACGGACGACCTCAGCGCCCCGTGGGCGTGACCGAGCTCGGCGAGCGCCGTCTCCACCCGGTCCTCGGCGAGGACGCCGGCCATCTCCTCGCCGTCCGCCGCGTCCGAGACGACGACAAGCCGGTACGAGAAGTGCTTCAGCGTCCTGTCGTAGCTGAGCGAGCCCTCCTCGGTGAACCGCATCGACTCGATCCCGTGCGCGTCCACCTCGGCGAGGAGGCGGGCCCGGCTCTCCTCGGACAGTCCCTCGAACGCGCCGCGCACGATCACCCGGTAGGTGTGCTGGGTGCTCATCTCTCTCCGTACTCCCGTCACCGTTGAAGATCCAGAGTACGGCGGAGAGGATGGGGCGCATGCGGAATATCGTGGCCCTCGACGCCCCCTCCAACCTCGGCCTGCGACCGCCGGTTCCCGGTACCGTGCCCGGCTGCCACAAGCTCGCCGGGGTCCTCCGCGAGAACCGGATCGTGGCCCGGCTCGGCGCCCTCGAAGGCGGGGTCGTCACCCCGCCCCGCTACGACCTCGGCGACTGGCAGGAGGGCGACGGCGTCTTCAACGCGGCCGCCCTCGCGACGTACACCCGCACCCTCGCCGACCGGATCGAACACCACGTACGGGCCGGGGACTTCCCTCTGGTCCTCGGCGGCGACTGCTCGATCCAGCTCGGCGCCTCCCTCGCCCTGCGCCGCATCGGCCGCTACGGACTCGCCGCCGTCGACGCCTCTCCCGACTTCCGCCACCCCGGCAACTCCGACCGCGTCGGCGCCGCGGGCGGCGAGGAGCTGGCCCTCGCCACCGGTCGGGGCCAGCGGGACCTCACCGACCTGGAGGGCCGCGGCCCCTACCTCCGCGAGGAGGACGTCCGGCTCTTCGGCATCCGCGACGCCTACCACGACGACCCCGAACTCGTGGAGCTGCGCGCCCTGAAGGTCCCCGTCGTCACCGTCGCCGACCTGCGCGCCTGGGGACCTGCCGAGCTCGCCGCCGCCACGGTCACCGCCTTCGGGACCCCCGCGCTCGACGGCTTCTGGGTGCACCTGGACGCCGACGTCCTCGACCCCTCCGTGATGCCGGCCGTCGACAGCCCCGACCCCGACGGGCTGCTTCCCGAGGAACTCGTCCCGCTGCTGCGGACCTTGGTCCGCTCCGAGCGCTGCGTCGGCCTCAACGTCACGATCTACGACCCCGATCTCGACCCGGACGGCACGGCCGGAGCACTCCTCACGGACCTCGTCGTCGCCGCCTTTGCCGAAGACTGACGGACAGACCCCCTGGTCGGACGCGCGCCCGCCGTGTTCGATGGCGCCATGACGACCGTACGACGTGCCGTACTGACCCTGCCCGCGGCTCCGTTGGGCCCGGACAACCCGCTGCCCGCGCTGCGGATCCTCGACGGGACCCCGGCGGTCGACCCACGGGCCGTCGAGGGCGAGCTGCCGCGCGACATGGCCCGGCAGCTCGGGTACGCGCCCCTGCGCACCATGATGCCCGCCCCGGTCCGCGACGGCTACGGACGGGAGCGCGTGCCCGCCGACCTCGACGCGCTCGTCATCGAGAACGACCGGGTGCGCGCGACCGTGCTGCCCGGCCTCGGCGGGCGCGTCCACTCCCTGCACCACAAGCCCACGGGCCGCGAACTCGTCCACCGCAACCCGGTGTTCCAGCCCGCCGCCTTCGCGCTCAACGGCGCCTGGTTCGCCGGCGGCATCGAGTGGAACATCGGCGCCACCGGCCACACCACCCTCTCCTGCTCGCCGCTGCACGCCGCGATCGTCCCGGCGCCCGGCGGCGGGCAGATGCTGCGCCTGTGGGAGTGGGAGCGGCTGCGCGACCTGCCCTTCCAGGTCGACCTGTGGCTGCCCGAGGGCAGCGACTTCCTCTACGTCGGCGTACGGATCCGCAATCCGCACGAGCGGACCGTCCCCGTCTACTGGTGGTCCAACACCGCCGTCCCCGAGGACCGCAGGATCCTCGCCCCCGCCGAAACGGCGTGGCATCACGGCTACGAGCGCGGCCTGCGCCGCGTGCCCGTACCGGTCGCCCCGGACGGCGCGGGCCGGTCCGAGGACCGTACGTACCCGCTGCGCAGCACCCTTCCCGCCGACTACTTCTACGACGTCCCGGACGCGGGCAGGCGCTGGATCGCCGCCCTCGACGAGACCGGCGGGGGACTCGTGCAGACGTCGACGGACCTGCTGCGGGGGCGGAAGCTCTTCCTCTGGGGCACCGCGCCCGGCGGCCGGCGCTGGCAGGAGTGGCTCACCGCTCCCGGCGCCCCCGGGTACGCCGAGATCCAGGCCGGACTGGCCCGGACCCAGCTGGAGCACCTGAAGCTGGAGGGCGGCGCGGAGTTCAGCTGGCTGGAGACGTACGGACCGCTGGCGGCCGATGCCGGGACCGTGCACGGCGAGGACTGGGGTGCGGCCCGCGCGGACGTGGAGCGGGCCCTGGAATCGGCCCTGCCGCGCGCCGCCGTGGACGCCGCGTACGCGACCTGGCGGGCCTCGGCCGCCGACGCCGAACCTGTCACCGTCCTCGCGGCGGGCTCCGGCTGGGGCGCCCTCGAAGTCCTGGCCCGTGGGCACGAACTGCCCGGGACGCCGTTCCCCGCGTCGACCCTGGGGGAGGAGCAGAAGCCGTGGCTGGAGCTGCTCCGTACGGGCGTCCTGCCGCCGCTGCCCGAGGGCGCCCCGCCCGGCCCGTCCCTGGTGGCGGACCACTGGCGGGACATGCTGGAGACCGCGCCGGCCGAGCCGCTGACCGAGTACCACCTCGGGATCGCGCAATGGCACGCGGGCGACCTCGCGCAGGCGGAACGGAGCTGGGAGCGCGGACTCCAGAAGGAAGGCGGCGTGCGCTGGCCGCTGCTGCACTGCCTGGCCGTCGCCGACCAGGAGGGCGGGCACCCGGCCAGGTCCGCCGAACGGTTCGCCGAGGCCTTCGAGGCCCTCGACGGCGACGACCTCCTGGTGACGGGCGCGCTCGGCCGGGAGGCGGTCACCGCGCTCCTGGCGGCCGGGTGCGTCCCGCAGGCCCGCGCGCTCCTGGACCGGCTGCCGGACGAGGCACGCGCGCGTGGGGCGTTCCGCCTCCTTGAGGCCCGGCTGTTCCTCGCCGAGGGGCGGAGGGCCGAGGCCCGGGCCGTCTTCGACGCGGGCTTCGAGGTCGCCGACCTGCGCGAGGGCGCGGAGACCCTCGGCGAGCTGTGGTCGGCCCTGACCGACGAACCGCTGCCGGACGCGTACGAGTTCCGGATGCGCCCCTAGGCGCCTGAACGAGCGAAGGCTGAACACTTGCGGTCGGGTTGATGACTTCCGTTGATGAATGACCGGAAACCGAACACCGGCGTGGCTAGCTTTCGCTGTATGACACACATACGCACAGCGGCCGGGCTCTCCCTCGCGCTGCTGTTCCTCGTGCTGGGCATCGGCGCCCAGCCCGCGTTCGCGCATGTCTCGCGCGAGCACGCGGAGCTTGTGGTCGCCCCCGGTGACGGCGTCACCAGCGGCCGGCTCATCGTCCACCACGACATCGTGACGCCCGAGCAGGCCGGGGCCTGGGCCTCCGGCCTGCTCGCCGCGGGCTGCCCGGCCACCGGCTCGGGCGTCCCCGGCGACAACGGCGGGGCGCCGGGCGGCGTGGTCGTCGAGCTCGCCTGGAGCTGCCGGATCGACGCCCTCGACCTCGGCCCGCTCATCGAGACGGCAGGCCTGACCCAGGTCGTCGTCGAGTTCGACGGCACGACCGCCGACGCCACCGCGGCCACGCCGCTCGTCGACTCCGACGGCGTCCACGCCCTCCCGTCGTTCCCCTGGCGCACGGTGCTCACGGTCGCCCTGGGCGCGGTGGCCGCCGCCGCGCTGCTCATGGCCGCCCGCCGGCTGCGCGCCTCCACGCGGCGCGTCCAGGCCGCTGCCGCGGGCGCCCTCGCGCTCTCCTTCCTCGCGCCCCAGGCCGCGTTCGCCGACGACACCGCCGAACCCGCCACGGTCACGGTCGAGGGCTCGGTCTTCAAGGACGCCAACGGCAATGGCGAGCGGGACCGGGGCGAGCGCCCCATGCCCGGCGTCGACGTCACCGACGGCGCCGTGTGGACCACCACCGGCGCCGACGGCTCGTACCGCCTCCAGGTCGACCCGGCGCGGCGCGAGACCGACCTCGTCAGCATCGTCTCGCCCGACGGCTACACGCCCGCCCTGCGCGAGGACTGGATCCCGCGGTTCTTCCAGAAGGTCCCCGAGACCGGCGCCACCGGCGTCGACTTCGCCCTCGTCCCCGACCGCAACGCCTCGAACCCCACCGAGAAGTGGGTCATGAACTCCGACCCGGAGGTCGGCAACCGCACCGACGACGAGGCCCGCCGCATCCTGCCCCAGTGGACCGGACAGGTGCAGGCGATGTCCGAGGTCGACGGCGCCACCCTGCAGATCGCCACCGGCGACCTCACCGTCACCGACTACGCGGCCGAACCGCGCCGCCAGGGCGGCTACGACCTGTTCAGCAAGGGCCTCCAGGAGGGCCGGCTCGGCCATCCCTTCTACCCGGTCATGGGCAACCACGACTTCGGCGGCACGGCGGCCTCCCAGGGCTACGCCGGCAGCATGGAGTACTACCGCCGCAACCTCGGCCCCGAGTGGTACAGCTTCGACCGCAACGGCCGCCACATCGTCGTCCTGGAGGACAACTACGACGCCGGCGGCCTGAAGGCGCAGCTGGAGTGGCTGCGCCAGGACCTCGCCCGGCACGCGGTCGGCAAGCAGGTCTTCGTCTTCGCCCACCGCTCGCTTTTCACCCAGTGGGGCCCGGGCGCGGGCATGCAGCCCACCATCGACGAACTCGCCAAGTACGACGTACGGATGGTCGCGGCCGGCCACAACCAGCAGGCCGAGTTCCGCCGCGGCGCCTTCAAGCGCTCGGTCGAGATCAACAACCAGGGCACGTACGGCATCGACGGTGCCCGGCCCGACTACAAGGTCCTCGACTTCAGCTCCATCACCGACGACCCGCGCACCCACCGGAACGAGGACACCGGGCATGTGACCGGTATCCACCGCCAGTTCGACATCGACGACGACGCGGCGCTCGTCAGCCCCGCCGACGGCAGCGTCCACGGTCGCCGGGCCGGTGTGCCCGTCGAGGTGTACGCGGAGGACGACGGCCGCACCCCCGCCAAGGCGGTCCTCACCGTCCGCGACAGCCGGGGGCGCGTCGTCGAGCGCGAGGACGTGCGGTTCGGGAAGGGCGCGTCGCGTCCGGGCATCGAGAACTGCTACACCCCGCCCGGCGGCAAGGCCGAGGCCTGCCCCGCACCGCGCGGAGCCTGGACCCGCGCGAGCGGCACCGTGGACGGGCTGCGGCCCGGCACGTACACCGCCGAATCGGTCGCGTACGACACCCGGGGCAAGAAGTTCCCGGTCGTACGGAACACCTTCCGCGTCGTGGACGACTCCGCGCTCGGCAAGCCCCGGGCGGGCCAGGACTGGCTGCGGCAGGGCGGCACCGAGGAGGGCCGCTCCGCGAGCGGCGACGACCCGGGCGCCCAGCTCGACCTGAAGTGGGCCCGGCACACCGGCGAGCAGTTCAACCTCAACGGCTCGGTCGTCGCGGACGGCAGGCTCATCGTCTCCTCGCGCGCCTTCGACTCGCCGTACAGCATGATGCTCGCCTACGACATCGCCAGTGGGCGTCAGGTGTGGCGTACGTACCTCGACGGTGACGCCGAGTCGGCGCCGACGCTCCACGGCGGAAAGGTCTATCTGACCACCGGTGTCGGCCGGATCTACGCCCTCGACGCGGCCACCGGGAAGATCGCCTGGCAGTCCATCGACCGCGAGGAGAACCACGGCGACACCGTGCGCCGCTACGGCCGCGCGGGCGGCCCGGTCAGCGTCTTCTCCCTCACGGGCGGTACGGAGCGGGAAGTCGCCGTCTACCAGGACGCGTACACCGTCCGCTGCCGCGACGCCGAGACCGGCGGCATGCTGCCCGGCGGCTTCGGAGCGTCCTTCTCCTGGGGCCAGGCACACAGCACCGCCGTGCGCGTGCCCGGCACCGACACCGCCTACCTGCACTCCATGTCGAGCAACACCGTCATCGCCATGGACCTCGCGACCTGCACCCAGCTGTGGGTGAAGGACACGGCGGGCGACATCGACAGCCACTCGTCCCCCGCGCTCACCGACCCGGCGACGGGCACACCGCAGTTGGTGACCCACACCGCGTACGGCACCCGGGGCCACGACCCGGCCACCGGCGCCGTGGTCTGGGAGTCCAAGCTCGGCGGCGGCAGCACCTGCGAGCCGGGGCGCGCCCCGCTCACCAGCCCCGCCGTGTGGGGCACGACCGCGTACGTCGCGGGCCGCGACGGTGTCGTCCGCGCCTACGACACCACCTCTCCCACCCCGTCGAAGCCGGTCTGGGAGACCAAGGCCGGCTACCTGCCGGGCGAGAGCCCGCTGGACGACAAGTGGCGCGCGGCGGCGGGCTGTTCCGCCGGGGACGGCTCCCCGACGATGCACCCGCTGGTGACGGGCGACCAGGTGTACGTCGGGACCTGGGACGGGCGGCTGCTCGTCCTGGACCGGGCCACCGGCCGGCAGACCGCCTCGTACAACCTCGGCGCGGGAGTGGCCTCGGCCCTCTCCGTCAGCGGTGACTGGCTCTTCGCCCTCACGGACGACGGCACGGTCCACGCGCTGGCCGGGCGCCGGAAGTAAGGGGGGAGCACCACCGTGCGAGCTCTGCGCACCGGGGTGCTGCTCCTGCTGACCGCCGTCTCCGCGCTGCTCTTCGGCAGCGCGGGGACGGCGCAGGCGCACCCCTTCGGAACCCCGCCCGTCGTGAAGATCGTGGCGTCCGGCACCGCCGTCGAAGCCACCTGGTCGGCCCAGCCGGACGACGTCGCCGTCCTGAAGGACCGGTCCGGCGGCGACCCGGCCGGCTATCTGCGCCGGCACCTCGTCGTACGCCAGGACGGCCGCGCCTGCCCGGTCGACCGGGCCGAGGGCATGACGGTCCACTTCGCCTGCCCGCGCGCGGCGGACCGCATCGAACTGACGGTCACGGCCCTGACGGACGTCGACGCCGCCTACCGGACTCTCTCGGTGACCCACTCCGGCGCGGGCGGGCTGCACACGGCCGACGAGCCCACGCGGAGCCTGGCGCTGACGGGGACGGCCGCCGGGTCGGGCGGGTCGGGCCCTTCCGGGTCGGGCGGGTCGGGCGCGTCGGGCCTGTCGGCCTGGAGTTGGACCACCGACCTGACGTCGCTGCTCGACCACGACGCCGCGCTCCCGCTCGCGCTCCTCGTGTCGGCGGCCGTCGGCGCGCTGCACGCGTGCGCGCCGGGACACGGCAAGTCGCTGGCGGCCGGGTACCTCGTGGCAGGCCGGGGCAGGGCGCGGGACGCGGTCTGGCTCGGCGGGATCGTGGCCGTCATGCACACCCTCTCGGTGGCGGTCCTCGCGGTGGGCTGGTGGCTGGCGGCGAACAGCACGCCGGACATCGCGGCGCTGACGGGGTGGCTGCAACTGCTCGCCGCGCTGGTGGTGGTTGGGGTGGGGGTGAGTCTGCTGCGGCGCCATCTGCGGGGGCAGGGAGGCCATGGCCATCACCACCACGATCACCATCACCACGATGGAGAGGGGCACACGCACGATCACAGCCACGGCCACGGCCACGAGCACGGCCACGGGCACAGCCACAGCCATGGGCACAGCCATCACATCCCCGACGCCCCCTCCCTCCTCACCTGGCGCGGGCTGCTGCTGCTCGGCACCTCGGGCGGGCTGCTGCCCTCGCCCTCGGCGTTCCTGGTGCTGCTGACCGGTCTCCTGACCGGCAAGGTCGGCACCGCCCTCGTGCTGGTCGGCGCCTTCGGTCTGGGCATGGCGCTCACGCTGACCGGCGTCGGCCTGGTCGTGCTGCGCGGCCGGGACGCGCTCCGCGCCCGCGTCTCCGGCTCGGCGGCGCTGCGCCGGTGGAGCCTGCGGGTTCCCGTGGTCGCGGCGTCGGCCGTGGTGGCCGGTGGGACGGTCGCCTCGGCGGTCGCCGCGGGGCATCTCCTCGCGTCCTAGGCGCGTCGGACCCCTTCTCCTGTCAACTGTGGTTGACAGGAGAAGGGGTGTCAACGTAGGTTGACGCCATGACCGATGCAACCGATCTCGCCGCGCGGGCCGGGGACCGTGATCCCCGGATCGGCCTTCGGGCCGTGACCGCACTGCGGCGGCTCCTCGAGCAGTTGGAGGCCGTCCAGGTGCGCAGCGCCCGCGCCCAGGGCTGGTCGTGGCAGGAGATCGCGGCGGAGCTGGGCGTGAGTAGGCAGGCCGTGCACAAGAAGTACGGGAGGCATTGATGTTCGAGCGATTCTCGGCAGGGGCCCGGGCCGCGGTGATCGAGGCCGTGGAGCGGGCCCGGCGCGACCGCGCCGCCGTGGTCACCGAAGAGCACCTGCTGCTCGCGCTGTTCGACGCGGAGGGGACCAAGGTGTCCTTCGTGCTGCGGGCCCTCGGTGCCACCGACCGGCGGGCCTCGCTGGAGGCGCAGCTCTCCGACGCCCACCGGCGGGGCGGCCTGTCGAAGGCCGACATGGAGGCGCTCGCGGGCCTCGGGATCGACGTGCCGGAGATCGTCGCCCGGGTCGAGGAGGCCCACGGGCCGGGCGCCCTCGCCGACGACCGGAAGGACGGCTCCCGGCGCTTCGGAGGGCCCACGTTCAGTCGCGAGGCCGCGAGCGTCTTGGAGCGGTCGCTCCGGATCTGCCTCGGCCGCCGCGAGAAGGTGATCGGCGACGAGCACCTGCTCCTCGCCCTGACCGCCCGCCCGGGCGTCGTGGCCGAGGCACTCGCGGACCACGGCATCACCTACGAGTCGGTGGAACGCGCCCTCGGGCAGGGTGCGTCCGCCGCCTGATCCGGCGGCCCCGCGTACCGCGGGGCGGGGCTCAGGCCCGCCGGTCGACGTACTCGAAGACCGAGCCGTCCGGGTGGACCGCGATCAGATTGCGGCCCACCGGCGTGGGGACCGGGCCCGCAAGGATCTTGGCGCCGGCCTCGGCGAGCGCGGTGAACGCCGCGTCCACGTCCTGGACGGAGATGGTCGCCGCGACCTTGCGCAGGACCTCCAGCTCCTCCTCCGGTCCGCTCATCAGGAGGAAGCACCCGACGGCCGCCACCGACACCCCGCCCCGCTCGAAACGCTGGGCCGGGGTGCCGGTGAGCCGCTCGTAGAACTCCACCGCGGATTCGAGATCGTCGACGCAGATACGCAGAGTGGTCCCCAGAATCACCATGCGAACGAGCCTAGTTGAGGATCACCGGACCCGGCAGAGGATCTCGCCGTGGGGGACCATGAACCAGCCGTCCTCCTGTCCGCCCCACTCCCGCCACGCCTCCGCGATCTCCTTCAGCGTCTCCGGCGTCGCGTGCCCGCCCTCCACGGCCAGTCGGGCGTAGACCGACTCCGTCGTCCGGTCCGCCCACAGCCCGCTCCACCACGCCCGCTCCTCGGGCGTCGCGTAGCACCAGGTGCCCGCCGTCGTGGTGATGTCGGTGAACCCCGCCGCGCGCGCCCAGGCGAACAGCCGCCGCCCCGCGTCCGGTTCGCCGCCGTTGGCCCGCGCGACCCGCCGGTACAGCTCCTGCCAGCGGTCCAGGACGGGGGAGGCCGGGTACCAGGTGAAGGCCCCGTAGTCGCTGTCCCGGGCGGCGACCACTCCACCGGGACGGCACACCCGCCGCATCTCGCGCAGCGCCCGCACCGGGTCGCCGACGTGCTGCAGCACCTGATGGGCGTGGACGACGTCGAAGGAGTCGTCGGGGAAGTCCAGGGCGTGGACGTCGGCGACCGCGAACTCCACGTTCTCCAGGCCCCGTTCGGCGGCGACCGCCCGCGCCTTGGCCAGGACGTCCTCGGAGGCGTCGACCGCGGTCAGGCGGCCCGGCGCGACCAGCGCGGCCAGGTCGGCGGTGATCGTACCGGGGCCGCAGCCCACATCCAGGACGTCCAGACCGGGCTTCAGTTCGGGCAGCAGATAGGCCGCGGAGTTCGCGGCGGTGCGCCAGGTGTGCGAGCGCAGCACCGACTCGTGGTGCCCATGGGTGTAGACGGCGGTCTCGTGCGGCCTTTGCTGATCGGAGGCATGCGTCATTGCCGGACTCCCTCGGTATCGGTGGGTACGGCAACGGTACGCGCATCACCCGCATGGTGAGACCCGCATCTCGCCATGTGGGCAACCGGTCACGCGAACAGACGCCGCCGGTAGCGGAGTTCGTCGAGCGCCCGGCCCGCCGTCGTGTCCCGGACGACGGTGCCGTCCGGCCGCCAGCCCGCGGCCTCGTAGAAGCGGCGCCCCCGCGCGTTGTCCGCGAGGACCCACAGCGCCGCGTCCCGGAACCCGTCCGCCACGAGCGCCTCCTCGGACGCGGCCAGCAGCCCCCGGCCCACCCCCGACCCCCACGCCTCCGGCACCACGTAGAGCGCGGCGATCTCCCCGGTCGTGGCCGGATCCAGCCGGTCGTCCCTTCCCGAGTCCGTTCCCGCGTCCGGTCCCTCGGCCGTGCCCTCGCCAACTCCCGCGTCCGGCTCTTCGCCCGGCCAGGCCCGGAAGCAGCAGAACCCCACGACCTGCCCGGCGGCCCCGTCCTCCGTCGCCACGAGCACGCCCGGCGCCTGCGGCTCCGCGAGCCGCGCCGCCCAGACGGCGGCGCGCGCGTCGATGTCCAGGCCGTCGAGGTACGGGCGGGGGAGCAGGTCGCGGTAGGCGGCTTGCCAGGAGCGGACGTGGACGGCGGCGATGGCCGCCGCGTCCTCGGGCAGCGCTGATCGGATCGGCATGCGCCGCATTCTCCGCGCGCCCGCGCGAGCACAGCGAGCGGATTTCGCGACCCGCCCGCGATCCCGGCCACGACCCGTCGGCGATCCCGCCCGCCCGCCGCCCCCGACCCCGCCCGCCCCCCCCGTCCGCCACCCCACGGAGGCGGGCATACGGGGCGCCCGCCTGGGTACCCGGCCCGTGGGGAGCCCGCCGTGGTCGACCGCCACGGGCCCGTGGAGGAAGGATCTCGATGCGGTACGAAACGATGTCCTCGCTCGCCCGGCAGCTCCGCGTCGACGCCGTGCGCGCGACCGACGCCGCCGGTTCCGGCCACCCCACCTCCGCCATGTCGGCCGCCGAGATCGGTGCCGTCCTCCTCGCCCGTCACCTCCGCTACGACTTCGACCGCCCCGACCACCCGGGGAACGACCGGCTCGTCCTCTCCAAAGGGCATGCCTCGCCCCTGCTCTACGCCATGTACCGGGCCGCGGGCGTCGTCGGTGAGCGGGAGCTGCTCAGCTTCCGCCGCGAGGGCAGCCTCCTCGAAGGGCATCCCACACCCCGGCTGCCCTGGGTCGACGTCGCCACGGGATCGCTCGGCCAGGGGCTGCCCGTCGGCGTCGGCATGGCGCTCGCCGGGAAGTTCCTCGACCACGTCCCGTACCAGGTGTGGGTGGTCGGCGGGGACAGCGAGATGGCCGAGGGGTCCGTCTGGGAGGCCGTCGAGCACGCCGCGTACTGCCACCTCGACAACCTCACCCTGATCGTCGACGTCAACCGGCTCGGCCAGCGCGGCCCCACCCGCCACCAGCACGACCTGGGCGCCTACGCCGAGCGTCTGGAGGCCTTCGGCTGGCACACCGTACGGATCGACGGCCACGACGTCGAGGCCGTCGACGCGGCCCTGCGCGAGGCCCGCGCGACCCTCCGCCGGCCCACGGCCGTGCTCGCCGCCACCCGCAAGGGCCGGGGCGTGGCCGCCGTCGAGAACCGCGAGGGCATGCACGGCAAACCGCTCCCGGACGCCGAGGCGGCCATCGCCGAACTCGGCGGCACCAGCGACCTGCGCGTCGAGGTCACCGAGCCGCCCGCCGCCCTCGTGCCGCGCCCGGTGCCGAGCGGCCCGCCGTCCCTCCCGACCTACGCCCGGGGCAAGGAGGTCGCCACCCGGGACGCCTACGGCGACGCCCTCGCCGCCCTCGGCCGGACGCGCGGCGACGTCGTCGCCCTCGACGCGGAGGTCGGCGACTCGACCCGTACCGACCGCTTCGCCAAGGAGCACCCCGAGCGCCACTTCGAGTGCTGGATCGCGGAGCAGCAGCTCGTCGGGGCGGCGGTCGGGCTCCAGGCGCGCGGCTACGTCCCGTACGCGGCGACCTTCGCCGCCTTCCTCACCCGCGCCCACGACTTCGTCCGGATGGCGGCCGTCAGCCGGGCCGGGATCAACCTCGTCGGCTCGCACGCCGGTGTCTCCATCGGCCAGGACGGGCCCAGCCAGATGGGCCTGGAGGACCTGGCCATGATGCGCGCGGTCCACGGCTCCACCGTCCTCTACCCCTGCGACGCGAACCAGACGGCGCGGCTCGTCGCGACCATGGCCGACCTGGCCGGGGTCCGCTATCTGCGCACCACGCGCGGGGCGACGCCGGTCCTGTACGGGCCCGAGGAGGAGTTCCCGGTCGGCGGGAGCAAGGTGCTCCGCGACCACGGCGAGGACGACCGGGCCACGATCGTCGCCGCCGGGGTGACCGTCCACGAGGCCCTGCGGGCCGCCGACCGGCTGGCGGGCGAGGGGCTGCCGGTCCGGGTGATCGACCTCTATTCGGTCAAGCCGGTCGACGCCGCCACCCTCGACCGGGCGGCCGGGGCCACCGGCTGCGTGCTGACCGTGGAGGACCACCGGCCCGAGGGCGGCCTCGGCGACGCGGTCGCCGAGGCGTACGCCAACGGCCACGGCGGTGTCCCGCGCCTCGCCCGGCTCGCCGTCCGCTCCATGCCGATGTCGGCGACCCCGGAGGAGCAGCTCCACGAGGCGGGCATCGACGCTGACGCGATCGTCTCGGCGGTCGAACTGATGCTGGAGCGCGTGCTGGTGCGCTGAGACGACGCCTCCCTGACGATTCGTCACAGGATGAAGGACACCTCCCTGACGGTCCGTCAGAGGACGAAACATGACGAGCCCGTGAACAGATCGTTCCCGGGCCTTCCCTGCGCCTAGCATCGGGCCCGCCGCCCCCCACCCACCGCGTGTCCGCCGCCGCACGGAGGAGAAACGTGCCCCACGAGTCCGCGCCGGCCCGCCGGTCCCTGCTGAAGCTGCTCGCCGCCGCCCCCACGGCCTCCGCGCTCGGCGGCCTGGCCACCGCGACCCCCGCGAAGGCCGCCACCACGCCCGGCATCCTCAAGCCGCTGCCGCCCGAGCTGTTCACGATCCGCGGCACCAACGCCGAGTCCCGCTTCGACGCCTTCCAGGACACCGGCCTCCTCACCCCCACGGAACGCTTCTTCGTCCGCAACCACACCTCCACCCCCGTCCTCGACGCCACCACCTGGCGGCTCACCCTCTGGGGCGACGGACTGCACGGCCGCGGCCCCGTCCACCTCACGTACGGACAGCTGCGCGACCTCCCCTCCGTCACCCGTACGGCCCTGGTCGAGTGCGCCGGAAACGGCCGCAGCCTCTACGCCGGCCAGCAGGGCGAGACCGTCACCGGCACCGCCTGGACCCTCGGCGCGATCGGCGCCGCCCGCTGGCGCGGCGCCCGCCTCTCCGACGTGCTGCGACGCGCCGGGATCGCCAGGGACGCCGTGGACGTCCAGCCGCGCGGCCTGGACGACGAGTACGTCACCGGGGGTGTGAACCTCGGCCGGGTCCGCAGGCCGCTGCCGGTGGCCAAGGCGCTCGACGACGTGATCCTCGCGTACGAGATGAACGGCGAGCCCCTCCCGTACGACCACGGCTACCCGGTCCGCGTCGTCGTGCCGTCCTGGGTCGGCATCTCCTCGGTCAAGTGGCTCGGCGACATCGAGGTCTCCACCACCCCGCTCTCCTCGCCCTGGTCCACCGACTACTACCGGCTCTTCGGCGCCGCGCATCCCCCCGGCGGCAGCGCGCCGATCACCCGCCAGACCCTCAAGTCCGGGTACGAGCTCCCCTTCGGCGCCACCCTCGAGGCGGGCCGCGTCCACCGCCTCACCGGCCGCGCCTGGTCCGCGCACGCGCCCGTGCGCCGGGTGGAGGTCTCCACCGACGGCGGCGCCCGATGGCGGCCCGCCCGGCTCCTCGACGCGCCCCGCCGCGACGGCTGGGTCCGCTGGACCACGCCGTGGCGCCCGCGCCACGCAGGCCCGGCGACGCTGCTCTCCCGGACCACCGACGCGGCCGGGAACGTCCAGCCCGAGCGGGCCGTCCACAACACGCAGGGCTACCTCTTCAACGCGGTCGTCCGCCACCCGGTCGCCGTCGCCTGAGACGGCGAACCTCCCCGAACCTTCGTATAAAGGCACTGGGGGCGCCGCGCCGGCGCCCCCCGATGCTCGGGTGCGCGGGAGGTGCGGGAGATGCGGCAGACGGCCCCGGAAGGGCGCGGACCCGTCAGCTACGGACCACCCGCCCCGGAGCCCGGTCTCCCCGTGCTGCCGGGCCTCGCCGCGATCCTCGCCGCCGCCGCGGACCGGACCGCCTTCGAACCGCCCGGCGGCGGCCCCATGCTCCGCGAGGCCGCCTCCGGCTACTGGTGGCGGCGCGGCCTGCGCACCCACGCCGAGGACGTGGTCGCCGCCCCCGGCGCCCGGCCCCTGATGCTGGCCCTGATCGCCGCCCACGGCGGCGACGTCCTGCTGCCCCGGCCCTGCCCGGCCTGGTGGACCCCGCAGGCCCGGCTCCTCGGCCGCCCCGCCTACCACGTGCCCACCCCCGCCGAGTGCGGCGGCGTGCCCGACCCGTACGCCCTGCTCGAAACCGTCCGCCGGGTCCGCGCCGAGGGCGGCCGGCCCCGGCTGCTGCTGCTCTCCGTCGCCGACGACACCACCGGCACCGTCGCCCCGCCCGAACTCCTCCGCGAGGCCTGCGAGGCCGCCGTCGCCGAGGGGCTGCACATCGTCAGCGACGAGACCTGGCGCGACACCCTGCACCGGCGCGCCGACACCGTCCTGCTGAGCCCCGCCGAGATGTGCCCCGACGACGTCACCGTCCTGTACGACCTGGCGGGCGCCCTCACCCCGCCGGCCTGGCCCTGCGCCGTGGCCCGCTTCCCGCCCACGGGGCGCGACCGCGCCGACCGCTACACGGACCCGCGCGCCCGCACCCTCGACGTCCTCACCGCGCTCGGTGCCTTCGTCGCGGGCCCCGTCGCCCCCGCCGCCGCGCACGCCCTCGACGAACCGGAGGACGTCACCGTACGGGCCGCCTGCGCCGCCGCCCTGCACGGGCACGTGGCCGCCGCCGTCCACCACGCGGTCCTCGCGGCGGGCGCTCTCGCCCGGCCGCCCCAGGCGGGCCGCCACCTCTACGCGGACCTCGGGCCGCTGCGCTCCGGGCTCGCCGCGCGGGGCGTCACGGACTCCATGGAGCTGGAGAACCACCTCGGCCGGCGGCTCGGCACGCCCGTACCCGGCGGGCACCGCTTCGGCGACGAACTCGGCGCCCTGCGCGTGCGGTTCGACACGGGCGCCTTCCTGGGCGCCGACGAGGAGGAACGGACGGAGTCCCTCACCTCCGCGAACCCGGTGGAACTGCCGCACGTGGCCCGGGCGTTGACCGATTTCGCAGCCGCCCTGGAAGAACTCCGGTGACCGCCGGGGCACTTCGACCGCCGACGAGACCGTTCCGACGAACCGCGTAGAAACGGAGCCCGCAGATGACGGAACAGACGGCACGGCCGACGCAGGCCCCGCAGCCCGTACGCGACGGCCGCACCGCCCCCGCCTCCGCCCCGTCGACCGTCCTCCGGCCCCTCGGCCGGACCAGGACCGACTGGCCCCGCTCCTTCACCGACCGCCTCACCGCCCCGCTCCCCGGCGTCCGCGCCATGGCCCGGCTCGCCCGCGAGGGCGCCGTCCGCCCCGGCGTCGAGGGGCTGCGCGGCATTCCGCTGCTGCCCTTCGCCCCCGGCCCGCTCCCCGAGGCCGGACCCGACACGCTCGCCGTCACCTGGGCGGGCCACGCCAGCTGGATCCTGCGCGTCGGCGGCCTCACCGTCCTCACCGACCCCGTCTGGTCCCGCCGCATCTTCGGGACCCCCGCCCGGATCACGCCCGTCGGGGTCCGCTGGGAGGACGTGCCGCCGGTGGACGCCGTCGTCATCAGCCACAACCATTTCGACCACCTCGACGCCCCGACCCTCAAGCGGCTGCCCAAGGAAACCCCGGTCTTCGTCCCCGCCGGCCTGGGGCGCTGGTTCGCCCGCCGCAGGTTCAGCCACGTCACCGAGCTCGACTGGTGGGAGGCGGCCGAACTCGACGGTGTGCGCTTCGCGTTCGTCCCCTCGCACCACTGGTCCAAGCGGACCCTCCTCGACACCTGCCGCTCGCTCTGGGGCGGCTGGGTGCTCGGCGACCGCACCGGCCGCCAGGTGTACTTCGCCGGTGACACCGGCTACGGCCACTGGTTCGCCGAGATCGGCGCCCGCCACCCCGGCATCGACCTCGCCCTGCTCCCGATCGGCGCCTACGAGCCGCGCTGGTGGCTCCGCGACGTGCACACCGACCCCGAGGAGGCCGTCCGCGCCTTCCAGGACCTCGGCGCGCGCCGGATGGCGCCCATGCACTGGGCGACGTTCGTGCTCTCCTCCGAGCCGGTCCTCGAACCGCTCACCCGCGTCAGAGCCGCCTGGGAACGGGCCGGACTGCCCCGCGAGGCCCTCTGGGACCTCCCGGTCGGCGCCTCACGCGTGCTCGTGCCCTGACCCGTGACTCTCCGACCCGCCGCCGCTCCCTGATCCCCGGCCCGGCCTGCCGCCGCGTCCCGTGCCCCGGACCCGCCGCCACAGGGCCGGAGCCGCGCTGATCAGCAGGGTCAGTCCGACCGCCGCCACCACGCCCTGCCACGGCTCGGGGAAGAGCGAGCCGCCCAGGATCCCGATCAGCTGGTACGTCGCCGCCCAGGCCAGGCACGCCGGTACGTCGCCGCGCACGAAGCGCCGCAGCGGCACCTGCGCGAGGAGGCACGCCAGCATCACCGGGATCCGCCCGGCCGGCACCAGGCGGGAGAGGACAAGGACCGAGACCTGGTGCGTGGCGAGCTTCTCCTGCGCCTGCGCGAGGCGGTCCGGGGTGACCCGGCTCTCCAGCGCGGCCAGCCACCGCGAGCCGTTGCGCGAACGGACCCCGCGCTGCCCGAGCCAGTACAGCGTCACGTCCCCGAGCAGCGCGGCGAAGGCGGACACCAGGAAGACGTAGAGCAGGGAGAGCGGTGAGGTCTGGTGGAAGGCGACCACGGCCGCGGAGCTGACGATCGCTCCGGTCGGCACCACCGGCACCAGTGAGCCGAGGGCCACGAGCAGGAACAGCGAGGGGTAGGCGACCGCCTGCTGCGTCGACTCCGGCGGCAGATCGCCGGCCGCCCCCAACAGACCATGGATCACCGGGCGACCTCGGGCCGCACCCGCGCGCCGTGACCGAGCAGGTGCACCGCCACCTTCGGGGCGAGCCGGGCCGCATGCCGGACGAACTCCTCGCCCGGCGCGTGGAACTCGTGCGGGCGCACCGCGTCCATCCCGATCGGCCAGTACGTGCCGTAGTGCACCGGCACCGCCGCCGCGGGGGAGAGCGCCGCGAGGGCCTGCGCCGCCCGGCCCGCGTCCAGATGGCCATGCCCCAGGTAAGGACCCCAGCCGCCGACCGGGAGCAGCGCCACGTCCACCGGGCCGACCGCCTCCGCCATGTCGTCGAAGAGCCCGGTGTCACCGGCGAAGTACGTCCGCGCCTCGCCCTCGACGACGTACCCGAGCGCGGGGGAGCGGTGCGGCCCCACCGGCAGCCGCCTCCCGTCGTGCCTCGCCGGCACGGCCCGTACCGTCACGCCCTCCACCGTCACCGTGTCGCCCGGGCTCACCTCGGTCACCCGCAGCCCCCGCCCGTCGAGCCTGCGCAGCCCGGGAACGGCCCGGGGCGCGCCGCGCGGCACCACGATCACGGTGCCGGGCGCGAGCCGGGCCAGCGAGGGCAGGTGCAGATGGTCGGCGTGCAGATGGGAGACGAGGACCGCCTCGGCGCGCGCGGCCTCGGGGGGCGGCGGTGCGCCGCGGCGCCGCCGCAGATGCGCCAGCCTGCGGGCGAAGAGCGGATCGGTGAGGAACCTGACCCCGGAGTCCTCGACCGTGCAGGTGGCATGACCCCACCAGGTGACCTCCACCGGCCCGCCGCCTTCCCTGCCGTCCTCGCCTTGTCTCGAGGGTAAATGTCCGGAGCGGGCGACGCGGGGCGTCTACGGTGGGATGCGGGGGTAGCCATCCGTCAGCAAGGGGATGGGAGTCGCGGTGAGCACGATGGGGACGACCTGCAATTCGGCGCAGTGCCCGCGCTGCGGGGGCGTCCTCGCCGTCACCCAGGACGGCTGGCGGATCTGCCACACCTGTGGCTACTCCTCGCCGCCGTGAGGCCCGGGCCCGCCGCCCGGACGTGGCCCCCTAGGGTGCCCCGGTTCGGAGTAGGGTCGGTCCATGGACGACGTTCGGGTGGCGGCGATCGCCAGCCTCACCCCGCTCGAGGAACTCGACAGCGACCCCTTCCTGGTCGACACCCGCAGCCAGCACGCCCTGTGCGCCCGCTGGGCCCTGGACAAGGGCTATGTGGTGGTCAGACAGCTTCTCTTCTACGGCATCCGGCCCGACCACGCCGCGCTCTGGGCGGACGTGGACGCCGGGGAGGTGGACCTCTTCGTCGCCGCCAACGAGCGCGTGCTCGCCCGGGCGTTGACCGATGCGGCCGGGTTCCACGCCGAGTGCGAGCGGCGCGGCGTACGGCTCGAGACCGCGGGTCTCGACGAGCCGGCCTACGACTCCGCCCGCAAGGCCGACGTGCACCGCAGGCTCTCCATGCCCACCGCCGGCTACGACGGCTGCTGACCCCGGCGACCCGCGTACCCCCGCCCCGCCCGGCTCGGCGC
Organism: Streptomyces sp. NPDC001927; assembly: GCF_053594455.1. Taxonomy (NCBI): domain Bacteria; kingdom Bacillati; phylum Actinomycetota; class Actinomycetes; order Kitasatosporales; family Streptomycetaceae; genus Streptomyces; species Streptomyces sp. NPDC001927. The sequence continues at coordinate 164,248 of NZ_JBSFEN010000001.1, read as the reverse complement.
CATGTGGGTGATGTGCCACGCTTGAGGCAGGTAACGGGCGAAAGGTGAACCAGGCGTGGGTGACGGGCGATGGCGTACCGACGGCCGCTGGCGGACGGCGGGCAGCGCCCTGGTGCGGGTGATCGTGGTCTGGGCGGTGTCCACCCTGACCATGCTCGCGCTGGCCGGACTGCTCCCCGACTTCCAACTCCAGTCCGCCGACGGCGACAGCATCACCCGGACCGCGCTGACCGCCGTGTGGGGCGCGGGAGCCTTCGGTCTGCTCACCGCGCTCGTCTGGCCCGTCGTCGTCCGCGCGCTCCTGCTCGTACCGGCCCTGGTCCTCGGCCTGTTGGTGTTCTTCCTCAACGGTTCCCTGCTGCTCATCGCGCTCTGGTTGGTCCCCGACGGGCGCGGCGCGGCCGATCCCGAGACGGCCGTCGTGGTCGCCGCCGTGATGTCGGCCGTCGCCTCGGCCACCTCCACCGCCCTCGCGGTCCGGGACGACGACGCCTACCGCCGCCGCCTCTACCGGCTCGCGGACCGCAAGCGGCCCCGGGCGGTGAGCGGAGGCCCGGAGACCGTGCCGGGCACGCTCTTCCTGCAACTCGACGGCGTGGGCCACCGGGTGCTCCGCGACGCGGTCGCCGACGGGCTGATGCCGACCGTCGCCGAGTGGCTCGACACCAGCCACCGGCTCACCCCCTGGCGCACCGACTGGTCCAGCCAGACCGGCGCCAGCCAGCTCGGCATCCTGCACGGCTCCAACGAGGACGTGCCCGCCTTCCGCTGGTACGAGAAGGACACCGGCCGGCTGATGGTCTCCAACCGGCCCGCGAGCGCCGTCGAACTCCAGCGCCGCGCCATCGTCCGCACCGGCGACGGCGGACTGCTCACCGTCGACGGGGCCTCGCGCGGCAACCTGTTCAGCGGCGGCGCGGACCAGCTCGCCCTGGTCCTGTCGATGGCCGCCCGCAGGGGCCGGCGCAACCGCTCCCGCGCCGGATACTTCACGTACTTCTCCGACCCCGCCAACGCCGTCCGCACGGCCGGCTCCCTCGTCACCGAGGTCGTCCGCGAGCTCGCCCAGTCGACGCGGTCCCGGCTGCGCAAGGAGACCCCCAGGGTCTCGCGCGGCGGCCTCTACCCCTTCGTCCGCGCCTTCGCCACCGTCGTCGAGCGGGACGTGGTGGTCGCCGCGGTCATCGGTGACCTGCTGGCCGGACGGACCGCCGTCTACGCCGACCTCGTCGCCTACGACGAGGTCGCGCACCACTCCGGGCCGCACGGCCACGACACCGACCGGGTGCTCGCCCGGCTCGACCGGTCGATCGCGCTGCTCGCCAAGGTCGCCGAGCACGCGCCCCGCCCGTACCGGATCGTGCTCCTCTCCGACCACGGCCAGAGCCCAGGCCCGACCTTCGAGGGTGCCTACGGGCTGACCCTGCGGGATCTCGTCCGGGCCGGCTGCGGGCTGCCCGTACCGCGCAGGGTCCGCCGGACCCGCAGCGGTTCGGAGGCCCGGGACGCGGCCCGCGACGCGCTGCGCAGCGCGCTGCACCGGCCGGTGGACGAGGACGGTGAGCAGCCGGACGAGCAGGTGGGGGAGAAGGCCGAGCCCGTCGTGCTCGCCTCCGGGAACCTGGGTCTCATCTCCTTCCCCGGGGTTCCGCACCGGATGACCCGCGAGGAGATCGACCGCAGGCACCCCGCGCTGCTGCGCACCCTCGCCAACCACCCGGGCATCGGCTTCCTGCTGGTGGCGAGCGCCGAGCACGGTTCGGTCGTGCTCGGCAGGGACGGCACGGAGGTGCCGGTCGCCGCGCTCGCCGACGACGGACCGCTCGCGGTCTTCGGGCGCGGCGCGGCGGACGCGGTCCGGCGCACGGACGGCTTCCCGCACGTCGCCGACATCATGGTCAACTCGATGTACGACCCGGCGACCGGGACCGTGCACGCCTTCGAGGAGCAGATCGGTTCGCACGGCGGCCTCGGCGGCGAGCAGGGGCACCCCTTCCTGCTGTGGCCCGTGGACCTCTCGGAGCCGGTGCCGGGCGGGGCCGAACTGGTGGGCGCGGAGCAGGTCCATCAGGTGCTGCGCCGCTGGCTGTGGGAGTGCGCGGGGCCGCAGGTGCCGCTGGAGATTTCCCCGCCCACGAGCGATGCGGAAGCGTTTCTTCCGGTTGACCGGCCGGTCGCACCGGAGAAAAACGGCTGATTTGGCGGGGCGTCTCACCTCCCGGACCATGTTCGGGTTTGCACGACGAGAGGCGCACCACCCCCCATGAGCACGGCCACACCCGAACCGTCCGCGTCCACCGAAGAGACCAGGCACGCCCGCCGGTTCGGACTCCCGATCGCCACCGCCCTGGTCATGGGCAACATCATCGGCGGCGGGATCTTCCTGCTCCCCGCCTCCGTCGCCCCCTTCGGCACGATCAGCCTGGTCGCCTTCGGCATCCTCACCCTCGGCGCGATCGCCCTGGCCCTGGTGTTCGGCCGGCTCGCCCACCGCCACCCGCAGACCGGCGGCCCCTACGTCTACGCCCGCGCGGCCTTCGGTGACTTCGCCGGCTTCCTCGCCGCCTGGTCGTACTGGATCACGGCCTGGGTCTCCAACGCGGCGCTCGCCGTGGCCGCCGTCGGCTACCTCGACGTGCTCGTCCCGGTCCACGAGTCGAAGGCCGCCACCATCGCCGCCGCGCTGACCCTCCAGTGGCTGCCGGCGCTCGCCAACCTCGCGGGCACCCGCTACGTCGGGGCGGTGCAGCTCGTCGCGACCGTCCTCAAGTTCGTCCCGCTGCTCCTGGTCGCCGTCGGCGGGCTCTTCTTCTTCGACAGCGCCAACCTCGGCCCCTTCCAGGCGGGCGGCGACAGCGCGCTCGGCGCGGTCTCCGCCTCCGCCGCGATCCTGCTCTTCAGCTACCTGGGCGTCGAGTCGGCCGCCGTCAGCGCCGGCGAGGTCCGCGACCCCCGGCGCAACGTCGGCCGCGCGACCGTCCTCGGCACCCTGGGCGCCGCCACGATCTATCTCCTCGGCACGGTCGCCGTCTTCGGCACGGTGGCCCACGACCGGCTCGTCGACTCCACCGCCCCCTTCTCGGACGCCGTGAACGTCATGTTCGGCGGCTCTTGGGGCGGCACCGCCATCGCCTGCATGGCCCTGGTCTCCATGCTCGGCGCGCTCAACGGCTGGACGCTGCTCAGCGCCCAGACCCCGTACGCCGCCGCCCGCGACGGGCTCTTCCCGCAGGTCTTCACCCGCAAGCGGCGCGGCGTCCCGACGGTCGGCGTCCTCGTGACCGTCGTCCTGGCCTCGCTCCTGACGGTCTACAACTACACGGTCGGCACCGAGGGCGTCTTCGAGATCCTGGTCCTCGTCACCACCTTCACCGCCACCGTCCCGTACCTGCTCTCCACCGCCGCGCAGATCTACTTCCTGCTCTCCGGCCGCTCCGAGCGCGTCGACCGCGCACGTCTCGCCCGCGACGGCGTCCTGGCCGCCGCCGCGTTCGGCTTCTCCATGTGGCTGGTCGCGGGCTCCGGTTACGCGGCCGTCTACCAGGGCGTCCTGTTCCTCTTCGCGGGCGTGCTCGTCTACGCGTGGATGTCGGCCCGCAAGGTGCGCAGGGCGGAGGCGGCCGAGGCGCGGGCGGAGGCCTCCCCTCGTGGGGACGACGGCGTGACCGACGGCGCGGCCGAGCGCGTGAATTCGGGCGTGTCGGCGTAGGCCGCCCGGGCGGATCCGCCGCCCGTCCCGGCACGTCGGGCCCGTCCCGGGGCAGTACGCATCTCCATGAGCCCCGGCACGACCGCCCGCCCCGCGCCCACCGCTCCGGCGGGCGCGGCCCGGCGTGCCGTGCTCGTCGTCGCACTCGTGCTCGCCGCCCTGTTCGGGGTGGGCGCCGGCGGAGCCGGACCGGCCTGCGCGGAGGCCAGGCACCTGTCGTCGAGTCAGCCGGCCGATCCCGGCGGCGAGGCGCACGAGCTCACCGAGGCGGCCACGGCTCCCGGGCGGCTCCGCTCCCGGCGCCGGGGCGTCCGCCCCCGGGACCCGCGCGGGACCCCGGCCGGGGGCCCGTCCACCGCGCCAGGATCCGGATCCGTCCCCGTACCCCGTCCGCCCGGCGATGTCCGGCGGTGTGTGGTGATGCGCTGCTGAGAGGCCCGTCCCTCTCGCGCACCTCACCCCCCACCGCAAGGAGCTTCGCCATGCCCGTCGACCCCTTCGCCGTCCTGCGCGCCCTGCTGCGTGCCGAGGCCGCCCGCGCCGAACGCGGCGCGCCCGCCGAGCCGGAACGGCCACCGGCCCGTACGCCCGAGCCCGCCCCCGGCGGCCCGGGCCGCGAGGGACGTCCCACCCCGTAGGGGACCCGTCGGCGGGCCGGTTGCGGAACGGTGCACGGTGGACGAGGCTGACCCGATGACCTCGACCGACCGGCATCCCACCACCGATCGGTCCGCCGGCCCCACCGGCCGCGACAAGGCCCTCACCGACTGCCTGGGAAGGCTCCGCGAGCGGCTCCCGGCCCTCGCCCGCCGGCCCTACTGGGACCGCCCCGACCCCGCGTACCTGATCCGCCGCTGGCCCGACCTGACCGCGCTCTGCGCCGCCACGCTCTTCTTCTGGGCCTCCCTCACCCCCTCGCTCGTCCCGCGCCCCTGGTACCTCCAGGGCGTCGTCGGCGGCATCACGGCCGCCATCGGGTACGCGCTCGGCTCCTCGGCCGCCTGGCTGGTCCGGGCGCTCTCGCCCCGGCTTCCGGGCGAGCGCTTACGGGCCCGGTGCTGGCAGGCGTACTGGGTCATCGCCCCCGTGCTCTCGGGATGGCTGATCTCCGAGAGCGCCCGGATGCAGCGTCAGCTCCGGGACCTGCAGGGCCTGCCGCCCGGCCTGACCTGGCACACGCCGATGATCGCGCTGATGGCGCTCGCGCTCCTGCTCGCCCTCCTCCTCGTCGCCCGGGCCGTACGGCTCGCCTCCGCCCGGCTGATCCGGCTGCTCGGCCGGCTCCTGCCCAAGCCGGTCGCCTTCGCCGTCGGGGCGCTGCTCTCGACCCTCGCCGTCCTCGTCGGAGTCCGGGACGTGGTCTTCGACCGGGGGATCGTCGACATCGCCGACCGGATCGCCGAGGCGACCAACGGCGGGACGAAGGAGGGCATCCACCGGCCCGTCTCGCGGTACGTCTCCGGTGGCCCGGGCTCCCTCATCGCCTGGCAGGACCTCGGCTACCAGGGCCGCAACTTCACCGGCTCCGTCCCCACCCGCGCCCGCGTCACCGCCGTCAGCGGCGGTCCGGCCATGGACCCGGTCCGCGTCTACATACCCTCGGCGCTGCCCGCCGCCTTCACGGACGAGCGCCCCTTCGCCGCGCAGGCCCGGCTCGCCGTCCGCGAACTGGAGCGCACCGGCGCCTTCGACCGCCAGGTCCTCGTCGTCGCGGGCACCACCGGCACCGGCTGGGTCAACCCGAACGTGGCCGAGCCGCTCGAGTTCATGTACGGCGGCGACACCGCGATCGTCGCCGTCCAGTACTCGTACCTGCCGAGCTGGGTCTCCTTCCTCGTCGACAAGGAGAAGGCCGGGCAGGCCACCCGGGCGCTCGTCCAGGCCGTGCGCGCCCGGATCGACGCGCTCCCCGCCGAGCGCAGGCCCACGTTCCTGGTCACCGGCGAGAGCCTCGGGGCCTACGCCGTGGAGGCCTCCTTCGACGGCCCCGACGACCTGCTCGCCCGCACCGACGGGGCCCTGCTGCTCGGCACCCCGAACTTCTCCCCGGCCTCCCAGGAGATCCGCCGCGACCGGGACCCCGGCAGCCCGGTGTGGCGGCCGCAGTACGAGGGCGGCGCGCGCGTGCGCTTCGCCCAGTTCCCCGCGGCCGACCTCGCCCGGCCCCCGGCCCGCTGGCAGTTCCCGCGCGCGGTCTATCTGCAGAACGCCTCCGACCCGGTCGTCTGGTGGTCGCCCGACCTCCTCCTGGAACGCCCCGCGTGGCTGGCGGACCCGCTCGGCCCGGACATCACGCCCGAGATCGACTGGTTCCCGTTCGTCGCCTTCTGGCAGACCTCGATCGACATGGCCGTCTCGTACGGAGTGCAGGCCCCGCACGGCCACCGCTACGGGGCCGGCGCCGTGGACGGCTGGGCGGCGGTGGCGCCTCCGGAGGGCTGGACGGCCGCCGACACGACCAGACTGCGCGCCTACATCCAGCACCGGGCGGCCGCGTACTGAGCCGCCGCATCAGCGCCTCCTCGTCCGGGACGGTCCTCGGGGTCAGCCGGCCGACGGGCCGTCGGGAGAGGTAGGCGCGGCGGGCGTCCGGCTCCACCTGGGCGCGCCGCGCTCGTGGTGCGGATAGCCGTCGTGGACCAGGGTCCGCAGCAGGTGGTACGTCGTGTCGAGCGGCAGCCCGGCGGTCCGCGAGACGCGCTTGGCGACGATCTCCAGGAGGAGCAGGGCGCGCCGGACGGAGCCGATCAGCGTCGGCTTCCGCTCGGGCGTGGCGGGAGGGACCGCGTGCGGGACCGTGGGAGCCATGGGGCCAGTGTGCCGAGGCGGGGGCGAGCGCGGGCCGGGGTCGCCGAGCCTTGTGCGATCGGCCCGCACGGATCGAGCCGGAGTGCGACGATCCTCCAACCGGCCCGGCAGGAAGGCCCTTTCAGCCCGCTGCCCGGGCGTCCGCAGCCCCCGCGCCCCGGCCGTGCAGGGCGACGAGCGTGATCAGACCGGCCGCGAGGACCACGAGGGCCACGAGGGCGGGGACGAGACCGACGAGCGCGCCGGAGGCGAGGGCGCACACCCCGCCCACGGCGAGGACCGTCGGGCGGCGGCCCGAGGAGCGCAGCACGATCGCGGCGCCGCCGAGCAGGAAGACCCCGACCCCGCCCGTCAGCGACCAGGCGACCACCCCGTGCAGCGGCTCGGCGAGGTCGTAGTGGCCGGTGTCGGCGACCTGTTGCAGGACCTTCTTCATACCGAGCGCGCAGAGCACGACTCCCGCGACCAGAGGCAGATGCAGGAAGGTGTACGTGTCCCGGGCGAACCGGGTCCGCTCGTCGCCGTCCAGCGCGGCGAGCCGGTGCTCGGCCCCCTCCGCGAGCCGCCAGAAGTACAGCGCCCACAGCGCGGCCGACAGCAGCAGCCCCGCGGCCGCCGCGCCCAGGACGGCGACCGTGACGGGGAAGCCGGAGACCCCCACGCCCATCGCCACGATCGACTCGCCGAGCGCGATGATGACGATCAGGCCGTGCCGCTCGGAGAAGTGCGCGGGGGAGTTGACCCGCCAGCCGGACGCCCCCGTCACGTAGATGCCGCCGTAGTCGATGACCACCGCGCCCAGCCACAGCAGGAGTTGGACCCTGCCGGTGTAGGCGGAGCCGATCAGGAGCAGCACCAGCGGCGGCAGGACGGACAGCAGCGCGGTGCGCCGCAGCGTGGCCCGCAGGGCGGCGTCGTCGGGGCTGGAGAGCCAGTACGAGACCAGATGGAGCACGCGCACGGCTCCGTAGCAGAGCACGAAGAGCAGCGGCGCCGAGAGCCCGCCCGGCTGGTCCGCGAACACCTCGGGCACCACGAGCGACACGATGAAGACGACCGCCATCACGGTGACGAGCACGGCGAACAGCGCGCCCGAGTCGGCCCGTACGACATTGCCCAGCCAGGCGAAGCAGCACCAGCACCACCAGAGCAGCGCGAGCACGATCATCGCGCCGACGACCCGGGTCGTCGAGGGATCGGCCGCCATCAGGGCGGTCACCTGGGTGATCGCGTACACGAACACCAGGTCGAAGAAGAGCTCCGCAGGCGTCACCCGGTGTTCGTCCCCGGCCGCGACCATCCGCGCCCGGTCCCTGCGCCACGCCATGTGCGTCTCCCGCCGTCCCGTCGGCGACCCCCGCCGCCACGGCGCGAACACTACCTACGGACGGGGCCGGAACGCCCGCAGGTCGCGTACTTCGAAGGACATCTCGCGCGTCCCCGGATCCGGCGCCGGGTGATAACGGCCCGCGCAGACCGAGAGATTGACGATCAGACAGGCGTGCCAGGACGCGCCGACCCCGCGCCCGTCGGCGAACACCTTCTCGTCGTCGAGCCACCACACCACCGAGCGCGCGCCGAACTCGGTCCGCAGCCGGATCCAGCCGCCGGGCCGCACCGAGGGGGAGCGGTGGTAGAGGTGGGCGCCCCGGACGCGGTTCGACAGTTCGAGCAGGTCGGGGTTGTCGGGGTGGTACTCGAAGACGTCGATCTCCTGGCCGCCGTCCCGCCAGGTCCAGATCGCCGGCCACGCCCCGGTCTCCTCGGGGAGCCGCACCCGCGCCTCCAGGACGTCCCCGGCGCGCACCTCGAACCCCTGCGGACTGCCCTCCGTCGTCAGCAGCCCGGAATCCCACAGCCCGTCGGGCCTGCGGGTCGCGCGGAAGACCCCGGACCGGCTGTAGGCGGGGTCCTCCACCAGGTGGTCCAGCTTGTTGTCACCCCGGTTGGTCGGTCCGCCGTTCGGATACGCCCAGGAGCGCCCGGCGACCCACTGGTCCCGTGAGGTGAAGTCGGCGGTGAAGACGGGCTCGGAGTCGAGGGGCGAGGACGGCATGGTGGGCTCCTCGGGCAGGGGCTGTGATGGGCCACCCGATATCTGCCCGCGCCGGCCGCCACCATGCGGAGGCGCTCACTCCTTGTCGAGAACTAGTCACGGTGTGTTGACATGGTGGCAGGTGCCGTGACGACGCGCGGGAGCGCGGCCGGGTGCTCGCGGACGAGCCAGCCGACGAGCTCCTCGCGCACCGCGCAGCGCGTGGTCCACACGTCGTCGGCGTCCTTCGCGGTCACCAGCGCGCGGACCGTTATCCCGGTCGGGGAGGTGTCCGTGACGGCGAGGTCCCAGCCCCGCCGGTCCCAGGTGGGGCAGGTCTCCAGGAACTCCCGCAGGTGCGCGCGCATCGCCTCGACGGGCGTCGAGTGGTCGCAGTGGACGAAGACCGTGCCGGTCATCTCCGCCCCGCCCCGCGACCAGTTCTCGAAGGGCCGGGAGGTGAAGTACGAGACGGGCAACGTGACCCGTCGCTCGTCCCAGGTCCGTACGGTGAGGAAGGTCAGCGTCACCTCCTCCACCACACCCCACTCACCGTCGACGACGACCGTGTCGCCGATGCGCACCATGTCGCCGAAGGCGATCTGGAACCCGGCGAAGAGGTTCCCGAGCGTCGACTGCGCCGCGACACCGGCCACGATGCCGATGATCCCGGCCGAGGCGAGCAGCGAGGTGCCGAGGGTGCGGAAGGACGGGAAGGTCACCAGGGCCACCGCCGTGGCGACCACTCCGACGACGACGGCCACCACGCGCAGAATGAGCGTGACCTGCGTACGGACCCGGCGCACCCGGGCCAGGTCGCTGGAGCGCCCGGCGTACCGCGCGTACGAGGACTCGACGACGGCCGCCGCGACCCGCACGGCCAGCCAGGCGCCGCCGCCGATCAGACAGAGCAGCAGGACGTGGCTCACCCCCGCCCGGTGCTCGCGCAACGGCCCCCAGTCCGAGGCGCGCTGGGTCCACCCGAGCAGGGCGGCCAGCAGGACGACGTACAGCGGTGTGCGGCACCGGCGCAGCAGCCCCCAGAGCGGCGTCTCGGGATGGCGGGCGTCCGCGTGCCGCAGGAACAGGTCGGCGGCGCGGGCGACGGCGAAGGTCACGAGCGCCGAACCGCCGAGCACCAGCGCGAGTCGAAGAAGGCTCTCCATGGATCCCCAGAACTCCCCGGTCGATGAGTCGTGGACGCGTACAGGTCGGTCCTGCTCGCCTCACCACCGAACGGCCCGCCAAACCCCCGGCGCGCGCGGCCCGGGCCCCGATTACCTCACACGTAACTCCGGGCGCGCGGTGGGCCCAGGTCACAGCCACAGATCGGTGCTCCGTGGCTGTTGGGGAGCCAAGTGGGGAGCCACCGCCCGTCAGTTACGCCTTCGGCCGGAAGATCTCGTCCATGGCTTCCGCCCCCTCCGTGATTACGGGGCGGATCTGCTTGCGGTAGACCGTCTCCGTCGTCGCGGTGCCGCTGTGGCCGACCAGCCTGGCGATGACCTCGATCGGGGTCCCGTGATCCGAAAGCAGGGAGACGAAGCTCGTTCGGAGCTCCCGGGTTGTCCAGTCCTTCGGATTCGAGAAGCCGGCGCTCTTGAGCAGCGACCGCAGCTCGCGCAGAACGTCCGTGGAACTCCGCTGGGTCGCGTCTGCATGACCGAACACGAGCCGCTCTGCGGACCACTCAATCCCGCTGGCGGCGCACTCGGCCTGCTGCGTCTGCCGATACTGCGTCAGTACAACGGCGGCATGGTGAGGCATTGTCAGCGATCGCTTGCTCTTGCGTGTCTTGGTCTCCCCCTGCTTCCTCACTGAGCGCCAGACGTCGATGTACGGGCGATCGTCCCCGTCGGTGTCGATGTGGACGTGAGACCAGGTGAGGGGGCGCTCCTCTTCCGTGCGGACCCCGACAAGAAGTGCCAGCACCACGTAGGCGTGAATCCACGATCCTTGCTCAGCGTGGAGGACTGCATGGGCCTCTTCCAAGGAGAGGGACTTGCTGGGGCGGCCTTCCCGCCCCTGCGGGAGTTCGCCGAACTCGGCGACGTTTCGTGCGACCTTTCCGTCGCGTTGAGCGAGAGCGATCGACCGGCGGAGAATGGACCGGATCCGCTTCAGCGTCTCGTGCGAGACTTCCTCAGCCTTCGCGGCCAGCCACTCGTCCACCTCATCAGGCGAAAGGTCTGCGATCTTGGCTTTCCCCAGATCAGGGATGACGTGGTTCTTGGCCAGGCTTCGATACGTCTTGAGGCTGCGTTCCTCTCGTCCGCGCAGCCCGCGGTTGAGCCAAGTGTTCACGACCCTCTCGACGGTGTGCTTTGCGGAAGGCTGAACACCGACCTCCAGCTCCCTCCTGAGCTGTCGCAGTTTGCTGCGCACTTCCGTCTTCGTCTTTCCTGAGACCTTCGGACGTCGCCGAGTTCCGTTCGGCTCGTGGCCGAGCGAGATGGCTCCGACGTATCGGTTCTTGGACTTGTCCCAGTAGATGGAGTCCTCTCCGTTTGCCGCTTTTTTGCGCGGTGAGGGGTCGCTGTTGGTCAAGGTGTGGGTGCCTCTCCGAAAGGGCGGAGGCCGCGCCTAGTGGCGCGGCCTCCGGGGGTGCGGTGCTGACTGTCAGGCGGCTTGGGCTTCGCGTTTCAGCAGTTCGACGTACTCCTCGATGTACTCCGTGGGGACGAGGCGCCGCCGGCCGACGCGAACCGTCCGCAGTCGTCCCAGTCGGATCTCCTCCCAGGCGGTGGTGCGCTCGAAGCCGAGCATGTAGGCGGCGTCGGAAACGGGGTGGAGGCGCCGCTGGAGAGGCATGGAGGTCACGGGCTGGGGCGGTTTGGCGGTTGCCATGAGGCTCCTTCAGCGCGGTCTGAGGTGACAGAACCCTAGGGTGTGCTGACAGAACTGACAGAACCTCGCCGTATGGCCTCTGAGCTGCGGTTTTCGTGGCTTCATTCGCTGTGACAGAACCTCGGAAAACTCTGACAGAACCTCCGGGCGGGGGTTCTGTCAGAGCGGGCCGCTGGGCGGGGTCGAGGTTCTGTCAGGGTTTCCGGAGGTTTTGTCAGTGCTCCGGAGTGCCTGTTTCCGCAGGTCAGATGGCTTGTCGGGAGGTTCTGTCAGTTCTGTCGGTGGGGTGGGGGGTTTCAGGCGCCGGGGGTGGCGCGGGGGTGGGTCTCGTAGCGGGGGGATGGCGGCCGGCCGCCGCGTCCGTTGCGGGGCGGCGGGGGCTGCTGGCGTACCCAGCCGTGTTCCTCCAGGAGGGTCAGGGCGGGGTCGAGGTCGCGCATGGCGGGGAACTCGCTCCGGGGCACGGCGCGGAACAGGTCGCGCTTCGTGAACGCGGTGGTGCGGGTCTCGCGCAGGTGGGTCAGCACGGTGTGCGCCGCCGCGAGTGCGGGATCGGCGCCCATGGCGTCGAAGACATCGAGGGCGTGGGCGGTGAAGTAGTCCCCGAGCTGGGTGGCGGCGGCCATGGTCTCGGCCCCGATGGGCAGGTTCCAGGCGTCGTCGGGGTGGGCGGCGAGGTGGAGGAGTCCGGCCATGCGGGCGACGGCCCCGTCGCGCTTGCTGGCCCAGTTGATGATCGGGGCGAGGGATCCGCCCTTGTCGAGGCGGGATTCGGTGACGCGCTGGTACGCGAGCAGGACCGCGTCCGCCTCGGGCGACAGCGTGAGCGTGGCGGGCTCGGTCCAGGCCGCGAGGGTCAGGGCGAGCCGTCCGAGCTTCTCGGCGTAGGCGGCGGCGGTGTCCGGGGAGAGGAGTTGCGGGGTGAGGTTGCGGCGGCCGACGAGGGATTCGGGCTTGGAGTAGAGGAACCGGGCGAGCAGGCCGCGTCCGTCGGCGCCTTTGATCTGGCCGATGGCGTCGAGGACGGTCGGCTGTACCGCGAGGCCCATGGTGATGGCGGGGTTCTCGATGTGCTGGGCGTCTCTGGCCTGCCGGTTGACGCGGGCCAGGTCCCCGGCGTGGCCCTTGAGGAAGATGCCCATGTTCGGGGTGCCACCGGAGTAGCGGCCTGCGATGATCTCGAAGATCTCGCCCTCGGGGGACAGGATCGAGATCCGCCCGTCCTGCTGGGCGAGGAGCGTGGTCAGGGACTCGGCGGTGACGTCGTCGGCGATGAGCTGCGGTTCGGCCGGGACCACGGCTCGCTCGGCTGCGTCCGACAGGGACACGGCCGAGGCGGTCAGGTCGGCCACCTTGTCCGGCTCGGCGTTGGCGGCCAGCTTCTCGGCCCGCTCGGCGGCGGCCTTCGCGATCCGCGCCGATGCGGCGGCTTCGGCGCGCTGTGGTGCGGTCAGTTCGATGAGTGCCTGCTCGGCGGCGAGCAGGGGCTTGGTCATGAGCCCGAACACGGCGGACTTGCGGTTGCCGGGCGGGAGGGCGACGGCGGTGTAGAGATTGACCGGCTCGCTCCACTGGCCGCGCACGCTGACGGTGAGGCGGCCGCCGGCGGCGGTGCCGATGACGGCGAGCGCGAGGCAACCGGCGAGGTCGACGGGGGTCTGGGTCTCCTCGGCGACCTCGGCCGTCATGGCGCCGAGCCAGCCGGGCAGCGCGTCGATGGGGAAGGCGGGGAGCGGGCCGCGCGGGTTAATGGGTACCGGCTCGTCCCAGACGGGCCCGGCGACGTCCTCGGCGGACATCTCCTCGAACCCTGCCCACAGTTCGGAATCGTGCGTGGTCATGAGGCGGCCCTCCCTTCCTTCAGGAGCGGGCACAGGTCCCGGTGGGCGGTGTGGTCGGCGACGAGGGCGAGTACCTGCCGGTGCCCGACCGCGCTGCGGTCGCGTCCGCACTCACACCGGGACGTGGCGGTCGGGATCGCGCGGGGGCTGGGCATGCAGACGTGGAGCATGCCGACGATCCGGGGCCCGGCGGTCGGCTGCGGGTCAGAGCTATTGGGGACGCCTTCGGCGACGCCCTTCGGGGCGCCCACGGTCCGCAGGTGGCGGGGCTGTTCGGCGGCTGCGGGGCAGTCGGGGGTTCCGATGCTCTTAGTAGGTGGGGGCTGGGGCTGGTTCATGCCGGCCGCCGGGTGGGGTTGTTGGCGACGGACCAGTTCAGGGCCCTGGTGATGACGTCGTCGTAGTAGCGCTGGGACTCGCTTCCGCCCACCGTCGCAGCGCTACTAAGAGCCTGCTCGACTTCCGCCCGGTCGAGGTCGCCCGTGGCGATCAGCCGGCCGAGTGCTCGCGCGGCGCGCAGGAGCGTGCTGTTGCGGATGCCGTCCGTCGCCGTGGCGACGTTGTGGCACTCGTTGCGCAGGGCGGCGGCCGCGTACGCGGACGTCTTGCCGACCACGAACACCGGCACCGCCCGCATGGGCCGTTGGGCGGGCCGCAGAGCGTTCGCGAGCCAGTCGGGCAGGGGAACGGGGGCGGTGGCGTCCGCGACGTCGTACGAGCCGGTGGGGAGGATGCTGCCGGGGGCGACGACGTAGCCGCCCCATGCCCGGGTGTCGACCTTGCGGGCGAGCGTCCCCGCCGTCGACCTCAGCCGGACACCGGTCGGGGCGGTGAAGTACAGGTGCTCTCCCCCGCTCGCGGTCCGCACCCGGTAGGTCGCCGGGACGGCCTGTCCGGCGCGCTCGCAGAGCGCCTTGAAGGAAGTCACGCCGTCAGGCGTTCCTTCTCCGTCTGTCGGCTTGAGCGTGTCGAGGTCGACCACGAGCAGCCCGGCCGGGCCGGTCGCGACGCCGACGTTGTACGGCCGCATACGCCACGCGGCCCGGATCAGGTCCGGGTCGAGGGTGGCGCGCTGCTCTGGGACGAGGTGATCGTCCGCGCACCGCCCGGTGCGGGGGCAGTGTTTGGCGGAGTGGCCGGCGGGCCGCTTGTCGCCGGGGCGGAGGGGGAAGACGGGCCAGCCGCGTTCGGCTGCCTTTAGTGCTGCGCGGAGCAGCGCTAAGCGGGGGTCATGGGTCATGCTGGATGTCTCCAGTTCTCTGAGAGGTGCTGGCAGGCGAGGGCGGCCCCGGTTCTTGGTCGGATGGGGGTCGCCCTGCTGGGTTCTGCCTGGTCCCGTTGTCAGTGGGGGCAGTTACGGTCGTTGGATGACGACTCTTGATCTCGTTCCGGGCCTGATCACGACGCGTGAGGAAGTTGCGCTGGCTTACGGCGGCTCGGTGTACAGCGGCGGGATCGTGCCCGCGAAGGATTCCGAGAAGGTGTTCGTGTACTCCGACCCGAGCGTCGGAGAGAAGCACGGCTACACCTTCGACGGGCGGGCCGATGACGATGAGTTCGGACCGCTGTACCTCTACACGGGCGCCGGCCCCGAGGGACATCAGCAGATGGCCCGCGGCAACAAGACCTTGATGGAGACCCTCACGGACGGCCGAGAGGTCCACCTGTTCGTTGCCGATGGCCTGGTGACGCCCGGCAAGAAGCTCGTGAAGCAGCGGTACATCGGTCAGGTCGTCGTCGACGCCAACCTGCCGTACGTGGTCCGCAAGGCGCCGGACAAGCACAACGACATCCGCAACGTCTATGTCTTCCGCTTCCGGCCCGCCCCCGGTGCCCAGCTCACCTTCGAGCCTCAGGACTCGGTGAAGCCGGCGAAGACGGGCAACGTCATTGACCTTCCCATCGAGTGGCCCGACATCGTCGTGGAGGAGGTCAAGGGGAAGAAGACGGAGAACCACACGACGAGCAAGACCGTCGCGAACATCACGGGCGGGCCGCGGACGGTGCTGCGACGCGAGGGCCAGTTGATGACTGCGTTCGAGGCTTTCCTGACCGAGGCGGGGCACGAGTTCAAGAGTTTCCAGATCACCGTGGAAGGTGAGCCGGGTGCGCTCGTCCCTGACCTGTACGACGTCACTGCGAACGTCCTCTACGAAGCGAAGGGGCTGACCACCCGCGCCAACGTGCGCATGGCCGTCGGTCAGCTCTTGGACTATCGCCGGCTGCTGAAGAAAGACGTGCCCGAGGGGCTGCGCGTCGCCGTGCTGCTCCCGACCCAGCCCACCGCAGATGTACGCGAGTGGCTGGAGTCCGAGGACATCACCCTCGTCGTGCAGGACACCGACGGCTTCAGTGGCTTTCCCGTCCCCTAGCTGTGATGTCTCAGGACGTTGGTGTCGCCGTGCGGCGCTCGCGGTAGGCGCGCTGTCGGCAGGCGTGTGAGCAGTAGCGAGCCGGGCGTCCGGTTGCTGTCGTGGCAACCAATCGCCTGCATGAGCGTGCTGCGCAGCGGCGCCGCGTCCGCCGGGTTTCGTCACGCGGGAGCGGCAGCGGAACAAGGGGCGGCGCGTCCTTGGTGGTGATTTCCCACAGCGTGCGGGCGACTTGCTCGGTCCCGAGGCTGCGTCGGGGGCGACTCGGAGCGTTCCAACCAGCTCGTGCGTGCCGGTCAGCTGCGCGGCGCCATCCGACGGCGCGCAGACTGGCGCCGCTCTCGCTTTCCTGGGTGTAGGCGATAGCCCGTCGATACCCGCTGGCTTTGGCAGTGCGCCAGGTGGCGCCGTACAGCGCGGAGCAGGCGTTCGGGGTGCCGTCGGTGGCCAGTCGGGTGACCTCGACGGTCAGGCCGTCGTCGTAGGCGCGGGCGATGGGGCGGCCCACGATGGCAACGCCGACAAGCCGCCCATCCTCGGTCACGGCTCCGAGGGAGAACTTGTGCCCCTGCGGGGCGGCGTGATGGCGGTGGACGCGGTCGACGTACGCGCACGCGTCCCGGAAGGACATCGGTACAACGGTGATGGCCATGTGGGCGGCCCCAATCTCCTGAGGTGGGACACCTAGCGGTGGTTGATGGTGCCGTTGGCACGGCCGAACAGGCCGGTGGCGGTGATGCTCTGCGTGATGTGCGTCGTAGTCCCGGTCCCGCCCCCGCCGCTGCCGCCAGCGCGCCGGACGGTCCGAAGAAGGAGCGGGACGGCGACGACGGCGGCGACGACGAGGGCGGCGGCGGACCAGAGGGCGTGGCTCACGGCGATGAGTCCCGGAGCGGCGTAGGAGAGTCCGATACCGGCGGCGGCGAGCCCGCCGCCGACCGTGGGTGCGAGGAGCGCGGTGGTCTTAGCCCATGCCGGGATCGGCTGCGCGGTCGAGGTCGGCTGCGCCGCGGGCGTGGGGGGTTGGGTGTAGGCGAGGGTGCGGACGCCGTTGGGGAGGGTGACCCAGTCGACGCCGGGCGGGATCTCCGCCGGGAGGATCACCGGCTGCTGAACGACGGTGGGTCGGTAGTACGGGTCGCCGTAGCGGGTCGCGGTGGTGCTCTCGTACAGGGTCTCGTAGTGCACAACGGGGTCCCTTCAGCGAGGCGGCCGGCACCCTCGTTGAGGGGTGCCGGCCGGTGCTGTGCTTGTCGTGCGGCTTGTCGCTTGTCTTGTCGCGCGCTTGTCTTGTCGCTTGTCGCCTGGCAGGTCACAAGCCGTTTCCGCCCTCAGTAAGCCACCCAGGCCCCTTCTCGCGGGCGTGGGCGACAAGCGACAAGCGGGCGACTGTGGGGTGGGGTGTTCGGACGTATCGTCGGGGCATGACCGACGACGCGACCGGGCGCCTGGACCTTGACTCTCATGCCGAATTCAGCCTGTGGATGCCCGACGTGGTCGTGCTCTTCCACTGGCTGATGGAGCTGGACTTCGACGAGCTCCCCGTGAAGCATCGGGCGGAGAAGCAGGCGTTGACGGATCTTCTGGCGCGGCTGGACGAGTGGGCTCTCGGCACCACGCAGGGCGACCTGGAGCGGGCCCGGGAGATAGTCGCCCGTGACATGGGGTGGGAGTAGCCGCCTCGCCTAGGCGGTGTTCAGCCGTCGGCGCTGGGTGCGTGGCGGTGGTGGACGTAGCGGGCTTTGGTGCCGGCGCCGATGCGAACGGCGGTGCCGTCGTCAGTCCACGTCCTGAGCCAACCGACCACGGTCTGACGGGACGTGCCGTACTCCTCGGCGAGGGCTCGCGCGATCGCCGACGCTCCGGTGCCCTCCGATCCGGCGGAGAGGAGCAGGGCGAGGGCGGCCTGTCGCGCGGCGTTGTCCTCGTCCCGCAGCGCGGACAGGTTGAGCCCGGCCGTTGTGGGCGGCTGCTCGGCTACCGGGTCGGTCCCGTTGGGCTCGGGGGTGGTGGCGAACTGGGCGTCGATCTGCTCGCGGAACCGCCGCGCGAGCGCGTCCGCCTCGGACTCGACCGCGGGCGGCCGCTCAGTGCGGAGCGCGGACAGATTCAGGCCCTCCGGCCTGCCGGGTGACTCCTGTCCGCTGTCGACCGGGTTGTGGATGTGTGTGCGCATCCAAGCGGTGCGGTCGGGGGCCCACCGGTCGGTGTAGGCGATGCCTGCAACGTGGCGGGAGGTGTCGTCGAGGGTGGGGTGCATGGTGCTGGTGGCGGCGACGATGTCCCGGATCTGGTTCGGCAGGATCCGCCAGTTCTTGAACAGGGCAGCGGGGGACTCGGGGGTGCCCATGAACCCGGACCCCTTGTAGGGGGCCTGGTCGACACGCAGGCCACGGGAGCCGGGGAACACCTTGGACAGGTCCATGCCCTCAACCTCGCCGCCGGTCAGGCAGACCCGGGCCTTGGCCTCGCGACGGATCATCAGATCTCCCAGGACGGATCCGGTGGCGCCCAGGGCGGTGAGGACCGTGCGGATGCCCATGGCACGCTGCGTCCGGATGATCTCCAGGATCTTCTTGGCGAGTTCCTTCATGCGCCGGTCGGTGCTGGTGAGGATCTCGGCGCCCTCGTCGATGAGGAGCATGATCTGGGGAATCTTCGGGCTGACGGGAAGCTGGTCGGTGTTCCGCTCGGCCATCAGGTCCTGGTAGGCGACCTTGCGGTGGTAGCCGATCGCGAGCGCGGTCTCCAGCATCACCACCGCTTCCTCGTAGGAGGCCGCGAGCCAGTCCACCCCCGGCGTGAGGCCATCGACGAACCGGCCCTCGGCGTCGAGCGCGGGGCGCACCCAGGGCAGGCCGGCCGATCCGGCGTTCAGGTCGATGACCCAGGTCAGGACGTCCGTGGTGCGGGCGAACCCGGCCAGGATCACGTGGACCATGTTCGTCTTGCCCGACCCCGTCGGACCGACCACGAGCGCGCACTGCTCGCGCAGGTGGACGCGGATCTCCTCGGCGTTGGTGCGGTAGCCCCAGGGGATTCCGGTGTAGATCGACAGCGGCGTGTACTCGGTGGGGTAGGTGATCTCCTCGGCGAGCACGTTGACGGTGGTGACGTCGATCAGGACGCGGCCCTGGTCGATGCCTTGCGAGGCGGCGGCGGTGCAGCCGTGCGGGAGACGGGCATCCGCCGACAGGCGGGCCGACTCGCGGGCGATGCGGTCGTAGGTGGCGCCGCCGGGCGGGAGTTCGGCGTCGATCGTGAATCCGGTCCCGGTCGGCCACATCTCCACCGCGAGGACGCGGATGGTGATGTTGCAGACGCGCTGGATCCGGTCGACCCACTCGGCCGCGATCGCCCGCCGCTCGGCGGACAACTCCGCCGCGACCTGCCGCTCAGCCTGCGCGAGGGCCTCCAGTTCCCGGGCCTCCTCGTGCAGGAGCGTGGAGCGGGCGGCGGCGCCGAGGCCGACGCCGAGGGTGGCGAGGGAGCCGAGCGCGGCCCAGGTCAGGGGGCCAGAAGCCATGGCCCAGGTGGTCCATCCGGCGCCGACCAGCCAGGACGCGGCGCGCATGGTGATGGTGCGGGCGGAGAGGCGGTCGCGGAGGCTGGTGATGGTGTGGCCGATCGCGCCGGCGGCGCCGACGGCGAGGGCCCAGCCGGGGGGCATGCCGGTGGCGGCGCCGGTGGTGGCGATGGCGAGGGCGCCGGTGGTGGCGGACAGGGCGCCGGTCACGGGTCCGTGACCGGCCGCCCAGTCCCACACCGGCCCCGTGGTGGTGGCGGTGTTGTTGACCATGGGTTAGACGTTCCATCCCTTCTCAGCCTCGGTCCCGTTGCGCGGGTCCTCGTGGCGGGCGATGTCCTGCTCGTGCGCGGTGCGGAACAGCGGCCCCATGTCCTCCGCGACCGCGACCGCCGACATGAGCGCGCCGAAGATGTCGTTGAAGCCGTCCGCGACCTCCTTCTCCAGCGGGAACTCGGAGTCGGCGCGCTCGGCCAGGATCCTCATCACGTTCGCCACGCTCGTGAGCGCGGCCGGGAGCCCCTCGACCATGGCGAGGATCTCCATGGCGTTCTCGGGGTCGTAGCTGTTCGCGGCGGTTTCCATCTCCGCCGCGTGCTCCTCGAACCGGAAGCCCGACATGTTCTCTCCCTCGGTGTTCTCGCTGGTGGTGGGTGCTGCGGGGACGAGACCGGCGGGACGCTCCGCCTGGTCTCCGATCTGCTCGGATCCGTCGGCGCCGGCCTCGGCTTCGATGGCGGCCTCGTCGTCCTGCAGCGCGGCCCGGATCGCCTCGTCGCGGGCCGCGCGCTGTTCGGCGGCGGTGCACATGAGGCGGGCGTAGAGGCGCCGGCCGGGGTGGACCAACCACGGAATGCCGAGCTTCCGGCCGAGCGGCGAGGTGAGCATCCCGACGATGCCGAGTGCCCCGGCGAGCAGCGCCGCGAGCAGGCGCCGCCGTTGGAACCGGGCCGCCGACCTGCGCAGAGCCCTCCGCGCCGCCTTGCGCGCGGGGGCCTTGCGGACCTGGTCACGCTGCGCGTCGAGGCGACCGGCAGCACGACGGTCCCGCGCCGTGCGGGCGCGCTCTATCGCCGCCCCACGGGCCCTCCCGATCCGCCCGGCGGCCCTGCCCACCGCCCGGCCGACCGGCCCCCTCTGCGCACGCGACGCGGACCGCCGGTCGGCCCTGGCCTGACGGCGGGCGTCCGCCACCGAACGGCGGGCGCCCGTGGTGTCGTTGCGGCGAGTGGCCCGCGACGGCGAGGCCTGCCGGGCCGTATCCCGCAAGGCCTTGACCTGCCCCACACGGCCCGCAGACCTGCGGGAAGCCGTGCCCGAACTCGGCGTGGATGTACCTGCCGTGGACGTCTTGCGGGCGCGGTTCAGCCCGGCCGACTTCTTCCCGGCCGGGGAGGATCCCGCGGTCGCCCGGGATCCGGCGCCGCGTCCGCGACCACCGGACTTAGTGGTGCCGGCGCTCCCGTTACGGGACTGCGTCGGCACCCGCCCCGCACCGCGCCGACCGCCCAGGGCCGCCCCCGCCGCACTGCCCGCGCGGGCCGTACGGCCGCTCGTGGCCTTGTTCTTGGGGTTGATCTTGCGGTCGCGGCGGTGACGGGTGGCGGCGACGGTGCCGAGGACGACCGCGCCGGTCGCGGCGAGTGCGAACGCGGCCGGGCCGCCGACCAGCGCGGCGGCGGCCAGGAGCGTGGTGGTGGCGTTCGTGCCAGTCACCGCGAGCGGAACGACCGGCCAGCCGCCGGGCGTGTGCTCCACGACCGCGGGCGGGGCGGGTGCCGGTTCGGGAGTCGGGGGCGGGGTGGTGTCCGGAGGGGCGTCGGTGCCTTCTACCGGTGTGATGGTGGTGTCCGTCATGCTGTTGTGCACTCCTTCGCGGAGAACAGCAGGGCCCGCACGCGATGCTTCCTACGGCGCGGCGTACGGGCCCTGCTGGGCGAGGTGTTGCAGGTCAGGAACGCGGAACGTGATGGGCGGGGTGGGCGGCAGCCACCTCCTGCCAGCGGCGGTGATCCGCAGCGCTCGCGGCCGTGAGCCGGGCGCGGAACTCGCACCCCTCGACCCCGCACGCGTACACGGCCGTGCCGAGCCGTTCGACCAGGCGCATGAGCAGCGCGCACACGGTGCTCGCGGCACCGAATCCGCACGCGACGGTCAGAGCGAACGGGACGTCGTAGCTGTCGAGTCGGAGCGCGATGCTTGCGCCGCAGGCGGTGGCGACCACCATGGCCGCCCCGCTCGCGAGACGTAGGTTGTGGAGCTTGGGGCTGTTCACCGGGCTTGTCTCCTGTCGTGCTAGGCGGCGTCTTGGCGGGTGAGGGTGTCGTACTGGCTGGGGGTGATCAGGCCGGTGTTGCGCCATTCGGCGAGAAGGTCGGTCTGCCCCTCGATCGCGTCGCACTTGGTGCACAGCCGCCCGGCAGAGCGACTCTTGCGCCCCCCGGGCGGTCGCTGGCCCCACTTGCAGGCCGGAAGTCCGGCGGCCTGGGCCTCGGCTTCCAGATCGCGCAGAGCCTTGGCCACCTGCGGGTAGAAGAACTCGATCTCGTCGAGTTCGTCGGGCTTGGCGAACGCTCCGCACAGGCACTCGCCCGACATGTGCAGGTGGGCAGTGACCTCGTTCAACGGCAACGCACCCAGCGTGCACAGCCGGTGTTCGGCGTGCTCGTGCGGGAGTTCGCAGCGGTAGCGGACGCGGTACTCGCGCATGTGGGCGTCGGTGAAGTGGACGATCGGGCAGACCCAGATCAACGAACCCTCCCGGTCGACCTCGGCCGCGTTGCGGAAGCGCCGGTCGGTCTCGGCCCACCGCATCCCGGACAGGTAGACCACGTTGCGACCCCGTCGGCGGCCGCCGACGAGTTCGCCCCGCAGGCGCTGCAGCGGCTCGTCCTTCAACCTGCGGTACATCACCGAGTGCCCGGCCGGGCCGGGGAAGCCCTTCCAAACCGGGCGGCCGATGTTCTTACCCCGGGTCGACAGCACGTTGCCGAGGACGAGATCGCGGTAGGAGTGCTTCGGGCGCAGTTCATGGAGTCGCAAGCCCCAAGCGGCACTCACGTCGCGCACGTGCTGGGTCGTCTCGGGAATGCCAATGCCGGTGTTGACGTGCGCGATGGCATCCACGCGCGTGCGGAAGAGGTGATTGACGACCACGGAGTCGTTCCCGCCGGAGAACAGGCCGATCGTCGCGACGACCGGAAACGCCGCCAGCACGCGATCGACGACGGCGTGCGCTCGCGCGATGGCTTCGTCCAGGGTCAGGGCCTCGGGATCGACCTCGGCCTTCGGCGGCCGCCCTGAAACCCGGTCGGCCATACCCGGGAACATCTCGGCGACCGTCTGCTTCTTCCTGCTGCGGGCCGTCACGACACGGCTCCCTGGAGCGCGCGGCCGCCGGCGGTCTCGCGGTGCTCGGCGTACCGGGAGGAGACCCACCCGACCGACCAACCACACAGCTCCACAGCCGCCCGGACCGACAGCCCTTCCGTGAACGCAGCGGTCACGATCTGACGGGCATGATCCTCGGGCAGCTTGTCGTTCACCGGCCCGCCGGCGAGCAGCACGGCCCGTTCACGAGCCGCCCGCTCCGAGCGTTCCAACTCCTCCCGCCGGGCGGCTGCTTCGCGCTCCAGACGCTCGGCCTCACGGCGCTGAACGGCCTCGCGTTCAAGGCGTTCACGCTCCCGCTCCTGCTGTTCACGCTCGCGCTCACGCTGTTCACGGGCCACCCGCTCCACCCGCTCCCGCTCCTGCTGCTCGGCACGCTCCAAGCGCCGCGCCGCCTCTTCCCGCTCGGCCTGTTCACGGGCGAGGCGAGCCTCATGCTCACGCTGTTCACGAGCCAGGGACTCGGCGTGCTCGCGCTCCTCGCGGACCCGCCGCGCCTCGGCCTCACGCCGCTCCCGGATCTCCCGGTCGCGCTCCGCCTGCTCGGCCCTCCGCTCGACCTCCAGCGCCGCCAGAGCGGCGGTGATGGCCCGCCGGTAGGCGAGTCCGGTCTCCGCCGTGACGATCAGGAGAAGGGGTGCGACGGCGTGCACGGCAACGCCGACCAGGTCTTTCCTGAGCGCGGAGTCCGCGACGTTCAGGGCGAGCGTCATGCAGCCGGTCATCCACCGCAGCACGATGGGCCACCGGCCACCATGCCCGCCCAGACGGGCGAGGACCGCGTCCAGGCGGACCACGATCACGACCGCCGCGTCGACCACGAGCGGCAGGATCGGCGCCGTCCAGTCCCACTTGTCCGGGGTGTGGGCCGCCATGAGCGGTGTGACCGTGAGGATGGAGTAGAGCATCGCGCCGGCCACGATGAGCCATGTGCCGACCGACAGAGCGCGCTCGGCTGAACGGATCTGAACACTGTTCATCCCTGGGCCTCCCGCACCTCGACCGACGCGATCAAGTACGCCCGGGAGGTCGGGTCATCCGGCCACGGGGTGGTCTCCGTCCAGCGCCACTCGGCGCCGTCCGTGAACACGTAGCCGAGCGCGTTCAGCGCCCGTGAACGCTCCCGAACGGTCGGCACATCACCCGACCCCAGGTCGTACTCGGGCCAGTCGGCGACCGGCCCGGGCAGCAGCACGTAGAGGCGCCACCGGTCGTTCCGGCCGGACAGGTGCGCGGTGATCGTCGCGGCCATCACGCCACCTCCCGCGTGCCCGTGCTGGCCTTGTTCGTGAGGGCGGTGCGGGCGGCGAGGACGCGGCGGCGGGCCCGGCGGATCCGCCGGGCATCCAGCACCGACGGCATGCGGTCGAGCGTCGCGATCCGCGCGTCGAGCAGCTCGACCTCCGCCAGGATCAGCGGCATCTCCTGCTCGATCGCGTCCAGCTCCGAGTCCGACGGCTCACCGTCGAACGAGGTGGCCGTAACAACGGCCTGAAGTGCAGCGATGGACTTCATTGGGTGTGTTCCTCTCATACAGGAACGGCCCGAACAGAGCCCCCGGTGCTCCAACACCGGGGGCTCACGCCGTTAGAACCAGAACTCCTCCGGCTCCCCTCGACCCCGCCCGTACGGCCCAGCGGGCCGGACGGGCGGAGGAGGCAGCCGGCCGCAGCATGAGCTGCGGAATTCGTGGGTGGTGCGGATCAGACCTCCTACTCGCGTGGTGCCGCTGGCCCCGGGGAGATCTGGTTCCCGGAGCGTTGGCGGCGTCAAGGTGGCCACGCGGTTCTTTAGAGCCGACGGCGTGTCCCCCTACGGGGTGTGGGGCCCGGTTGTGACGCGGGCCCGGTCTCGGTCGGCTGGTCTCCACTCGCCTCGCCGGCGTGTTCACGGTCGTAGTGCTGCGGTGGATCACTCTGTTGAGTTGTGGACACACCGGATCCGGACCCTTTGGGTCTATCTGGTGCGCACCAACAGATTGACATCTGGTGCGCACCAGATGCAACCCCTGGTATCAGGTGCGTGTCGGTGTGCTTCTCCAGGGAACGGCTTGAGTTGGGTGCTTCGATAGCCAACTGGGGTTAACCTCAAAGGTGTTAACCAGCTCTCACCTGGGGCTTTACGGGAGGCGGAGTGGCTAAGGGGTTGAGAACAGTCCGGACCGCACGAGGCTGGTCCCAGGACCGATTGATCTACGAGATGCAGCGGTTTGCGGAGCAACGGCTGCTCGACATCGCCTCGGCCGCGAGCCTCAAGACGTACATCTCGGAGTGGGAGAACGGCCGACGCGCGATCACGGATAGGTACGCCGCGATCCTGAGGCCACTCCTGGGCATCACGGATGAGGAGTTGCGCGGCCTGGTGAGCGCACCTGAGCAGCAGGCAGACGGCTACGCAGACCTGCTGAGCCGAATCGATGCGGCGGGCAGCCTGAGCGAATCCATGGTCCCGTCGTTCCTGGCCCAAACCGAGCTACTCCGCACCATGGACCGCCAGATGGGCGCGACCGGCCTGGTCGACCAGATGAACGGTCACTTGGCAGCCATGGAGGAAGCGCTGACCTTCGCTGTTCTGCCCGGCATGCGGAAGCCCATCGCGACCGCGCTCGCCGGAGCGTCCACCCTGGCCGCATGGCAGGCGCTGGACGCCGGTGCGGTGGATAGGGCTTGGCGTAGGTATGAACTCGCCAAGAAGGCCGCGCAGGACGCTGACTCCCCGCTCTACCTCGCGCACGCCATGGGCGAGCAGGCTTACGTGCTTGCGGACGCCGGGCGACCCCAGCTCGCCGTCGAGTTGGTACGAGACGCTCAGCGCACACAGCCCGAGCGTCAGTCGCCGCGGCTTCGTGCGTGGCTAGCTGCCGCAGAGGCCGAGTTGTGCGCGGCGGCGGGGGAGGGCTGGGAGTCGGAAGCGCGGGCAGCCCTTGAGCGAGCGACCTCGCTGCTCCCTGATGACGGTGAAGTCCGCGATGCCGACATGCTGAGCATCTTCCTCAACACGGATCACCTGGCGAGGTGGCGTGGAAACGTCCTTGCCAAGCTCGGGGATGCCTCAGCAATGGAGGAGCTGTATACCTCTCTGGCCAGCGCGGACGCGTCCTTCGTGCGCGCGACCTCCGGCCTACACTGCGACCTCACTCAGGCGCACTTGGCCCGGGGGGAGTTGGAGGACGCGCGGTCGCACCTTCAGCAAGCCAGGTTGCTGGCGAACCGCACGGGTTCCGTGCGGTATCGCCGGCGTGTGGACCTGCTTATCGATCGCCTCTAGCGCGGGACGCGAGGATGTGGAGCAGGGCCACGAGGGTGCCTGACCCCATGAGTTTGCCCTCGGACATCAACCGGGGGATGTCGTCCAAGGGGATCCAGGCGACCTCCCCGGCCTCCTCTACGTCCGTGGGCTCACCGACCTTCTCAGCGCCACGGGCTACGAAGATCTCGTGTGGCGAGTCGACCATGCCGATCATCGGCTGGTAGCTCACGACGTGCTCGACCGGACCGGGGCGCCAGCCTGTCTCCTCTTCAGTCTCGCGCGTGGCCGTAGCTGCAGCGTCCTCGCCCTCGTCCACGATCCCGCCGGGAAGCTCCCAGCCCCATTGCTCTGGGACGAAGCGGTATCGCCACAGCATCAGCACACGGTCTTGGTCATCGACCACAGCGGTGACGGCCACACGGAAGAGACGCACAACGTGATGCTCGAAGCGTTCCACGCCCGGAGGCTCCACGTCGACCAGGTCTAGATTGACCCAACGGTTCTCGTAGACGTGGCGGGAGCCGTGGATCTTCCAAGGCTCCCGGTCGGCCGGCGTCGGGGCGGTTCCGCCGCCGAGGATCCGGTACGAGCTGCGGTCATGGGCCCGGATGAAGTGCTCGCTCACGAGTCGGGCGAGCACCTGACGCAGCGCGGTGCGGCCGATATCAAGTTCGGCGCTCAGTGCTCGCTCGGATGGGAGTTTGTCGCCGGGGCCGTATCGGCCCGATTCGATCCACGAACGGATCGTCTCGTAGACCCTCTGCGTCTTGGGTCCCATCCTCGGCGCACACTCCCGGATCGTCGGCTGGTGGTGGCCAGCGTAACGGGGGAGGAGCGCGGCTGACTCATCCATCTGCCTATCTCGCTTCCGTGAGTGACTATCGAAGGTGACTGGGGCGTCTCGAGCGGGTCTTCCTAGGGATGGAGCTCCCGTGACCATCGCGACCGCCACCCCCGAGGATCTCGCCAAGCTCTTGGGCTCTGGGGACGAGGCAGCATCCTGGCTGACGGCCCTTGGCACCGACCAGTGGCGTCGCCTGTACCCCGGAGACAAGTTGCTGGCCACGATCGAGTAGGGCGTTGCCCTCATGGTCTGCGACGGCGCCACGACGACGGCGACGATCACTCTGACTCGGAAGCTGAGGACGGCTCTGGACCGACCGAGAGCTTTCCGAACTCTCAATGTGCGTGACCAAGTTGACGGTGGCCCACACGTACGCCGGTAAGTATCTCGGTGGTCGGCTGCTCAATTGGGCTGGGGATCGGGCGTCTCGTTCCGGCGCGATGTGGCTCCGGCTCGACGCCTGGACCACCAATGAGGCCCTCCAGCACTAATACCTTCGACACGGCTTTGAGCAAGTCCGCACGGTCACGGAGGGCGGAGTGGTGAACGGGCGGGCCGCGCGTCTCCGGTTGGCTGGCACAGCGGGCAGCGGAACCGTCAGCCTGCCGCGAACTCGTAGATCGGACGCGGCCAGTCTCAGCTCTGTAGTGCCTGCTAGGTCGCCGTAACAGGCGGTGTCGAGGGGCCGAGCCTGAGCCGAGTTGGGGGGATCATTCGTAGATCCTGGACCCTCGCGGACTGTCCAGATTCTGCAGGCAGCCCCTACCCGAGGGGCAACTCTGGTTGTGTCACCGCCGCCTTCGGGCTTGGACGCTTGTCTAGCAACGTGCCGAGTTGCGCTCTGGAGGTGATGGGATACCCACCCTTAGACAAGAGGATCTTGTTGCCAGGGGGTGTGTCGGAACCAAAGTTCAATACGAAGACGGGCCTACCCATGCGCAAGGCCCCCTCGCCGGCGGCGAGGGTTCCGCCCTTCTCACCTGCCTCCACGACAACCAGTGCGCGACCCAAGCCGAAAATCACCTTGTTGCGCGCCATTGCCGCGTACGCCAGCCATGGCTGACTGGGGGGGAATTGTGAAACAACTGCTACCTTTGCCGGGTCGAACGTATCCCGGTAGTCTTTCTTGATGCGAAAATGATCAAATCCCTCGGCGAGCACAATTACCGTTGAGCCGCCCGAGCGCAGAGCGGCGAGATGTGTCGCCGTATCAACACCCTTCGCGTACCCAGAAATCACGCTCATTCGTCTGGCGCTCACCTCACGCCCGCATGCTTCTGCAGCTTTCAAACCGAGATCGCTTGCCGACCTGGACCCACACATTCCCACGCCATCCGAGTGCAGGAGTTTGAAGTTTCCCCAGTAGTAGAGGATTGGGGCGCTGGACCGCTCTTTGTGCAGTAGAGATTCGGGGTAGTCGGACTCGCTTCTGAGCACGACGCGAATCTCCTTGGCGAATAGAGCTTCGGCCTTTTCGTCGACTTCTTGCCTGACGCTGCCTTCCAGTGTCTCGTACAGGCCGGAAAGCCCATCAATGCCACTCTCACGAAGACGGCCGTCTATCTTGGCAGGCGTCCCTAGGGACGCGAAGGCCGCCAGGGAGAAGCGTAGCCTTTGAATCTCCGAAAACCCCATGATCAGTTCCTCATTGTGCGTACGATGGCGAGCCCCAGTGTTTGCGCGGCCCCTGCTCGTTTGGCTGCTCCGGCTACTGCTCGCATTGTACCGCCGGATCGGTAAACGTCGTCCAGGATTACGATGTCTCCGCTCACATTTCGGGGCAGAGTGAAGTCTGCCGATGAAACCGTCGTCGGAGCCTGCTTCGACGGCGGGCGAGCCCCCTTGAGGGGAACCGTTTCGATAATCTGCTTTCCGGTTGATTGGGCAACCCTACGGGCGAGTTGCTCTGCGTGACTATTTCCGTCTGCCGCGCTCCCCGGGACGGTGACAATGCAGGAGGCATTTCGATACAGGGGGTGCTCTCGAATTACGTGCGAAAGCTGCTCGATGAGTTTGTCTCGTGCTGCAGACTGCAAGTTAGGACTCAGCTTGAAATACTTGCTGCGGTAGTTCAGATCGCCCGAGTCTGTGTTTTTCCAGTCGCTGGGATTCAGGTCTGGGTCCGGAATCTTGTACCAATCGAGAGTCAAGGCGAAATTCAGCGGAGGCTGTGTCACCAAGGTGAGGACTTTAGTCAAAAGCTGGGCGAAGGTCGCCACTCCAGCAGGGAGGCCCTGGGCGAAGTAGAGCCTGTGTGACCAGAGCGAGGCCTCGTCCGGTGGGACTGTGACTTGCGTGCACTGAGTCGGATATGCGCTGAGGAACTGTTGGGCGATCGCCTGCGACCCGCAAAGGTCGATCCATTTTTCAGAGGTCTCTACGTCGGCGCGAGTGAGGAACTGGTACCTCTCGAGCCTGTCTGCTCGACCGTTCGATTCGAATGCTGTCAGCTTCAAGGTCATTGGAGCCCCTCCCTAGGACGTTTCCCCAGCAGCGAGCCTATCGATCAATGGGCGATGCTGGCGGTAGTTTTAGGAGGGTTCCAGTGGGCGGATGGTGCGGCCCTCGTCGGAGCGAGCGCGCGAATCGAACGTTTTGGCGATGTCCATGTTCAGGAGCATGCCACCTGGCACTGACAACGAGCCAGAGGTTCGAAGGCTGGGCTGTAGGTCGGCGCGGGTGAGTGCGCTTCGGAACTAGCCCATCGAGTCGTAGACGCAGGTCAAGGCCATCGGTAGCGGCCCCGGAACGTCTGTGAAGATTGACAGCGGCCTGGTACTCCTCACGAGCTCGAATCTTGCATCCGCTACGGATGCATGACGGGCGAGCTTGACTGGGAGCGGTGGATTGGCGCCAGGTCGTTGAGGACGGCAGAACCGCGGCCTCCAGGCGGGGCCGTCCCTGGGCCGTCAGAAGGCGACCCAGGGACACCGTCGCCCACCAAGAACCACCAGTTCTCTGGTGCTGCCGTCTGTATCTCTGGCGATCACAGGAGGCTCCCTTAAGGGGGCGTCACTTCCTGCGCAACAGGAAGCAGAAGGTGGGACCCTCCGGAAGGCGCCGGCGGTATGGCGAGCCTGCTGGCCGGGAACGGTCCGCGACCGCTGGGGAGCCATAGGGGGAGCCACCCAAGGCGACACCCAGCGGACGTAGGCGTACTTCGGCGACCGCTGTGGCTCCCCGTGCCTGGGGGAGCGGGCGTGGGACCTCCGACCCAGGCAGCACCCGGATTACCTCACACGTAATCGACCCGCGCCCCGCGCGGCGGCATCGTGGTGTCCACCGGAACTCGGCCGGCGCACTCCGGCCGAGCTCCGGGACCACGACCAGCAAGAACGTCCTCGATGGAGGCTGATCCGCCATGTCCCAGGCCCTGCTCGCCGGACTCTCCCGCACCACCCGGCCGACGTCCATGCTGCGCCGGTTCCTCGCCCTCGACGCCGTCGTCACCGGCGCCAACGGGCTCGCCTACCTCGCCGTCTCCGGGCCGCTCGGCGAGCTGTTCGGCGTCGACTCCGCGCTGCTCGTCGAACTCGGCCTCGTGCTCGCCGTGTACGCCGCCGGTGTCGCATGGGTCGCGAGCCGCGCCGAGCCCCCGGTCCGCGGCGTGAAGCTCGTCGTCGACATCAACGTCCTCTGGACCGTGCTCAGCGTCGGCGCGCTCTTCTCCTCGCTGGAGTTCACCACGGCCGGCGTGGTGTGGAACCTCGTCCAGGCCGCCACCGTCGCAGGGTTCGCCGGACTCCAGTGGTCGGCCCTGCGGGCGGCTACCGCTACGACCTGAGCGACCGCAGATACGCGACCGTCTCCGGGTCGGCCGGGAGCAGCGTCTCGATGGCCAGCTCGGCGACGGTCACGTCCATCGGGGTGTTGAACGTCGAGATCGACGACACGAACGACAGCACCCGGCCGTCGTGTTCGATCCGCAGCGGCAGCGCGAAGTACGGGTAGGGCTCCGGGTCCTCCCGGTCGTCCGGGTCCGCCGCGCCGGCCTCGGGCAGCGGGTACGCCGCCACCTCCTCGTACAGCTCCCGCAGCGGCTGCGAGCGGGACAGGGCGATCTGACGCTCCATCTGGGCCAGCAGATGGCCCCGCCACTCCCGCAGATTCCTGATCCGGGGCGCGAGCCCCTCCGGGTGCAGCGTGATGCGCATCGCGTTCAGGGGCGGGGTGAGCAGGTGCTCCGGCAGCCCGGTGAGCAGCAGCCCGATACTGTCGTTGGCGGCCACCACCGTGTACGAGCCGTCCACGACGAGCGCCGGATACGGGTCGTAGCCGCGCAGGAGTTGCTCGATGCCCTCGCGGAGGGTGTCGAGGCGCGGGTCGTCGAGCGTCGACTCCCGGTAGTGGGGGGCGTAACCGGCGGCGAGCAGCAGCGCGTTCCGGTCCCGCACGGGCACGTCCAGGTGCTCGGCGAGGCGCAGGACCATCTGCTCGCTCGGCCGGGAGCGGCCGGTCTCGATGAAGGAGATGTGCCGGGCCGAGGAGTCGGCCCGCAGCGCCAGCTCCAACTGGCTCAGCCGCCGCTCCTCGCGCCAGCCGCGCAGCAGGGCTCCCACACCGGTGTCCACCGCGCGGCCCGTTCCAGTGCCCGTCCCTGTGCCCGTTCCTGTGCTCGTTCCGACCGATGTCATGCTCCGACGCTATCCCAGGTGTCGGTCCGGGTATCGAGTGAAGGGGCCCGTATCGTCACCGTGAGCAACCCGACCGGAGGGAGTACGGACATGGCCACAGAGCCGCTGTCGCAGAAGGAGATCGAGGACCGGCTGCGCGAGCTCCCCGGCTGGTCCCTGACGGACGACCGGATCACCCGCACGTACCGCCTCGGCGACCACTTCGCGGCCACCGCGATGGTCGTCCACGTGGCGCAGATCCAGCAGGAACTGGACCACCACTCCGACCTGACGCTCGGCTACAACACGGTCGCCGTCTCCGTGAACACCCACTCCGCGGGCCCCGCGGTCACCGACAAGGACTTCGAACTGGCCACCCGCGTCAACGACATCGCCCCCGGGCACGGGGCGAGCTGACCCCGCGAACTAGGGGGTGTCTCGCCGATCATGCCGGGCTCGCAGGGCCTGGCACGCCCGCTCGCCGCGTTGTCGTCACTCGCCGACGCTCCGCGTCGACTCCCTCCTCCGCCTTGCGATCGCACGCACCAGGCCCCGCTCCCTGATCCGGCCTGATCGACGAGACACCCCCTAGGGTCTCCCCCATGGGGGAGACCACGCTGGACTACGACGCCGAGGCGGAGCGGTACGACGCGACGCGGGGCGGGGTGCCTCGGGCCGAGGCGGCGGCCGGGGCCGTGGCGCGGCTCGTGCCGCCCGGGGCCCGGACCCTGCTCGACCTGGCCTGCGGGACCGGGCTCGTCACCGAGCGGCTGGTCCGCCCGGGGCTGCGGGTGTTCGGCGCGGACGCGGCGGCCGGGATGGCGCGCAAGGCGGCACAGCGGGTCCCGGGCGGGGTGATCCTCGCCGATGCCCGAGCGCTGCCCCTCGCGGACGGGGCCGTCGATGTCGTCAGCGCCGTCTGGCTGTTGCACCTGGTGCCGTTCTCGGCCGCGATCGTCGCCGAGGCGGCCCGGGTGCTGCGCCCCGGTGGGGTGTTCGTCGCCACGGTCGACAAGGACGCGGCCCACGACGTCGGCAGCGACATCGACCGCGTCCTCGCTCCGTACCGCTCCCACGCACGGGCCTCCGACCAGGGCGACCGGATCACGGCGACCGCCGCCGCCCACGGCCTCGCCCCGGCGGGCGCCACCCGCTTCACCGGACACGGCCAGGGCACCACCCCGCGCCGCACAGCGGAGAACCTGCGGCGCGGCTACTACGCCTCCTGGTTCGACGGGTCGCCCGGGACCACGGACGCGCTCGTCGCCGCACTCGCCGACCTGCCCGACCAGGACCGCCCCCGTGCCGATCCGGTCTACCGGCTGGTGTCCTTCCGGCGGCCGGTCACGGGCGGCTGAACTCCATCACCCAGTTGGTCACCCACTCCCCGCCGTCGCGCGCGAACGCCTGCTCCCACCGGGCGGTCTCGGCCGAGATCCCCGACCAGCGGAACCGCACCCGTACCTCCTCTCCCGCGTAGCTGTCCTCGCCGTGGAACTCTCCCGTCCCGTCCTCGGCCCACCGGCCCCTGACCGGCGGATCGAGGCGGCCGGTGCGGCTGTTGGACCAGTTCAGGGTCCACTCGCCGGTCTCCGGCTCGTACAGCCGCAGCGTCAGCCCGCTGAACCCCTTCGACGGGAAGACGATCTCGTCGACATGCGCCCGGTCGCCCCAGAAGAGCCGGCCCGTGGTGTGGCCGTCGAACTCCTCCCAGCCGCTGTCGGGGTCCAGGAAGTCGGCGAGCCGGCGGTTGCGGACGCTCCAGCGCCCGTCGAGGAAGGCGAAGCCCCGGTCGGCGGTCGAGCCCTGGTCCTGCTCGGTGGTCACGCCCCGGTCGGTGGTCAAGCCTTGCTCGGTGGTCATGCGCGGTCTCCTGTGGTGCCTTCGGGAAGGGAATCGAGGACATAGGCGTCCAGGTCGGGGGAGTCCGGCGTCAGGATGTGCCGTACCCAGGCGTTCCGTTCGTGGTGGATCGGCGGCAGCTCCCAGACGCAGCCGATCCAGCGGAGCTCCGTCCGTACGAAGTGGGTGGGGTCCGTGTCCGGGCAGCCGAGGACCGGCTGGCCGGCCGCCGCGCCGGCGAAGTGGATCACGTTGTCCCACACCCAGCTGTACGCGTTCAGGTACGCGCCGGTGTCGCCGCCCCGGTGCAGCACCACGAAGGACGCGGCCGGCGTGGAGTCGGGCTCGGGGAGGAGCTCCGGCAGCAGCGCGTACGCCGCCTTCTCCACCTCCGGTGCGATGCCCGCCGGGTCGTGGGTGACGTGGTACCGCTTGACGCGCCGGCCCGCGACCTCGATCGGCGGCGGCACGAAGAGCAACTTCTCTGCGAAAGCCATGGCTGGACTGTAGGAGCGCTTCACTGACACCTTGTGTCAGTGAAGTCCAGCCGACTCATCTCGATCCTTCTCCTGCTCCAGACCCGGGGCCGGATGACCGCCGCCCAGCTCGCCGACGAGCTGGAGGTGTCGGTACGGACGGTCTACCGCGACGTCGAGTCCCTGCACGCGGCCGGCGTGCCGCTCTACGGCGACGCCGGCCATTCCGGCGGCTACCAACTCCTCGCCGGTCACCGCTTCTCCCGGCTGACCGACCTCTACACCGGGGAGGCGGAGGCGCTCTTCCTCGCCGGGATCCCCGGCGCCGCCGCCGAACTCGGCCTCGGCGCCCACTTCGTCGACGCCCAGCTCAAGCTGCGCGCCTCCCTGCCCGCGCCGCTGCGCGACCATGTCGACCGGCTGCGGTCCCGGTTCCACATCGACGCGCCCGGCTGGTACGCGGAGAACACCGACGCGCCGTTCCTGCCCCAGGTCGCCGAGGCGGTGCGCGCGGGCCGCGTCCTGGCCGCGCGCTACCGCCGCTGGAAAGAGCCCACCGACGTCGACCGGCGCCTCGAACCGTACGGCCTGGTCCTCAAGGCCGGCCGCTGGTACCTGGTCGCCGCCCCGGGACCGCGTACGTACCGGGTCGACCAGTTCCTCGAACTCGACGTCACCGACGAGGAGTTCGACATCCCCGAGGACTTCTCGCTGCCCGACTGGTGGGCCGCCCACCAGGTCGCCTTCCGGGCCCGGCTGCACGGCGGCGACGCCGTCGTCCTGATCTCCCCGGACGGGGTGAAGCGCCTCAGCGGCGAGGCGGCGCGGGCCCTCGCCGCCACCGGACTCCCCGAGCCGGACGGCCGGATCCGCGCCACCCTCCCGATCGAGTCGGTCGCCCACGCTCACCACGCCTTCCTCGCCCTGGGCGCGGACATCGAGGTCCTGGAGCCGGTGGAGCTCCGCGACCGCATGGCCGAGACGGTCTCCCGGATGGCGGTCCGGTACGGAGTCACGCCTCCGTCGCCCACACCTCCGCCGCGAAGGTCCTGAAGTCGCGCGGTTCGCGGCCCACGACCCGCTTCACGCCGTCCGTCACCGAGGCGTTGTGGCCGTCGAGCAGCATCGCGAAGAGCGCCGAGAGCCACTGCGCCTCCGGCTCCGGGAGCCCGAACACCTGGAGCAGGGAGGCGTATTCGCCCTCGGCCAGCGGGACGTACGCCACCTTGACGCCCGACGCGGCCGACAGCTCCTCCGCCACCTCCGCGAAGGTCAGCAGCCGCGGGCCCGTCACCTCGTGCACCAGGCCCGCGTGGCCGTCCTCGGTCAGCGTCGCCACGATCACGTCCGCCAGGTCGTCGGCGTGGATGAACGGCTCGGCCGTCCCGCCCGCCGGGAAGGCGAGCGTGCCCGCCGCGACCCCGTCCGCCAGAGCGCCCTCCGTGAAGTTCTGCGCGAAGAACGAGGCCCGTACGACGGTCAGTTCGGCACCCGAGGAGCCGAGACCCGCGCGCAGCGCCTCCTCCGCGCGGACCGCGTCCGGCTCGCCGCGCCCGGAGAGCAGCGTCAGCCGCCGTACCCCGTTCGCCGCGGCGAGCTCGCCGAAGGTCCGCATCGCCTCGGCCGCGCCCGGAGCGGCGAGGTCCGGGTAGTAGTTCACGTACGCCGTGTCCGCGCCCCGCAGCGCCGGGGCCCAGGTGTCCACGGACTCCCAGTCGAAGGGGGTCGCGCCGGACCGGGAGCCCGCCCGTACGGTCGCGCCACGCGCTTCGAGCCGCTCGGCGACCCGGCGGCCCGTCTTGCCGGTCGCACCCGTCACCAGGACCGTGCCCGGGCGGTTCGCGTTCGTGTTCTCGTCGGTGGTCCGCGTGTTGTTCGTGTTCGTCGTCATGGCTCAAGACTCGCGTGATCCGGCCCCGCATCCCATGCTCCACGGACTCACTCCCATACGCATACGTCTACCCTTGCGCCCCATGGACGCTCTCGCCGGACTCCTCGACGGACCACGCGCCAAAGGGGCCTTTCTGCTCCGGATGATCATGGAGTCGCCGTGGTCCGTACGGATCGAGGACCGCGCCCCGCTCTGCCTGATGTGCGTCACGGAGGGCGAGGCGTGGATCGTCCCCGACCGGGGTGATCCCGTCCTGCTGCGCCCCGGCGACGTCGCGATCGCGCGCGGCCCGGAGCCGTACACCGTCGCCGACGCGCCCGACGCCCCGCCGCGCGCGAGGATCGGCCCCGGCGGTGTCTGCACCACCCTGAGCGGGGAGCCGCTCGCCCAGTCCATGCACCTGGGCGTACGGACCTGGGGCAACGCCCTCGACGGCGCGAACACGGTGCTCGTCGGCACGTATCAGATGGGCGGCGAGGTCAGCCGGCGCCTCCTCGACGCGCTGCCGCCCCTGCTGCACCTGCCCACCGACGTGTGGAACTGCCCGCTGATGCCCTTCCTCGACGAGGAGATCTCCCGCGACGAACCCGGGCAGAGCGTCGTCCTCGACCGGGTCCTCGACCTGATCCTCATCGCCGCCGTACGGGCCTGGTTCTCCCGGCCCGGCGCGCAGGCCCCCGCCTGGTACCGCGCCATGGCCGACCCCGTCGTCGGCCGCGCCCTGCGCCTCCTGCAGAACGACCCGGCCCACCCCTGGACGGTCTCCGCGCTCGCGGCCGAGGCGGGCGTCTCGCGCGCCGGGCTCGCCCGCCGGTTCGCCGAGCTGGTCGGCGAGCCGCCGATGGCGTACCTCACCGGCTGGCGGCTCGCGCGCGCCGCCGACCTGCTGCGACAGACCGACGCGACGGTCGAGTCCGTGGCTCGGCAGGTCGGCTACAGCAGCGCCTTCGCGCTGAGCGCCGCGTTCAAGCGGGTCCGGGGGGTCAGCCCGCAGGAGTTCCGGCGGCGGGGATAGCCCGGCGGCGGGGGTGAACCCTGTTGCCGGAACGGCAACAATTCTCGCGTTTCTCGCGCGCCGCCCGCAGGCTGGCGCCATGACTCACGACACGCACGGCCACGACCGCGAGCACACCCCCGGGCAGCACCACCACGGCCACAAGGGCGGCCACCACCACGCCACCCACCTCGACTGGGCCGCGATGGCGCCGCTCCTGGAGCGCCAGGCCGACATCCACAGCCCCCTCTACACCCAGGCCGCCCAGTGGCTCGGCGAGCTCGTCCCGGCCGTCGGCGTCCGCCGGGCCCTCGACGTCGGCAGCGGCCCCGGGGTGATCTCCGCCCTGCTCGCCGAGGCCTTCCCGCTCGCCGAGGTGGTCGCCGTGGACTCCAGCCCGGAGCTCCTGGAGCGGGCGCTCGGACGCGCCGAGGCCAAGGGCCTGGCGGGCCGCGTCACAACCCTGCACGCCGAACTCCCCGCAGACTTCGACGCCTTGGGCGAGGCCGACCTGATCTGGGCCGGCAACTCCACCCACCACATCGGCGACCAGCGCGCCGCCCTCGCCTCCTTCGCGGGACTGCTGCGGCCCGGCGGCCTGATCGCCCTCGTCGAGGGCGGGCTCTACGCCCGCCACCTGCCCCGGAACATCGGATTCGGCCGGCCCGGCCTGGAGACCAGGATCGAGGCCGCGCACGCCGACTGGTTCGCCCAGATGCGGGCCGAACTCCCGGACAGCAAGGACGAGGCGGACGACTGGCGCGGGCTCCTCGCGGCGGCGGGCCTCACCCCCAGCGGCACCCGGACGTTCCTCACCGATGTCCCGGCGCCCCTGCCCGCCCTCCACCGGGAGCAGATCGTCGCCGACTTCACGCGGCTGCGGGAGCCGCTCTCCGAGCGGCTCGACGCGGAGGACCGGGCGAGCCTCGACCGGCTCCTCGACCCGGAGGACCCGCTCTCCGTGCACCGCCGCACGGACCTCTTCATGCTCTCCGCCTCCACCGTCCACACCGCCCGCAAGGGCTGAGCGTCACACGGAAGACGCGGCCACCGGCTCCAACTGCCACCACTGGGAAGGGGAGTCGGTGTCCTCCCACTGCCGTACGTTCCCGCCGTCGTCCATCGAGCCGTCCTCGACCTCCAGGAGCAGCCCGCTGATGAAGCTCACCAGCGCGACCGTGCCCGGCGACTGGAGGTCCTGCTCGATGATCCACTCCTGCGCGCCGAAGTTGTTCGCCTTCCACTGCTGGATGTTGGCGCCGTTCTCCGTCGAGGCGTTCGCCACGTCGAGCCGCTTGCCGCTGGCCGCGTTCACCAGGTGGTAGAGGCCGCCGCCGTTGGGCACGGGCACGATGTGCCAGTGCTGGCCCGGCGTGCCGTTCTCCTTGCCCTGCTGCACGTTCGCGCCGCTGCGGCTCGACCCGTCGTACACCTCCAGAAGCAGCCCGCTGGCCACGTTCCGTACCCGGTAGAGACCCTCGTCGACCGGCGTGGGCGAACCGCTCGCATGGCTCACTGCGCGAACTCCTTTTCCTTGACCGTAATGTCCTGGACGGTGATGTCCTTGGCGGTGATGTCCTGGACGGTTGCGTCCTTGGCTGTGGTGTCCTCGGACGTGCGATGGAAGGCGCGCCGGTAGGCGGCCGGGGAGATGCCGACCTGGGCGCGCATGTGCTGCCGCAGCGAGTTCCCGCTGCCGAAGCCCGCCCGGTCCGCGATGTGATCCACGGTCAGATCGCTGGTCTCCAGCAACTGCTTCGCCAGCTCGACCCGTTGGGCGGTCAGCCACTGGCCCGGGGTCGTCCCGGCCTCGTCCCGGAAGCGGCGCGTGAAGGTCCGTACGCTCATCCGCGCGTGCGCCGCCAGCTCGGTCAGCGTCAGCGGACGGTCGAGCCGCTCAAGGGCCCACGCGCGCGTGGGGGCGGTGGTCGTCGTGGTCGGCTCGGGGACCGGGCGCTCGATGTACTGCGCCTGCCCGCCGTCCCGCCACGGCGGGACGACACAGCGCCGTGCGACCGCGTTCGCGGTGGCGCTGCCGTGGTCGCGCCGGACCAGGTGCAGACAGAGGTCGACCCCGGCCGCCGCCCCCGCCGAGGTCAGGACGTCCCCGTCGTCGACGAAGAGAACGTCCTCGTCGAGGTGGACCAGGGGGAAGAGCGACTGGAAGTGGGCGGTCTCCCACCAGTGGGTGGTGGCGGGGCGCCCGTCGAGGAGTCCGGCGGCCGCGAGCGCGTACGCGCCGTTGCAGATCGACACGACCCGGGTGCCCGGCCTGATGCATGCCAGCGCGTCGGCGACCAGGACGGTGAGGCTGCCGTCGTCGGCGAGGGTGCGCATCTCGACCGTGGGCGGCACGACGACGGTGTCGGCCGCCGCCAGCTCCTCGGGGCCGTGCTCGGGGACGACGGAGAAGCCGTCGGAGGTGCGCACGGGGGAGCCGTCGAGCGAACAGACGCGCACGTCGTACAGGGGCAGGCCCTCGTTCGTGCAGGCGCCGCCGAGGATGCGGGAGGGGATGCCCAGCTCGAACGGGATGACGCCGTCCAGGGCCAGGACGGCCACCCGGTGGAGCGGGGGCGCGTCAGCCGGTCGCTCTCCCGGCGGGAGGGGCACGCAAGAGGTCATGGCCAGATTCTGTCACATCATGGCGTTCTGGCCAGTATCGGCCGGCGGCGCCTCGGCCGAGGCTGGTGGTCATCAGGAGTTCCCCGGCACCAGGAGCCATCCTCATGAACGACACCGCCACCGACGCCCCCGCCACCATGCGCGCGATCACCGCCACCGCGTGGGGCGGCCCCGAGGTCCTCGCCGAGGCCCGGGTCGCCCGTCCCGAGCCGGGTCCGACCGAGATCCTCGTCCGGGTCCACGCCGCCGGCGTCAACCCCGCCGACTGGAAGATCCGCGCCTCCGGCGGCTTCGGCCCCTGGGGCGAGCCCCCGATCCTCGGCTGGGACGTCTCGGGCGTCGTCGAGGCCGTCGGGTTCGGCGTCACCCTGTACGCGCCCGGCGACGAGGTCTTCGGCATGCCGCAGTTCCCGCAGCAGGGCGGCGGCTACGCCGAGTACGTCGCCGCCCCCGCCCGCCACTTCGCCCGCAAGCCCGCAGGGCTCAGCCACGTGGAGGCCGCCGCGCTGCCGCTCGCCGGGCTCACCGCCTGGCAGGCGCTCGTCGAGACCGCCCGTCTGCGCGCAGGCCAGCGGGTCCTGGTCCACGCGGCGGCCGGCGGCGTCGGACACCTCGCCGTACAGATCGCCAAGGCACGCGGCGCGTACGTCATCGGCACCGCGAGCGGCGCCAAGCACGACTTCCTGCGCTCCCTCGGCGTGGACGAGCCGATCGACTACACGACGACCGACTTCGCGCAGGCCGTACGGGACGTGGACATCGTCCTCGACTGCTACGGCGGCGATTACGGCACGCGCTCGCTGCCCGTGCTGCGCGACGGCGGTTCGCTGGTGACGCTGCCCTCGCCCGACGACGTGCCCGCGTCCGTACGCGGCATCCGCACCGGCTTCACCCTGGTCGAGCCCGACTACGCCGGACTGCTCGCCCTCGCCGCGCTGGTCGAGGCCGGACAGCTGCGGCCGGAGGTCGACACCGTCCTGCCGCTCGCCGAGGCCGCCAAGGCGCACGCACTCGGCGAGTCGGGCCGGACGCGCGGCAAGCTCGTCCTGACGGTCTGACCACCGTACGAGCGGCCGTACGCCGAGGTGGGCGCCGGAAGGAACCGGCGCCCACCTCGGGCCGTACCAGGCGCTCAGGCGCCGACGTTGAACTCGGCCGGGTTCGGGCCCAGGCGACGGTTCTCGTCGAGGACCGCGATCGCGGCCATGTCCTCGTCGTCGAGGGCGAAGCCGAAGACGTCGATGTTCTCGCGGATACGGGACGGGGTCACCGACTTCGGGATGACCACGTTCCCCGTCTGCAGGTGCCAGCGCAGCACCACCTGGGCCGGGGTGCGGCCGTGCTTCTGCGCGACGGCGACGATCGCCGGGACGTCGAGCAGGCCCTTGCCCTGGCCCAGCGGCGACCAGGCCTCGGTCGCGATGCCGTGCCGGGCGTGCGCCTCGCGCGAGGCGTGCTGCTGCAGGTGCGGGTGGAGCTCGATCTGGTTGACGGCGGGGACGACCGAGGTCTCGCCGATCAGCCGCTCCAGGTGCTCCGGAAGGAAGTTGGAGACACCGATCGCCTTCGCCCGGCCGTCGGCCAGGATCTTCTCGAACGCGCGGTAGGTGTCGACGTACGCGTCCTTCGCCGGCACCGGCCAGTGGATCAGGTAGAG
The DNA here is from genome assembly GCF_053594455.1 of Streptomyces sp. NPDC001927. Classification (NCBI taxonomy): domain Bacteria; kingdom Bacillati; phylum Actinomycetota; class Actinomycetes; order Kitasatosporales; family Streptomycetaceae; genus Streptomyces; species Streptomyces sp. NPDC001927. Next base: position 123,529 of record NZ_JBSFEN010000001.1, on the reverse strand, counting down.
ATCCACGTACTCCAGGCCCAGCTTGTCGAGCGACTCGTCGAAGGCCCGCAGGGTCGACTCGAGGCCCTGCTCGCTGTTCCACAGCTTGGTGGTGACGAACAGCTCCTCGCGGGGGACGCCGGACGCGGCGATGGCGCGGCCGGTGCCCTTCTCGTTCGCGTAGATCGCGGCGGTGTCGATCGAGCGGTAACCGGCCTCCAGGGCCGTCGCCACCGCGCTGGTCGCCTCGTCGTCCGGCACCTGCCAGACGCCGAAACCGAGCTGCGGCATCTCCACGCCGTTGTTCAGGGTGAGGGTGGGGACCTTGTTGTCCGTGCTCACGTGCTGTCGATCCTTACGTCTCGGGGGGTGGTACTCCCCACGTCAACACGGACACCGGCGATCTCATTCCCCGCGCCCGGGCCCGTCCCCGTGGGCGCTCTCCTGCGGGGCGGTCGAGCCGAGGTACGCCTCCCTGACCGCGGGGTCGGCCCGGACCTCGGCGGCCGTCCCCTCGGCGAGCACCCGGCCGAGGTCGAGCACGACGACCCGCGAGCACAGCTCCATCACGAAGGCCACGTTGTGCTCGACGAGCAGCACCGCGCAGTTCTCCTCGTCCGCCATGTGCCGGATGACGGCGGCCAGTTGGCGCCGCTCCTCGGCGGTCGTGCCGGACGCCGGCTCGTCGAGCAGCAGGACCCGGGGCGGGTCGGCGAGCGCCCGGGCGAGTTCGACCATACGGGCCTGCCCGACGGGTAGCGCGCCCGCGTACGAACCCGCCAGGGCGTCAAGGCCGCACTCGTGGAGCACGGCCGCCGCCCGCTCCCGGTGGCGTGCGCCCCGGCGCGCCCCGCCCCGCCAGTCCTGGGCCACGACCAGGTTGTCCGCCACCGTCAACTGCCCGAAGAGCTGCTGGCGTTGGAAGGTCCTGCGGATCCCGTGGCGGGCCCGCCACACGGGGGAGCGGCGGGTGATGTCCGCCCCCGCGTACGAGATCCCGCCCGCGTCCGGGCGGCGGATGCCGGACAGCACGTCGAAGAGCGTCGTCTTGCCCGCGCCGTTGGGCCCGATGAGGCCACAGATCTCGCCCGGCCGGACGTCGATCGTCACGTCGCGCAGGGCGTGGACGCCGCCGAAGCGGACGGAGATCCCGCTCGCGCGGAGCATGGCAGCGGTCATCGGCGGACTCCCGTCCCCAGGTAGGCCTCGGCGAGCCGGTCCGGATCCACCTCGGACCTCGGCCCGGACCAGGCGGTCTCGCCCTGCGCGAGGTACGCGACGGTGTCGGCGAGCGCGAGCACCTCGGCCGCCTTCTCCTCGACCAGAACGAGCGCGGTCCCGTGCGCACGGAGCTCGGTGAGGAGCCCGAAGACCTCGTCCACGACGCGGGGCGCGAGCCCGAGGGACGGCTCGTCGGCGACGAGGACCTCCGGCGGGTGCTGGAGGAGCGGGGCGAGCGCGAGGAGCTGCTGCTCCCCGCCCGACAGCGACCCGGCGTGGACGCCGCGACGGGCGGCGAGCACGGGGAAGCGGGCGTAGACGGCGTCCCGGTCCTCGGCCGCCGGCAGGTGCAGGGCCAGGTTCTCCTCGATGGAGAGCCCCGCGAAGATCCCCCGCCCCTCGGGCGCGAGCCGCACCCCGCGCCGCGCCCGCGCGACCGCCGCGTCCCGGGTCGCGTCCTCGCCCCGTACCCGTACCAGACCCTCGGCGGGCCGCAGCAGGCCCGCCGCGACCCGGCACAGGGTCGACTTCCCGGCCCCGTTCGGACCGAGCAGCACGAGCACCTCGCCCGCGCGCACCGCGAGGTCCACCCCGTGCAGCACGGCCGCACCGCCGTACCCGGCCCGGACGCCCCGCAGTTCGAGCGCGGGCACCTGCCCGGCGGCCGCTTCGGCCTCCCGGCGTACGGGCTGCGCCGGAATCGCCGCAGCCGAGGAGCCTGCCGAAGCCGACGGAGCCGAGGAAGCCGCCCGCGCCGCCCGCCGCGAAGGCCAGGCGGCGCAGTACCCGTCCGGGTCGTTGGCCAGGGCGAGGCCCGCCAGGCCGAAGAGGATCACCGGCAGGTGCGCGGACTCCGTCACGTACGTCGCCATCAGGTGCGGGACCACCGCGAAGACGAGCCCCGCCACCACCGCGAACTGCGGGCGCCGCACGCCCGCCGCGACCACGACGGCGAGCCACACCAGGCCCGTCATGGCCGTGAAGTCCGTCGCCGTGATCCGCGTGCTGTACGAGGCGAGCAGCACGCCCCCGAACCCCGCGAGCCCCGCCGACACCGTGAAGAGCAGCAGCTTCGTCCGGACCACCGACACACCCGACGCGGCTGCGGCCTCCGGCGCGGAGCGCACGGCCAGGATCGCCCGGCCCCAGCGCGAGCCGCGCAGCCAGGTCAGCAGCGCCACGACCGCGCCGCAGAGCAGCACGAGCGCGAGGCCGAGCGCCCGGTCGTCGCCCAGGTCCAGCGGGCCGACGACGGGCCGGGGGATCTCCCAGCCGGTGTCGCCGTTGCGCAGCCACCCCAGTTGGAAGAGCACCTGGTCCGCCAGGAAGGCGAGGGCCAGCGTGGCGAGCGCGAGGGACCGTCCGCCGAGCCGCAGCGCGGGGAGGGCCACCACCGCGCCGAGCACCGCCGCCGCGGCCGTGCCGACGGCCGCGGCCGCGACGAACGGCCAGCCGTGGCTCATCAGCAGACCGGCGACCAGGGCGGCGCCGGTCACGAACGTCGCCTGGGCCAGCGACACCATCGCCCCGAGCCCGGTGACCACCGTGAAGGACATGAACACGAGCCCGATGGCGAGGCCTTGGGCCAGGATCCCGCTCCAGAAGGGCGTGGTGACGGTGTAGAACGCCGTACCGAGGAGCACTCCGCCCACCACCCACGCGCCCCATCTGCGGCCCCAGCCCTTCCCGGCCAGGTAGTCGACCGGCGGCGGGTCCGCCGCCGCCGTGCCCGCGGCGCGCCGCCGCTGGGCGAGCACGACGAGGCCGGCGAAGAGGATGAGGAAGGGGACAGCGGTACGGAAGCCGGTGATGTCCTCGGCGAACGAGGAGTACCCGGCCACCAGGTTCTGCAGCACCCCGAGTCCGAGACCGCCCGCGAACGCGAGCGGCACGGACGCGAAGCGGCCCAGGACCGCCGCCGTCGCCGAGACGAAGAGGAACAGGGTGTAGTCGTGGGCCGAGAGGCCGAGCAGCGGGGTCGCGAGGACCCCGGCGAGCCCGGCGAGGCCCGAGGACAGCATCCAGGCGATCGAGGACAGCCGGTCGGCGCTGATGCCGCGCAGCTCGGTCAGCGAGCGGTTGTCGACGGCGGCGCGCAGCAGCAGTCCGAGCCGGGTGTGCCGCATCAGCACCCAGAGCCCGGCGGCGGCGAGCGCCGTCGCGACCCAGGTGATGAGCTGGTCGGAGTCGATGCCGACACCGTCGAGGAGCTGCCAGGACACCGCCGGGCTCGGCCCGACGCCAGGAAGCCCGAACTGGTTCTCGGCGGGCAGGACCGGAGCGCCGGCCCGCTCCAGGAGCTCGACCGCCCACAGCCCGGCCGCCGGCAGGGCGACCAGCAGACCGATCGTCGCCACGATCTGCGCGGTCTCTCCGACGCCCGCCAGCTTCCGGAACATCAGCCGGTCGAGCCCCCAGCCGAGGCCGGGCGCGACCACGCACACCAGGAGCAGCGCGGTGGGCACGGCCGGCCAGCCGAAACCGGAGTGGAGCTCGTAGAACGCCAGCGCGCACAGGTACGCGGTGGCGCCGTGCGCGAAGTTGAAGAGCCCGGAGGCGGAGTACGAGAGGACGAGCCCGGTCGCGAGCAGCGCGTAGAGCGCGCCCGAGACGAGACCGCTCAGGACGAAGCCCAGCAGGTCACCCACGCGAACGCGCCCCTCAGCCGAACGGGATCGGCGGGTAGCACTTGAACGGCACGGCGACCTCGTACCGCCCGTTCTTCAGCCGGACCAGCGACCCGCAGCCGAAGCTCTCCTTCTGCCCCTTGGGCAGGGCACGGTCGCCGACGAGCGTACCGGTGTCGGAGAACCCGGACGCCGCCTTCTGGAAGGACTCGACGGTGAGGTCCTTGCCGGCCTTCGCGGCGACGGAGAGGAAGAGGTCGGCGCTCATGTAGCCGGTGAGCATGTGCATGTTCAGGGGGATGTCCTTGCCGCCCGCGGCCTTCCTGATGTCCTCCTTGAACTGGCGCATCGCCGGGCTGTCCGCCTCGAAGGGCTGGAACTGGAGCAGCACGTGCACCCCGTCGAGCGCCTGCTTCGTCGCGTCCTTGGCGAGCAGCCCGGGGTCGTAGTCCGTCGGGTCGGTGAGGATCCCCTTGTAGCCGGAGCGCTTGAGGGCGGTGAACAGGCCGATGTTGTACGGCGTCTGCATCACGGAGACGACGGCGTCGGGCGCGCCGCCGCCGGGCCCCGAGCGCAGGATCTCCTTCGTGTAGGCCGACCAGTCGCTCGGCATCGAGGTCGCGGGCACCACGGCCTTCGCGTACGGGACCTGGAATCCGGCCGACTTGAAGCCCTGGGTGAAGGTACGGATGCCGAACTTGCCGGCGTCGTTGTCGCCCGCGATCAGCGCGACCGATTTGCCGCGCGCGCCGCCGAGGACGGCGGCGAGGCCCTCGGGCCAGGTCTGGTTGAGGGTGCCGCCGGGGGTGGGGACGAGGCAGCCGTTGAAGCCGTAGATGTACTCCGGGCCGCAGAAGGAGGGGAGCGTGCCCCAGCCCACGGTCGGGACCTCCTGGCCGTTGAGGAAGTCGGCTCCGGCGAAGGTGACCGAGCTCATGGGGGAGACGGCGAAGACCTTGTCCTGCTGGACGAGTTTGCGGGCCGCGGCGAGGTTCTTCGCCGGGTCCTGGCCGTCGTCCTCGGCGCCCAGGTAGTCGATCTTCCGGCCGTTGATCCCGCCCTCGGCGTTGGCCCGGTCGTAGCGGGCCCGGGCGCCGAGGTCGGTGTCCTTCTTGGAGTAGCCGCTCGCGGTCGTCATGGAGACGATCCCGCCGACCTTGATGGCGTCGGCGGTGACTCCGCGTACGGAGGCGCCGGAGGAGCCGGACGCGCCGGGCTTCTCCGAAGTGCCGCCGGTGGAGGCGGAGTTGCAGGCGGTGGCGAGGAGCAGGGCCGCCGCCGCGGCGGCGAGGGTGCGGATCGGTCGCAGCACGGTCGGTCGTCCCTCCGTCGGGTGACCGCATTCTGTGACCGTGCTGATGAAGGGTCAATAACTGATACAACGTCAATTGATGATGCGTCAGAAAGGTTTGACCGCCGCCCGGATCAGCCGTACAGCGCGTTGACCTCCGTCGCGTACGCCTGCTCGATCGCCTTCCGCTTCAGCTTCAGGGAGGGCGTGAGCAGGCCGTGCTCCTCACTGAACGGATGGGCCAGGATGCGGAACGTCCGGATGGACTCGGCCTGCGAGACCAGGGTGTTGGCCGCCACCACGGCCCGCCGGATCTCCGTCTCCAGGCTCGGGTCGCGCACCAGCTCGCCGGGCGGCAGCGGCGGCCGCCCCTGCATCGCCAGCCAGTGCTCCACCGCCTCCTGATCCATCGTCACCAGGGCGGCGATGTACGGCCGGTCGTTGCCGACCACGATGCACTGCGCGATCAGCGGATGCGCCCGAACCCGCTCCTCCAGGCCCGCGGGCGAGACGCTCTTGCCGTTGGAGGTCACCAGGATCTCCTTCTTCCGCCCGGTGATCGTCAGATAGCCGTCCTCGTCGAGCGAGCCCAGATCCCCGGTCGCCAGCCAGCCGCCGTTGAGGACGGCGGCGGTCGCCTGCGGGTTGTTGAGGTACCCCGAGAAGATCTGGCCGCCGTGCAGCCACACCTCCCCGTCCTCGGCGATGTGCACCGTCGTCCCCGGCACCGGCTGCCCGACCGTTCCGTACCGGACCCGCTCCGGCGGATTGGCGGTGGCCGCAGCCGAGGACTCCGTCAGGCCGTACCCCTCGAAGATCGTCACCCCGGCCCCCTCGAAGAAGAGGCCGAGCCGCCGGTCCATGCCCGAGCCGCCCGACATCGCGTGCCGGACCCGCCCGCCCATGGCCTCGCGGACCTTCCCGTACACGACCTTCTCGAAGAACTGGTGCTGCATCCGCAGCCCCGCCGACGGGCCCGGGCCGAGCCCGAAGGCCTTGTGCTCCGCCGCCTCCGCGTACTTGACCGCCACCTCGACCGCCTTGTCGAACGGCCCCGCCTTCCCCTCGCTCTCCGCACGCCGGCGGGCGGCGTGGAAGACCTTCTCGAAGACGTACGGCACGGCCAGGATGAACGTCGGCCGGAAGGCCGCCAGGTCCGGCAAGAGCGCGGCGGCCTGCAGGACGGGCTGATGGCCCAGCTTCACCCCGCTCAGGATCGCCGCCACCTCCACCATCCGCCCGAAGACATGGGCGAGCGGCAGGAAGAGCAGCGTGGAGGCCTCGTCGCCCGGCTTGGAGTGGAAGACCGGCTCCCAGCGGCCGGTCAGCATGTCCGTCTCGAACATGAAGTTGGAGTGGGTGATGACACAGCCCTTGGGGCGGCCGGTCGTGCCCGAGGTGTAGATGATCGTCGCCACCGACTCGGGCGTCACCGCCCGGCGGTGCCGCTGCACCACGTCCTCGTCGATCTCGGCGCCCGCCGCCGTCAGTTCGGCGACCGCGCCGGCGCCCGCGTCGAGCTGCCACAGCCGCTGGAGCCGGGGCAGCCGGTCGATGACCGAGCCGATCGTCATCGCGTGGTCCTCGGACTCCACCACGCAGGCGGTGACCTCGGCGTCGTACAGCATCCAGTAGACCTGTTCGGCCGAGGAGGTCGGGTAGATCGGCACCGGCTGGGCGCCGACCGTCCACAGCGCGAAGTCGAACAGGGTCCATTCGTAACGGGTCCTGGCCATGATGGCGACCCGGTCCCCGAACCGAACGCCGTGCGCGATCAGCCCCTTCGCGAGCGCGAGCACCTCGTCCCGGAACTGCGCCGACGTCACGTCACGCCACTGCCCGGTGGCGTCCTTGCGGCCGAGCGCGACATGGTCGGGGGTCTGCTCGGCACGGTCGAACACGGCGTCCGCCAGACCGCCGACCTGAGGCGCCGCCTCGATGGGCGGCACGGTGAACTCGCGCAATGACCTGCTCCTCGAACGCTCGATGTCGCGCTCCGTACGGCGCGGGTGACGGTACCCCACGGGGCCGACGGGCGGGAGGGCCTTCACCAAGCCGGGACATTGGGTGTTCTCACAGGTCAGGGGAGTTTGAGAGAGCAACTGAGGGACTGCGGAGGGCGGTTACTGACTGTTGAGTAAGTAGCCCGGTCCGCAATCTCCACGGAATCTGTACCGGCCGCTCACCGTTCACGCGACGCGCGGAGAGAAGCGGGGGTCGGTCGGGTCGGATCAGTCCGGCCGGTGCAGGCGGACGCCGCCCGCCAGGATCGCGGCGGCCAGCGCGCCGGCCGCCTCCTGCGCCGAACCGGGCCGTCGGCCGGTACGGAGTACGAAGTCGACGTCGCCCAGGTCCGGCAGGCCCGCCCGGGCCGGCAACCGCGCCAGACCGGGCGGCACGAGCCCACGGGTGTGCGCCATCACCCCGAGCCCGGCGCGGGCCGCCGCGATGTTGGCGCTCAGGCTGGAACTCGTACAGGCGATCCGCCACGCCCGGCCCTGCGCCTCCAGGGCTTCGAGCGCCCGGGCCCGGGTGATGCCGGGCGGCGGGAACACGATCAGCGGCACCGGACGCTCCGGGTCGAGCCGCAGGCGCGGCGCGCCGATCCAGACCAGCGCGTCCCGCCAGACCAGCTCGCCCCCGCTTTCCTCGGCGCGCCGCTTCGCCAGGATCAGGTCGAGCCGCCCCGCCTCGAGCCGGGCGTTGAGCGTCCCGGACAGCTCGACGGTCAGCTCCAGGTCCACCTCGGGGTGCTCGCGCCGGAACGACTCCAGGATCTCCGGCAGCCGGGTCACCACGAAGTCCTCCGAGGCCCCGAAGCGCAGCCGCCCGCGCAGCCGGGTCCCGGTGAAGAACGCGGCGGCCCGCTCGTGGGCGCTGAGGATCGTCCGGGCGAAGCCGAGCATCGCCTCGCCGTCCTCCGTCAACTCCACGCTGTGCGTGTCCCGGGTGAACAGCGGACGCCCCGTGGCGTCCTCCAGGCGCCGCACGTGCTGGCTCACCGTCGACTGGCGGACGCCGAGCCGGCGGGCGGCCCGCGTGAAACTCAGGGTCTCGGCGACCGCGAGGAAGGTGCGGAGCTGGGCCGGATCGTACATAGGGCCAGGCTAGCGCGGGTCATCGCGTTCCGTGATGACAGTCAGAGCGCTGTACGGGATTCCCGATCGCCGCCGCGAGGAGCAGGATGGGGAGGCACGATCCTCGCCCCGGAAGCACTCTTGATCCGGAAGCATTCCCGCCTCGGGAGCACTTCCGACCGGAAGCACTTCCCCCGAAGCGCTTCCCCTCGGAAGCACGTCCGACCCGGAAGCAGTGGAGCACCAGCACATGAGCCGCCGTACGACCCTCCTGCCGTCCTGGCTGCCGATCGACCCGTACATCCTGGTGATCCTCGGCACGGTCGGCCTGGCGGCCCTGCTGCCCGCCTCCGGCGGCGCCGCGACGGTCGCCGACGGCGCCTCGACGGCGGCCATCGCCCTCCTCTTCTTCCTCTACGGCGCCCGGCTCTCCACCCGTGAGGCGCTGGACGGGCTCCGGCACTGGCGGCTCCACGTCACGGTCCTCGCGGCCACCTTCGTCGTCTTCCCGCTCCTCGGGCTCGCGGCGAAGGGGCTCGTCCCGGCCGTTCTCACCCCTCCGCTCTACAGCGGCCTGCTCTTCCTGTGCCTGGTGCCGTCCACCGTCCAGTCCTCGATCGCGTTCACCTCGATCGCCCGGGGCAACGTCCCGGCCGCGATCTGCGCGGGCTCGTTCTCCTCGCTCGCCGGGGTCGTGCTCACCCCGCTGCTCGCGGCGCTGCTGCTCGGCTCCACGGCGGGCGGTTTCTCCGCCGACTCGCTGACGCAGATCGTGCTCCAGCTGCTCGTTCCGTTCCTGGCGGGGCAGGTGCTGCGGCGCTGGGTCGGTGGGTTCGTGCTGCGGAACAAGAAGGTGCTCGGGTACGTCGACCGGGGCTCGATCCTGCTCGTCGTCTACACGGCCTTCAGCCACGGCATGGTCGCCGGCATCTGGCACCAGATCACGCCGGGGCGGCTCGGGCTGCTGCTCGTGGTCGAGGCGGTGCTGCTCGCCGCGATGCTGTCGCTGACCTGGTTCGGCGCGCGGCGGCTCGGCTTCGACCGGGGCGACCGGATCGCGATCCAGTTCGCGGGCTCGAAGAAGAGCCTGGCGGCCGGGCTCCCGATGGCGAGCGTGCTCTTCGGACCGCAGGCCGCGATGGCGGTCCTGCCGCTGATGCTCTTCCACCAGATGCAGCTGATGGTCTGCGCGGTGATCGCCAAGCGCCGCGCGCGGGACCCGGAGGAGACCCCCGCGCCCGAGGCACGGCCGGCGGTCGCGGCGAGCCGGGGCTGAGCGCTGCGGGGAACCCCCGGGATGGCGGGTTCTCGCCCCGCCCTCTGGTGAAGATCACCGGGCCCGCTACCGTTTCCCTCATGCCCGCACCCGATCCCGGCCCCAGCGCACCGGTCCTCGCCGTCCTCACCCTGGACGGATCCGAGTGACCCCGGTCCCGATACGGTACGGCGCCCGCCCCTGCTCCCTGGTCGTCTGCCGGGGCTGTTGCTGCGGCGACGCGGGCAAGAACCCGGGCGTCGACCACGCGGGCCAGCTCGCCCGGCTCCGACGCGCGGCCGAGGAGTCCGGGGGCCGGCTGTCCGTCCGTACCAGCGACTGCCTCGGACCCTGCGCCCAGGCCAACATCGTCGTCGTCCAGCCCTCCACCGAGGGCCGCCGCCGGGGCGGGCGCGCCGCCTGGATCGCGTTCGTCACCGACGAGGACTGCCTCGACGACATCCTGGCCTGGACAGCCGCGGGCGGCCCCGGCCTCGCCGAACCCCCGGCGACCCTCGCGCTCCAGATGATCGACCCACCCGCGGTGGAACCCGCCACGCCCGCCCGCCGCCGACGCTGACGTCCGGCCTAGGGCCTGTCCGCCGGCTCGGCGCGCAGCACCAGCGCGAGGAGGCCCGGGAAGCGGGCCTCGAACTCCACCCGCCGGAGCCGGTTGACCCGCCGGGGGCCCTCGTCGCGCTGCTCGACGAGGCCCGCCCCGCGCAGGACGGAGAAGTGGTGGCTGAGCGCCGCCTTCCCGACGGGCACGTCGAAGCTGCCGCAGCTCCGTGACCACTCGGCGGAATCCGCCAACTCCCGTACGAGAGTGAGGCGTACGGGATCGGCGAGCGCGGCCAGCGCGGTCTCGACGGGGACCTCGTCCGGGTGGGTGTGCTCGGGGGCGGCGCGGTGACCGGCCGTGCGCTGGGCCATGGCCGCTCCCTTCCTGCTTGCCGACTGTTCGATGAAAACCATACGCTCGTGAGTGTTCGCTTTTCATTGAACAGTCGAGCCAGGGGTGCGGCATGCGTGCGATCGAGTTCGAGGGGTACGGCCGTCCCGAGGTCCTCCGCCCGGTGGAGGCCGACGTGCCCGAGCCGGGCCCCGGCCAGGTGAGCATCGACGTCGCGTACGTCGGGGTGAACTTCGCCGACCTGAAGGCGCGCGCCGAGGGCTACCGGGTCCCCGGCCTGCCCTACCGTCCCGGCCTGGAGGCCTCGGGGCGGATCCGGGCGCTCGGCGCGGGCGTCACCGGCCTGAGCGTGGGCGAGCAGGTGACCGCCCTGACGGACGGCGGGGCGTACGCGGAGGTGGTCCTCGCCGACGCCGCCACCGTCTTCCCGCTCCCGCCCGGCATCGACCCGCGTACCGCCGCCACCCTGCCCACGGTCCTGCCCACGGCGTTCGCCCTCGTCCACACCGTGGGCCGGCTCCGGGCCGGCGAGAGCGTCCTGGTCCAGGGTGCTGCGGGTGGAATCGGCACGGTGGTCGGCCAGTTGGCGAAGGCGGCCGGCGCGGGCGCGGTGTACGGCGTGGTCTCCTCCGAGGCGAAGGCGGCCCACGCCCGCGCCCACGGCTACGACGAGGTCTTCGTCGGCGCGTTCGAGAAGGCCGTCCGGGACGCGACCGGCGGTCGCGGCGTCGACCTGGCCCTCGACCCGGTCGGCGGCGAGACCTTCCGGGCCGCCCTGGCCTCGCTCGCGGTCTTCGGCCGCCTGGTCTCCTTCGGCAACGCCAGCTCGGCCGAACCCTGGCGGGTGGGGCAGCCCGAGCTGTACCCGACCGGTGTCTCCGTCGGCGGCTTCTCGATCCTGACGCTGGCGAAGACCGCCCCGGCCGAGCTGCGGAGCCTGGCCGAGCGGGCGTTCGCGACGGTCGCCGACGGCACGGTCACCCTGCCGGTCACCGCCGAGTTCCCGCTCGCGGACGCCGCCGAGGCACACCGGCTGATGGGCACGCGGGCGAGCACGGGCAAGCTGCTGCTGGCGGTCGCGGGGAGCTGACAGCCGCGGTACGCGAGGTAGGAGCGGTGCGGGCGGGTATGAGCGGCGCGGGCGGTATGAGCGGGACAAGCGGTGCGGGAGGTACGAGCGGGACGAGCGGTGCGGGACCGGCCGGCGCAGGGGGCGCTCCCCGCCGGCCGGTGGCCCGACCCGTGCGGCGGGCGGCGCCCGGTCAGCCGTGCGCGGCCGCGGCCCCGAGGGCGATCCGGTGCTCGCCCGCGTACACGTTCATGTCCTGCCCGCGCAGGAAGCCGACCAGCGTGAGGCCCGTCTCGGCGGCCAGGTCCACGGCCAGCGAGGACGGCGCCGAGACGGCGGCGAGCACCGGGATGCCCGCCATCACGGCCTTCTGCGCCAGCTCGAACGAGGCACGGCCGGAGACCAGCAGGACCGCCCGGGAGAGCGGAAGCCGCCCGTCGCTCAGCGCCCGGCCGACCAGCTTGTCCACCGCGTTGTGCCGGCCCACGTCCTCCCGTACGTCGAGCAGCTCGCCGTCCTCGGAGAACAGCGCCGCCGCGTGCAGCCCCCCGGTCCGGTCGAAGACCCGCTGGGCGGCCCTCAGCCGGTCGGGGAGGCGGGCCAGGAGCTCGGGCGTCAGCCGGACCGGGGGAGCGTCGGCGATCGGGAAGCGGGCCGTGGTGCGGACCGCGTCCAGGCTGGCCTTGCCGCACAGCCCGCACGACGACGTCGTGTACACGTTCCGCTCGAGGGTGATGTCCGGGACGGGGACGCCGGGCGCCAGCTGGACGTCCACCACGTTGTACGTGTTCGTCCCGTCGTCCTTGGCGCCCGCGCAGTACACGATGTTCCGCACGTCCGACGCGGCGCCGAGCACGCCCTCGCTGACCAGGAACCCGGCCGCGAGCGCGAAGTCGTCGCCGGGCGTGCGCATCGTGATCGCGAGCGGCTTGCCGTTCAGCCGGATCTCCAGCGGCTCCTCGGCCACCAGCGTGTCCGGGCGCTCGTTGACGGCCGCGCCCCGGATCCGGATGACGCGCCGTCGTTCGGTGACCCGTCCCATGTGGTTACACCCGATTCTGTACGTGCTGGAAGCCGAAACGGCCTTTGATACAGAGGTTGCCATGGGTCACCGGGTTGTCGTGCGGTGAGGTGACCTTCACGATCTCGTTGTCCTGAACGTGCAGGGTGAGATTGCAGCCCACCCCGCAGTACGCGCAGACCGTCGTGGTCTCCGTCTGCGCCGCCTCGTCCCAGGTGCCGTCCGCGCGCATGTCGAACTCCCGCTTGAAGCTCAGCGCGCCCGTCGGACAGACCTCGACACAGTTGCCGCAGTACACGCACGCGGACTCGGTGAGCGGCCCGTCGTGCTCCACGGCGATCCGGGCGTCGAAGCCGCGTCCGGTGACCGAGATCGCGAAGGAGTTCTGCCACTGCTCCCCGCAGGCGTCGACGCACTTGTAGCAGAGGACGCACTTGTCGTACTCGCGGACGTACAGTTCGTTGTCGACGCGCGGCTCCTCGCCGAGGCGGCGCGCCTCCGGGCCGAAGCGGTCGGGCTCCGCCCCGTACTCCTTGATCCACTCGGCGGCGCCCGGGGTGGTGGAGAGGTCCACCGAGGAGGCGAGCAGCTCCAGGACGACCTTGCGGCTGTGGCGGGTGCGCGCGGTGTCGGTACGGACGACCATCCCGGGTTCGGCGCGGCGCGAGCAGGCCGGGGCGAGGGTCCTGGCCCCCTCGACCTCGACCACGCACAGCCGGCAGGCGTTCTTCGGGGTGAGCGTGTCGCCGTGGCAGAGCGTCGGCACGTCCGTACCGGCGGCGCGGCAGGCGTCGAGGATCGTGGCGCCCTCGGGGACGCGGACGGGGGCGCCGTCGAGCGTGAACTCCAGGAGGCGGCGGGGCGGGGCGAGCGGAACGGTGGTCATCGGTAGACCCCCAGTCGGTCGATGGCGGATTCCACGGCGTTCCACGCGGTCTGGCCGAGACCGCAGATCGAGGCGTCGCGCAGGGTCTGCCCGACCTCGCGGAGCAGGGCGATGTCGGCGGCCGCGGCGGCGCCCGTCCGCTCCCGGATCCGGTGCAGCGCCTCCTCCTGGCGGACCGTGCCGACCCGGCAGGGCACGCACTGGCCGCAGGACTCGTCCCGGAAGAACTCGGCGATGCGCAGCAGGATCCTCGGCAGGTCCACGGACTCGTCGAGGACGAGGACGACCCCCGAGCCGAGCGTCGTGCCGGCGGCGCGGGTGCCCTCGAAGGTGAGCGGGATGTCCAGCTCGTCGGGGCGGACGAAGCCGCCCGCCGCGCCGCCGAGGAGGACCGCGCGCAGGGCCTCGGGCGGCCCGGCGAGGTCGAGGAGTTCGCGGAGAGTGGCGCCGAAGGGGAGCTCGTACACGCCCGGTCGGGTGACGCTGCCCGAGACGCAGAAGAGCTTGGTCTCGGCCGCCCGGAAGGCCTCGGCGCCCCGGGTCAGGATCGGGAGCACGTTCACGAGCGTCTCGACATTGTTGGCGGCGGTGGGCTTGCCGAAGAGCCCCTTCTCGACCGGGAACGGCGGCTTGGAGCGGGGCTCGCCGCGGTAGCCCTCGATCGAGTTGAAGAGGGCGGTCTCCTCGCCGCAGATGTACGCGCCCGCCCCGCGCCGGATCTCGATGTCGAAGGCGAAACCGCTGCCGAGGACGTCGTCGCCGAGCAGCCCGCGGGCGCGGGCCTCGCTGATGGCGTGGGCGAGCCTCTCGTACGCACGGGGGTACTCACCCCGGATGTAGAGATAGCCCCGGTGCGCGCCGACCGCGTACCCGGCGACGGTCATCGCCTCCACGAGCGCGTACGGGTCGCCCTCCATGACGACCCGGTCCTTGAAGGTGCCCGGCTCCGACTCGTCGGCGTTGCACACGACGTAGTGGGGGCCGTCCGGCTGAGACGCGGTCGCCTGCCACTTCCGCCCCGTCGGGAACGCGGCCCCACCCCGCCCGACGAGCCCGGCCTCCGTGACCTCCCGGATCACCCCGGCGGGCCCGAGGGCGAACGCCCGCCGCAGCGCGACGTAGCCACCGTGCGCGCGGTAGTCGTCCACGCTGGATTGGTCGACGACACCGACGCGGGCGAGGAGGGGGAGGGGGAGGGGGCTACGCCCCTCGTCGTGGCCTGCCTGCGGGACCGCCGCCACCGCGGGTGCCTCGGGCGCGGCGGACTCGGGGTCCCGCGCGACCTCGGCGAGCTCACCGACGGTGGCCGGTGCGACGACGCGGGCCAGGCGTGCGCGTGGGGAGGCAGGCGGTGTGGGCGCCCCCGCCCGTACGAGCAGCGCCGCCGGGGCCCGTTCACACAGGCCCAGGCAGGGGCTCGGTTCGAAGGCGACCCCCTCCGCCTCCAGGCCCGACGTCAGCGCCGCCGATCCGCGCGCCGCGCACGCCAGGTCCGTGCAGACGTGGAGGACCTGCGCCGGGCGCGGGCGTACCGCGAACATCGAGTAGAACGTGGCCACCCCGTACGCCTCCGCCGGTGGCACCGTCAGGCGGCGGCACAGATAGGCCAGGCCCCCTTCGCTGATCCACCCCACCCGGTCGTTGAGCGCGTGCAGCCCCGGCAGCAGCAGGTCACGGCGCTCCCGGGCCTCCCGCCCGCCCCGCGCCCAGCGCAGGTCCTCCGCCGAGCGGTCGTCCGCGCCCTCCCACGCCGACTCCGGCGGGCCGAGGAGCGTGTCCACAGCCTCCCGTTCCTCGTCCGACGGCTTGGCGTCACCGAAGCGGAGATCCATCGGAGCCCACCCTCTCGATCCGTATCGCCGACGCCTTGAACTCCGCGGTCCCCGCGATCGGACAGTTCGCCTCGATCGTCAGCTGGTTGGTGTCCACCTCGTCCGGAAAGTGCATCGTCATGAACGCGAGCCCCGGCCGCAGCGCCGGATCCACCCACACCGGCGCCACCACCGACCCCCGCCGCGAGGTCACCCGGACCTCCTGGCCCACCGCGACCCCGTACCGCTCCGCGTCCTCCGGGCACAGCTCCACGTACTCACCGCGCCGCAGCGGCGAGGCGAAACTCCCGCTCTGCACACCGGTGTTGTACGAGTCGAGCCGCCTCCCGGTCGTCAGCCGGATCGGATACCGCTCGTCCGTCAGATCGACGGGCGGATCGTGCCGCACCAGGCCGAACGGGGCCCGCGCGCCCCGCTGTTCGGGATCGGCCTCCCACAACCTGCCGTGCAGGAAGGACGGTTCGAGCCGCTCCAGATCGGGGCACGGCCACTGGATGCCCTGGTGCTCCTCGAGTCGGTCGTACGTCATGCCCCAGTGGTCGGGGGACACCGCGCGCAGCTCGTTCCAGACGGCCTCGGCGTCCGCGTACGCCCAGCCCTCGTGGCCGAGCCGCCGTGCCAACGCGCAGATGATGTCGATGTCCTCGCGGGCCTCGCCCGGCGGCCGCACCGCCTTCCGTACCCGCTGCACCCGCCGCTCGCTGTTGGTCGTCGTCCCGTCCGTCTCGCACCAGGCCGCCGTCGCCGGCAGGACCACGTCCGCGAACTCGGCCGTCTTCGTCAGGAAGATGTCCTGCACCACCAGACAGTCGAGCTTCGCGAGCCGGGCCATCGCCTGCGCGCTGTCCGCCTCCGACTGCGCCGGGTTCTCGCCGACGCAGTACACGGCCCGCAGCTCGCCGCTCTCCATCGCCTCGAACATCTCGGTCAGCGTCCGCCCGTAGCGCGGCTGGATCTCCGTGCCCCAGAGGGACTCGAACTTCGCCCGTACCCCCGCGTCCAGGATGTCCTGGAAGCCGGGCAGCCGGTTCGGGATGGCGCCCATGTCGCCGCCGCCCTGCACGTTGTTCTGGCCGCGCAGCGGCTGCACCCCGGAGCCGTACCGCCCCACGTGTCCGGTCAGGAGCGCCAGGTTGATCAACGCCCGGACGTTGTCGGTGCCGTTGTGGTGCTCGGTGATGCCGAGCGTCCAGCACAGCTGGGCCCGCTCGGCCCGGGCGAAGGCGTGCGCCAACTCCCGTATCGCGGCGGCGGGTACGCCCGTCACCTTCGAGGCCGCCGTCAGCGTCCACGGCTCGACGAGCGCGCGGTATTTCTCGAACCCGCTCGTCGCCCGCTCCACGAACGCCCGGTTGTACAGGCCGGATTCGATGATCTCGCGGCCGACGGCGTGGGCGAGCGGGATGTCGGTGCCGACGTCGAGCCCGAGCCAGCCCTCGGCCCACTCCGCGGTCGAGGTGCGGCGTGGATCGACCGCGTACATCCGCGCCCCGTTCCGGATCCCCTTCAGGACGTGCTGGAAGAAGATCGGATGCGCGAAGCGGGCGTTGGAGCCCCACATCACGATCACGTCGGTGTGCTCGATCTCCTCGTACGAGGACGTGCCGCCGCCCGAACCGAAGACGGCAGAGAGGCCGGCGACGCTCGGCGCGTGACAGGTCCGGTTGCAGGAGTCGACGTCGTTCGTTCCCATCACCACCCGCGCGAACTTCTGCGCCACGTAGTTCATCTCGTTGGTCGCCCGCGCGCAGGAGAACATCCCGAACGCGCCCCGCGCCGCCCGGAATCCGGCCGCCGCGCGCTCCAGGGCCTCGTCCCAGCTCGCCCGCCGCAGCGGTCCGCCCTTCTCGTCCCGGACGAGCGGGTGGGTGAGCCGGGTGTAGGTCTTCGGGTCGCGGTTCCGGTTCCTCTTCCTCGTGTTCGTCATGCCGAACTCCTGGGCTGGCTGGACGGGGTGGGCCGACTGGACGGGTTGGGCCGGCCGGACTGGCTGGGTCGGCCGGTCGGGTTCGCGAGCAGGTCCGACAGGGCGTGGACGGTACGGAGCGTGGGCACGGGTACGTCGGTGACGGCCGCGAGCTCCACCACGGCCGCGAGGAGCACGTCCAGCTCCAGGGGCTTGCCCGCCTCCAGGTCCTGGAGGGTGGAGGTGCGGTGGTCGCCGACCCGCTCCGCCCCGGCGAGCCGGCGTTCGACGGAGATGTCGGGGCGGCAGCCGAGCGCCGCGGCGACGGCGAGCGTCTCGTGCATCATCCGCTCGACCACCTGCCGCGTACCGCCGTGCACGCACATCTGACGCATCGTCGCCCGGGTGAGCGCGCTGAGGGGGTTGAAGGAGATGTTGCCGAGCAGCTTGATCCAGATGTCGTGCCGCAACTCCGCCTCGACCGGGCACTTCAGGCCCCCGGCGCGCATCGCCTCGGCGAACGTCCGGCAGCGTTCGGACGCCGACCGGTCGGGCTCGCCGATGGAGAACCGGGTGCCCTCCAGGTGGCGGACGACGCCGGGGCCGCTCAGTTCGGTCGCCGCGTAGACGACGCAGCCGATGGCGCGTTCGGGGGCGAGGACGGCCGAGACGGCGCCGCCCGGGTCGACGCTCTCGACGCGATGTCCGTCGTGCGGGCCGCCGTGCCGGTGGAAGTACCACCAGGGGATGCCGTTCTGGGCGGCGACGACCGCCGTGGTGTCGTGCAGGAGCGGCGCGACGAGCGGCCCGCACGCCGCGTACGCATGGGCTTTGAGGCCCAGGAAGACGTAGTCGACGGGGCCGACGTCGGCCGGGTCGTCGGTGGCGTGCACCCGGGCGGTGAAGTCGCCGCGCGGGCTCTCGACCCGTACGCCGTGCCGCCTCATGGCCGCGAGGTGCGGTCCACGGGCGATCAGATGGACGTCGGCGCCCGCGCGGTCGAGCGCGGCTCCGACGTAGGCGCCGATCGCACCGGCGCCGAGTACTGCGACCTTCACGTGCGGATCTCCGTTCGGTCGAGGGAACCGGAAAAGAGAGTGTCGACGAAATATTGTCTACAGTATGGAGAGGGGGTCGACAAGGGGCGGCGCGGAACGTCCGTTGTCACGGTCTCCCAACACCTACGGGCGAATCTTGGTGGTTTACGTGCCTGGTTACCGATCAGTCGCTGGTCAGGATGGGAGGTCCTGCTTCCACTTGAACCCAAGGGGGTCCCGAGCATGACGGGCACTCGTATCGCCGCGCTCGGGCACTACCAGCCCGCCAAGGTGCTCACCAACGAAGACCTGGCCAAGCTCGTCGACACCAGCGACGAGTGGATCAGCAGCCGGGTCGGCATCAGGACCCGGCACATGGCCGGACCCGACGAGCCGGTCGACGAGCTCGCCGCGCACGCCGCCGGCAAGGCGCTCGCCACCGCCGGCCTCGAAGCCGCCGACATCGACCTGGTCCTCGTCGCGACCTCCACGGCCATCGACCGCTCGCCCAACACCGCGGCCCGCGTCGCCGCCCGGCTCGGCATGGGCTCGCCCGCCACCATGGACCTCAACGTGGTCTGCGCGGGCTTCACGCACGCCCTCGCCACCGCCGACCACGCGATCCGCGCGGGCGGCGCCCGCCGCGCCCTGGTCATCGGCGCCGACAAGATGACCGAGGTCACCGACTGGACCGACCGTACGACCTGCGTGCTCGTCGGCGACGGCGCGGGCGCGGCGATCGTCGAGGCCGTGCCGGACGGCACCGAGCCCGGCATCGGCCCGGTTCTCTGGGGTTCCGTCCCCGAGATGGGGCACGCCGTCCGGATCGAGGGCACCCCGCCGCGCTTCGCGCAGGAGGGCCAGTCCGTCTACCGCTGGGCCACCCAGCAGCTTCCCGCCCTCGCCCGCCAGGCGTGCGAGCGCTCCGGCCTCGCGCCGGAGGACCTGGCCGGGGTCGTGCTGCACCAGGCCAACCTGCGGATCATCGAGCCCCTCGCCGCCAAGATCGGCGCGGTCAACGCGGTGGTGGCCCGGGACGTGATCGAGTCCGGCAACACCTCCGCCGCCTCGATCCCGCTGGCCCTCGCCAAGCTCGTCGAGCGCGGAGAGCTCCCGTCCGGCGCGCCGACCCTTCTCTTCGGCTTCGGCGGCAACCTGTCGTACGCGGGACAGGTCGTCCGGGTCCCGTAACTCCCGCTGCCTGTAGTGGGGTTGTTTCGGCCGAGATCGCCGCGGGCCGCATGCCTGGACTTGTGCGTCGGTAGACTGTAGACGATAGCCAATCCATGGTGACCGGTGATCGGTGACTGCCGACGGTCGATCGCCTACGGCGTACGAGGGGGCCGCGATGTTGTCCGCAGGACTGCCGCAAGGGGCCGTGCCCCGGCTGGAGCGGCCGGGGCCGCTGCGCGACCGGGTCTACGAAGCGCTGCTCGAACTGATCACGACCCGTGCCCTGCGCCCCGGGCAGCACCTCGTCGAGAGCGAGCTCGCCGGTCACCTCGGCGTCTCCCGTCAGCCGGTGCGCGAGGCGCTCCAGCGGCTGAACACCGAGGGCTGGGTCGACCTGCGGCCCGCGCAGGGCGCCTTCGTCCACGAGCCGACCGACGAGGAGGCCGACCAGCTGCTCTCCGTCCGTACGCTCCTGGAGGCGGAGGCCGCCCGGCTCGCCGCCGCGAACTCCGGCTCGGCCGGGATCGCCGCCCTCGAGGAGCTCTGCGCGCGGGGCGAGCAGGCCGTGGCGGACGACGACGTCGACCTGGCCGTGGCGACGAACGCGGCCTTCCACGCCAAGGTCATGGAGCTGGCCGGCAACGTCGTGCTCGCCGAGCTGGCCGGCCAGGTCGACCGCCGCGTCCGCTGGTACTACACACCGGTCGCCCGGCAGCGCGGCGAGCAGTCCTGGAAGGAGCACCGGCAGCTCATCGCCGCGATCGCGGCCCGCGACGAGACCCGCGCGACGACGGTCATGCGCGCCCACACGGAACACACCCGGGCGACCTACCGGGAACACAGCCAGGGCTGAGGCGCGTTTGCGCCCGCCCGTTCGCCGGCACCTCCGTTCGCCGGTACCCCCGTTTCGCCGGTACCTCCGTTCGGCGGAGCCCGGTGGCGGGGGCCCCGGGCCCGTCCTAGCTTCGGACGGGTCGAGGGTCATCTCGTAGCCGTCCGCGGAACCGTCCGCCGCGCGCCCTCGCGTGACCGGGAGGTCGATCGCCATGCGCGCGATACGAGGTGCCGCCACCGCCCTGCTCGCCGCCGCCGCCCTCTGCCTGGGCGCGCCGACGGCCGGGGCCGTGGACGACGTCCCTCCGGTCGATGTCCCGCCGGTCGGCGGGACATCGGTCGCGGTGCCCCCGGTCGGCGCCCCGGCGGCCGAGGTGCCACCGGTCGACGTCCCGCCGGCCGGCATTCCGGCGGCCGAGGCCCCGGCGGTCGGCGTCCCCGCCAACGAGGTCCCGTGGAGCGACGTCCCGGGGAGCTCCGGTACGGCCGGCGGTGCCGTCACCGGCGAGGGGACCGGCCACAACGTCACCTCCTTCGGCTTCTCCGTCTCGCCCTCGACCGTCGCCCCCGGCGGCAAGGTCACGCTGAAAGCCGACGGCTGCGAGGTCACCACCGTGACCGTCACGGCCGGGGTCTTCGACACCGTCACGCTCAACGAGGGCCGCGAGGGCTCCGCCACCGTCGACGCCGACGCCAAGGTCGGCGCCGAGTACCAGGTGACCTTCGACTGCAAGGGCGAGAAGGGCACCACGAAGCTGATCATCGCCGGCCAGTCGACGGGCGGTCACGAGACGGGCGGCAAGGAGACAGGCGGTCAGGACGGCACCTCCACAGGCACCTCCACCGACACCGGAGCCCACAAGGGCGTCAAGGCCGGCTTCGGCGGCGGCTCCGACGCCATGGGCGCCACCGAGGTCGTCCTGGGCACCGCGCTGATCGCGGGCGCGCTCGGCGCGGGCGGCGTCCTGGTGGCGCGCCGCCACCGCCGCGAGGCCGACCGCGCCTGAAACGGCTCCTCCGCCCTGGGATGACGAGGTCCGGGGCGGAGGAGCGCCATCGCGTACAGCGGGAACCGGGAGCGCACATCGTGCAGGGGTCGTACGGACCGTCCAGACGCGGCGCGTGGGGCGTCGTCATCGTCGTCCTGCTCGTCGGCGTCCATCTCGTCCGGGGCGGTACGGAGGGGTGGGTGACCGGCGGCCCTCCGCAGCCGCCGGCCGCCGCGGCCCCGGGCCATGCCGCCGCCCTCGCGCCCGTGCGCGCCCCCGACCCCCTGCCCGCCTCCCGGCCCGCCCGGGTCCGCGTGCCCGCCGTCCGCATCGACGCGCCCGTCGCCGCCGTCGGCCTCGACGCCGAGGGGTGGATCGACACCCCGCCCGAGGACGAGCCGAACCTGGCCGGCTGGTTCACCGGTGCCGTCACCCCCGGGGAGAAGGGCACGGCGGTCGTCGTCGGCCATGTCGACACCCCGGTCGGGCGCGCCGTCTTCTACGACCTCGGGGCGCTCGCCAAGGGGCAGCGGGTCGAGGTCCTCCGGCAGGACGGCAGGACCGCCGTCTTCTCCGTGTACGGCACCGAGGTCGTTCCCAAAGACGGCTTCCCCGCCGAGCGGATCTACCGGGCGTCCCCGTACCCCGAGCTACGCGTCATCACCTGCGGCGGAGGCTTCTCGCGGCAGCGGGGGTACGACGGCAACGTCGTCGTCTCCGCCCGGCTCGTCGAGGTGCGCTGACCCCGGTCGGCCGACGGCCCACCCAACCCTCCTTTGTCCTTCTCCGGGAAAAAGTCTGCACGGATCACTGCGCGACTTCTTCCCACCCCCGGACACCACTGCTACGTTCCCCTCGAAAGCCCGGCGGAGAGCCGACTTCCGTCGGGCGCCGAAGGGTTCGCCGACTCGCTAGGGGAGGGGCGCGTGAGACGCATGACCGCACGACCCGCCAACGCGCACCAGGCGCGACTGCTGCGCCTGTTGCGCGACGGAGGCCCCAACTCCCGTGCGCAGCTCGGCGATCAGATCGATCTGTCCCGCTCCAGGCTCGCCGTCGAGGTGGACCGGCTCCTCGACACCGGCCTCGTCGTCGCGGACGGCCTCGCCGCCTCGCGCGGCGGCCGCCGTTCGCACAACATCCGGCTCGCCCCCGAACTCCGCTTCCTCGGCGTCGACATCGGCGCCACGTCCGTCGACGTGGCCGTCACCAACGCCGAGTTGGAGGTGCTCGGGCATCTCAACCACCCCATGGACGTCCGCGAGGGACCGGTCGCCGTCTTCGAGCAAGCCCTCGCGATGGCCGCCAAGTTGCGGGCGTCCGGGCTCGCCGAAGGGTTCGACGGCGCCGGAGTCGGTGTCCCGGGACCGGTCCGCTTCCCCGAGGGCATCCCGGTCGCGCCCCCGATCATGCCCGGCTGGGACGGCTTCCCCGTACGGGAGGCCCTCAGCCAGGAACTCGGCTGCCCGGTCATGGTCGACAACGACGTGAACCTCATGGCCATGGGGGAGCAGCACGCGGGCGTCGCCCGCTCGGTCGGCGACTTCCTCTGCGTCAAGATCGGTACGGGCATCGGCTGCGGCATCGTCGTGGGCGGGGACGTGTACCGCGGTACGACGGGCAGCGCCGGCGACATCGGGCACATCCAGGTGGAGCCGGACGGCCGCGCCTGCGCGTGCGGCAACAAGGGCTGCCTGGAGGCCCACTTCAGCGGCGCCGCCCTGGCCCGCGACGCCGAGGACGCGGCCCGCGCGGGCCGCTCGGAGGTGCTCGCCGGACGCCTGGAGGTGGCCGGAACGCTCACGGCGGTCGACGTCGCCGCGGCGGCCGCCGCGGGGGACGCCACCTCGCTCGCCCTCATCCGCGAGGGCGGCAACCGGGTCGGGCAGGTCATCGCCGGACTCGTCAGCTTCTTCAATCCCGGTCTGGTGGTGATCGGCGGCGGGGTCACCGGCCTCGGTCACAACCTCCTCGCCAGTGTCCGCACCCAGGTCTACCGCCAGTCCCTCCCGCTGGCCACCGGCAACCTCCCCATCGTCCTCGGCGAGTTGGGCCAGACCGCCGGCGTCATCGGCGCGGCCCGCCTCATCAGCGACCACCTCTTCTCCCCGGCGTAACCGCCGCCGGCGGCCTCAGCCGCCGACGGCAGTCCGTACCCCCACGAGCAGTCTGTGCCCCCTCCCGCGGGCAGTCCGTGACTCCCACGGGCAGCCCATGGCCCCACAGGCGGTCCGAACCTCCGTACGTGCGATCCGGCCCCACGCCGGAACGCATCCGCCCGCACCCGCACCCCGCACCACCCCCGTCACCACCCGCTCAGGCGCAACCCGCATCCGCCGAGGGGATCCCACCCATGCCTCAAGAGTCTCCAGCGCCTCAAGCGCCCCCGCCCCTGCTCACCATGTCCGCCATCACCAAGTCCTTCCCCGGCGTCCGGGCCCTCGACGGCGTCGACCTGGAGGTCGCGGCCGGCGAGGTGCACTGCCTCCTCGGCCAGAACGGCGCCGGGAAGTCCACGCTCATCAAGGTCCTCGCCGGCGCCCACCAGCCGGACGGCGGAAACATCACCTGGCGCGGCGAACCCGTCCAGCTCCGCTCCCCGATCGCCGCCATGCGCCTCGGCATCGCCACCATCTATCAGGAACTCGACCTGGTCGAAGGGCTCTCCGTCGCCGAGAACGTCCACCTCGGCCACGAACCCACCAGCGCCGGATTCATCGTCAGGGGCCGCGCCGCCCGCACCGCCACGGCCGCCCTCCTGAAGCGGCTCGGCCACCCCGAGATCGACCCGGGCCGCCGCGTCGGCGAACTCTCCGCCGCCCAGCAGCAGATCGTCTCGATGGCCCGCGCCCTCTCCCACGACGTCCGGCTCATCGTCATGGACGAGCCCTCGGCCGCGCTCGACCCCGACGAGGTCGACAACCTCTTCCGTATCGTCGCCGACCTCACCGCCGCCGGAGTCGCCGTCGTCTACATCTCCCACCGCCTGGAGGAGATCCGCCGTATCGGCGACCGCGTCACCGTCCTCAAGGACGGCCGCGCCGTCGCCGGCGGGCTTCCCGCGGCCTCGACCCCGACGCGTGACATCGTTGCCTTGATGACCGGCCGGAACGTCGAGTACGTCTTCCCGCCGCGCCCCGCGGAACCGCCCGTGGCCGCACCCGTGCTCCAGGTCCAAGGTCTCGCCAGGGAAGGGGAGTTCGAGCCCGTCGACCTCGAACTGCGGCCCGGGGAGATCGTCGGCCTCGCCGGGCTGGTCGGCTCCGGCCGCTCCGAGATCCTGGAGACGATCTACGGCGCCCGCAAGGCCGGCGCGGGCCGGGTCCTCGTCGACGGGCGCGCCCTGCGCCCCGGCAGCGTCCGCGCCGCCGTCCGCGCCGGGCTCGGGCTCGCCCCCGAGGAACGCAAGGCCCAGGGCCTCCTGATGCTGGAGTCCGTCACCCGCAACGTCTCGGTCTCCACGCTCGCCCGCTTCGCGCGCGCCGGCTGGATCGACCGTAACGGCGAACGCGAAGCCGCCCGGGCCGCCACCCGGGAGCTGTCGCTCCGCCCCGAGAACCCCGACGTCCCGGTCCGTACCCTCTCCGGCGGCAATCAGCAGAAGGCCGTCCTCGCCCGCTGGCTGCTGCGCGGCTGCCGCGTCCTGCTCCTGGACGAGCCGACCCGCGGCGTCGACGTCGGCGCCCGCGCCGAGCTGTACGCCGTCATCCGCCGCCTCGCCGACGAAGGCCTCGCCGTCCTTCTGGTGTCGAGCGAGGTGCCCGAGGTCCTGGGCCTCGCCGACCGCGTCCTGGTGCTCAGGGAGGGCCGGGTCGTCCACACGGCGCCCGCCCGTGAGCTCGACGAACACCGCGTACTCGACCTCGTGTTGGAAGGGAGCCCCCGCTCATGACGCTGTCCACCGCCAAGACCACCGAGGCGTCCGCGCAGGACGGCGGCCGGCGTCCGCTCGGTCTGCGGGCCGACGTCCGCAACCTCTCCCTGCTCGGCGTGCTCGCCGTACTGATCGCGGTCGGCGGACTCACCCGCCCCGACGAGTTCCTCGCCGTCTCCAACCTCCAACTCGTGCTCACCCAGGCCTCCGTGATCGGGGTCGTCACCGTCGGCATGACCTTCGTCATCACCAGCGGCGGCATCGACCTCTCCGTCGGCGCGATCGTCGCCCTCGCCTCCGTGTGGGCGACGACGCTGGCGACACAGGAGTACGGATTCGCCGGCATCCTCTTCACCGCCGTCGTCGTGGGGGTGGGCTGCGGCCTGGTGAACGGGCTGCTCGTCGCGTACGGCGGGATGGTCCCGTTCATCGCGACCCTCGCCATGCTCGCCTCGGCCCGCGGCCTCGCCCTGCAGATCACCGACGGCCGCACGCAGATCGTCACCGTCGACTCGGTCCTCGACCTCGGCATCCCCGACGCCTACATCCTGGGCATACCGCCGCTGGTCCTGGTCTTCGCCGCCGTCACCGTCCTCGGCTGGCTGGTCCTCAACCGGACCACCTTCGGCCGCCGCACCATCGCCGTCGGCGGCAACGCGGAAGCCGCGCGCCTCGCCGGCATCGACGTCCGCCGCCAGCGCCTCTACCTCTATCTGCTCTCCGGCCTGTGCTGCGGCATCGCGGCCTTTCTGCTGATCATCCTGTCCGGCTCGGGCCAGAACACCAACGGCAACCTGTACGAACTCGACGCCATCGCCGCCGCGATCATCGGCGGCACCCTCCTCAGCGGCGGCCGGGGCACCATCGTCGGCTCCGTCCTCGGTGTCCTCGTCTTCACGACGATCACCAACATCTTCGCGCTCAACAACCTGCAGAGCGACGTCCAGCAGATCGCCAAGGGCGCGATCATCGTCGCCGCCGTCCTGGTCCAGCACCGCACCGCCCGCCACGGCGAAGCCACCTGACCCCCGCCCCCACCACCCGGCACCTCTCCCTCACCCCCCGAAGGGAACCATCGCCATGCCAGAAACCAGCCGCAGAGGACTGCTGTTCGGCACCGCAGCCGTCTCCGCCGGAGCCCTCCTCACCGCCTGCACCAGCAACGAGCCCAAGGCCCAGGCCACGGCCGCGAGCAATGTGCCCGCCGCCGACGACAAGCCCGGCACGCCCGTCACCATCGGCTTCGCCGGCCCCCAGGCCGACCACGGCTGGCTCAACGCCATCAACCAGAACGCCAAGGACCGCGCGAAGAAGTACTCCGAGGTGACCCTGGAGATCACCGAGGGCTCCAACGACACCGCCGTCCAGATCGGCCAGATCCAGACCCTCATCAACAAGAAGGTCGACGTCCTCGTCATCCTGCCCGCCGACGGCAAGGCGCTCACGCAGGTCGGCCTCCAGGCCATGAAGGCGGGCATCCCCGTCATCAACCTGGACCGGATCTTCGCCTCCCCGCAGGCGTACCGCTGCTGGATCGGCGGCGACAACTACGGCATGGGGCTCAACGCCGGCCGCTACATCGGCGAGCAGCTCAAGGACAAGCCGAACGCCACGGTCATCGAACTCGCCGGCATGGACAGCCTCGAACTGACCAAGCAGCGCACCCAAGGCTTCGACGACGCCCTCAAGAACTACCCCAACATCCGCAAGGTGGCCCGCCAGGCGGCCGACTTCACCGTCGAGTCCGGCCAGGCGAAGATGGCCCAACTCCTTCAGGCACAGTCGAAGTTCGACGCGCTGTGGAACCACGACGACGACCAGGGCGTGGGCGCGCTGCGGGCCATCGCCCAGGCCGGCCGCAAGGACTTCCTGATGGTGGGCGGGGCGGGCGCCAAGTCCGCGATGGACGCCATCAAGGCCGACGACAGCGTGCTCAAGGCCACCGTCCTCTACCCGCCGACCATGGCCGCCTCCGCGATCGACCTGGCCCGCGCGCTCGGCCAGAAGAAGGGCGTCGGCGGCCTTTCCGAGCTGGAGATCCCGGCCTCGCTGACCCTCTACTCGGCCGTGGTGACCAAGGAGAACGTCGACGAGTACCTGCCCACCGGCTTCAGCTGACCGGTCCCGGGCCGCCGGCCCGAGCCCGGCACCCCCCACCGTGCAACCGACGAGGAGGAACCCTATGGAACAGCGGGAGAGCGAAGGCGACGAGGCCACGCAGACGGCGACGGCCCAGGCGACGGCCGCGACGGCGGCCGACGTGTCCGCTTCGGCGCCGACGCTCGGCATCGGCATGGTCGGCTACGCGTTCATGGGCGCCGCCCACTCCCAGGCGTGGCGCACCGCGGGGCGCGTCTTCGACCTGCCGCTGCGGCCCGTTCTCGCCGCCGTCGCCGGCCGGGACCGGGCCGCCGTGCGGGCGGCGGCGGACAAGCACGGCTGGGCCGCCGCCGAGACCGACTGGCGCGCCCTCGTCGCCCGCGACGACGTCCAGCTCGTGGACGTCTGCACCCCGGGCGACAGCCACGCGGAGATCGCCGTCGCCGCCCTGGAGGCGGGCAAGCACGTCCTGTGCGAGAAGCCGCTCGCCAACTCCGTCGCCGAGGCCGAGGCCATGGTCGCCGCGGCCGAGGCGGCGGCCGCCCGCGGCCAGGTCGCCATGGTCGGCTTCAACTACCGGCGGGTGCCGGCCCTCGCGTACGCCCGCCGGCTCGTCGCCGAGGGCAGGCTCGGCGCGCTGCGGCACGTACGGGTCACCTATCTGCAGGACTGGCTCGTCGACCCCGGTTTCCCGCTGACCTGGCGCCTGGAGCGCGCGCACGCCGGCTCCGGGGCCCTCGGCGACCTCGGTGCGCACGCCGTCGACCTCGCCCAGTACCTCGCGGGGGAGCTCCTGGTCGGGGTCTCGGCGCTCACCGAGACCTTCGTACGGGAGCGGCCCCTGCTCGCGGGCGTGTCGGCGGGGCTCTCCGGGGCGGCCACGGGCGGGGCGTACGGGGCGGTGACGGTGGACGACGCCGCGCTGTTCACCGGGCGGCTCGCCTCCGGGGCGCTCGCCTCCTTCGAGGCGACCCGGATGGCCGCGGGCCGGAAGAACGCGCTGCGGCTCGAGCTCAACGGCGAGAAGGGTTCCCTCGCCTTCGACCTGGAGCGGCTCAACGAGCTGTCGTTCCACGACCACACCGAGCCGGCCGCCGCCGCGGGCTTCCGCCGCATCCTGGTGACCGAGCCCGACCACCCGTACCTGGAGGGCTGGTGGCCGCCCGGTCACGCGCTCGGCTACGAGCACACCTTCGTCCACCAGGCCCGCGACCTGGTCCTCGCCGTCGCGTCGGGGGCCGGTCCCGCCCCGTCCTTCGCCGACGGGCTCCAGGTGCAGCGGGTCCTGGCCGCCGTGGAGGAGAGCGCCGAGAAGAACGCCGTCTACACCCCCGTACCGCAGCTCTAGGAGGCCGTTGACCGTGTCCCGTCCCTTCACCCTCTTCACCGGCCAGTGGGCCGACCTGCCGCTGGAGGAGGTCTGCCGGCTCGCTCGCGACTTCGGCTACGACGGTCTCGAACTCGCCTGCTGGGGCGACCACTTCGAGGTCGACAAGGCGCTCGCCGACCCGTCGTACGTCGAGGGCCGCCACGCCCTCTTGGAGAAGTACGGCCTGAAGTGCTGGGCGATCTCCAACCACCTGGTCGGCCAGGCGGTCTGCGACCATCCCATCGACGAGCGCCACCAGGCGATCGTGCCCGCACGGATCTGGGGCGACGGAGAGCCGGAGGGCGTACGGCGGCGTGCGGCGCGGGAGTTGGCCGACACCGCCCGGGCCGCCGCCGCGCTCGGCGTCGACACCGTCATCGGCTTCACCGGCTCGTCCATCTGGCACCTGGTGGCGATGTTCCCGCCGGTCCCCGAGCGCATGATCGAGCGCGGCTACGAGGACTTCGCGGAGCGCTGGAACCCGATCCTGGACGTCTTCGACGCCGAGGGGGTGCGCTTCGCGCACGAGGTCCATCCGAGCGAGATCGCGTACGACTACTGGACCACGCAGCGCGCGCTCGACGCGGTGGACCGCCGGCCGGCCTTCGGGCTGAACTTCGACCCGAGCCACTTCGTCTGGCAGGACCTGGACCCGGTCGGCTTCCTCTGGGACTTCCGCGACCGGATCTACCACGTGGACTGCAAGGAGGCCCGCAAGCGGCTCGACGGGCGCAACGGGCGGCTCGGCTCGCACCTGCCGTGGGGCGATCCCCGGCGCGGCTGGGACTTCGTCTCGGCCGGGCACGGTGACGTGCCGTGGGAGGACGTCTTCCGGATGCTCCGCTCGATCGGCTACGCGGGGCCGGTCTCGGTGGAGTGGGAGGACGCCGGGATGGACCGGCTGACCGGCGCCCCGGAAGCGCTTGCCCATCTCAAGCGCTTCGACTTCGACCCGCCCTCGGCCTCCTTCGACGCCGCCTTCGGCGGCCGCGACTGAGGTGAGGTTCCAGGTGGGAGCCCGGGCGGCGGCGACGTCACCCGGGCGGCCCCGCCGTGCCCGCGGACGGCTTTGTCCTGTCGCGGTGAAAAGTTCGACAGGGGCAGTGCGCAAGGCCTTTCCGCCCCGGACGAACCCCGCTACGGTCCCTGATGCAGGCACTGATGTGTACATGACGTAGCTCGATGGTTGTGACCAGCGTGACGGCGCGCGCCGGTCCCCGGACACCCGCACTCACCCGGCCCTACTCCGGAGGACATTCGTGCACAGCAAGAAACGCCCCCGAGCCAGAAAGCCACTCGCCCTCCTCGCCGCCGGACTCCTCGCCCTCGGCGGCCAGCAGGCCCTCGCCGCGGAGACCGAGAACGGCACCGCCGCCCCCGCGGCCGCCGCCGAGGAGTTCCAGCAGGTCACCCTCGCCAAGGGCGGTGAGGAGGTCGGCGAGCCGATGTCGCTGGCCGTGCTCCCCGACCGCAGCGTCCTGCACACCTCACGCAACGGCGAGCTGCGCCGCACCGACGCCGCCGGCAACACCGAGGTCATCGGCACCGTCCCCGTCTACTCCCACGACGAGGAGGGCCTCCAAGGCATCGGCCTCGACCCGGGCTTCGCCCAGAACCGGGCGATCTACCTCTACTACGCCCCGCCGCTCGACACCCCCACCGGCGACGCCCCCGAGAACGGCACGGCGGCCGACTTCGCCAAGTACGACGGAGTCAACCGGCTCTCCCGCTTCACGCTGAAGGCCGACGGCACGCTCGACAACGCCAGCGAGAAGAAGGTCATCGACATCCCCGCCACCCGGGGCATCTGCTGCCACGTCGGCGGCGACATCGACTTCGACGCGCAGGGCAACCTCTACCTGTCGACCGGCGACGACTCCAACCCCTTCGCCTCCGACGGCTTCACCCCGATCGACGAACGCCCGGGCCGCAACCCCGCGTTCGACGCCCGGCGGACCTCCGGCAACACCAACGACCTGCGCGGCAAGATCCTGCGCATCAAGGTCGCCGAGGACGGCTCGTACACGGTCCCCGACGGCAACCTCTTCGCCGCCGGCACCGCGAAGACCCGCCCCGAGATCTACGCGATGGGCTTCCGCAACCCGTTCCGCTTCAGCGTCGACAAGGCGACCGGCGTCCTGTACGTCGGCGACTACGGCCCCGACGCCGGCGCCGCCGACCCGAAGCGCGGACCGGCGGGACAGGTCGAGTTCGCCCGGATCACGAAGCCCGGCAACTTCGGCTGGCCGTTCTGCACCGGCAAGAACGACGGCTACGTCGACTACGACTTCGCGACCAAGCAGTCCGGCGCGGCCTTCGACTGTGCCGCGCCGAAGAACGACTCGCCGTACAACACCGGTCTCGTCGACCTGCCGCCGGCCGAGCCGGCCTGGCTCCCGTACGACGGCGGCTCCGTACCGGAGTTCGGCACCGGATCCGAGTCCCCGATGGGCGGACCCGTCTACCGCTACGACGCGGCCTCCACGTCCCCGGTCAAGTTCCCCGAGGCGTACGACGGCGACTTCTTCGCCGGGGAGTTCGGGCGGCGCTGGATCAAGCGCGTCGAGCAGGGCGCCGACGGCACCGTCCAGTCCATCAACCCCGTGCCGTGGACCGGTACGCAGGTGATGGACATGGCCTTCGGCCCCGACGGCGCGCTGTACGTCCTCGACTACGGCACCGCCTGGTTCGGCGGCGACCACAACTCCGGGCTCTACCGCATCGAGAACGCCACCGGCGGACGCTCCCCGGTCGCGGAGGCGAGTGCGAGCAAGACCTCCGGCGTGGCGCCCCTGAAGGTCGCCTTCTCCTCCGCCGGGACCACCGACGGTGACGGCGACGCCCTCACCTACAGCTGGGAGTTCGGCGACGGCGGTACGTCCACGGCCGCCAACCCCACGTACACGTACCGGAAGAACGGCACCTACACCGCGACCGTGACCGCCAAAGACCCGAGCGGGCGCACCGGTTCGGCCTCCGTCCACGTCGTCGTCGGCAACACCGCGCCCAAGGTCACCCTCGAACTCCCGGCGGAGGGCGCCCTGTTCGCCTTCGGCGACGAGGTCCCCTTCAAGGTCACGGTCACCGACCCGGAGGACGGCGCGATCGACTGCGCCAAGGTCAAGGTCACCTACGTCCTCGGCCACGACAGCCACGGCCACCCGGTCACCTCGGCCAACGGCTGCTCCGGCACCATCAAGACCTCCGCCGATGGCGGCCACGACGACGACGCCAACATCTTCGCCGTCTTCGACGCCGAGTACACCGACAACGGAGGCGGCGGCCAGGCCGCCCTCACCACCCACGACCAGGCCAAGCTCCAGCCGCGCCACCGCCAGGCCGAGCACTTCGACGCCCAGCAGGGCATCACGACGTACGACAAGGCGGAGGCGAACGGCGGCAGGACCGTCGGCGACATCGACAACGGCGACTGGATCTCCCTCAAGCCCTACAACCTCACCGGGGCCACCAAGCTCACCGCCCGCGTCTCCTCCGGCGGCGCCGGCGGCTTCCTCGAAGTCCGCACCGGCTCGCCCACCGGCACCCTGCACGGCTCCGCGCCCGTCCCCGTCACCGGCGGCTGGGAGACCTTCCAGGACATCGACGTACCCCTGAGGAACGTGCCCCGCAAGACCACCGAACTCTTCCTCGTCTTCAAGGGCGGCGCGGGCGCGCTCTACGACGTGGACGACTTCACCATCTCCAGCGCCCCCATCGACCGGAACGCCAAGCGCGTCCTCGTCTTCTCCCGTACCGCCGGATTCCGCCACGACTCGATCGGCAGCGGCGTCACGGCGCTGAAGGAGCTCGGCGCGCAGAGCGGCATCACCGTCGACGCGACCGAGGAACCCCGCCAGTTCACCACCAACAACCTCGCCCGCTACGACGCCGTCGTCTTCCTCTCGACGACCGGTGACGTCCTCAACGCCGAACAGCAGTCCGCCTTCGAGCACTACGTCTCCAACGGCGGCGGCTACATGGGCGTCCACGCGGCGGCGGACACCGAGTACGACTGGGAGTTCTACGGCGGGCTCGTCGGCGCCCACTTCCACTCGCACCCGCAGATCCAGCCGGCGACCGTACGGGTCGAGGACCACGCCCACCCGGCCACCGAGCACCTCGACGCCACCTGGCAGCGCACCGACGAGTGGTACAACTACCGCACGAATCCGCGCGGTCAGGCCCGGATCCTCGCCACCCTCGACGAGACGACCTACGAGGGCGGCAACATGAAGGGCGACCACCCGATCGCCTGGTGCAAGTCGTACGGCGGCGGACGGTCCTTCTACACCGGCGGCGGCCACACCAAGGAGTCGTACGCCGAGCCGGCCTTCCGGCAGCACCTCCTCGGCGGACTCCAGTACGCCACTGGCCAGGCCACGGCCGACTGCCGGCCGCAGACCGGCTACCGCGAGCTCTTCAACGGAGAGACCCGCGAGGGCTGGAAGCAGGCCGGACCCGGCAGCTTCGACGTCGCCGACGGCGAACTGCGCTCGGTGGGCGGCATGGGGATGCTCTGGTACCAGGCCAAGCAGTTCTCCTCCTACTCCCTCACGCTCGACTGGAAGGCCGCGGGCGACGACAACTCCGGCATCTTCGTCGGCTTCCCCGCCTCGGACGACCCCTGGTCCGCCGTGAACAAGGGGTACGAGATCCAGATAGACGCGACCGACGCCGCCGACCGGACCACCGGAGCCGTCTACGGCTTCAAGTCCGCCAACCTCGCTGCCCGCGACGCCGTGCTGCGGCCGCCGGGCCAGTGGAACAGCTACGAGATCCGCGTCCAGGGCGAACGGCTCCAGGTGTTCCTCAACGGGGTGAAGATCAACGACTTCACCAACACCGACCCGGCGCGGAGCCTCAAGGACGGCCACATCGGCATCCAGAACCACGGAGCCGACGACCAGGTGTCGTTCCGCGCCATCAAGCTCAGGGAGCTCCCCTCGTAGAGCCCCCTGCCCAGCCGACGGCGGGCGGGGAGGCGCCGTACCCCCCGCCCGCCGTCTCCACCACAGTCCAGGGAGGCAGGGTCGTGACCACAGGAACACGCACGGACGCCGTCGGGCGTACGGGAGTCTGGTTCGTCGGGGCGAGAGGCTCCGTGGCCACCACGGCGGTGGCCGGCTGCGCCGCGACCACCGCGGGCCTGCACCCGCCCACCGGCATGGTGACGGAGACCGCCCCCTTCGCCTCCGCCGGACTCCCGCCCCTCGCCTCCCTCGTCTTCGGCGGACACGACACGGCGGCGTGTCCGCTCCCCAAACGGGCCGAGGCACTCACCGTCGCGGGCGTCCTCCCGCACGGCCTCGCCTCCGCCGTCGCGGCCGAACTGCGCGCCGCCGACACGGAGATCCGCCCCGGCGGCCCCCTGCC
The DNA here is from genome assembly GCF_053594455.1 of Streptomyces sp. NPDC001927. Taxonomy (NCBI): domain Bacteria; kingdom Bacillati; phylum Actinomycetota; class Actinomycetes; order Kitasatosporales; family Streptomycetaceae; genus Streptomyces; species Streptomyces sp. NPDC001927. The sequence goes on along the minus strand of NZ_JBSFEN010000001.1, from coordinate 89,703 downwards.
GGGCGACACCCGCACGGAGGAGGAGCTGATCACCTCCTTCGCCACCGACCTGACGGACTTCAGGATCCGGCTGGAACTCGACCGGGTCGTCGTGGTCAATGTTGCCTCCACGGAGCCGGCGTCGGGGGGCGCCGAGCTCCCGCCCAGCTCCCTCTACGCGGCCGCCGCGCTCCGCGCCGGCTGCCCGTACGTCAACTTCACCCCCTCGACCGGGCTCCGCCACCCCGCCCTCGCCGACACCGTCGCGGCGAGCGGCCTGCCCCACGCGGGCCGCGACGGGAAGACCGGCCAGACCCTGCTGCGCTCCGTCCTCGCCCCGATGTTCCTCCAACGCGCCCTGACCGTACGGGCCTGGTCGGGCACCAACCTGCTGGGCGGCGGAGACGGCGCGGCCCTCGCCGACCCGGCCGCGGCGGCCGCGAAGAACGCGGGCAAGGAACGAGTCCTCGCGGACGTCTTCGGCCACGCCCCTGAGGGCGAGGTCCACATCGACGACGTCCCGGCGCTCGGGGAGTGGAAGACGGCCTGGGACCACATCGCCTTCGAGGGCTTCCTCGGCTCCCGGATGGTCCTCCAGACCACCTGGCAGGGCTGCGACTCGGCCCTCGCGGCGCCCCTCGTCCTGGACCTGGCCCGGCTGACGGCCCGCGCCCACGAGGCGGCGCTCTCCGGCCCCTTGGCTGACCTCGCCTTCTACTTCAAGGACCCGGAGGGGGAGGCCCCGGCGGGACTTGCGGACCAGTACGCGCGGCTCGTGGCCTTCGCGGCCCGGCTGGGGGAGGCCCGGTGAGCCGGGCGCGCGGGCGCGTCACGGCCTGGGCGGAGCTGCTGCGCGTCTCCGCGCTGGCCACCGTGCCGGGCGACGCCCTGGCGGGCGCGGCGGCGGCCGGCCTCCGCCCCAACCGCTCGACCCTCCTCGCCATCGGCTCCTCGCTGTGTCTGTACGAGGCGGGCATGGCGCTCAACGACTGGGCCGACCGCGCCGAGGACGCCGTCGACCGCCCGGGGCGCCCCATCCCCTCGGGCCGCGTCACGCCACGCGCCGCCCTCGCCGCCTCCGCCGCCCTGACGGCCGCCGGACTCGCCCTAGCCGCCCGCGCGGGCCGCCCCACCCTGGCGACGGCCACCGCCCTCGCGGCGACGGTCTGGTCCTACGACCTCCACCTCAAGCACACCCCGGCGGCCCCCGCCACGATGGCCACGGCCCGCGCCCTGAACGTCCTGCTCGGCACGGTGGCCACGTCGAGCGGCGGCGCGGCCCGCGCCACGGCGGCCGGCCCTGCTGGGGCCGGGCTGCCGGACCTGGGGCGTGGCCGCCGCCCGCCCGCGGCGGCCCTGGGCTCGGCCGCCCTCGTCGGCGCCCACACCTACGCGGTCACCGCGGTCTCCCGCCACGAGACCCAGGGCGGCTCGACCCGCACTCCACTCCTGGCCCTCGCGACCATGCTGGCGGTAGCTGCGGCCACCGCCCGCACACGCACCGGGCCGGGGGAGCCGAACGCGGGCCGGGGCGGCTGCACTCCGAAGCCCACGGACCTCCTGTCGCAACCCGCCTCCGCGACCGGAGTGACCGCCCGCCCGGCCGGGGCGGCGCTCGCCGGAACCGCGTCGCGCAACTCCGCGGTCGTCGACCGCCTCGTCACGGCAGCCCTCGCCGCCTCCTACGCCCGCACCCCCGCCACCCCCCTCCTCCACGCGGCCCTCAACCCGTCACCGCCCCTCACCCAGCGCTCCGTCGGCGCTGGCATCCGTGCCCTGATCCCGCTCCAGGCCACCCTCGCCGCCCGGTCCGGCGCGCCCGGCACCGCGCTCCTGGTGCTCGGCCTCGCCCCCCTCGCCCGAGCCCTCGCCCGGAAGGTGAGCCCGACATGAGCGCCACGCCCTCCTCCACGCCCTCCGCCACCCCGGGCCCGCCCGCGATCCGTCTCGGGTACGGCACCAACGGCCTCACCGACCTGCGGCTCGACGACGCGCTCGCCGTCCTCGCCGACCTCGGGTACGACGGCGTCGGCCTCACTCTCGACCACATGCACCTCGACCCCCTCGCCCCCGAACTCCCCGCCCGCACCGCCCAGGTGGCCCGGCGTCTGGACGCCCTCGGCCTCCGGGTGACGGTCGAGACCGGCGCCCGTTACGTCCTCGACCCCCGCCGCAAACACGGCCCCTCGCTCCTCGACCCGGACCCCGAGGCCCGTGCCGCCCGCGTCCACCTGCTGCTCCGCGCGGTGCGGGTCGCCGCCGACCTCGGCGCCCACGCCGTGCACTGTTTCAGCGGCATCACCCCGGACGGGACCACCGACGAGACCGCCTGGAAGCGACTCGCCGAATCGATCACCCCCGTCCTCGAAGCGGCCGCGGCCGCCAGGCTTCCCCTCGCCGTCGAACCCGAACCAGGTCACCTCCTCGCCACCCTCGACGACTTCCACACCCTCCGCTCCCTCCTCGGCGACCCGGACCCCCGCCACCTCGGCCTCACCCTCGACATCGGCCACTGCCAGTGCCTGGAGGCCGCGTCCCCGGCCGACTGCGTCCGGGCCGCCGCACCCTGGCTGCACCACGTCCAGATCGAGGACATGCGCCGCGGGGTCCACGAGCACCTCCCGTTCGGCGACGGCGAGATCGACTTCCCACCCGTCCTCGCCGCCCTCGCCGAACTCACCGCCGCCGGCTACCCGGGCCTCACCGTCGTCGAACTGCCCCGCCACTCCCACGCCGGCCCGGAACTCGCCCGCTCCTCCCTCGCGTTCCTGCGCGGCCACTCCGGCCGGCCCACCCCACCGAGGGAGCCGACATGCTGACCCCGACCGCCCGGGCCTGGTTCGACGAGGCCCTCACCGCCGCCACCGACCGCACCGCCCTCTGGGAGCTGCGCTTCGCCTCCGCCGGCCGGCACTGCGGCCCGGAACACGCCGACTCCGTCCGCGTCGCCCTGCTCCGGGCGGCCCGCGCGGAGCCCGCCGTCCTCACCCGGCTCTACGAGCAGGGCTCCGCCCCCGAGCGGCGCGCCGTCCTCCTCGCCCTCCCCTCCCTCGTCACGGGCCCCGAGGCCCTGCCCCTCGTCGACGACGCCCTGCGCACCCACGACACCCACCTGATCGCCGCCGCCCTCGGCCCCTACGCCGCCGCCCACCTCGCCCCCCACCCCTGGCGGCACGCCCTCCTCAAGTGCCTCTTCACCGGCGTCCCCCTCGACACCGTCGCCGGACTCCACGACCGCGCCCGCGGCGACTCCGAACTCGCCCGGATGCTCACCGACTACGCCACCGAACGCACCGCCGCCGGCCGCCCCGTCCCCACCGACCTCCCTCGCGTCCTCGCCCTCACCACCCCCACGGCCCCCACCGAGGAGTCCTGATGCGCATCTTCGACCCCCACATCCACATGACCTCGCGCACCACGGACGACTACCGCGCGATGTACGACGCCGGAGTCCGCGCCCTGGTCGAGCCCGCCTTCTGGCTCGGCCAGCCCCGCACCTCACCCGCCTCCTTCGTCGACTACTTCGACTCCCTTCTCGGCTGGGAGCCCTTCCGGGCCGCCCAGTACGGCATCGCCCACCACTGCACCCTCGCCCTCAACCCCAAGGAGGCCAACGACCCCCGCTGCACCCCCGTTCTCGACCTCCTGCCCCGGTACCTCGTCAAGGACAACGTCGTCGCCGTCGGCGAGATCGGCTACGACTCCATGACCCCCGCCGAGGACACCGCCCTCGCGGCCCAGCTCCAGCTCGCCGCCGACCACGGCCTGCCCGCCCTCGTCCACACCCCGCACCGGGACAAGCTCGCGGGCCTCCGCCGGACCCTCGACGTGGTCCGCGAGTCCGCTCTCACCCCCGACCGGGTGCTGCTCGACCACCTCAACGAGACGACCGTCAAGGAAGCCGCCGACAGCGGCGCCTGGCTGGGCTTCTCCGTCTACCCCGACACCAAGATGGACGAGGACCGCATGGTCGCCGTGCTCAAGGACCACGGCCTGGACCGCGTCCTGGTGAACTCGGCCGCCGACTGGGGCAACAGCGACCCGCTGAAGACCCGCAAGGTCGGCGACGCCATGCTCGCCGCCGGATTCTCCGACGACGACGTCGACCGCGTGCTGTGGCGCAACCCCGTCGCCTTCTACGGCCTCAGCGGCCGCCTCGATCTCACCCCTCCTTCCTCCGACACCTCCACCCATCTGGGCAACTCCGTCCTCCGCGGCGGGGAATGAGGCGGGCCGGCCGATGCGCTTCCGCCACCCGGACGGCTCCACCGTCCACCTCGCCTACTGCACCAACGTCCACCCTGCCGAGACCCTCGACGGCGTCCTCGACCAACTCCGCGACCACTGCGAACCCGTCCGCCGCCGCCTCGGCCGGGACCGCCTCGGCATCGGCCTCTGGCTCGCCCGGGACGCCGCCCACGCCCTGATCACCGACCCGGGCTCGCTGCGCACGCTCCGCGCCGAGATCGACCGCCGCGGCCTGGAGGTCGTCACCCTCAACGGCTTCCCGTACGAGGGCTTCGGCGCAGCGGAGGTCAAGTACCGCGTCTACCAGCCGGACTGGACCCGTCCCGAACGCCTCGCCCACACCGGCGACCTGGCCCGGCTCCTCGCCGCCCTCCTTCCCGACGACGTCACCGAGGGCTCCGTCTCCACCCTGCCCCTCGCCTGGCGCACCCCCTTCGACTCCCGCGCCGAGGACACCGCCCTCGCCGCTCTCACCACCCTCGCCGAGCGCCTCGACGCCCTGGAGGAACTCACCGGGAAGAGCATCCGGATCGGGCTCGAACCGGAACCCGGCTGCACCGTCGAGACCACCGCCGACGCCATCGCCCCCCTCACCGCCGTCTCAAGCCCCCGCGTCGGAATCTGCCTCGACACCTGTCATCTCGCCACCTCCTTCGAAGACCCGACCACCGCCCTGGACGCCCTCGGCGCCGCCGGCATCCCCGTCGTCAAGGCCCAGCTGTCCGCCGCCCTGCACGCCGAGCACCCCCATCTCCCGGAGGTCCGCGCCGCACTCGCCGCCTTCGCCGAACCCCGCTTCCTCCACCAGACCCGCACCCGGACCGCCGCCGGCCTGCGCGGCACCGACGACCTGCCCGAAGCGGTCTCCGGCCGGGCCCTCCCCGACGGCGCCCCCTGGCGCTCCCACTTCCACGTCCCCCTGCACGCCCCGCCCGAGCCTCCGCTCACCTCCACTCTTCCGGTCCTCCGCGCCACCCTCGCCCTCCTCCTCGGCGGCCCGCGTCCACGCACCCACCACCTGGAGGTCGAGACCTACACCTGGCAGGCCCTCCCGGCCGACCGGCGCCCCCGCAACCGCGCCCGCCTCGCCGACGGCATCGCCGCCGAACTCACCCTGGCCCGCGACCTGCTGACCGACCTCGGCCTCAAGGAACTGCCATGACCAGCCCCCGGAGCGACAACCGGCCCACCCCCCTTCTCGTCCTCGACGTCGTCGGTCTCACCCCCCGCCTCCTGGAGCACATGCCCCGGCTGCGGGCCCTCGGCGCGGCCGGCTCACAGGCCCCGCTCACCACCGTCCTGCCGGCCGTCACCTGCACCGCTCAGACCACCTTCCTCACCGGCACCCTCCCCTCCGAGCACGGCATCGTCGCCAACGGCTGGTACTTCCGCGAACTGGGCGACGTCCTCCTGTGGCGCCAGCACAACGGCCTCGTCTCCGGCGACCGGCTCTGGGACGCCGCCCGCCGCGCGCACCCCGGCTACACCGTCGCCAATATCTGCTGGTGGTACGCCATGGGGGCCGACACCGACATCACCGTCACCCCCCGTCCCGTCTACTACGCCGACGGCCGCAAGGAACCCGACTGCTACACCCGACCACCCGCCCTCCACGACGAACTCACCGAAGAACTCGGCACCTTTCCCCTCTTCCACTTCTGGGGCCCGGGCGCCGACCTGGTCTCCAGCCGGTGGATCATCGACGCCACCCGCCACATCTTGCGCACCCGCCACCCCGACCTCGCTCTCGCCTACGTCCCGCACCTGGACTACGACCTCCAGCGGTACGGCCCGGACGACCCGCGCGCCTTCCAGGCCGCGGCCGACCTGGACGCCGCGCTCGCCCCCCTCCTCGACGACGCCCGAGCCGAAGGCCGCACGGTCGTCGCCCTCTCCGAATACGGCATCACCCGCGTCAGCCGGCCCGTCGACATCAACCGCGCCCTGCGCCGCGCCGGCCTCCTGGAGGTCCACACCCAGGACGGCATGGAGTACCTGGACCCGATGACCTCCCGCGCCTTCGCGGTCGCCGACCACCAACTCGCCCACGTGTACGTCCGCCGCCCCGAGGACCTCGACGCCGTCCGCGAGACCCTCACCGGGCTCCCCGGTGTCGAGCGGCTCCTGGACGACGAGGGCAAGAAGGAGCACGGCCTCGACCACCCGCGCTCGGGCGAGCTCGTCGCCCTCGCCGAGCCCGACGCGTGGTTCACGTACTACTACTGGCTCGACGACGCGCACGCGCCCGACTTCGCCCAGCTCGTCGAGATCCACCGGAAACCCGGCTACGACCCCGCCGAACTCTTCATGGACCCGCTCGATCCCTATGTACGGGTCAAGGCGGCGAAGGCGATCGCCCGCAAGAAGCTCGGCATGCGCTACCGGCTCGCGGTCGTCCCCCTGGACCCCTCACCTATTCGCGGCAGCCATGGCCGCCTCCCCACGAGCGAGGACGAAAGTCCGCTCATTCTGTGCTCCACCCCCCGCGCTGTGAGCGGCCGCGTAGCGGCCACCGATGTGAAGTCCCTCTTGCTCCGACTGGCCGGCCTTTCCTGACCGATCTCCAGTGAAGCAGAGCCCACCGACAACGAGGAGTTATCCACAGATGACCCGCTCCCGCCGCATCTCGTCCGCCACCCCCGACCCGGAGCTGACCCGCAAGCTCAGCAGACGGAACATGCTCGGCGTCGCCGCCGGAACCACCGCCGCCGCGCTGCTCGGAGCGGCAGCGGCCGCCCCGCAGGCCGCCGCGGCCCAGTCGACCGACCGCCACGAAGACAACGGCGGCGGCCACGACCACGGCAAGGGCCGCCCCGTCCTCCCGCCCGGCCGCCTCGGCATCCAGCTCTACTCCCTGCGCGACAAGGTCGCCACCCTCGGCTTCGCCGCGGTCTTCTCCGAACTGAGCAAGTACGGCTACGACGAGGTCGAGTTCGCCGGATACGGCCAGGGCTCCGCCGGCCCGATCACCCTCGCCGAACTCAAGAAGCTCACCCGCGAGAACGGACTGCGCGGCATCGGCAGCCACGTCGGCTACTACAACGACGGCGACCCGAACGCGTACACCTTCGCGCAGAACCTCGACAAGGTCCTCGACGACGCCCAGGCCCTCGGCCTCCCGCACATCGGCACCGCCTCGGGCCCCTGGCGCTACGGCGCCACCGTCGACGGCTGGAAGCGCTGCGCCGAGGAGTTCAACCAGTACGGCGCCGAGGCGAAGAAGCGCGGCATGAAGTTCTACCAGCACAACCACGCCGAGGAGTTCTCCTTCGCCACCGACCGGCCCGACGTCCGGCTCTACGACGTCCTGCTCGCCGAGACCGACCCCGATCTCGTCCACCTCGAAATGGACGTCTACTGGGCGTACGTGGCCCAGCACCGGTTCTCCCGCCGGGCCGACGGCACCCCCGCCCCCTTCGACCCGCTGCGCTACGTCCTCGCCCAGCCCCACCGCTACCCGCTCTTCCACGTGAAGGACGGCGAACGCGACGAATCCGTCCGCGACGGCTACCGCATGGCGGACGTCGGGGACGGAGACATCGACTACCGGCGCTTCATCTCGGCGGTGAACCGCACCCACCACGGCTACCGCGCCCACCACTGGCAGGCCGAACACGACAACCCGGTCGAGTCCTTCGCGTTCGCCCGCAAGTCCAGCGCGCACCTGCACTCGCTGCGCGAGAAGCACCGCTGAGCCGCACGGCCGTCACGGTCACACGTCGCGGCTGATCGGCCGCGGGTTCGCCGCCACCCGGCGGGCCCGCGGCCGCCCCGGCGGATGCAGGAACAGCGCCACGAAGCCGGCGAACAGCGAGATCGACCCGGCGAGCACGAAGGCCCCCGAGTAGTCCCAGGCCGAGACCACGACCGCGCCCATACCGGAGCCGAGCAGCCCCGACACCAGCTTGGAGCTGTAGACCAGGCCGTAGTTGGAGGCGTTGTTGTTCTCCCCGAAGTAGTCCGCCGTCATCGCCGCGAACATCGGGAAGATCGCGCCGCCGCCGAAACCGGAGATGCTGGAGAAGACCAGGAACAGCGGCAGGTTGTGGATGCTGCCCGACCAGAGGATGCCGTACTGGGCGAGCCCCAGGACGATGCAGACGAAGATCAGGCACTCCTTGCGGCCGTAGCGGTCGGAGAGCCAGCCGATCACGCCCCGCCCGGTGCCGTTCACGATGGCCTTCAGGGACATCGCCGTGGCCACGATCCCGCCCGCGAACCCCGCCTCGTCGCCGAACGGCACCTGGAAGGCGATGCCGAAGATGTTGACGCCCGAGGTGCAGAGCAGACAGAACCACATCAGCGCGACCCGCCCGGTCCGCCAGGCCTCGATCGGCGTGTACTGCTTCACCGCCGGCGGGTTCTTCTCCATGGCCCTACGCGCGCGTGGGTCGTCCGGTTTCCGCAGCGGATCCACCTGGGCCGGCCACCAGTTCTTCGGCGGGTCCTGGAAGAAGTACCCGGCCACCGCGACCATCGCGGCCAGGAACAGCCCGACGGAGACCAGCACCCAGCGGAAGTTCGTCAGGTCCATGTAGCCGGTGAAGATGAAGACGAACGGCACCGAACCATAGGCGAAGCCGCCGTTCACGAAACCCGTCTTGCCGCCCTTCCGCTCGGGATACCACTTGCCGACCATGTTCACGCAGGTCGCGTAGACCATGCCCGCGCCCATACCGCTGAACATGCCGAAGCCGAGATAGGCGACGATCACATGCGGGGCGAAGGCGAGCGAGAGGTAGCCGAGCAGCGTGCCGACGGCGCCCAGCATCATCGCCCAGCGGGCCGGCAACCGCCCGCTCTCCCGCAGCTTCCCGGCCGGGAAGGCCACCGCGGCCTGGAAGAAGACCCAGACCCCGAGCATCCAGAAGATGTGCGCACTGCTCCAGCTGTGCGCGGTGTGCAGGGTGTCCTCGGCGGACGCGAACGCGTACTCCGCCGAGCTGATGCCCATCATGCCCACCCAGGGCAGGATGACCATCCACTTGCGTGTGCGGCCCATCAGCTCGACGTCGGTCTCACCGAGCCGGTACGTACGGCCGTTGGCGTCCGTCACCTCCCTGTAAGGGAGGGTGGTGGTGATGTCGGTTGTCGTCATGGAGATCGAACCCCTCGCGTGGAAGAAGTCTGGCCAGCGCCCCCTGTCCGTTCCCTTCGCACCGGGGCCCGCGGCGGGCGGGATCCGGCCGCCGCGAGCCCCGTGGTTCGAGCTGTCGCTCAGCTCACCGCATCACCGCCCAGGAGCCCCGCCGCCCGCGCCCAGCGGTACTTCGCGCCGAGCACCGCCACCGGCAGCTCCGTCGTGTACGGGTAGGCCACGACCCCCCGCTCGAACAGGTACTGACAGGCCTCCTCGACCTCGACGTCGCCCGCCAGCGAGGCGACGACCGGCTTCTCGACGCCCCGCTCGCGGAACTCCGCCACCACGCGCGCGGTGAGCTCGGCGAACACCATGGGGGGAGTGACGATGGTGTGCCAGTAGCCGAGGACGAGCGCGTGGATCCGCGGGTCCTCCATGCCGAGCCTGATGGTGGCCTCGTACGTCGACGGCGGCTCACCGCCCGTGATGTCGATCGGATTTCCCGAGGCCCCGAAGGGCGGGATGAACGCCTTGAAGGCGGCGTCCAGGTCGTCCGGGATCTCCATCAGCCGCAGCCCGTTGTCGACGATCGCGTCCGACAGGAGGACCCCCGAACCACCGGCCCCCGTGATGACGACGACATTGTCCCCGCGCGGCGCCGGCAGCACGGGCAGCGCCCGCGCGTACTCCAGCATGTCGCTCAGCCCCGGCGCCCGGATGACCCCCGCCTGCCGCAGGATGTCGTCGTAGACCGCGTCGTCCCCCGCGAGCGCGCCCGTGTGCGAACCGGCCGCCCGCGCCCCCGCGCTGGTGCGCCCGGCCTTCAGGACGACCACCGGCTTCTTCGGCACGGTCAGCCGGGCCGCCTCGACGAAGGCCCGCCCGTCCTTGAGGTCCTCCAGGTGCATCGCGATGCAGTCGGTACGCGGATCCTCGCCGAACCAGGTCAGCAGATCGTCCTCGTCGATGTCCGACTTGTTGCCGAGCCCGACGATCGCCGACACCCCCGTCCGCGTGGTCCGGGCGAAGCCCAGGATCGCCATCCCGATCCCACCCGACTGCGAGGTCAGCGCCACACCGCCCTTGACGTCGTACGGCGTGCAGAAGGTGGCGCACAGGTCCTGCCAGGTGGAGTAGTACCCGTAGATGTTCGGGCCCAGGAGCCGGATGCCGTACCGCTCCGCCACCGCCACGATCTCGTCCTGCAGCGCGTGCTCCCCGGTCTCGGCGAAACCGGACGGGATCAGCACCGCGTTCGGGATGCCCTTGCGGCCTACCTCCTCGAGCGCCGATGCCACGAACGGAGCGGGGATCGCGAAGACCGCCACATCCACCTCACCGGGAACGTCCGTGACACTCTTGTACGCCTTGCGGCCGAGGATGTCATCGGCCCGCGGGTTCACCGGATGAATCTCGCCGGAAAAGCCGCCGTCGACGAGGTTGCGCATCACCGAATTGCCGATCTTCCCGCGCTCGTTGGAGGCCCCGATCACGGCCACCGCGCGCGGCTCCATCAGCCGGCGCATCGAGCGGAGGATCTCCTCACGGCCGAAGGTCCGCCGAAGGGCGGGCACTTCGGAGGCGAGGATCACGCGGATGTCGGCCGCCATCGCGCCCTCGGGGGTGGCGATCACCGGATTGAGGTCGACCTCGGTGATCTCGGGGAAGTCGTCGACCAGTCGGGAGACGCGCCGGATCTGCTCGGCGAGCGCCCAGCGGTCGACGGCCGGCGCGCCGCGGACCCCGCGCAGGATCTCCGCTGCCCGGATCGAGTCCAGCATCGACACCGCCTCGTCGGCGGTCACCGGGGCCAGCCGGAAGGTGACGTCCTTCAGCACCTCCACGAGCACCCCGCCGAGGCCGAAGGCGACGACCTTGCCGAAGGCCGGATCGGTGACGGCGCCGACGATGACCTCCTGCCCCGGCGGCAGCAACTGCTGCACCTGGACCCCGTCGATGCGGGCGTCCGGCGCGTAGGCCCGGGCGTTCTCGACGATCCGGCAGAACGCCTCGCGGACCTGCGAAGCCCCCTCCACCCCGACGACCACACCACCCGCGTCGGTCTTGTGGAGGATGTCCGGGGAGACGATCTTCAGGACCACCTTCCCGCCGAGCCGGTCGGCCTGCGCCACGGCCTCGTCCACGTCCCGGGCGAGCGCCTCGCCCGGCACGGCGATCCCGTACGCGTCGGCGAGCAGCTTCCCCTCGGGCGCGGTCAGGGCCGTCCGACCGTCCGCCCGGACCGCGTCGAGGAGTTCGCGTACGGCCCGCTTGTCGAAGCCGTGCGCCGTGCTGGGCGCCGTGCCGTACGCCGCGTTGTCCGCGCTCACTTAGATCACCCCGCTCGTCTTCAGCAGCCGCAGCTCCTCGTCGCCGAGGCCCAACTCGCCGACGTACACCTCTTCGTTGTGCTCGCCGAGCAGCGGGGAGCTGACGACCTCCACCGGGGAGTCGGAGAGCTTGAGCGGGGAGCCCACCGTCGTGAAGCTGCCGCGCTCGGGGTGCGGAACCTCGACCACCATCTCGTTGGCGACCAGCGAGGCGTCCTCGATGATCTCCTTGGTGGAGAGGATCGGACCGCACGGAACGCCCCGGGCGTTGAGCCGCTCCAGGACCTCCCACTTGGGCAGCGTGGAGGACCACTCCTCGATCAGCTGGAACATCTTGGAGAGCTTGGGCAGCCGGGCCTCGGGCGTCGCCCACTCCGGGTCCTCGGCGAGTTCGGGCCGGCCGATGAGCTCCGAGAGGGGGGCCCAGCCGACGGGCTGGACGATGACGTACACGTAGTCGTTCGGCCCGCCGGGCGCGCACCGCACCGCCCAGCCAGGCTGACCGCCGCCGGAAGCATTACCCGAACGGGGGACTTCCTCGCCGAAATCTTCGTTGGGATACTCGGAGAGCGGTCCGTGCGAAAGCCTCTGTTGATCCCGCAGCTTCACCCGGCAGAGATTCAGCACCGCGTGCTGCATCGCGACGTTCACCCGCTGCCCCCGCCCGGTGTTCTCGCGCTGGAAGAGCGCCGCCAGGATTCCCGCCACGGCATGGATGCCGGTGCCGGAGTCACCGATCTGGGCGCCCGTCGCCAGCGGCGGCCCCTCCTCGAACCCGGTGGTGGCCATCGAGCCGCCCATGGCCTGAGCGACGACCTCGTACGCCTTGAAGTTGGTGTACGGGCCGTCCCCGAACCCCTTGATGGAGGCATAGACGATCCGTGGATTGATCTCCTGGATCCGATCCCAGGTGAAGCCCATCCGGTCGACGGCCCCCGGGCCGAAGTTCTCGACCATGACGTCACTGCGGCGGATCAGCTCGGTCAGCAGCTCCTTGCCGCGCTCGGTCTTGGTGTTCAGGGTGATGCTCCGCTTGTTGCAGTTGAGCATCGTGAAGTAGAGCGAGTCGACGTCCGGGATGTCCCGCAGCTGCTTGCGGGTGATGTCACCGGACGGGGCCTCCAGCTTCACCACGTCCGCACCGAGCCAGGCGAGCAGCTGGGTGGCCGAGGGACCGGACTGCACATGCGTCATGTCGAGGACACGAATGCCTTCGAGCGCCTTCGCGCCGAGCGCGTTCGTACCGGGAGCCGTGGTACCGAGAGCCTTGGTCATGATGAAGACCCCTCACTTGTACATGGTCTGGTTCATGGTTCCGGGGGCGTACGCGTCCGGGTCGACCCACACGTTGATCAGCGACGGCAGCCCGGACTCGCGGGCGCGCCGCAGCGCCGGGGCGATGTCGGCGGGGTCCCGCACCTCCTCGCCGTAACCGCCGAGCATCCGGGCGAACTTGTCGTAGTGCACGTCGCCCAGCGTGTTGCCGACCCGCTCGCGCTCCGGGCCGTACTTCTGGGCCTGGCCGTAACGGATCTGATTCATCGAGGAGTTGTTGCCGACGATGCCGACGAAGGGGAGGTTGTAGCGGACGAGCGTCTCGAAATCCCAGCCCGTGAGCGAGAACGCGCCGTCGCCGAAGAGCGCCACCACCTCCTTGTCCGGGCGCGCCTGCTTGGCCGCCAGGACGAAGGGGATGCCGACACCGAGCGTGCCGAGCGGACCCGGGTCCATCCAGTGCCCGGGTGACTTGGGCTGCACGACCTGGCCGGAGAAGGTGACGATGTCCCCGCCGTCGCCGATGTAGATCGAGTCCTCGGTGAGGAAGTCGTTGATCTCGCTGACCAGGCGGTACGGGTGGATCGGCGAGGCGTCCGACCGCAGCTGCGGCAGCCGCTTGTCCAGCGCGGTCTGCTCGGCGGTGCGCAGCTCCTCCAGCCAGGCCTTGCGCTTGATGGCGCCGCCGTTGAGTCGGCCGGTCGCCGCCTCCGTGACCGACTTCAGGATCAGCCCCGCGTCGCCGACGATCCCGAGGTCGACGTCCCGGTTCTTGCCGACGGTCCGGTAGTCGAGGTCGATCTGGACGACGGTGGCGTCCGGGGAGAGCCGCTTGCCGTAGCCCATCCGGAAGTCGAAGGGGGTGCCGACGATGACGATGACGTCCGCGTTGGCGAAGGCGTAGCGCCGGGAGAGCTGGAAGTGGTGCGGGTCGCCGGGAGGCAGCGTGCCGCGCCCCGCCCCGTTCATGTACGCGGGGATGTTGAGGGTCCGTACGAGCTCGACGGCCGCGTCGGTGGCGCGGGTCGTCCAGACCTGGCTGCCCAGCAGGACCGCCGGCTTCTCGGCGTGCACCAGCAGATCGGCGAGCCGCTCGACCGCTTCGGGGTCGCCGCCGCTGCGGGTGGAGGCCCGGTAGTGGCCGGCCTTGGGCACGCGCGCCTTCTCCACGGGGACGGTGGCGTCCAGGACGTCGCGAGGGATCTCCAGGAAGGAGGGCCCGGGGGCGCCGTGGTAGCACTCGCGGAACGCCATGGACACCATGTCCGCCGCGCGGGCCGTGTCCGGCACGGTGGCGGCGAACTTGGTGATCGGCGTCATCATGTCGACGTGCGGGAGGTCCTGCAGGGAGCCCATCTTGTGCTGGGTGTGGGCTCCCTGACCACCGATCAGGAGCATGGGGGACTCGGCGCGGAAGGCGTTGGCGACCCCGGTGACCGCGTCGGTGGTGCCGGGCCCTGCCGTGACCACGGCGCAGCCGGGCTTGCCGGTGATCCGGGCGTATCCGTCGGCGGCGTGCGCGGCGACCTGCTCGTGGCGTACGTCGACGACTTCGATGCCCTCGTCGACACAGCCGTCGTAGATGTCGATGATGTGGCCGCCGCAGAGTGTGTAGATGACGTCGACGCCCTCCGCCTTGAGGGCCTTGGCGACCAGATGTCCACCGGAGATGCGTTCCTGTGCGGGCTGCTGCTGGCTGTCGTCGGGCATGGCGAAGTCCTGTCCCTTCGTAGGGGAGTTGAGAGTGATCGCGGTCGATTGCATACAGTCGACGAATACTGTATGAAGCTTGTTATCCCGCATCGCCCGGATGGTGTCCAGGGGGTGTGCGGCACTTTCGAGCGAGGGAGCCGAGATGGACCTGTACGAGTACCAAGCGAGGGAAATCTTCAAGGGACACGGCATCGCGGTCCCCGACGCGGCCGTCGTCGACCACCCCCGAGAGGCCCGCCGCGCCGCCGAACTCCTCGGTGGGCGCGTCGTCGTCAAGGCGCAGGTCAAGACCGGTGGCCGGGGCAAGGCCGGCGGGGTCAAACGCGCGGCCGACCCCGCAGCCGCCGAGCTCACCGCCCGCCAGATCCTCGGCATGGACATCAAGGGCCACCCGGTCCGCCGGGTCATGCTCGCCCAACCCGTCGACATCCAGGACGAGTTCTATGTCAGCTACGTCCTCGACCGGGCGGCCGGCACCTTCCTCGCCATCGCCTCGGCCGAAGGCGGCATGGACATCGAGGAGGTCGCCGCCACCCGCCCCGAAGCCGTCGCGCGGATCCCGGTCGACCCGGCCGAAGGGGTCTCCGAGGCCAAGGCCGAGGAGATCGCCGCGGCGGCGGGGCTGCCGCCGGAGACCGCCGACACCCTGGCCCGTCTCTGGCAGGTCCTCGTCCGTGAGGACGCCCTGCTCGTCGAGGTGAACCCGCTCGTCCGCACCACCGCCCACCAGATCCTCGCCCTCGACGGGAAGGTGACGCTGGACGACAACGCTCGCTTCCGCCAGGCGCGTTGGGGCGAGGCATCAGAGGTGCGTGACACCGACGGCGACCCGCTGGAGGCCGCCGCGGCGGCCAAGGGCCTCACGTACGTCAAGCTCGACGGAGAGGTCGGCGTCATCGGCAACGGAGCCGGACTCGTCATGTCCACCCTCGACGTCGTCGCCGGCCGGGGCGCCCGCCCCGCCAACTTCCTCGACATCGGCGGCGGCGCCTCCGCGCAGGTCATGGCCGACGGCCTCGACGTCATCCTCTCCGACCCCGACGTCAAGGCCGTCCTCGTCAACGTCTTCGGCGGCATCACCGCCTGCGACGCCGTCGCCGAGGGCATCGTCCGGGCCCTGGACGCCGTCCACCTCACCCGGCCGCTCGTCGTCCGCCTCGACGGCAACAACGCGGCCCGCGGCCGGGCGATCCTCGACGCCCGCGCCCACCCGCTGGTCGAACAGGCCACCACGATGGACGGCGCCGCCGCCCGAGCCGCCGAACTCGCTCTGATTCAGAGCTCTGAAAGCACCGCTGAAGGGATCTGAACCCATGGCCATCTTCCTCACCGAACAGAGCAAGGTCCTCGTCCAGGGCATGACGGGCGCCGAAGGCATGAAGCACACCCGCCGCATGCTCGCCGCCGGCACCGACGTCGTCGGCGGAGTCAACCCCCGCAAGGCGGGCACCACCGTGGACCTCGACGGCCGCCGGATCCCCGTCTTCGGCACCGTCCGCGAGGCCGTCACCGCCACCGGGGCGGACGTCACCGTCGTCTTCGTCCCACCGCCCTTCGCCAAGGCGGCGGTCCTCGAAGCCGTCGACGCCCGCGTCGGCCTCGCCGTCGTCATCACCGAGGGCATCCCCGTCCACGACACCGTGGCCTTCCAGGCGTACGCCCGCGCCCACGGCGGCACCACCCGGATCATCGGCCCCAACTGCCCCGGTCTGATCAGCCCCGGCCGGTCCAACGCGGGCATCATCCCTGCCGACATCGCCCCCGAGCCGGGACGGATCGGACTCGTGTCGAAGTCCGGCACGCTCACCTATCAACTCATGTACGAACTGCGGGAGTACGGCTTCTCCTCAGCCGTCGGCATCGGCGGCGACCCGGTCGTCGGCACCACCCACATCGACTGCCTCAGCGCCTTCGAAGCCGATCCCGACACCGAACTGATCGTGATGATCGGCGAGATCGGCGGCGACGCCGAGGAACGCGCCGCCGACCACATCGCCGCGCACATCACCAAGCCCGTCATCGCCTACGTCGCCGGTTTCACCGCCCCCGAGGGCAAGACCATGGGCCACGCCGGCGCCATCGTCTCCGGTGCGGCCGGTACGGCCGAGGGGAAGCGGAAGGCCCTGGAGGCGGCCGGGGTCGAGGTCGGCTCCACGCCCACCGAGACCGCCGCGCTCGTCGTCGCCCGGCTGGCGGCGGCCGACACCCTCACCCACAATTGACGCGGCCATCGCCCTTCCCGCCCCGACTGTGCACCGAGAGCGGAGAACACTCCATGGCACCGACCCCCGCCCCCACCCCTGACGCCACCCCCACTCCCACCCTCACCCTCAAGCCCGGCACCGCCTGGCCCGACGCCTGGCAGCGCTGCCTGACCGTCGCCCCCGAGGCGTTCCGCGACGACACCGTCCTCAACCTCTGGGCCGGTACCTGGCAGCCCGACGGCCGGCCGCTGCCCGCCACCAGCCCCGTGGACGGCAGCCCGATCGTGGGCCCGCCACGCCTCGACGCGGCCACCGCCCACCAGGCCGTACGCGCCTCGCTCGACCAGCACCGGGCCTGGCGCCACGTCCCGACCGCCGAGCGCCGCGCCCGCGTCTCCGCGACCCTCGACGCGCTCACCGCCCACCGCGAACTGCTCGCCCTCCTCCTCGTCTGGGAGATCGGCAAGCCGTGGCGGCTCGCGCAGGCCGATGTGGACCGCGCGATCGACGGCGTGCGCTGGTACGTCGACAGCATCGACACCATGCTGGCCGACCGCGCCCCGTTGCCCGGCCCTGTCTCCAACATCGCCAGCTGGAACTACCCGATGTCCGTCCTCGTCCACGCCCTGCTCGTGCAGGCCCTCGCCGGGAACGCGGTCATCGCCAAGACCCCGACCGACGGCGGCCTCGCCTGCCTGACCCTCGCCGCCGCGCTCGCCGCCCGCGAGGGGATCCCGATCACGCTCGTCAGTGGCAGCGGGGGCGAGCTGTCCGAGGCCCTGGTGCGCGCCCCCGAGATCGGCTGCGTCTCGTTCGTGGGCGGTCGCGACACCGGCGCGCGCATCGCCACCGAGGTCGCCGACCTGGGCAAGCGCCACATCCTCGAACAGGAGGGCCTCAACACCTGGGGCGTCTGGAAGCACAGCGACTGGCCGGCCCTCTCCGCCGTGATCCCCAAGCTCTTCGACTACGGCAAGCAGCGCTGCACCGCGTACCCCCGCTTCGTCGTCGAGCGCACCGCCTTCGCCGACTTCCTCGCCGCCTACCTGCCGCCCGTCCGGGCCCTGCGCTTCGGGCATCCGCTCGCCGTCGATCACCCGGAGGACCCGCTCCCCGAGCTCGACTTCGGCCCGCTCATCAACGCGGCCAAGGCCAAGGAGCTGGGCGACCAGGTCGCCGAGGCCATCGACCGGGGCGCGATCCCGCTCCACCGGGGCTCCCTCGCCGACGGCCGGTTCCTGCCGGGCCAGGACACCTCGGCGTACCTCCCGCCCGTCACGCTCCTGAACCCGCCCCCGTCCTCACCCCTCCACCACGCCGAACCCTTCGGCCCGGTGGACACGATCGTCCTCGTCGACACCGAGGCCGAACTCCTGGCCGCGATGAACGCCTCCAACGGCGCCCTCGTCGCGACCCTCGCCACCGACGACCCGGAGACGTACGCCCGCCTGGCCCCCCAGATCCGAGCCTTCAAAACAGGCCACGGCAAACCCCGCTCGCGCGGCGACCGCGACGAACTCTTCGGCGGCTTCGGCGCCTCCTGGCGCGGCGCCTTCGTAGGCGGCGACCTCCTGGTCAAGGCCGTCACCGAGGGCCCGGAGGACGAGCGACTCCCGGGCAACTTCCCGGACTACCACCTGATGCCGTAGGCCCTTGGCATGATGGCTCGATGATCGATTCGATACCGGCGGTGGTTCCGGCGGGCCGTATGAGCGACGGTGACCAGCCGGTCTTCGGCCTCGGCGGAGGCTTCGAGCTGAGGCCGTGGCGGGAGGACGACGCCGGGGTGCTGGCGGAGTCGTGCGACGATCCGGACGTCCAGCGGTGGAACCGCCCCGGGCATCTGACGCTGGAGGGGGCGGTCGCCAAGATCGAGGCCTGGCGGCAGCGTTGGCTCGCGGAGCGGGCCGCGATCTGGGCGATCGCCCCGCTCGGCGAGGGCGGGCCGGTCGGCCTGATCGGCCTGGGCGACATGGACCTCCACGGGGGAAGCGCCGAGTTCCTGTACTGGCTGCTGCCGCGAGGGCGCGGACACGGGGTGATGACGCGGGCGACGGTCCGGATCAGCCGGTGGGCCCTGGACGACCTGGGTCTGCACCGGCTCCGTATCACGCACTCCGTCGCCAACCCCGCGTCCTGCCGGGTCGCGACCCAGGCGGGCTTTTCGCTGGAAGGGACCATGCGAAGCGCCTTGCTCCACGCGGACGGATGGCACGACGAGCATCTGCACGCGCGCTTGCAGGGCGACCCGTGGCCGTCGCCGTCGCACGGCGCGTCGTGACGACAGGGCACCGCCCCTCTCACCCGATCCCCTGACGATCCCCCTCCAGCGCGAACGCGCGGTCGGCCGCCTCCGGTGTTGTGCGCTCGATCAGTTGGGTCAGCAGGGTGCGGTGCCGGAGGAGGGGTTCGCGGCGGTCGGCCGGCGCCATGGAGAGCAGGTCGTCGAGGCCTGCCAGCATGCGCCGCGACACCTGGGGGTTGCCCGGGGCGCAGCCGCGGATCTCCGTGAAGCCGAGGTCGACCAGGTCCGTCCACCCCGGTACGTCCTGGACCAGCCGGACCGCGTCCTTGCCGTCGCGGTGGTGGACCGCCCCCAGCGGGCGGTTCACCACGGCGGCCAGGAACTGGGTGATCCGGTCCAGCGCCTGTACGGCGGTCGTCGGGTCGTTCACGGCGGGGGAGAGGGCGCGGAGCCCGATGTCCGCGAGTTGGCGCAGCCCGAAGGCGAGGTCCTGGTGGAAGGTCCGCTCCACCCCCACCGAGACCGCCGCCCCGATCCGGCGCGGCACCCGGCCGCCGTGCACGGCGAGGAGCGGGGTCCCGGGCACCACGAAGTCCCCCATCCGGGGCAGTAGCCGCAGCACCACGCCGTGGCGCCGCGCGAGCCGTACGAGCAGGGCGACGTTCACGTCCCGCACGACCCCGGCGCGCCCCCGGTGCAGCACGTGCTCGGTCGCCTCGCCCAGGTCGCCGAGCTCACCCTCGTACAGCGGCTGCTTCGCGAGGACGCCGAACGCCTCCCACGTGATGTGGTCCACCACGTGCCCCACCCGCATCAGCCGCAGGGTCGCGTTCACGTACGCCACGAAGAGCAGCAGGCTCAGCCCGACCATGAGCAGCGTCAGTACCGACTGCACCAGGGGCACCGTCGTGACGTACCGGGGATCGGCCTCGCTGTCGTACGAGGTGAGGACGAGCAGGGACAGCAGGAACGTGGCGAGGAAGACGGAGAACGTCGCCTTGGTGATCCGGCTCCGGATGAAGATCCGTACGACGCGGGGGCTGAACTGGCCGCTGGCCATCTGCACGGCGACGAGCGAGATGGAGAAGACCACACCGATGAAGGTCATCATCGCCGAGCTGATCGTGGTCACGATCGTCTTGGCGTCCTCGACGATCCCGATGAGCTCGGTGACCGCGTCGTAGTCCTGCTCCTCCTGCAGGAACCGGATGATCGCCTCGTCCAGCGCGGAGGAGACCAGCCACAGCACGAACACGGCCGCCATGCTCACGATCGGGGCGAACCAGAAGGTGTCCCGCAGATGCTCCCGCAGGGGCGACAGCATCCTGGGCCTGCGGTGCGTGGACCCACGGGGCTCGAAGAGATAGCTCACCCAGCGCAGGCTAGGCGCCGCGACCCACTACGCCACGCAGGCGTACGGCGACACTCTGTGCACCACCCGGGCCGGCCCGGCGACGATCAAGGACTCGACTCCTGCCGCACCCCACTGACCACGGGAAACGTGGGTGAAAGGCACCTCAAACCCCTGGTAGAGTTATCCATGTCGCCGCGGGGAACGCCCCAAAACGACAAACACCTAGTCCGGGTGGCGGAATGGCAGACGCGCTAGCTTGAGGTGCTAGTGCCCTTTATCGGGCGTGGGGGTTCAAGTCCCCCCTCGGACACAGATCAGAACGGCCCCAGCCCAGCTGGGGCCGTTCCGCGTTTTCCCTGATGCGCTCCCCAAGGGCCAGGTCAGAGGTGGTGGCCGTTAGAGTCACGGCCATGGGGGCGATCGAGATCGAGTGGGACCCGTTGCCGTGCAAGTGGTGCGAGCGGCCGATCGAGCAGCGCTCGTGGTGGCGTCTCAAGCGGTACTGCAGCCGGTGGCACCGCCTGAAGAACTGGCTGGCCCAGATCGCGGACGAGGTGCTGCTCTGACCAGGCGTGCCCCCCGACGTTCACGCCTCCGGCGAGACCGCGCGTGACGCGGACGGTGCCGACGTCACACCTTCCGCGCCAACACCAGCCGGCACCGTGGGCTCCCGTCGTCCCGACGCCCCAGCGAGTCGATTGCCCGGGTCTCAACCTCGAACCCCGCCCGAGTCAGCCGCTCGCGTACGTCCGCCAGGCGGAACGTGCGGTAGTACATGACGAAGGGCGGCCGCCACACCGCGTTCCGGATGCGCATCGCCGTGTCGAAGCCCAGCAGGGTCCAGTACGCGCGGGAGGCGACGTGGGGTGGGGCCGGGAGGGGGAAGGCCAGGAGGCCGCCTGGGCGGAGGGAGGCGTGGGTTTGGCGGAAGAGGGTGATCTGGTCGCGGGGGAGGAAGTGGCCGAAGGCGCCGAAGCTGACCGCCAGGTCGAACGTCGGGGCGAAGGGGAGGGCCAGGACGTTCGCGCGGATCAGGGTCGCCTTGGGGTGGGCCTTGCGGGCCTCCTCCAGCATCCCCGCGCTGAAGTCGACGCCCGTGACCCGGCCCGCGCACAGCGAGCGGAGGACCGAGAGGCCCGCCCCCGTGCCGCAGCACACGTCGAGGCCCGTGTCGAAGGGGCCGACGGGACGCAGCGCGTCCGTCACCGCCGAGAGAACCAGGTCCGGCGTGCGGAACGGGGTCGCGTCGAACTTCCTCGCCAGCAGGTCGTACCCGTGCTCCACCGAGGAGAACGCCTGGACGGTCAGTTCACGTGCGGTCGGGCCCTGAGGGGTGAACATGCTCCGACATTACGCCGTTGCCCTGCGTCGGGATCAAGCTCCAGGACGGAGCCGTACCCGTCAGTTGGCAGGCGAGCAGATAGAGGGGGATCGGGGGGGTGTACGGAGACGTGCCGTCCGGGTGGTGGATCAGTCGGGGGCGGCGGTCCGGGATCTCGGCGCCCGAGGCGTAGCAGGACGGCAGCGGCCAGCGCAGGTCCAGGTCGGAGCCGGCCGGGACCAGCCACCACCACCAGTCCGTGTCCGCGTAGACACAGCCCTTCGACGGCAGCCGGGAGAGGATGCGGAAGCCGTAGCGCGCCGGGACGCCGACCGCGTCGCAGCCCAGGGTGGTGCGGAAGCCCGGCGGGATGATCAGTGAGGTCGAGCCCCCGGTCGGCGCGCCGGCGGCCGTCCCCGAACCCGCTCCCGCCCCGTCCGGCGTCCTGCGGGACCTCGGCGACAGAAGGGTCGCCATCGACCTCAGCACGTGTGCCCCATGCCGTGGGCCAGTTCGGCCCAGACGACCCGCGCCGTGCCGTGCCCCGTACTGTCCGATCCCCACGCGCTGCTCAGCGCGTCCACGAGGAGCAGCCCCCGGCCGCGTTCCTCCTCGCCGCAGTCCCGGATCCGCGGGTCCGCCGCGCCGCCCTCGTCCCGTACCGCTATCCGCAACTGGTCCTCCCCCTCGCGCAGTTCGCAGACGACATGGCCGCTCGCGGTGTGCACCACCGCGTTGGTGACCAGCTCGGAGACGATCAGCGTGACCGTGTCGCGTATGTCGGGGGCGCAGCCCCAGAGGATCAGCCGCTCCTCCGCCAGTCTGCGGGCGCGCGAGACCGACGAGGTGCGGGCGGGGAGCTCGAAGGTGAACCGGCGGACGTCGTGGCGGAGAGTTTCGGTGCGTGGGCGCTGCTGCATGACGCGGGGGCTCATGAGACCTGAGGGAAGCGCGTTACCAGAAGCCACGACCGGTTCCTCACAACAGTGGGTAAGCAGTGCCGTACGCAACCTCCCGAGGCGTCGCGCGGCAGCAGCGCGTACTGGTTCACCGGAATACTTTGCTCCCGACGCGGACACTTGGCAAGTGGCACTCTGAAAAATGCAGAGTGCTGTGTTCTCTCTGGCCGTGTTCGTGGCACACTCAAGCGAAACAGCGCGTCGGGGAGGTCTGAGAGTGAGCGAGCCGCGGTCCGCCCCCACGGTGGGACAGGTCGTTCTCGGTAGACGTCTGCAGGATCTGCGCGAGCGGGCCGGCCTGAAGCGCGAGGAGGCCGCCAAGGTCCTCCGCGTCGCCCCGGCCACCATCCGCCGCATGGAGACCGCCGAAGTCGCGCTGAAGATCCCGTACGTACAGCTCCTGCTCCAGGCGTACGGCATCAACGACTCCGAGGCCGAGGCCTTCGTCGCCCTCGCCGAAGAGGCCAACCTGCCCGGCTGGTGGCAGCGGTTCCACGACGTGCTGCCCGGCTGGTTCTCCATGTACGTCAGCCTGGAGGGGGCCGCGAGCCTCATCCGGGCGTACGAACCCCAGTTCGTCCCCGGTCTGCTGCAGACCGAGGGGTACGCCCGCGCCATTCTGCGCAGCGGAGCGGTCGGCGCCAGCAGCGCCGAGGAGATCGAGCGTCATGTGGCCCTGCGGATGGAGCGCCAGTCCCTGCTGACCAGGGAGGACGCCCCGAAGTTCTGGGTGATCATGGACGAGACGGTCTTCCGCCGACCGGTCGGTGACGGGCCCGAGGTGATGCGCGACCAGCTCGACCGGCTGCTCGAAGCGTCCGAGCTGCCGAACGTCACCCTGCAAGTCGCGGAGTTCGCGTCCGGCCACCACCCCGGCACCTACGGACCGTTCGTCCTCTTCCGCTTCGCCGTGCCCGAACTCCCGGACATGGTCTACAGCGAGTACCTGACCGGCGCCGTCTATCTCGACGCGCGCCCCGAGGTGGCCTCCCACCTCGAGGTCATGGACCGCATGGCGGCTCAGGCCGCGACTGCACAACGCACGAAGGAGATCCTCCGGGGTCTCCGCAAGGAGCTGTGAATGGATCGCATATACAACGGCATGCCCGCCGCGGATCTCGGTGCCGAAGGCTGGCACAAGCCGTGGAGCGGCGGGAACGGGGGCAACTGCGTGGAGGCCATGAAGCTGGCCGACGGCAGAGTCGCCGTGCGACAGTCCGCAGACCCCGAGGGACCCGCGCTCATCTACACCCACGGCGAGATCGCCGCGTTCATCCAGGGAGCGAAATCCGGTCAGGCAGACTTTCTGCTCACCTGACCTCTTCCGTCGCACCCCTACCGTCGCGTAACTCTTGCTGCAGTGCCAGTAGTTCCACTCCCGGACCAGGAGCCCCCATGACCCAGGACCCCGCAGCCGTACGGATCGACACCAGCAAGCCGCACCCCGCGCGGATGTACGACTGGTTCCTGGGCGGCAAGGACAACTACCCGGTCGACGAGGAGATGGCCAAGCAGCTCCTCACCCTCGACGCCCGCGGCCGTGACATGGCCCGGGTCAACCGGGCCTTCATGCACCGCGCCATCCGCTGGCTCAGCGCCCACGGCGTACGCCAGTACCTGGACATCGGCACCGGCATCCCGACCGAGCCCAACCTGCACCAGATAGCCCAGCAGGCGGCGCCGGAGTCGCGGATCGTCTATTGCGACAACGACCCGATCGTCCTCGCGCACGCGGCCGCCCTGCTGCGCTCGACCCCGCAGGGGGCCACCGAGTACATCCAGGCCGACGCCCGCGACCCCGAGATCATTCTCGAAAGGGCCGGAAAGGTCCTTGACTTCGACCAGCCCATCGCCCTCTCGATGCTCGCCCTGCTGCACTTCGTCGGCGACGAGGACGGGGCGTACGACCTGGTCCGCAAGCTCGTCGACAAGCTGGCCCCGGGCAGCTACCTCGTCCTCTCGCACGTCACCGGGGACTTCGACCCGGAGGGCGCGGCCAAGGCCGTCGAGATGTACAAGGCCCGCGGGCTGACCCTCCGGCCGCGCTCGCGCGACGAGCTCGCCGCGTTCTTCGAGGGCCTGGAGCTCGTCGAGCCCGGGGTCTCGCTCACCGCCGAGTGGCACCCGGAGCTCGGCGAGGTCGTCCCGGTCCAGGGCGACGACCCGATCCCGGGCTGGGCCGCCGTCGGCCGCATCGCCTGACCGCGCGCCGGTCGAAGGCGTTCACGGAGTACGCGCCGAGGCCCGCGGACCCTTCCGGTCCGCGGGCCTCGCGCGTTCCGTCAGCTACCCGGCTTCACCAGCGTCACCAGGAACGACTTGGCCGGGCCCACGTTGCCGGCCGCGTCGATCGTGCGGTACTCGATCGTGTGCGTGCCGTAGTCCGGAGTGGCGTCGTCCCACGGCACCGCGCGGCTCCGGCCGAGCTTCCCGTAGACGAGGTCGTCGATGACGGTGCCGCTCGGCGAGAAGCGGAACGGCGCCTCGGCGTCGGTGGGCCAGCCGTAGTACGTGTACCAGCCGTCACCGTTCACCCGGAACTGGCGCACCACGGAACCGGGTTGGTCGTCCCGCGCGGCGAGGCCCATCGTGAACGGACCGTCGTAGACGTACTCGACGGGCCGGCCCGGTCGGTTCACCGTGCGCAGCGGAGTGGACAGTTCGTACGAGGCCGTGGCCGGCCGGGCGTCCACCGTCCACCTCAACTCGGCGTCCGTGCCCGCGATCCGGGCGGTCAGGGTGTGCGTCCCCGGGGTGAGCCGCAGTGCCCGTAGGTCCAGGTCCCGGTCGTTGCCCGGGTTCGCGACCGGCCGGCCGTCGAGCCGCCACCGGACGGCCGGGGCGGAGCGCGTCGGGTGGGTGGTGTCCGCGTGGACCACCGAGCGCGCGCCCACCGGGGCCGTCGTCGGGGTGTGGCCCGTGAACGCCGGCCCAGTGCCGTCGACGGGCGTGGTCAGGGCGCGGTCCACGGTCCAGCTCACCGTGCGGGTCAGCGCCGCCGAGCCGCGTACCGCCGGGTCCCGCACGAACGGCGTCGGGTCGGTCACCGTCGCCGTCAGGGTGTGGGTGCCGGGGGAGAGGGGGAGGGCGCGCAGGTCGACCGTGCGGGCGTTGCCGGTCCTGAGCGTGCGGCCGTCGAGGCGCCAGACGACGTCGAGTTCACCGCCCAGCGGGTGCAGGGTGTCCACCCACACCGTCCGGTCCGCCCCGATCGGCGCCGAATTGGGGGTGTGGTCCTGGACGAGGTTCACCTTCGCGGAGATCGCCCGGACCATCACCTCGCGCTCGACCTGGTCGAAGGCGTAGCCGAGGGTCTTCATGATCGAGTGCCGGCTCGGCCGCCAGACACCCGTGGTGCTGTACAGGCCGCCTTCGTGTCGCCCGATGACACCGCCCGCCTCGCTCGGTTCGCCCAGCCAGCGCCACCACTTGGCACGCTGCTCGCGCATCTGAGCCTCGGTCAGCAGGGTGTGGTGGGCCGAGGCCGGCTCCGTACCCTCGTACGCGCCGCCCGCGACCCCGCGCGCGTAGTAGTCGTACTCGTCCTGGAGGCCGCCGAGCGAGTGGCCTATCTCGTGCGGGGTGATCAGCGAGGAGAGCGCGTTGCCGCCGGACGCCGTCGCGTAACTGCCGCCCGCGCCACCGTAGGTGTCGCTGTTCGCGAGGGCCACGATCTGCCGGTTGGCGGGGCTCGTGCCCGGGACGAGACCGGCGAGCGCGGCGGCCTTCGTGCTGTCCACGGTCAGCAGCCGCTGCACACTCGCCGGGTTGCAGCCGCCCCAGAAGCCCATGTCCAGCGCGGTGTCGCGGCGGGGCGCGTCGAGGCCCGGGTCGCAGTCCACGCCCGACTCCGGCGAAGGGACCTCCACCGCCCACACGTTGATGTACGAGCGGTACGAGGCGAACGGCTCGATGCTCCACAGCACACCCAGGTGCCTGTCGACGTCGGCCCGGAAGGCGGCCGTCTCCTCGGCGGTGTAGCCGTCGCCCATGACCACCAGGTTGAAACGCTTCTCGGCGGGCCCGGTGAGCTGGACGGGGACGACGCGCGCGGCGGCGAGGGCCGGGTCGGCGGGCTCGGCGGACTCGGCGACCGCCGGTCCCGCGGCCACCAGCCCGGCGGTCAGCAGACAGCCCGTGGTGAGACGGACGATCGCCCGTCGAAAACGTGTGCCAGGTGAGGTCATGGGGCGCGAGCGTAGGCCGCGCCCCTCGCCGCCGTAAAGATGTTCGCCGGACAGTCGTCCGGACGTCGATTCAGCGGCGCAGATACGCCAGTTCGGGATGCTCCGCCGTGTAGCCGTCGACGAGGCGTCGCGCCACGGAGACCGAGTCGACCAGCGGATGCAGCGCGAACGCCTTGACCGCCGTCGCCCGTTCCCCGCTCTCCGCCGCCGAGAGCACCTCGCGCTCGACCGCCTTCACCGCCGTCACCAGACCCACCGCGTGGTACGGCAGCGGTGCCACGGAGACCGGATGGGCGCCGGCCGCGTCCACGAAGCACGGCACCTCGATCACCGCGTCCGCGTCGAGCACCGAAAGGGTCGTGCCGTTACGGACGTTGAGGATGAGCGTGGCCCGCTCGTTGCGCGCGATCGCCCGCATCAGCGCCAGGGCCACCTTCTCGTACCCGCCCGACTCCAGGTCCTCCTCGTCCCGCTCCCCGACCCCGGCGGCCTCCCGGTTGGCGGCCATGTAGGTCGCCTCGCGGTCCGCGAGCGTACGGTGCCAGGCCGCCAGCGGAGGCGTGTCAGGCTTGCTCATCTCCGCGTAGAAACCGGCCTGTTGGTCGCGGAGGTACGCGCCCCGGGTCCGCTCGGCCTGCTGGTAGGCGCGGACGGCCTCGCGGTTGAAGTAGTAGTAGTGCAGGTACTCGTTGGGGATCGCGCCGAGCGAGCGCAGCCACTCGGGGCCGAAGAGCCGGCCCTCCTCGAAGGAGCCGAGCGCCTCCTCGTCCGCGAGCAGCCGCGGCAGCTCGTCCCGCCCGCCGACCCGCAGCCCCCGCAGCCAGCCGAGGTGGTTGAGGCCCACGTAGTCGATCCACGCCTCGGCCGGGTTCGCGCCCAGGATCCGGGCGACCCGGCGGCCGAGCCCGACGGGGGAGTCGCAGATGCCGACGACCCGGTCACCGAGCACCCGGGACATCGCCTCCGTCACCAGGCCCGCCGGGTTGGTGAAGTTGATGACCCAGGCGTCCGGGGCGAGCGCGGCGACCCGCCGGGCGATGTGCGTCGCGACCGGCACCGTCCGCAGCCCGTACGCGATCCCGCCCGCGCCGACCGTCTCCTGACCGAGGACCCCTTCGGCGAGCGCGATCCGCTCGTCGGCGGCCCGGCCCTCCAGACCGCCGACCCGGATCGCCGAGAAGACGAAGTCCGCTCCGCGCAGCGCCTCGTCCAGATCCGTCGTCGCCGCCACCTCGGGGGCGTCCGGCACCCCCGCGCCCTGCTCCGCGAGGACCCGGGCGATCGCCGAGAGCCGGCCGCCGTCGAGGTCGTGGAGGGTCACCCGGGTGACCCGGCCCTCGGCGTGGTCGCCGAGCAGCACGCCGTACACCAGCGGGACCCGGAATCCGCCGCCTCCGAGAATCGTCAGTTTCATGCTCGTACGCTACTCACCCGGCGGGCCCGGGCGGCCCACCGGGACGACGCGTCCGTCACCGCCCGAACGCGACGGCCACGGTGAGGAACACGGCGCCCACGCCGAACGCGAGGGCGAGGACCGTGACCTTGTACGCGACCGTGTCGAGCCGCGCCGTCTCCGGGCGTCCCGGCAGATGCACCACCCGCACCCGGGCTCCCTCCCGCGGGCTGCGGGGCGAGCCGCTCAGGTCGCTGGTGAACTCCCGGTGCGTGCCGTGTTCGTCGCGGAAGCCGACCACCGGGGAGTACACGCGACTGTTGCCCTCCCGGGAGGTGACCTCGTGACGCAGCACCACACCCTCGGAGCGGACTCCGGACCGCCGCATCCGCACCTGCGTCCGCGCCTCCCGCACTCCGCCGGCCACACAGACCAGGCCCGCGAGGACCAGGAGGATCTGCCAGGAGCTGTCCATGGAGCCACTCGCCTCTCGTCGCGCGTCGGTCCTCGGTCCGTAACACGAACGGGCGGGGTGGGGCGGTTCCGCCGGGCCGAGTCGCTCGTCACCCCACGTCGAGCGCGTTGCGCAGACCGAGCCGGAAACGCACCCGGTCGTGGCGCTTGAGCCCCTCCAGCTCCGGGGCGCGGAAGAGCGGCTCGACCGTGCAGCGCGCGGCCGTCGAGCCCGTACGGTCGAGCAGCGCGTTGACGGCCTGCCGGGCGGAGGCGTTGGCGCCCTCCATGGTGGCCAGGTCGATGTCGACGGCCACGTAGTCGCCGGCCAGATAGAAGTTCGGCACCCGCGTGGCGGCCTGCGGGCGGTTGTGGAAGGTGCCGACCGGGTGGACGAGGAGCTGGTCGTCGTTGGTCGGGTTCGGGGTGCCGAGGCCGTCCACGCCCGGGTCCAGGAACCAGGAGTGCAGGGAGCCGTCCTTCAGGACCGTACGGCCCGTGTCGTTGAAGCCGGCCTTCAGCTGGGCCCACACCTCGCGCGCCACTTCCGTACGGGTGCACTGCTTGGCCGTCTTGCCGTAGAGGATCCCGGGGCGGTCCCACTCCGAGATGTCCACCGACAGGCAGTCCACGACCGATCCGTCGCCGTAGTCGGCCGGGAAGTTCCGGGTCGGCCAGTGCTGCGCCTGCTGGATGCAGGTCAGGGACCAGGGGGAGTCGATCAGGTTGGCGTGTCCGGCGAGCAGGGGCGCCTTCTCGGTCAGATAGAACTGGATGCCCGTCATCCAGTCCGTCTCCAGACGGTCGCACCGGGCCAGCTGGGGATCGGCCGCCCGCAGCGCGGCGCCCCAGGTCCGCCGGGCGTGCTCCACCGGCAGGGCGGAGATGTAGTGATCGGCCGTGACCGACCTCCGTACCCCGTCCGGGTCCTCGATCACGGCGGCCGAGATCCGCCCGGCCGCCGCGTCGTACGCCATCTCGCGCACCGTCCAGCCGACCCGGAACTCCACGCCCAGACCGGTCAGATGGGTGACCCAGGGGTCGATCCACGCCTCGTTGGTCGGCAGGTCGAGGATCCGGTCGAGCGGTCCGTCGGCGCCGCGCCCGAGCGCGTTGAAGGCGAAGGCCTCGAGGAGGGTCGCGACCGTACGGGTACTGGCCTCCTCGGCCTTGGTGGCCACGATGTTGCGGGTGAGCCCGACGGCGAGGATGCGCTGGTAGTCGTAGCTCATGCGGTCGGCGCGCAGGAACTCCCACCAGGGCGTGGCCTCCCAGGTGCTGTTCCGCCGCTCGTCGCAGCTGGTCAGGAAGACCATGAAGCGGTTGACGAAGTACGCGGCCTCGTGGAGCGGGATGGACCGGGCGGTCTCCAGGAGCGCGGTCAGCGCGCGGCGGATCTCGTCGAGGGTGAGCTCGGCGGGCCGGTGACCGGGCCAGGGGAGCGGGATGCGCAGGTCCTCGCGGCCCGTGCGGGCGAAGGCCATCTCGGCCGGGGCGACGAGGTTGTCCCAGACGCCGTTGGCGTTCCCGGGGAAGGGGATCCGCCGCATCGTGTCGGGGAGGTTGTGGTAGATCCCGGGGATGAAGCGGAAGCCGTGCTCGGCGGGGAGCGCCCGCCGCCCGCCCCGGGCACTGTCCGGCACGTCCATCGAGCGGGCCTTGCCGCCGAGCGCCCGGCGCTCGTAGACGGTGACCCGGAAGCCGCGCTCGGCCAGTTCGTGGGCGGCGGTGAGACCCGCCACGCCACCGCCGAGCACGGCGACGGCGGGGGCCGCTGCCTGCTCGGCGCGGCCGGTCGTGGCGGCCGCGTGGGCCGGTACGGCTCCGACGCCGGCGGTGGCGGTGGCCGCGGTGACGGCGGCGGCCGTGCCGACGAAGGTGCGTCGCGAGGTGCCCGTACGGTTCATGCCCCAGCCCCTTTGGCTTACCGGCGGTAACAGTCACGTCCGGCGCAGGAGCATAAGGGCGTCCACCGGCCCCCGGAAGCGTCGTGCGGCCACCGCCCCGCACATGGCGCGATCCCGACCCCGCGCCCCGCACGACACAATGGGGGCCATGTCCCGCCGTAACGCCCGGAAGAACCCCGCCCGTAAGACCGCGTCTGCCGCCCCCGCCGTCTCCGCCGACTCGCCCTGCCCCTGCGGACTGCCCGCGCGGTACGGCGCGTGCTGCTGGCGCTTCCACGCGGGGCCCGCCACCGCGGCGCCCACCTGCGAGCTGCTCATGCGCTCCCGCTACAGCGCCTTCGTCGTCCGCGACGCCGCGTACCTGCTGCGCACCTGGGCACCGGAGACCCGCCCCGGCGAGGTCGACTTCGACCCGTCCATGCGCTGGGCGGGCCTGGAGATCCGGGAGACGACCGACGGCACGGCCTTCCACCAGTCCGGAACGGTCACCTTCGTCGCCCGCTACACCCACGGCGGCGAGGCCGGCTCGCTCCACGAGCGCAGCCGCTTCCGCCGCCACGAGGGCGCCTGGGTGTACGTCGACGGGGACTTCATCGACGAGGCGTGAGCCGCCCGCCGCTCACGAGGAGATCCCGACCTGCTCCCGCTTGCGTGGCAGCCCCTGCGCCAGGTCCTCCGCGATCAGCTTCTTCGCGATGGCGTCCGTCGCCGCCCGCAGCTCGGGGCCGCTCGGACGGCCGCGCTCCTCCTCGACCCGGTCCTTCAGCCAGTCGCCCCAGGCGTGCGTGATGACCTCGGCCTCGCGCTCGCCCGCCCGGGTGTGCGAGAGGAGGTTGCCGTCCCGGGTCAGGAACCCCTCGTCGACCATGCGCTGGAAGACCGGCAGCAGGACCTCCGGGGGGACCCGCCGTCCGGCGGAGATCAGGCCGAGACTGGCATGCCCGACCGTACGTGTGAAGAGCTCGACCTGCATTACCGCCCACGCGCCCGCCGTGTCGAGCCGGGTGTCGGAGTCGGCGACGATCCGGCGCGCGGTGTCCAGGTCGGTCTTCCGCAGGATCCTGCCGACGGAGAGTTCGAGGAGCTTGGCGGAGTCGCCCGACGAGGTGGGCGAGGCGAAGCCCTCGCCCATGTCGGGGGCCGAGGCGCGGGCGGTGTCCCTGAGCGGCACCTGCTTGAGGAAGAGCGCGACGACGAAGCCGAACGCCGCGACCGGCACCGTCCAGAGGAAGACCGTGTGCAGGGTGTCCGCGTACGCCTGGACGATCGGCGCCGCCACGTCGTCCGGCAGCCCGTGGAGCCCGGCCGGACTCGTCGCGGCCGTGGCGATCTCGGACGCGGACAGGCCCGGCCCGGCGACCGCAGCCGCCTCGCCGACGCCCTGGGCCAGGTTGGGCTTGAGGGAGTTGGCGTAGATCGTGCCGAAGACCGCCGTGCCGAAGGAGCTGCCGAGCGTGCGGAAGAAGGTGACGCCCGAGGTCGCGGTGCCGAGGTCGGCGTACTCCACCGTGTTTTGCACGGCGATGGTGAGCACCTGCATGCACAGACCGATGCCGGCGCCGAGCACGAACATGTACAGGGACTCCAGCCAGGCATTGGTGTCCGTGTCCATCAAGGACAGCAGGAAGAGGCCGACGCCCATCACGAGACAGCCCACGATGGGGAAGATCCGGTACGTGCCGGTCTTGCTGACGGCGTTGCCGCTGTAGATCGAGGCGATCAGCAGACCGATGACCATGGGGAGGGTCCGGATGCCGGAGACGGTGGCCGAGTCCCCGTCGACGTACTGGAGGTAGGACGGCAGGAAGGTCAGCGAGCCGAGCATCGCGAAGCCGACGACGAAGCTCAGCACGGAGCAGACGGTGAAGACCGGGTTGACGAACAGCCGCATGGGCAGCATCGGTTCGGCCGCGCGGGTCTCCACCCAGCAGAAGAGGGCGAGCGCGATGAGTCCGCCGACGAAGAGCCCGATGATGACGGCTGAACCCCAGGCGTACTCGTTCCCGCCCCAACTGGTCGCCAGGATCAGGGCGCTGGACCCGGCGGCGACCAGGGCGATGCCCGCGTAGTCGATGATCGGCTTGCTCGCCGAGCGTACGGAGGGGATGGTGCGGGCGGCCGCGATGACGACCAGGATCGCGATCGGGACGTTGACGTAGAACGCCCAGCGCCAGCTCAGATGGTCGGTGAAGAGCCCGCCGAGCAGCGGTCCGATCACGGTGGAGACGCCGAAGACCGCGCCGATCGCGCCCTGGTACTTGCCCCGGTCGCGCAGGGGGATGACATCGGCGATGAGCGCCATGGCGGTGACCATCAGACCGCCGGCGCCGATGCCCTGCAGTCCGCGCCAGACGATCAGCAGCGTCATGTTGGTGGCGAGGCCGCAGAGGAAGGAGCCGGTGATGAAGACGATCGCCGAGATCTGGAAGATCACCTTGCGGCCGAAGAGGTCACCGAACTTGCCGACCAGGACGGTGGCGACCGTCTCCGCGAGCAGGTAGGAGGTGACCACCCACGACATGTGGGCGGCGCCGCCGAGGTCCGAGACGATCGTCGGGAGGGCGGTCCCCACGATCGTCTGGTCGAGCGCCGCGAGCAGCACACCGAGCATGATCGTGCCGAAGACGATGTTGCGGCGGCGGCTGTCGAGCACGGGTGGCGAGGCGGCCGGGGGCGCGGGTGCGGCTTCGCTGGTGGTGGTCACCTTCGCAGCCTCACACCGGGCGGCGTCACCCGCATGCGGGGAACACCCGAACCGGTGCGGTACCGGGGCGGCGCCCCGAACGGCCTAAAGGAAGCCGGGCTCCTGGCGCGGGCGGACCGGCAGCAGCGGGTGGTGCTTGGCCAGGATCTTGTTCGCCCGGGCGAGCGCGGAGAGCGCGTGCTCGCGGTCCGCCCGGTCCTCCGCGCAGAGCGGGCCCCGGAACCGCAGCACCTCGCGCGCCGCGCAGTCGGCGTCGACCTCCGCCTGCAGGACGTGCAGCGGCAGGCAGGACCCGATCATGGCGGCCACGCGGTCGGGGATCGGGACGGGTACGAGGGGCGAGGGCGAGGTGATCACGGGCCAGTCCTTGTGGGTACGGGGTTCGGGTGTGGGGTCTCCCTCCTCATACGTACAGGATCGGCTTCCCGGTTCGGAGACGGGGTTGTCTTCGCGGGGCAACGGCGGGGCCCTCGTTCGGCGGGGTGTGCGGACGTTCGCCGCCCGGTCCGGGAGTGCCGCGCGCCGCGCCTCGCGGTGTTCCCGCAGGTGCGCGCCGCGCGGGGCGATCTTCCTCGTCGAGCGGCCGGTCGACTCGCCCATTTGTTCGCCAAACCTGGGATCGGGCGTCCGCACGTGAATGTGAAGCATCTCACTCCCGAAAGGGCAGCCTCGGCGTTCCCGAAAGGGCGGCCGGGCGGCGGGGAATCACTCGGGTCCGGTCGTGCGCGAAAGGTTGAAATCTGGTTACGGGTGAGTAAGTTGACTGGGCGACAGGCCATCCGGAAGTCCCGCTCGTTCCCCGTCCGCACCCGCGAACAGGAGCCGCCATGGGCGTACGCAAGGACCTGAGGCAGGCAAGGAAGCGCCCCGACCTGATCTGCCGCTTCCCCGTGCGGCTCGTGCGGGAGGACGGCGTCGTCCGGGAGGCCCACACGCCCCTGCCGGCCGGGCCCGCGCCGTCCGGGACCCCCGCCGACATCCCCTTCGTCCACGCGGCCCAGGACCCCGGCGCGATCGTCATGCGCCGCCAGGAGCACGGGAACTGGCGACCCGTCACCGCCGCCGAGTTCGCCGGAGACGTCGTCGCCGTGGCGAAGGGGCTGATCGCGGCGGGCGTCGAACCCGGCGGGCGGGTCGGGCTCATGGCCCGTACCGGGTACGCGTGGGCCGTGCTCGACTTCGCCATCTGGTCGGCCGGCGGGCAGACCGTCCCCGTCTACCCCACCTCCTCGCCCGACCAGGTCGCCTGGATCCTGCACGACTCCGGCACCCGGCATGTCGTCACCGAGTGCGCCGAACACACCGCCACCGTCGCCGAGGCCGCCGCCACGCTCCCCGAGCCGGTCCGCACCTGGCAGACCGACGCCGGTGGCCTGGCCGAACTCGCCGCCCTCGGCGCGGAGATCGCCGACGCCGTACCGGCCGAGCGCCGCGCCGCGCTCACCCCGGACACGGTCGCGACCCTCTGCTACACGTCCGGCACCACCGGCCGCCCCAAGGGCTGCGCCCTCACTCACGGCAACCTCCACGCCGAGGCGCGCGCCACGGTGGAGCTGCTGCACCCGGTCTTCCAGGCGATCACGGGCCAACCCGCCTCGACCCTCCTCTTCCTGCCCCTCGCCCACATCCTCGGACGCGTCATCCAGCTCGCCTGTCTGATGGCGCGCATCGAGATCGGCCAGTTCCCCAGCATCAAGCCCGACGAACTCCGCCCCGAACTGCGCCGGTTCAGGCCCACGTTCGTCGTCGGCGTGCCGTACCTCTTCGAGAAGATCCACGACACCGGCCGCGCCACCGCCGAGAAGCTCGGCCGGGGCGCCTCCTTCGACCGCGCCGACTCCATAGCCGTGCGCTACGGCGAGGCCTCCCTGAGCCACGCCCTCGGCACGGGACCCCGCCCAGGCGCCGGCCTCACCGCCGCCCACGCCCTCTACGACCTGCTCGTCTACCGGCGGATCCGCAAGGAGCTCGGCGGGAACCTGCGGTACGCCATCAGCGGCGGCTCCCCGCTCGACAGCCGCCTCAGCCACTTCTTCTACGCCTCCGGGGTCCTCGTCTACGAGGGCTACGGCCTCACCGAGACGAGCGCGGCCGCCACCGTCACCCCGCCCCTGCGTCCGCGGCCCGGCACCGTCGGCCGCCCGGTGCCCGGCACCGGCGTCCGGATCGCCGACGACGGCGAGGTGCTCCTCAAGGGCCCCATCGTCTTCACCGGGTACTGGAACAACCCCGAGGCCAGTCAGGAGGTGCTGCGGGACGGCTGGTTCGCCACCGGCGACCTGGGCGCCCTCGACGAGGACGGCTATCTCGTCATCACCGGCCGCAAGAAGGACATCCTGGTCACCTCAGGGGGCAAGAACGTCTCGCCCGCCGTCCTGGAGGACCGGCTGCGCAGCCGCCCGCCGGTCGGCCAGTGCCTGGTCGTCGGCGACAACCGCCCGTACATCGGGGCGCTCGTCACCCTCGACCCCGAGGCGATCCAGCACTGGCTGGCCGTACGGAAGCGGCCGGCGGACACCCCCGTGGCCGTGCTCGCCGAGGACCCGGAGCTGCTCGCCGACCTCCAGAAGGCCGTCGACCACGCCAACCGGGCCGTCTCGCGGGCGGAGTCGATCCGCCGGTTCCGGGTCGTCGCGGGGGAGTTCACCGAGGAGAACGGGATGCTGACCCCGTCCCTCAAGGTCAAGCGGCACGCGGTCATCGCGGCGTACGGGAGGGAGATCGACGCGCTGTACGGCTAGCCGCCCGCCGGACTACGCCAGCACCTCCGAGAGGTCGTACGAGACCGGCTCCTCCAGCTGCCCGTACCCGCAGGACTCCGGCGCCCGGTCCGGACGCCACCGCTTGAACTGGGCCGTGTGCCGGAAGCGGTCGCCCTCCATGTGGTCGTACCCCACCTCGCAGACCCGCTCGGGCCGCAGCGCCACCCAGGACAGGTCCTTCTTCCCCGACCAGCGGCTCGGCGCGCCCGGCAGCCGGGCGCCCGCGTGCGCGGCCTCCTCGGCCCAGGCGGCCCACGGGTGCCCGTCGGGCGGGTCCATCCGCAGCGGCTCCAGCTCGGCGATCAGCTCCTCGCGCCGCTTGGCGGTGAAGGCCGCGCAGACGCCGACGTGCTGGAGGGTGCCGCCGTCGTCGTACAGACCGAGGAGGAGCGAACCGACGACGGGACCGCTCTTGTGGAAGCGGTAGCCGGCCACCACCACGTCGGCCGTCCGCTCGTGCTTGATCTTGTACATCAGCCGGGCGTCCGGCCGGTACGGCAGGTCGAGCGGCTTGGCGATGACCCCGTCGAGGCCCGCCCCCTCGTACTGCTCGAACCAGCGCGCCGCGACCTCCGGGTCGGTCGTCGCGGGCGCCAGGTGGACCGGGGCGTCGACGCCCCGCAGGATCTCCTCGAGGGCGGCCCGCCGGTCGGTCAGCGGGGTGTCGAGCAGCGAGTCGTCGTCGAGGGCGAGCAGGTCGAAGGCGATGAACCGGGCCGGGGTCGTCCCCGCCAGCATCCGCACGCGCGAGTCGGCGGGGTGGATGCGCTCGGAGAGCCGGTCGAAGTCGAGCCGCCCGTCGTGCTCGATCACGATCTCGCCGTCGACCACGCACCGCCGCGGCAGCCGGGGGAGCAGCGCCTCGACCAGCTCGGGGAAGTAGCGGGTCAGGGGCTTGCCCGTGCGGCTGCCGATGACCAGCTCGGAGCCGTCGCGGTGCACGATGGCGCGGAAGCCGTCCCACTTGGCCTC
Organism: Streptomyces sp. NPDC001927; assembly: GCF_053594455.1. Lineage (NCBI taxonomy): Bacteria > Bacillati > Actinomycetota > Actinomycetes > Kitasatosporales > Streptomycetaceae > Streptomyces > Streptomyces sp. NPDC001927. Next base: position 52,617 of record NZ_JBSFEN010000001.1, on the reverse strand, counting down.
GTACTGCATGCCCGGCGGAATCTTCTTCACGGACTTGGCCAGCATCGGCTTCACGGGCGGCATCACCGGGAGATCCATGGACTGATTGTCCGGTATGCGGGGAATGTCGGCGAGCCCTACGCTGACACGCATGGCGAGCAAGACGGCAGCGGTGGAACTGGAAGTCGGCGAGCGGACGGTACGCGTCTCCAATCCGGACAAGGTCTACTTCCCCGAACCCGGCTACACCAAGCTCGACATGGTCAGCTACTACCTGGCCGTCGGCGACGGCATCACCCGCGCCCTGCGGGACCGCCCCACCACCCTGGAGCGCTACCCCGACGGGGTCACCGGCGAGTCCTTCTTCCAGAAGCGCGCCCCCAAGTACCTCCCCGAGTGGATCCCGACCGCGCACATCACCTTCCCCAGCGGGCGCTCCGCCGACGAGATGTGCCCGACCGAGCCCGCCGCCGTCCTCTGGGCGGCCAACCTCGGCGCGGTCACCTTCCACCCCTGGCCCGTACGGCGCGAGGACACCGACCACCCCGACGAGCTGCGCATCGACCTCGACCCCCAGCCCGGCACCGACTACGCCGACGCCGTACGCGCCGCCCACGAGCTGCGCGCCGTCCTGGACGAGCACGGGCTGCGGGGCTGGCCCAAGACCTCGGGCGGGCGCGGCCTGCACGTCTTCGTGCCGATCGAGCCGCAGTGGACCTTCACCCAGGTCCGGCGCGCGGCGATCGCCTGCGGCCGTGAGCTGGAGCGCCGGATGCCGGACCGGGTGACGATCAAGTGGTGGAAGGAGGAGCGCGGCGAGCGGATCTTCGTCGACTACAACCAGACCGCCCGCGACCGCACGATCGCCTCCGCCTACTCCGTACGCCCCCGCCCGCACGCCCCCGTCTCCGCCCCGCTGAACTGGGACGAGATCGACGACGCCGTGCCCCGGGACTTCGACATCAGGACCATGCCCGCCCGGTACGCGGAGGTCGGCGACGTCCACGCCGACATGGACGACCACCGCTTCAGCCTGGAGAGCCTGCTCGAACTGGCCCGCCGCGACGAGGCGGAGCACGGGCTCGGCGACCTGCCGTACCCGCCGGAGTACCCGAAGATGCCGGGCGAACCGAAGCGGGTGCAGCCGAGCAGGGCGAAGAAGAGCGAGGACTGACCGGGGAGCCTCAGAAACCGGGTCGCGGGCCGCGCGGAAGGGCCTCCTGACGGCCTCCGGAGGGGGTGCCGGCACCCGTCCGCAGGGGGTCGCGGGTGGGGTGATCGGCCCTCGCGCACCCATGGCGTGGAGGGCCGTACAGCGCCTTCTCCGAGCCCCCGCAAACCCCTCCTGAGCTGGGCTTTCTTCGGGATCTCCCCTAGCGTTCAGCCATCGGGAAAGGGGTGCCGGATGGACCGGAACATTCGTGACGTCGAGGACGTGCTGAAGCTGCTCGACGGGCTCTTCGCGCCGGAGGCCGACCGCTGGACCACCGACGCGGCAGGCTGGTGGGACGGCTTCTACGGCGACCGGTCCAAGGGGGTGCCGTTCTTCGTCGCCAAGCCGGACGAGAGCCTGGTCTCGTACGTCGAGCGCGGCCTGATCGCTCCCGGCCGGGCCCTCGACCTGGGGTGCGGACCCGGGCGCAACGCCCTGTACCTGGCGTCCCTGGGCTTCGAGGTGGACGCGGTGGACCTCTCCGAGGAGGCGATCGGCTGGGCGCGGGAGCGGGCACGGGAGGCAGGCGCGGAGGTGCGCTTCCACCACGGGGACGCGTTCGAACTGGCCGGCGGCGCGCTGACCGGTCCGTACGACCTGATCTTCGACTCGGGGTGCTTCCACCATCTGCCGCCGCACCGACGGATCAGCTATCTCGCGCTGCTCGAGCGGCTGCTCGCGCCCGGCGGCCATCTGGCCCTGACCTGCTTCGCCTCCGGCGCGATGGGCTCGGAGCTGCCCGACGCCGCGTTCTACCGGGAGCGCGAGCCGGGCCTGCACGGCGGGCTCGCCTACACGCCGGAGTCCCTGCGCCGGATCTTCGGGGAGCTGACCGAGGTCGAACTGCGCCGTATGCGGGACGAGCCCGCCCACTCCCCGCACTTCGGCGAGGAGTTCCTGTGGACGGCGCTCTTCCGCCGGCCCTGAGCCGTGCCGGGACGCTCGGCGCGCCGCGTTGAACGAACGCGGCGCGTCGGCATTGATCGAACGTTGAGGGACCGTTTACGGCCGCGCGGCAACGTATCGGCCATGCAGACCGACACCACCGTGACGACCGACCCGACCGCCCCCGACCTGTCCTGGCAGGAGAACGCCCTCTGCGCGCAGGCCGGGCCGGAGTTCTTCTTCCCGGCCCCCGGCTCCTCGACCCGCGAGGCGAAGCAGCTGTGCGGGGCGTGCGAAGGCCGGGAGGCCTGCCTCCAGTACGCGCTGGAGAACGACGAGCGGTTCGGGGTGTGGGGCGGCCTCTCCGAGAAGGAGCGGGGCCGGCTGAAGAGCACCGGCGGCGCCCGCCGCCGGCTCGCTCACTGAGCCGACGGCCGACGCCGCCGAGGTGGAGGTCAGTCGCCGAGGCGGCGGGTCAGCCCGCCGCGCGGGCCGCCATGCGCGCCTTGCGCGCGGCCAGCTTCTCGTCGAACTTCGACGCCTCGCTGTCCAGACCGTTCATGTACATCCCCAGCTCCTCCTGGGCCTTCAGGCCCTCCGGGCCGAGACCGTCGATCTGGAGCACCTTGAGGAAGCGCAGCACGGGCTGCAGCACGTCGTCGTGGTGGATCCGCATGTTGTAGATCTCGCCGATCGCCATCTGCGCGGCCGCCCGCTCGAAGCCCGGCATGCCGTGTCCCGGCATCCGGAAGTTCACGACGACGTCCCGCACGGCCTGCATCGTCAGGTCCGGGGCGAGCTCGAAGGCCGCGCCCAGCAGGTTGCGGTAGAAGACCATGTGCAGGTTCTCGTCGGTGGCGATGCGCGCCAGCATCCGGTCGCAGACCGGGTCGCCCGACTGGTGGCCGGTGTTCCGGTGCGAGATACGGGTGGCCAGCTCCTGGAAGGCGACGTACGCGACCGAGTGCAGCATCGAGTGCCGGTTGTCGGACTCGAAGCCCTCGCTCATGTGCGCCATCCGGAACTGCTCCAGCTTGTCCGGGTCCACCGCGCGCGAGGCCAGGAGGTAGTCCCGCATCACGATGCCGTGGCGGCCCTCCTCGGCGGTCCAGCGGTGCACCCAGGTGCCCCAGGCGCCGTCGCGGCCGAAGAGCGAGGCGATCTCGTGGTGGTAGCTGGGCAGGTTGTCCTCGGTGAGGAGGTTGACCACGAGGGCGATCTTGCCGACCTCGGTGACCTTGGACTGGGACGGGTCCCAGGCCTCGCCGTCCTCGAAGAAGCCCGGGAAGTTCCGGCCGTCGGACCACGGCACGTACTCGTGCGGCATCCAGTCCTTGGTGACCTTCAGGTGCCGGTTCAGCTCCTTCTCCACCACCTCTTCCAGCGCGTAGAGGAGCCGCGCGTCGGTCCACCCTGCCGAGCTGCCGAGGTGGGGAGAGGTGAGCGTCACGGGGAACTCCTGGGGACGGAGAGAGGGCATACGGAACTACCTACGGATTCGTAGGTTACGAGACCGTAGGTTAAGGCCCCGTAAGGCCCCGGCCAAGCCCGCTGCGGCGATGTCCGGTTACGTTCCGTTATGTGCGCAGCTGGTGGCGGCGTACCGAGAGGCAGGTCACGGATCCGGGCGGGTCGGAGGTGGCTCGATCATGGCTACTCAGAGCAGATGGTCGGCCTGCCCCGCCTTGACGGCCGAGATCAGCGCGCGCAGCGCCTCGACCGAGTCGCTCACGTACTCGCCGGGCGTCAGGGTCGAGCCGATGTAGGCGCGGCCGGCGTCGTCGAGGCCGAAGCGGAAGCAGTTGGCGCCCTCGCTGCAGAAGGCATCGTTCCAGGCGATCTTCTCGGGGGCGGAGGGGTCCACGACGTTCATACGGGTTCCTTCAGAGGTCCTGGGCGAGCGCCTGGATGAACGCGCGCGATTCCGGTTCGGGCAGGGCGAGTCCGCGCAGCCGATCCAACAGCCCGCGATAGCGCCTGAGTTGCATGTCGGCGTCGAGGAGGGTCGAGCCGTGGGAGGAGTCCAGCTGTACGGTGTCGAGCTGTGGCACGGGCGCCGCCACATAGGTGAACGACTGTCCCGCGCCCGGGAAACCGCCGGCCGTGAAGGGGATGACCCGCACGGTGATGGTGTCCCGTTCCGAGCGGGCGAGAATGTACTCCAGTTGGGCCCTGGCCACCTTCGGTCCGCCGAACTGCATCCGCAGCGCGGCCTCGTGGATCACCGCCTCGTAGAGCGTGGGCCGGTCCCGGTCCAGGACCTCCTGGCGGCGCAGCCGCAGGGCCACCCGTGCCTTCAGATCGGGTCCTGGCAGCGGCGGGTCGGCGGTGTCGAAGACCGCCCTCGCGTGCTCCTCCGTCTGCAGGAGGCCGGGGATGTGCGTGGTGACGGCGGTGTGCAACTCCGAGGCGTGGAACTCGAGTTCGGCGATGTCGAGCAGCCCCGGCGGCAGCAGCCCGCGGTGCTCCTCCCACCAGCCGCGGTCACGCTCCTGGGCCGTCGCGGCGAGCAGGTCGACGAGGCCGGTGTCCGGGCAGCCGTAGTTGAAGGCGAGGGTGCGCACCCGCTCGGCACTGATGCCGAAGCGGCCCGACTCGATGTTCGGGATACGGGTCCGGTCGACGCCCAGGAGGGCGGCGGCCTGCTGGGCCGACATCCCCGACTGTTCGCGCAGTTTGCGCAGCTCGTTCCCGAGGCGCTGCTGGCGCGCGGTCGGGGTGCTCCTGGGTGGCACGGCTCGTTCTCCCCTTCTGGCCGGCCCGGGCGGCCGACGTTTTGGCCGGAATGACACGACTACCCGCAAGTAGTAGCACCGTGCTCCGCTCGTGCGCTACGGTCGGTAGCGCCAGTCTCACACGCGGCGACCGTACCTGTGTGTGAGCGTCCCCACACGCACAGGAAATGTGAGCAACACGATGAAAGGCGCCCTGCGTTGCCTCCCGTCCGTCCTCGCGGCCGGGCCCATACCTCCTGCCAGGGAGAACCTCAGCTACTCGATGGTCCTGCCCGGAGGCGCCTACTGCGCCGGACTGGCCCGGCAGGCCGTGCGGAGCCTGCTCGATCGGCACGGTCTGACCGAGCTCCGCGACACCGCCGTGCTCGCCGCCTCCGAACTGGTCGCCGCCGCCTACCGTTTCACCCCCGACCGGGAGATGATCCTGCGCGTCCGCTGGCAGTTCGAGGCCCTGCGGATCGTCCTCTACGACCAGCATCCAGCCCATTCCTCGGCCGACAAGGCCGAGGAGTGCCGCGACCGCCGCAGCCGCAGCATGTGGCTGCTGGCCGCGGCGGTCGACACACAGGGCGGGGACTGGGGACTCGCCCCGGTGCTCACCCCCGGTGGCGGGACGAAGTCCTGGGCGTTACTCCACCGTTGAGCCCGTACGCCCAGCGCCGATCCCCTACTGAACCGTGGCCGCGATCTCCTCCGCGACCTCCTCCGCGCTCGTCGGCCGCAGCTCGCCGTCGAGCAGCAGCCAGCGGGTGATCCCCAGCGACTCCAGGAACGGCACGTCGTGGCTCGCCACGATCAGCGCCCCTTCGTACGCCTCCAGGGCCGCCGTCAGTTTCCGTACCGACGCCATGTCCAGATTGTTCGTCGGTTCGTCCAGCATCAGCAGCTGAGGCGCCGGTTCGGCGAGCAGCAGCGCCGCGAGCGTCGCCCGGAAGCGCTCCCCTCCGGACAGCGTCCCGGCCGGCTGGTCCGCCCGCGCGCCACGGAAGAGGAACCGGGCGAGGCGCGCCCTGATCGCGTTGCCCGTCGCCTCCGGCGCGAACCGGGCGACGTTCTCCACCACGCTCAACTCCTCGTCGAGGACGTCGAGTCGCTGCGGCAGGAACCGCAGCGGCACATGGGTCTCGACCTCGCCCGCCACCGGCTCGAGCTCCCCGGCGATCGTGCGCAACAGCGTCGTCTTGCCGGCCCCGTTGCGGCCCACGAGCGCGATCCGCTCGGGCCCGCGGAGCTCGAACCCGCCGCCCACCCGGGCGCCGTACCGCAGTTCCAGTTCGCGCAGTGTCAGCACCTCGCGGCCCGGATGGACCGTGGTGCGCGGCAGCTCGATCCTGATCTCGTCGTCGTCGCGCACCGCCTCCTCCGCCACATCGAGCCGTTCGCGCGCCTCGGCCAGGCGATCGGCGTGCAGGGCACGGTGCTTGCCCGCCGAGACCTGCGCCGCCGCCTTGCGGCCGTTGGCGACGATCTTCGGTACGACCTTGTTGTCGAAGCTCTTCCTGCCGTACCGCTTGCGGCGCGCCAACTTCATCTGTGCCTCGGACAGTTCGCGCTTCTGGCGCTGCACATCGGCCTCGGCGACCCGGACCATCCGCTCGGCCGCCTCCTGTTCGGCGGCGAGCGCCTCCTCGTAGGCCGAGTAGGCGCCGCCGTACCAGGTGACCTCGCCGTCGTGCAGATCGGCGATCTGGTCGACCCGCTCCAGGAGTTGCCGGTCGTGGCTGACCACGACGAGCACTCCGGTCCAGGCGTCCACGGCCTCGTAGAGCCGGGTACGGGCGTACAGGTCGAGGTTGTTCGTCGGCTCGTCGAGCAGCAGGATGTCCGGCCGGGCGAGCAGCAGGGCCGCGAGCCGCAGCAGGACCGACTCGCCGCCGGACACCTCGCCGATGGTCCGGTCGAGACCGATGTGGCCGAGACCGAGCTGGTCGAGCGTGGCACGGGCCCGCTCCTCCACGTCCCAGTCGTCGCCCACCGCGGCGAAGTGCTCCTCGGCCGGATCGCCCGCCTCGATGGCGTGCAGCGCGGCCCGGGTCGCGGCGATCCCGAGGGCCTGGTCGACCCGGAGCGCGGTGTCCAGGACCAGGTTCTGCGGGAGGTAGCCGACCTCGCCGACGGTACGGACCGTGCCGTCGGCGGGGGTCAGTTCACCGGCGACGAGCTTGAGGAGCGTCGACTTCCCCGAGCCGTTCAGGCCGATGAGCCCGGTACGGCCGGGGCCGACCGTGAGCTGGAAGTCGTCAAGGACCTGGGTGCCGTCCGGCCAGGAGAAGGACAGGGACGAGCAGGTGATGAACGTGGGATGGGTCGCCATGGTGGCCTCCCTGTTGCGAGAGCGTGGGCTGGGGCAACGGGTGAGACACCGGGGCGCGGGCAGGCGGAAATGCTCGTACGCCGAGGGCGAAGACGGCACACGCGGCGCTGCGTGAAGCAGCTCAAGGGCACGCGCGGCACGGTGTCTCGCATCCTCAGACGAGCAACGGCCTTCTCCGATCGGGCGACAACAGGGCCAGGTCAGGACGGTACGCGCGGACGCCGAGCGGAGGCAACCGAATTAAGGCGCGGGTGGATCGGACGGGGTGGACAGGGCGGGGAGATGGGGCGGAAGACCGCGCCGTCAGCCCTCCAGGAGCTGGGCCAGGTCCCCGTCCCAGTCCAGGTACTGGTGCTCGCGGCCGGCCGGCACGAGGTGCTGCGAGCGCTGGATGAAGTGCCGTAGCTCGGAGGTCCGGACGTGCACGACGGCGACGCCCTCGGGAGCGTGGAACTCGACGACGGTACGGTCGTATCCGTACGGGCGAACCCGGACGTCGCCGAGACCCGCCGGGCCGTCGACGCCCTGGACGAGGAGCTCGCGGGCGAACGCCCAGGAGACCTCGACGCCCTCCAGGGTCGCGGGTGGCGGGAACGCCATGCTCACCGCGAAAGGGTCCTCACGGTCGTACCGCAGTGTGGCGGGGACGGTTTCCATCCGGGGCGCGGATGCGACCAGACGGGCCTGAACGGCCTGCTCGATGACGGTGGACAAGGCCAGCTCCTGTCGCGCGGCTTCGGTTCCTGACGTCTCCCTGACACAAGGGAAGACGAACGATGGGGCCAGAACGTGCACTGGGGGGTCACGTGAGCTGTGTCACCGCCGCCCACGTGCGTGAGGCGGTCTGGACGGGGTCACCGGGGTGGGCTAGCTTCCGGCGCCATGACGTCCAAGGGGAAGACGAGACGAATGATGTCGGTGGGGCTGAGCGGGCTGGCCCTCGCGGCGGCCCTGACGGTCCCGGCGTACGGCGCGTCGGACGGTGGCGGCTCCGGCGGTGCGTCGGGCGGTGCCTCGCAGGCCGGGCCGTACGGTGCCGGCTGGCAGCTGACGGAGACCGGTACGGACGCCCGTTTCCGCGGCCTCGCGGCCGTCGACCGCAGGACCGCCTGGGCCGCGGGCTCGAAGGGGACCGTGCTGCGGACCACGGACGGCGGCCGGAGCTGGCGGAACGTCTCGCCGCCCGGGGCCGGGGAGCTGGAGCTGCGCGACGTCGAGGCCTTCGACGCCCGGCGCGCCGTGGTCCTCGCGATCGGGGAGGGGGAGGCCTCGCGGGTCCTGCGGACCGACGACGGCGGAGCCACCTGGACGGAGTCCTTCCGCAACACCGACCCGCGCGCCTTCTACGACTGCATCACCTTCTTCGACCAGCGCCACGGCCTCGCCATGAGCGACCCGGTCGACGGGAAGTACCGCATCCTCTCGACGCGGGACGGCGGCCGCTCCTGGGCGGTGCTGCCCGACGCGGGGATGCCGGCCGCGCTGCCCGGAGAGGCCGGGTTCGCCGCGAGCGGCCAGTGCCTGGTCTCCTCCGGACCGAGGGACGTCTGGCTGGCGACCGGCGGCGGCGCCACCGCGCGCGTGCTGCACTCCCGTGACCGGGGCCTGAACTGGACCGTCGCGGAATCCACGATCCCGGCGGGCGACCCGGCGCGCGGAGTCTTCGGACTCGCCTTCCGCGACCGCGCGCACGGCATCGCCGTCGGCGGCGACTACCGCGCGGGCCAGCCCTCGCCGCACGCGGCCGCGGTCACCGGCGACGGCGGACGCCGCTGGAAGGCCGCCTCGACCCCGCCGCCCGCGTACCGTTCGGGCGTCGCCTGGCTCCCGCATTCCCGGACTGCCGCGCTCGCGGTCGGCCCGACCGGCACGGATCTGACGACGGACTCCGGCCGTACCTGGCGGACCGTCGACACCGGCTCGTACGACACGGTCGACTGCACCCGGGACGGCGCCTGCTGGGCCTCCGGCGAGAAGGGCCGGATCGCCCGCCTGAACGGCCGATAGATCCTCAGGAAGGGAGCTGCTCGCGGTACGGGGCGAGGGCCTCGGCCGTCTTCGTCGCGTAGAACTCCGTGATCCGGTACGTGCACACGTTCTCGACGGTGAACGGGTCGGCCGCCACGATCTTCTCGATCTCCGCGCGGTCGACCCCGGCGGCGAGCACGATGCCGCCGTCGCGCGGGTTCTTGCGCCCGGAGGCGATGAAGACGCCGGCGGCGTACTGCGCGTCGAGCCACTCGACGTGCGCGTCGAGCAGCGCGTCGGCCCGCTCGACCGGGCCGGTGTAGGTCAATTCCAGTACGAACATGATCGGCAGGCTACCCGGGGCCCGGACGGCGGCGCGGAAACCGTTCGCCTGTCGGACGGGGGAGCGCCGTAGGGTGGCCGTCATCATGACGATCATCGACGTTCCCGAGGGCTGGCCCACCGACGAGGCGACGGCCCGCGCCGTGCAGGAGGAGCTGCGGGAGCGGCTCGTACTCGACGAGCCGGGACCGGCGCCCGGCACGGGCCATGTCACGGGGCTCGACGTCGCCTACGACGACGAGCGCGACCTCGTCGCCGCCGCGGCCGTCGTCCTGGACGCCCGCACGCTCGACGTGGTGGAGGAGGCGACGGCGGTCGGCCGGGTGTCGTTCCCGTACGTGCCGGGGCTGCTCGCCTTCCGCGAGATACCGACCGTGCTCGCCGCGCTCGCCGGGCTGACCGCGGACCCGGGGCTGCTCGTCTGCGACGGCTACGGTCTCGCCCACCCGCGCCGCTTCGGCCTCGCGAGCCACCTGGGCGTGCTGACCGGACGCCCGTCGATCGGCGTCGCGAAGAACCCCTTCACCTTCGACCACGACCTGCCGGGCCCGGACCGGGGCGACTTCAGCCCGCTGCTCGCGTCCGGTACGTCGGGTGCATCGGGTACATCGGGTACGGAGGAGGTCGGCCGGGCCCTGCGCACGCAGGCCGGGGTGAAGCCCGTCTTCGTCTCCGTCGGCCACCGGGTCTCCCTGGACAACGCCTGCGCCCACACCCTGCTGCTCGCCCCGCGCTACCGCATCCCCGAGACGACCCGGCACGCCGACTCCCTCTGCCGCCGTGCTCTCCGTGCGGCCCTGGGGGCGGACGGGGTGGGGGATGAGTAGCGGGACTGAGTACGCGTACGGATGGCGGGGCGTGATCACGCGCGGCAGGCTGGGGCCCATGACATCCCCCGTCTCCGCACCTCCGCGCACCGCCGGCCGTGGCATGCACACCCTGCTCGCCGGGGCCGGTCTTCTCGCCCTGGCCTGGGTCTGCGCCATGATCTACGTCGTCGTCGCCTGGGTGTCGGCATGATCGGCACGCTCCAGTGTGTGGTCCTGGACTGCACCGACGTCATGGAGCTCGCCGTCTTCTACCAGCAGGTCCTGGGCGGTGAGATCAACCGCCCCGACGGGCAGTGGGCCCTCAACGAGGCCTGGGCGACGCTGCACGACGCCTCCGGTGCGCCGGTGCTCTGCTTCCAGGGCGTGGCCGACCACCGCCCGCCCGTCTGGGGAGCGCCCGAGCAGCAGTTCCACCTCGACGTCCGGGTCGCCGACCTGGAGACCGCCCACGACGCGGTGCTCGCGCTCGGGGCCTCGCTGCTCGACGACGGGGGCGGCGACCGGGCCTGGCGCACCTACGCCGACCCGGCCGGCCACCCCTTCTGTCTCGTACGCCACTGAGGGCCCACGGCACCCGGGGAGGCGTCAGCCCTTGTACGCCACCCGGAAGCGGATGCCGGCCGCCCGCAGCCGGTCGATCAGCGCGTCGCCCATCGCGACCGCCGTCGTGACCTGTCCCGAGGTCTTCGGCAGGCCGTCGTCCAGGGCGAGGCAGAGCGCCGACTCGGCGAGGATCTTCGCCGTCTCGCCGTACCCCGGGTCGCCGCCCGAGACCTCCGTGAAGACGCGCCGTCCGCCGCCCTCGCCGACGAAGCGCACGGTGAACCAGCTCCGTGCGCGCCGCTCCTCGCTCGGGCCCTGCCCGGCCTCGTAACGACTCATCAGCCAGCGCCGTACGGGCGCGAGTTGGGCCGCTGCAAGCCCTGAGCCGACCAGGGCGGAGCCGCCGATCGCCATCGGGAGCGTCTTGACCGAGGCGTAGTGCCGGTAGACGAAGTCGGGGCCGTACGCGTCGAGCGCGCGGGCCGAACGGGCCACCACCTGGGCGTCTATGGTCGGCAGCGGCAGCGCCCAGGTGCCGGTCTCCCGGCTGAAGCGCGGCCCGCCGATCGGGGCGCGCGCCCTGCGGCCCACCAACCGGGGCTCGTGCAGCCGCCGTTCGCGCGCGGCGCGCAGGGTCTCCCGGCCGCGCCCCATCGCCGTCAGGGCGGACGCGAACGTGCCGCCCGAGAAGATGGCGCCGACGCGCACGAAGCCGTCGATCCGCAGCGGGACGTCCTTGGGCAGCTGCTGGACGGTGAAGTAGGCGCCCAGGTCGTGCGGTACGGAGTCGAAGCCGCACGCGTGCACGATCCGCGCGCCGGTCTCCCGGGCGCGGGCGTCGTGGCGTACGTACATCTCGTCGACGAACTCCGGCTCGCCGGTGAGGTCCACGTAGTCCGTGCCGGCCTCCGCGCACGCCGCCACCAACTGCTCGCCGTACCAGATGTACGGGCCGACCGTGGTGGCCACCACCCGTGTCGACGTGGCCAGTTCGCGCAGGGACGCCGCGTCCGTGGAGTCCGCGACGACGAGCGGCAGCTCGGCGCAGCGGGGCCACCGCGCCGCGAGGCGCTCGCGCAGCGCGCTCAGCTTGGCGCGGCTGCGCCCGGCGAGCGCCCACCGGAACCCGGGCGGCGCGTGCTCGGCCAGATACTCCGCGGTGAGCTCGCCGACGAACCCCGTTGCCCCGAAGAGCACGACGTCGTACGCCCGCTCCGCCGTGTCCCGCTCCACACCGTTCCCGTTCTCCATACGGCCCTCGCCTTCCCCTGCGGCTTCCCCTGCTTCATCTGCGAGCGCGGAGCCTAGCGGTAGCTCCGGGAGGATCCGTCAGCGGTAGTCGTCCGGGTGGCCCTGCATCCAGGTGTTGATCCGGTCCCGGGTGGAGATCAGCAGGGTCTGGTGCTTCTTCAGGTTCGGGTACGTGGTGTCGCCCGCCAGGGTGGTCCGCAGCTTCTCGATCCAGGCGATCGGCTCGGGGAAGTGGCCCGGCCCCTTCGGGTCCGCCTTCATGGCGCGGTCGAGCCCGTCGAGCTCCTCGTGGACGCGGCCCAGGAAGTACGCGCAGTCGGTGGCGCAGCTGTCATTGAGCGTGGCCTGCAGCCCGGCGAAGGCGTCCCGCACCAGCTCGGGACCGGGCGTGGGCTCCCCGTCGGTCGCCTCCGCCACGCCGGGGTCCGTGCTCGCTTCGGCGCCCGCGCCCCCGTCGGCTCCCGTGGCGACCGGCGAGGCGGTCGAGCCGGCCGTCGCGTCCGCCGCGGTGTCCTCTCCCGAGGCGGAGCACGAGATGAGCAGGGCGGCCGCGAGCGGTACGGCGAGCAGGGCGGTCATTCCGCGTCGTGATGTGCGCATGACGGGACCCTATCCGGCGCCGATCGGGGCCCGGCAGGTTCCGCGGCGAAATTCCAAGCGCTTGCTCGGCCTGGGGTCTTGTGCGGAGTGGAACACGTTCCTAGCATCACCGGTGTTACATCATTGGTGTCACATAGCTGGGGGCTCGATGGCGGCGACGACGGCGACGCACCGCACCACCTCGGACGGGCCGCTCTCCGGGGTGCGCGTGGTGGAGCTGGCGGGGATCGGGCCCGGGCCGTTCGCGGCCATGCTCCTCGCGGACCTCGGCGCCGATGTCGTACGCGTCGACCGACCGGGCGGTCCCGGGCTCGGCATCGACCCCGCGTACGACCTCACCAACCGCAACAAGCGCTCCGCCCTCGTCGACCTCAAGGCCGACGGCGGCCCCGCGACCGTCCTCGACCTGGTCGAGCGGGCCGACATCCTGATCGAGGGCTACCGGCCCGGCGTCGCCGAACGCCTCGGCGTCGGCCCCGACGCCTGCCTCGCCCGCAACCCGAAGCTCGTCTACGGCCGGATGACCGGCTGGGGCCAGGACGGCCCCCTCGCCGCGACCGCGGGACACGACATCGCGTACCTCGCGATCACCGGCACCCTCGGCATGATCGGCCCCGACCCGGACGGCCCGCCCACCGTCCCCGCCAACCTCGTCGGCGACTACGCGGGCGGTTCGCTCTACCTCGTCGTCGGCGTCCTCGCCGCGCTCCAGCACGCCCGCGCGCACGGCGAGGGCCAGGTCGTCGACGCCGCCATCGTCGACGGCTCCGCGCACCTCGCCACCATGATCCACGGCATGCTCGCGGCAGGCGGCTGGCAGGACCGGCGCGGAGTCAACCTGCTCGACGGCGGCTGCCCGTTCTACGGCACGTACGAGACCTCCGACGGCGGATACATGGCCGTCGGCGCCCTGGAGCAGCAGTTCTACGACGAGTTCGTCCGGCTTCTCGGCATCGAGGACCTCGCCCCCGCCCGCCGCGACTTCGGCCGCTGGGACGAGCTCCGTACCGCCGTCGCCGCCCGCTTCCGTACCCGTACGAGAGACGAGTGGACGGCCGTCTTCGCGGGCAGCGACGCCTGCGTCGCCCCCGTGCTCTCGCTGCGCGAGGCCCCCGCCCACCCGCACCTCGCCGCCCGGGCCACCTTCGTCGAGCACGGCGGCCTCACCCAGCCGGCCCCCGCGCCCCGCTTCTCCGCCACCCCCGGGACCGTCCGTACCGGCCCCGCGCTGCCCGGCGCCGACACCGACGAGATCGCCCGCGACTGGGCCGTCCCCTCCCTGAAAGGCCAGGAAGCATGAAGCGCCTGCTCTACACCGCCGACCACGAGGACTTCCGCGCCACCGTCCGTACCTTCCTCGCCAAGGAGGTGCTGCCCCACTACGAGCAGTGGGAGAAGGACGGCATCGTCGCGCGCGAGGCCTGGCTCGCCGCCGGGCGCCAGGGGCTGCTCGGCCTGGCGGTGGACGAGGAGTACGGAGGCGGCGGCAACCCCGACTTCCGCTACAGCGCCGTCCTCGCCGAGGAGTTCACCCGGGCGGGCGCGCCCGGCATCGCCCTCGGCCTGCACAACGACATCATCGGCCCGTACCTCACCTCGCTCGCCACCGAGGAGCAGAAGCGCCGCTGGCTGCCCGGCTTCTGCACGGGCGAGCTGATCACGGCGATAGCGATGACCGAGCCGGGCGCCGGCTCCGACCTCCAGGGCATCCGGACGAGCGCCGAGGACCGGGGCGACCACTGGGTGCTCAACGGCTCCAAGACCTTCATCTCCAACGGGATCCTCGCCGACCTGGTGATCGTGGTCGCGAGGACGACGCCCGAGGGCGGGGCGCACGGGCTCTCGCTGCTCGTGGTCGAGCGGGGCATGGAGGGGTTCGAGCGCGGCCGGAACCTGGACAAGATCGGCCAGAAGTCCCAGGACACCGCCGAACTCTTCTTCCACGACGTCCGCGTCCCCAAGGAGAACCTCCTCGGCGAGCTGAACGGCGCCTTCGTCCACCTCATGACCAACCTCGCCCAGGAGCGGATGGCCATCGCGGTGGCCGGCATCGCCGCCGCCGAACACCTCCTGGAGATCACCACCCGGTACGTGAAGGAGCGGGAGGCCTTCGGGCGCCCGCTGGCCAAGCTCCAGCACATCCGCTTCGAGATCGCCGAGATGGCGACCGAGTGCGCCGTCACCCGTACGTTCCTCGACCGGTGCATCGTCGATCACTCGAACGGGGAGCTCGACGCCGTCCACGCCTCGATGGCCAAGTGGTGGGCGACCGAGCTGCAGAAGCGCGTCGCCGACCGGTGCCTCCAACTGCACGGGGGGTACGGCTACATGGCCGAGTTCCCGGTCGCCAGGGCGTTCACGGACGGCCGTATCCAGACCATCTACGGCGGCACGACCGAGATCATGAAGGAGATCATCGGACGTTCCCTGCTGGGCTGACTTCCCCTCCACCCTCATCGCTGAATCGTTGAAAGGCTGCTCGTGAGCACCGAAGCGTATGTGTACGACGCGATCCGCACCCCGCGCGGTCGGGGCAAGGCCAATGGCGCCCTGCACGGCACCAAGCCCATCGACCTGGTCGTCGGACTCATCCACGAACTCCAGGGCCGCTTCCCCGGCCTCGACCCGGCCGCCATCGACGACATCGTCCTCGGTGTCGTCGGCCCGGTCGGCGACCAGGGCTCCGACATCGCCCGGATCGCCGCCATCGCGGCCGGCCTGCCCGACACCGTCGCCGGCGTCCAGGAGAACCGCTTCTGTGCCTCCGGCCTCGAAGCCGTCAACATGGCCGCGATGAAGGTCCGCTCGGGCTGGGAGGAGCTGGTCCTCGCCGGTGGCGTCGAGTCCATGTCGCGCGTCCCGATGGCCTCCGACGGCGGCGCCTGGTTCGCCGACCCGATGACCAACTTCGAGACCGGCTTCGTGCCCCAGGGCATCGGCGCCGACCTCATCGCCACCATCGAGGGCTTCTCGCGCCGCGACGTCGACGAGTACGCCGCGCTCTCCCAGGAGCGCGCCGCGGCCGCCTGGAAGGACGGCCGTTTCGACCGCTCCGTCGTCCCCGTCACGGACCGGCGCAGCGGCCTGGTCGTCCTCGACCGCGACGAGCACATGCGCCCGGGCACCACCGCCGACTCGCTCGCCGCCCTCAAGCCCTCCTTCGCCGGCATCGGCGACATGGGCGGCTTCGACGCGGTCGCGCTGCAGAAGTACCACTGGGTGGAGAAGATCGACCACGTCCACCACGCCGGCAACTCCTCCGGCATCGTCGACGGCGCCTCGCTCGTCGCCATCGGCTCCCGCGCCGTCGGCGAGCGGTACGGTCTGACGCCCCGCGCCCGGATCGTCGCCGCGGCCGTCTCCGGCTCCGAGCCGACCATCATGCTCACCGGACCCGCCCCGGCGACCCGCAAGGCACTCGCCAAGGCCGGTCTGACGATGGACGACATCGACCTGGTCGAGATCAACGAGGCCTTCGCGGGTGTCGTGCTCCGCTTCGTCAAGGACATGGGCATCAGCCTGGACAAGGTCAACGTCAACGGCGGCGCCATCGCGCTCGGCCACCCGCTGGGCGCCACCGGCGCGATGATCCTCGGCACGGTCGTCGACGAGCTGGAGCGCCAGGACAAGCGCTACGGCCTGGTGACGCTGTGCGTCGGCGGCGGCATGGGCGTCGCCACCATCGTCGAGCGCGTCTGACCGTCCGTCCCACCAGCCTTACGGAGAAGCAGCAATGAGCAGCCAGAGCACCACCATCCGCTGGGAGCAGGACGAGACCGGCGTCGTCACCCTCGTCCTCGACGACCCGAACCAGTCCGCGAACACCATGAACCAGGCGTTCAAGGACTCGATCGCGGCCATCGCCGACCGCGCGGAGGCCGAGAAGGACTCCATCCGCGGCATCATCTACACCTCCGCCAAGAAGACCTTCTTCGCGGGCGGCGACCTCAAGGACATGGTCCGGCTCCGCCCGGAGGACGCCCGGCTCGCCTTCGACACCGGTACGGAGATCAAGCGCTCCCTGCGCCGCATCGAGACCCTCGGCAAGCCCGTCGTCGCCGCGATCAACGGCGCGGCCCTCGGCGGCGGTTACGAGATCGCCCTCGCCTCCCACCACCGCGTCGCGCTCGACACCCCCGGCTCCAAGATCGGCCTGCCCGAGGTCACCCTCGGCCTCCTCCCGGCGGGCGGCGGCGTCACCCGCACCGTACGCCTCATGGGCATCGCCGACGCCCTCCTGAAGGTCCTTCTCCAGGGCACCCAGTACTCCCCGCAGCGCGCCCTGGAGAACGGCCTGGTCCACGAGGTCGCGGCCACGCCCGAGGAGATGCTCGCCAAGGCGCGCGCCTTCATCGACGCCAACCCCGAGTCGCAGCAGCCCTGGGACGTCAAGGGGTACAAGATCCCCGGCGGAACGCCGTCGAACCCCCGGTTCGCCGCCAACCTGCCGGCCTTCCCCGCCAATCTGAAGAAGCAGCTGAACGGCGCGCCCTACCCGGCCCCGCGCAACATCCTCGCCTGCGCCGTCGAGGGCTCCCAGGTCGACTTCGAGACCGCGCTGACCATCGAGGCCCGCTACTTCACCGAGCTGGTCACCGGCCAGACGGCGAAGAACATGATCCAGGCCTTCTTCTTCGACCTCCAGGCCGTCAACTCCGGCGCCAACCGCCCCCAGGGGATCGAGCCGCGCCGCGTCCGCAAGGTCGCCGTCCTCGGCGCGGGCATGATGGGCGCCGGCATCGCCTACTCCTGCGCCCGCGCCGGCATCGACGTCGTCCTCAAGGACGTCTCGGCGGAGTCCGCGGCCAAGGGCAAGGCGTACTCCGAGAAGCTGTGTGCCAAGGCCGTCTCCCGGGGCCGTACGACCCAGGCGAAGGCGGACGAACTCCTCGCCCGCATCACCCCGACGGCCGACCCGGCCGACCTCGCGGGCTGCGACGCCGTGATCGAGGCCGTCTTCGAGGACACCGCGCTCAAGCACAAGGTCTTCGAGGAGATCCAGGACGTCGTCGAGCCGGACGCGCTCCTCTGCTCCAACACCTCGACACTGCCGATCACCGTCCTCGCCGAGGGGGTCTCCCGCCCGGAGGACTTCATCGGCCTGCACTTCTTCTCCCCGGTCGACAAGATGCCGCTCGTGGAGATCATCAAGGGCGAGCGCACCGGCGACGAGGCGCTGGCCCGCGCCTTCGACCTCGTACGGCAGATCAAGAAGACCCCGATCGTCGTCAACGACTCGCGCGGCTTCTTCACCTCGCGGGTGATCGGGCAGTTCATCAACGAGGGCGTGGCCATGGTCGGCGAGGGCGTCGAGCCCGCCTCGATCGAGCAGGCGGCGGCGCAGGCCGGCTACCCGGCCAAGGTCCTCTCCCTGATGGACGAGCTGACCCTCACGCTGCCGCGCAAGATCCGCAACGAGACGCGGCGCGCGGTCGAGGAGGCCGGCGGCACGTGGGCCGGGCACCCCTCGGACGCGGTCATCGACCGGATGGTCGACGAGTTCGGCCGTACGGGACGCAGCGGCGGCGCGGGCTTCTACACGTACGACGAGACCGGCAAGCGCGTCGGCCTCTGGCCGGGCCTGCGCGAGCACTTCGGGCGCCCGGACGTGGAGATCCCGTTCGAGGACATGAAGGAGCGGATGCTCTTCTCCGAGGCGCTGGACTCGGTCCGCTGCCTGGAGGAGAACGTCCTGACCTCGGTCGCCGACGCCAACATCGGCTCCATCATGGGCATCGGCTTCCCGGCGTGGACCGGAGGCGTGCTCCAGTACATCAACGGCTACGAGGGCGGCCTGCCCGGCTTCGTGGCACGCGCGCGTGAACTGGCGGAGAAGTACGGCGACCGCTTCCAGCCGCCGGCGCTGCTGGTGGAGAAGGCGGAGCGGGGCGAGGTCTTCACGGACGCGTGACGCGTGACGTTGCTCGGCTCGGCTGAACGGCCCCGCCGCGTCACCCCTCGATCATCCGATCGAGGGTCGCGGCGGGGCCGTTGCGCGCGGGGCCGGGCCGGGTGCACCGGGGCCGCTTACGCTCGCAGCCGATCAAGGAGGTCGGATGCGGGTGAAGACCGGTCGCTGGTTCCGGATCGCCAGACTTGCCCTGCTCAGCACGTGCGGCGTCGCCCTGCTCACCGGGTGCGACCCCGACAAGAAGGAGCCGGTGGACCCCACGCCCTCGGTCGTGACCGAGGAGACGTCCGAGGACACGGACGAGGAACTCGACGAGGATCCGGGCGGGGACACTCAGCCCACGGGCGACGGCGACCCCTCGATCGCGCCGCCACCGCCCCCGCCGACAGCCACACGCACCGACGACGACGGCCCGACCAGCGCGCCGAGCCCCAGCCTGGTGCCGGACAGCCCCAAGCCCCAGCCGCCCGTCCCGCCGGAGCAGCCCGATCCCGACGGCACGTGAGCGAGCCCGAGGAGCAGCCGCCGCACGATCAGGAGGCCGTGCGGCAGGCCCGGGGGAGCGATCCGGCGAGCGGGAACGACCCGACAAGCCCTACCGCGCTTCTGAAGATCGTGATCGCGCAAGGGACGTTCATCGCCGCCCTCATGTTCTACCTGGGGGCGATGTACACCAGCACCTTCTTCGCGTACTTCCATCTCTCGCTCAGCGCGCTCGACCTGGGCTTCGGCGAGCAGGTGACGCAGAGCCTCCACATGCTCAAGCTGGAGGCCCTGGTGGCCATCGGCGTGATCGTGCTCCTGGTTTCCGGCCCCTGGTTCGGGGAAAAGGCCCGCGCGAGCGGGGGATCGGCGTCCCGCGAGCCCTCCCGCGCGGAGGTCCTCGCGAGCCGACTGCAACTCCCGGTCGTACTCACCGGGGTGGTCCTGCTCGCCCTGTGGACCGAGATCCAGCCCTACGGGTGGGTCGCCCCGCTGATCATCGCGGCCGGGCTGCTGATGGGGCAGTTCCGTGACGCGAGCGGGCGACGGCCGCAGGGATTCCGGCGCCGGGCGCTGCCGGTCTTCGCGGCCGGTGTCTTCGCCTTCTGGGGGCTCACCCAGGTCACCGTGCAGACCGCCGAACGGGACGCACGGTCCCGCGCCCGCCATGTCACCGAGTGGCCCGGCGTGATGCTCCTCAGCAGCCATCGGCTGGCCTTCCCCACCGGTGAGGTCACGAAGGACCTCCTACCGAGCGGGGTGCGCCATCGTTACCGCTACACCGGACTGCGGCTGCTCCTAGAACGCGACGGGCGGTACTACGTCGTGCCCCTGGGGTGGGACGTGGACCGCGACGCGATGTACGTGATCCGGGAGAGCGACGACCTGTGGATCGGCCTGACCCCCGGCACCCTTCCGAAGCTGCTCGGCTAGTCGGCCTCCTCCGCCGCCGGCTCCTCCGTACCGAACGCCTCCCGCAGCTCCTCCCGCAAGGACCGCTGGAACGCGGTCACCAGGGCCTGGATCACCATCGGCTGCATGTGCGCGGAGAGCGACTTCATCGCGGCGACGTGGTCCGGGTCCTCGGCGCTCTCGCGGTACGGGTTCCACACCTCGTCGCGGAAGAGCCGGGAGAGCTCGTGGGCGGCCGCGCGGGCGTGTTCGAGGAGAACCGTGCGGGAGGCGAGGATCGTCTCGTGGGCGATGGGGACGTCGAGGAGCTCGACCCCGAGTCGCAGCAGCGTGGCGTCCAGCCGGAAGACCTCCGGGTCGGCGCCCTTGTCGAGGACGCCCATCGCGGCGAGCCGGTCGACGTCCGCGTCGGCGAGCGCCCGCCCGGCGCGCCGCTCCAGCTCGCGCCGAGTGATCTCCTCGGCGGACTCGGGCGCCCAGGAGGCGACGAGCGCGCGGTGGACGGCGAGGTCCCGTGCGCTGAGGTCGGGCGGCAGCTGGTGCAGATACCGCTCGATGGCCGCGAGCGTCATCCCCTGCCGCTGAAGCTCCTCGATCAGAGCCAGTCGGGAGAGGTGGTCGGCTCCGTAGCGCCCGACCCGGCGCGGCCCGATGACCGGCGGCGGCAACAGCCCCTTGGTGCTGTAGAACCGTACGGTCCGCACGGTCACACCCGCCCGCGCGGCCAGCTCGTCGACGGTGAACGTCGACGCGTGCTCCTCGGTCTCGGTACCCATCGGAGACGCCTCGCTTCCGGTGCCGTGCCGTTCCCTCTATGCCATCGGTGCAACAGTATTGCTGTCTCACTGGTGTTGTAAAAGCGTCAGGCGGCTTTGCCGGCGGCGCGATGCCCCGTGCGCGGCGTCGGCAGGGTCCGTTCTGGCCTGGCCCGATGCCCGACCTCGATTTCCGGCGCGAGGATCTTCGTCGTCGCCGGAGGACCCGAGGGAGGGGATGTCTGGTCCATCGGCTTCTCCCCGGCCTGGTGGTCGTCGAAGACCTGAGGTCGCCGGCGACGGCGTCCGTATGCCGTTGCCGTCGTCGCGTGTGGGTGAGCCCGGCATGCAGGTGGGGCGGTCCAGGGTGATCATCCGTACATGGCAGGCACTTCCACATCCTCCGGTCCGGCCGCCGGCGCGGGCTCAGGGGCTCCGCGCCAGAATCTCGCCCTGGCGGCGATGCTCTTCGCGGTGTCCATGACGTTCATCGATCAGACCATCGTGTCGATCGCCGCGCCGAACATCACCTCCGAGCTCGGCCTCTCCGCGTCCGGGATGCAGTGGGTCGTCAATGCCTATCTGCTCGCCCTCGCCGCGTTCTTCGCGCTCGGCGGGCGGCTCTCCGACCTCTTCGGGCACCGGCGGATCATGCTGGTGGGCACCGTGCTCTTCGTCGTCTCGTCGGTGCTGTGCGGCTGCGTTCCCGACGACGACTTCGCGCAGACGTGGCTCATCGTCTTCCGCGCCACCCAGGGCCTGGGCGCCGCCCTGATGTTCCCGGCGGCACTGGCCGTCGTCATCGCCGTGTTCCCCGTCGAACGACGCGGCCGGGCGCTGGCTCTGTTCTTCGGTCTTTCCGGCGCCCTGACCGCCCTCGGCCCCCTGCTGGGCGGCTGGCTCACCCAATGGACGTGGCGGGCGATCTTCTGGGTCAACGTGCCGGTCGCCGTCATCGCGATCGTGCTCACGGTGATGGCCCGGATCCCCGAGAGCCGGCGTCGGGAGCGCCTCGACGTCGTCGGAGCCGTACTCGTCGCCGCCGGCATGGGGCTGAGCGTGCTGGGCTTCCAGCAGGCCTCGGCCTGGGGCTGGAGCAGCGTCGCGACCTGGGTCTGCGTCGTCGGCGGTCTGGCGGTCCTGGTGCTCTTCTTCGCGTACGAGCGGCGGACCGTGCACCCGCTGATCAACTTCGAGGTCTTCCGGGACCGGGCCTTCACCGTCGACAACCTGGTGCTGTTCTTCGCGATGCTCGCGTTCGTCCCGGTGTTCTTCTTCGCGTCCGTCTACGCCCAGGTGTCGCTGAGCGCCTCGGCCAACCAGGCCGCGCTGTACCTGCTGTACTTCTTCCTCGGCTTCGGCATCGCCTCCCAGTGGGGCGGCAAGATCCTCGACAAGCGCGGCGCCCGCCCGGCGATGAAGATCGGCTGTGCGCTGGGTGCGGTCGGCTTCTACCTCTGGGCGGAGAAACTGACCGACCTGTCGATGCACGACCAGTGGCCGTACGCGGCCATGGCGGGCGCCGGCATCGGATTCCTGCTGGCCCCCGCCTCCACCGACGCGGTCAACCGCTCCATTGGCGCCTCGTACGGCGAGGTCACCGGTATCACCCAGACCGTCCGCAACTACGCGGCCGCCATCGGAATGGCCGTGCTCGGCACCATCCTGACCCACGTCTCCACGGACCGGATCACCACGACGCTCCAGCAGCGCGGTCTGCCGCCCGCCGAGGCGGAAGAGACGGCCCGCCACGTCGCGGAGGCCGTCACGGGCCACCCGGACGGCCGGGCCCCCACCGGCGACGGCCCGGTGGCGAAGGCCCTCCAAGGCGCCGGAGACGCGATCCGCATGGACTTCGCCGAGGCCAACCAGTGGGTCTTCTACGCCATGGCGATCGCCCTGGCCATCGCCTTCCTGTGCGCCCTCGCCCACCCCGGCACCCGGGTCACCAAGGAACAGCCGGCACAGAACTGAGACTGTCAGTGGTGGCTCGTACCTTGGGAGCATGACGGGGACGGGGATCACGTACGTACGGGGGGACGCCAGCGCGCCGCAGGGCAAGGGCGTCAAGATCATCGCGCATGTCTGCAACGACCTGGGCGGCTGGGGCAAGGGGTTCGTCCTCGCGCTGTCGCGGCGCTGGCCCGAACCGGAGCAGGCCTACCGCGCCTGGCACCGGGAGCGGGCGCGGAACGACTTCGGGCTCGGGGCGGCCCAGTTCGTCCAGGTCGAGCCGTACGTGTGGGTGGCCAACCTGGTGGGGCAGCGCGGGATACGGACCGGGCGGAGCAGTGGTGTGCCCGTGCGGTACGAGGCCATTGACGCGGGGCTCGCGCGGCTTGCCGTGAAGGCGGAGGAGTTGGGGGCCTCCGTGCACATGCCGCGGATCGGGTGCGGGCTTGCGGGTGGGAAGTGGGCGCTCGTCGAGCCGTTGATAGTGGAGCGGCTGGTCGGGCGGGGGATCGGGGTCACCGTGTACGACTTCGAGGCGTAGGCGGTGGCCCGCGCGGCGCCTGGCGTGTACCTGCCGCTAGAGTCACATGCTTGTTCGACCACGGGGTTTGCTGACAGGGGAGGGTCATGTACACGGAACTCAGGGAGACGGCCACGGAGTTGGCCGCGGTCCTGTGGCGGGAGCACACCGTGTACCGGGAGCGCGGGGGCGGTGTCGTGATCCGGGGGGAACACGTGGAGCGCTGGATCAGTCTGGCCCCGACCGGTGGCAGGAACCAGGCGCGGCTGCGCGCCGGCCGCCTCCTGGACGGCGGCACCACGGCACCGGCCCGCTCGGAGATCGTGGTCGACCTCTCCGTCGGTACGACCGAGCTGGCCGCGGTCTGCCGCCGCCTGCTCGCCGACGTCGCCGCCGCGGAGACCCGGCCGCCCAGGGCCCGTACCGAGCGCCCCGCCAAGAGCAAGGGCAGAAGCGAGGACCAGGCCCCTCGGCCCCGGAAGAGACGTCACACGGGCCTCGCCTCATGGGCGGTGCTGATATGCGTCGCCGGTGTCGTCGGACTGTGGGCCTACAGCACTTTCGGCGGGTAGGCACCGTGGCCGTCGTGGAGAGGCAGCGCAGCTACGGCGGGGTGATGGTGGGCCACCTGCTGCTCGCCGTCGTCCTGTGCGCTCCCGGCCCCATCGGGCTCGTCGCCGGAGGTGTCGCCTGGAGCCACGGGGAGGACTGGGCCTGGATCGCGCTCGCCGCCGGACTGGCCGTCTCGGCACCCATCCCCTTCATGGCCCGCACGACCGCACGCAGGCAGTTCCCCCGGATCACCCGCCGGGACACGGCCGAGGACGAGGACGTCGTCCCGTACGGCGAGCACACCTTCGTCCTGTGGGCGCCGGAGTCCCCGCGGGGCCACCCGCAGGCACGGCTGGAGCGGGCGGACGTCCTGGAGGCCTCGCTCGTGCGGTACAGCCCCGAGGGCGAGGCGACCTTCACGACCTACTCGGGCACGTACACCCCCGACGAGTTCACGCCCCTGGTCCGTCTGAAGCTGCGGGTGCGCGACGAGGAAGGGCCCGACGGCGCCGGGGAGTTCGAGGTCACGGACGAGTGGCGGGTGCCCTCCGTCTGTCTGTCGGCGGTCACCGCGGGCCGCCTGGCCGTCCTCGTCGACCCGGCCGGCAAGGTCACCCCGCTCTGGCCGCGCAGCACCCTGCTCGCGGGCACCAGGACCGGCAGGGTCATCGACCTCGACGGCCGGACGACGGACATCACCCGGTTCACAGGGCGCCAGTTGCGGCAGATGCGGATCTCCCGGGACGTCGGCGGCATCGCGATGGCCGGCGACACGATCGACCTCCGTCGCCTCGACGCGGCCACGGCGGCGCGCTACACCGCCGTCGCCGAATGGGCCCGAACGTTTCCCGAGGAGCGCGCACCGGTGACCGAGCCGGGCGAGGAGTCCCGGTGGATCGTGGACAGCCTCCCGGGCGATCCGGCGGCCTTCGGCTCCGTCAGCCGGCGCTGGTCGCGCCGCGGCGGAGTCCTGGTCCGCGGCCGGTTCCTCAAGATGAGCCCGACGGACACCTTCCAGGACCACGGGCCGGTCCTCGACACGGTGCTGCGCATCCAGCCCGCCGACGGCACACCCCCGTTCGACGCCGCCCGCCGGCTGACCGTCCCCGTGAACTACCTCGCGGTCCTGCACCGCACCAAGGACGTCGTCCTGTACGCGAGCCCGAACGGCGGCGCGTACGTCATCGACTGGTCCCGCACCAACCTCCTCGCCGGCACCACCGAGGCCACGGTCATCACCCCCGACGGCCGGGAGCTCCCCCTCACGGGCCGCCCCGACGCGATCTGGGCCCTGATGAATCTGCTGGCCACCCACGGCCTCTCGACCCTCACCCCCGTCCTGGATCTCCGCCGGCACCGGATGCGCGCGGTGGCCGGGGCGGTGATGGACGCGCTCGCCGCCCGGCCCTAGGCACTGGGCGCGGACGACGTCAGAGGGCCTGCAGTCGGGCCCGCAGGAGGCAGAACGCGTTGCCTTCCGGGTCCTCCAGGACGTGCCAGCTCTCCTCGCCGGTCTGGCCGACGTCGGCGGGCCTGGCACCGAGGGCGAGCAGGCGCTCCAGTTCGGCGTCCTGGTCCCGGTCGGTGGCGTTGACGTCGAAGTGCATCCGGCGCGGCCCGGTCCTGGGCTCGCTGCTCGGGCTGAGGACGAGCGTGGGCCGCGCGCCGCCGGGTCCGGCGTCCGGCGGCCCGATCTCGATGCTGCCGTCGTCCTCGCGGACGAGCTCGACGTAGCCGAGCACCTCGCTCCAGAACGCGGCGAGCCGCTCGGGGTCCGCGCACTCGATGACCAGCTCACTGATGCGGCATGCCATGCCGGCCAGTGTAGGGACGCCGGCCCGGGGCTCAAGGACGGCTCGTCCTCGAACCCCGGGCCGGTCGGGCAAGCTCGGACCAGGTCAAACAAGGTCAGACCGGATCAGGTCAGTACGCCGTCACCGGGTAGTGGTCCGACAGGTTCGTGTACGTGTACTGCGTGCCCCAGCTGGAGACCGTCCAGGGCGCGCTCTGCTCCAGGACCACGTTGTTGGTCCAGTTCGCCGGGCGCGCGTTGCCGGAGCGGAAGAGGACGTAGTCGAGGTCCTCGCGCGGGTCGTCCGGGTAGCGGTAGGAGGCGATCGAGTTCAGCTCGGTGTCGAAGGAGTACGGGTGACCGGTACGCGCGTCCGCGCCCACCAGGCCCGCGTCGGCGAGCATCGTGCCGTACTCGGAGGTCCGCGAGTCGACGTTCATGTCGCCGGCCACGATGACCTGCTCGTTCGCCGGGATGTTCTTGCCGTCGAGGAAGGCGTCCATCGCCTTGAACTGGCGGCTGCGCATCTGCGCCGCCTCGCCCGCCGAGCAGCCCGGGTCCGTGGACTGGGCGTGCGTACCGACGACGTGGACCTTGGTGCCGTTCACGTTGAGGACGGTGTAGACGAAGCCCTTGTTCGAGTACCAGTCCGCGCCGCAGGCGTCCTTGTAGACGTACTGCTCCTTGCGGACGATCGGCCACTTGCTGAGGATCGTCACGCCGCCGTCCTCGGGCGTCGTGGCGGAGTACGCCCCGCTGGTCGCGTCCCAGCCGCTCTTGCTGCGGCCCATGACGGGCGTCTGGTACGGGTACTGGGCGGACGAGTTCGCCTTGAGCGCGTCCGAGGAGGAGTTGTCGAAGGCCTCCTGGATCACGACCACGTCCTGGCCCTGGTAGAAGGACGCGGCGGGTATCGCCTTGGCCCGGTGGTCCTGGCCCCAGTTGGGGTAGAGCGTCTTGCTGAACAGGAAGGCGTTGTACGTGAGCACCTTCAGCCGGGGCGTCTCGGCGGCGGAGGCGGCGGACGCTCCGGGGGCGGTCGCGGCGAGCGTGGCGGCGGCGAGCGCGCCGGACACGGCGGCACCGAGGAATCTGCGGTGGAGCGGGGCGAGCGGGGACACAGGATCTCCCGATTCTGAGTGGGGGTTCGACCGGCGACGCACATGCAATCAGCCCTAGTTACCTTCCGGTAGCCGTTGGATGCCGGGAATCTTGCGAGCCCGGCACGAACATGCCAACTCTGCCGTCAACTCTCGTCCTGATGCCTGAATTGTCGCTTCTTGGACCAGGTAAGATGCGCGCATGACCCTCGCGCAGAATTCGACGATCTTCGACATGGACCTCGGTCCGCTCAACCCCGTCACGGCTGAGCTGATCCTTGGCGTGGTGCTGTTCGCCCTGACCTTCCTGATCCTGGCCAAGGGCATCCTGCCGAAGATCAACCGCACCCTCGCTCAGCGCGAGGACGCCATCGCGGGTGGCGAAGACCGCGCCGAAGGCCTCCGTGCCCAGGCCGCGGAGATCCGCGAGCAGTACGAGGCCGAGCTGGCCGAGGCGCGCCACGAGGCCGCCCGCATCCGTTCGCAGGCCACCGAGGAGGGCGCCGCCGCCATCGCCGCCGCCCGTGCCGAGGGCACCCGCGAGCGCGAGGCCATCCTCGCCGCCGGTACCGCCAGCATCGCCGCCGAGCGCGAGTCCGCCGAGCGCGAGCTCAACCAGGACGTCGAGGCCTGGGCCCGCGCCCTGGCCGGCCGCATCGTCGGCGAGCCGGTCGGCGCCGACCGCGCCTGACGGACAGCGCCGTACTGCACCACGCAGCACCGCACCACGTGATCGGGGCCGCGCCCCGGGCCGACGCCCGGGACGCGGCCCCGATCTTTTGTGCCCTTTGCCGGAAAGGCCCGGAACGGGGCAGGCTGAGTACGTGAGAGGAACCGCCCGCATGACCGCACCGCACCCGGCCGAGACGCCCCAGCCGCCGCCCGCCGGCGGTGTCCTCTGGAGCGTCGCCGGGGACGTCCGGGGGCTCCTCATGCTGCCCGCCGCCCTCGCCCTCCAGGTCGCCCACCCCGCCGTCGGCGCGGGCGTCGACGAGCACTCCGTCTTCCGCACCGACCCCTGGGGCCGGGGCGAGCGCTCCCTGCGCTCCGTACAGCTCTGGGTGTACGGCGGCGAGGCCGCGGCCGAGGAGGGGCGCCGGCTCCGCAGACTCCACCGGGACATCCAGGGCGTCGACGCCCACGGCCGCCGCTACCACGCGCTCACCCCGGCCCACTACTCCTGGGTGCACGCCACCGGCTTCCCCGTCTACCACCACGGCCTGCGCCTGCTCTACCGCCCGCTCACCGAGGCCCAGGAACGGCAGCTCTACGCCGAGTGGCTCCAGGTCGGCCGCATCCTCGGCATCCACGACCGGGACATGCCCCAGACGGTCGAGGAGTTCTGGCCGTACTTCCGCAAGAGGCTCGACGAGCTGGAGGCCACCGCCGTCCTGCGCGAGCTGACCGCCGTCGACCAGCCCGTCCCGCCGCCCGACCGGGGCCCGCTGCCGCTGCGGCTGCTGCTCAGGCTCCTGTGGCCGGTACTCCTTCCCCGCCTCGCCCGCTTCCGCGCCTTCGTCACCGTCGGCCTGATGCCGCCGGAAGCCCGCGAGGCCATCGGCCTGGAGTGGACCGACGAGCAGGAGCGCCGGCTCCGCCGCTTCGCCCGGGTCGTACGGGCCGTCGTGCCCGTACTCCCCGAACGGCTGCGCTACCTCCCCCTCGCCCGAAAGGCGCGCCAGGAGGCCCGGCGCCAAGCCGCGTCCGCCCAGCGCTAGCGCTCAGCGCGCCAGGCCCCCGCGTCCGATGACCTCCGCGTACCAGCGCGCGCTGTCCTTCGGCGTACGGCGCTGGCTCGCGAAGTCCACGTGCACGATCCCGAACCGCTTGCCGTAGCCGTAGGCCCACTCGAAGTTGTCCAGGAGCGACCAGAGGAAGTACCCGCGCAGGTCGACGCCTTCGGCGAGCGCGCGGTGCGCGGCCGCCAGGTGCGCGTCGAGGTACGCCACCCGCTCGGGGTCGTGGACCTCGCCCTCCGGGTCGGCGTAGTCGTCGTACGCCGCGCCGTTCTCGGTGATCAGGAGCGGCACCCCGGGCAGCTCGTCCCGGAGCCGGACCAGCAGCTCGTACAGCCCGTCCGCGTCCACCGGCCAGTCCATCGCCGTACGCGGCCCCGGCGCGGGCTCGAACCGCACCATGCCCGGCGCGCCGGGGTACGGCGACGGTGACTCCGAGACACCGGCGCCCACGATGGTGGGCGTGTAGTAGTTGATGCCGAGCGAGTCGATCGGGGTCGAGATCGCCTCCAGGTCGCCGTCCCGGACGAAGGACCAGTCCGTGATCCCCGCCGTGTCCTCGACCAGGTCGGCCGGCAGGCGGCCGTGGAAGACCGGGTCGAGGAAGATCCGGTTGGCGACGGCGTCGATCCGGCGGGCCGCGTCCGCGTCCTCGGAGGAGGAGGACAGCGGCCTGATCGAGTGCAGGTTGAGGGTCAGCGAGAGCTCGGCCGAGGCGGGCACGGCCGCGCGCAGCGCCTGGGCGGCCAGGCCGTGGGCCAGGTTGAGGTGGTGGGCGGCGCGCAGCGCGGCCGCGTCGTCGGTACGGCCCGGGGCGTGCACACCGGAGCCGTAACCGAGGAAGGCCGCGCACCAGGGCTCGTTGAGGGTCGTCCAGGTGGTGATCCGGTCGCCGAGCGCCTCGGCGGCGAGCCCCGCGTACTCGGCGAAGCGTTCCGCCGTCACCCGCTCCGGCCAGCCGCCCGCATCTTCCAGCTCCTGGGGCAGGTCCCAGTGGTACAGCGTGGCGACCGGCCGGATCCCGGCTTCGAGCAGCTCGTCCGCCAGGCCCCGGTAGAAGTCGAGGCCCTTCTGGACGGCCGGGCCGCGACCGGTCGGCTGGACCCGGGACCAGGAGAGGGAGAACCGGTAGTCGGTGAGGCCGAGCTCCTTCATCAGGGCCACGTCCTCACGGACCCGGTGGTAGTGGTCGGCGGCGATGTCACCGGTGTCGCCGTTGCGCACCTTGCCCGGCGTACGGCTGAAGGTGTCCCAGATGGACGGGGTGCGGCCGTCCTCGGTGGCGGCCCCCTCGATCTGGTAGGCGGCGGTGGCCGCGCCCCAGCGGAAGCCGTCAGGGAAGAGAGCGTTCATGGAGGGAGAACTCCTGTGAGAGGAAGAGGGTACGGTCGGCCACCTGCTCAGCCCTTGACGGCGCCCTGCATGATGCCGCCGACGATCTGCCGGCCGAGCAGGCCGAAGACGAGCAGCACGGGCAGCGTGCCGAGCAGGGTGCCGGCCATGATCACGGACTGGTCGTGGACATAGCCGCCGCCGAGCTGGCGGAGGGCGACCTGCACGGTCGGCTCCTGCGAGGACAGCGCGATGATCGGCCAGAAGAAGTCGTTCCAGGCGGCCATGAAGGTGAGCAGCCCCAGCACCGCCATGCCAGGCCGGGCCACGGGCACCACGATCGACCAGAAGATCCGCGCCGAGGACGCCCCGTCGACCCGGGCCGCCTCGATCAGCTCGTCGGGCAGCGACTGCACCAGGAACTGGCGCATGAAGAACACCCCGAAGGCCGAGACCAGACCGGGCAGGATCACGGACTGCAGCTGGTTCACCCAGCCCAGTTCGGCGATGAGCATGAAGAGCGGGATCACGCCGAGCTGCGGCGGGATCATCATCGTGCCGACGGTGATCGCGAGGAGCGCGCCCCGGCCCCGGAAGCGCAGCTTGGCGAAGGCGAACCCGGCCAGGGTGCAGCAGAGCACGGTGCCGACGGTGATGGAGCCGGAGACGATGAGCGAGTTGAACAGGGCCTTGCCGATGTCCGCCTCCTCCATCACCGCCTCGAAGTTGCGCATCAGGTTCGGCCCCGGCAGCAGCGTCGGCGGCACCTGCGCGAGATCGGCGTTGGAACGGCTGGCGGCGACGATCGTCCAGTAGAACGGGAAGGCCGAGACGAGGACGGCGAGGATCAGGACGGCGTACGTGACCCGGCCCCCGCGCCCGGTACGGCCGGCGACACGGGTGGTCACGCGCGGCCCTCCTTCCGTGAACGGCGCCGCACGATCAGGGCGTTGACCCCGACGAGGACGAGAATGAGCAGGAACATCAGCCAGGCGATGGCGGCCGCGCGGCCGAGATGGAAGAAGCCCCAGCCCTGTTCGTAGAGGTAGAGCCCGAGCGTCTGGTACTGGTGCGAGATGCCGCCCGAGATCGACCCCTCGAAGAGCAGGGGCTCACCGAAGAGCTGGGTCGCGCCGATCGTGGAGACGACGGTGGTGAAGACGATCGTGGGCCGCAGCCCGGGCAGGGTGACATGGAAGAACTGCCGCCAGCGCGACGCCCCGTCCATCTCCGCCGCCTCGTACAGCTCGGAGGGGATCGACTGCATGCCCGCGAGATAGATCAGCGCGTTGTAGCCGGTCCAGCGCCAGACGACGATCGAGGAGACCGCGATCTGCGAGGCGACCGTGTTGTTCTGCCAGTCGACGGGGTCGAAACCGACCAGCGAGAGCGCGTAGTTGACGAGTCCGTAGTCGTGCCCGAAGAGCTGGGCGAAGACGAGGGTGGCGGCGGCGACGGAGGTCGCGTAGGGCAGCAGCATCGCCGTACGGAAGAACGTCCGGCCACGGAGCTTGTAGTTGAGCAGATGGGCGAGGCCGAGCGCCATCGCGAGCTGCGGGACGGTGGACAGGACCCCGATGGTGAACGTGTTGCGGAGCGCGGTCCAGAAGAACTCGTCGGTGAGCAGCGCCGTGTAGTTGCCGAAGCCGCGCCACTCCATGTCGCCGGGGGTCTGCAGCTCGACGCGGTAGAGCGAGACGAACGCGGTGTAGAGCAGCGGGAACAGGCCGAAGGCCGCGAACAGGGTGAAGAACGGGGCGATGTAGGCGTACGGGACGAGCGCGGACCGTCTGCGTCGGCGCGCCGGTCCGGAGGGCCGGGCCGGCGACGGCGGGACGGGCGCCGCCGTCGGCCCGGAGGCGGTCAGGGTCACGGTGCGGCCCTTCGGGTCGGATGAGCGGGTGCGATTCCTGCGGGTACGGAGGGGTGGGGGCGGTGGGCCGGAAGCCGGGCCGCCGCCGGGGTGCTGGAACCCCGGGCGCGGCGCCGGCCGCCTGGAGGCCGGAAGCCCGGCCCCCGCCCCCGCGCGTCATCCGACCGCGTTCTCGACACCCTTCTGGGCGTTGGACCACGCCTTCTCGGGCGAGGTGCCCTTGCGCTCGACCTCGCTGAGCGCGTTGGTGATCTGGTCGGCGACGTTCTTGTCGTGGACCCCGAGCACTTGCACCGGGGCGGCCTTGGCCGCGTCGCCGAAGATCTGCCCGATCGGGGCGCCGGAGAAGTACGGGTCCGTCGCCGTCGCGACCTTGGAGATGGCGCCGGTCGAGGACGGGAAGTTGCCCTGCTTCGTGAAGAGCGTGGCCTGCTGCTCGGGGGCGGTGAGCCACTTGATCAGCTCGTACGCCTCCTTCTTGTGCTTCGCCGCGCGCGGTACGGAGAGGTACGAACCGCCCCAGTTCCCGGCGCCGCCGGGCAGCTTGGCGATGTCCCACTTGCCCTTGCCCGCGTCACCGGCCTGGCCCTTGATGTAGCCGAGCATCCACGCGGGGCAGGGGAGCGTCGCGAAGGAGCCGGTGGAGAAGGCCTGGTTCCACTGCGGGGACCACTGGTCCAGCTTGGCGCTCAGCCCGTCCTGGGCGGCCTTCGTCGAGGCGTCCCAGGCGGACTTCACGGCGGGGCTCTCGGCGTAGATGAGCTTCCCGGACGCGTCGTAGTACCGCTCCTTCTCCTGGCCGATCATGACCGCGTAGAGGCTGCCGACGCTGTCCACCCAGGCGCTCTTGGCCGGGGCCTTGGCCTTGTACTGCTTGCCGAGCTCCAGATAGCCGTCCCAGGTGGCCCACTTCTGCGCCAACTCGGTTCGGTCCGTGGGGAGTCCGGCCTGCTTGAAGAGGTCGGTGCGGTAGCACATGGCCTCCGGGCCGACGTCCGTGCCGAGGCCGAGGACCTTGCCGTCCTTGGTGGTCGCGGCGGACCACTTGGCGTCGGCGAACTCGCCCTTCAGCGCGTCCGCGCCGTACTTCGTCAGGTCCTCGAACTTGTCGGCCTGCTGCTGGGTGACGGAGGCGATCCGGCCGACCTCGATGCCCTGGACATCGGCGAGCCCGCCCCCGCCGGCCAGCCGGGTCTGGAGCGACTTCCAGTAGTCCTGCTCGTCCTCGGTGTCGCTCTGCTTGATCGTCACGTTGGGGTGGAGCTTCTCGTACGCGGCGTAGAGCCCGGCCTCCTTGTAGCCGAACGAGCCGAAGAGGTCGACGGTGATCGTGACCTTTCCGCCCGCGCCGTCGGACGTGTCGTCGGATCCACCGGATCCGCAGGCGGCGAGCAGGGCCCCGGTGAGGACGACCGCGCCGATCCGTACGGCTGTGGTCCGTACGGCGGTCGTTCTGGCGGCTCGGGCAGGGGTGCGCATGGGAAGCCTCCGTCTTGAGAGCGCTCTCAGGAATGCGTCTGGAGCGTGCCCCCCAGGCCAGGTTCCCGTCAAGAGTCGAACGCGTAACAGCTCAGCCTACGCCGTGACTTGTCCCCGCTCTTCAGGAGCCGTACGCCGCGAGATCCGACGGGTCGGAAGGGTCAGGCCGAGGCGCGGCGGACCAGTTCGGTCGTGGTGATCACGGGCTCGGGCACGCCCGTACCGTCGAGGGTGCCCATGAGCAGCCGTACCATCAACCGGCCCATGCCCTCGATGTCCTGACGGACCGTCGTGAGCGGCGGATCGGTCGCCTCGGCCACCTGGAGCATGTCGTCGAAGCCGACGAGCGCCACGTCGTCCGGGACGCGCCGGCCGTGTTCGCGCAGCACGCGCAGCGCGCCGGAGGCCATCAGGTCGTTGGCGGCGAAGACGGCGTCCAGATCGGGGCGGCGGCGCAGGAGTTCGGCCATCGCGCGCGCACCGCTCTCCTCCGTGAACGCGCCCTCGGCCACCAGCTCCGGTCCGGATTCGGGCAGTTCGTCACGGTATCCGGCGAGCCGGTCGAGCGACGAGGTCTGGTCGCCGGGGCCGGTGATGTGCGCGATGGTGCGGCGCCCGAGCGCGCGCAGATGGCGCACAGCGTCCCGGGCCCCGCCCCGGTTGTCGCAGTCGACGTACGGCACCGTGGGGTCGCCGACGGCCGTCCAGCCGGGGCGTCCGCCGAAGACCGTCGGCACCTGGGCGCGCCGGACGATCTCCGGGAGCTTGTCGTCGGTGTGCAGCGAGAAGGCGAGCGCCCCGTCGACGTGCCCGCCGCCGAGGTACCGCGCGATCCGCTCGTGGTCGCCCGGACCCTCCAGCCAGAGCAGGACCAACTGGGCGTCGTGAGCGGTCAGTTCGCGACTGATGCCGCGTACCTGCTGCTCGAAGAACGGGTCGGAGAAGATCCGGAACTCGGGCTCGGCGATGATCACGGCGACGGCCCCGTTGCGCCGGGTCACGAGGCTCCGCGCGGCGTGGTTGGGGACGTAGCCGAGCTCGGCGACGGCCTCGCGCACCTTCTCCGCGAGCGCCTCGCGGACCCCGGCGCCGCCGTTGACGACCCGGGAGACCGTCGCCCGGGACACCCCGGCGCGCTCGGCCACGGCTTCCAGGGTCGGGCGCGTCCCGGACGTCGTTTCGCTCAAAGCTGGCTCCCCACGGGCACGATGCTGCGACGGTGCTGACTGCGTCGAGGGTAACCCCTGGTGGAGCGGGCGAGGGAGGAGATCGAAAGCGCTCTCAGGCGGGCGGGGATCAGGCGGGCGGGCTCGGGTCGGCTGGTCGCAGGTCGGTGGGCTCAGGTCGGTGGGCTCAGGTGGGCGGGCTCAGGCGGCTGGTCCCCGGCCGGCCGCGCTCATGCGGGCCCCGCTCAGCGAGCCCGTCGCAGCACGTCCACGTCCGGCAGCGCCCGGTGGCGGTGGTGGGCCGCCGCGACCTCGGCGAGCGCGGGGCGGTCGAGCTCCCGGTACGCGACGGCCAGCAGTTCGCTCGCGTACGCCTCGTGCTCCGCCCGGCCGTACGACGCGCGGTGCAGGTCGCGCCCGAGCACCAGCGCCTCCGCCGGATCGCCCGCCGCCGCCCGCCGAAGGGCCTCGTCGCGAGCCGCACGGGCCGCGTCCGCGTCGTCGAGGAGGTCTTCCATGAAGGTGCCGAAGCGATGGACGTCGGCCGCGCCGTGCGGCGGACGGTCGAGGACCGTCACCCCGGAGACCAGCGCCCCCGCGCCGTCCATGGTCGTGATCCGTGCGCTGTCGACGGGCTGCCGCCGGTACACGTACGCCTCGGAGTACGCGAGCCCCGTCTCCGTACGCTCCCCGGTCTCGAAGCCGGTCAGGACCGCCCGCAGCCGCCCCAGGTCGGCGAGGCGGGCGAGCTCCGCCTCGTCCCCGTCGGCCGCGTAGTCGGCGAGGTCGCGCTCCGCCCGCTCGATCCGGGCCCGTACGGCCTCCAGCGGGGTGCGGTGGCACCGCTCGATCCCGTCGCCGTCGTTCGTGTAGTACGAGGCGACTCCGTCGCACGTGCGCCCGTCGTCGGACCAGAGCCCGAAGTGCAGGCCGTCGGTACCGCCGTGTAGGAAGGTGAGGAACTCCGGCGGATCGCGGTAGTACCGCCCGTGCACCCGGATGTCGAGACCTTCGCGGGGGAGCGCCGACGGGTCCGCGAAGAGGTCCATCACGCCGTACGGCGCGAGCCCCAGGTCCCTCAGCGCCCGGTGCTCGACGGGTCCGAGCGCGGCGAGGAAGTCGGCGAACCGGAAGAAGGAGTCGGGCAGCTCGAGCCCCCACTCCGCGCCGACCCGCCGCGCGACGGCCTCCCGCACCTCCGGGTCCCCGTACCGCTCCGTCTCCACTGCCACCGCCCGCTCCCGCCTGCCGTTCCGTACGGCCGGTGAGCCTACTCGCGGCACACGGACGCGCCCCGCGCCCACCCCTGGGGGCGGCGCGGGGCGCGTACGCGACGGCTCAGTGACCGCCGTGGCCCTCGGGGCCGCCGTGCTCGTGGATCGTGTTCGTCTCCGCGATCTTCTTCCAGGACTTCGGCTGAACAGGCTTCGGCTGCACGGGCTTCGCAGACGCGGCAGGCGCACCGGGAGCGGCCGCCGTCGAACGCGCCGTCCCGGCCGAGATCCCCGACTCGCCCGCCGTCGACGCGGCCGGCTTCACCGGCTCGTACAGCCAGGTGTCGAAGAGCGCGGCCAGCGGCTTGCCCGAGATCCGCTCCGCGTACTTCACGAAGTCCTTGACCTTGGCGTTGCCGTACGCGAACTCCGTCGGCCAGCCCTTCAGGATCGCGAAGAAGTCCTCGTCGCCGATCTCGTTGCGCAGCGCCTGGAGCGCCAGGGCGCCCCTGTCGTAGACGGCGATGTGGAACTGGTTGTCCGGCCCCGGGTCGCCGGGTGCGACCGTCCAGAACGGGTCCTCGGCGGTACGGGTCTGGTAGACGTAGTCCGCCAGCTCCTGCGCCGTGCCCTCGCCCTCCTTCTCCGACCAGAGCCACTGGCTGTAGCGGGCGAAGCCCTCGTTGACCCAGATGTCCTTCCACCGGTCGACCGAGACGCTGTCGCCGTACCACTGGTGCGCGAGCTCGTGGACGACCACGGACACGTTCGCCCCGTTGGAGAACTGACGCGGGCTGTAGAACGGCCGGGTCTGCGTCTCCAGGGCGTAGCCGCTGGTCACGTTGGGAACGTAGCCGCCGAGCGCGTTGAACGGGTAAGGACCGAAGACCTCCTCCAGCCACTCCGCGACCTCGGCCGTCCGCTCGATCGAGGCACGGGCCGCGCCCGCGTTGTCGCCGAGGTCCTTGCTGTACGCGTTGAGGACCGGGAGGCCCTTCGCGGTCTTGTCCGTGGTGATGTCGAACTTGCCCACCGCGAGCGTGGCCAGATAGGTCGCCTGCGGCTTGTTGGAGCGCCAGTTGAAGCGGGTCCAGCCGAGCCGCGAGGACTGCGACTGGAGCACGCCGTTGCTGATGGCCTGCGTGCCGTCCGGCACGGAGACCGAGACGTCGAAGGTCGCCTTGTCCAGGGGGTGGTCGTTGGACGGGAACCACCAGGCGGCCGAGTCCGGCTCCTGGGCGGCCACACCGCCGTCCGGCGTGCGGTGCCAGGCGGTCCAGCCGCCGATCTTCACCTCGGAGGGCTTGCCCGCGTACCGCACGACGACCGAGATCGTCCGGTTCTTCTCCAGCGGGGTCGCCGGGGTGATCTCCAGCTCCTGCTCGCCGCTGGTGGTGAACCGGGCCTTCTTGCCGTTCACCCGCACCTCGCTGACCTTCAGACCGAGGTCGAGGTTGAAGCGGGAGAGGTTCTGCTTGGTGGTGGCGAGGATCGTCGCCGTGCCCTCCAGGAGGTCGGTCGCGGGCTGGTAGGTCAGCCGCAGGTCGTAGTGGGAGACGTCGTAGCCGCCGTTGCCACTGGCCGGGTAGTAGGGGTCGCCGATGCCCGATGCGCCCGGAACGTAGTCGGCGGCGGATGCCGGGATCGCCAGCAGGAGGGACGCCGCGAGTGCGCTCGGAACGACAAGTCTGCGGTGCACGAGAGCTCCAAGTCGGTAAGAAGCATGCATGGTGTTCGGTCCTTAGCGACGCTATTCAGCGCGGTGATGCCCCGTCACGTCCAGAGGACCTCCTTTCACACGATCGCCATTCGGCCGAAACGGACCCTCCGGCCCCACTCGTGCCTCTCCGCTCCCGACGGCACTCTTTTGCGCGGGAGTTGACGGGGGTACGTTCCGCCCCATGCCGATACGTGTGCGGAGAACCCGCGGAGCCCGTCCGTCGCGCAGAACCCTCGCCGTGGCCGCCACGGCCGCCCTGCTGTCCGCCCTCGTCTCGCCGTCCGGCGCTCTGGCCGCGGACACCCAGGCGGCCGACTGGGCCGTGCGCGAGTCCAAGCCCGTGTACTCCTACGGCGACGCGATACGCGAGTCCGTCTGGGTGGACACCGGTCTCGACGGCGACGGGGACGGTCGCACCGACCGGGTCGCCGCCGACATCGTCCGCCCGCGCGAGACCGCCGCGACCGGCCGGAAGATCCCGGTCGTCATGGACGCCAGCCCGTACTACGCCTGTTGCGGACGCGGCAACGAGAGCCAGAAGAAGACCTACGACGCCGCCGGGAAGCCGGCCCAGTTCCCGCTCTTCTACGACAACTACTTCGTGCCGCGCGGCTACGCCTTCGTCGCCGTCGACCTCGCCGGCACCAACCGCTCCGACGGCTGCGACGACGTCGGCGGCCGCTCGGACGTCCAGTCAGCCAAGGCGGTCGTCGACTGGCTGAACGGCCGCGCGCGCGGCTACACGACCCGTACCGGCTCCGAGCGGGCGAAGGGCACGGACTGGTCCACCGGCAAGGTCGGCATGATCGGCAAGAGCTGGGACGGCACGATCGCCAACGGCGTCGCCGCCACGGGGGTCGAGGGCCTGGAGACGATCGTCCCGATCGGGGCGATCTCCTCCTGGTACGACTACTTCCACTCGCAGGGCGCCCCGCTCTACAACGCCAACCCGAGCTGGCTCTCCGAGTACGTCAACAGCCCCGAGGCGGCCGCCCGTTGTGGCGCGGTCCAGGAGCGCGTCACCGCGGGCACCCCGTACAGCGGGGACTGGACGCCCGCCTGGAGCGAGCGGAACCACGTCCCGGACGCCCGGAAGGTGAAGGCGAGCGTCTTCGTCGTGCACGGGCAGCAGGACCTCAACGTCCGCGCCAACCAGTTCGGCCAGTGGTGGGACGCCCTCGCCGCGCAGGGCGTCGAGCGCAAGATCTGGCTCTCCCAGACCGGCCACGTCGACCCCTTCGACTTCCGGCGCGCCGACTGGGTCCGCACCCTGCACCGCTGGTTCGACCACGAGCTCCTCGGCTACGACAACGGCATCGACCGCGAGCCGATGGCCGACATCGAGCGGGCCCCGGACCGCTGGACCACCGACCGCGTCTGGCCGCCGCGCGCCACCGAGCCCACCACCCTGCGCCCCGGAACGGGCCAGGAGCCCCGCGCCGGCACTCTCGGCCGGACCCCCGCGGCCCCCGGCGCCACGGAGACCTTCACCGACGACCCGGCGCTCGGCGAGACCGACTGGGCGGCCCGGATCGACGACCCGACCTCCGCCCAGGCCGGGTTCACCACCCGGCCGCTCACCCGTGACCTGCGGCTCTCCGGCTCCTCCGCGGTGACCGTCACGGCCACCCCGACGACCGCGACCGCCCACCTCTCGGCCGTACTCGTCGACCTCGGCCCCGACACCATCCGGGACTACGCGGCCCCCGGTGAGGGCATCACCACCCTCACCGAACGGACCTGCTGGGGCGCGAGCACCGAGGGCGACTCCGCCTGCTTCAAGGAGACGAAGGCCAGGACGGCGGACGTCGGGTACACCGTCGTCAGCCGGGGCTGGGCGGACCTGGGCACCTGGGCGAACCCGAAGCAGGGCCGGCCGCTGACCCCCGGCAGGGCGTACACGATCACGCTCAAGCTGGCGGCCACCGACCACGTCGTCCCGGCCGGCCACCGGCTCGCCCTGATCGTCGGCGGCACGGACAAGGACCTCCTCGATCCGCCGTCGACCACCCCGACGCTCACCCTCGACCTCGCCAGGACCTCGGCGAAACTGCCGCTCGTCGGCGGCGTCGAGGCGTTCACGCGGGCGACCGCCGGTACGGTCGACGCCCGCTCGGCGCAGGCCGAGCGGCCGCTCACGGGTGTCGGGCCCGCACGCCCGGGCATCCCCGTCCCGGGTGAGGCCCGATGACCCGCGCACCAAGCCGCCGCCCGAGCCGTCCCGCACGGCGCACGCTCGCCCTCGTCGCGGGCGTCACCGCCCTCGGCCTCCCGCTCGTCGCCGTGCCCGCCGAGGCGCACGGCGGGGCGGGCCCGGCGCAGCCCCCACGGACCGGCTTCGAGACCAGCCACGGCGCCCGGTGGACGACCGAGACGGAGGAGGCCTCCTTCCTCGCCGCCGTCGACCGGGCGAGCGACCGGGTCGCGGTGCGGACCGTCGGAACGACCAAGCAGGGCCGCCCGATCCGGCTCACCACGGTCGGCGCGCGTACGACGGGCACCACCGTGCTCCTCGTCTGCTCGCAGCACGGTGACGAACCGTCGGGCCGTGAAGCCTGCCTGACCACCGTGCGCGACCTGGCGTACGCGCGGGACAAGGAGACCCTGCGCTTCCTCGCCCGTACGACCGTCCTTGTCGTCCCCACCGCCAACCCGGACGGCCGCGAGGCCGACACCCGGGGCAATGCCGACGGCGTCGACGTCAACCGCGACCACCTCGCGCTGGCGACCGCCGAGGGCCGGGCGCTCGCCGCGCTCATCCGCGACCGGCGCCCCGAGCTGGTCTACGACTTGCACGAGTACGACGGCACCTCGCCGTACTACGACAAGGACCTGCTCGCCCTCTGGCCGCGCAACCTCAACACCGACACCCATGTGCACGACGAGGCCCACACCCTGTCGGAGTCCTACGTCCGGTCGGCCGCCGGGATCTCCGGCTTCAGCAGCGGCATATACGGGATCTGGACCGACCCGCACACCGGTCAGCCGGTGAAGCAGGTCGCGGGCGACGGCCAGGAGCGCATCCTGCGCAACACGGCCGGCGTCAAGCACTCCGTCGGCCTGCTCGTCGAGACCCGGATCGAGGCCCTCACCCAGGCCGAGGCCGACGACGACGCGCGCAACAAGCGGCGCCGGGTGACCACCCAACTCGTCGCACTGAAGGGCGCGTTCGCGTACGTCGACGAGCGGCGCGGCATCCTCGGCGCGGCCACGGCGGCGGCCCGCCACACGGGCTTCGCCGACCGGGGACCGGTCATGCTCGGCGGCGCCGACAACGACCCCGCCGAACCCGCCGAGATCGTCCAGGACCCGCCCTGCGGCTACCGCCTGGACGCCGCGCAGTACGCCGAGTTCGGCGACGAGCTGGCGCTGCACGGGATCACGGTCCGGCGGGACGGCGACGGGGTGTTGGTGCCCCTGCGCCAGTCCGGGCGCGCCCTGGTCCCGCTGCTGCTGGACGGCCGGGCGGCGTACCGGCTCACCACCGGACGGCCGGTGGAGGTGTGTTGACGGGCTGACGAACGGACGGGCTGAGTTGGTCCCGGAACTGGCGAGTCACCTGTGGTACTGCTGCCTTACGGAGTGTGTTTGTCCCGTAATGCAGTGAAAGGTACGGAACCTGTGTCGCAGGATGATCAGCCAGCCGGGGAGTCCGGGAGCGGCGGTGGCCGGGGAGGCCGGGAGGGGCTGTCGGTGACGGCGGACCTTCCGCGCCGCCCCGGCCACCACCCCAAGGCCCGGACGGATCGGATCGTGTTCGGTGTCACCGCCGTCCTCACCCTCGCCTTCGTGATCTGGGGCGCCACGGCCACGGACAGCCTGGAGAGCGTCTCCAGCGACCTCCTCGACGGGCTGATCCGCAACGGTGGCTGGGCGTTCATGCTCGCCGCCTCCGGCTTCGTCGTCTTCGCCCTGTGGCTCGCGATCAGCCGGTACGGCCGGATCACCCTCGGCCACGAGAGCGAGGGGCCGGAGTTTCGGACCGTGTCGTGGATCGCGATGATGTTCAGCGCGGGCATGGGCATCGGCCTGATGTTCTACGGCGTGAGCGAGCCGCTCGCCCACTACGGCACTCCGCCGCCTGGCACCCACCCCGTCGACTCGGCCGAGCGGATGACGACCGCGATGGCCACCACCCTCTTCCACTGGACCCTCCACCCGTGGGCGATCTACGCCGTCGTCGGGCTCGCGATCGCGTACTCCACCTTCCGGCGCCGCCGCCGGCAGACCATCAGCGCCGTCTTCACCCCGCTGATCGGCAAGCGGGCGGCCAACGGAGGACCCGGCCGGTTCATCGACATCCTGGCGATCTTCGCGACCCTCTTCGGCTCGGCCGCCTCACTGGGGCTCGGAGCGCTCCAGATCGGCAGCGGCGTCGAGGAGTTGGGCTGGCTGGAGAAGACCGGCACCGGGCTGCTCGTCGGCATCATCGCCGTCCTGACGGTCGCCTTCGTCGTGTCCGCCGTCTCGGGCGTCGAGAAGGGCATCCAGTGGCTGTCCAACACGAACATGGTGCTCGCGCTGATCCTCGCCGTTTTCGTCTTCATCGCGGGCCCGACCATCATCGTGCTCGACCTGCTGCCCACCTCGATCTTCGCCTACCTCGGCGACCTGCCGCAGCTGGCCGGCCGGACCGAGGCGACCAGCGGCGACAACATCCATGAGTGGCTGGGCGGTTGGACGGTCTTCTACTGGGCGTGGTGGATCTCCTGGACGCCTTTCGTCGGCATGTTCATTGCCCGGATCAGCCGGGGCAGGACCATCCGCCAGTTCGTCGGCGGGGTCATCCTCGTGCCCAGCGCGGTGAGCCTGGTCTGGTTCGCCGTCTTCGGCGGCACCGCGATGAAGCTGAGCGAGGAGGGCCGGCTGACGGAGGAGACCACGCCCGAGGGTCAACTCTTCGGTGTGCTTCAGGAGTTCCCGCTCGCCGGGGCGATGAGCCTGCTCGTGATGATCCTCGTGGGCATCTTCTTCGTGTCGGGCGCGGACGCCGCGTCGATCGTCATGGGCACGCTCTCGCAGCGCGGCACCTTCGAACCGACCCGACCGGTGGTCGTGTTCTGGGGCGTGGTGACCGGGGCCGTCGCCGCGATCATGCTCCTGATCGGCGACGGCCAGGGCGACGCCCTCGCGGGCCTGCAGAACCTCACGATCCTAGTGGCCGCGCCGTTCGTCCTCGTGATGATCGGCATGTGCGTGGCGCTCATGCGGGACCTGCGCAGGGACCCGCTGATCGTCCGGGGCGAGGTGGGCGAGGAGGTCATCGAACTCGCCGTGATCGCGGGCCACGAGAGGTACGACGGAGACTTCGAACTCCGCATCGGCCCGGGCACGAGCGCGTCGGGCGAAGGACCGTGACCGGGGGCGGGGTCGCCCGCCCCCGTCCCCGCGGTCAGGCGCACGCCAGCTCCGCCGCGCGCCGGGCGCAGCCCCAGGCGACCGTGACGCCCGCGCCGCCGTGGCCGTAGTTGTGGACCAGGCGGCCGCCGGACGGCAGCGGCTCCATGTCGAGCCGGACCCCGCCCGCCCGGGCCGGCCGCAGGCCCACCCGGTGGCCGATGACCCGCGCACCGGCGATCTCCGGCCGGATCAGGGCGCACCGCGCCACGATCGCGGCAGCCGTCGCCGGATCGGGCTCCAGGCGCTCGTCGCCCTCCTCGGCGGTCCCGCCCAGGATCAGCCGCCCCGGCTGCGGGAAGAAGTACGTCGTCTTGTCCGCCGCCGCGTCGGCCGCCGTGAACCACTCCTCGACGCCCGGGTTCTCCACGAGGACCAACTGCCCCCGCACCGGCCGCAGCCCCGCGTCCGGTACGAGCTCCCTGGCGCCGAGCCCGGCGCAGTTCACCACCACCCGCGCCGACCGGGCCGCCTCGGCGAAGCCGGACACGGTCCGCCGCTCGACGGCCCCGCCGGCCGCTTCGAGCCGCCCCCGCAGCCACGCCAAGTGGACCGGCATGTCGATCAGCGGCAGCACCGCGGCCAGACCCACCCCGTGCGGCCCCGGCACCTCCGGCGCCGCGAGCTGCCGCAGCCCCGAGACCTCCCGCGCCCAGTCGCCCAGGTCGGCGAGGTCCACCTCGGCGTGGACGCCGGGCACGAGCCGTACCCCGGTCGCCACCGG
Source organism: Streptomyces sp. NPDC001927 (assembly GCF_053594455.1). NCBI lineage: Bacteria > Bacillati > Actinomycetota > Actinomycetes > Kitasatosporales > Streptomycetaceae > Streptomyces > Streptomyces sp. NPDC001927. The sequence goes on along the minus strand of NZ_JBSFEN010000001.1, from coordinate 9,338 downwards.
TTCGGCGCCGAGCTTCTCGTACACCCGCAGCGACTCGAGCGACCAGCTGCCCACCTCCGCCGCGGGCTCGATCCGGTACGGCCACCACAGCGCCCCCGCCACCGCCGAGGTCGTCTCCGGCGCCGGGTCCCGGGACCAGACCCGTACCCGAAGGCCGCGCTCCGCCAGCGTCAGGGCCGTCGTCAGACCGATGACCCCGCCCCCCACCACGATCACGTCGTCGCTCATGGCCGGACCGTACCGGGACCGGTCCGGGCGCACCACGGTGCGTCGGGCCGGTGGCATACGATTCATCCCCTGATGACTGCCACTCTCGTCGCCAAGGATCTCGCCGCCGGCCACGGCGAACGCTCCCTCTTCGCCGGCCTCGACCTCGTCGTCGCCCCCGGCGACGTCATCGGCCTCGTCGGCGTCAACGGCGCCGGCAAGTCGACGCTGCTGCGGCTGCTCGCCGGGCTCGACACCCCCGAGGAGGGCGAGCTCAAGCTCTCGCCGCCCAGCGCGACCGTCGGCCACCTCCCGCAGGAGCCCGAGCGGCGCGAAGGGGAGACGGTCCGCGAGTTCCTGGCCCGCCGTACGGGCGTGGCGGCGGCGCAGACCGCCATGGACGAGGCCACCCAGGGCCTCGTCGACGGGGCGCCCGGCGCCGACGACGCGTACGCCGTGAGCCTGGAGCGCTGGCTCGGCCTCGGCGGCGCCGACCTCGACGAGCGGGCCGAGGAGGTCGCCGAGTCCCTCGGCCTGACCGTCGGCCTCGACCAGCCGATGACCTCGCTCTCCGGCGGCCAGGCCGCCCGCGCCGGTCTCGCCTCCCTCCTCCTCTCCCGCTACGACGTCTTCCTGCTCGACGAGCCCACCAACGACCTCGACCTCGACGGTCTGGAGCGGCTCGAATCCTTCGTCCAGGGGCTCCGCGCGGGCACGGTCGTCATCAGCCACGACCGCGAGTTCCTCACCCGTACGGTCACCAAGGTCCTCGAACTCGACCTCGCCCAGCAGCAGATCACGCTCTACGGCGGCGGCTACCAGGCGTACCTGGAGGAGCGGGACACCGCCCGCCGGCACGCCCGCGAGGAGTACGAGGAGTTCGCCGACAAGAAGGCCGCCCTCGAAGGCCGCGCCCTGATGCAGCGCAACTGGATGGACAAGGGCGTCCGCAACGCCCGCCGCAAGGCCACCGACAACGACAAGATCGGCCGGAAGCTGCGCGGCGAGGCGAGCGAGAAGCAGGCCGCGAAGGCCCGCCAGACGCAGCGGATGATCGAGCGGCTCGACGTCGTGGACGAGCCCCGCAAGGAGTGGGAGCTGCGGATGGAGATCGCCTCCGCCCCGCGCTCCGGCTCGGTCGTGGCGACCCTGCGCGAGGCCGAGGTCCGGCGCGGCGACTTCCGCTTCGGGCCCGCGACCCTCCAGATCGACTGGGCCGACCGGGTCGCGATCACCGGCGCGAACGGGGCCGGCAAGTCGACGCTGCTCGCCGCGCTCCTCGGCCGCCTCCCGCTCGACGCGGGCGACGCCGTGCTCGGCTCGGGCGTCGTCGTCGGCGAGGTCGACCAGGCCCGCAAGCTCTTCCACGGCTCGGAGTCGCTGCTCGACGCGTTCTGCGCGGCCGTCCCCGAGACCGAGCCGGCGGAGGTACGGACCCTGCTGGCGAAGTTCGGGCTCAAGGCCGCGCACGTGCTGCGCCCCGCCACCACGCTCTCCCCGGGCGAGCGGACCCGGGCCGCGCTCGCCCTCCTCCAGGGCCGGGGCGTCAATCTCCTCGTCCTCGACGAGCCGACGAACCACCTGGACCTGCCGGCCATCGAGCAGCTGGAGTCCGCGCTCGACACCTACACCGGCACGCTTCTCCTGGTCACGCACGACCGGAGGATGCTGGACGCGGTCCGTACGACCCGTCGCGTCGAGGTCGCGGCCGGCAAGGTGACCGAGCTCTGATGGGTGTCGCCCTCGGCTGGGGCCCGACCGAGGCCGCCGTCCTGGCGAAGGACGCAGCGTGCCTGGTCGTCGTGGACGTCCTCTCCTTCACCACGTCGGTGGGCGTGGCGGTGGAGGCGGGTACGTCCGTCCTCCCGTACCGATGGCGTGACGAGAGCTCGGCCGCGTACGCGACCGAGCGCGACGCGGCCCTCGCCGTCGGCCGGAGCGAGGCGACGCCCGAGACCCCGTGGACGCTCTCCCCGGCCGCCCTGCGGGCCGCCCCGCCGACCCCGCGCCTGGTCCTGCCGTCCCCGAACGGCTCCACGATCGCTGCGGGGGCGGGCGGGGCCACGGTGGTCGCCGCCTCGCTCCGCAACCGCACGGCGGTCGCCCGCCGGCTGGCCGCCCACGGCTACGGCTCCGAGTCGAGGCCACTCGCGGTGATCGCCTCGGGCGAGCGGTGGCCCGACGGCTCCCTGCGCCCCGCCCTGGAGGACCTCCTCGGCGCGGGCGCCGTCCTGTCGGCCCTGCGCGGCCTCGGCCCGTACACCCTGACGCCCGAGGCGCGGGCGGCGGCCACGCTGTGGGAGGCGACGGAGGACCCGGTGGCGGAGCTGCACAGCTGCGCTTCGGGGCGTGAACTGTACGAGTACGGCTATCCGCAGGACGTCGCAGTGGCCGCCGAGGTCGACACCTCGGAGACGGTCCCCGTCCTGAGGGACGGCGCATTCCAGGAGACACCATGACCGACCTGCTGACCCGGCTCACCGAGATGCTGGACGACCTCGACGCCGATGTCGACGAGACCATCGACCTCGCCGACGAGATCGCCGCCTCGGGCGACGCGGCGCTGCTGCCCCGGCTCCAGGCCGAACTGGACCGGGCCCTCGTCGAGCGCAACGCCTACGCCCGCGAGCTGCTCGGCGGCGTCCTCGCCGCGATCGGCGGCCCGGACGCCCTGCCGGCGCTCCTGCGGGCCTCCTCCGTGGACCTCGGCGACGACCAGGACTCCCTGGCGGCGGAGATCGTCGACCTGGTCCAGGCCGACCCGGCCCGCTCCCGCGCCCTCCTCCAGCCCCTGACCGAGGACGACGACCTGACGGTCGCCAACCGAGCCGAATGGGCCCTCCGCTTCCTCCCGAACGCCTGACACAGCGCGCTGCGGCGAGCCCGCACGGAAGCGACGGGCCCGGCCTCACGGCCGGGCCCGCATCGCGTCAGCGGCCGCGCCGCTTCCCGCCGCCGCCCTCGTTGTTCAGCAGGCCGGCCTTGCGCAGGGCGTCCGCCATCGCGCTGTTCGCGGGCGCCGGAGCCGAGGCCGACCGCTGGCCCTGGCCGCCCTGCACCTGCCCCTGACCGCGCCGCTGCTGCGGCGGACGGCCACCGCGCTCGCCGCGGTCACCGCGCTCGCGCCGCTCCCCGCGCTCCCGCTGCGGCGCCCCCGCCGCGTCCGCCGTCGCCTCGTCGTCGAGCCGCAGCGTCAGCGAGATCCGCTTGCGCGGGATGTCGACGTCCAGGACCTTCACCCGGACCACGTCACCCGGCTTCACCACGTCGCGCGGGTCCTTGACGAAGGTCTTGGACATGGCCGACACATGGACGAGCCCGTCCTGGTGCACGCCGATGTCCACGAACGCCCCGAACGCCGCCACGTTCGTGACCACGCCCTCCAGGACCATCCCCGACACGAGGTCGCCGATCTTCTCGACACCCTCCTTGAACGTGGCCGTCTTGAACGCGGGCCGCGGGTCGCGCCCCGGCTTCTCCAGCTCGCGCAGGATGTCGGTGACCGTCGGCAGACCGAAGGTCTCGTCCACGAACTCATCCGCCCGCAGCGACCGCAGCACCCCGGAGTTGCCGATCAGCGACGCGACCTCGCCACCCGTCGTCTTCACCATCCGCCGCACCACCGGGTACGCCTCCGGGTGCACCGAGGACGCGTCCAGCGGGTCGTCCCCGCCGCGGATCCGCAGGAAGCCCGCGCACTGCTCATACGCCTTCGGGCCGAGCCGCGCCACGTCCTTCAGTGCCTTCCGCGAGCGGAACGGGCCGTTCGCGTCGCGGTGCGCCACGATGTTCTCGGCGAGGCCAGCGCCGATGCCCGAGACCCGCGAAAGCAGCGGTGCGGACGCGGTGTTGACGTCGACACCGACACCGTTCACACAGTCCTCGACCACCGCGTCGAGCGAGCGGGAGAGCTTCACCTCGGACAGGTCGTGCTGGTACTGCCCGACGCCGATCGACTTCGGGTCGATCTTCACCAGCTCGGCCAGCGGGTCCTGCAGCCGCCGCGCGATCGAGACCGCGCCGCGCAACGAGACGTCCAGGCCCGGCAGTTCCTGCGAGGCGAACGCCGAGGCCGAGTACACGGAGGCGCCCGCCTCCGAGACCATGACCTTGGTGAGCGTCAACTCGGGGTGCTTGGCGATGAGTTCGGTCGCGAGCTTGTCCGTCTCGCGCGATGCCGTGCCGTTGCCGATGGCGACCAGCTCGACCGCGTGCTCCTTCGCGAGCCGCGCCAGCTTCGCCAGCGACTCGTCCCACTTGTTCGCCGGGACGTGCGGGTAGATCGTGTCGGTGGCGACGACCTTGCCCGTACTGTCGACCACGGCCACCTTGACGCCCGTACGGAAGCCGGGGTCCAGGCCCAGGGTCGCCCGCGTCCCCGCCGGGGCCGCGAGCAGCAGGTCGCGCAGGTTCGCCGCGAAGACCCGGACCGCCTCGTCCTCGGCGGCCGTCCTCAGCCGCAGCCGCAGGTCGATCCCGAGGTGGACCAGGATCCGGGTCCGCCAGGCCCAGCGGACCGTGTCGAGGAGCCACTTGTCGCCCGGACGCCCCCGCTCGGCCACGCCGAAGCGCGAGGCGACCATCCCCTCGTACGCGGTCGGGCCGGGCACCTCGGACGGCTCCTCCGGCTCCAGCTCCAGGGTGAGGACGTCCTCCTTCTCGCCCCGCAGCATCGCGAGGATCCGGTGCGAGGGGAGCGCGGTGAAGGGCTCCGCGAAGTCGAAGTAGTCGGCGAACTTCGCGCCCGCCTCCTCCTTCCCGTCCCGCACCTTCGCCGCCAGCCGGCCACGGCCCCACATCCGCTCCCGCAGCTCGCCGATCAGGTCGGCGTCCTCGGAGAACTTCTCGGTGAGGATGGCGCGGGCGCCCTCCAGAGCCGCCGCCGGGTCCGCGACGCCCTTGTCGGCGTCCACGAAGGCCACCGCGGCCGCCGCGGGCTCCACCGACGGGTCGGCGAGCAGCCCCTCCGCCAGCGGTTCGAGACCGGCCTCGCGGGCGATCTGCGCCTTGGTGCGGCGCTTGGGCTTGAAGGGCAGATAGATGTCCTCCAGACGGGCCTTGGTGTCGGCGGCCCGCAGCTGGGCCTCCACCTCGGCCGTCAGCTTCCCCTGCTCCCGTACGGAGTCGAGGATGGCGGTCCGCCGGTCCTCCAGCTCCCGGAGGTAGCGCAGCCGCTCCTCCAGCGTGCGCAGCTGCGCATCGTCGAGCATCTCCGTCGCTTCCTTGCGGTAGCGCGCGATGAACGGCACGGTCGAGCCGCCGTCGAGCAGCTCGACGGCCGCCCTCACCTGTCGCTCACGTACGCCGAGTTCCTCGGCGATCCTGCCTTCGATGGACGTCGTCACGGTGTCCCGACTCGCCTTCTCGTGCCTCAAGCTTGCGAGTGCATTGTGCCGTCTTACGCTCCGGAACCCCGCACGCGCCCCGGCCCCGCCGTGTCCGGTGGCGCGGCCGCGGACCGGGGGCGGCCTCGGGTCAGCTCTTGGCGTTGAGGTCCGTCGGGAAGGCACCGGCCAGGAACGCCGCGTTCCGGAAGGCCTTGCCCAGCTCCGTGAGCCGCTCCACGCCCGCCGCGCCCAGGTGCTCGTACGGGGCGGTGTCCAGCTGGTCCGTCCGCTCCTCCAGCTCCTCGCGCAGCGCCGTGCCCGCGGCGGTGAGCTCGCCCTCCGCGTCGATCAGCTCGCGCTCCCGCAGCCGCTCGGCGGCGGCGTCCCAGTCGGCGCGCCCCCAGCCCCGGGTGCCCAGGGCCCAGCGCGGGTTCATGCCCAGGCCCGTGGCCGTGTGGCTGACCATCGCCTCCAGCGGGTCGAGGCCCACGGTCAGCAGGGCCGCCAGGTGGCCGTCGCCGCGGTGCTCGCGCAGCAGCGTCGTGGCGTACCAGTACCGCAGGTGCGGCGCCTCGGGGACCGGCAGGTCGGCGTGGGCCGAGTAGAGCGGCCGGGCGTGCCGGGTGCAGGCCTCGGTGGCGCGCAGCGCGAGCTCGGCGGCCTCCGTCATCTCGGCCGAGGCGATCGCCTCCTCGCCGAGGAGACGGCGCAGGGTGCTGTCCACGGCTCGCAGCCGTGCGGCCCCCACCTCGGCGGGCGAGGCGATGTCCCAGACGGCGGGCAGGTGCCGGGCCAGCAACTCGACGTTGTAGTTGTAGAACGCCGCGGCGACGGTTCCCGCACCGACCGCCCCCATCGCGGCACTGCGCGAGGCGAGCCGCATGGCCGCCGGGTCCTCGAAGCCGAGGGCCTTGAACTCGGTGTCCAGGTCGGGCGAGAAGTACACCGTGGAGTGCATCGGGTTCAGCATGTGGTGGCAGCGGCGGCCCGCGCGGGGCGGCAGAGAGGTCATGGACGGAACGTTACCGACTGGTCGGTACGACCGGAACCCCGGGGGACGCGTCCCCGTTCCGATGGCAGGAAAGGTGGGTTCTTCGTCATTGCGGACGTCACGTGCTCCGCCAAGGATGGTGCACATGACGAAGCGACCCGTGCTCGTCGTCCTCTTCGACGATGTGCAGAGCCTGGATGTCACCGGACCGGTGGAGGTGTTCGCCGGCGCGGGCCGCGCCGGTGGCGGCACCTACCCGATCGTGACCGCCTCGCTCGACGGGGGACCGGTCCGCACCCAGAGCGGCCTGCGGCTGCTCCCGGACACGACGCTCGCCGCCGCGAACCGCCCGCACACCCTGCTCGTCCCCGGCGGCGAGGGCACCCGCCGTCCCGACCCGCGCCTGATCGACTGGCTGCGCGAGCACGCCCCGCGCGCCGAACGCCTGGTCTCCGTCTGCACCGGCGCCCTGCTGCTCGCGGAGGCCGGGCTCCTCGACGGCCACCGGGCGACCACCCACTGGATCGCCTGCGACCACCTCGCCCGCTGCTATCCCCGGGTCGACGTGGACCCGGACCCGATCTTCGTCCGCGACGGCCGCGTCTCCACGTCGGCCGGTGTGACCGCGGGCATCGACCTCGCGCTCGCGCTCGTGGAGGAGGACCTGGGCCGCGACACCGCGCTGACCGTCGCCCGGCACCTGGTCGTCTTCCTGCGCCGCCCGGGCAACCAGGCGCAGTTCAGCGCCCAGCTCGCCGCCCAGACCGCCCAGCGCGCGCCGCTGCGGGACCTCCAGCAGTGGATCACCGAACACCCGGCGGGAGACCTCTCCGTCGAGGCCCTCGCGGCCCGCGCCCGGTTGTCACCGCGCCACTTCGCCCGCGCCTTCCAGGCGGAGACCGGCACGACCCCGGGCCGGTACGTCGACCGGGTCCGGCTCGAACACGCGCGCAGGCTCCTGGAGGAGTCGGTCGACGGCGTCGAGGAGGTCTCCCGGGCCGCCGGCTATGGCACCCCCGAGGCCATGCGCCGAGCCTTCGTCAAGGCCATGGGCACCGCCCCGGCGGACTACCGCCGCCGCTTCCACGCACCCGTACCGAACGCGTCCGTACCGAACGCACCGCGGACCACGCTCTGAAATCGCCACCCACCCACTGACCGAAGGGACCCTACCGTGCAGATCGCCGTCCTGCTCTACGAGCGCTTCACCACCCTCGACGCCGTCGGCCCGTACGAGCTCCTGGCCCGCATCCCCGGGGCCGAGACCGTCTTCGTCGCCAAGGAGGCCGGGCCCGTCCGCAACGACCAGGGCAGCCTCGCGCTCGTCGCCGACAAGACCCTCGCGGAGGTGCCGCACCCGGACATCGTCCTCGTCCCCGGCGGCCCCGACTCCCGGGAGGCGATGAACGACCCGGAGATCCTCGACTGGCTCCGTACCGCCGACGCGACGAGCACCTGGACGACGTCCGTCTGCACCGGTTCCCTGATCCTGGGCGCCGCGGGCCTGCTCGACGGCCGCCGCGCCACCACCCACTGGCTCGCCTTCGACGAGCTCCGGGCGGTCGGCGTCGAGCCCACCGGCGAGCGGGTCGTCTTCGACGGCAAGTACGTCACCGCCGCCGGCGTCTCGTCCGGCATCGACATGGCGCTGCACCTCATCGGCCGGATCGCCGGCGACGAGACCGCCCAGACCATCCAGCTCCTGACCGAGTACGACCCTCAGCCGCCGTACGACGCGGGCTCCCCGGAGAAGGCCCCGGCGGCGATCGTCGCCCACTGGCGCGGCACGGCCACGAAGGACCTCGCCGAAAAGAGCTGAGCGGACCCCGGCCGGGGAATCAGAGGCCGTACGTGAAGCGGGGCGCGCGGCGCTCCAGGAAGGCGGCGACCCCCTCGGCGGTGTCGCCGCTGCCGCGTGCCTGCTCGGCCCAGTGCGCGTCCCGGTCCGTGCGGCCGTCCGCGAACTCCTTCGCCGCCGCCTGGGTGAGCAGCGAGCGCCCGACGAGCACCCGGGTGAACTCGGCCACCCGCTTGTCCAGTTCGCCCACCGGCAGGACCTCGTCCACGAGACCGGTGCGCAGCGCCCGCTCGGCGTCGATCAACTCGGCGGAGAAGAGAAGGTACTTGGTGGCGGAGGGCCCCACCAGGGCGGCCAGCCTGCGGGTCGAGGAGGCGGGGAAGACGATCCCGAGCTTCGCCGGGGTGACCCCGAACCGCGCGCCCTCCTCGGCGAACCGCAGGTCGCAGGCGGCGGCGAGCTGGCTGCCGCCGCCCACGCAGAAGCCGCGGACGGCCGCGAGCGTCGGCTTGGGAAAGGCGGCGAGCGCCTCCTCGGCCCGTACCGCGAGCGACTGCTGCTCGTCGCCCGGCTCCCGCAGCGTCGAGATGTCCGCGCCGGCGCAGAAGGTGGAGCCCTCGCCGGTGAGCACGAGCGCGCGGACCTCGGGGTCGGTGGCGAGCGGCGCGAGCAGCTCGGGCAGGGACCGCCACATCGCGGCCGTCATCGCGTTGCGCTTGGCCGGGTTCGCGATGACGACGGTGGCGACCGCGTCGGCGACGACGACCTTCAGCTGCGGCTCGGTGGGCTCCATGCGCCGGATGCTATCCGGGCACCCCGACCGTACGATCGGCAAGGGTCGAGGGTACGGCCTAGGGCCTGCCGTTTGGATCATGCCGGGCTCGCGGGCCCTGGCACCGCGCCTCGCCGCGTTGTCGTCGGTCGCCAACGCTCCGCGTTGACTCCCTCCTCCGCCTTGCGATCGCACGCACCAGACCCCGCTCCCTGATCCGGCCTGATCCAAACGACAGGCCCT